>NZ_JBGMUT010000007.1:0-218737 GCF_041448735.1 Serratia odorifera | reverse complement strand
GGCATTGCCGATTACTGGTACAAATACGTCGGGCTGAACGGCGCGGTGGTGGGCATGACCAGCTTCGGCGAATCGGCACCGGCCGAGCAGCTGTTCAAGACGTTCGGTTTCACCGTCGACAACGTGGTGGCGAAGGCCAGGGCGTTGTTGAAGTAACCGCCAGGCGGGCGAGCAGACTCGCCCCGCGTGATGGAAAACCCGGCTACGTGCCGGGTTTTTTTATGCCAATAGGCGATTGATCTGCAGATACTGCAACAGCATGATGGTCTTGCCGTCCTTGATGCGCCCATCGGTAATCATCGCCACCGCCTGGTCAAACGGCAACTCCACCACTTCAATATCTTCGTCTTCCACCCCACCGCCACCGGTATGGCGTTGGCTATCGTCATATTCGGCAATAAAGAAATGGATCAGCTCGGTGACGCCGCCCGGCGACATATAGGCTTCAAATATCTTCTTCACCTCGCCAACCTGAAAGCCGGTTTCTTCTATCGCTTCCCGACGTGCGCACTGTTCCGGCGCATCGCCGTCCAGCAGCCCGGCACAGGCCTCCAGCAGCATACCGCTTTGGTTGCCGTTGACGTAGGTTGGCATCCTGAATTGGTTGGTCAGTACCACCGTGCCCTTGTCCCGGTTGTACAGCAGGATGGTAGCGCCGTTGCCGCGGTCATAGACTTCGCGCATCTGACGGACAAAACCACCATTTTTACGTTCTAAATCAAAAGTATATTTATTGAGCACGTACCAGTTGTCGGACAGTAGCTCTTTGTTCACATTCTCGATTTTCGCAGACATTGACCCTTTTCCGTTTCGTGATGCATCTGACCTGTTGCTCAATAGCAAAACGCAGCCGCAGTCAATTTGCAATAAAAAACCCGCCGGCCTGGCGGCACGGCGGGATCATCAGACGCCGATGGGATTCAGAAACCGTTGGCTACGTCGCGCATATCCGGCAGCTTGTGGGCAATGCCTTTATGGCAGTCAATGCAGGTCTTGCCTTCGGTAATCGCCTTGTCATGCATTTTTGCCGCCACGGTTTTCTGTGCGGTGAAATCCATATAGTCGAAGTTATGACAGTTACGACATTCCTGCGAATCGTTGGCCTTCATGCGCGCCCATTCGTTGGTGGCCATCGCCAGACGGTGGTTTTCAAACTTCTGCGGCGTGTCGATCAAACCAAACGCCTTGGCGTACAACTCCTTGCTGGCCTTGAGCTTACGCAGCATTTTAGGCCCCCACTCGTGCGGTACATGGCAATCAGGACAGGTGGCACGCACCCCGCTACGATTGTTGTAGTGCACCGTCTCCATATATTCCTCGTAGACGTTTTCACGCATTTCATGGCAGCTGATGCAAAACTGTTCGGTATTTGCCGCTTCCATGCCGGTGTTGAAACCGCCCCAGAAGATAATCCCGGCGACAAAGCCCAGCAGCAGTAAGGTACCGAGCGCCAAGCGGCTCGGACGACGCCACCAGCGCCACAAACGGCGAATCGGCCCCGGTTTTTTCTCTGTGTGTTGTTCAGCCATCGTTTCCCCGCTTACTTGCCGAAGCCCGGCATAGGCTCAAAGGTGTTACCGACAATCGGTGCCGCATCGGTTTGCGGAACATGGCATTGCAGGCAGAAATAACGACGTGGCGCGACGTTGCCGCGCACCTTGCCGTCGCTGTCCATAAAGTGCGTCGGGCTGATGCGCGGCGCGCCGGTGGTACGATAATGCTCAACGCCGTGGCATTGCAGACAACGGTTGGTATTCTTGCTGACCTGGTAACCGTCGATGCTGTGCGGGATCATTGGCGGCTGATTGACGTAGTTCAGCGCCATCCGTTCCTGCTGCTTCGGCATGTTGATTTGGCCTTCGGCGGTAGCGGCAACCTCCGGCGACTGGCTGAGATCGACATTATCGGCGGCAAACGCAACGCCGGCGATAACCAGTGACGTCAGCGCAGCCCACAAGGACAACCGCTTTCTCAGGACATTGCTTTTCATTTTTTGGCTCCCGAAGAATGGAATTGGGTGTTGATTTCAAATACGTTTTCTGCGCAGACGTCGATGCAACGCCCGCAGGCAATACAGGCGTCGCTGGCCACCTGTGGCGTGCCCTTTTGTATCAATAGCGGCTCGCGCAGGATTTGTGGCTCTGGGCAAACGTGGAAGCAGTCCATACAGCGAGTACAGTTTTCACGCCCGCTGGCGCTGACGCGCAGCACACCCTGGCTGCCGATGACGCCGTACAGCGCGCCCATCGGACAGAGGTGGCCGCACCAGCCGTGCTCAACCACCAGCAGGTCAAACAGGAACAGCGCCAACAGCAGCCAAATGCCGGCGCCGAACGCCGCCGACAGCCCGGCGAGCCAACCGGCTGCCTGGGGTGATGCGCCCTGGATCAGTCCGCGCCCCATCAGCGCTACCGGGTTGATCCATTCCCACAGCAGCGTGCCGCTGACTGCGCTGCCCGCCAACACCGCCAGCAAAATGCCGTAGCGCAGATTACGCGGCAGGTTGGCCGATTGACGCAGCCCCAGACGCCGTCGCAACCAGGCGGCCAGATCGGTTAGCGGATTGACTGGACAGACCCAGCCGCAAAACACCCGGTTACCGATCAGGCCATAGACCAGCACCACCGCCGCCCCCACCCAGGCCAGCCAGGCGGGCCAGTTGCCGGCCAACAGGCTTTGCAGCAGCATCAGCGGATCGGTCAACGGCACGGTGTCCAGCAGCAGACTGGCGCTGTAATTGCCGCGCAGGATCCAGACGCCCCACAGCGGGCCGGATAGAAACATCAGCAGAATCAGCAGTTGGCTGCTGCGGCGCAGTAGCAAAAACCGCTGACTGCGCCACCAGCCATGGCGTCGACGCGCTTCGCGCCCGGCCTCTGCCACAGGGTTGGCCATTATTGCGCCTCCTTGATGCCACGCGCCGGCAACTGCCCGTCGGTCGGCACCAACGCCTGACCGGCACGCTGTTTTTCACGCCAGCCCCAGCGATAGTGCTCACCCAACTGACCGCGCGCCAACGACAGGGGCAGTACCTTGATAGCCGCCTGCTCCAACACGCATGCCTGTTCGCACTTGCCGCAGCCGGTACAGGCGTCGCTGTGCACCGTGGGTAAAAACAGCGCGTGCTTGCCGGTGCGCGGGTTGCGCTGCATCTCCAGCGTTATCGCCTGGTCGATTTGCGGACAAACCCGATAGCACACTTCACAGCGCAAACCCTGCCAGTTCAGGCAGTTTTCGTGGTCGAGCAACACCGCCAGCCCCATACGGGCGTGGTCGATATCCGTCAGCGCCGGATCGAGCGCGCCGCTCGGGCATGCCAACACGCAGGGAATGTCCTCGCACATTTCGCACGGCACGTCGCGCGCGACAAAATACGGCGTACCGGCCGCCCGTGGCGACAACAGCGTCGCCAGTTTCAGCGTGTGATACGGACAGGCCTGCACGCATTGGCCGCAGCGAATGCAGGCGCTGTCGAATGCCCCATCGGCCAGCGCCCCCGGCGGACGCAAGGCCAAACCGTCCCGTGCCTGCGACTGTTTCTGCTGCAACCCCAGCACCAGCGCAATCCCGGCCAAGCCGGCTGCGCTGCGGGCGGCATCGCGCAGAAAGCGCCGCCGCGCCGGGGTTTTGTCTCGTTGCTGGCTCATCGCCGGCTCCTACACCTTCACCAGCTTGACCGCGCATTTTTTAAAGTCGGTCTCCTTCGACAGCGGATCGGTAGCGTCGAGAGTCAGATTGTTCACTAACTGGGCGGCGTCAAAGAACGGCATGTACACCAGCCCCTTTGGCGGACGGTTACGGCCACGCGTTTCGACGATGCTCACCACTTCGCCACGGCGCGACAGCACCTTTACCTTATCCCCACGGCGCAAATTGCGACTCTTGGCGTCCAGCGGATGAATGAACAGCACCGCTTCCGGGAATGCGCGATGCAGTTCAGGCACTCGACGCGTCATCGATCCGGTGTGCCAATGCTCCAGCACCCGGCCGGTAGACAGCCACAGATCGTATTCCCGATCCGGGCTCTCCGCCGCTGGCTCATACGGCAAGGCAAAAATCACCGCCTTACCGTCCGGCTTGCCGTAAAAACGCACCGACTCGCCGGTCTTGACGTACGGATCGGTGCCTTCACGGTAACGCCACAGGGTTTCTTTGCCGTCGACCACCGGCCAACGCAGGCCGCGCGCCTGATGGTACATATCGAAGGCCGCCAGATCGTGGCCGTGTCCGCGGCCAAAGTCGGCGTACTCTTCAAACAGGCCTTTCTGGATGTAGAAGCCGACCGCACGCGCTTCGTCGTTCAGCTGATCCTGCGAGATCTCCGCCAGTTTGAACCGGTTGACCACCCCATTGGCAAACAGCACGTCATACAAGGTTTTGCCGCGATATTGCGGTTTCTGCGCCAGTAACGCTTCCGGCCAGACTTCTTCCAGTTGGAAGCGTTTGGCAAACTCCACCATCTGCCACAGATCGGATTTTGCTTCTCCCGGCGCGGTTACCTGCTGACGCCAGAATTGCGTGCGGCGTTCGGCATTGCCGTAAGCGCCCTCTTTTTCGACCCACATGGCGGTGGGCAGGATCAAATCCGCCGCCAGTGCGCTGACCGTCGGATACGGATCGGACACCACCACAAAATTGCGCGCATCGCGCCAGCCCGGCATACGATCCTGATTGATGTTCGGCCCGGCCTGCATATTGTTGTTGCACATCACCCAGTAGGCGTTGAGCGTGCCATCTTTCAGCGCGCGATCCTGCGCTACCGCATGCAGTCCAACCTTGGCCGGGATGGTGCCGGCGGGCAATTGCCATTTTTGTTCGGCGATCTGGCGATGCTTTTCATTGGTGACCACCATATCGGCCGGCAGGCGGTGGGCAAAAGTGCCAACCTCACGCGCGGTACCGCACGCGGACGGCTGGCCGGTCAGCGAGAACGGCCCGCAACCCGGTCGGGAAATCTTGCCGGTCAGCAAGTGCAGGTTGTAACACAGGTTATTGGCCCACACGCCGCGGGTATGCTGGTTGAACCCCATGGTCCAGTAGGAAACCACCTTGATGTCAGGATCGGCGTACAGTCTGGCCAGCGCTTCCAACTGGTCTGGTGCCACGCCGCTCAGTTCCGCGGTTTTTTCCAGCGTGTACTCGGCGACAAACGCCTTGTAGTCCTCGAAGCTCATCGGCTCAGAGGCATCGCTGCCAGGGTTTTTGGCAGCTTTTTCCAGTGGATGGGTCGGGCGCAGGCCATAGCCGATGTCGGTGGCGCCCTTGCGAATGTTGACGTGCTGCTTGAGGAATGTCTGATCGACCGCATCGTGCTGGATAATATAGTTGGCGATATAGTTCATGATCGCCAGATCGGTCTGCGGCGTGAACACCATGGCGTTGTCCGCCAGTTCGAAACTGCGGTGCTCAAAGGTCGACAACACCGACACGTTGACCTTGTCATTGCTCAAACGGCGATTAGTGATGCGCGACCACAGGATCGGGTGCATCTCCGCCATATTGGATCCCCACAGCACGAAGGCGTCGGCCTGCTCGATATCGTCGTAGCAGCCCATCGGTTCATCCATGCCAAAGGTGCGCATAAAGCCCACCACCGCCGACGCCATGCAGTGACGCGCATTCGGATCGAGGTTGTTGGAGCGCAAGCCCGCCTTGAACAACTTGGCGGCGGCGTAGCCCTCCCAGATGGTCCATTGGCCGGAACCGAACATGCCGACCGCCTCCGGGCCTTTTTCCTGCAAGGCGGCCTTGAACTTTTCGGCCATGATATCGAAGGCACGATCCCAACCGATCGGCGTGAACTCGCCTTCTTTATGGTACTGACCATTTTTCATGCGCAGCATCGGTTGCGTCAGGCGATCCTTGCCGTACATGATTTTTGGCAGGAAATACCCCTTGATGCAGTTCAAACCACGGTTGACCGGCGCATCCGGATCGCCCTGCGAGGCAACGATACGGCCATTCTGCGTACCGACCAGCACGCCGCAGCCGGTACCGCAGAAGCGGCATGGTGCCTTGTCCCATTTGATCTCTTCCGTGCTGCCAACCACGGCTTGCGCTACCGTCGGTATGGTCAGCCCGGCCGCCGCTGCGGCTGCCGCTGCCGCGTTGGCCTTCATAAAGTCTCGACGACTGAGTTTCATGGCGTTACCTCACCTTGCTCATCTTGCTGGTGATACACCAGCGACACCGCCAGCACGCCGTCCAGATTGCGCACCGACTCGATTTTTTCCAGCAGCGCATTGGAGTGCGCGGCCTGCAATACCACCACCAGCTTGCCCTGTGCCCGGTCCTGCGCCGGAATTTCGCTATCCGGGATCGCCAGCAGCCTGGGCAACAGCTGTGGGAATTTTTCCGGCCGGGCCTGTACGACCAGCCCGCTGACGTGCCATTGGTTATTCATGGTGTTCACTCCGGGTTAAGCTGATTGCGGCCGTTGGGCAGCCTGCAACGCAGGCGCCACAGCCGTTGCAGGCGATAGCGTTTAGCGTGGGATGGGCCACGCCGCCCAGGCGCGGCCGAAAGCGAATCGCCCGCGGTTCACAGCTGTCCTGACAGCTGCGGCACTCCACTCCACGCAAGGCCAGACAGCCGGCATCAACCACGGCGTGCAGCCGCCACGGGGGGGTATTGAGCGGATGAAACAGCGCGGCGTCGCACGCGCTGGCGCAATCGCCGCAGAAGGTGCATTCCGCCAGGGTGAAGTCAATTTCCGGGTACCCGCCGCTGCCGACACGCAGCACGCCGGTCTCACAGGCGTTGATGCACGCCTGGCAACGGCTGCAACCGGCGATAAAACGAGATTCAGCCAGCGACCACGGAGGACGGATCGCCGTTGAGGGGTGACGCCATTGTCCACTGAGCAGTTTGCGCCGCGACAATTCGGCCATGCTATTTATCCTTGACATTGCTGTGTGCAAATCCAATGGCGATTTAATCGCCTTTTTGTTGTTTTAATCGGTCTTTCACCGCTGTGGGCACAGCTAAAATAGGTCGTAACCTTAGGAGTAGATAATCACCCTAAAGGGGTAAATAGGTAGGTTCTTTGCGCTAGGTCAAGCAAGGACTAAATAAAAATTATCAATTACTTAGCGACCAGAAAGCAGTTAATAAACGCTTCAGGCCGCTTTGCTGTGGTCAATACGTGAACATTATTCCACTGCCGTAAGGCGCTCCCTTCCTTCGCCATCTCCCACAGTAGCGGTGATCGACATTCGTTCCGCATTGCAGGCCGTGACGCCTATACGGGTGTGTGTACCTGCTGGTTGGATCTGGAGTTTGGAAAGAAGAAAAAGGTCACCCGATCTGCGGTGTCACGGCCCGTACCCGCACCAGTCGCCGCCTCAGGGAAATGACGATACGCCAATATCATCAGTGTCAGAATTTCGAATGCAGCATCACATTTACGACGCTGAACAGCGTTGAAAAACTGGTAACGAAGCGCGGCTCGCGCGAAGAAGAGTTACCGCCCGACTTTATCCTGCAAGACGCCTTCCCAACCTCCCACTATGGACGTGACCAGCCCAACCTGCCATTGTAAAAAAGAAGCCCCATTTACTATCACGGGGCTACGAATTTCCATCAATTGCTAAGGATGTCATTTAAGCCAGCAATAAGTCCCGGGAAGTAGCTCTGATCGATGAGCATTCCCCCTTGCATAGTCCACAGAGTTAGCATGCTGGGGCAAACTTTGAAGTTGAAACCTATGGCATCAACATCTGCAGCCTGGGTAATTTCACAACTAAAATTCGGGACACGTGGAGAGTATATAATTTGCTTTGGGGTTTTCCCTTGGGATATAGATTGATAGAAATGCTCTAACCGATCGCGCAGCGTCATGATATCGAATAGTGTCAATTCGCATTCGCATTGCAAACTCATGCCAGAGCCTTGCACTTCCAGCCAGCAGATGATCAAGTCCTGATCTCTGTCTTCAATATCTTCCAATCTTTCAACGAACGTGAACCTGAATAGGGACTCGCCTGCTTTTATCTCAAACATAATCACTTTTCTCAGAGAAAGTTGTCATAATGAAAATGCGTGATGGTCCAATCCTTTTCTCTGAC
This sequence comes from Serratia odorifera, assembly GCF_041448735.1. Taxonomy (NCBI): domain Bacteria; kingdom Pseudomonadati; phylum Pseudomonadota; class Gammaproteobacteria; order Enterobacterales; family Yersiniaceae; genus Serratia; species Serratia odorifera. The sequence goes on along the minus strand of NZ_JBGMUT010000007.1, from coordinate 210,671 downwards.
CAAAACATGCAGTTTATAACGCGTGCGTACATATTGAATCTGATTACCCACTGTGCGTTTTACTAATCTGCTCATTTCGGCGCGGTAAACAAACTGACCTGCAACACCTTGGGGATCGGCACTCCTCACGCCATATCGGATGGCTTTTTCCTGAATTTGCAAAGGCACATAACGTCCCGGATCCCGCATTCGTTGAGCGACCCTTTCCGTAACCTTAAGGTTACGAGCCGAAAGCCCTATTTTTAGACGCCCGCGCAGAAAACTCATCGTTGCATTGCTGAGCTTTACAGAGACCGCGGCACGTGTACCCACCTCAAACAGTGTCCGCCCCGTGCGAAGTATGCGGAACACGCCAAACGCTAGCAGTGCAAAATCGGTAGGGTCGATGAGCGGACTTTCTAAAGGAGCTTCTTCCAGGCGAACAAACGTGCCATCAGCGTCATAAATTCGCCACAAGCCGGGCGCCTGGGTAACAGAGTAGCCAATACACATACCCGTTTGGTCATCTAGAATCGGTTGGGAATTTAGCGGACGATTACGCGGTGCAAACTCAAAATAATCACCTTCGGGAAGCCGTGACTGGAAGGTGTAAAATTTGCCGATCTCGTCCGGGCTTGGAAGATAAATTCCTGCCACCGTGTTACTCCATTAGACTCCTGGGAAAGGGGTATTTATAAGTCATTCCATCCCTACTGACCAGCGTAGCAAAAAGCCCTGCATAACAGGGCATCGTGGTCGATGTGGCCAACGAGCGAACATTGACTGGATCAATTATTTTTATTTCAATGACCTATATAAATAACGTTTACCCTAAAGGGGTAAATCGGGGGGTAGCTTGCGCCAGATCAAACTCTTATCGTCTGTAGGGTCATTCGATGCCAATTTTTCCGCCGCAGCGCTATTACGTAATGTATATAACGATAGACAATCAGCGCCTGAAATCAGCCCGTCGCCACGCCGGCGTATTTGTGTTGCAAAAGCGCCGGTTTTGTCTTCGAATGGCATCGCCACATCTGCCGCTACCCTAGAAGGACGCCGTTTTGCTCGTTAAACGTTCAGTAACCAGTAGCCTGGCCAAGGCGCTGATCTGCATTGTGGTGCTGTCGGTACTCTCTACCGGCCTGGCGCTGACCACCGTTGCCGATAGCCTGCGCGACGCCGAAGCGGTCAATATCGCCGGTTCGCTACGCATGCAAAGTTACCGCCTGGCTTACGATCTGGCGCAACATAACGCCGCGCTGGAACAGCATCTGGCGGCATATCAGCACACCCTGCAGGCGCCGGCATTACAGAAACTGGACCGGTTCTACGTGCCGCAGGAGGTACGCGAGAAATACCTCACTCTGCTGCAGGCGTGGCAGCGGCTGGAACAGCAAATTCACAACGGACAAACGCAACACTATCAGGACAATGTCGCCAGCTACGTCAGCCAGATCGACCGGTTTGTGCTGGCGTTGCAGCGTTACTCGGAACTCAAGCTGGCGATCGTCGCCACCATCAGCGTGGTGGGCTATATCGCCATTATCGGCCTGGTGCTGTTCTGCATCCGCTTTATGCGCCGCCAGGTGGTGGCGCCGTTGAAACAGCTGGTCGCCGCCAGCCAGCGCGTGCAGCAGCGGGACTTCAACCATCCGCCACTTGACGTGGCATTGCCGAACGAACTGGGGGTTCTGTCGACCACCTTTACCGCCATGTCCAGCGACCTGTCCCGGCTCTACCAGTCGCTGGAGCAGAAGGTGCAGGAAAAAACCGAGCGCCTGCAACAGGCCAATAAAACGCTGGAAGTGATGTACAGCTGTTCACAGGCGCTGAGCGTCGGGCAAATCGATCAACAGGCGTTTGAAGAGGTATTGCACATCGTGCGTCACAGCGAACAGTTGCCCTGCATTGAACTCAATGTGCAAGACAACCTCAGCCAGTGGCGGCTCGGCAGCGGCGAGGCGCTGGCCGACCAGCCGTGGCAGCGGCTGACCATCATGCAGGAAGAGCGTCCGCTGGGGCAGTTGAGCTGGCAGACCCACAGGCTGACGCCAAACCCGCATCTGATGCAAAGCGTGGCCAACATGCTCGGCCGCGGCCTATACTTCAACCGTGCGCAAAAGCAGCACGTGCAATTGCTGCTGATGGAAGAGCGGGCCACCATTGCCCGAGAACTGCATGATTCACTGGCACAGGCGCTGACCTTTTTACGCATCCAGATGACGCTGCTCAAACGCACACTGGCGGACGGTTCGCCACAGGCGCAGGCGATCATCGCCGACTTCGAGCGTGCGCTGGCGGACGCCTATCGCCAGTTGCGCGAGCTGTTGGCCACTTTCCGGCTAAGCATTCAGGAAGCGGATTTAAACACCGCCTTGCAACAATTGCTGGCGCCATTAAAAATTCTGACCGGCGCCCGGATTCGGTTACACTGTCGACTTTCCTCGCAGGCGTTGAATGCCCAGCAGCAGGTTCATGCGCTGCAGATCGTGCGCGAAGCGGTGCTCAACGCCATCAAGCACGCCGACGCGCAGGAGATCGTCATTCGCTGCGGCGTGGCCGACAACGGCGACAACCATATCTGCATCAGTGATGACGGTTGCGGCATCGACAGTCTGGACGAGCCGGAAGGACACTATGGCCTGTCGATCATGAGCGAGCGCGCCACGCGCCTGGGGGGGGAGTTACACATAACACGTAGAGAACAGGGCGGTACCGACGTCTGTCTGACGTTTCCACCATAAAATAAACAACGGGTGTACCCCTTCGTTACGGCAGTTCGCGCCATCGCGCCAATTGCCACTATTTTAAAAGAGTCAGTTCCACTCGTTTAACCCGTGTTCGAGTGGCTTTACTCGCTACAGGGAGCACTTTTCATGATGAAGCACTACCAAGTGATGATCGTCGACGACCACCCGCTGATGCGGCGCGGCATCAAACAGTTGCTGGGGCTGGATCCGCTATTTACCGTGATAGCCGAAGCCAGCAATGGCAACGACGCCATCGCATTGGCCGCGCAGCACACCCCCGACGTCATTTTGCTGGATCTGAACATGAAGGGTCTTTCCGGCCTCGATACCCTGAAAGCCATGCGTCACGACGGCGTGGATGCGCGCATCATCGTGCTGACCGTGTCAGACGCACGCAACGATGTCTATGCCCTGATCGACGCCGGCGCCGACGGGTATCTGTTGAAGGACAGCGAGCCGGAACAGTTACTGACCTCGATTCGACTGGCCGCCGAGGGCGAGAACGTGATCAGTGATGCGGTGGCGGATTACCTTTCTTCCCGCAGCGAGCAGCACGATCCGTTTGCCGATCTTACCGAACGGGAACTGGATGTGTTGCAGGAAGTGGCTCGCGGCATGTCAAACAAACAGGTCGCAGTGCAATTGCACATTTCGGAAGAAACGGTAAAGGTGCATATTCGCAATATGCTGCGCAAACTGGACGTGCGCTCGCGCGTGGCCGCCACGGTGATGTATCTGGAACACAAGAGCCAATAAACCGCTCCCCGGCGCGTCGGGGAGCTTTATGCTATCGCGCCCAGCAGCGCCTGATGATGCTGATAAACCCAGCTTTTGCTGAGTGGCCCCCAACTGTCCAATTGATAATAACCGTCGTTATTGCGTACCCCCTGCTGTATGAACTGCAATTCCACCCCCAGGCCAGGCAACGCCTTCAGCACGTCCTGCAAGGTGCGACGCGGCCAGCCGGTCAGCTCCATCAGCCGTGGCACATTCGGCCGCTCGCTGTGGCTGATCAGCCAGCATAAATACAGGCGGCGGGCAAATACCGGGTTTATTTCCATTCCTTACTCCAACGTCAGATTAATGCCGGTTTAGTTAACAAACGCTGATTAGAGGTTGTCATGGCGTTTGTTTGGCAAAACTCGCCGCCGGCGCGGGCATAGGCTACCGTTATTTACATTATCTCCTTTTTTTCTCCACGCTTTATCTGCGCTTCACGAGTAAAGTGCATTAGCGTCGGAATCCTTCCCAACCGCCAATAACGCAACGTTAATGCGTAATTAAAGATAGAACAAGACACCACGAGGTTCGCGCTACATGGCCAATTTTTTTATTGATCGCCCGATTTTTGCCTGGGTGCTGGCAATTATTCTTTGCCTCACCGGCGCATTGGCGATTTTTTCGCTACCGGTTGAACAATATCCCAATCTGGCGCCGCCAAACGTGCGTATCAGCGCGAACTATCCGGGTGCTTCAGCGCAAACGCTCGAAAATACCGTTACGCAAATCATCGAACAAAACATGACCGGCCTCGACAACATGATGTATATGTCGTCGCAAAGTACCAATACCGGCCGTGCCACGGTCACGCTAACCTTTGACGCCGGCACCGATCCGAACGAAGCAATGCAACAGGTGCAGAACCAGCTGCAGGCGGCGATAAAACGCTTGCCGCAGGCGGTGCAGCAGCAAGGGGTGACGGTATCAAAATCTGGCGACACCACCCTGATGATGGTGGCATTCGTCTCCACCGACGGCAGCATGGACAAACAGGATATCGCCGATTACATCGTCTCCAACCTGCAAGATCCGCTCAGCCGTATCAACGGCGTCGGCAGCATGGACGTTTACGGTTCGCAATACGCCATGCGTATCTGGCTCGATCCCAACAAACTCAACAGTTACCAGCTGACCACCGGGGACGTGGTCAGCGCCATCCAGTCGCAAAATGCGCAGGTGGCGGTCGGCCAGCTTGGCGGAACGCCGTCGATCGACAAGCAGGCGCTGAACGCCACCATCAATGCCCAGTCGCAATTGCAAACGCCGGAACAGTTTCGCCAGATCGCCTTAAGGGTCAATCAGGACGGTTCGCTGGTGACGCTCGGCGACGTCGCCAGCGTTGAGCTGGGCGGAGAAAACTACGATTACCTCAGCCGCTATAACGGCATGCCAGCCGCGGGGATGAATATCAAACTGGCCTCCGGCGCCAATGAACTGCAGACCGATGAACTGGTTAAGGCCAAAATCAACGAGCTGTCGCAGTATTTTCCGCGTGGGCTGGAAGCCAAGGTAGCCTATGAAACCACGCCGTTTGTCAAAGCCTCGATCCAGGACGTAGTGAAAACCCTGCTGGAAGCGATTGTGCTGGTGTTCCTGGTGATGTACCTGTTCTTGCAGAACTTCCGCGCGACGCTGATCCCGACCATTGCCGTACCTGTGGTGCTGCTCGGCACCTTCGCCATTCTCTCGGCCTGCGGATTCAGCATCAACACCCTCACCATGTTCGCCATGGTACTGGCCATCGGCCTGTTGGTGGATGATGCCATCGTGGTGGTGGAAAACGTCGAACGCGTGATGAGCGAAGAAGGTCTGCCGCCGCGTGAAGCCACCCGAAAATCCATGGGCCAGATCCAGGGGGCGCTGGTGGGCATAGCCATGGTGCTGTCGGCGGTGTTTATTCCAATGGCGTTCTTTGGCGGCACCACCGGCGCCATCTACCGCCAGTTTTCCATCACCATCGTCTCTTCCATGGTGCTGTCGGTACTGGTGGCGATGATCCTCACCCCTGCCCTGTGCGCCACGCTGCTCAAGCCGGTTGCCAAAGGGCATCATCACGGCAAGCGCGGCTTCTTCGGCTGGTTCAACCGCATGTTCAACCGCAGCGCCATGCGCTATGAGCGCGGCGTGGCGCGGGTGTTGCACCACAGCGTACGCTATATGCTCATTTACCTGCTGCTGCTCGGCGGGCTGGCGTTGCTGTTCCTGAAATTGCCGACCTCGTTCCTGCCGCTGGAAGATCGCGGTGTGTTCACCGTGCAGGTGCAACTGCCTGCGGGTTCGACTTTGCAGCAGACCGCCAAGGTGGTGGAAAAAGTGGAACACTATCTGCTGACCAAAGAGCAACGGGACGTGCTGTCGGTGTTCGCTACCATCGGCGCGGGTCCGGGCGGGAATGGCCAGAATGTAGCGCGCATGTACGTACGCTTGAAGGATTGGGACGAGCGCGGTTCCGGCGAATCGTCGTTTGATATTATTGCTCGTGCCACCAAAGCGTTCGCCAACATCAACGAAGCACGGGTGATCGCCAGCAGTCCACCGGCGATCAGCGGCATGGGCAGTTCGTCCGGCTTCGATATGGAGTTGGAAGATCATGGCGGGCTGGGCCACAGCAAGCTGATGGCGGCGCGCGATCAACTGTTGCAACTGGCGGCAGCAAGTCCACTGCTGTCGCGGGTGCGCCACAACGGCCTGGATGACAGCCCGCAGTTGCAAATCGATATCGATCAGCGCAAGGCGCAGGCGCTGGGCGTCAGCATCGACGATATCAACAACACCCTGTCGACCGCCTGGGGCTCGACCTACGTCAATGACTTTGTCGATCGCGGCCGGGTAAAAAAGGTTTACGTGCAGGCGGCAGCGCCGTTCCGCATGCTGCCGGGGGATATCGACAAATGGTACGTGCGCAATGGCAACGGCGGCATGGTGCCGTTTTCCGCCTTCGCCACCAGCCGCTGGGAATACGGCTCGCCGCGTCTGGAACGCTATAACGGCAGCTCGGCGGTAGAAATTGTCGGCGAAGCGGCCGACGGCGTCAGCAGCGGTACCGCAATGAACGAAATGGAACGCCTGGTCAGCCAGTTGCCGAACGGCTTTGGGCTGGAGTGGACCGCCATGTCATACCAGGAACGCCTGTCCGGTTCACAGGCGCCGGCGCTGTATGCCATTTCGCTACTGGTGGTGTTCCTGTGTCTGGCGGCGTTATATGAAAGCTGGTCAATCCCGTTCTCGGTGATGCTGGTGGTGCCGTTGGGGGTGATTGGCGCCGTGGCCGCCACCTGGCTGCGCGGGCTGGAAAACGACGTTTACTTCCAGGTTGGCCTGCTGACCATTATCGGGTTGTCAGCCAAGAATGCCATTTTGATCGTCGAGTTTGCCAACGAACTGAATCAAAAAGGCCAGGATCTGACGGCGGCGACGCTGGAGGCCGCACGTATGCGCCTGCGGCCGATTCTGATGACCTCGCTGGCATTCATCTTTGGCGTACTGCCGATGACCATCAGCCAGGGTGCCGGCTCCGGCAGCCAGCATGCCGTCGGTACCGGCGTCATGGGGGGTATGATCTCTGCCACGCTGTTGGCGATCTTCTTTGTGCCACTGTTCTTTGTGCTGGTGCGGCGGCGCTTCCCCGGTCGGCAAACGGTGCCGCCGCTGGTGGAAAAAACCGGAGAGTAGACATAAAAAAAGCAGCGTCGGCATACCGATGCTGCTTTTTATCGAGAACCATCCGCAGGATGCTCCCAGAGGGTTTCAAGACTAAACAATTCAACCAGCCTTGTTGTTAATTGTCAGTTGCCCAACATTTCGTCGATGAAATCTTTCCAGTTTCCCAACTCACGATCTACCATAAACTTTACAACCTCACTTATTTGACGCTGCGAATTCTACGCCTGTTTTTTGACCAAGTGAAGCTTTTCGGGAACGATGCCAGCCAATGAAACCGGGGTTAGCGCACATTTTCGGATTATTCACCCACTCAAGCCTGCACGTGTTTGTCTTGTGCGGTCAATTTTTCCGTAGTAGCGTGCCCAAAGCGCCCTATTGACACTAAGGTACCGTCGTTATGCCTGCAACGTTAAACATCGAGCAGTTGAAAGCGCTTGGCCGCTATCAGGAAGCGACCGAGCTGGCCATACAGCAGTTGCAACGGCAGCCGGAAGATGCGGCGCTGCATTATCAACTGGCCTGTCTGTATGATAGCCAAGGCCTGGAGCAACAGGCGATCCCTTGCTATCTGGCGGCGCTGGCCCGTGACTTGCCGGCACAACAGCGCCAGGAGGCCTGGCTCGGGCTGGGCAGCACCTACCGCGCACTGGGGCAGTATCAGCAGTCATTGGCCAGCTTTGACCACGGGCTGGCAGAATTCCCGCAGGCCAAAGAGATCACCCTGTTCCGCGCGATGACGCTGTACAACCTGGGCGAAACCAAACAGGCGGTGGCCGACCTGTTGCTACTGCTGGCAGAGACCTCTACACATCGCGATATCAGCAGCTATCAACGGGCGATCCGCCAATACGCTGCCGATCTCGATCGCATCGGCTAAGGAGAAAGCATGGAGATTGTCACCGATCAACGCCGCTACGCGGTTGACTGGCAACGGCTGGCCGAGCTGCTGGAGGCCGCCGGGCTGGGCAAGCGCGATCCGCTGCTCACTGAACAGATCTACGGCAACAACCAGTTCTGCTATTGGGGCTACCTGAACGGCGAGCTGATCGCGACCGCCCATGCCATCAGCGATCGCATTTCCGTCGCCTATCTGGCCGACGTCGCCATTCACCCCGACTTTCAAGGGCGCGGCTACGGCCGACAGTTGATGGATCGCATCATGGAAGATCTGGCTCCGCTGGGCAAAATATTCATCTATTCGGTACCGGACAAGCTGGCGTTCTACAAAAGATACGGTTTCCACGACCTGACCACCGGCATGGTATTCGCTGAAGGCGCCACCCTGACCCGTCTGCAAAACAGCGGCTATGTGCGCTGAACCGTCACGCGAGATTAGCGTAAAGAGAGGTTAACCCATGCCGCACACGCCGTGGCTCAATGAAACCACCCTGGTGGGTAACACCGTCAGCCTGCTGCCGCTGCGTAATGAACACACCGCAGACCTGTTGACCGCCGCCGCCGACGGCAAGCTGTGGGAGCTTTGGTTTACCTCGGTTCCCAATGAAGACACGGTAGCAGAATACGTCGCGACGGCGCTGAATGAGCAAGCCATAGGGCAGGGACTTCCGTTTGTCGTGGTACATAACGACAGCCAGCAGATCATCGGTACGACGCGCCTTTGCCACGCCGATACGCAAAATCGCCGCGTCGAAATCGGCTACACCTGGTATGCCAGGCGCTACCAGAAAACCGTCGTCAATACCGAATGCAAATGGCTGCTGCTGCGTCATGCATTCGAACAACTGGCAGTGATTGCCGTCGAGTTCCGTACCCACTGGCACAATCATGTTTCACGGGCGGCCATTGCCCGTCTCGGTGCCAAGCAAGACGGCGTGCTGCGCAATCATCAACGCAACGCGGATGGCAGCTACCGTGATACGGTGGTGTTCTCAATCGTCGATCATGAGTGGTTAATGGTCAAAAGGAACCTGGCATATAAACTGCGTCAATGGGGTCAATGATTGCCGTGCGATGAACGATCACGCCTTCCCCGGCGGCCCATCCGGCGGCTGCTGAAACAGCGAGCTTGTGTGGCGAACGCCTGACCCGGTGATCCATTGGGCGGGATGCGCGTTTTTTTCGCCCATCCCGCGCTTTAGGACCATTGTACGGTGGAACTCATCGCCGTTTTTCGGCATGCTGAACGCTGGCTCTCATTACGCCGCCGCAGGCGGTTTACCACCGGTTAACCCTCGGTGTTTCGTGGCAGAAAAGGTTTTAACTCCATGACGTTGACCATGTACGGCATCAAAAATTGTGACACCATCAAAAAAGCGCGTCGCTGGCTGGAAGAACAGGGCGTGGCCTATCAATTTCATGACTACCGGGCAGACGGGCTGAACGAAGGGCAACTGCGCGGTTTTGTCGAACAACTGGGCTGGCAGCCGCTGCTGAATACTCGCGGCACCACCTGGCGCAAGCTGGACGAGGCCGAACGCAACGCCTGCGACAACGCCGACGCGGCGATTGCGCTGATGCTGGCCCAACCGGCGATCATCAAGCGTCCGCTGCTCGACGACGGTCGTGGCCACGCCCTGCTCGGCTTTAGCGCCGACGGCTATCAGCAATTCATTTCCGAGGTAAGCGCATGATTTGCCCCGTAATCGAACTGGCGCAACAGCTGATCAAGCGCCCTTCTCTGAGCCCGCACGACGAAGGTTGCCAGGCCATCATGATTGAACGCCTCAAGGCCATCGGCTTCACCATCGAACCGATGGACATTGAAGACACGCAAAACTTCTGGGCCTGGCGCGGCGAAGGCCAAACGCTGGCGTTCGCCGGCCATACCGATGTGGTGCCAAGCGGCGATGAAAAACGCTGGGACAACCCGCCATTTGAACCGACCATCCGCGACGGCATGCTGTATGGCCGCGGCGCGGCAGACATGAAAGGTTCGCTGGCGGCAATGGTAGTGGCAGCGGAACGCTTTGTCGCCGCTCACCCTAATCACCAGGGCCGGTTGGCGTTTCTGATTACCTCCGATGAGGAAGCCAGCGCCACGCACGGTACCGTCAAAGTGGTGGAAGCGCTGATGGCGCGCAACGAACGCCTGGATTATTGCCTGGTGGGCGAGCCTTCCAGCACCGATCGCGTCGGCGATGTGGTGAAGAACGGCCGTCGCGGTTCGATCACCGCCAATTTGCATATCCATGGCATTCAGGGCCACGTCGCCTACCCGCATCTGGCCGACAACCCGGTGCACCGCGCCATGCCGGCACTGAACGAACTGGTGGCGACCGAGTGGGATCGCGGCAACGAATTCTTCCCGCCGACCAGCATGCAGATTGCCAACGTGCAGGCCGGTACCGGCAGCAACAACGTGATTCCCGGCGAACTGTTCGTGCAGTTTAACTTCCGCTTCAGCACCGAACTGACCGATACGCTGATCAAACAGCGAGTGGAAGAGTTGCTGGAACGGCATCAGTTGAACTACAGCATCGACTGGCGGCTGTCTGGCCAACCATTCTTGACGCCACGCGGTGCGTTGGTAGATGCGGTCGTCAACGCGGTTGAACACTACGCGGAGCTCACGCCGCAGTTGCTGACCACCGGTGGCACGTCCGACGGGCGCTTTATCGCCCAGATGGGCGCACAGGTGGTAGAACTGGGGCCAGTCAACGCCACTATTCATAAAGTCAATGAATGCGTCAACGCTGCCGATCTGCAACTGCTGAGCCGGATGTATCAACGCATTATGGAGCAACTGGTCGCATGATCACCGCCGAGATGCTTACCGGCCGTTCAACCGCGCACCTGGCGCCGCTGGTCGGCAATCACCGTCTGCAACCGCAGGCGGTCACGGCGTTTGTGGCCATGCAGCAGGCCGCGCAACGGGCCGGTTTTGACTTGCAGCCGGCCAGCACCTTTCGTGACTTCGATCGGCAACTGGCGATCTGGAATGGCAAATATTGCGGCGAGCGCCCAGTATTAGATAGGAATAGCCAACCGATCAGCGTCGCTCCCCTGTCGCCCGCCGAGCGCTGTGAAGCGATTTTACGCTGGTCGGCATTGCCGGGTGCCAGCCGCCACCACTGGGGCAGCGATCTGGACGTATACGATCCGACGCTGTTGCCGCCGGGAAAAAAACTCCAGCTGGAACCGTGGGAATATGAACAAGGCGGCTATTTTCATCGGCTTAATCAATGGCTGAGCGCGCATATGGCCGAGTTCGGTTTTTATCGCCCGTTCACCGAAGACGGTGACGGCGTTGCGGTGGAACCCTGGCATTTAAGCTATCGACCGCTGGCACAGGAAGCCGAACATCTGCTGACGCCGGCGCTGCTGTTGGCGGCCTGGCAAGATAGGGAGGTTGCCGGTGCTGAATGGCTTGAACGCCATTTACCGGCGATTTTTTCGCGTTTTATCTCCCCTGAAGGAAAGGTGTAAGTATGGAATGGTTAGCGGATTACTGGTGGATTATCTTGCTGATTCTGGTTGGCATGATTGTCAGCGGGATTAAGGAATTGCGTCGCGTTGACGTAAAGAAATACCTGGCCGACAAGCCGGAATTGCCGCCGCACCGCGATAATAATGCGCAGTGGGATGACGAAGACGACTGGCCAAAGAAAAAGAAATAGTCTCAGGGCGCATTATGCGCCCTGAGGTTTATTTAAAGGCAATCAGATCGCCGCGCCGACCCAACAGCGCTTCATCCCAATAGCGCTGCGGCACGTAGAAGTGCAAACGCTCCAACGCGTTGTCCATCATACCCTGATTGATACCGTGGCCGACGCCCGGCTCTACGTCCAGCGTGAAATCCACGCCGTTAGCCTGCATACGTTCAGCCGCGGCCTGTGCATGCCCGACGGCGATGGTCGCGTCATCCTGGCCGTGAATCAAATGCACCACGCTGTCGCCAAAATCCCCTTCAGGCAGACGCGCAAAACGCCCGCTGAACGCCACCACGCGTCCTGCCAGCTGCGCCTCGACTTTCAACGCCTCCAGCGCCATGATAGCCCCCTGCGAAAACCCGACCAGCGCGGTGCCCGCATGACCGATGCCGCTCTGTTGCTGCCAATAGCGCACCGTTTGAACAAAATTCGGCATCACCTGCGCAATGCGTGCGACGCGGTTTTCTTCCGTGATGTCCTGCACGGAAAACCACTGGCGACCGGAACCGTTGCCAAACGGCAGTGGTCCACCGATGCTCACTACCAGCGCGTTGGGAAACGATTTGGCAAAATAGCTGCCGATCTCGCCCATCGCGACCGGATTATCGCCCACGCCATGAAACAGCAAAAATAATTGCTCAGCCGGCGTTGCAGGGCTTTGGACAACGAAATGTGCGTGTTTCATTACAGACTCCCTGGTTGCGCGAATACGCCGGGCTGACCCGGCACCTGTCATTACTATACGCCGTACAGAGAACGGGAAAATCGGGTTTTATTGAACAACTCTTTCCATTTATTGCAATGACTCGGCGGGAGAGGTCTGCGCCCAATCGCGCCATTGGCGGCAATGCTGCGGCTGCAGATGCTCAAGCCCTTGCCCGGCTTCCTGCCGCCATTGGCGCAGCAACGCCTTCTGACCGCTGACGCCGGCCTGTGCCACGCATTGTGCCACCGTCAGTTGCCGTTGCAGATGCATACGCAGCGCCGGCAATGGCAGACAACTGGCCAGCAATAAACGCTGCAAGGCGCCCAGGCTGGCCTCTAACGGACGGTGGGCGAAGGCAAAACCCGCCAGTTCGCGCCAGTCGGCTTCGTCAAGCAACGGGTCGCCGTCGTCACCGGGTATGTCCAGAGCCAGATCGATGCGCTGCCGCAGCCAGCGCCAGTCACGAGTTAAATGCTTGTGAGCCGCATGGCACAGCGCTTCGCCCTGCTCGCTGAGTGGCAGTAGCGCCATCGCGCTGTAGCAGCCGCTGCTGGCCTCGCGCTGGCTGCCGATGCGTACCAGCTCGAAGCCGCAGGCGCGCCAGAAACGCCACAGTGGCTCGGTATAGCCAAAACTGACGGAGAGATAATCCAGTCCCTGCGCCTGCTGGCGCTGCTGTTCAATCAGCTGGCGCGCGATGCCCTGCCGCCGCAGTTCGGGCAGTACCGCAATGCGGCTGATGCGGCGGGCGCGCAGCGTCGGCGCCCACCACTGGCCGCTGTGCGCCGCCAGTGATTGCGCCACCAGATTACCGCGCGGCCGTCGTCGTCCGGCCCACACATCGTGTGCCAGCGCACTGCTCGAACCGCCTTCGTCCACTAGCCACAGCGCCCCCACCACCTCGTCTGCCAACAATGCCGCGCTGAAATGCATCCCTGGCGCGTCCATCAATCGACGCAGATCGAGCGGCGAGGTTCGATAATGCGCACTGCTGAGCAGCGCGTAAAAACGGCGTAGCAATCGCGCATCGGCACACAGCTGCGGCTGATCCAACATGCGTAAAACCGGCGTATGCTCCGGCGCTGACCAGGCCGGCAGTTCGTGAAACAGCAAGGCGTTATCAATCAGTCGCTCCAGCGGATCGCCTGCCGCCCAACGCATCGGCTGGCTGAGCGTCAGCGCTTGCCATTGCGGCAGAGACGCGCAGAACTTCAGCAAAAAGCCACGCCCGGTGCCCTCGTAGCCCTGAACGGTAGTGGTTAACAACACACGTGGGAAATAACTGACCAACTGTTGCAACAGCGGGCCGGGGATCGCCGCCGCTTCATCTACCAGCAACCAATCGACGTGCGGCGCCCCCTGTTCGCGACAGTGCGCCAACAGGGCATCCGGCGCCCAGAACTGCGCCTGCCCCTGCGCCCAGTGGCTGGCGACCTCGGTGGCGGCTCGGCTGGGGCCGGTGATCCAGCAATTGAGCGGTGAATGCGCGACCAGCATACCGGCCAGCGTGGATTTGCCGCGGCCGCGTGGCGCAGTCAGCACCCAGATGCCGGCCTCGGCGGCGAGTAATTGCGCCAGCAGCGTCTGCTGTTCGGCGGTTGGTGCGCCGTCCGGCGCCTGCCAGACCGCTCGCGGCGGTAGCGCGGCAAACTGCGGTGAGTGCCCCTGTCGCCAGTGGCTGACTTCGGCGTCGGCCGCCAGTTGCTGTTGCAGATGATGAATAAAGTTCGGCGTGGCAATAGGTTGTGGGCAATCGCTCCAGCGCAGGCTGTCGGCATCCGTCCGCTGCGGCCACAGGCTCGATGGCGGCGTCAGCAAAATTAACCAGCTGCCAGCCTGCAATACGCCGGCGAGCTGCGCCAGCGCCTCGACGTCCAGTCCATTGGCGGCATCAAACACCGCATGCAGCCGCTCTTGCCCGAGCAGAGCGCGTACCGCACCGCCAGAGAGTGCCGCCATGCCGTGCGGCGCGTCATCACCCACCCACGGCCAATCTCCTGGCAGGCTGGCCACCAGCTGTTGCGCCTGCTGTCGGCACCACGGCGCGTCGCCGCTCACTACCAGCAGTCGACGGATACCCTGTTGCTGCATCAACCGTTGCGTTGTCTGTAACATCATTTTTCCAGCCCCGCATTCAGCAAGCTCGGCGAACGCGTCGCCGTCAGCGCATCCGGCAAAGGGATATTGCATCACGGTGACGGCAGTTACGCCCCCGCCGACGGGTTCGTCAGACGACGGGGATCATTGCCCGTACCGCCACCGGCATGCCGGCAGTTTTAACGCGAGGCGAAGGTATTGCAGGTGTTTGGATCGCCGCTGTCAAAACCCTGTTTGAACCAGGTGTAGCGCTGTTCGGAGGTGCCGTGGGTAAAGCTGTCCGGCACCACGCGGCCCTGGCCTTGCTGTTGCAACCGATCGTCGCCGATCGCCTGCGCGGCGTTCAGCGCCTCTTTCAGGTCGCCTTCTTCCAACATTTGCTGCTTCTCGGCATATTTACCCCATACGCCGGCAAAACAGTCTGCCTGCAGCTCCATTTTCACCGACAGACGGTTAACTTCCACCTGGCTGGCACCCTGCTGCATCTGACGTACTTTCGGTTCGATGCCCAACAGGTTCTGTACGTGATGCCCCACTTCGTGCGCCACCACGTAAGCCTGTGCAAAGTCACCGCCGGCACCCAGCTTGTCTTTCATGTCCTGATAGAACGACAGATCGATATACACCGTTTTGTCGCCCGGGCAGTAGAACGGTCCCATCGCCGACTGGCCGGTGCCGCAGCTGGTACGCGTCACACCGCGATACATCACCAGCTTCGGCGCTTGATAGGTTTTCCCCATCCGCTGGAAGACTTCATTCCAATTGTCTTCGGTGGAAGCCAGCACCACCGAGGTAAACTTCGCCAGTTCGTCATCCTTGGGGCTGATGCTGGCGCTCTGCTGCTGGGTGGTAGAGACGTCGCCACCGGTCAGCAGCGGCGACAGGTCGATGCCGTAATAGCCTGCGACCAGCACCACCACCAGCAGCACAATACCGCCCTTGCCGCGAATCGGCGGCCGGAAACCACCGCCACCCAAACCTGAAGACTGCCCGCGACGATCCTCAACATTGTCACTTTCTCGACGCCCTTGCCAACGCATAAATAAACTCCAGTGTAGGTTTTTAATAATCGTAGGAAACTCGCCCACTGATTGCCATTATAAATGCTTGTTGGCGGAGGAAAGGCAGAAATTTGCTGGAAATGAAAAAATGACGGGGCGAGCAGCCAGGCCGCCCCGGAAATGCGCGGGGTTTAGTCCAGTTTCACGCCGATGCGGCGCGCCACTTCTTCGTAGGCTTCAATCAGCCCGCCCAGGCTCTGGCGGAAACGGTCTTTGTCCATTTTATCGAGGGTATTCTTGTCCCACAGGCGGCTGCCGTCCGGCGAGAACTCATCGCCCAGCACCACTTCACCGTTGAACAGACCGAACTCCAGTTTAAAGTCCACCAGGATCAGCCCTGCGTCGTCAAACAGCTTACTCAGCACTGCGTTGGCCTGATAGCTCAGCTCGCGCATACGCGCCAGGTGCTCTTTGCCAACCCAGCCGAAGGTTTCGCAATAGGATTCGTTTACCATCGGATCGTGCATCGCGTCGTTCTTCAAGAACAGATCGAACAGCGGCGGATTCAGCTCCAGGCCTTCTTCAATGCCCAGGCGCTTCACCAGCGAACCGGCAGCGCGGTTGCGGATCACGCATTCGACCGGCACCATGTCCAGCTTCTTGACCAGCACTTCGTTGTCAGACAGCAGGCGTTCCATTTGCGTCGGGATGCCGGCCTCTTCCAGCTTGCTCATGATGAAGTGGTTGAATTTGTTGTTCACCATCCCCTTGCGATCGAACTGTTCAATGCGCTGACCATCCAGTGCTGACGTATCGTTGCGGAACTCCAACACCAGCAGATCGGGGTTTTCGGTGGTGTAGACGGTTTTCGCCTTTCCGCGATACAGCTCAGCTATTTTTTGCATCTTCTGACTCCAATAAAAGAATCCCCTTCATCTTTCAAACCATGGCGCCGTTGGCCGTTGCTTGAAATCTCTTGAGGATAAAATTGATACCACTGATTCTTTAACCACACGCATGGATATATTGTGCCAAACCTGCCACGCAAACGATACCGTATTCGTAAAACAAAAAGGGGCCGAAGCCCCTTTTGCGTTATTTTGCGCTGGTCTGACTGAACGCTGCCTGGAAGGCCGCGACCAGAGCGTCGTTCTGCGACTGGGTCAGCGGCTTGCCTTTCGAGTCGATGAATTGCAGGCTGGTACGGTTGTTCAAATCACCGACCTGCAATTTGTAGTCCCCGGCGGACAGCTCCGGATCCTTCACGCCCAGGGCATCCCAATCACCGCTGCTCAGCGGTTTATAGGTCACTGCGACGGTGCCCTGCGGACGGCTGCGGTCACCCACGTTCATCCCCAGTTTTTCCATCGCCGGCGGCAAGCGATCCCACACCACGGTGTAAGGCGCACGCACGATCAGCACCGGCAGGCCGGTATCGTCTGCACCGCTCTGCACGTCAAGCGCGCCAAAACGGTTGGCGTTCTGGTTGCTCGCCAGGTTGTCCTGCTTGTCCAGGCCTTCGGTGATGGTATTCATCATCATGCCGTTGTAGCGCTGGATTTCCGAGGCGTCGGTCACCGGTTCGGTTTTGCCCTGCTGCTGCAGGCCGACCGATTTGACGATCAGCGCCTGCTGATAGCCCTGCTGCTGTACGCTGATCTGATAGCGACCTTCATACTGGTTGTCTTCATCCAGACGGTTCCACTTCACCCAGTCGGTGGTCAGGCTCTGACCGGCGTCCTGGCGTGAAGCGATTGGAATGTTCTTGGCCTGCAGCATGCTGACCACCCGCGACCACAGGTTCTGGTTCTGCGGGCTGTTTTCCAGCAGCAGCGTGCCGCTGTCGCCGGCGTATTGCGCGCGTGAACCGCTCAGCAACGCCAGTGGCTGCACCGGCGGACGAATGTCCAACTGCTTGCCGTAGGCGCCTTTGGCGGCAACCGGAGGAACGTCGTAGTTACCATTCTGAATCGGCAAAATCATGCCGGCCGGCGCGTTCAGCGACTTCAGCGGCGCTGCGTCAAGATAAGCCTCGTCGCCGCTCACCTGGCGTTTGTAACGCTGATCGCTGGAACAAGCCGCCAGCATCATTACCAGCGAGATCCCAACGACTTTTGCTACCGTCGACTTTTGCAATGAATAAGCCATCAAATTTCCCTTAGAGTTACAGCAAACCGGCGCTTTTCAACGCGCGCTCCACCACCGGGCGGGCGGCGTCGGTCAGCGGCGTCATTGGCAGACGCAGCGTATCGGTTGCCATCAATCCCAATGCCTTGCAGGCCCATTTCACCGGAATTGGGTTTGCTTCTACAAACAAATCCTGATGCAACGGCATCAAGCGCTGATTTAGTCGGCGTGCTTCGGCGAAATTGCCCTGCGCCGCCAGTTGGCAAAGCTGCGCCATTTCGCGCGCCGCCACGTTGGCGGTAACGGAAATGACCCCTTTGCCACCCAGTTGCATAAAGTCCAGACCGCTGGCGTCGTCGCCGCTCAGCAGGATGAAGTCTTCATCATCAACCAGCACTTGGATCTGGCTAACACGACTTAAGTTCCCCGTTGCTTCTTTAACGGCGACAATATTTTTGATTTTGGCCAGGCGCGCAATCACCGGCGGCAGCATGTCACAGCCGGTGCGCGAAGGCACGTTGTACAGAATCTGCGGCAGGTCGGTGCTGTCGGCGATAGCCTTGAAGTGCTGATACAGCCCTTCCTGGGTCGGTTTATTGTAGTAAGGCGTGACCGTCAGGCAACCCGCGACGCCGCTATGGTTAAAACGTTCGGTCAATGAAATCGCTTCGGCGGTGGCGTTGGCGCCGGTGCCGGCAATCACCGGAATACGGCCATCGGCCAGTTCCAGCGTCTGCAATACCACCTCCACATGCTCATCATGGGCAAGCGTTGCGGATTCGCCAGTGGTGCCTACGGATACGATTGCCGAGGTTCCGCTGGCAACATGATAATCAATCAGTTTTTTTAGGCTCGCACGATCGACTGCGCCTTTGGCGTCCATCGGCGTAACCAGTGCAACTATACTTCCCGTAAACATTGGCCGTCCCCTCCACAAACAAGTCACTCATGGTACTTTTGCTGCCTATCCAAAAGCAAGCAAACAACGGTGTTGTAAGCGCTTGGCAGGCGGTTTTTTTTATGTTTACCTTGATATACCCTTTTAGTATGCAGGAACCTCCATGTCAGATGAACACTATCTGGTGATTACCGCGCTCGGCGCAGACCGCCCCGGTATCGTCAACACCATCACTCGCCACGTCAGCAGCTGCGGGTGCAATATTGAAGATAGCCGTCTGGCCATGTTGGGCGAAGAGTTCACCTTTATCATGCTGCTGTCCGGCAGTTGGAACGCCATCACGCTGATCGAATCCACGCTGCCGCAAAAAGGCGCCGAGCTCGATCTGCTGATTGTGATGAAACGCACAAATTCACACGAACGGCCGCCAATGCCGGCCACCGTGTGGGTGCAGGTCGAAGTCAAGGACTCCCCGCATATCATCGAGCGTTTTACCGATCTGTTCGACACCAGCCAGATGAACATCGCCGAATTGGTGTCACGCACCCAGCCGGTCGATGACGACCTGTCGCCACAGCTTTATATTCAGATCACCGCACACAGCTCCGGCAACCAGGCGGCATCAAATATTGAGCAAGCCTTTCATCGCCTATGTACAGAATTGAATGCGCAAGGCAGTATTAGCGTTGTGAACTATCCACAGCATGACGAGAAAGATGGAGAGTAGTGATGAGCCCATTGAAAGCCGGTGATACAGCGCCGAAATTTAGTTTGCTCGACCAGGACGGCGAGGAAATTAGTTTGGCCGACTTCCAGGGACAGCGAGTGTTGGTTTATTTTTATCCCAAGGCAATGACGCCGGGCTGCACCGTGCAAGCCTGCGGCCTGCGGGACAATATGGACGAATTGAAAAAGGCCGGTGTCGAAGTGCTTGGCATCAGCACCGACAAACCGGAAAAACTGTCCCGTTTTGTCGAGAAAGAGTTGCTTAACTTCACGTTGCTGTCCGATGAGGATCATCAGGTAGCACAGCAGTTCGGCGTCTGGGGCGAGAAAACCTTCATGGGCAAGACCTATGACGGCATCCATCGCATCAGTTTCCTGATTGACGCCAACGGCCAGGTTGAAAAGGTGTTTGATGATTTCAAAACCACCAATCACCACGACATCGTGCTGAGCTACCTGCAAGCACACTGAGTCGTCGCCGGTCGAATATCCGCAACCACCTCGCTTGAGGTGGTTTTTTTATTGCTTCAACTCACTCTTTTTCCATATCAACCAGCATATCGTCCGGCCAGGCGTGCACCACCGCCTTCACCAGCGTTGCCAGCGGAATGGCAAAGAACACGCCCCAGAACCCCCACAGTCCGCCAAAAACGATCACCGACAGGATAATCACCAGCGGGTGCAGGTTAACGGCTTCCGAGAACAGAATCGGCACCAGCAGATTGCCGTCCAGCCCCTGCACCACCAGATAGGCGACGATCAGCGTCCAGAAATCCGCACCGACGCCCCATTGGAACATCGCTACCACCACCACCGGAATGGTTACCAGCACCGCACCGATATAGGGGATAAGTACCGAGAACCCGACCAACACCGCCAACAGCAGCGAATAGCGCATATCCAGAATGATAAACACCAGATAGGTGGCAACGCCGACAATCACCATTTCCAGCACTTTGCCACGGATATAATTGGTGATCTGCTGATTCATCTCGATCCACACCTGACCGGCCAGCCCACGGTTACGTGGCAGCACCCGGCGCACCGCGTTCAGCATCTGTTCCTTGTCCTTGAGCAGGAAGAACGCCATCAGCGGCACCAGGATCAGGTAGATGGCCAGCGTCAAAAGCCCCACCAGCGACGCCAGCGAAAACTTCACCACCGACTCGCCCAGTCCGGAAAGCCGCGCGCGGAGGTTTTCTGCCATCATGTCGATAATGCCGGCATCCACCAGCGCCGGATAACGCTTCGGCAAGGTGGCGGCATAGTTGTAGAACTGGTTAACCATCCCCGGCAGATCGGTCATCAGGTTGATGCCCTGCTGCCAGGCGGTCGGCGCCACCACCAACACCAGCAGCATGGCGATACCGCCAAACACCACCAGTACCATGCTGGCAGCCCAGGTGCGTGAGCACCCTATGCGCTGCAGACGCGCGGTCGGCCATTCCAGCAGGTAGGCCAGTACGATCGCCACCAGCAGTGGCGTCAGGATGCCGTGAAAAAAGTAGAGAATGCAGAACCCGGCCAGCAGAATCACCAACAGCGCGATGGCCTGCGGGTCGGTAAAACGACGACGGTACCACTGTAATAACATCTCCAACATCAGAGAGTGCTCCTTGATTCCATGAATGAGGATCGTTGTCCACCTTTCCCTGGCGGCCCAGCGGGATAACATTGTTATTTGTTTTAACACAATTTTAGCCCGAAAATCCCTGGGCAAAAGTTTCATTGTGGCTCACGGCTGACTATGATGTGATGGGTCTGTCCCACGGTGCGTAAACGGCATTTTTGTGAACCAGCGCACCTTCGGGCTGATTGTACTGGAGAGTCCGGCACGGAAGAAGAACTCTTATCGGCGATAGGCGTCCTAGTTACTACCACATCACGAGGGATACCCCTGACTATGACCACCCGGTTGACCAAAACAGCGATTGCGTTTCTGTTACTCGGCACGCTCAGTTCCACTGCGGTGGCGCCTGTCAGTGCGGAAACGCAGGATCAACTGCCGGATATGGGCACCACCGCCGGCGGGACCTTAAGCATCGGTCAGGAATTGGCGATGGGCGATTTTTACGTGCGCCAGTTGCGCGCCAGCACGCCGCTGATCAACGACCCGCTGCTGAACACCTACATCAATCAGTTGGGCAACCGGCTGGTGGCAAGCGCCTACTCGGTGCGCACGCCGTTCCATTTCTTCCTGGTGCGTAACGACGAAATCAACGCCTTTGCCTTCTTCGGCGGCAACGTGGTGCTGCATTCGGCCCTGTTCCGGGAAACCGACAACGAGAGCCAGCTGGCGTCGGTGCTGGCGCACGAAATTTCACACGTCACCCAACGCCACCTGGCACGCGCGATGGAAGACCAGCAACGCAATGCCCCGTTGACCTGGGTCGGCGCGCTTGGCTCGATCCTGTTGGCGATGGCCAACCCGACGATGGGCATGGCCGCGCTGAGTGGCACCATGGCCGGCACCCAGCAAGGCATGATCAGCTTCACCCAGTCCAACGAGCAGGAGGCCGATCGCATCGGTATTCAGGTGCTGCAACGCGCCGGCTTCGATCCGGAGGCGATGCCGAGTTTCCTGCAAAAACTGGCCGACCAGGCGCGCTATGCCTCCAAGCCGCCGGAGATGCTGCTGACCCACCCCTTGCCTGACAGCCGCCTGTCCGATGCCCGCAACCGCGCCAACCAGATGCCACGCCATATCACGCAATCCACCGAGGATTACTATATGGCCAAGGTTCGTGCGTTAGGCATGTACAGCAGCGTCGGCTACGGGCTGAGGGAAGATCTGCTGGACAGCTATGCCAAGGGTAACGTGCGCCAGCAAATCGCCGCCAAATACGGCCGTGCAATCCTGTTTTACGAAGCGAAGAAGTACGACAACGCACGCAATATCATTGCGCCGCTGCTGGCCAAGGACAGCAATAACGTCTGGTTCCTCGATCTGATGACTGACATCGATCTCGGCCAGAAACGGGCATCGCAGGCCATTGCACGCCTGCAGGCCGCCAACGCGGCGCAAAGCAATAATCCGGTGTTGCAGCTCAACCTGGCCAACGCCTACGTCGAAGGCAACCAGCCGGCGCAGGCGTCAAAAATTCTCAACCGTTATACTTTTGCCCACCCGGACGATCCGAACGGCTGGGATCTGTTGGCGCAGGCCAGCGCGGCACAAGGGCTGCGTGACGAAGAACTGTCGGCACGCGCCGAAAGCCTGGCGCTGGCCGGGCGGCTGGATCAATCCATCAGCCTGCTCAGCAACGCCAGTTCACTGCAAAAACTCGGTAGCCTGAAACAGGCGCGTTATGACGCGCGCATCGATCAGTTGCGCCAGTTGCAGCAGCGCTTCCGCCAATATCAGCGCAGTTGATTTAACAAGGAAACTCGATGAAAGACGTCACGATTTACCATAACCCTCGCTGCTCCAAAAGCCGCGAAACCCTGGCATTGCTGGAACAGCAAGGCCTCCAGCCCAAGGTGGTACTGTATCTGGATAGCCCACCGTCGGTGGCACAGTTGCAACAGTTGCTGCACCAGCTGGGCTTCAGCTCGGCACGCGAGCTGATGCGTAAAAAAGAAGATTTATATAAGCAATTGCAGCTGGCGGATGCGGGGCTGAGCGAACAGCAGCTGCTGCAAGCGATGGTGGACAATCCAAAACTGATCGAGCGGCCGATCGTGGTGAACGGCCATCAGGCGCGTATCGGGCGCCCGCCGGAGCAAGTGCTGGAGATTCTTTAACCCCCGGGATCCGCGCAGCTGGATCCTTATAAGCCGAGAATTTCCTTCACAAACGGAATAGTCAGCTTGCGCTGTGCGGTGATCGACGCGCGGTCAAGCTGATCCAGCGTCATGAACAATGTGCGCATTTCACGATCCAGCCGCTTGAGCAAAAAACGCCCCACGTCTTCCGGCAGTTCAAAACCACGCAGTTTGGCACGCAATTGCAGCGCCAGCAGTTTTTCCGTATCGGACAGCGGTTGCAGCTTGTAGATCTGCCCCCAGTCAAGGCGAGACGCCAGGTCCGGCAATTGCAGATTCAGCTGGCGCGGCGGGCGATCGCCGGTAATGAACAGCCGCGTGCGACCGGTTTCCAGAATGCGGTTGTACAGGTTGAAAATGGCCATTTCCCAGGCTTCATCGCCGGCGATGCATTCAATGTTATCAATGCACACCAGCGCCAACTGCTCCATGCCATCCAGCACTTCCGGCACAAAATAGGCGCGTTTATCCAAGGGCACATAGCCGACCGCTTCGCCGCGTTGCGACAGCTCGGCGCAGGCGGCGTGCAGCAAATGGCTGCGCCCACCACCTTCGCGCGACCAGAAATAGATATAACTGCCATGTTCCTGAACAACGGCAGACTGGATCGCAGCTAATAGGGATGGGTTCTCCCCCGGATAAAAACTGGCGAACGTTTCATCGTCGGGAAGATAAAGTGGCAGTGAAAGCTGTGCCGGCGTATTCAGAAGCACCTCAACCAAAACTGGCAGGAAAACGGCATCAGTCTAACACAGAAAACGGCGACTGTTGAACCGGCAGGATTTTATGCCGCAATAGTGAGCGGCATCAGCGCACGATCGCCGTTTGGCGGCGGCTGGGCGCCGACAATGTTCCATCGGGCGGGTTTGTATTTTTGCTACAACCTGTCCTAGTATGGATAGGCAAACTGCAATTTCCACTATTTGGGTTACCGAAAGGACGTAAACAATGAAATCATGGAATAAAGTATTGTTGGCCTCGGTCATCGGCTTACTGGTCGCCGGCTGCGATGATGCCTCCAAAGTAGACGCTAACCTGGACAAGGCAAAAAACAGCGCCGAACAGCTGAAAGACGCCGCAGACAAGAAGGCCGAGCAGTTGACCGACAGCGCGAAAGCCAAAGCGGAAGAGATCAAGCAACAGGCATCCGCACAGGCCGATCGCTTAAAAGACCAGGCTTCCTCGCTGAAGGACGACGCCACCAAACAGGCGGATGTGCTGACCGGCGATGCCAAAGCCAAGGCCGAAGCCATCAAGCAGGAAGCGGACCAGCAAAGCCAGCAACTGGTTGAGCAGGCTAAAAATATTAAAAACGACGCCATCAGCGGCGCAAACGATCTGACCGAGCAGGCCAAGGCCAAAACGGCTGAAATCAAGCAAAGCATGGATAATAAAGTGCAAGACGCCCAAAACCAGGCGGATGCCGCCACTACTCCGGCTGAACCACAGCCAGCCCCGGCAACCAACCCGTAATCGGCCTACGGCAAATAGCGAAAAGGGCGGCAAAGCCGCCCTTTTTACTGGCCAATAACCCGCACGTTATTTTTGATCGACGCGCTCTTCCACGACGTCAATCACCTCTTCTTCCTTGCGCCACAGGCTAATGAGCTTGAACAGCAGGCTTAGACCGATGCCGACCACGGTCGCCAGCGCCATGCCTTTCAGTTCGGCTGCGCCAATATGCACCTTCGCCCCGCTGACGCCGATGATCAGGATCACCGAGGTCAAAATCAGGTTCTGCGCCTTGTTATAATCCACTTTGGATTCAATCAGCACGCGAATACCGGATGCGCCAATTACGCCGTACAGCAACAGCGAGACGCCGCCCATCACCGGCACCGGCACCGCCTGAATCGCAGCCGCCAGTTTACCAACGCAGGACAACAGAATAGCCAGCACCGCCGCGCCGCCGATCACCCAGGTACTGTAAACCTTGGTAATCGCCATCACGCCAATGTTTTCACCGTAGGTGGTGTTCGGCGTCGAACCGAAAAAACCGGAGAACATGGTCGACACACCGTTGGCGAACATCGAACGATGCAGGCCGGGATCGCGCAGCAAATCTTTTTTGACAATATTTGCCGTCACCACCAGGTGGCCAACGTGTTCGGCAATCACCACCAGCGCCGCGGGCAGGATGGTGAAGATGGCAAACCACTCAAAGCGCGGGGTGTAAAAGGTTGGTAGCGCAAACCAGTGCGCTTCACGAATCGGCGTCAGATCGACCACGCCCATAAAGAATGACAGCGCGTAGCCCACCAGCACCCCAATCAGGATCGGGATAATCGCCAGAAAACCGCGGAACAGCACCGAGCCAAGAACGGTTACCGCCAGCGTGACCAGTGAAATGGTCACGGCGGTGCCGTCAACCGCAGCACCATCGGCCGGCAGCAGGCCGGCCATATTGGCCGCCACGCCCGCCAGTTCCAGACCGATTACCGCCACAATCGCCCCCATCGCCGCCGGCGGGAACATCACGTCGAGCCAGCCGGTACCGGCTTGTTTGACGATCAGCGCGACCAGGCAGAACAACGCGCCGCAGATGATAAAACCGCCGAGCGCCACCTCATAGCCCAACGGCAACAGTAACAACACCGGTGAGATAAACGCGAAGCTCGACCCCAGATAGGCCGGGATTTTACCCTTGCAGATAAACAGGTACAGCAGCGTGCCAATGCCGTTGAACAACAGCACCGTGGCCGGGTTGATCTTGAACAGGATCGGTACCAGCACGGTGGCACCGAACATCGCGAACAGATGCTGGAAACTGAGTGGAATGGTCTGAAGCAGCGGCGGGCGTTCACTGACGCCAATGGCGCGACGGGTCATACGGTTTTTCCTCTGCTATCCCGGTCATACCTGCCGCTGTCTTGCCGTTGGCTGCGCGCACGCGTGCATCACTGACAGGCGTCAGTTGATCGGCAGTGCCTCGCTTGCCGCCGTGATGCAACAGCAGTTATTGGGGGATAAATATTTTATGCAAAAAAAACCGACTCATTACAGTCGGCTTGTCAGCTAAATTTTACTTGGTACCAAATATCTTGTCGCCGGCGTCGCCGAGACCAGGCACGATGTAGCCCTTCTCGTTCAGGCATTGATCGATCGAGGCGGTGTACAGCTCAACGTCCGGGTGCGCCTTTTCCAGCGCCTTGATGCCTTCCGGCGCGGCAACCAGCACCAGCACCTTGATGCTGTTGCAGCCGGCCTTCTTCAGCAGGTCGATGGTGGCGATCATCGAACCACCGGTTGCCAGCATCGGGTCAACCACCAGCGCCATGCGCTCTTCAATGTTGGAGACCAGCTTCTGGAAATACGGTACCGGCTCCAGCGTTTCTTCATCGCGATAGACGCCGACCACGCTGATGCGTGCGCTTGGCACGTGTTCCAGCACGCCTTCCATCATGCCGAGACCGGCGCGCAGGATAGGCACGACGGTGATCTTTTTCCCTTTAATCTGCTCGATTTCAACCGGCCCACACCAGCCTTCAATAGTGACTTTTTCAGTCTCCAGATCGGCGGTCGCTTCATAGGTCAGCAAACTACCCACTTCAGAAGCCAGCTCACGAAAGCGTTTGGTGCTGATATCGTGTTCGCGCATCAGACCAAGCTTGTGTTTTACCAGCGGGTGTTTCACCTCAACGATCTTCATCATTTTTCTCCTATTAAGGTGGTTGACGGCCAAAAAAATCGCGGGATTATACCTCCTTTTTGCGGGCACGCCACTAACAATAGCCCGATCCAGATCAACTAAAGATTGATAATGATTATAGAAGACGAAAAATCAGAGCAAGCTCACAAGCCACTCGCAAACGTTTGCCTGCGCTGTTAGAATTGCCGCGCCTTATTCCGGAATCAATGCCGGAAGCACCGTTTTCAAACCGCAAACCGTCGTGGGGATCGCGCAGTGACCGACAAAACCTCTCTCAGCTATAAAGACGCAGGTGTCGATATCGATGCTGGCAACGCATTGGTAGACCGCATCAAAGGTGTAGTAAAACAGACCCGCCGCCCGGAAGTGATGGGTGGTCTGGGCGGTTTTGGCGCCCTGTGTGCATTACCACAAAAATACCGCGAACCGATCCTGGTCTCCGGTACTGACGGCGTGGGCACCAAGCTGCGTCTGGCGATGGATCTGAAACGCCACGACACCATCGGTATCGATCTGGTCGCCATGTGCGTGAACGATTTGGTGGTGCAAGGCGCAGAGCCGCTGTTCTTCCTCGATTATTACGCCACCGGCAAGCTGGATGTGGATACCGCCGCCAGCGTGATCACCGGCATCGCCGAAGGCTGCAAACAGTCAGGTTGTGCGCTGGTGGGCGGTGAAACCGCTGAAATGCCCGGCATGTACCACGGCGAAGACTATGACGTCGCCGGATTCTGCGTCGGTGTGGTAGAAAAGTCGGAAATCATCGACGGCAGTAAAGTTCAGGCCGGCGATGCGTTGATTGCCCTGGGCGCTTCCGGCCCGCACTCCAATGGTTATTCGCTGGTGCGCAAGATCCTGGAAGTTAGCAACACCGATCCGACGACCACCGACCTCGACGGCCAACCGCTGGCCGACCATCTGTTGGCACCGACCAAGATTTATGTGAAATCAGTACTGCAACTGATTGAACAGCACGATATTCATGCCATCGCTCACCTGACCGGCGGCGGCTTCTGGGAAAACATTCCACGCGTGCTGCCAGAAGGCATGCAGGCGGTGATCGACGAAGCCAGCTGGCAGTGGCCGGCGGTATTCAACTGGCTGCAACAGGCCGGTAACGTCAGCCGTCATGAAATGTACCGCACCTTCAACTGCGGCGTGGGCATGCTTATCGCCCTGCCGGAAGCCGAAGTGGAAGCGGCTATCGCCTTGCTGACCGCCGCTGGCGAAAAAGCCTGGAAGATTGGCAAACTGACCGCCAGCGCCGACCAACAGCAAGTGGTTATTCAGTGATGAAAAAGATTGTGGTGTTGATCTCCGGTCAGGGGAGCAATCTCCAGGCGTTGATTGACGCCTGCCAGCAGGGCCGCGTTGCCGCCGAGATCGTGGCGGTATTCAGCAACAAGGCTCAGGCCTATGGCTTGCAGCGCGCCGAAGCGGCAGGCATTGCCGCCCATGCGCTGGATGCCAAATCCTTTGCCGATCGCGATGCGTTCGACGCCGCGCTGGCGCAGGCCATCGACCAATACCAGCCGGATCTGGTGGTGCTGGCCGGCTACATGCGTATTCTCAGCGCCGCGTTCGTGCAGCACTACGCTGGCCGGATGTTGAACATTCACCCTTCCCTGCTGCCGAAGTACCCTGGCCTGCATACCCATCGTCAGGCGATCGACAACGGTGATAGCGAACATGGCACCTCGGTACATTTCGTTACCGAGCAGCTCGACGGCGGGCCGGTAATTCTGCAGGCCAAGGTGCCTATCTTCCCTGGCGACGAGGAAGATGAGGTGGTGGAACGCGTGCAGGCGCAGGAACACACCCTGTATCCGCTGGTGGTCAACTGGTTTGTCGAAGGGCGCCTGGCGATGCGTGACGGCGCAGCCTGGCTCGATGGCCACCCCCTGCCAGAGCAGGGACACGCGGCGGACTGAGCACGCAAACTTAACCTCATCTCAACGGCGCCACGCAGGCGCCGTTTTTTTTCGCCGCAATACATCCCATCAAGTTATAATTTGCAGGATTTCACTTTTTATTCCCGATCCTTCGCGTTGCGTAAAAGCCACAATCGTGCGGTTCGCGCTATCGCGGGGATAACCGACATAGAGGAACCAACATGTCCAGCACTGCCAGCGTCCGATTGCGCCCATTGGAACGGGATGATTTGACGTTCGTCCACCAGATGGACAACAACGCCAGCGTAATGCGCTACTGGTTCGAGGAGCCTTACGAGGCCTTCGTCGAACTGTCCGATCTGTATGACAAGCATATCCACGACCAAAGCGAGCGCCGTTTTATCATTGAACACCAGGGGGCCAAAGTCGGCCTGGTAGAACTGGTGGAGATCGATCATATCCATCGCCGCGCGGAATTTCAGATCATCATCGATCCGGCGCACCAGGGCAAAGGCTACGCCAGCACCGCCGCCAAACTGGCGATGGATTATGGCTTTTCGGTGCTGAACCTGTACAAGCTGTACCTGATCGTCGACAAGGAAAACCCGAAGGCGATCCACATCTACAGCAAACTGGGCTTTGAGGTCGAGGGTGAGCTGATCGACGAGTTCTTCGTCAATGGCGAATATCGCACCGTACTGCGCATGTGCATCTTCCAGCCGCAGTATCTGGCGAAGTTTAAAACGCCGGTTGAGAAGCCGCGGGTGAAGTGAGGGCGCTAAAAAAACCGTAATAGCGGTTTTTTAATTTACTGTGATGACTGCCAAGAGACGCTTCAATTCCAAACCTCAAATAAGCGTTAGCATTATCTTGGCAGAAAACTCTTGCTCGCTCTTTCTCTGCCACTTACCTCTATATCTCCATCACTGATAAGAAATATTCAGCGTAGCGGTGGTATTCGCCGAGCCGGCGGTGATATTTGCGGCGGTCTGATAATAATGGGCGGTAAACGGGAAGGTTTCCTGACCACCGGCCGAGGTTTTCAACGGCATCACCTGGTTGAGTTTTAGCGGCGTATTATTGTACAACAGCTGTACGCCAACCCCTTTGGCCACCCCGGCGCTGCCGGCGTTAGTGAGCTGCAAGATACTGCTATCGCTGCTCTCGACACTTTGCGCCCCCCCCAGCGAGACGTTGATTTTTGCGCTGGCATCACAGGCTAAGCCGACGTTAAACGCCTTGGGCTTTAGCGTCGTCCCCACACCGGTAAATTCGGTTGCCAACACATCTCCCAGCGGCACCTGAATATTGGTAGCATTCAGCGAGCAGGCCAGTTGGGTTACGGTGTTGCCAGCGCCCATAGTGAGGGTTGTAATATCCGCAGAAGAGTTGTCTACGTCGGATACTGCGTAATACCTTGTCAGAGAGCCGGGGAGAAGCGAGCCAGAAGCAATGGGGCCAGTTTTGACAAACTGTACGGTAAGATCACCTGAATTCACACTATAGATACTTTCCCCACTAAAGCTCCATATTTTAGCCGGAGGGGCCGTATAAAAGTACGATCTCGGTTTATAAGTAACTCTAACACCCACACCAGACAAATTGGTACGGTAAACATTATTTCCTTCAGTTATACCATCACCATAGGTCATGGCAGCATATGTTTTTGAAGGTCCTACACAATTGACTGGATAACCTTCTAGCGCTCCCACCACTTGCTCACCAATAATCGAGCCAACCGGCACGTCTCGCTGTACCTTTATGCTCAATCCGCTCACGGTGCCCATTTTTGTAATGCTATTTACAAAGCACTTTGCATACACCGACCCGCTCACTAGCATTACAGCAGCCCCAAGCGCTGGCGCCCCCCCATATAAGAATCGTTTTTTCATTTTATTCGCATCCATTCGATTAATAATATAATTACCCGCATGATAGCGAGACATACCACGTCATCAACCCTCAATCGCCACCAAGGGATTATAAGACACTCTCCGATACTCTTTTAAATATGGGTTATCAACATCTCCATCACTGATAAGAAATATTCAGCGTGGCGGTGGCATTGGCCGAGCCGGCGGTGATATTTTCGGCGGTCTGATAATAATGGGCGGTAAATGGGAAGGTTTCCTGACCACCGGCCGAGGTTTTCAACGCCAGTAGCTGGTTGAGTTTTAACGGCGTGTTGTTGTACAACAGCTGTACGCCAACCCCTTTGGCCACCCCGGCGCTGCCGGCATTGGTGAGCTGCAAGATACTGCTATCGCTGCTCTCTGAATTTTGCGTACCACCCAGCGAGACGTTGATTTTTGCATTGGCATCACAGGCTAAGCCAACGTTAAACACCTTGGGTTTTAGCGTCTTCCCCACGCCGGTAAATTCGGTTGCCAACACATCTCCCAGCGGCACCTGAATATTGGAGGCGTTCAACGAGCAGGCCAGTTGGGTTACGGTGTTACCGCTACCCATATTGATAAGTGTAATATCTACCGATGAGTTATCCGTAGTTGATACGACATAATATTTGGCCAGTGGCCCGGGGGTAATAGTGCCGGCAGTTATTGGCCCGGTTTTAACAAACTGTACGGTCGCATCTGGTGAAGTGTAAAGACCAGGACCGGTTATAAAGACCTTATGAGGAGGATTGCTGAAAGAGATTGATCCACTTAGTACTCTAACACCAACGCCAGCCAGATTGGTCCGATAGACATTATTGCCCTCAGGAACCCCGCCAGCATAAGTGATTAATCTATAAATATTGGCAGGTTCGGCGCAATAAGCCACTTTATAAGCAAGGGTATTGAGTGCCTGCTCACCCAGCACGCTACCCACCGGCGCATCGCGTTGTACCGTCATCGCCAGAGCACTCACCGTGCCTGTTACCGTTTCCCCTCGGAGGATACAGTCGGCATACAGTTGGCTGCTAGCCAGCATGGCGATAATGCCCAGCGCTGGCGAAACCCCATATAAGAATCGTTTTTTCATTTTATTCGCATCCATTCGATTAATAATATAATTACCCGCATGATAGCGAGACATACCACGTTATCAACTCTCAATCGCCACCAAGGGTATATAAGACACTCGCTGATACTCTTTTAAATATGGGTTATCAACATATCCATCACTGATAAGAAATATTCAGCGTAGCGGTGGCATTGGCCGAGCCGGCGGTGATATTTGCTGCGGTCTGATAATAATGGGCGGTAAACGGGAAGGTTTCCTGACCACCGGCCGAGGTTTTCAACGCCAGTAGCTGGTTGAGTTTTAGCGGCGTGTTGTTGTACAACAGCTGTACGCCAACTCCTTTGGCCACCCCGGCGCTGCCGGCGTTGGTGAGCTGCAAGATACTGCTATCGCTGCTCTCTGAATTTTGCGTACCACCCAGCGAGACGTTGATTTTTGCATTGGCATCACAGTTCAGCCCGACGTTAAACGCCTTGGGTTTTAGCGTCGTCCCCACGCCGGTAAATTCGGTTGCCAACACATCTCCCAGCGGCACCTGAATATTGGAGGCGTTCAACGAGCAGGCCAGTTGGGTTACGGTGTTACCGCTACCCATATTGATAACCGTAACATCCGCGGAAGAATTATCTAGTTTTGATACTACATAATATCTTCCAATCATCCCCGGGTTAAGCGTTCCAGAAGTAACAGGTCCTGTTTTTATAATCTGAAGAGTGTGTATATTAGAGGTAAGATATCCTCCTGAAATTCCCTCCCCTAGATTAGCAGGATTAGTAAAAGGGACTTTACCCCAAGATAATCTGACGCCCACACCAGGGAGGTTAGTGCGATAGATATTATTACCTTCAGTTATTCCTCCGGCATAGCTCATAGCAAGGTATATTTGTGCAGCTCCATTGCAATAAGCCCCCCCCCATGTCCAAGGCCCCACATTCTGCTCACTGAGGATAGTGCCGACCGGCGCATCTCGCTGTACCTTTATGGCTAATGAACTCACGCTGTCGGTCACTGTAGACTGAAGTAAATAACAATTCGCTGCATACACTTGCCCACTTAATAACATTGTGGCTGCCCCTAGCGCTAGTGCAATACCGTAAAATCCTATTCTTTTCATTTCCTTCGCATCCATTCCATTTGTTACGTGAATACATTAATTAGTAATTATTCAGTTAATTAATTTCTTGTGGAGAGCGAACACATTATTCCTTTGATGCTGATAGCGCCAGTTGCCATCAGCCGTATCTGCCCTCTGCTGATTACCGCCATTTAATCCTCAAAAAAAACAGCAACGTATTCACTTTCGCCCTAATCATTAAATAGCACACTAATTCACCGTAGACAGCATCATCGATAAGCGCAACTTAGGTGTTCACACATAAGAAGATAACGCCAATTTTATAGCAATTGATTAATACCACGACCAACAACCAGGCTGGTTTTAACAGATGACGTGACGATACCGCGCTGCGGGATAATACAGGGCGCTTTATTTCAGTTCATCATTCGATTACCCTAAAAAGTTCGCAATAAAACTAATCCACGCATGTTTTATCGGCAGATTAGAGAATAGAGTCCAAAAGAAATTATGTCAATAAATTAATTCCATCTTGGACTCAATGGTTCAGGAAATTAAACCAAACCATAAAAACCCAAATATTAAAGGAATGGTAAATAATGAATAGCCTGGTGGATGACCCTTGTTTTCACCCTGACGGCGGGCAAACCCTGCAGCAGCGACTGTTACAGCTGATCGGGACCCGCTCAAGAAGGCAGGCCGCAGAGGATTGGGGAATCAAATACGCCACGCTTAATAACTATTTGACCGCCAGAAAATCGCACCCGCGTCCCAGGATTGTCAAACAGATTGCCGACGCCGAACGGGTAGACGCAAAATGGATTCTTTTTGGGGCGATCGAGCGTAATAACGTGTGTAATAAAGAAACCAATAACGCAACGCCTGCGCAGCCATATAGCGACAATATCCGTTTTATCTGCGACATGATGGCCGTGCTCAGCAGCAAAGAGATCGAGTTACTGAGGAATACACTGATCCGCGAAGGCATCAAGACGTTATTGGCACTGACCGACGAGGATAATCTGCGCTTGCTCAACCTTGCTCGGCGGCACAAGCAGGCCGCGTTGCTGCTCGAACGGCTGAGCGATGAACAGCTCAGCGAGTTTCTGCAGCAGAATACGCCGGGCATTGCGCCCCCTGCGCTAGCGATAAGCACGCCAAAAGATTAACCCCTGCAACGGCTGCGGCGATCACCCGACGCTCTCCCCACCGGCCACAGCGATGAAAATAGCCTGCCCCTGACCACTCGCCGATCCGTGCGAGGCGCAGCACAATGCCGTACGCCCTCTTCCTGGCTTAAGCCGGTTGCCATCGCCGAACGCCTCGCATCTGGCCAATGGTGGTGGCCGATACGCTTATCGCGGGGAGTATGACGGATTAACCATAGCGCCCAGTAATATAATCTTCGGTGCGACGCTGGCGCGGCGCGGTGAATATGGCGTCGGTATCGTTATATTCCACCAGCCTGCCCTGATGAATAAAGGCGGTGTAATCGGAAACCCGCGCCGCCTGCTGCATATTATGCGTCACCAGCACTACCGTATAACGCTGCTTCAGGGTAGAAATCAGCTCTTCGATGGTCAGCGTTGAAATCGGATCCAATGCCGAAGTCGGCTCATCCAGCAGCAATACCTCCGGTTCGATGGCTATCGCGCGCGCAATCACCAAACGCTGCTGCTGCCCGCTAGACAGTCGAAACGCATTCTCACGCAGCCGGTCTTTGACCTCATGCCACAGCGCGGCGGCGCGCAGCGAGCGTTCCACCGCCTCATCCAGAATGCGTCGTTCGCCAATGCCCTGCAAACGCAGGCCATACACCACGTTTTCATAAATTGATTTGGGGAACGGATTGGGCCGCTGGAACACCATGCCCACCCGCCGCCGCAGCGCCGCGACGTCGATATGCGGCCCGGACAGCGTTTCGCCGTTCAACTGCAATTCTCCGTCGATACGGCAGTTATCCACCAGATCGTTCATACGATTAAAACAGCGCAACAGCGTGGATTTGCCGCAGCCGGACGGGCCGATCAGCGCGGTTACCCGGTGGCGTGGAATACGCAGCGAAATATCATGCAGCACCTGCTTGTCGCCATAGAACAGGTTGAGATCGCTGACCGACAGCGCGGTCTGCTGTGGTTCGAGATGCTGGACATCCAGCCGGGGCAAACTGCCTGGCGTCTTTAAACCCATTGCACACTTCCCAAATAGTTCATTGCAGTTACTGACTCCATGCCCGATAACGCTCTCGCAGCGAATGACGAATGCCCATTGCCGCCAGATTCAGCCCTATAACAATCACCACCAACAGGAATGCGGTGGCGAAGACCAGCGGTCGTGCGGCCTCAACGCTGGGGCTCTGGAATGCCATATCGTAAATCTGAAAGCCCAGATGCATGAATTTACGCTCCAGATGCAGATAGGGGAAAATATCGTCTACCGGCAGCACCGGCACCGACTTCACCACCCCGACCAGCATCAGCGGCGCAGTTTCACCCGCCGCGCGCGCCACCGCCAGAATCAGGCCAGTCATCATCGCCGGCGCCGCCATCGGCAATACAATGTGCCATAAGGTTTCCGCTCGGCTGGCACCCAGCGCCAACGATCCCTGGCGCAAGGTCGCAGGAATGCGCGACAGCCCTTCCTCGGTCGCCACGATCACCACCGGCAGCGTCAGCAGCGCCAGCGTCAATGCGGCCCACAGCACGCCCGGCGTACCGAAGGTCGGGTTGGGCAGCGACTCGGGGTAAAACAGCTGGTCGAGGGTTCCGCCGATCAGATAGACAAAGAAGCCCAGTCCGAACACGCCATACACGATCGACGGCACGCCGGCCAGATTGACCACCGCGATGCGTATCAGCCGTGTCAGCAGGTTATTACCGGCGTACTCATGCAAATAGACCGCAGCAATCACCCCGAACGGCATCACCACCATCGACATCAAAATCACCATCAGCACGGTACCGACAATCGCCGGGAACACGCCCCCTTCGGTGTTAGCCTCGCGCGGACTGTCCATCAGGAATTTTCTGACCTGATCGCCCCAGTGCGTCACTTTTTGGCCGACGCTCATCGCGTTGGGATACCAGGCATCGCGTACCTGACTCAGCGCGATGGTATGCAGTTGCCCATGCATGTCACGCAACAGCAACGCGTCACGCTGCCGATCGCGATTCAGCCCCGACAGTTTTTCTGCCAACAGGCGGTATTGCCGCTGCAATTCCAACCGTTCGGCTTTGATCGACGCCTGAGCGCGCGCATCGAGCCGATCGTCACGCAGCAGGCGTTTTTCGCGCAGGCTCAGCGCGGCGAACTGCTCATTGATGCGCGCCATCGCGCGGAACTGGATATCGTGCGCCTGGCGCGACAGCGCCGCTATCTGCGGCAAACGCTGCTGCAACGCCTGAGCGAGATCGCGGCCGGTGAGCGGCTGCCCGTCTTCCAGCAGCCCGGCCAGATAACCGTACGCCGTACCGCTGCTGTTGCGTTCGAGCACCAGCAGATCACGCGGCGCGGTTTGACGGCGCACGTCGCTGGCCAGCAGGGTGCGGAAATCCTGCCCTTCGCTTTCCCGATTACCGACCTTGATCAGATAACGGGTGTAGCGTTGTGCATCGCCCGGCGGCGTCACGCCGGACTCCAGCAGTTGACGACGAGAAATGGTTTGCTGCTGATACAGTTCGCCAATCACCGTCACCGGCCCGGCCGCCGGCTGCTCAAGCTCGAACTGGTACACCGGACTGGGCCAGAAATAGCGCATCCCCTGCCCGGCCAGCAATAACAAAATGCCGATCAGCGCCAGCAGGCTGACGGTGACCGAGGCGGCAGTGAGCCAGACCCACGGCGAGCCGGATTTCAGCCAGTTTTTCATGGCGCCTCCTGATTCAGGGTATAGCGCTCACGCAGTCGCAGGCGAATGGCTTCAGCCAGCGTGTTGAAAATAAAAGTGAAAATAAACAATACCAACGCGGTGAGGAACAGCACCCGGTAATGGCTGCTGCCGGACACCGCCTCCGGCATTTCTATCGCGATATTGGCCGCCAGCGCGCGCAATCCCTGGAACAGGCTGCCGTCAACGATCGGCGTATTGCCGGTGGCCATCAGCACGATCATGGTTTCCCCCACCGCGCGGCCAAAGCCGATCATCAACGCCGAAAAGATGCCGGCGCTGGCGGACGGCAGCACCACGCGCGCCACCGTCTGCCACTGGGTAGCGCCCAGCGCCAGCGATCCCTGGCTGAGGGTGGCCGGCACGCTGAACAGTGCATCTTCCGCCAGCGAGAAGATAATCGGCACCAGCGCGAACCCCATCGCCACCCCCACCACCAGCGCGTTACGCTGATCGAAGTCATCCCCCAGCCAGACGTGCAGCGGCGCGTCAAACAGGCTGAGTTCCAGCCATGGCCCCACGGCAAAGGCGACCCACACCGTCAGCGCCACCACCGGCAGCAACAGCAGCAAATCGATGCCCGGCGCCAGTCGGCGTGCCCCCCAGCGGTGCCACGCCGCGCCGCACAGCAATACCGCCGCCGCCAACAGCAACGGCAATGCCAGCACCGCCAGCAAATGCTGTTCTATTACCGGCGCCAGCCAGATACCGGCCACCAGCCCAATCACCACCGTTGGCAATGCCCCCATTACCTCAATTGCCGGTTTTATCACCCTGCGCAGCGCTGCCGACATAAAATAGGCGGTATAAACAGCGCCAGCCAACGCCAGCGGCACCGCAAACAGCATGGCGTAAGCCGCGG
This sequence comes from Serratia odorifera, assembly GCF_041448735.1. Classification (NCBI taxonomy): domain Bacteria; kingdom Pseudomonadati; phylum Pseudomonadota; class Gammaproteobacteria; order Enterobacterales; family Yersiniaceae; genus Serratia; species Serratia odorifera. The sequence continues at coordinate 173,238 of NZ_JBGMUT010000007.1, read as the reverse complement.
CCTTGAAGGTGCCGAAAATCACCGGTATCAGGCTGAATTTGGCCTGATAGCTGTCTTCACCGGAGGTGGATTGCCAGACAAACGCCGGCTGCGGATAGTTTTCATACCACATGCGTTGCCACAGCGAGCGCCAGGTCACGTCGGGATAGGCATTGTCCAGTGCGTAGCGCTGCCAGCCCTGCGCGGTTTCCAGCAGCAGCCCGTCGCCGCGCGGTGCAAACGCGGCATGTTGCACGCCAGCCGGCAGTTGCGCGCTCAACAGCGGCGACGCTTGCAAAGTGGAAAACAGCGCAAAGGCGCCGTCAGGTTGCAGGGTGGCAAACACCCGGCGATAGGGCTCACTGAGCAGCAGACTGTGCGGCACCGCGTGTGGCTGGAAGCGCTGTACCGGCGTCAGTTGCCAGCGTTGGTTTTTTTCCACGTCGAACCATTCACGCAGTTGGCCATCGGCGGCGTGAACGATCAGCGCGCTGCCGCCAGGCAAGGCGCTGATGCGGTAAGGCCCTTGCCCACCAAGCCTGCGGGTTTCGCTCAGTTGCAGCCGATCGCCCTCGATCTGGTAGCGCGCCAGCCGATCGCCGCTCAACAGATACAGCTGGCGGCCGTCTGGGGTGATGATCAGTTGCTGCGCTGCGGCATCAAGCGGCAATTCACTCACCCTGGCGGCCTGTTCGGGGCCAAAGCGGCCCAATAGCAGCCGACGATCGTCAGTGACCGCCGCCAGCAGAAACTGGCCGGCAGGACGCACCGGGGTCAATGCCAACAGCGTCAGCGCGCGACCGCGACGATCCAGCACCTGCGGCCGCGCCCCCAGCGGCAACGCCCAGCGCGGCAGCGCTTGCTGCGTCGCGGCAAATTCGGCCTGCGTAATGATAAAACGGCCATCGGCCCCCGCCAGCGCAAAAGTATCCCGGGCACCAACCGCCTGCGCCAACAGCGCGGGCGCCTTCAGCAACCGTTGCTGCGCAATCGACGTGCCGGCAGGACGGTTGTCTGCCGAGGTCAACGCATAGAATTGCCCTGCGCCCTGCGTATCGATGCGATAACCGACGCGCTGCTGCACATCCATGCCCAGTGCCAGCGTCGGAGCGGAACGCTCGATCGCCATCGGCGGTGCCGCCTCGATCGACGCCGGCTTGAACAGCGGCAATACTGCATACAGCAGATAAACGAAGATCAGCATCAACGTCATCAGCACCAGCAACCCGCTGACGGTAACCGCTGCCTGTACGCCGCGATCGACACGCGCCCGCAGACGATCCCGAGGATGTTGATTTGCCGTAGTCTGTACCATGTGTCTCGCTGTCGTTTTGCTGGCTGGGCTTGCGCCGTAAGATAACCGGGCATCTTATGTCAGATTGGTGACGTTTGCATGACAAAGTTACCGTAAGGCAAGTCGGTAATCTAATGGACTTTATTGTCAATCTCTCGCAATAATGTTGTAGGACATTAGAGCGGCATCCGGCACAACTCATGCCCAGAACCCTAGAGGATGCCATTCAATTTTCCCCATGTTAAAGCGGAGTAATAATGGGTCAGGAAAAGCTCTACATCGAAAAAGAACTAAGCTGGTTATCCTTTAATGAGCGCGTATTGCAGGAAGCCGCAGATAAGAGCAATCCCCTGATTGAGCGCATGCGGTTTCTTGGCATTTACTCCAATAACCTTGACGAGTTTTATAAAGTCCGCTTTGCCGACTTGAAGCGGCGTATCCTGATCAGCGAAGAACAGGGCTCCGCCGGCGCATCACGCCATCTGCTGAAAAAAATCCAGGCAAAGGTGCTGAAAACCGATCAGGAGTTCGACAGCCTGTACAACGATCTGCTGTTGGAGATGGCACGTAATCAGATCTTCCTGATTAACGAGCGACAGGTTTCGGAAAATCAGCAAATCTGGCTGCGGCAGTATTTCAAACAACACCTGCGCCAGCACATTACGCCGATTCTGATTAACCATGACACCAATCTGGTGCAGTTTCTGAAGGATGACTACACCTATCTGGCGGTCGAAATCATCCGCGGGACGCGCATCGACTACGCGCTGCTGGAAATCCCGTCCGATAAGGTTCCGCGCTTTGTCAACCTGCCGCCGGAAGCGCCGCGCCGCCGCAAGCCAATGATCCTGCTGGATAACATTCTGCGCTACTGCCTGGATGATATCTTCAAGGGCTTTTTCGATTACGACGCGTTGAACGCCTATTCGATGAAGATGACGCGCGACGCCGAATACGATCTGGTAACCGAAATGGAATCCAGCCTGCTGGAACTGATGTCCTCCAGCCTGAAGCAGCGTCTGACCGCCGAACCGGTGCGTTTTGTCTATCAACGCGATATGCCAAACGAAATGGTCGAACTGCTGCGCGGCAAGCTCGGCATTTCCAACTACGACTCGGTGATCGCCGGCGGACGTTACCATAACTTCAAGGATTTCATCAGCTTTCCTAACGTCGGCAAAGCCAATCTGGTCAATCGACCGCTGCCGCGGCTGCGCCATATCTGGTTTGACAACTTCCGCAACGGCTTTGATGCCATTCGGGAAAAGGACGTATTGCTGTACTACCCTTACCACACGTTCGAGCACGTGCTGGAACTGCTGCGTCAGGCTTCGTTCGACCCCAGCGTACTGGCGATAAAAATCAATATTTACCGTGTGGCGAAAGACTCGCGCATCATCGAATCGATGATCCATGCCGCGCACAACGGCAAGAAAGTCACGGTGGTGGTGGAATTGCAGGCACGCTTCGACGAAGAAGCCAATATTCATTGGGCAAAACGCCTGACCGAAGCCGGAGTTCACGTTATTTTCTCGGCGCCAGGCCTGAAGATCCACGCCAAGCTGTTCCTGATTTCCCGCCGCGAGGGCGATGCCATCGTGCGCTATGCGCACATCGGCACCGGTAACTTCAACGAGAAAACCGCGCGCATTTATACCGACTATTCGCTGTTGACCGCAGATGCGCGCATCACCAACGAAGTGCGGCGAGTATTCAACTTTATTGAAAATCCGTACCGTCCGGTCAGCTTCGACAATCTGATGGTGTCGCCGCAAAACTCGCGCCGCATGCTGTACCAACTGATCGACAACGAAATCGCCAATGCGCAGGCCGGTGAGCCGGCCGGCATTATGCTGAAAATAAATAATCTGGTGGATAAAGGGCTGGTGGATCGGTTATATACCGCCTCTGGCGCCGGCGTGAAAATCCGCCTGCTGGTGCGTGGAATGTGTTCTCTGATTCCCAACCTGCCGGGAATCAGTGACAATATTCAGGTGATCAGTATCGTCGACCGCTATCTGGAACACGATCGCGTCTACGTTTTCGAAAACAAGGGTGACAAAAAAGTCTATCTGTCGTCTGCCGACTGGATGACCCGCAACATCGATTACCGTATCGAAGTGGCGGTTTCTCTGCTGGATCCGGCGCTCAAACAGCGGGTGCTGGATATTTTGGAGATCCTGTTCAGCGACACGGTCAAAGCCCGTTATATTGATAAAGAACTGAGCAATCAGTATGTGCCGCGCGGCAACCGCCGCAAGGTGCGCGCACAGATTGCCATTTACGAGTATTTAAACGCTCTGGAACAACCAGGACACTAGGCCAGTAACTATGCCGCTAAACAGCACCACAACTCATAAACCGCAGGAAATTGCTGCCATCGATCTTGGCTCGAACAGTTTCCACATGGTGATCGCCCGCGTTGTCAACGGCGCCTTGCAGGTGTTAGGCCGTTTGAAACAACGGGTTCACCTCGCCGATGGATTGGATGCCAACAATGTACTCAGTGAAGAGGCTATAGAACGTGGTCTGGCTTGCCTGGCATTATTTGCCGAGCGGCTGCAAGGCTTTCCGGCGGATAACGTCACCATCGTCGGTACCCATACCCTGCGTCAGGCGGTCAACGCCGAAGCGTTTCTCAAACGCGCGGCGAAGGTCATCCCCTACCCGATTGAAATCATCTCCGGGCAGGAGGAAGCGCGCCTGATCTTTATGGGCGTCGAGCATACCCAACCGGAAAAAGGACGCAAGCTGGTGGTCGACATCGGCGGCGGTTCAACCGAACTGGTGATCGGCGAAGATTTCGAACCGCTGCTGGCGGAAAGCCGCCGCATGGGCTGCGTCAGCTTCGCCCAGATGTTTTTCCCGGGTGGTGAAATCAGCAAAACCAACTTCAAGCGTGCGCGCCTGGCCGCCGCGCAAAAGCTGGAAACCCTGGCCTGGCAGTATCGCATTCAGGGCTGGCAGTACGCACTGGGCGCATCGGGCACCATCAAGGCCGCGCATGAAGTGCTGGTAGAAATGGGCGAGAAAGACGGCCTGATCACCCCTGAACGGCTGGAAATGATGGTCGAGCAGGTGCTGCAGTTCAAAAATTTCAGCGCACTCAGCCTGCCGGGGCTGTCGGAGGATCGTCAATCGGTGTTTGTACCGGGTCTGGCTATTCTGTGCGGGGTGTTCGACGCGCTGGCGATCCGCGATCTGCGCCTGTCTGACGGCGCGCTGCGTGAAGGCGTGCTGTATGAGATGGAAGGCCGTTTCCGCCATCAGGACATCCGCAGCCGCACCGCCAAGAGCCTGGCCGATCACTATAATATCGATCGTGAACAGGCCAAACGGGTGCTGGAAACCACCGAGCTGCTGTACGCACAGTGGATGGCGCAAAACAGCAAGCTGGTGCATCCGCAGCTGGAAGCCCTGCTGAAGTGGGCGGCAATGCTGCACGAAGTCGGGCTGAGCATTAACCACAGCGGCATGCATCGCCACTCGGCGTATATTTTACAAAACTCCAACCTGCCGGGTTTTAATCAGGAACAGCAATTATTGCTGGCGGCGCTGGTGCGCTTCCACCGCAAGGCGATCAAGCTGGATGACCTGCCACGCCTGAATCTGTTCAAAAAGAAACATTATCTGCCATTGATTCAGCTGCTGCGCTTGAGCACGCTGCTCAACAACCAGCGGCAGTCCACCACCACGCCGGAAACGCTGCGTTTGATCACCGACGACAATCACTGGACGCTGCGCTTCCCGACTGGCTATCTGGCGCAGAACAATCTGGTACAACTGGATTTTGAACGCGAACAGGCCTACTGGAACGACGTGGTTGGCTGGAAGCTGATGATAGAAGAAGAAGACGCGCAGAACGACGAACAACGTTCGGCATAACGCTTTACCGGCTTGCCTTCACATACCCCGAGGGCAAGCCGGGTAACATTGCGTGGTGCATAGCGCTCGCCCCCGTTTCGTCTGTCGGCATCGGCTACCACTCCCTCACCTATCCCTGCTCACCGCCGACCGCGCTTGGCACCTCACCCTGTGCATGATAGCGGCAATGAAAACCGGCCGTGGCCATGTGTCGCATAAAATAACGCTAAACGACGGTTAAACCATTCAGGAAACAAATAGACAAGTTTTACTCACCCGGCCTAAACTTGCAGTCATCGTGCGCAACACGCGGCTGCCAACGCCTTGAAAAGGAACCGATAACCTCAGGTGATCTATGAGAAAAAGAACCACCGGACAAATGACCAAGATCGTGTTATTTGTCAGTTTTATCATACTGATCGGCCGATTACTGTACGCCGCCGTGGTTGCCGTGCCGCATCACCAGGAGAAGCAAGCCGCCTCGCAACAGTACCATCAACAGCTGTAACCCCGCCTTCTGTTGTGCCTCTTAAAACTGACGCTCAGCGTCAGCATGTTCTATCTTGTTAAGGTCGTCATACGGGAATTGTGCGAGTAACGCGTTAAGGAATACCATGTCAGCCGCTACACATAACGTCAAAAAAGTCGCTGAACACCGTCAGCGCATTCTGTCTTTGCTGTTGAATAACAAAGAGTTGATCGATGGCATTCTTGGCCGTCCCGGCGACGGACAACCGCTCGACAAAAGCGAACGGCTCAACCAGACCGCAGAAATCACCCAGATTGTCGAAGACATGCACGCCGCCGATCTGGCGGACCTGCTGGAAGCGCTGCCGCAGGATGAACGACTGGCGCTGTGGCGGCTGGTGGGCAACACCAAGCGCGGCCAAACGCTGGTGGAAGTGGCCGAACCGGTGTGGGACAGCCTGATCGAAGAAATGAGCGACAAAGACCTGCTCAAGGCGATCAAGACGCTGGACGTCGATGAACAGGCCTATCTGGCGCAGTTCCTGCCGCGTAACCTGATGGGACGGCTGCTGACCTCGCTGGAACCGGATGAACGGGCGCAAGTGCGCGAAATGATGCACTACGGCAAAGAAACCGTCGGCTGGATGATGGACTTCGAGCTGATCACGGTGCGCGCCGACGTCACGCTGGGCGCGGTGCACCGCTTTCTTCGTCTGCGCAAAACCATTCCCGACGCGACCGATAAAATCTTCGTTACCGATCGCAAAAACACCTTGCTGGGTGAGCTGCCGCTGACCGCCGTGCTGCTCAACGATCCGGAAACGCCGGTATCCGAGGTGATGGACAGCGATCCCACCACCTTTCAGCCAGAGGACAAAGCCGAAGCGGCGGCTGGCGCATTTGAACGCTACGACCTGATCAGTGCGCCGGTGATCGACGCCAAAGGCAAGTTGATGGGACGTTTGACCATCGAAGAAATCGTCGACGTGGTCAATGAGGAAAGCGAAAGCAACCTGCGTCGTATGGGCGGCTTGAGTCCGGAAGAAGACGTGTTCGCTCCGGTTGGCAAAGCGGTAAAAACCCGCTGGGCCTGGTTGGCTATCAACCTGTGCACCGCCTTTATCGCCTCGCGCGTCATTGGCCTGTTCGAGCACACCATTTCCCAACTGGTGGCGCTGGCGGCGTTAATGCCGATCGTCGCCGGCATCGGTGGCAACACCGGCAACCAGACCATTACCATGATCGTGCGCGCCCTGGCGCTGCACCAGATTGAAGTCGGCAACATATCGCGACTGATGCTCAGGGAACTGGGCGTGGCGATAATCAACGGCGTGGTGTGGGGCGGCATCATGGGAGTGGTGACCTATCTGCTGTACGGCGACTGGGCGATGGGCGGCGTGATGACGCTGGCGATGATACTTAATCTACTGGTAGCGGCACTGATGGGCGTCGTCATTCCAATGACCATGCTCAAGCTCGGCCGCGATCCGGCAGTCGGCTCCAGCGTGCTGATCACTGCGCTGACCGATACCGGTGGGTTCTTTATCTTTCTTGGCCTTGCCACGCTTTTTCTGCTGTAGGCCAGCGCGGCCGGCGCGTTACTGGTCGCTTGCCGGCTGAGGCTGCCAGCGCTGATGGTGCCAGAGGTGCAGCGTGGCATAAGAACGCCACGGCCGCCAACGCTCGGCGTAGTGTTCCATCTGTCGCGGCGTCATACCGGGGAAACGCTGTTTGATCAGGTAATCGCCAGCCAAAAACACGTCCGGCCATGACCAGGCGCGCATCGCGATGTAATTCGCCGTCCAGCTGCCAATCCCCGGCAGCGCGGTCAACGCCTTGATGCCAGCATCGATATCCAGCACGTTATCCAGCGTCAACCGTTGTTCCACTACCTCCCGGGCAATGGCAATCAACGCCGCGGCGCGTTTGAGCTGTACACCGAGTGGCCGCAGATCCTGCGGTTGCAGTTGCGCTACCTGCTGTGCCGTCGGGAACAGGTGAGTGATGCCGCCGTACGGCTGTTCAAGCGGCGTCCCCCAACGCTCGGCCATTCGCCCGGCAAAGCTGGCAGCCATCTTGACGCTGACCAGTTGGCCCAGCACCGCGCGCGTTGCCTGTTCGAAGCTGTTGACGCACCCGGGCAGCCGCAAACCGGGCGCGTCGGCCGCCAGCTCGCCCAGCGCATCGGCGATCAGGTCAGGTGCGGCATCCAGATCGAACAGCTGACGTACGCGCCGCAGCACCTCGGTGGTGACTCGGCTAAGCGACGGTGCAATCTCCACCCGCACCCGGTTGCGCACCGGCTCCGGCAGTACGCTGACCCAGCCGCGGTATTCCTCCCCCCCCTGCTGCAACGCAATGGAACGGCAATACAGACCGTCCCGCAGGCTTTCCACGCCGATAACCGTACGCGCCTGCAAAAACTCCAGCATACGCGCCCAGTCGTACGGCGGGCGATAGCCCAGGTGAAACACCAGCCCGCTGGCAGCGGCGCGCGACTGTCTTGCGCTGCTTTCGCGCAGGGCCGACGGCACCAGGCGATAACGCTGTTTGAATAGCTCGTTAAAGCGCCGCAGGCTGCCGAAACCGGCGGCGAACGCCACTTCGCTCAGCGGCATACGGGTGTCCGCCAACAGCCGTTTGGCCTGCAACAGCCGATGCGACTGCGCATAATCAATCGGTGACGCACCGAAGCGTTCGGCAAATATCCGCCGCAGATGTCGATCGGAAATGCCCAGCCGCGCCGCCAACGCGTCACAACCGTGTTCGGAAAGATAGCCCTGCTCAATCAGTTGCACCGCCACCTGCGCGTAGCGGTTGCCCAGATCGATTAACGCCAGCCCCGGAGCCAGTTCAGGCCGACACTTCAGACAAGGGCGAAACCCTGCCAGTTCGGCCGCCGCCGCGCTGGGGTAAAAGCTGCAATTTTCAATTTTTGGCGTGCGGGCGCTGCACACCGGGCGGCAATAAATACCGGTTGAGGAAACGCCGACAAAAAATCGGCCGTCGAACTTGCGATCGCGCGCCTGCAGCGCGGCATAGAATGCCTGTTGATTACTCATGATTACGCTCAATGTCGGTTTTTTCATCATTATGCTGCTCGCGCTGCGCCCTGGCGTGCGGAATTCGGACATTAACCTGTGGCAAACAGTTAAGCATGCCAACTGCCACTGCGCTAAATTTTTAGCCGCTTGACGCGCTGCACGTTGCCCAGACGCCCGCTCTCGGGTAAAGTCGCCCCCCTTCATTGGCATGGGGAAAGACAATGTTTATTGGTTTTGATTATGGAACAGCAAACTGTTCCGTGGCGGTCATGGGCGACAATGGCCCTCAGTTGCTGGCGCTGGAAAACAACGAACCGTATCTGCCGTCAATGCTGTGCGCGCCAACGCGCGAAGCGGTCAGCGAGTGTCTGCACCGCCATTGGCAGGTGCCGACCGGCAGCGACGAAAACCAGCAGTTGCTGCGGCGCGCCATCAGCTTTAACCGCGAGGAAGACATTCCGGTGAATGCCGACAGCGTGCTGTTCGGCCTGCAAGCGCTGGCGCATTACGTCGAAGATCCGCAAGAGGTGTACTTCGTTCGCTCGCCAAAATCCTTCCTTGGAGCCAACGGCCTGAAAGCACAGCAGATCGCGCTGTTTGAAGATCTGGTGTGCGCCATGATGTTCCACATCAAGCGCCAGGCCGAAGGAGCGTTGCAGCAGCAGATCGATCAGGCGGTGATTGGCCGCCCGATTAACTTCCAGGGCACCGGCGGCGACGAGGCCAACCATCAGGCACAGGGTATTCTGCAACGCGCCGCCCAGCGCGCCGGCTTTAAAGACATCGAATTCCAGTTCGAGCCGGTAGCCGCCGGGCTGGATTTTGAAGCCACGCTGAGCGAAGAAAAAACCGTTCTGGTGGTGGACATCGGCGGCGGTACCACCGACTGTTCGGTGTTGCTGATGGGGCCGCAATGGCGCGATCGCGCCGACCGCCAGCAAAGCCTGCTGGGTCACAGCGGCTGCCGCGTTGGCGGTAACGATCTGGATATCATGCTGGCGTTCAAACAGTTGATGCCGCTGTTCGGCATGGGCGGCGAAACCGAGAAAGGCATCGCGCTGCCGGCGTTGCCTTACTGGAACGCGGTTGCTACCAACGACGTGCCGGCGCAGAACGATTTTTATGGCAGCGCCAATGCCCGTCTGTTGCGCGATCTGATCCGCGACGCCGCCGAGCCGGAGAAGGTTCAACGCCTGCTGAAGGTCTATCAGCAGCGCCTGAGCTACCGATTGGTGCGGGCGGCAGAAGAAAGCAAAATTGCCCTGTCCGCTCAGGACAGTACCCAGGTGCCGCTGGCATTTGTGCAGCCCGATCTGGCCGAAACCATCGGTCAAGGTCAGTTGGCCGAGGCAATTTCGCAGCCACTGCAACGGATCCAGGAACAGGTGACTGCGGCATTGGCCACCAGCCAAAGCACGCCACAGGTGATTTATCTCACCGGCGGTAGTGCACGTTCGCCGCTGCTGCGCACCGCACTACAGCAACAGTTGCCAGGCATTCCGATCGTCGGCGGTAACGACTTCGGCTCGGTCACCGCCGGACTGGCGCGCTGGGCACAAACGCTGTTTCGCTAGCTCGTCATTCGCTACACTCTACCGGGCGCGGCCACCACGCCGCGCCTTTTCCGAGGAAGCGCCATGTCCATCGACACCCTTGATACCGCGCGCCTGCACCTGCGCGCCTGGCAGGACAGCGATCTGAGCGCCTTCGCCGCGCTTAATGCCGATCCACGCGTCATGCACTATTTCCCCTCGACACTCAGCGCCGCTGCCAGCCACCGTCAGGCGGCCACCCTGCGCCATGTTATGCAACGGGTCGGTTGGGGGTTATGGGCCGTGGAGCTCAAAGCGGTTACGCCGTTTATCGGCGTTGTCGGCCTCAATCCGATAGGCGACGATCTGCCCATCGCACCTGGCGTGGAAATCGGCTGGCGCCTGGCGGCGAATTATTGGCATCAGGGCTATGCCAGCGAAGCTGCCCGTGCCGTGCTGGCCTATGCGTTCCAGCGCTTGTCATTGCCGGAAGTGGTGTCATTTACCGCCGTCATCAACCAGCCCTCACGGCGGCTGATGGCGCGCATCGGCATGCATTACCACGGTGAGCGCTTTGCCCATCCGCGCCTGCCGGCAGGCCACCCGTTACGCGATCATGTGGTGTATCGTCTGACGCGGCAACAATGGCAGGAGCAAACATGCTGATTATCTTTTTCGGCTTGCCGGGCACGCTGGCACGCCCGCCTGACGCCAGGTGATTAATACAGCGTATCGCGCAGCCGCTGCGGCAACTCGGCGTCATACTGCTCGCCGTCAAAACTGCTTTTGCTGATTTCGGCCAGCAGAGTACCCGTACTGGGCAGCGACTGGCGCGGGATCTGCGTCGACGCATCCCACAGGCCGGAACGCAGAATCGCCCGGCCACACTGAAAGAATACCGCCTCCACCGTGATACGCAGTACCGAGCGCGGCAACATGTTGCGATGGGCAAAGCGTTGCAATAGCGTCGGGGCGATCACAATCTCCGCCCGGCCGTTGATACGCAGCGTTTCATTCACCCCGGGAATCAACAGCAGCAGAGCAACGCGATTGTCATGCAGAATATTGCGCATGCTGTCGATGCGGTTGTTGCCGCGTCGGTCAGGCAGCAACAGCGTTTTTTTATCCTCGATATGCAGGAAACCGGCCGGATCGCCACGCGGCGACACATCCATCCCGTCCGGGCCAACGCTCGCCAGCGCGGCAAATGTCGCGGCCTCGATAAAAGGGCGATAAGCCGGGTGAAGGTAACTGACTTCCTTGAACACCGAAGGGGCGGCCGGTTGGCCGTAAATTTGCTCAAGCGTGGCTAAATCATTAACAGTCTCGTTGCACATTGCTGCTCCCTGAATGAATCATCTAGACCCATTCAGGATAGAGCAAAATCCTGCCAAAGGAGAGCACGGCGCGGCTATGCGGCACTGGCCTGCTGCAACCGCTGCATATCCTGCGCGTCGAGTTGCACGCGGGTCGCGCCCACCAGCTCATCAAGCTGTTGCAACGAGGTGGCGCTGACAATCGGAGCAGTAATGCTCGGCCGCGCCATCAGCCAGGCCAGGGCAATCTGCGCCGGCGTACTGCGGTGCTTTTCCGCCGTCTGATCCAGCACGGCAAGAATGCGAAACCCGCGTGGATTCAAGTAACGTGCAGCCACCGTATCGCCACGCTGGCTTTTGCCGACGTCGGCTGTGCTACGGTATTTGCCGCTCAGGAAACCGCTGGCCAGCGAGAAGAAGTTGATCACGCCCAGTTGCCGTTTGACCGCCACGCCCTCAAGCGCCTGTTCATAACCCTGGCGGGCGTAGAGATTATATTCCGGCTGTAGCGTTTCATAGCGCGCCAGTCCGAGCCGTTCACTGACGTTCAGCGCTTCCTCCAGCCGTTCGGCCTGATAATTGGAGGCGCCGATAGCCCGCACCTTACCGGCCTTGATCAGGGCATCAAACGCCGACAGCGTTTCCGCCAGCGGCGTATCGCGATCGTCGTCATGGGACTGATACAGATCGATATACTCGGTTTGCAGGCGGCGCAGCGAATCTTCTACCGCCCGTTGGATATAGCGTGGCGCCAGCCCCTGTCGGCCTTCCCCCATCGGTTTGCCCACTTTGGTGGCGATAATCACCTGGTCGCGTTTGCCGCTTTTCTTCAGCCATTCGCCGATGACGGTTTCCGACTCGCCCCCTTGATTGCCCGGCGCCCAAGAGGAATAAACGTCGGCGGTATCAATAAAATTAAGCTGATGATCCAGTAACGCATCAAGTAGACGAAAGGACATGGCGCGATCCGCCGTCCAGCCAAACACATTGCCGCCAAAGGTCAGCGGTGGAACCTGAATATCGGTGGTTCCCAATTGCCGTTTACGCATTACTAACTCCTCCAGGCAGAACAGATAGGCTCAACCAGCCAGATGCGTCGCACCTGGCACGCGATAAAAGCCGCGCTAACAGACAAGATTAGTCTGGAAAACGATAAATCCCCGAACTCTTCATGGAAAACTGACGATTCCTCCATTTTTCCTTCATTTTTATCAAGTCTCCGGCCGCTAAACTAGTATCCTATAGAAAGACCGCTTTTCGGCAATCAATGCCCGTCAGTACGCCTGCCTTTGGAGAGAATTTTCACCGTCATGAATGCAAACCCCACACGTCGTTCCTGGATACTGCGCCTGCTGGCGCTGATTCTGGTGATTGTTGCTGCCGTTATGCTGTGGCGCCATTTCTCTGCGACGCAGCCCGAAGCGATGCCAAGCGCCCGCCAGGCCGCAGCCGGCAAGGATGCTCGCGCAACGCCTGCCGCCGGTAGGCGCGGTATGCCGATGTCGCCGGTGCAGGCAGCCACCGCCAGCCAACAGACGGTGCCGCGCTATCTGTCCGGGTTGGGCACCGCTACCGCCGCCAATACCGTTACCGTCACCAGCCGCGTCGACGGTCAACTGATGGCGCTGCATTTTACCGAGGGACAACAGGTCAAAGCCGGGGATCTGCTGGCGGAAATCGATCCGCGGCCGTTCAACGTCCAGCTCACCCAGGCGCAGGGACAATTGGCGAAGGATCAGGCAACGCTGGCTAATGCCCGGCAGGATTTGGCACGTTATCAGCAACTGGTGAAAACCAACCTGATTTCGCGTCAGGAACTCGACGCGCAGCAAGCGCTGGTGCGCCAGACCGAAGGGGCCATCAAGGCCGATCAGGGCGCGGTCGATAGCGCCAAACTGCAAATCACCTACAGCCGCATCACCGCGCCGATTGACGGGCGCGTCGGTCTGAAGCTGGTGGACGTCGGCAACTATATCAGCAGCGGCAGCACCACCGGGCTGGTGGTGATCACCCAGACGCAGCCGATCGACGTGGTATTTACCCTGCCGGAGGGCAATATCGCCGATCTGGTCAAGGCGCAAAAAGCCGGCCCGGTCGCGGTTGAAGCCTGGGATCGCACCAATCAGCAACGGCTCGCCACCGGCGCACTGCTGAGTCTGGATAACCAGATTGATACCGCCACCGGCACCATCAAACTCAAAGCGCGTTTTGACAATCAGGATGACGCGCTGTTTCCCAATCAGTTCGTCAACGCACGGCTGAAGGTCGACACCCTGCACAACGCGGTAGTGATCCCGACCGCCGCATTGCAAATGGGCAACGAAGGCAACTTTGTCTGGACGCTGAGCGACGATAACCGCGTCAGCAAGCACCTGGTGACCGCCGGGGTACAGGACAGCCAGCAGGTGGTGATCAGCGCCGGGCTGAGCGCCGGCGACCGGGTGGTAACCGACGGTATCGATCGCCTGACCGAAGGCGCACAGGTTGAAGTGCTGACGCCGCAGGAAACCCCGGCGGCCACCAAACCGCGCCAGCAACCGCACGTTCAAGGGAAATCCTGATGCACGCCACACCGCCGAACGCCGGTGGCGGACCATCCCGCCTGTTTATTCTGCGCCCGGTAGCCACCACGCTGCTGATGCTGGCCATTCTGCTGGCCGGTATTATCGGCTATCGCGCATTGCCGGTTTCCGCGCTGCCGGAAGTGGACTACCCAACCATTCAGGTGGTTACGCTGTACCCCGGCGCCAGCCCGGACGTGGTGACCTCGGCCATCACCGCTCCGCTGGAACGCCAGTTCGGCCAGATGTCCGGCCTGAAGCAAATGTCATCGCAAAGCTCCGGCGGCGCGTCGGTGGTTACGCTGCAGTTTCAACTGGAACTGCCGCTCGACGTTGCCGAGCAGGAAGTGCAGGCGGCGATAAACTCCGCCACCAATCTGCTGCCGAGCGACCTGCCCTACCCGCCGATCTACAGTAAGGTCAACCCTGCCGATCCGCCGATCATGACGCTGGCGGTCACCTCCAGCGCCATGCCAATGACCCAGGTGGAAGACATGGTGGAAACCCGCGTCGCGCAGAAAATCTCACAGGTGAACGGCGTCGGTCTGGTCACGCTGTCCGGTGGCCAACGTCCGGCGGTACGGGTCAAGCTGAACGCCGCGGCGGTTGCCGCCTACGGCCTGGACAGCGAAACGGTGCGCAGCGCCATCAGCAACGCCAACGTCAATTCCGCCAAGGGCAGCCTCGATGGCCCTACCCGTTCGGTCACGCTGTCCGCCAACGATCAGATGAAGTCGGCCGAAGACTATCGTCAGCTGATCATCGCCTATCAGAACGGCGCGGCAATCCGCCTGCAGGACATCGCTACCATTGAGCAGGGTGCGGAAAACACCCGTCTGGCGGCCTGGGCCAACAAACAACAGGCGATCGTGCTCAATATTCAGCGCCAGCCGGGGGTGAACGTGATCGCCACCGCCGACGGCATTCGCGACATGCTGCCGGTGCTGGTCAAGAGTCTGCCGAAGTCGGTTGACGTCAAGGTGCTGACCGACCGCACCACCACCATTCGCGCCTCGGTCAACGACGTGCAGTTTGAACTGCTGCTGGCGATTGCGCTGGTGGTGATGGTGATTTACGTCTTTCTGCGCAACGTACCCGCGACCATTATTCCAAGCGTAGCGGTACCGCTGTCACTGGTCGGCACCTTTGCCGCCATGTATTTCCTCGATTTTTCGATCAACAACCTGACGCTGATGGCGCTGACCATCGCCACCGGCTTCGTGGTCGACGACGCCATCGTGGTGATCGAAAACATCTCGCGCTACATCGAAAAGGGCGAAAAGCCGCTGGATGCGGCGCTGAAAGGCGCTGGCGAAATCGGCTTTACCATTATCTCGCTGACCTTCTCGCTGGTGGCGGTGCTGATCCCGTTACTGTTTATGGGCGATATCGTCGGCCGGCTGTTCCGCGAGTTCGCCGTGACGCTGGCGGTGGCGATCCTGATTTCCGCCGTGGTGTCGCTGACGCTGACGCCAATGATGTGCGCGCGCATGCTCAGCCATGAATCGCTGCGCCGGCAAAACCGTTTCTCGCGTGCGTCCGAGCGCTTCTTCGACCGGGTGATCGCCCGCTACGCGGTCTGGCTGAAGGTGGTGCTCAATCACCCGTGGCTGACGCTCGGCGTGGCGCTGGGCACGCTGGCGCTGACGGTGCTGCTGTATCTGCTGATCCCCAAGGGCTTCTTCCCGGTACAGGACAACGGCATCATTCAGGGCACGCTGGAAGCGCCACAAAGCGTGTCGTTCAGCAATATGGCCGAACGTCAACAGCAGGTGGCCGCGGAAATCCTGCGCGATCCGGCGGTGGCTAGCCTGACCTCATTCGTCGGTGTCGACGGCAGCAACGCCACCCTCAACAGCGGCCGGCTGCAGATCAACCTGAAGCCGCTCGATGAACGCAGCGATCGCATTCCGGCGGTGATCGCCCGCCTGCAACGGCAAACCGCGCATTTCCCCGGTATGAAACTGTATTTGCAGCCGGTGCAGGATTTGACCATTGATACCCAGGTCAGCCGCACCCAGTATCAATTTACCTTACAGGCGATGTCGCTGGATGAGCTGAGTCTGTGGGTGCCGAAACTGCTGGCGGTGCTGAAACAGACGCCACAGTTGGCCGAGGTGACCAGCAACTGGCTCGATCAGGGGCTGGTGGCCTACGTCAATGTCGATCGCGACTCAGCCTCGCGCCTCGGCATCAGCATGAACGACATCGACAACGCGCTGTATAACGCCTTTGGTCAACGGCTGATATCCACCATTTATACCCAGGCCAACCAGTACCGCGTGGTGCTGGAGCACGACGTCAGCCAGACACCAGGGCTGACGGCACTCAACGATATCCGCCTGACCAGCAGCAACGGCACCATTGTGCCGCTCAGCGCCATGGCCAAAATAGAACAGCGCTTTGGTCCACTGTCGGTCAACCACCTTGACCAGTTCCCGTCGGCAACGGTGTCGTTCAATGTGACGGACGGCTATTCGCTGGGCGAAGCGGTGGACGCCATCACCCAGGCGGAACAGCAACTCAATCTGCCCACTGACATCACCACCCAGTTCCAGGGGGCCACGCTGGCATTCCAGGCGGCGCTTGGCAGCACCCTGTGGCTGATCCTGGCGGCAATTGTCGCGATGTATATCGTGCTCGGCGTGTTGTACGAAAGTTTTATCCACCCGGTGACCATTCTGTCCACCTTGCCGACCGCCGGCGTCGGCGCGCTGTTGGCATTGATGGCGGCGGGCAGCGAGCTGGATGTGATTGCCATTATCGGCATCATTTTGCTGATTGGCATCGTCAAGAAAAACGCCATCATGATGATCGACTTTGCGCTGGCCGCCGAACGTGAACAGGGCATGACGCCATACGACGCGATTTATCAGGCCTGTCTGCTGCGTTTCAGGCCCATATTGATGACCACGCTGGCGGCGCTGCTTGGCGCACTGCCGCTGATGCTCAGCACCGGCGTCGGCGCCGAACTACGCCATCCGCTGGGGGTGTGCATGGTGGGCGGTCTGGTGATGAGCCAGATCCTGACGCTGTTCACCACGCCGGTAATTTACCTGCTGTTTGACAAACTGGCGCGTAATACTCGCCGTCAGCCGGATCCGCAGGAGCTGCCGTGAAATTCTTCGCCCTGTTCATCTATCGGCCAGTGGCCACCACCCTGCTGACCCTGGCGATTGCCATCGCCGGGGTGATGGGGTTCCGGCTATTGCCGGTCTCGCCGCTGCCGCAGGTGGATTTCCCGGTGATCGTCATCAGCGCCTCGCTGCCCGGCGCGTCGCCGGAAACCATGGCGTCATCGGTGGCGACGCCGCTGGAGCGCGCGCTAGGCCGCATTGCCGGCGTCAACGAAATGACCTCAATGAGTTCGCTGGGCAGCACGCGGGTCATTTTGCAGTTCGATCTGGATCGCGATATCAACGGCGCAGCACGCGACGTGCAGGCGGCCATCAACGCCGCGCAAAGCCTGCTGCCAACCGGTATGCCCAATCGTCCCAGCTACCGAAAGGTGAACCCGTCAGACGCACCGATCATGATCCTGACGCTGACCTCGGATACCTATAACCAGGGGCAGCTGTATGATTTCGCCTCGACCCAGCTGGCACAAAAAATCGCCCAGACCGAAGGCGTCGGCGACGTGTCGGTGGGCGGCAGTTCGCTGCCGGCAGTCCGGGTAGAACTCAACCCGGGTGCGTTGTTCAATCAGGGGATCTCACTCGACGGCGTACGGCAGGCCATCAGCAACGCCAACGTTCGCCGGCCGCAGGGGGCGGTGGAAAACCAGCAGCAGCGCTGGCAGTTACAGACCAACGACGAGTTGAAAACCGCCGCCGACTACCAGCCGCTGATCGTGCATTACAACAATGGTTCGGCGGTGCGGCTCGGCGACGTTGCCGAGGTCAAGGACGCGGTGCAGGACGTGCGCAACGCCGGGATGACCAACGCCGAACCGGCGATCATTCTGACCGTCAGCCGCGCGCCGGATGCCAACATCATTGAAACCGTCGATCGCATCCGCGCCGAACTGCCGACCTTGCAGGAAACCATCCCCGCCTCGATCCATCTGAACATCGCACAGGATCGCTCCCCCACCATCCGCGCCTCGCTGGCAGAAGTCGAACAGTCGTTGGCAATCGCCATTGGGTTGGTGATTCTGGTGGTGTTCATCTTTCTGCGTTCCGGTCGTGCCACGCTGATCCCGGCGGTGGCGGTACCGGTTTCACTGATCGGTTCGTTCGCCGCCATGTATCTGTGCGGGTTCAGTCTGAACAATCTGTCGCTGATGGCGCTCACCGTTGCCACCGGCTTTGTGGTGGATGACGCCATCGTGGTGCTGGAAAATATTTCACGCCACGTCGAAGCCGGCATCAAACCGTTGAACGCCGCGCTGCGAGGGGTGCGCGAAGTCGGTTTTACCGTGCTCTCGATGAGCGTGTCGCTGGTGGCGGTATTTATCCCGCTGTTGTTGATGAGCGGATTGCCCGGCCGCCTGTTCCGCGAATTTGCCGTCACGCTGTCGGTTTCCATCGGCCTGTCGCTGATCGTTTCGCTGACGCTGACGCCGATGATGTGCGCCTATCTGCTGCGCCACCAGCCGGCACGCGCCCAGCGCCGCAGCCGTGGATTCGGCCGATTGCTGGTGGGATTGCAGCAGGGCTATGGGCGTTCTCTCAACTGGGTGCTGGGTCATTCACGCTGGGTTTTGGCGGTGTTCCTCGCCACCATCGCCCTTAATGTATGGCTGTATGTCAGCATTCCGAAAACCTTCTTCCCCGAGCAGGACACCGGCCGCCTGATGGGGTTTATTCAGGCGGATCAGAGCATTTCGTTCCAGGCGATGCGCGGCAAACTGGAAGACTTTATGAAAATCGTGCGTGAAGATCCTGACGTCGACAACGTGACCGGTTTCACCGGCGGTTCACGCACCAATGCCGGTTCGATGTTCATTTCGCTCAAGCCGTTATCCGAACGCCGCGCAAACGCGCAGCAGGTCATCGCCCGACTGCGTGCCAAGCTGGCGCAAGAGCCGGGAGCCAGCCTGTTCCTGATGGCGGTGCAGGATATTCGCGTCGGTGGGCGGCAGTCGAACGCCAGCTATCAATACACTCTGCTGGCCGACGACCTGGGTGCGCTGCGCGAATGGGAGCCGAAGATCCGCACCGCGCTGGCTGCCTTGCCGCAACTGGCGGACGTCAACTCCGATCAGCAGGACAAGGGGTCGGAAATGGATCTGGTGTATGACCGCGAAACCATGGCGCGGCTGGGCATTTCCGTGTCCGATGCCAATAACCTGCTGAACAATGCCTTTGGTCAACGCCAGGTTTCGACCATCTATCAGCCGCTCAATCAGTACAAGGTGGTGATGGAAGTGGCGCCGCCCTACACCCAGGACGTCAGTGCGCTGGAAAAAATGTTCGTGATCAATAACGACGGCAAGGCGATCCCGCTGTCGTATTTCGCTCACTGGCAACCGGCCAACGCGCCGTTGTCGGTCAACCATCAGGGCCTGTCGGCGGCTTCGACCATTTCGTTTAACCTGCCGGACGGCGGCAGCCTGTCGGACGCCACCGCGGCCATCGAACGCACCATGACTGCGCTCGGCGTGCCGAGTACGGTACGTGGCGCATTTGCCGGCACCGCGCAGGTATTCCAGGAAACGCTGCAATCCCAACTGTTGCTGATCATCGCCGCCATCGCCACGGTGTATATCGTGCTTGGCATACTGTACGAGAGCTATATCCACCCGCTGACCATTCTGTCCACCCTGCCCTCCGCCGGGGTCGGTGCCCTGTTGGCGCTGGAATTGTTCGATGCCTCGTTTAGCCTGATTGCGTTGATCGGTATTATGCTGTTAATAGGCATCGTGAAGAAAAACGCCATCATGATGGTCGACTTCGCGCTGGATGCGCAGCGCAACGGCGGCATCAACGCACGCGAGGCGATTTTCCAGGCCAGCCTGCTGCGCTTTCGGCCGATCATGATGACCACGCTGGCCGCGCTGTTTGGCGCGCTGCCGCTGGTGCTGACCAGCGGCGACGGCGCCGAGCTCCGTCAGCCGCTGGGGATTACCATTGCCGGCGGGCTGTTGATGAGCCAGTTGCTGACGCTATACACCACGCCGGTGATTTACCTGTATTTCGACCGGCTGCAAATGCGTTTTCGCCGCGGAAAAAAATTGCAACCATTGCCTGAATAACCGATAAGGTGGGCGGCGTCTGATTCGGCCCCGCCCCGCCATTGATCCGCGGCGTGTCAGACCAGAGGAGGAGAGCAAGGTTCGTGAAACAGCAACCCGCATCCGTACAATGGCAACTGTGGATCGTCGCATTTGGTTTTTTCATGCAAACCCTCGACACCACCATCGTCAATACCGCGTTACCGTCCATGGCCGTCAGCCTGGGGGAAAGCCCGCTGCGCATGCAATCGGTGATAGTTTCCTACGTGCTGACGGTAGCGGTGATGCTGCCGGCCAGCGGCTGGCTGGCGGATAAGGTCGGCGTAAAGTGGATATTTTTCAGCGCCATCGTGTTGTTTACCCTCGGCTCACTGCTGTGCGCCCGAGCGGAAACGCTGAACCAGCTGATTGCCTGGCGCGTGGTACAGGGCATCGGCGGTGCCATGATGGTGCCGGTCGGCCGCCTGACGGTGATGAAAATCGTACCGCGCGACCAGTATATGGCGGCAATGACCTTCGTTACCCTGCCCGGGCAGATTGGCCCGCTGATGGGGCCGGCGCTCGGCGGCTTTCTGGTGGAGTACGCCAGCTGGCACTGGATTTTCCTGATCAACATTCCGGTCGGCATTGCCGGCGCCATCGCCACGCTGATGCTGATGCCCAACTACCGCATGCAGACCCGGCGCTTCGACATCAGCGGCTTTATCATGCTGGCCATCGGTATGGCGGCATTGACGCTGGCGCTCGACGGTCATAAGGGCATGGGGCTGTCGGCGGCCGCCATTGCTGGCCTGGTGGCGCTGGGTGCCGCCGCGCTGGCGGGCTACTGGTGGTATGCCCGCGGCAATTCACGGGCGCTGTTTTCGCTGTCGCTGTTGGCTACCGAAACCTATAAAGTAGGCCTGTTCGGCAGCCTGCTGGGGCGGATTGGCAGCGGGATGCTACCGTTCATGACTCCGCTGTTCCTGCAGGTCGGCATGGGGTTTTCGCCGTTCCACGCCGGTTTGATGATGATCCCGATGATCCTTGGCAGTATGGGCATGAAACGCATCGTGGTGCAGGTGGTCAACCGTTTCGGCTATCGCAACGTGCTGGTGTATGCCACCCTGTTGCTGGCGCTGATCACCGTGCTTTTCCTGCTGGTGGCGATGCTGGGCTGGCTGTATCTGCTGCCGGTGGTACTGGTGTTCCAGAGCATGATCAACTCGCTGCGTTTTTCAGCGATGAATACGCTGACGCTGAAAGACCTGCCGGATCGCCTCGCCAGCAGCGGCAACAGCCTGCTGTCGATGGTGATGCAGCTTTCCATGAGCATTGGCGTTAGCATCGCCGGTATTTTAATCGGCAGCTTTGCCCACCATCAGGTGGTGGCCGACAGCCCGGCGATCCACAATGCCTTCATTTACAGTTACCTGTGCATGGCGCTGATCATTGCACTGCCGGCGCTGGCCTTTGCCCGCGTTCCGGTCATCAACATCACCAACCGCACATTGACCAAAGGGCCGGGTAACAGCTCAACGAGGACTTAATGAGAATAGGCATTACCGCAAAGCTGTTTTTAGCCATCTTCGCCACCTGCATGCTGGTGTTGATCACCATGCATTGGGGTGTGCGTCTCAGCTTCGAGCGTGGCTTTATCGATTACATCAAGCACAGCAACGAACAGCGTATCGCCATGCTCAGCGATGCGCTGGAAGATCAATACAGCCGCCACGGCAACTGGCAGTTTCTGCGCAACAACGATCAGGTGGTCTACCAGATCATGCGTTCGTTCGAACAGAACAGCGACAGCAGCCACAACCTGCCGCCCAAAGGCTGGCGCACCCAGTTCTGGGTGGTTGACAGTCAGTACAACCGGCTGGTCGGCCACGCTGGCCACATTCCCCAGGAAGGCACCCGCCAGCCGATTCGCTACAACAATGAAATTGTCGGCTGGGTGATCGCCACCCCACCGGAACGCCTGACCCGCAACGCCGACATCAACTTCGACCGTCAGCAGCGGCGTACCAGTTGGTGGATTGTCGCGCTGTCCACCCTGCTGGCGGCGGCGGTCACGCTGTTGATGTCGCGCGGCCTGCTGGCGCCGGTGAAGCGGCTGGTCGCCGGCACCCACCGGCTGGCAGCAGGCGATTTCAGCGCGCGGGTGGCGGTCAGCAGCCAGGACGAACTGGGTCGCCTGGCGCTGGACTTTAACCAGCTCGCCACCTCGCTGGAAAAAAACGAACAGATGCGCCGCGCGTTTATGGCAGACGTGTCGCATGAACTGCGCACCCCGCTGGCGGTACTGCGCGGCGAGCTGGAGGCGTTGCAAGATGGCGTGCGCCAGCCGACGCCGGCGTCGCTCAGTTCATTGCAGGCCGAAGTGTCCACCCTGACCAAACTGGTTGACGATCTGCATCAGCTGTCGCTGTCGGATCTCGGCGCGCTGGCCTACCGTAAATCCCAGGTCGACTGCGTGCATCTGCTGCAAATCGCCGTTGCGGTATTTCGCGAACGTTTCCATGCCAAGGGCCTGCAGATCGTCACCCGTCTGCCGGAGCGCGCATTGCTGTTCGGCGATCCGGACCGTCTCAATCAACTGTTCAACAACCTGCTGGAAAACAGCCTGCGCTATACCGACGCCGGCGGCACGCTGGAGATCGGCATCGAAACGCACGCCAGCAGGCTGGTTATCTATTGGCAGGACAGCGCCCCCGGCGTCAACGACGAGCAACTGTCGCGCATCTTTGAGCGTTTTTATCGCACCGAGGCTTCGCGCAACCGCGCCAGCGGCGGCTCGGGTCTTGGTCTTTCCATCAGCCAGAACATCGTCGAAGCGCACGGCGGCCACATCCGTGCGCAGCACTCGCCTTTGGGCGGCGTGCGCATTACGGTAGAATTCCCTGACCCAATTTCGTCCGTGAAGAACAAGGCGCCCTAATGGAAACGCAAAATCAGCCATTGCAGATCATGATTGTTGAAGATGAGCCCAAGCTGGGCCAATTGCTGGTGGACTATCTCCAGGCTGCCGGCTACGCCACCCGCTGGCTGACCAACGGCAGTGAGGTCATTGCCGCAGTGCATCAGCAGCCGCCGGCGTTGATCCTGCTGGATTTGATGCTGCCGGGCAGCGACGGTCTGTCGGTCTGTCGCGAACTGCGCCGCTTTACCGAACTGCCAATCGTGATGGTCACGGCAAAAATCGAAGAGATCGATCGGCTGCTGGGGCTGGAAATCGGCGCAGATGACTATATTTGCAAGCCCTACAGTCCGCGTGAAGTGGTCGCGCGGGTAAAAACCATACTGCGCCGCTGCTATCGACCAGCGGAATCCCAGCAGGAAGATGCGCTGCTGCACATCGACGAGCCGCGTTTTCAGGCCAGTTATCAAGGTCAGGTGCTGGATCTCACGCCGGCGGAATTTCGCCTGCTGAAAACCCTCGCCAGCCAGCCTGGCAACGTATTTTCACGCGAGCAACTGCTGAACAACCTGTATGACGATTATCGCGTGGTCACCGACCGTACTATCGATAGCCATATCAAGAACCTGCGCCGCAAGCTGGAAGCGCTCGACGGCGAAAAGGCGTTTATCCGTTCGGTATATGGCGTCGGTTACCGTTGGGAGGCGGAAGCGTGCCGGCTGGTCAATCCTCTCTGAGCCACCGCGTGGTTAGCTTCCTGTGCGTTGTCGCCACTGCAAAGTGAAAATTTCCGGCGGCCGCAAATATTTCGGCGTTTTTTTACGCTACGCTAATTAGGTCTGTTTGCACAGTCGCCCAAAATTCAAGGGATTGACTACACTTACTGCAATTATCGACCCAACAGGAGAAGGACCCATGGCAACCGGCCACTATGAGTTGAAAAAGTCGTCCAACGGACAGTACCACTTCACCTTGAAAGCCAGTAATGGCGAGATCATTCTTTCCAGCGAAATGTACGCCAGCAAGGCTTCGGCGGAGAACGGTATTGCTTCGGTGCAAACCAATTCCCCCAACGAAGCGCAATACGAAACCAAGGTCAGCAGCAGCGACAAACCGTATTTCGTGCTGAAAGCCAAAAACCATCAGATCATCGGCGTCAGCCAGATGTACAGCTCGGATGCCAGCGCCAAAAGCGGTATCCAGTCGGTGATCAAGAACGGCCCGACAACCGACGTGCGCGATCTGAGCGCCTGAGGTTTTTTACGCGCGGCAGCATGGCCGCGCGTTTTCCGCATGATGCAGATCAATCTCCCCTGAATAATTCCGGTTAATTGCTGATTTTGGCGCGGGCTGCCGTTACAATTCTGCGCTTTCACTGCGCCATCAGGTGGCGCGGTACTGACCTGAAATCAGACTGAGAACCCTCATGTTTACACCGGAACTCCTTTCCCCCGCCGGAACGCTGAAAAACATGCGTTACGCCTTTGCCTATGGTGCCGATGCGGTTTATGCCGGCCAGCCGCGTTACAGCCTGCGCGTACGCAACAATGAATTCAATCATGAAAACCTGGCGCTCGGCATCAACGAAGCCCATGCGCTGGGCAAAAAATTCTATGTCGTGGTCAATATTG
Source organism: Serratia odorifera (assembly GCF_041448735.1). Lineage (NCBI taxonomy): Bacteria > Pseudomonadati > Pseudomonadota > Gammaproteobacteria > Enterobacterales > Yersiniaceae > Serratia > Serratia odorifera. The sequence goes on along the minus strand of NZ_JBGMUT010000007.1, from coordinate 148,475 downwards.
CGCCGCATAACGCCAAACTGAAGACCTTTTTACGCGATCTGAAACCGGTGATTGAGATGGGCCCGGACGCGCTGATCATGTCGGACCCTGGCCTGATCATGATGGTGCGCGAAGCCTTCCCGCAGATGGCGATCCACCTGTCGGTACAGGCCAACGCGGTCAACTGGGCGACGGTGAAGTTCTGGCAGCAGATGGGGCTGACGCGTGTCATTCTGTCACGCGAACTGTCGCTGGAAGAGATCGCGGAAATCCGCAGCCAGGTGCCGGACATGGAGCTGGAAATCTTCGTCCATGGCGCGCTGTGCATGGCCTACTCCGGCCGCTGTCTGCTGTCTGGCTATATTAACAAGCGTGACCCGAATCAGGGCACCTGCACCAACGCCTGCCGCTGGCAATACAAGGCGGAACCCGGCAAGGAAGACGACGCGGGCAATATTGTTCACCAACATGAACCCATCCCGCTGCAAACCGTCGAGCCGACGCTGGGCATCGGCACGCCGACCAACCAGCTGTTTATGCTGTCCGAAGCGCAGAAACCAGGCGAATATATGAGCGCGTTTGAAGACGAGCACGGCACCTATATCATGAACTCCAAGGATTTGCGCGCCATCCAGCACGTAGAACGTCTGACGCAGCTCGGCGTGCATTCGTTAAAAATCGAAGGTCGCACCAAATCGTTTTACTATTGCGCCCGCACCGCCCAGGTTTATCGCCGGGCGATAGACGACGCCGCCGCCGGCAAACCGTTCGATCCGTCGCTGCTCACTACGCTGGAAGGCTTGGCGCACCGCGGCTATACCGAGGGTTTCCTGCGCCGCCATACCCATGAATCGCAGCAAAACTATGAGTACGGTTCTTCTGTTTCCGAACGCCAGCAGTTTGTCGGGGAATTCACCGGCGTACGCCGCGACGGCTGGGCCGAAGTCGACGTAAAAAACAAATTTTCCTGTGGCGACAACGTTGAATTGATGACGCCGGGTGGCAACATCCAGTTTACACTGGAAAACATGCGCAATAAAAAAGACCAGGCAATAGACGTGGCTCCGGGTAACGGCCACATTGTTTATTTACCGATCCCACCGGATATCGAGCTGGAATATGCGTTGCTGATCCGTAATTTACCCCAGGGAAATAATCCGAGCGCCTGATGAGCCACGCCACGGTCGGTGGCGCGGTTTTTTGGCAAATATTAGAATTGGATCACATCAATTTTTTGCCAGCCTGGTTAATATCAGGCTGCTTAAAACCAATAACGAAAATACTTGCATAGCAATACTAGGAACCACCTCCTTAGCCAGTCCAATCTCCCTTGGACTGGCTTTTTCTTTGTTGCCTTCCGTCAATAACCGACCAGACAAATTATTTTAGTCATCCACGTTATTTATTGTATTAATATCCCATCGGGCTAAATCGATATATTATTTCTCCTTGAGTAAAATAAAACCGCGTTTAAATCCTGCTAACCGGCACTGTTAACTGAATATTCTGATGGTTTAGCGCCGGCTTGTGGTTTATCGTTTACCCCATCATGATTGGGTCTGGAGTTCGGAAATGAGTCAACACGCGCCAACGCTGCTTATCATCAACGGTAAAGGTGCCGGCGATGAACTGGTGCGCGCTGCCGTTCACACGTTGAGAGAAGCGGGTGAAATCCTGCACGTACGCGCCACCTGGGAATACGGGGACGCCGCGCGTTACGTCGCAGAAGGGGTAAAACTCGGCGTCAGCAACATTATTGCCGGCGGTGGCGACGGCACCATTAACGAAGTTGCCGCCGCACTTGTCACCCTTCCCGAGCAGCAACGTCCGATTCTGGGCATCCTGCCGCTGGGCACCGCCAATGATTTCGCCATGGCGTGCAATATCCCGTTAGTGCCAGAACAGGCGCTGAATCTGGCGATCAAGGGCCGCGCCGTACAGATCGATCTGGCCAAGGTCAACGACGATCGTTACTTTATCAATATGGCTACCGGCGGCTTCGGCGCACGTATCACCACCGAAACACCAGAAAAACTGAAAGCGGCGCTGGGCGGCGTTTCCTATTTCATTCACGGCCTGCTGCGCATGGATACCTTGAAAGCCGACCGCTGCGAAATTCGCGGCCCGGATTTCAGCTGGACCGGCGATGCGATGGTGATCGGCATCGGTAACGGCAAACAGGCGGGCGGCGGGCAGCAGCTATGCCCGGATGCGTTGATCAACGACGGTCTGCTGCAGTTACGCCTGCTGATTGCCGATGAGCTGCTGCCGGCGCTGATCGCCAGTCTGTTCAACGGCGAAGAAAACAAAAACGTCATTGGCGCATCGCTGCCGTGGGTGGAAATTGACGCTCCGCATACCATGACCTTCAACCTCGACGGTGAACCGCTGAAAGGCACCCACTTCCGTATCGAAGTACTGCCACACGCGCTGCAATGCCGCCTGCCACCTAACTGTCAATTACTCGGCTAAACCCGACGGGCGCCCGCTCGGCGCCTGCCTTTATCCCCTGCTTTCCCTGCTGACGGCCTATCGCTCCGACGGGCCGAAGTGTGATCCCTGCCGGCAAAATCGATAAATCATACTTGTATGGTAGTTAGTTCATAGCGTATTTTTTGCGCATCGCAACGTTGCCAGTCAGGAAGTGGAAATGATGAAAATTGTTAATGCAGAGGTATTTGTTACTTGCCCAGGACGGAACTTTGTCACGCTGAAAATCACCACCGACGACGGCATTACCGGCCTGGGTGACGCCACGCTGAACGGCCGGGAGCTGTCGGTCGCCTCATACCTGAAGGATCATCTCTGCCCACAGTTGATCGGCCGCGACGCCCATCAGATCGAGGATATTTGGCAGTTTTTCTACAAAGGCGCTTACTGGCGCCGCGGGCCGGTGACCATGTCGGCAATTTCCGCCGTCGATATGGCGCTGTGGGATATCAAGGCCAAAGCCGCCAATATGCCTCTGTATCAACTGCTGGGCGGCGCTTCACGCAGCGGTGTAATGGTCTATTGCCACACCACCGGCCATTCGATTGACGAAGTGCTGGACGATTACGCCCGACACCAGGAAATGGGCTATAAGGCGATTCGCGTCCAGTGCGGCGTACCGGGCATGAAGACCACCTACGGCATGGCCAAAGGCAAAGGCCAGGCGTATGAACCGGCCACCAAGGGCGTCTGGCCGGAAGAACAGCTGTGGTCGACGGAAAAATACCTCGATTTCACCCCAAAACTGTTTGAAGCGGTGCGCAATAAATTCGGTTTCGACCAGCACCTGCTGCATGACATGCACCACCGATTGACGCCTATCGAAGCAGCGCGCTTCGGCAAAAGCGTCGAGCCATACCGCCTGTTCTGGATGGAAGATCCGACGCCGGCAGAAAACCAGGAATGCTTCCGGCTAATCCGTCAACACACCGTCACGCCGATTGCCGTCGGTGAAGTATTCAATAGCATCTGGGACTGCAAACAGCTGATCGAAGAACAGCTGATCGACTACATCCGCACCACTCTGACACACGCCGGCGGCATCACCGGCATGCGCCGCATTGCCGACTTTGCCTCGCTGTATCAGGTACGCACCGGATCGCACGGCCCGTCCGATCTGTCACCGGTATGCATGGCGGCGGCGCTGCATTTTGATCTGTGGGTGCCGAACTTTGGCGTACAGGAATACATGGGTTATTCCGAGCAAATGCTGGAGGTGTTCCCACACAGCTGGCGCTTCGACAACGGCTATATGCACCCGGGCGAAAAACCGGGTATCGGCATCGAGTTCGATGAAAAACTGGCGGCCAAATATCCGTATGACCCCGCTTACCTGCCGGTGGCGCGTCTGGAAGACGGCACCTTATGGAACTGGTAACAGGAGAATTGAACATGCACAGCGTAGTGATTGAACAACCGGGTGAGCTGGTTATCCAGCAACGCGCCCTGCCTCACCCCGCCGCCGACGAAGTGCGGGTCAAGGTGAAATTCGCCGGGATCTGCGGATCTGACGTACACATTTATCACGGCCACAACCCGTTTGCCCGCTATCCGCGGGTGATCGGCCACGAGTTCTTCGGCGTGATCGACGCCGTCGGCAGCGAGGTCAGCGATACGCGCCTTGGCGAGCGGGTGTCGATCGATCCGGTGGTGAGCTGCGGTCATTGTTACCCGTGCTCGGTAGGCCGGCCCAACGTCTGTACCAGCCTGCAGGTCATCGGCGTGCATCGCGACGGCGGCTTCAGTGATTACGCCTGCGCTCCGGCGCGCAATGCCTACCCTATTCCCGACGACATCAGCGATCGCCATGCCGCGATGGTCGAACCCTTCACCATCGCCGCCAATATCACCGCTCATCTACAACCCTGCGAACAGGACGTGGCGCTGATCTACGGTGCCGGGCCAATGGGACTGACGGTGATCCAGACCCTGAAAGGGGTCTATAACGTGCACCAGGTGATGGTTGTCGATCGCATCGCCGAGCGGCTGGCAATGGCGCAGGAAAACGGTGCGGACTGGGTGTTTGACAATACCCAGGCGTCATTGGCGGAGGCATTGGCAAAACGGGGTATCCGCCCGACGCTGATTGTCGACGCCGCCTGCCACCCAGGCATACTGCCCGAAGCCATCCAGTTGGCGTCGCCGGCGGCACGCATCGGCATCATGGGGTTTTCCAGCGATCCCTGCACCCTGTCCCAGCAAGCTATTACCAGTAAAGAGCTGTCGATATTTTCATCGCGCCTTAACAGCGCCCGCTTCCCGCAGGTTATTGACTGGATGCGCAACAGAAAAATCGATCCTGAAAAGTTGATTACCCATCAGTTTGCATACACGCAGGTGGTTGATGCCATGAACGTTTTTGAAAAAGACCAGCAGCAGTGCTGCAAAGTCTTGCTGCAGTTCTAGGCAACAGGCTCTGTGCCCGAAAGTTTGCTGTATCTATTTGCAAAATAACACAGCTTTATCAATTGGTTAGGTAAAACCCTGATGATCCAATCGTTGTCGACGCGGCTGGTCAGCACCACCGGATCGTCAGGTCGCCTTTTCGCTCGCGAGCAAGCCCGTTACGTCAGGGAGTGCCGGACGCTAGCCAAGATATCGCCCGATAAAACGAACAACAATAGAGAACAGGAATATGAATATAGGACAGAACACGGCCCAACCCAAAAGAAATACCAGCGATCTGGTCAAGGCCGCCGTTTCCGGCTGGCTGGGTACCGCATTGGAATTTATGGATTTTCAGCTCTACTCGCTCGGTGCCGCACTGGTTTTTCATGAGATCTTTTTCCCGGAACAATCCGCCGCCATGGCATTGATTCTCGCCATGGGCACCTATGGCGCCGGCTACATCGCCCGCATCGTCGGCGCGTTTATTTTCGGTCGTATGGGCGACACCATTGGCCGCAAAAAAGTGCTGTTTATCACCATTACCATGATGGGAGTCTGCACCACGTTGATTGGCGTTTTGCCAACCTATGCCCAGATCGGCATCTTTGCGCCGCTGCTGCTGGTATTGCTGCGCATTGTTCAAGGGCTGGGAGCCGGCGCGGAAATATCCGGTGCCGGCACCATGTTGGCCGAATATGCGCCGAAAGGTAAACGCGGCATTATCTCCTCGCTGGTCGCCATGGGCACCAACTGCGGAACCCTGTCTGCCACGGCGATTTGGGCCTTCATGTTCTTCTGGCTCAGCAAGGAAGAGCTACTGGCCTGGGGATGGCGTATCCCGTTCCTGGCCAGCGTAGTAGTAATGATTTTTGCCATCTGGCTGCGTATGAACCTGAAGGAAAGTCCGGTGTTCGAAAAGGTCAACGACAGCAGTGACGGGGCCGTAGCCAATGCCATGCCTGTTGACAACACCCATTCGCTTGGTGCCATGTTCACCAGCAAATCCTTCTGGCTGGCCACCGGACTGCGCTTCGGCCAGGCGGGCAACTCGGGCCTGATCCAGACCTTCCTGGCCGGTTATCTGGTCCAGACCCTGCTGTTTGAGAAGAGCATTCCTACCGATGCGCTGATGATAAGCTCGATACTCGGTTTTATTACCATTCCGCTACTCGGTTGGCTTTCCGACAAATTCGGCCGGCGGCTGCCTTATATCATCGTCAGCATTTCCGCCATTATTCTGGCCTACCCGACCTTGTCGTTGATTGTCGATAAAGGCAATGACGTCAGCATCATCATGGTGTCGATCATCGTGATCCACAACGTTGCGGTATTGGGGCTGTTTGCGCTGGAAAACATCACCATGGCGGAAATGTTCGGCTCACGTAATCGCTTTACCCGCATGGCGATTGCCAAGGAGGCCGGCGGTTTGGTGGCGGTAGGTTTCGGCCCGCTGCTGGCCGGCATTTTCTGCAATATGGTCGACTCGTGGTGGCCGATCGTGGTGATGATCGTTGCCTATTCGGTGGTCGGACTGATTTCGGCTCTGCTGATGCCGGAGGTCAAGGATCGTGATTTAAGCCTGCTTGAAGATGCGGCAGAAGCTGCGTCGAGCGCCGCGGTGAAAAGCGCACAAAGCTATTGAGCCACTGCGGGGCGCAGCCAATACCAGCCCCGCGCCACGGTGCATCTTGTCATCAACGTGCCGGTCTCGATCGCCGGCACTCTACGGCGGGCTAATAATGAATGCTAACGATTTAACGACGTCAATTGCGCGGCCATCGTACGATCGCAACCGGCTGGTTGCACGCATGGTACATCTTGGCTTTGGCGCTTTTTATCGCGCCCATCAGGCAGTGTTTGCCGATCTGCTGGCCAGCCAATATGGCAGCGATTGGGGATATTGCACGGTCAATCTGGTCGGCGGCGAGCAGCTGATTAGCGATCTCAAGCGGCAGGATTTGCTGTATTCGGTGGCAGAAATGGACAGCAGCGGCTGGCACAGCCAGACCATCGGCGTCGTCAGGCAGGCGCTGCATCTACGGCTCGACGGAGTGCAGGCGGTGTTGGAGGCCATGGCTCACCCCCAGGTCGCCATTGTCTCACTGACCATCACCGAAAAAGGCTATTGCTACCACCCCGCCAGCGGACAACTGCTGGCCGATCACCCGGCGATTGTGTATGACCTGACGCATCCGTCACGGCCACAGTCGGCGCCGGGATTGCTGCTGGCCGCGCTACGCCTGCGCCGCAGTCGCGGCTTGCCGCCGTTCACCGTGATGTCCTGCGACAACATGCCGGAAAACGGCCGCGTGGCGCGTAATGTCGTCATCCAGTTGGCGCAGTTGCAGGACGCCGAGCTGGCAAGCTGGGTTGAACGGCAGGTGGCCTTTCCGTCGACCATGGTCGATCGCATCGTGCCGGCAGTCACGCCCGACACCCTACAGCGTATCCAGCACCTGCTTGGCGGCATTGCCGACCCGGTCGGCGTCGCCTGCGAGCCGTTCCGCCAATGGGTGATCGAAGACCGCTTCCCTCAAGGCCGCCCGGCCTGGGAACAAGCCGGCGCCGAACTGGTGGATAACGTGCTGCCATATGAAGAAATGAAACTGCGCATGCTGAACGGCAGTCACTCCTTCCTGGCCTATCTGGGTTACCTGGCCGGTTATGCGCACATCAGCGACTGTATGCAAGATCCCCATTTCGTCGTTGCCGCGCGCCGGCTGATGCTGGCTGAACAGGCCCCCACGCTGCAGGTGCAGGGCGTGGATCTGGCCCTGTACGCCGACTCATTACTGCTGCGCTACGGCAACGGCGCACTGCAGCATCGCACCGCGCAAATTGCCATGGATGGTACGCAAAAACTGCCGCAACGCATGCTCGATGCCATTCGCTGGCATCTGGCGCACGGCAGTTGCTTTGACTGTCTGGCGCTGGGCGTAGCCGGCTGGATGCGCTATGTCGGCGGGATCGACGAGCAGGGTCAGCCCTTCGAGATTCAGGATCCGCGCAGTGACGAGATTGCCACCCGCGTCGCCACCAGCCAGGAAGGCGAGCCGCGCGTACGGGCATTACTGCAGATGGACACGGTATTTGGCCGGGATTTACCCGCGCAACCGGCCTTTGTCGAGGCCGTCACCCAGGCCTATCTGACCCTGTTGACCCACGGCGCCAAAGAGAGCGTCGGTGGTTTATCAAACCGCTAGCGGCAGACGGGCTATCCGTGTCGACAACCCTGGCAAATCGCACATATCCAAGAGGTGATCATGACGCAAATTTCCCACGTCGCCGTTGCAAAAGGCGATACCGCCGCGCTAAAAAGAGTCGCCAGCGCGTCTGCCATCGGTACCGCAGCGGAATACTATGACTTTTTTGCCTACGGCACCGCCGCGGTATTATTTTTCGGCCAGCTGTTTTTCCCGAATGCCGATCCGTTAATCAGCACGCTGGCGGCGTTCGCCACCTATGCCGTCGGCTTTCTGGCTCGCCCACTGGGCGGCATCGTCTTTGGACATATCGGCGATAAGGTGGGTCGTAAAAAGGCGTTGGTGATCACCATTCTGATCGTTGGCCTGGGAACGTTTTGCATCGGCTTGCTGCCCACCTACGAAACCATAGGTATCTGGGCCCCCATTGCACTGATCTTTATCCGTATCTTGCAAGGTTTCGGCGTCGGTGGCGAACAGGCCGGCGCGGTATTGATGACCGCGGAATATTCACCACCGCCACGCCGCGGTTTCTATGCCAGTTGGGTGCAGATCGGCGCGCCAGCCGGCTTTCTGCTGCCGTCCGGTTTGTTTGCGCTGCTGACGGCCTGCCTGTCGGCGGAACAGATGCTGGACTGGGGCTGGCGTATTCCGTTCCTGCTCAGTCTGCTACTGGTTATCGTCGGCCTGTTTATTCGGCTCAAGATCGATGAGTCACCGATATTTGACCAAATCCGCCAGACCAAGGCCGTGGAGTCACGTCCGGTGGTCGAAGTTGTCCGCCTCTATCCTGGCCTGATCGTCAAGGGGGTGTGCGCCAAGCTGATCGAAGCCTGCGCGTTCGCCATGTTCACCGTTATCGTGCTGGCCTATGGCAAAGCCAACCATCTTAACGAAAGCATCTTGCTGGAAACGATGATAGTGGCGGTGATGCTGGAAATCGTGGCAATTCCGTTAATGGGGCGTCTGTCGGATCGGGTCGGACGAAAACCGGTCTACATTGCCGGCGCACTGCTGTTGGCGATCGGCATCGTGCCGTTCTTCCTGGCGATTGGCATGGATAACTTCCTGATAACGCAAATTGCCATGATCCTGGCATTAACCCTTGGCCACAGCATGTGCTATGCCCCACAGGCCAGCTTTTTCCCCGAGCTGTTTCCAACGCGTATCCGCTGTAGTGGCATTGCATTAATCTGGCAGATAGGCTCCCTGGTTGGCAGCGGTATTCTTGGCCTGGTGGCAGTGAAAATTCTGCAAATCACCGGTGGGCACTACTACGGTCTGGCGATTTATATGATTGTGCTGGGCGTGGTTTCGGCCATCGGCCTGTGTCTGATGCCAGAAACCGCGCCGTTACGACGCAAAGAAGAATACCAGGATTGGCACCCCAACTGATGCCCGCAAAGCGGCTCGCAGTTTCTGACGCTGCGAGCCGGACAGAAGAAATTTAGCCTGTCGATTAATGCATCCGCAGATATACAATAATCTGCTAGTATGGTGGCACCCCAATCGAGTCCTGGTTATTGATTATTGCCATGCCTGACACCTATAGCCTGTCGAACAATGTGCCGGTAAATCAACAGATCTATCGCTTTCTGCGCAGGGATATCGTTGATTGCACCATTCCTCCCGGGACGCTGCTTTCGGAAAAGGAAATTTCAACCCGTTTCAGCGTGTCACGCCAGCCGGTACGCGAAGCCTTCATTAAACTGGCCGAAGCCGGTCTGGTGCAGATATTGCCGCAACGCGGCACCTTCGTGATGAAAATTTCCGCCAAACGGGTGGCCGACGGCCGTTTTATTCGCCAGGCGGTGGAATGCGCAATTATCCGCCGGGTGGCGGTTAACATTGCGCCACAGCAGCTACTGCTGCTGGAACACAATCTGCATCGACAAACGCTGGCGTCACAACACCATCAGATCCGGGAATTTCTGCTGCTGGACGACGAATTCCATCAGTTGCTGACGCAAATCGCCAACTGCCCGTTGGCCTGGGAAACTATCGAAACCATCAAGGCCACCATGGACCGCGTGCGTTTTCTCAGCCTGAGCGAAGTCTCGCCGCCGGAAAACCTGATCCAGCAACATTATCGTATTTTTGACGCGCTAAAAGCCCACGACCCGGACGCCGCCGAGCGAGCGATTCACGATCATCTGCAAGAAATGATCTACTCGATCACGCCGATCGCTCTGCAAAATACCGACTGGTTCGAAGCGGAATAACCCGTTGAAGAAAAACGATGTTATCGTAAATAGACACCCCAGCAGGCGAATTTTAACCGCGTAAATGGCATTTCTTCTCAATCGCATCTATTGTTTCTCCTTGCCCACGGGATTTCATTAATATCGTTCAATACCCGTCATTGTTGGAGCTGCATCGTCATTGCCTGGTGACTCAGCACATGGGTGAGCCTCATCCGAGGAGCCACAACCCGCCGCGTTCACGTCGATGTGCGGCTACTGTGTCGCTCACTCCCGTTACCCGGCTGGCGCCAAGCGTCCGGCTTGCCGTCTCGATGCAACCTCAATGCGTCAGGGTATAACAGCTTCAATCACCGCTTTTTCACTATGCCGGTGCTTAGAACCTCGCTTTACCGGCGTATGAGGAAGCTTTAACGGGAGTTAATCATGACTGATATTGCACAGTTGTTAGGTAAGGAAGCGGAAGACCTGTTGCAACACCGCTGTACCACCATCCCTGCTGAAAATCTCTATCTGCCCGGTGCCGATTTTGTCGATCGGGTGATGATCGATAACAATCGCCCCAATAGCGTATTACGTTCCATGCAAACGCTGTTCAACCATGGACGCCTGGCCGGTACCGGCTACCTGTCGATACTGCCGGTCGATCAGGGGATTGAGCACTCGGCCGGCGCATCGTTTGCCGCCAACCCACTCTATTTTGATCCGAAGAATATCGTCGAGCTGGCAATCGAGGCCGGCTGCAACTGCGTCGCCTCCACCTACGGCGTGCTGGCAGCGGTTTCGCGCCGCTACGCCCACAAAATACCGTTCCTGGTCAAACTCAATCACAACGAAACCCTGAGCTACCCAACGCAGTACGATCAGACGCTGTACGCCAGCGTAGAGCAGGCCTTCAACATGGGTGCGGTGGCGGTTGGCGCCACGATTTATTTCGGCTCCGAGCAATCGCGCCGCCAAATCGAAGAAATTTCCATCGCCTTCGAACGCGCGCATGAGCTGGGGATGGTCACCGTGCTGTGGGCCTATCTGCGCAACCCGTCGTTTAACAAGGACGGTGTCGATTACCACTCCAGCGCCGACCTGACCGGCCAGGCCAATCACATTGCCGCCACCATTGGTGCGGATATCGTCAAGCAGAAGATGGCGGAAAACAACGGCGGCTACCGCGCAGTCAAATTCGGCTATACCGACGATGGTGTCTATGACCGGCTGACCACCGACCACCCCATCGATCTGGTGCGTTACCAGTTGGCAAACTGCTATATGGGCCGCGCAGGCCTGATCAACTCCGGCGGTGCCGCTGGCGAAAACGACCTGCAAGAATCGGTGCGCACGGCAGTTATCAACAAACGCGCCGGCGGTATGGGGCTGATACTTGGCCGTAAGGCATTCAAAAAATCCATGAAAGACGGCGTGGCATTGATCAATGCCGTGCAGGACACCTACCTCGACCAAAAAGTCACCATCGCCTAAATCTGGCATTTCCGCCCCCTTCAGCCCGGCTTCGACCGGGCTTTTTTGTGCCAAATCCGCGGCTGCCGTTTGCTTACTCTCCCTCTCCCTGGGGGGTTATTTTCTTTCCTTTCGTTATTAACTTTTAAAATAAAATATTTATCTTTCAAACTGTGATCTATTTAAAACAAATATGCTTAAAAAATGATTAACGTAACCTACATGGCAATCGAGCCGCTGTTCGCTCCGCGCCATCACACTACTACAGGAGAAAAATAATGATTGCGTTAATCACCCACGGAGCCGAATGGTTTATCGGCCTGTTTCAAAAAGGCGGCGAGGTGTTCGTCGGCATGGTCACCGGGATTTTACCTTTACTGATCAGCTTGTTGGTTATCATGAACGCGTTGATAAAGTTTGTTGGCCAACAGCGCATAGAACGACTGGCACAGCGCTGTGCCGGTAATCCGCTGGCACGCTATCTGCTGCTGCCGCTGATCGGCACCTTCGTTTTTTGCAATCCGATGACGCTGAGCCTCGGCCGCTTTATGCCAGAAAAATACAAGCCAAGCTATTACGCCGCCGCGTCCTACAGCTGCCATTCGATGAACGGCCTGTTCCCGCATATCAACCCCGGCGAACTGTTCGTCTATCTCGGCATCGCCAGCGGCCTGACCACGCTGGGGTTGCCATTGGGGCCATTGGCGGTGAGCTACTTCCTGGTTGGCTTGTTTACCAACTTCTTCCGCGGCTGGCTCACCGATCTGACCACCAGCCTGTTCGAACGCAAAATGGGGATCCGTCTGGATCGTCAGGTTCAACTTTAATCCGTGGAGTTCACCATGAGTGCTTACCTTCGTATTGAAAAAGGCGCCAGCGGCTGGGGCGGTCCACTGGAGCTGCCGGTGGTTGCCGGCAAAAAAATCGTTTACATCACCGCCGGTACCCGGCCGGCGATCGTCGATCGCATCAGCCAACTGACCGGCTGGCAGGCAGTAGACGGTTTCAAGGACGGCGAGCCACCAGCAGACGAGATCGCCGTGGCGGTGATTGACTGCGGTGGTACGTTGCGCTGCGGCTTATACCCTAAACGACGAATTCCGACGGTTAATATTCATGCCACAGGTCAATCTGGCCCGTTGGCGCAGTTTATCCTCGAGGATATTTATGTTTCCGGGGTGCGTGAAAACAATATCACCCTGCTTGATGACACCGCCACGCAGGCGCAGCCGCCAACGCCGCCATCCCCTGCGGCAGCGGCGCCCCGCGATTACGACACCAGCAAGAAAATCACCGAACAAAGCGACGGCCTGCTGGCAAAGGTTGGTATGGGCATGGGGTCGGTGGTGGCCGTGTTCTTTCAGGCCGGGCGCGACACCATCGACACGGTATTAAAAACCATTCTGCCGTTTATGGCGTTCGTGTCGGCGCTGATCGGCATCATCATGGCGTCCGGGCTCGGCGATTTCATTGCTCACGGCCTGACGCCGCTCGCCAACAGTCCGTTCGGCTTGGTGACGTTGGCGTTGATCTGTTCGTTCCCGCTGCTGTCGCCGTTTCTTGGCCCTGGCGCGGTGATCGCTCAGGTGATCGGCGTACTGGTCGGCGTGCAGATCGGCCTGGGCCATATTCCCCCGCAGCTGGCGCTGCCGGCGCTGTTTGCCATTAACGCTCAGGCGGCGTGCGATTTTATTCCGGTCGGGCTGTCGCTGGCGGAAGCCAAACAGGACACGGTGCGCGTCGGCGTGCCGTCAGTGCTGGTCGGCCGTTTCCTGACCGGGGCGCCGACGGTGTTAATCGCCTGGGCGGCCTCCGCCTTTATTTATCAGTAACCCATGCCGTAGGGCATGCAGATTCCAGAGGCCAGTAATGCAGATTATTTTCCAAACCACCATTACCCGTATCGGCGACTGCGCGCGTGACGCATTGCAGGATGACATGCTGATCACCTTCCGCGAAGGGGCACCAGCCGACATCGAAGCATTTTGTTTTATCCATCGGCACGGCGATACCGCCGGTGAATTGCGGGCCGGCGGCATGATGGAATTGGCTGAACGCCGCTATTCCATCACCGCGGTCGGCAGCGTCGCCACGCAAAATCTGCGTGAGCTAGGCCACGTCACCGTGCGCTTCGACGGCGAGTCGCAGGCGGAGTTTCCCGGTTCAATTCACGTTTCCGGACCGGTGCCGGAAGATATCCCGTTAGGCAGTACGCTGAAATTTATCGCATAAGGAGTAGACCATGTCTGAAGTAGCCGTAGTGATTGGCGGAGGCCAAACGTTGGGGGCATTTCTAAGCCAGGGGCTGGCGGCGGAAGGTTATCGCGTCGCGGTAGCCGACCTGAACCTCGACAATGCGCAGCGGGTAGCGCAGGAGATTAACCACCAGCACGGCGCCGACCGCGCGATCGGCCTGCAGGTCGACGCCACCCGGGAGGACAGTGTTATTGCCCTGGCCAATACGGTGGACGCGACATTCGGCAGCGTCAACCTGCTGGTATACAGCGCCGGCATCGCCAAGGCGGCGCCGATCACCGACTTTCTGCTGGGGGATTTTGACCAATCGCTGCAGGTCAATCTGGTCGGCTATTTCCTCTGCGCCAGGGAGTTTTCGCGTTTGATGATCCGCGACGGCGTGGCTGGCCGCATCATTCAGATCAACTCCAAATCCGGCAAGGTTGGCAGCAAGCATAACTCCGGTTACAGCGCGGCCAAGTTCGGCGGCGTGGGATTGACGCAGTCGCTGGCGCTCGATCTGGCAGAGTACGGCATTACCGTCCATTCGCTGATGCTGGGCAATCTGCTGAAGTCGCCGATGTTCCAGTCGCTGCTGCCGCAATATGCCGAAAAACTGGGCATCAGGGCCGATGAAGTGGAACAATACTATATCGATAAAGTGCCGCTCAAGCGCGGCTGCGACTATCAGGACGTCCTGAACACCCTGCTGTTTTATGCCAGTGACAAGGCCTCGTACTGTACCGGCCAATCAATCAACATCACCGGTGGTCAGGTGATGTTCTAACCCGCTGGCACGGCGCGCTCCCCCCGCGGCGCCGTGCCGCAATAACCTGCGAGGTAACATAATGACCACTTCTCTGATTATTCTGGCCGCCATCGCCTGGCTGGGGCAGATAGCCCTCGGCTGGTGGCAGATCCAGCGCTTCAATCACGCCTTTGACCGATTGTGCCAACTGGGGCCGGTCGGCGTTGGCCGCTCCGGCGGGCGCTTCAAGCCGCGCGTGGTGCTGGCGCTGGCGTTCGATGCCCAGCAACGGGTATGCGGAAGCATGATGATGCGTGGGCTGACCGTCTTCGCCCAACCTAAACCTCTGGTTCAGCTGCATGGTTTGCATCAGCACGATTTGCTGCCGGATGTGATCTTCCCCGAGGATCGTGCATGCCAAACTGCACTATCGTTAGCGATTAAGGCGAAATCATGATATTTTCAGATTAAAAGACATTACCTTTCATATTGAATTATTCACTGGGAGGGATGCTCATCGCTTGTGAACGGGAATCGCTATGAAACCAAAGCAGCGGCAAGCCGCTATTCTTGAATATCTGCAACGGCATGGCAAAACGGCAGTGGATGCCCTGGCGGAACACTTTTCAACCACCGGCACCACCATCCGCAAGGATCTGACCCTGCTGGAAGAAGAAGGCGAGGTGATCCGCACCTACGGCGGCGTGGTGCTGAGCCGCGATGACGGCGACCAGCCGATCGATCGCAAAACCCATATCAATACCGAGAAAAAACGCCAGATAGCCTATGCCGCCGTCGCACTCATCAATGACGGCGATTCACTGATTTTCGACGCTGGCAGCACCGTCTTACAGATGGTGCCACACCTGGCGCAGTTCAATAACATCACGGTGATGACCAACAGCCTGCATATCGTCAACGCGCTGGTTGAATTGGATAACGATCAAACCATTCTGATGCCCGGCGGCACCTACCGCAAAAAATCCGCCTCGTTTCACGGTAGCCTGGCAGAGTCAGCCTTTCAGCAGTTCAGCTTCGACACCCTGTTTATCGGCGCGGACGGCGTCGATCTCAACGCCGGCGTTACTACCTTTAATGAGGTGCACAACGTCAGCAAGGCCATGTGCGAAGCCGCCGGGCGCATCGTTTTGCTGGTTGACTCCAGCAAGTTCGGCCGTAAAAGCCCCAACGTGGTGTGCGAACTGGCCGCCGTCGATACGCTGATCACCGACAAAGACATCAATCCACAGTATGTCACCGCGCTGAAAGACAAAGGCATCAATATCATTCTGGTAGGAGACACCGATGAGTAACGCCACCGCTCTGCTTAACTTTGCCCGTGAAACGCTGGAAATCGAGCTGGCTGAAGCCACACGCCTGCTGGAGCGGCTGGACGACAATATGGTCTGCGCCTGCGAGCTGCTGCTCAATTGCCGAGGCAAGGCGGTGGTCTCCGGCATTGGCAAATCCGGCCACATCGGTAAAAAAATTGCCGCGACGCTGGCCAGCACCGGCACGCCGGCATTTTTCGTGCATCCGGCAGAAGCGCTGCACGGCGATCTTGGCATGATCGGCAAAGACGATGTGGTGATCTTCATTTCCTATTCCGGCCGCGCCAAAGAGTTGGATCTGATCCTGCCGCTGCTGGCGGAAAATCACATTCCGCTGATCGCCATCAGCGGTGGCAAAGAATCGCCATTGGCGACGGCCGCCGCCTGCCTACTGGATATCAGCGTTGAACGTGAAGCCTGCCCGATGGGGCTGGCACCGACCTCCAGCGCGGTCAATACTCTGATGATCGGCGATGCGCTGGCGATGGCGCTGATGCGCCAGCGTGGTTTCAATGCCGAAGATTTTGCCCGCTCGCACCCGGGCGGCAGCCTCGGCGCGCGCTTACTGAATCGAGTTCATCATCTGATGCGTACCGGCGATCGTCTGCCAAGGGTGAAAGAGAGCGCCAACGTGATGGAGGCCATGCTGGAACTGAGTCGCACCGGGTTAGGACTGGTCGCAGTGTGCGATACACAGCAAAAAGTGGTGGGGGTATTTACCGACGGCGACCTACGCCGCTGGTTGGTGAAAGGCAATAGCCTGAACGATGCATTAAGCCCGGCGATCACCCGCCCCGGCTACCGTTTGCCGGAACAGTGGCGAGCAGGTGAAGCGTTGGAAGCGCTGCACGAACAGCATATCAGCGCCGCGCCGGTGGTGGATATTAATGGCATATTGGTCGGTGCGATCAACCTGCACGATCTGCATCAGGCCGGCATTGGCTAAGGCTACGGTGCGGGGGGCGCGCACGCCACGCCCCCCGATGCGAATCTGCGCATTACTTCCAGTCAGGGTTGCTTTCGAACTGTTTACGCAGCAGTGCCTGCATATCGCTGTCCGGCTTGCCCAGCCATTGATATTTGGCGTATTGCTTTGGATGATCCACCGCGTCTGGCGTATCAGCCACTGACACCCGTACGCCCCATGCCTGCGATTTATCCGCCTTGAAGGCCACAATCAAAAAATTGTTGGCGCAGTCATGGGGTTTGCACAGGGTGCCGAGCTCATAGGTCTGGCCCTGCCAACGGAGGGTTTCTGCTGGCGTTGAGGTGCCCACCCCCTTGCGCGCCCAGTCCGGCAGCCCGTTCTGCCCCTTTACCATTTTCTGCCAGCTGGCCTGGTAACCCGGCTGCTGGATCAGATCCGACGTGGTAACAATCTGCTGAGCAACGCTGCCGGCGCTGACGCCGATCAACGCCGCAAACAGCGCGCAGCGAAGCTGATATTTTCCTGTCATGGTCATTCTCCCTCATTAAATTCAAAGCGTAGTCTGCATCACCTCAGACCACAATCGACGGGAAAAGTTGAGTTACCACCACGCGTGAAAATGATGCACCGGGCCAATCCCCTGCCCGACTTCCAGACTGTCCGCCTGTTGCAGCGCCCGTTGCAGATAATCTTTGGCAGCGCTGACCGTATCCGCCCAGTTTGCATGACGTGGACGCAACGCCGCCAGCGCCGCCGACAGCGTGCAGCCGGTACCGTGCGTGTGGCGGGTCGCCACCCGCGTCGCGGTAAAGCGCAGTTCGCCCTCTGCGGTGAACAACCAATCCGGGCTTTCCTGTTCGCTCAAATGACCCCCTTTCATCAACACCGCCTGGCAACCCATCGCCAGCAGCGCGCGACCTTGCTCACGCATCTGCCGCTCATCCTGCGCCGGTGACGAGGCCAGCAGCGCCGCCGCTTCCGGCAGATTGGGGGTAATCAATGACACCTGAGGCAACAGTTCACGGCGCAGGGAGTCGACCGCTTCCGGTGCCAGCAGCGGATCGCCGCTTTTCGCCAGCATCACCGTATCCAGCACCACAAACGGCAACGGAGAATGTCGCAGGCGCTCCGCCACCGCCTGCACGATATCGGCGTTGGCCAGCATGCCGATTTTGGCGCTGTCGATACGCACATCGCTCAGCACCGAATCCAGCTGCGCGGCGACAAACTGCGGCTCGATGTTGTAAACCGACTGCACGCCACGGGTATTCTGCGCCACCAGTGCGGTGATCACGCTGGTGCCATAGGCGCCCAGCGCCGAAAAGGTCTTCAGATCGGCCTGTATGCCGGCTCCGCCGCTGGGATCGGTACCGGCGATGGTGAGGGCGTTAATGCGTTTCATCACAGCGCCTCCGCGTTCAGTTGATACAGTGCATCAAGAAATGCCGGCGTAAAACTGCCGGGCCCCTGAGCCTGTGTGCTGGCGCGTTCGCCGCACAGCGACATTACCCGACAGGCGGTAGCAACGTGATCCAGCCGCTCGCCCGGCAGGGCGCAAAACGCCGCCGCCACCGCCGACAGGGAGCAACCGGTGCCGACCACCCGCGTCATCAGGATATCGCCACCGGGGATTGCCCAGTCGGCTACGCCGTTGGTGACATAATCCACCGCACCGGTCACCGCAACTATCGCGCCGCTGGTTTGCGCCAGTTGACGCGCCGCCGTCAGCGCGGTTAACGAATCGGCGGTGCTATCGACGCCGCGCCCGCCGCCCTGCACGCCGCCAAGTGCCAGGATTTCCGAGGCGTTGCCACGGATCGCCGCCGGCCGTAGCGCCAACAGACGCTGGGCAAATTCGCTGCGATAATGCAACCCGCCGACCGCCACCGGATCCAGTACCCATGGCGTACCGGCCTGATTAGCCGCGTCGATCGCCGCCAGCATCGACTGCCCGCGCGCGGCGGTCAGGGTACCGATATTGACTAATAATCCGTTGGCAATGCGGCTGAACTGCGCGGCTTCCTCCGGTTCGACCACCATCGCCGGCGAAGCGCCCAACGCCAGCAATACGTTGGCCGTCAGCGCTTGCACCACCTCGTTGGTCAGGCAGTGAATCAATGGGGAGTGCTGTTTGAACAGGTTAAAGCTGGCCGCGGCGCGGGCACCGGGGAATACATCAGGTCGAGCGATCATAATCCTCCCAACCGGCGTTCAAGAAGGCGGATACCGGCTGGGTATCGAGACTTCCCTACGCTGGCATTATCCAGATCAGGTAATACGGGTATTTCTCAGCCTTCACGTAGAAGGGCACCCCGAGTCATTTAAATTGTGTCTTTTACTGCAAGCCAGCTTAGGGGAACTGGCCTGCTGAAGCAAGCCGCCCAGGCGACGAATAGCGGTGGACTTCCCCATCAGAAAATGGCTAGCCTAACAATGTTGAAGGTTACCAGGAGCCGCTATGCACATCAGACCCTATCGGGAAACCGATCGCCCTTTTCTACGCACGCTTTACCTGGCCGCACGCAAGGCCGCCTTTACCTGGCGTGATACGCAAGGCTACCGTCTGGAGGATTTTGATCGCGCCACGCTCGGAGAGGATATCTGGGTCGCGGAGCAGGATGGCAAACTGCTGGGATTTGTCTCGATACATCGCGCAGAGAATTTTATTCATAACCTGTACGTCGATCCACACCTGCCGCCGCAAGGCGTCGGCAGCGCATTGTTGCATCAGGCAGAACAGACGTTCAGCGGCACCGGTTCGCTAAAATGCCTGGTGAACAACCAGGCCGCGCTGCGTTTCTATGACAAGCACGGCTGGCACGTCGTTGCGACTGGTTGTAACGGCCACGAAGAATATTATCTGCTGCACTCGCCCAACAGATAATGACCGCCGTTCAGGCTTTATTTGGCATCAATCCTAGCGTCAACCACCAGAATAACAGGGCGAACAGGCTAACGCCGGCGCCCAATCCACAGACGCCAACCCAACCGGCCAGCGCAAAGACATGGGTACTGGCAAACGCCCCGACGCCACTGCCTACGGCATAAAACAGCATATAACAGCCCACCAGCCGGCTGTGCGACTGCCCATCGCTACGAAAAATCATGCTCTGGTTGAGCACGTGAATTGCCTGCCCGGCCAGATCAAGCACCACAATACCGACAATCAACCACGGCATGCCGTTATGCAGCAGGCCAAGCGGCAGCCAGGCAAGCACCAGCAGAGCCAGACACAGCCCGGTCGCCTGTTGCCCTCGGCCACGATCGGCCCAATGGCCGGCTCGCACCGCCGCCAGCGCCCCAACGGCCCCCACCAGTCCGAACGCGCCAATCACCGAATGGCTAAAATTATGCGGCGGTTGACTGAGCGGCAGCACCACGGCGCTCCAGAAAATGCTGAACGCGGCGAACATCAACAACGCCAGCATGCCACGGATTTGCAAGGTGCGATCGCGCACCAGCAGCGTCAGCATCGAGCGCAGCAAGGCAGAGTAGCTGAGCGTTGCAGCCGGGCTACGCGGCTGAGGTAGCCAACGCGCCAAAATCGGTAACAGCATTAACGTCACGCCGGCAGAGAAAAAATAAACCGTACGCCAACCGCCCATGTCCGCCAGCGTACCGGACAGGGTGCGGGCCAGTAACAGCCCCATTACCACCCCGCCCTGCGCGGCACCCACCACACGCCCGCGCTCGTGCGGCCCAGCCAGGCTAGCCGCGAAGGCGATCAGCCCCTGCGTCATGGCAGTGCCCAATAGCCCCACCAGCAGCATGCTGGTCAGCAACAGCACGCTGCTGTTCGACCAGCCCACCGCCAGCAGCGCCGCGATCAATAGCAGCTGTTGTACCGCCAGCAAACGCCGGCGATTAAGCAGATCCCCCAGCGGTACCAGTAAGACCAATGCCAGCGCACACCCCAATTGCGTCACGGTGATCACCATCCCCACCGTTGCCAGACCGATGGCGAAATCCGAGGCAATGGCATCCAGCAACGGTTGTGCATAGTAAACGTTCGCCACGCTGAATGCGCTGGCGGCCGCCAATAACAGAACCAACGAGGTGGGTAACCGGTGCGTTTTGGCGGCAGGACAGATGTCATCAAGCAAATCGGTGCTCATGGTGGCCTCGGCAGTTAGGTTTCATAATTAAACCTAATGCAGGTTACGCAATGAGGTTTTATAATGCAACCTCTTCTGCGAAAAGGAGCGGATCATGAAACGTAAAAGCCTGGAACACGCACCTTGCCCAGTGGCACGCGCGCTGGATGTCATCGGCGATTGGTGGTCGTTATTGATCATTCGCGATGCCTTCGACGGCGTTAGTCGCTTCAATGAATTTCAAAAAAACCTTGGCATGGCGAAAAATATTCTTTCGCTGCGTCTGCGCACCCTGGTGGCGCACGGTATTTTGGAAATTGTGCCGGCGGCGGACGGTGCCTATCAGCAATATCTGCTGACGGAAAAAGGCCGTGCGCTGTTTCCGATCGTCGTTGCGCTGCGCCAATGGGGTGAGGATTATCTGTTTGCTGCCAACGAGCCACATTCACTGCTGGTGGAAAGCGACAGCGGTCAAAGGATCCCCCGCATGACGCCGTCGGGCTCGCAAGGCCAAACGCTGACCCCGCTAAATACCCGAGTAGTGAAACTGGAAGACATTTAGCCATGCCGCATCGGCGACTCGCACAGGGCTGGCAATACTGCCGCCCGTACACCGTGGTGTGATTCGCCTTGCTCCGCCCCACTCCGCGCTGCACGCCCCAAGGCGCCAACCCGCTATCGGCATTGACCTGCCGTTATTATCCTCAAACGCCATGCGATAACTTGACAGCCAACCCAATGGAAACAAGACTGTACTGGGTACTTTTCATATCGCCGATTATTTATCGCCTACGTTATTAAACCTCAATCATCAACGTACTTTTCCTTAATTAAAATAAATCCTCTATTTATTACCAACCTCGGGAGTGAAGTCATGCGGACCCTATTACTTGCATTATCAGTAATCATATTATCCGGCTGTGGAATCAATGAAGAACTTGATTCAATGATCCTGGAGCAACATAAGAAGAAATGCGATGATTATGGCTTTCAACGTGGTAGCGATGCTTACGCTAATTGCCTGATGCGGCAGGCAGAAATGGAAGATGCCGATGAACAGAAAATGCTGGATAGGGAAGCAAAAACAAAAAAATAGCGCTTATCCGCTCGGGTATTGCCGATAAGCGCGTGCCGTCGCCGTTGACGTGACTATTCGTCGATGGCTACGGTGTCAAAAAAGCATTGCGCCAGCGAGTCAGGCACGTGCAGACCACGCGTCCATTTTATGACCTGCTCTTTTTCTGATAAGTCAGGCTGGCCTCCCCAGACGTCGACAAATTGATTATTCTTGAAGAAAAACGCGCCAGGATCGGCCACTTCGGTTGCGGCATAAATCACCAGCCAGTCTTTATCACCCTGTACCTGCGTGATATCAATGGATTTTAATGCAATTTTTTCCGTCAGACTTTTTTGTATCAGCCGTTGATAAGCCGGCGTATTTTCCGCATTTACCGGCTTGTTGAACGGCTCGCAGCGCTCGGCAGAGAACACCGGGTTGGCCAGCATAAACAATGATAGTGACAATGAAACCATCGCTATTTTCATACTTTCCTCGTTGCAATCATTTAATCGCCGCTAAAGTATTAGCCGGCAGCCGGGGAAATCGCCTGGCGCGATATAATTAAATCGCTGTTAGCCATGCGTCTGGCCCACAGCAAATCGGCTGAGAAAACCAGCCATCTGGTGAGGATAGCCCACTTTACCGCTATGCGCAGAAATCTCGCCTTACCGAGCGTAGCGCCTATCTGGTTGCTGACAAACACCGTATGACGGCATATCGATCAATCGGTTTAACGGCTCCCCCAGACTTCGTCGATTTATAATAACGACAGAGTGAATAAGCAATATAATCAACAGTCCGCTGCTATTTTAAATAGCCTACGCTCACCATTGATTCCGCTGACATTACCGCCAAAATTAGTGACATCCCAAGCGTGGGTGATAATTATTGCGTCCATTATCTATCACGCCAGCAGGCAACTTACTCAAGCTGCTAGAGCCTGATATTTACCTTTTAGTATTGTTTTCTTAACGGAACCTTCACGCGGGTGCATGTTATTCTGCCTTATGCAGTGGCCATGGCGCATCCACAGCGCTACCATCTTTTCACGTTTATCTGTATTATTGCGCTTCAACGGAACTGAGAAAAAGCAATGAGATTATTCGCATTAATAAGTTTTCTTTTAGTGGCCAGCACCGCAAGTGCCCACCAATGGCAAGCAAAAGACCCAGGCAAATCGATTAGCAATGGAACCCTGACGATTAGCCACGTTGGCGGCCACTATAAAATCGCCTTTCCCGCGCGCGCGGCCCCGCGTTCGGCCAGTCTCACCGTCGACGGCAAGGCGCTGTATGCCAACGATCCATATGGATTTAGCGGCCAGCAGGGCGATACGGCAATTCATGCATTGCTGGCAGCCAAAGCGGCCGATGCACGCTATGACGACAGGCAAAAAACCAAGCCGGTCAAAACAGCGATAGACCTGCAAAGTCTGCAACAACAATTGGCCACGATAGCCCCTTGATCCGCGCAGACAGGGCGGAGCCCTCTGCCCTCCTCTGCCCCGCAGCTATCTACGCCAGGCTCAGCCGGCATGACGCTGGCACCCACCGGTGTTTAATTCCCGTCCGCTGAGGTATAGTCGGCGTTTTACGGGGAAACCATGTGCATCACTCATCCATTCGTCTGAACAAATACATTAGCGACAGCGGCATCTGCTCCCGTCGTCATGCCGATCGCCATATCAAGCAGGGTCTGGTTTTTATCAACGGCAGAATGGCCAACGTGGGTGAGCAGGTATTTGTCGGCGACAGCGTGAGCGTTAACGGCCAGCCTATCGCACCGCGCAAGGCAGAAGATCTGGTGCTTATCGCGCTGAACAAGCCGGTTGGCGTCATCACCAGCATGGGCAAGCAGGTGCGTAACAACATCGGCGATTGGGTTAACCACAGCCAACGCACCTTTCCCATCGGCCGTCTGGACAAAGACTCTCAGGGACTGATATTTCTCACCAATCACGGTGAACTGGTCAACAAGATCCTGCGCGCCGGCAACAATCACCAAAAAGAGTATCTGGTCAGCGTCGACCGGCCGATAACCGATGAATTTATTCAGGCCATGGGCGCGGGCGTACCGATACTGGGCACCGTCACCAAACCCTGTCTGGTAGAGAAAATCGCCTCGCAGATATTGCGCATTACGCTGGTGCAGGGGCTTAACCGTCAGATTCGCCGCATGTGCAAATATTTTGGCTATCAGGTGACCAAGTTGGAACGCGTGCGCATTATGAATATCAATCTGCACGGATTGGCGTTGGGTGAATGGCGAGATTTTACCGATGAAGAGCGGCGCGAATTATTCCGGCTGATTGAGCATTCGTCGTCCGAAGCGTCGCAGCCAGCGACGACAAGCATCCCCCCCGTCGCATAACCGGTACGGCAGTTCCTTCTCTCCGTTGTGGCGTTGCAGGATAGCCGTGCAGCAGCATAACCAATGTGCTGCTGCACGGCATACTTTGACGCTGGAAATACGCAGTGTCTCAACGGTCAGAATGACCATCTAATCGTGGCATTGACTGCATTAACCTGCGTATCAGAACCGTATTGTCCTTGATAACCCAGATCCAACCTGCTGGCAGGCGACAGCTTCACGCTCACGCCGACATCCGCCACCATCACATCGTCATCAACCGCCTGCCCCTGCGTGATAAACGCGTCACTACCGGCAAATGCCATACGTGATGCGCTATTTTTATCGCCGTAGGCATGCTGCCAACCCAAGGAGCCGTAAAGACTGACGTTTTTCGGCAACTCGGTCATGGCGCGCAGACCCAACGTTGAATAGAAGGTATTCATCGTTTCATTGTTGACGCTTAGCGCGGCGGCGCCGCCTTTTTCCTGGAAATTATCGGTATGCAGGCGGATATAGCTCAGATTGACAAACGGCTCAAGATTGGCGTCCGGCAGGCCAAAACGGTAGGCCGCTTCAGTAAACGCCAGCAGTGAATCCGCGTCATAATCCGAGCTCAGCCGATCCGAGAAACTGCCGAAGTTAACGTTGCGTTCGCCTTCGAGCCGGTGCCAGGTGTAACCGAGCGCACCGCGCAGCGAGAAGGCCTGTTGCTGCCCTGCCGCATACAGGCCAAGGTGATAATTGTCACTGTCGGACTTGGCGCTGCGGCTATCGACATCATAGTTGCCACGGCTGTAGCCCATATATCCACCAATGCGGATACTGTGATCGGCCAGTTTACGATCGGCCCCCAGCAGGAAACCGCTGGTATTGCCCTCCAGTTTACCTACGTTGCCGTTACCGCTGTTCCTGGCCCAGGAGCCAAACGCCTGCCCCCAAACGCCGTTATTGTCAGCCCTGGCTGGCTGCACCAGCGTCATCGCCAACGGGGGAACAGGTAAGGCATCCCCCTCAAATGCCTGAAGCATGCGCTGGTTCAGCACATTGAACAACTGGGTGCTGCCAGCGATCAGGTTAGACTGAACGGAGGGATAGATCTCGCCTGACAGTTGATTGAACGCCTCACGCGCTTGCTGCGTATTCAATAACAGCAAACCATTATACAGCGCCAGTGACGGGCCCTGCTGCGTCAAGGTCGACAACGCGCCAGCGGTATTCCATTGGTTGCTGGTTTGCGCCACCGTTTGGAAAATACCGGGTTTACCGCCTCCGCCCGGATTACCGCCTTCGCCCGGATTGCCGCCTCCGCCCGGATTACCGCCTTCGCCCGGATTACCGCCTTCGCCCGGATTACCGCCTTCGCCCGGATTACCGCCTTCGCCCGGATTACCGCCTTCACCCGGATTGCCGCCTTCGCCCGGATTACCGCCTTCGCCCGGATTGCCGCCTTCGCCCGGATTGCCGCCTTCACCGCCTTTTTGCGCGATGGTCAGATCGACAGCGTTAGCACTCTGATCGAGTGCGACGTCCAAGAATGCAGATTTTGAAATCGCCTCGGCAAAACGACCGTCGATCCCCCCCTCTGAGGTTAAGATACGGTAACGTTGGCCAGTCTGGTAGCTGGTTTGCGGATCCAGTGCGTTGACCTGTACCCTGGCCTGCTCGCTGATGGTGGTTTTGCCCACCACCCGCAGTTGGTCACTGCTACCATCACCGGCAATATCAACATCGTAGAACGATTCCCCCAGGAAATTCAGATAGCGCTTCAGCGTCAGGGTAGCGATATTGCCGTCGCCGGGAGAAATATGGCCGCCCGACTGAATTTCGGTCTGGCCAAGCGTGCCGTTACCGCCCAGCGTACCGCCGGATTTTATCGATGCCGCACTGCTGTACCCCAGCCCATCGTTAACCTCAGAGCCAGCCGTGGCGTTGAGGATCAGCGTACCGCCGTTCTCGGCGCTCAGCGTTTGAACATCGAACTGATTGTCTTCCGGCTGGGTGTTGATATCGCTGGCAATAATGATTTTACCGCCACGGGCGGTCACGTTGGCCTGGAGCTGGGTCAGATCGCCACTCAGCGTCGTTCGCCCGGCGGTATTGATAACCTCACCTTCACCGACCATTTTATTGCCGAAGTCGTAGTTTTCGTCCGTGTGGTTAAAATACACGTAACTGCCGAACAATCCGCCGCGCAGATTGATCACCGTCTGAGCATCGACGCTGCCAGCGGCCCCCGCCACACCGAGCGTCGGTTCGGTCAGGCCGGTGCCGGTATCCATATTGCCGCGACTGCCGACGATCAGCGCGCCTCGGTTCGAACCGGAGCCGGTATCACCCAGGCGCAATTCGTTGGCGCCGGCGGAAAATGTGCCGCCATCCACCACCGACAGCACGCCATTGCCATAGTCGCCGACGTTAACGCTGTTGGCACTGCTAAAACGGGAGCCGTCACCGGCGATGTACAGCTCGGCGGTTTTGTTCGAGCCGGAAACACCGGCAATCTGCGCACTGCCGACATTGACCGCACCGCCGTTCAGCACGTCCAGATCGCCATTGGCGGTGAGCGTTTGCGTGATATTCCACAGCGAGTTATTGCCGGTCACCGTGGCTTTGGGATTAAGCTTGTCAGCTTCGTCCGGGATAAAGCCGCTGTCGATACGCGCAGCGCCCGCGGTGGTGACCACGCCGCCGTCTTCAATCAGCAGCGTGGAACGCGCGCCCTGACCAAAACCGAGACCGAGCCGGTCACTGACCACTCTGGAGCCGGCGCCTGTAACGATAAGCTGGCTGTCATATCCACCGGTGGTACCGACGATGATTTCTTTGGCGCTGGCCAGCGCTCCCTGCTCGACCCGTAATGTTCCCAGGCCCAGATCTAGGCTGCCGCGCAAAATATATTGATCGTTGATGGCGCTTAATACCGCGTTCGGCCCTCTGACGGTGACCTGACTTTGATAAATCTGGCCATCATGGCGGCTACCGATATTGATGTTATAGGCATTAACCTCACCATTATCGATCAACAGGTTTGCGCTTTGATTACGCCCGACATAAGCCGTGCCAGCGTAGCTCAAGGGTTGGGTAATACGGGATTCGCCATCAAAAATAACATCATCGGCACGAGCAATATCGGCCGATGCCAGCAATATCAATGGCGCTGAGAATAGTGCGAGGTAAATTTTGGAAAGCGGTTTGTTTACCGCTAAATTATGCGATAGCTGATCTTTCATGTTCTATCTCCGGCACAATTATCTTGATGCCATCAAAGTTATTATTTATATGAAAAACGTAATGCATAAGAGGATACGTGGTCGCGAGCACCGACGGCGATTTATCAAGAAATTAGCTAATGCCCCCCAGCGCTAATGTCTCGATGCCAACGTGTGGAGGCTCTGCCCCTCAACCCGCGCCCACAGAGGATTATTTATGTGTGACGACCGGGGTGCAGCTTGGCGTGCTTAGCGTCGGCGCCGAGCCTAAAATACCCGGCATCATCAGCGACGAGCAGTCAAAAATCCGCCCTTTATCGGTGGTGGCGCGGTAAGACAGTTTTTGCCCCCCCAGGGCATCCGGCTGGGCGCCGTTAACATTGGTCACGGTAATTTCATCCGATGAACCCAGGCCGAGCATTTTAGCCGTTTCCGCCTGCAACAGCGGTATTGCCTGATCGGTTTTCAAGGTTGAACAACCGGCTACCAGTAGCGTAATGCTTATAGCGATAAGTGGTTTTCTCATAAATTGTCCTTTGTAACCAAACAGATCCAAATTCTGTATGGTTTTATGTTTTACCTTATCAAAATCCCTGAATAATATATTTCGCTTTCCTAACCGAAAAAACCCTCCTAAAGTAGGGAGCAGTGATAATAAAAACTTACCAGACCAATCTGATACATTTAAGCGAAAGGAGATACCCTTGGGGCAGGATTATGCGCTGGTCATTGATGACCATCCTTTGGTGGCAAGCGGCATTGCCAACTTCCTGAATACGCATTGTCGTTTTAAGCGTGCCTACGTGGTAACAAGCGAGGAAAGCTGTTATCGCCACATTCTGGAAAACGGCGCTCCACGCTTAATGGTCATCGATTTCTGGTTATCCGATGGAACGGCATTAAAATTATTAAAAGAAATAAAGCAGCTCTATCCAAAAATTCGTTTCCTGGTGGTCAGTGGCGATGAAAACAACGAAATAGGTCAAAAGGTACGTCATGCCGGCGGGCACGGATTTGTGCTGAAAAATCAGCCACCTGAATTATTTTCCCAAGCCGTTTTCGCACTACTGGAAAACCGGACATGGTTCCCGGAAGATAATGCCACCGTTGCCGACAATAGCAAAAACCCACTGCAACAGTTTAATTTAACCTCACGGCAGCTGGAAGTATTAACCATGATGATGCGTGGCTTCCCCAATAAAAAGATAGCGTTACAGCTTGCTATTTCCGAACCCACGGTCAAGGAACACATTAGCAATATTCTGAAAAAGATCGGCGTCAATAGCCGCGTCGAAGCCATTACGCTATTGCATGGCCGGCAAGGGCCATCACAATGACATTACGTCAATCTTTACAACAGGATGGAATTTCCGCACGCGCACAAATTCGCTTATTGAATAATACATTTATGCGCCTGGTCTTTAGCTTTACCGCCGTGCCCTTTGTGGGTATTCCTTTCGCCATTTGGCTTTATTTAATGGGCAAGGAACTTACGCCAATTATCACCTGGATAGTTATCTATATTTTTTGCGCAGTGGCCATCCGATTATGGCATCGCCGCTATCGCCATGAATCCGAGGACGATAACGCCAGCGTCGTAATAAACCGTTGGCTGCCGCGCATCAACAAGCTGGCCTTCGCACATGGTGTGGGTATTTCATCCTTATATTTAATCACTCCAGAAAAAAACAGCTTCGACTTTTTTCTGTTATTAAATATCAGTATTGCGGCTATCGTCGCAGCCAATGCAACCCACCTGACACCGGTCATAAGCACCTTTACGCGTTTTTTCTTTGCCTCCTGGGGGGTATTGAATCTGGGCATTGTCTGGCGGTTGGACGATATTATGCCGATCGTGCTGATGCTGAATCTGCTTTATGGTTTCGCCATTTACCGCCACGCTTTGACCTCGCACGCCTTCTTTATTCAGCAAGCCCACCTTGAAGAAAAAAGTTCGCGTCTGGCGGAACAGTTTCGCCAGGCCAAGGAGCAAGCGGAGCAGGCGTTGCTGGATAAGAACCAGTTTCTCACCACTGCCAGCCATGATTTACGCCAGCCGGTGCATGCCATGGGATTCTTGATTGAAGCCATCATTCATAAAAATCGCGATGACACACTTACCCCACAGCTGTTGGATTTGCAGCAAAGCGTGCGTTCCGTGCACCTGATGTTCAATTCCTTACTCGATCTCAGCAAGATCGAGGCCGGCAATCTCAGCACCGCCGCTATTCGGGTGGACATCGGATCGCTGCTTGATTCAGTGATTACCCTGTTCCGCGAAGAAGCAAACAGCCGGTCATTGTCGTTGCGCACCTGGCGGCCCAAGCGGCGTATCGCCGTGATGGGGGATCACATGCTCATCAGGCAATCGCTGATTAATCTGATACAGAATGCCCTGCGTTACACGCAGCACGGCGGTGTGCTGATCGCCATCCGACCGCGTGGAGAGCAGTGTTTGATCGAAGTGTGGGATACCGGTGTCGGTATCGCTGACGAAGAAAAAGGTAAGATTTTCTCCCCCTATTACCGCCCCGAACTGGCGTGGAAAATCGATAGCGCTGGCCATGGCTTGGGGCTGGCAGTAGTGGCACGCTGTGCCAAATTGATGAAGGTCGAATACGGTATGCGCTCCGTCGAAGGCAAAGGATCGCGTTTCTGGATGCGCTTTGCCCTGTACAGCGGCGAAGACATGCTGGCGGACAGTGCCGGCAACTACGCTAACCTGCCCTCGCCGACGCGCTATGCGTCATTGTCTGGCAACTGCCTGGTGGTGGACGATGATCCGCTGGTGACGTCCGCCTGGTCGAGCTTGATGAGCACCTGGGGTATTACGGTACGCTGCGCCGTCTCCGCAGAGGAGGCATTTGCGATTATCGACGAAGGCTTCGCGCCGTTTGCCGTACTGTGCGATCAACGGCTCCGTTCCGGCGAAAGCGGTTTCGATATTCTGCAAGCGCTGTTTGAACGCCTGCCGAACGTCAGCGGTGCCATGGTCAGCGGCGAGTTCAATTCCCCCATTCTGCTTCAGGCCGAGCAGGAAGGTTATCTGGTATTACGCAAACCGTTGGAACCGACGGCTCTGTATGCGTTGCTGTCGCAGTGGGCAACGGGGTTGCACCATTAGCGAGCTGGTGAGTGTCGATATTCGGATAAAGCTGGCGGGAAGAGTCAGTGTGAAGCTGGACAGGTTAATGGATGCTTTAATGTACCGCCCACGGCAGGTGGTTGATGGCTCCCGCTCCAACCCGCGATGTTTCCTCTTGATGGTTACGCGGCAAAACGCCGCTGATTAGCGGCCGACCCGGCAAAAAATTGACGCTTTGTTCACGAGCGTCGGCTGGCCGCTAGCGGCAAAGACCAGCGCGGGCACCCTTGGCGCGCCATGGATGGCGCTCAGAAACGCGCATCGACAACGCTGGCGCTAATGAGTCGCACCGAACTCGGCCACGTCTTCCTCATTACCGTCTGTTTCCTCCCACCACGCCCCTAGCGCATCGAGCAGCGGCACCAGCCGCTCGCCCGCCGGCGTCAGATCATATTCGACGCGCAGCGGATAACCGCCAAACTCGGTGCGACGAACAATCCCCGCCTCCTCCAGCTTGCGCAGTTCCAGCGTCAGCATTTTATGCGAAATCGTCGGATTATCCCGACGCAGTTGATTAAAGCGTTTTGTTCCATCCTGCAGATAGTAAATCAGCAAGGTCGGCCAGCGGCCGCTGAGGATCTGCATCACTTCTTCGATCGGGCAACGGGAAATCAGGTTTTTCATAGCGCTCTCGTGGTAACAAAAAAGTGCGTAATTTACTTACTGATATCGACTGTTACAGTACACATCGCTGCACTGTGACATCAACATAAATCCTGGAGAACCCAAAGTATGGAACCTATTTTGTTATACGGCTTCCCGGCAGGAAGCTCCATGGGGCTGGTTGCTGCTCTCGAATGGTTAGGGCGCCCCTACCGGCTGTGTCGCGTCGACATGCTCGGCGAGATGCGTGACCCCGCTTATCAACGGCTCAACCCACGGGTCGAAACGCCGGTGTTGATCACCGATCGGGGCGAGGTGCTCAGCGAAACCATGGCAATCGCGGCATGGCTGGAAGCGCGAGACACCGCACGCAAAATCAGCTTCGATCCGTTGTCACGCAACGCCGACCGCATGCATCAGATGATGGCGTTCATCAATACCGGCTTTACCGGTGCATTCACTCCGCTATGGGTGGCGATGGAAATGCAGTCACCCAACCCGACGATGCAGCACGCGTTGCAAACATGGGGCCGCGAGTATGTCATCAAGCGTCATGACCGGCTCGAGGAAATGCTCGGCGATACGCCTTTCCTGATCGCCGATCGCCCCACTCTGGCCGACGGTCTGCTGATCGGCGTCGCGCGCTGGCTCGATGTTCACCAGGTGGCCAATAAAACCCGCTGGCCAAAGCTCGCCGCGCTAAGAAGTCGCATTGAAGCCGATCCTGCGGTTATCTACGCGACCGCACTGGAAAATGGCGAAATGCCGCGCGGTGACGGCGCCTGTACGGGACACAGTGAACTGGCCGAGGTCATCGAGCGATTTGGCGTGAAATCACAACCTAGCGCGCCGCCGGAGCTGGTCAGCGAAAACGCCTGACAGGCTCTCGCGATTTGGTGATGGTAATCTAAAAAAGCCCGCGACGACGCGGGCTTGATTATTGATGCCAATGTTAAGCGTTAACATCAGGGCATCATGCTGCGGTTTAACCTCGGCAGGCGTTTCCCATTACCGATCAGCCGCCGTTGTCCGGCACCGGCGTGTTAAGCAACTGCTGTTCCCAAAGATACGCAATACCGCTACCGGCAGCATGCTGCGCCAGAATGTCGGTCATTGTGCGAGTATGCTCTGTCCACGCCCAGTCGCGCTGCCATTCCGAAGCCAGCGCCAGCCAGGTCATCATGTTCGCACCGGCCGCAATCATACGCTGAATGGCCAGTTGATGAGCCTCGACCGAAACGCCACCGCAGGCGTCGGTGATTACCGTGACATCCCAGCCTTCGCCAGCGGCCTGGATCACCGGCATTGCGACACAGACCTCGGTCCACAGGCCGGCGATAATCAGCTGCTTACGCCCTGTCGCCTTGACCACATCCACCACTTTCGGATCTTGCCAGGTATTGATAAGTGTCCGGTCTATTACCTGCTGATCGGGGAAAACATCGACGATTTGCGGGAAAATCAACCCGCCCCGCTCGGCAATCACGCTGGTCAGTATGGTCGGAACGCCATAGGCTTTGGCAGCCTTCGCCAGCGCTATTGCATTATTGACCACCATCTGCGGTTCGTGGCTGTTCAGGTTGGCAAGCTGATAGGGTTGATGATCGATCAAAACCAGTACAGAGTCTTCAGGACGAAGCAGTGAATCCAGGCCGTTACGAAAAGTCATTATTGGTGCCCTCTACTGTTATGGTGGGAGGAATATCCGGGACAGTCGCCAGCGGCAGGCCTGCCCCGCACAGCCGTATTGTGCTGTTGCCATGCTTGCTGCGGTAGTCGCATCATGGGGCTAGCTGTGTCGCAGAATGGGGAACGCTGAAGTGAATATTGAAGAGCTACAGACATTCGTCGAAGTTGCCGATGCCGGTGGGATTTCGCCTGCCGCACTGCGGCTCGGCGTCGCCAAATCGATCGTCAGCCGCCGCCTCGCCCGGCTTGAGAAAGCGCTGGGCGTCCAACTGCTGGCCAGAACCACCCGTGGGACGGCGCTCACCGAGGCCGGCGCCACCTTCAGGGACTACGCGGCCAGAGCCTGCGCCGAGATTGATGCCGCCAGGGAAACCATTTTGCCTACTGGAGAGCTGCGTGGCCGCCTGCGCGTGGCAGTGCCGCTTTCTTTCGGCTCCACACACTTTGCTCCAGCGATCGCGGAAATGGCACGACGCCACCCACGGGTTAATATCCAGGCCTGCTACAGCGACCGTTTCGTTGACCTGATCGCCGAGGGCTACGACTGTGCGATACGGGTTGGCTATCTGCAGGACTCCAACCTGATCGCAAGACGCATCGGCCCGATTTACGGCAAACTGGTCGCCAGCCCGGACTATATCCAGGCACATGGGCAACCGAATTCGCCAGAGGAACTGCTCAGTCACCAGGCTCTGATGCAGGGAACCGAAACCTGGCAACTGACGGATGGCGACAAAATCATTACGGTGCGCCCGCAGGGGCGTTTCAAGGCCGATAACGGGACCGCACTGGTGGCCGCCGCAACGGCCGGCCTCGGCATTGCCTACCTGCCCGACTGCCTTACCCACCCGCACCTGGCCTCCGGCGCACTGGTGCCGGTGATGATCAACCATCCGCCACCGCCAGCCGGGGCCTACGTTATCCGACCGCCAGGACAGCATCCGGCACGCAAGATACGCGTCCTCACCGAACTGCTGATTGAATATTTCGACCCACCGCCACACTTTGCAACGACGCCCGTGGTGTAAGCATGCACCGACCAGGCTGTCTGGCATGAGCCGAGGTAACCCTGGTGGACGGTGATTCTGCTGGCGTGGTCGGGCGATACCAATGGGAAAAAATGTCGGTCATCCAGCCAAATATAACGACAGAGCATGCGGACCATTCGTTCACCAACCGCCAGATTTCTCTGGGCCAGTGGATCATCTCATGCTGTAAAACCGCTGCTGCCTGCTGCCCAACCAATAAGTATTGTCAGTGGCACTACTCGATGCAAATCAATGACTTACATATCAATCACGGTCAGAAAAACAAAAAAAACGCCACCCAGTGCGGACACCGTCGGCGCCAAGCCATTACCCGTATAAAATCTCATTCGCCATATAAGCGCATACGTTTGATGTCGCGCTGCGGAGACTCGCCAAACTCCCGGCTGTATTCGCGACTAAACTGCGATGCGCTTTCATAGCCAACGATTAACGCCGCGCTGTTGGCATCAAGATTG
This sequence comes from Serratia odorifera, assembly GCF_041448735.1. Taxonomy (NCBI): domain Bacteria; kingdom Pseudomonadati; phylum Pseudomonadota; class Gammaproteobacteria; order Enterobacterales; family Yersiniaceae; genus Serratia; species Serratia odorifera. The sequence goes on along the minus strand of NZ_JBGMUT010000007.1, from coordinate 113,861 downwards.
TTGCTTAACATCTGCTGCCGGGCTTCCTGTAGCCTGAGCTTTTTCTGGTACTGCAGTGGGCTAACTCCCGTCACCGCACGGAAATGCTGCCGAAAAGTGGACGGGCTCATATAGGCGCTCGCGGCTAATTCATCGATGCAGACAGCCCGCGTGAAATTCTGTTTAAGCCAGCCCACCACCCTGGAAATATTCTGACTCGGCGAACCTGCCGTTGCCAGATGCCGCAGCTGTGGGCCATGGTTACTGGCTAATAAGCGGATAATAATTTCCTGCTGGATCAACGGTTCGAGATGGGCAATCAAATCTGGCTCAGCGAGCAGCTGTATCAAACGCCGTAACGCGTCGGTTAATCCCTCATCTAGCGGTTCAACAGAAAGCGGATTAAGCGGGACTTCTCTTATCGACTTCGCCGTCGGCATCAGTGCCGCCATCTGGACCACGGTCCGGGGATCCAACGTCAGCATCAGCCCCAGAAAAGGTTCATCCTGGCTGGCCTCGGTAACATGAGAAATCACCGGCAGATCTATCGTAGTCAGCATGGATTCGCCTGCGCGGTATCGGGTTGGTTTTCCTGCCAGCATGACCTCTTTTGCCCCCTGCACCACAACCCCCAGCCCCATCTGATAAATACAGTGCACTGGCGCCGTGGGCATCTGGCGGCGATGAACGGTAAGTGAAGGGATTGTCGTGGGATAGTCACCATCATTTTGGGCAATCATGGCAACCAGTTCTGCCAACGACTTTTTGGCAGAGGCAGCATTTAGTGCAATTTTATCGACCATATTCCGCCTATCAGCATCAATTTACATATCATAAATAATTTATCATCGGGAAAACAATGATGCATCTTTCAGCAACCATAAATCATTTTAGGCAAAATTATCGACAGATCTGACAAAGACATCAGGCGGCAATGGGCGAATAATAAATTACAATTTCACCCGAGTTATCGAGATGCCAGATGCCTAAGCTGTTTGATTGCTTCACGCTTAAAGATATTACCCTGCGCAACAGGATTGTCGCTTCACCGATGTGCCAATATCAGGCTGAGAACGGTTTTGTTAACGACTGGCATAGGTCGCACTATTCGATGCTGGCACGCGGTGGCGTAGGTTTGCTTATCGTTGAGGCGACTGCCGTTAGCCCTGAAGGACGCATCACGCCAGGCGATCTGGGGCTTTGGAGCGATGCACATGCCGAAGGCCTTACTTCCGTCGCCACTGCAATCAAACAGGCGGGTGCGGTAGCGGGTATCCAGCTTGGACATGCTGGCAGAAAAGCGGGATGTACCCCGCCCTGGAAAGGCGGCACGCCGCTGGATCGTCAGGATCCACAGGCCTGGAGACCGGTCGCGGCCAGCGCCCTACCTTACGTTCTGGAGAGCGATTACGTTCCTCGTGCCATGTCTCTGGCCGACATCCGCAAAGCGGTGCACGATTTCAGAGACGCGGCCCGTCGCGCCAGTGACGCCGGGTTCGAATGGCTTGAGCTTCACTTTGCTCACGGTTTTCTCGCGCAAACTTTCCTTTCATCAAAGACCAACGCCCGTGAAGACCAGTACGGCGGCGCCCTGAAGAATCGTGCTCGCTTTATGCTTGAGGTGGTAGAGGCGGTAAAATCCGTCTGGCCGTCACACCTGCCGCTTACTGCACGCCTGGGCGTCGTTGAGTTTGATTCCTGTCCTGAACACAGCTTTGCCGAATCCCTGCAGGTGATCCGCTGGCTGAAAACAGCGGGTATCGATTTTGTCGATGTCGGTCTGGCGCTTTCTACCCCAGATGAACAGGTGCCATGGGGGCCTAACTTTATGGTCCCCTATGCTGAACGGGTACGCCGGGAAACGGGCATTCCCGTATCAACGAGCTGGATGATCACCCGCGCCAGTGATGCCAGTGATTTTATTCAGGACGTCAAACTCGACCTGGTGTTTTTCGCCCGCACGCTGCTGACCAATCCCCACTGGGTTTTCCAGGCTGCACGAGAGCTTGGCATCGTCGCTCCCGAGTCCGTTTTACCGCAGCCATATGCCTACTGGCTGCAGAACTGGGCGGAATAACGTATCGCTACGCCCTCCCTTGGCAAAAACCCTTGAATGTGAACTAAGGAACCTGAGATGACAGACAATATTAAAGATAAAGTAATTGTAATAACCGGTGCTTCAAGCGGCATGGGTGAAGCTGCGGCTCGTCACCTTGCCCACAAAGGGGCCAAACTGGTACTTGCAGCCCGCCGTTCCGATCGCATTGATGTGCTCGCCAAAGAAATCAACGCTCAGGGGGGAACAGCAATTGCCGTAGCCACGGACGTCACCCGTGAAGATGATGTTAAAAAGTTGGTGGATACGGCCGTGAACCAGTTGGGACGTATTGATGTGCTGATTAATAATGCCGGTGTCATGCCGCTGTCACCGCTCGATCAGGTAAAAGTAAATGAGTGGAATCAGATGATCGATGTGAACCTGCGTGGCGTTCTGCATGGCATCGCTGCAGCCCTGCCTTATATGAAAGCCCAAAAGTCGGGGCATATCATCAACACGGCATCGGTTGCTGGCCACCTGGTATTTCCCGCATCCGCGGTTTACTCCGCCACTAAATATGCAGTACGCGCACTCACTGAAGGGCTAAGAAAAGAAACCTGTGCTTATAACGTCCGTGCAACCATTATCTCCCCTGGCGCCGTCTCTACCGAACTGCTGGAGCATATCAGCGATAAGGACGTGCAGGCGGCCAATCAGGAATATGTCGGCAAAGTAGGCGTTCCGCCGGAAACCTTTGCCCGTATGGTTGCTTTTGCGATCGGCGAGCCTGACGATGTGGGAGTTAACGAAATTATTTTCCGACCGACTGCCCAGGATCTGTAGGCGCAGAACCGTGAAGGGCCGAGAACCAGTCGGAAACCTGGCGGCGGCATCGGGCTGATGGCGGTGCAGCGGAACCGGTGGTGGGTAAGCGAAGGCACGATGAAGTTTCTTCTGTTTTGTTGGCGTAATCAGTAGGTCGCTCTTCATCGTGCTTTCATTTTTCTGGCGATCCTTCACCCTGTTGGCTACAGCTGGAGTTTATCAAGCCAACTTAGAACCAGGCCTCAAACATGCCGCCGATGTTCAGCGAATCCAGCTGCTGGTCGCTGGTACCATCTACTTTGGCGGTGTGCTGGTTATCCACCTGGCCACCGGTGACGTAGAAGCGCAGCATCGGGCGGAACTCCGGCCCCATGCCAATGGAGATGTTCTGCGACAGCGTCAGCTTCCAGCCCTTGTTATCCCCGCCCTGATCGTAGTCTACCCGCTGATAGCCCGCTTCCAGCCAGGTGGAGTGCACGTCGTTCCAGAAGTACATCGGCCGCACGATGGCACCGTAGTTTTTACGGTTGTCGGTATTGTCCTTGCCGTTATCGTAATCGTGGAACGCCAGCAGATATTCTACCTGCGCCTGCTGGGTAAACTTATGGCTGCCCTCAAAGCTGGCGTACACCGTGGTCAGGTCGTCGGTTTTGTTGTAGACGCTGTTATCCGAGTTATCGGAGTAGCGCAGAATGACCTTGTTCACCCCGCTGTCGTTGGTGTGGCTCAGTACCAATCCGCCCTGCCAGGCATCGAGACGCTCGTCGCTATCCACCGCTTTCGAATCAAAGCCGTAGTTGGCGTACACTTCGACGTCGATCGGCCCGGCCTTGATACCGTGGGTTTTGCTGGTTAACGCATAGTGGCCGTTGTCGCCGGTATCAGAGCTGCCGGTACAGGTGATGCGTGAAGGGTTAGTCTCGTCGGCCATCACTTCCGGGCTACAGGATTTCACCTGCGACACCGTCGCCACGTCAAACAGTACGCCGCCAATATCGAAGTTCTTCACCCCCGCCCCCTGGCCGTCGTGGTTCATCCAGAAGTAGTCGTTGATCCCCTGCTGCGGACGCTGGTGGAAGTCGCGCCCCGCCCAGATATAGGCATTCGGGTTCGATTCGAGAACGTTGGTAACGCCGACGTAAGCCTTTTTCAGGTTCACTTCGTCGCTCCAGTGGTCAAACATGACGTTAAGATCCCAGATGGCCCCCTGGCTGCTTTTGAAGGCCTTGCTGAGCTGGAATTCGCCACCGTTGCTTTCGTTGCCCAGACGGCCGATCGCCGAGGCGCCGTTATAGGAACCGTCAACGCCGACGTATTTCTGATCGCCGGTCTGGATGTGGGCGCCATAACGGGCGTAGCCGCTGAATTTGAGGCCGAATGGAATCGCTAAATCCGGCGAACCCGCAGTGGTTTGCGGGTCGGTAATCACGTCGACCTTTTTATCGGCGGCGGCAGTGATTTTCGCCTGCCGTTCGGCCAGTGCTTTATCGACCGCTTTAGCCACGATGGCGTCAATCTGTTCCTGAGTGAATTCCTGCGCCAGGACGGAAACAGGGCACAGCGCGGTGATAACCGCCATAGCTAAATGAATTTTTTTTACAGTTTTCATGGCTATCTCAAGTTAATTATTTTCTTAGAAAATAACCATCCTGTTCTGGTGTAAATAGCAACAATGCCACCAAAACAAGCTGATTTTATTTTTATTTCGCAGAGGTACAGTTAAATAATTGGCGTGATGAGTGTCTCCATAGTCAGAGTGATGAAATATAAATATTGATAATGATGAATGGTTTATTCTGCTAATTCGCGCGTCAGCAAGATGTTCGCCAGATAATTCTGACTGTACAACATAATCAAGATCGCAGGCTGGCATGCCTCGCCTGTATCTTGTTCAACCCGCGGAGTTTGCTTGTGCGGCGCCTGGCGGGGTAGCCATCGGCCTGCCGGCTTTAGCACCGTGTGAGTGCCAATCAGCAGCAACGCCCTTGATGGCCGGGCGTTGCACCTATTATCTGAGTTCGCGCTATCGTATTTAATTAAATCTCGATTCGCCTGCTTCCCAGCTATAGCCGTCATTGGCCGTTAACGAGTCACCCAGTTCCTGATAATCGAAACTATAAAATTCTGCACTGGCGGCATAACCAGAGTAGTCGACTACCGCCAGGCCAACGAATGCCCCGGTAAAGAACCCACCGTAACTTTGTAGTACATAATCATCTGAAAGAATTGCGGCATCCAATTTGACAGGGATTTCAGTGAAGCTCACCCCATCAAAGCTATATTCATAACAATAGCTTTCCTTTCTAACCCTGGTGCGGAACCAGACATATTCGGTACCATCTGGGATATTGATTGCCTGATCTTTCAGGTAGGAGGTGTATTTCCCACGATTATTCTCGCCTACTTCGATCACCGAACCATTAATTTCATTCCAGGTAATGAAAACAAAGCTCCAGTGGCGATCGTTATAATAATTGGTTAAGCCCGCCATTTGCTGGTAATTAAACGGATTGAATTTCACTTTGACTTGCGCATCAAAATAAAAGGCTTGCCAACGCCGGGCAATAAGCGAAAGGTCATGAGTATTCGCTAAAGAACCTTGACCTATAAGCGTCAATTTACCATCACCCGTTGTCCCCATTTTTTCGTTGAACGGGACACGAAGTGTATTCCAGTTAAGATCGAGCGTTGACGAGGTAAACTCATCCCGCTGACTATGATCTTCCGCACTTTGGGTATAAATAGCGTCCTTTGGCCCTTCGACAAAGGTTTTTCCACCGTGGCCCCCGACAATGCGTGGCCAGTCGTCTGCATCCCATATAACTTTTTGGATCGAGGTTTCTCTGCCAAGCGTTGACCAACCACGAGGATCGTAGACAGACTCACCAGCATGATTCCAGGGACGCGCACAGAGTGAGGCGTAATACCATTCCCCATTCGGGGTTGACACCAGACTGCCATGCCCCTGTTTTTGGATGTAACTGTCAGGGGTATCTACGTTGGTCAGGAAAACCTCTCCTGGCGCGGTTTCAAAACTGTTGGCGTCCAGGGTTTTGGAACGAGCAACCACCTCCTGGTGGGTAAATACGGTTCCTCCCTGAGCGGCAAAAAGATAGTAATACCCGTTTAGTTTGTAGAGATGTGGCCCCTCAACCAGCGCAACGGCAGTGCCGCGATAAATGGTACGCGCGGTTTCTGGTTTTAACTTCAGTGTCTTTGGATCAAGCTCGGTTAATGTAATGCCATTAAACGGGTGATGGTACTCTCGATGGTCCCAGGTTTGTTGAACCAAGTATTTACCACCATCATCGTCATGGAACAGTGAAGCATCAAAACCGACGCCATTAAGTTTGATAGGATCGGTCCATGGGCCACGAATATCCGTTGCGGTGGTCAGGTAGTTCGTCATGTCTTTAAAGGCACCTTCGGTGATTTTCACATCGGTATAAACCAACCAGAATTTGCCATCGGCATAGGAGAGCGCTGGAGCCCAAATCCCCCCTGATGAAGGATTGCCCTTCATATCTAAAAGAGCAGTGGTCGACAATGGACTAGGAAGAAGATTCCAGTGTTCCAGGTCTTTTGACTCATGCAAACGAACGCCTGGGAACCACTCAAATGTCGAGTTTGCGATATAGTAAGTATCCTCTACACGGATAATACTGGGGTCTGCATTGAATCCAGGCAATATAGGATTTTGAATGATTGACATGGCATTTACCTTTTTTAATCAACTTGTTCGTATTTATAAAAAAATCAAGAAACTTATAACTATATACGAATCTCATCAAGCCGACGGTTGATATCCGTGATATTTTTATCTGAGATTGGATATAACTGAATGACGATCATCGACACAAAGGCTAAAACTATCGGGATCCAAATCGCTGTCATGTTTATGCCGGCGATGGCATTTGCATGTTGCTCTACGCCGGTTTCGTTAAAGCCATACACCGCCAGCAGCCAAAGTGGCACCGCGCCGCCAATAGTAAAGCCAATCTTGAAAAACAGCCCCATAATGGCATTGATAATTGCGGCATTGCGCTTGCCTGACTTTAATTCACCATAAGCAATAACTTCAGGCACCAGTGCCCACATAAAGCCGGTAGCCGAGGTTAAGCCCCATTGCTTAATAAATGTTGCGATATAAGCCAGCCAGAGCTCATCATGCATTCCATCAAGTGACCAAATGTACGTCAAAAACTCCCCCACAATAAACATGCCAAGGAAAAGGTGGAAGAAGCCTTTTTTACCAAATATTTTCTTCAGTCGTGGCCAGAAAATCGGGAATACAATACCTGGAATTGAGGCTACCAGGCCAACAGCGCCCATCCATTCTGAATGGCCGACCACATACTGATTGAAAAAGCCATTAACCGTGTTCATGAAAAACATGAAGGTAAAGGCCAGCATGAAAAAAAGTCCGAGAACAACCAGCGGCCGATTGTTTTTGAGTTCAAGGAATAAATCAGTGGCTTTTACGTTGGCAGATTGTTCTACCGTCGCAACCACCCGTTCCTTTGTTAATTTATAACAGAGTAAAAGTGCCACAGCCCCGATAACCATATACACCGAGTAAACGCCAAACCAGGCGTAACTTGCTGATGGATCGGTATAATTCCCCAAATTGAGTTCAAGTCCAAAAAAACCGGTATCTTTGAGGCTGCGATCTTTTGGCGCGGCCATTTGTACGAACATGGGGAAGAGCGTATAGACCAGAAGATTGGCGCTATTGGCCAGCATCATTCGCGTACTGGTCAATTTATCAATAGATTCAGGATCTCTGGTTAATGAAGCATTAAGGGAACCATAAGGAATATTCACAACTGAATAAACCAGATCCAGCGCCAAATACACGATAAAGGCGAAAGGAACAGAGCCTCTGACTTCAGGAATAGGGGCAAAAAGCAAAGCAGAAAGAATAACGAGTGGAATGCCTGCCCTTAACAACCATGGGCGATATTTTCCGGCTACTGAAATCCTTTTGTCAACAAAAGTCCCTACCATCGGATCCCAAAAGACATTGATGATTCTGACAAAAAGAAATATAAAACCGGCGGCGGCGGTGCTGATGGTATTAACAGTCAGCATGTGAAGAGCAAGAAAACCGCCGATGGTGCCAAAAACAAGGTTTTGGGCAAAGTCACCCATGCCATAACCAATGCGTTCACCACGCGTTAGTTTATGGTACTCATCATGCCGACTTTGCATTATGTTTCCACTCATTTTAATCACATCTCCTGCCTATTTTGTGAATGCGGAATACTTTCTGACACAGATTACATCCGGGGATCTATTACGTTTTTATATTTATTAATTATGTTTTTTTATTTCCGTGAGCGTTGTGACAAAGGTCTTGTATAGGTCATCTATCCAATGTGCTGACTGGCGGCTAACTAGCAATATCCGCAGTAGTTGAACGCACCAGATAAAGCGATATTTTTTTATTTCTGGTTACCTGTCTAACAAACGTTAACACCTCGTAGGGTTATTAACGTACTAAATAGATGATCGTACTTTTTGGGATATGGTTCACATTTGAGCATTATCTTAATCACAGAGTGAAATAACGTAATTGAGCAATCAGCCGGAAAAATACAGGATGATGCCGCATTTTTTATTTTCCGCTGACAGCATTACGGAGTTCATTATACAAACCTTTTTCGATCAACCTGACCGCCTGCGTTTTGCAACGCCGGAAACAGCAAACCCGCAGGCTTTTCGTCACTACACCCCGGATGAAAGCGTGCTGGGCAAACGGATGGAAAAGCACGTCGGTGATTGGCCCAACGCCTGCTGGAATGGCGCAGATATGCTTGGCGCCGGTTCTTTTGAACGCCCCAGCAGGCAGCCGCCATTGCTCTTTATTGCTATTACACTCGGCACATGGGTCAGTAATGCCGATTAATTGTTGCCTTGCATAAACCGTAGCTAACAGCGGCCAGAAAGTGCCAGATACAAAAACAAAAAAGCCCGCAGTGATGCGGGCTTAGAGGTGGTTTACGGCTTATACGTGCCGGCTGGTGCCAGACGTTAAATCATTCCCACTCAATGGTATTTTTAATAAAAAAAATCATTAAATTCATACATTTACATTAACATTTAAATAAAATACCATGATTAATACCACGTCACCACACATAGATTTGGTGACAGGGTTAGGACGCCAGAATGGCCCTATCACATTCCAAAACGACATACTCCGGCACATTATCGAACTTGTGGGGATTTAGCTGCATCACATATTCGTTCTCGATGTGGAATGACTCGTTCACAAATTTCTGAAGAATGCTATCCTGCTCCCCATTGGCGGAACCATGCACTTCCTTAAAGATGCGGAAAAGCTGGATTTTGTCGTACCCAACGGTAGCTTCTGTGAAGCGACGCTTCATCTCTGCTTTATCTTTAATCGCAGCAAGCACCGCCGAGTAATCAAAAGCCGGGATGAATTTCTTGATGCCAGCTTCGGCGTTCGCAATCTGTTCAGCATTCATAGCGATATCGCCCACCGCAGATTTTAGAATTGGCACGTCCCTAGCGTGTAAAAGATTGGCCAAATAATTATATTCTGCGCCTAGATCATTGATGATCTCAAAATGCCTTCTCAAATATATGCACTTAATAACTTCATCATCAAGTTCGAGAATATTATCACTACATATCTGCGCAAATGTTTGAATATTTTCCTCTCTAATCTCCACCTCGGATACTACACCCGCTTTCGACGCCAGAAAATATGCCGTTGGCTTAGGATGTTGGAATAACCGCTTAACGCCACGTATAACATCTATTGCAGGTTCAATATCATGGGTCAGCATAAGGACGGTCGTATCACGAAGACTTGCCTTGCCTCTAAACAACTCGTTCAGAATGGCGAATTTCTTCGTCTTATCAAAGCTTGAGACAGGATCGTCCAAGACCGCCAATCCAGGTTTTTCCCTCAAAACCTGATACATGAATAGAATAAGAGCGAAGGCGTTCCTTTCTCCATAGCTTAGGTGCTGGGCCGCTGTCTCAATATGTTCGTCATGGTCTTGGTGTACCAGCTTCATCTTGTAAGACTCGGCTTCAGACTTGATAACTACGCTGTACTTGTAACCAGCCGACTTAAGGAAGCCATTAATGCCATCTTGATTTTCCGCGACGGTCCTCTCAATTAGCTTTTTATGCTTGTTGATCTTACCTTTGAGTTCTCCCACCTTCTCCGCCAACTCTTGGAGCTTAGCATTTACGGGATCAACAACAGATTTAGTATCTGCCGAATTAAGTCTCCCAAGAAGGTCGAGATCAATTCTCAGCTTGCTGATTTCGTCTTCAATTTTCTCAACGTCTCGAAGTACAAAAAACGAGATAGATCGCAACCCTTCGAGTTTTGCAATGAGCGTTTCAACGTCGCCTCTAAGGGCGCTTAGGAAATTAGTTTCTTCTAACGAAAGCTCAACCTTTGATTTTGTGATTTTCTCCAAGCTCTCACGGCAAGCATCATCAAAATATTTTCCCAATCTTGCAATGATTGCCTGTAACGCACTCAAATGCTCAACGGACTTTGAATCGTATTCTTTGGCAACTGCTTGCGCCACGTCCTTCTTATCAGTACCTTGAAAACTAGAAGAACAATAAGGGCAGTTATCCGACAATTCCAAGAAGGAATTACCTTTAGTCTGCCAAGCTATCCACGTCGCCGGTTGATCACTTTTTATAAATTCTTCAAATGGCTTGAGATGTTCTGGAATATTTGCAATTTTATTTCCTGAACCAAATGCTTTATATCCCTTGCTTGACTTGGAAAGCGCCCCCGTTTTTGTAACTCCAAATGCATCACGAAGTTCTTTCAGATCTGATATAGCATTGCCCAAGTCCTCGTTTCCGTCGAAGGCCGCCTTAATTCCTTGGAATAGTGCTTCTATCTCCTGCATAGCAGCAAGAAAATCATCTGTCTTTATGAATATGTCAAAACTATTCTTGAGGACTTCATCCCGCTGGAATGCAAATTGCGAAACGTAGGTGTCGTCAAAAACCAAAACCGACTTTATATCTTCGACCCCAACCACAGACGGATCAAACTGCCCTGCAAACGCACGATGTTTAAAGGGCTTCAATTTTTGAAGCGTCCCATCATCGCTCACGGATGCTAGGATTGCTTTCGCTATTGAGCTTTTCCCCAATCCATTAGGCCCGTACTTTATATTAAGCGTGCCCTTATTGATCCGAATCTCAGCACTTTCGATGCTGTTGCAGTTTTTTATCTGAATCGTAAATGCAGACATCCCTTCCCCCCTTACAGTTTATAAAGATACATTTATAAATTGCAGAATTTATGCACCATTAAAATATATAAAACGCATTCTATTAGAAAACTTGAGAAGTACTCTCATCTCAGTTTTTTAACGCGCCGTATGGCGTGCGCTCAATCCCCCCCTTTCAGTCAATTAAGGTTCCAAGAGCCGCCGCGATATTGGTATGCACCATCAAGGATGCCAGCCAACCACACAGGCACAGTCGCGGTCTTAAACCCGCCGAACTGAACCGGTTGCTCGCCCTCGGTGTCCAGTATCGCCACCGGCAACTCGGGCAGCATGCCAGTACCGATTCCACTAGCCGGAAACACGTTGCCGAAATCACGCTTCAACAATAGGCGTGACGTGGCCTTTCCTAAGGTCATGAATATCTCTTTGCGAACCAGCCAGTAGCACTCAACGCCCGATGCAACGTACCGCTCCTGCCGACGCGTGAAGTCGCGTAGATGCTGGTAGGAACGTTGCAGCTCGATGACGATGGTGCGACCGGAAACCGAGAAGAGAACATCAGCCTCCCACTTGTCGCCGCTTGGTGATCGGCCCGGCACCTCGTCACGGTTTTCGATACCCATGCCGGTTAAGGCGGCCATCACTGCTGCCTTACCCGACTTATGCCATTTAGTCTCGGGTGCAGTGCCGCACTCCTCCGACAGATGAGCGAAGAAAGGTAAACCATTGATGCTTGTCTTGAGTACTGCCGGTGCCTTGCAGCACGGCATGACAAAGTCACCTAACTGCGCCGTCTGTTTCAACGCCTCCCACTCGGCGCCGGAAATGGAAGCCGCATCTACCGGCCGTCCGTCGAGTGTCCAAGCTGCTTGCGTCATAGTTGTCTCACCGGAGAGCCCGAACGTTTGCAGTCGCTCCCGAACGCCTCGTCCATCTGCCGCAACAGAATTGCCAGCTCGTCCGGGTTGCCGTCACGACGGACTTCGGCAAGCAACTCCGCTGCATAGGTCGGATCGGCTCGGAAGTACTCGGCCATGGCCTCTCTATGTGGTCTGTCTTTCATTTGATGCCATTCTCCTAGCCAGGGTCATGATATCTGCACCATCCTTACCCCGATAATAGACGTCTATTCGTCCTCCATCACCTTTTCGTAGGTACAGCCCCGTCTGATAGAGGCCTCTTGGATTGTGAACTTCGGGCCTAATTCTATCTGTAGCGCATGCATACGCAGACCAAAGAAATCGAAATGTTGAAGGTCTGTCTCTAATTCATCAATAAATGTAGATTTATAGGCGTTTGCATCAAACCCTTGAAACGGCACTCCCGCCGTATCCAATGCAGCAAAAACTCTCGAAACCGCAGAATTAAATATCGGCAACAAGTCCAAATACACCTGCTTGGTAGGATAGCGATCTTTTTTTGCTTTGGCCCACACTCTCTCGAAGGCAAGGCCATTTTCCAGAGTGATAAATCTAGATAAAGCATTGCTCTTACCCATTGGATTTATGTGCACCGATTCACGACGTGGGTCGAGCCGACTGTATATATCTTCCAACTTGATCAAGTGCATCATCGGCGGGGGATTGCCACCCGTCGTTCGATGCCTAGCCATTAAATACTCCGCTCCAAGCAGACGCTCTGGCTTCCCGTCCAACCAAATAGTCTGAAGAAGACTATGGAATAAAGGATGGTCACGATGATGAAGAGCATTACGAATAGCAATTAGGAGACTGGTATCCGGATGAGCATGAAAGTCAAAAACCCCTTGCGATACATCATATAACGTATGAAAACTCTCAAGATTTTGCTCAAATGCTCGGTCGAGGTTGTGGATAGCCTCTTCACGGTCGATTGCTGCCAGCCGTCGATATCTGATGAAGGCTTCACCATAGAGCCGCAGGGCGTTGGCAAAACGCCCAATAGCATTGGTAATAATTGTTACATTGCCCATTTGCGTCCTCAGCACGGCAGTATTTATAGACTAATTATTATGAATGTTCGATTGGATTGCACAATCCAATCGAACATCTGACAAATGAAATCGCTGGATATACGGCTATCGACATAAAATATCGGGACACTCACGCTCTCATATCGGGACACTCACGCTCTCAATTGGATTTGCATTGGGATAGATAAGAAGCGATATCATCCTTACTTACGTGTCGAGCATGTCCCACTCATCACCCAAGACCCATCGCAGGGCAGAGAGCTTCCCATTGAGCATCCCCCATTCAAAGTCGCTCCAAGGCCCAGTATCTTCATATTTATCCCTGACCCGTTGAGCTGCAATTTCTGCTTGGCCGAGGATATCTTCGTGAATCACATCATTGCCGTAGCGTTTTGTGCCAGCGGGGACGACCTCTATGTCACCATTATCTAGGTGATACATCATGTTCATATGGCGGTTGTACCAAACTTTATCGAACAACTCGTCCATCGCAGACATGATTTCCTGAAGCCCACGAGTTTCGTCCTCCCAAGCAAAGCTATTCTCATAGTGAAATTCTTCAAGATCGAGCAAATCCTCGATGGCAGAGCTTGTGGCGTTAAAGAATAAAGAGCTGCTGCCGTCAAAAATATCTGCGAAATCGTCGTGTGGCTGCCTGTGGTCTTTGCCGGAAAAATCCGTGACATTATGAGTGACAAATCTAAAGGTTTCGTACTCACTTGCGTGTGACACCCGAAACTCTTGGAAAGTCTCTGCTAACACTGCGTCAGCAACACTATTCTTCTGCTTATGGAACGGTGCCTTCTTAGCGATAGCCCGCTCTGCTGCTCTGATTTTTGCGACATCAGAGATTACAACTTCGTGGGCCATGTCAAAAAGTTTGGTAACACGATTTACTGTGTTTTGATTTACTTCGGAAAGAATAGGCAGCCTGTGATTAACATCATCCAAGGTTTTGAGCGCAGTCTCTTTACCTTCACCGCCAAACGACTCAACCACCCCTTTAATTACTCGAAATTCACTGGCGAGCCGTTTTCGCGTAGCCTCAATCACCCTATCTTTATTTCGTTCGTACTCGGCACGTATCAGATCGGGCAGTAGTATTTTGATACTCCCATCCTGCACCAGATGTTCTATGGCAGTAAGCATCGGCAATTCAGCTTTTTGAGACGAAATATCAAGCCAAACACATGTATCGAGCATTATTAGATGCATTAAAGCTCCTACTAATTATTCTTTCCAAGATTCAACCCATACACTTTATGGGATAATGCCTCGTCAGCATAGAACAGTGCCAATAAACGCAGGACAACCTACTTTCTGACGAGTCATTGAACGATGTTTTCAGCTATATCAGTCCATTAGAGCGGTCCTTCGGTTGCATCTGCCTACGCTGTGGGGCCACGCCTGGCATATCGCTCGCCTCTCCCTTTTTGGTGTCCTTCGGAGCGTATACCTCGGTCTGAAAGGCCCTCTCCATTTCCTTATGCTCGGCCGTCTCGCGGCGCATACGCTCCATCGCCGGATCGGTGAACGTGACCTTAAGGCCGTGCATACCGGCGAGCTGGGCGACTTCAAGCCGGAACTCGTCTGTGCCTTCCACGATGAGGGCTTGGCCCTCGAACCGCTTGGACGCCAGTTCGAGCGCAACCAGTGCCGCGCCGGTCGTGGCTTTCTGCGCCTGAACGTGCGTCTTCCGGTCGATCACCATGCCGCCGTCGATGGTGCTGTACGCCATCGTCCCGTCTTTCCGGGCCTTGGGCTTGAGCTTGTCGAGAACAACAGCCTTGGCCTTGTCGGCCCGGTCGGCGGTCAGTAGCTCCCCGTTCCAGCGGCGTGTCCGTTCCTCGCGGTCGCGCAGCACGGCCAGCGCCTCGGCGTTGCCGCGCTCGGCCTGCTGCGTCAGCCAGTCGGCCCAAGTCGGCATCGTCGTCTGTTTGAACAGCGCCTGACGGCGAGCGTCTGCGCTCTGCCGGTTCTTTTGGCGCGAGGCGTCGGCCTGCTGTTTGATAGTGCCGTACATCAGGCGTTTGGTCGGCCCCTTGCCCGCGACCTTCAAAAGCATTCGCTCTGTCTGGCTCCACTGCTTAACCTGCGCATTGAAAGCCGCACTATCGTGCTTGATCTGGTCGAGGCCCTGACGGCGGGCCAGAATGGCCGCCTGTCGCTCGCGCTGGTACTGGTTGAACAGGCCCGCTGTCGTCGGGTTATCCGGCCGCCGGGGTCGTGGCTCGTACCGCTTGCGGTTCGCCTTCGCCTCGGCCTGCCGTTCGGAAGGCTGGAACGGGCCAAGACGGTCAGTTAGGGCCTTCATGGAAAGGTCGCGGCCGACGTTGCTGGCCTTCGCCCAAATGCCTGAATCTGGCTCGCCGATGACAAGGCCAGCGCCGCGCTGGCGAACCTCTAGGCCGTGTTCGGCCGCTGCGTCGTGCAGCTCCTGCCAGCTCGTCGCCTGTCGCATCGCCGGGGCCAGCTCGCGGGCCGCGTACCCGGTCAGCGTCTCGATGCCGGACTGCGCCTCCACGCTGGCCACCTTCGCGCCGATGCGGACTGGCTCCGCTTTATCTGCTGACTGTCTCTGTAGACGGGTATCGGACAGCTTGCGCAACCCGTTCAGGGTTTTGGCTTCAGGAGGCTTCGATATGCTGAGGTCGTAAGCGTTTCTAAGGTGTTCCCGGAATAGGCTGTCGCGCTGCTCTGGGGCTTTCGCTGGCAACAGCTCAATGTCGCGGTTCTGATGCCGCTGCTTTGCCTCCAGACCATGAAACGTTCTTTGCAAGCCATGCTCTACCTCAAGACGCTCACAGGCCTCCATCAGGCGGAACTGATCGTAATAGGGTTCAATGTTCTGTAACCCGGTCGGGTGAACCTTGTTGATGGCCACATGCACATGCAGGTTATCGGTGTCGATATGAACCGCTGATACACGCTGGTGCTCATCGAGGCCGATGGCAGCGCATAGTTCGTCTTCGATGGCGTGCAGCGTCTCAAGGTCTGGCTGCTCGCCGGGCGGGAAGGAATAGACAAAGTGGTAGGTCTTTTCCGCCTTCGACCTGGTGTTAGCCGCTTGCGTGGCTTGGATCAAGATTGCGGCATCTGCCGGATCATCCGTACCGCAGTTGGTAACGCGGTAGCTGGCGACCTTCTCGCCCTCGGTCGTGCCATTGGCGGAATCCAGAATGTAATCGGCCGTGCGCTCCCAGCTCGTCGGGTCAATGCCGCCCTTGGCCGCCACCATATACTTGATTAACCGGGCTGGGCTTGAGGCCTTGCGTTCACGGTTGATGCGATGTGCGATCATTTGGAAATCCTCCCCATGAGCGCCCGCATGTCCTCTTGGATTGCGCGGAAATCCATCATCATCGCTTCTACGTCAATCGGTCGCGCGCCCTGACCGCGTTTCTCAGCGAGCCACAATTTCAGCAATCCGGCCACCCGGCCTAGGTCGCCATTCACCTTTGCCAACTGGCGGACAGCTTCCAAATCGGCCCGTGAACCTATAGGCAGATTCAGCCCAACAGCGCGAAGGAAAGCGGCATTCGACAATCCCGCCTGATCGGCCCTTTTGGCTAACTCTTTTTTCTCATCAATGCTGACCCAAACCTCAATTCGCTCCCGCCGTGGACGTGTCCCACGCGAATGCGGCTTGATAGCCTCAATCGCATTTTCACCGGCCATAAGCCTTTCCTCTTTGGTGTAAATATCGCGGAGCGACTGACAGCCTCGCAGAGCAAGATGCCGTCGAACCGCAGGTGAGTAAGGGGCGGTGTTGGACTGGTGCGGGCTTGCCCGTACCGGTACAACACACATCTTGCCGTACTGCTCAGTGCAATCTTAGGCAATTTAATACTAATTGCCAGATTTACTGATGACAGTCGCGTTGATTTTCCTTGAATTGCCTTCAGTTTACTAAAGTTGCCTAAAGTTGCCTTGTGACCGAAAAGAATTTCCCAAAATTGCCCTATTTTTCTCTGGCAGATACACTATTCGGAACAGAAGCGAGATAACGGAGAACGGAGATGAGCGACCATCAAAATCAAGATGCAAAACGTCACGCTCCGCGTCGTGGTCGTGCATCGTTCGTAGCAGTTCTTGAGGATGTACGAAGGGAGCACGAACGTGGCGTGCCATTGACTTGGATTTTTGAGACGTTCGAGGATCGGCTCGATATTGGATACACCCAGTTCACGAAATACGTCACACGGTACATCAAGCAGAGCCAGCCAGTTGTGGCGTCTTATAGGCCTCGCAAAAGCTGATGTTCCCGATATGGTTAAACCTGTAGTCGGTCGCTAGAATGCAATTACATTCAACGGCGTAAAGCCAAAATGGCACCAAAGAGGAGTAGATAAATTGGCCAGAAAGACACTTTCAGAGCGGCGAGCTGATGCGCTTTCGGAGCTTGAAACGGCAAAAGCAAGGCTGGCAAAACTTGACAATGAGGCAGCCGAAAGAATCGGAAGAATTGCAATAAAGTCAGGATTGGTTAATCTTGAGCTTACGGACGATCAAGTCCGGGAGGAATTCGACAAAATCGTGGAAAGGATCAGCAAGGGGAATTGATCATGAAGACAGCTCACCGCATCAGCGCATTGGCCAATCAACTCAACGAACTGCAAGCCTGCCTCGGTCGAGCCAGTGGGCGGCCTAGCAAGAGCGTTATGGAAGCCCAGCGCATTGCGGCCGAGCTGGCTTCTTTACTCGAAGAGTGGCACCTTGAAACGTTGCACATCCCTGAAACAGAGCGTGACCTCTATCGAGTACAGAATCCCTATTACGCGGCCCACTGACGCCGCGCACCGCCTAATCAAAAGCTCACTTCGGTGGGCTTTTTTATCCGCAAAACGTATCAAAACGAACAGCAAAACCCGTTACGCTCGTCATGAAAAACGCGATCAAAATCATAGTGTTGAGAAACAATCTCGTGAAGATTGACGGACAGTTTACGGACATAAGCCATTGAATTCTATGCGGATACAAGATTATCCGCATATTTAAAACCGCTCCATATCGGTCAATAATCAAACCTCGGACGATGACAAAATGAGGTATTCGGTATGGAAATGGAATCGCAAAAAACGTCGGCTTATGCCGCCCGCAAATTCGGTCGAGGCGTGGCGCTCGCTCTGGCAATGGCAAGCGCAGGCCTCGGTGTAAGTCTCTACATGGCACCGGCTCCGGCCTATGCCATCTATTGCTCGAACTGCTCGACGTTCTATCAGCAGATGTACGAGTACGCCGAAGCGGTGAATACGCAACTGAACACCGCGCAGCAGTTGCAGACGCAGATCCAGCAGTACGACAACATGATTAAGCAGGGCATGTCACTGCCCAGCCGCATGTTCAACACCATCACTGGCGACCTTCAGCGCGTGGCCAGCGTCTACAACTCGGCGCAGTCGCTCGGCCGCAACATCAGCAATCTGGACGAACAGTTTCGCCAGCAGTTCAAGGGCTATGACAGCTATCTGAACTCGATTGGCCAAGGGCAAAACAACATGCCGCAGCGTTATCGGGACTGGGCACAATCCGGCTTCGATAACGCCCGCACGGCCATGCAGGCCGCTGGGGTAAATACCAGCACATTCGAGGATGAGAACGCGATGCTGGATCAGTTGGTGAGCCGTTCGCAGTCGGCCGTTGGCCGTCAGCAGGCCATTCAAGCCGGGAACGAGATTGCGGCGCAGAACGTGCAGCAGCTCCAGAAACTGCGCGATCTGGTGGCCACGCAAATCACCCTGCAAGGCAACTACATGGCCAAGCAAACCGAGCAGGAGGCCGTGAAGAACGCCGCTGATGAACATTTCTGGGGCGGCCAAAGCACACGCGGCGGCGCTAAAGGGTACTGATTATGACGATTTCTAAGATCTTCCTTTTGATGCTGTGCCTCGGTTCCGCTCTTGGTGGGGCCGTTTTGACTGGTGTGATTGTCTACGCGGGCAATGATTGCGCGGTAACGACACCCCAGACCCCGAAAGAGGCAGACGCAAAATTCTGGAGCGGCCAAAGCACACGCGGCGGCGCTAAGGGGTACTGATTATGCAGCGTTCACTAATGCTGAATTGCATCATTATCGGCCTGCTTCTGACAGCCGGAAGCGCCTCGGCCGCCGGTGTCGATTTGGGGCAGAGCGACACTTCAATGCAAAGCCTCTTGGATATGATTCTGGAGAAATCCAGCGAGTGGGGGCCAAAGTTACAAGGGTATGCCCGAAATTTGTTGTTCCTGCTCGCTGGGATTCAGTTCGTTTGGACGTTCGGCAACTTGCTTTGGCAAAGTGCGGAAGTAGGAGAAATGTTCCGCGAGCTGATCAAGTTCGTCATGACGATAGGCTTTTTCCTCGCCTTGCTGACGTACTCCACGGAGTGGAGCACGGCTATCGTGAACAGCTTCCGTGAAGCAGGGGCACATGCTTCGGGGTTTGCCAAAGAACTGATGCCCGGCGATATGTTCGCCACTGCTGTGGAACTATCAGAGAAAGTGCTATCCAGCATTTCTCTTTTCTCTCCCGAAACTGCGATTGTCATTGCTATTTCGGGCATCATCATTCTGCTGTGTTTCGCGTTCATCGCCGCATTTATGTTCGTGACGCTTGTCGAGTCTTACGTGCTGATTAATGCGGCCGTGCTGTTCGTCGGCTTTGGCGGTTCGTCGTGGACGCGGGATTTCGCAATTGCTCCACTTCGCTATGCCGTGGCCGTTGGTGCCAAGCTGTTCATTCTGACGTTGATTGTCGGTCTGATCGTGACGGTATCAAAGGAATGGTTCGCTCACTACCAAGGTGATATTGGATCAACGCTAACCTTACTGGGTCTGTCATTGGTGTGCGCCTACCTGTCTCGCTCTATCCCGGAGCTGATTGCGGGCATGATCACCGGCTCATCGATGGGCGGCGGTGCGGCGATCGGTGGTATGGCAATGGCTGCTACGGCCGCCGTCGGCGGCTTGGCAGTGGGTTCCATGATGTCAGGCGGCGCAAATGCAGCCGGTGGCGCTGCGGGTGCGTTAGGCGGCGGTTCTGGTGGTGGCGCTGGAAGTGGATTGGCCGAAAGCATCAATGCGAGTATGGCCGGTGGCCAGCAGAACCCCGCACCGTCTGCCATGCCGTCCATGAACAGTACGGCAACCACAGGAACGGCAACGGGCGGTAGCACAGCCGCTCAGTCGGCCGGTTCTCGCGTCGGTGGCTCGCAGGCGGGCAAATCGCTGTCAGGTAGCGGCATCAACAGCCCGATCGACACTCCGCGCAGCAGTGGTCTCAGTGGGCCGCAGCAGGCGGCGCAAACACTGAAAAAAGCGGCCTCAGGCGCTAACAACTTGGCTAGTGCGGCCACCCGCGGCCTCGGGACGCTCGCCGCTATCTCTGTGCCGGGCATGGAAGGTGCGGCGAGTATGGGCGGCGGCACCCCGCCGCAAATACCTGACGGCGATGAGGGTGACGAAAAACGCCCACCTAACAGCGGTGTATCCGCAGATGTTGCGGAAGAAACCAACGTTATTCGTCCAGCACAAGAACCGTCCGCCGCCCCGGCACAGCCGACCGGCGCGGAGAAATCCAACAACCCGAAACAGGAAGGTGAGGCATGAACCCCTATAGCAAACCAATTCCCGGCACCCTTGCTCGCATGAAGGTGCCCGGCATGTCAGCGGAAGCAACGGCCAAGGCTGACGCGCTGGCAGCGGCAGGAAACCGCAAGAACGATGAAACACAATCAACTGCTGCCAAGGCGGCCAATGCACCGGAGACCGATCAATGATTGAATATCTGATTTTCTGTGTGGTGGCCTTCGCTGTCGCCTTCGGCATGTACTTCCTGCGCGAATACCTGCGCTCACGGGGCTATGGGCCGCAACTCGATGCGTTTGCGCGGTGGCTGGAACCACGAGAACAACGCATGAATCGTTATCGCCTTAAGGCTGCTAATGGCTTGTTTGGGGCAGCGCAGTCCATCAACCGCCTGCCGCTGTTCGGAAGCAAACATCAGGTGGTGCTGATAGAGCAACTGCGCATGGCCATCATGTCGGAACAAGCACTAAGGGAGCGCCAGCAGCGCCGCAAATGATCCCGCCCGCCCTGCCAAGTGCAGGGCTTTTTTATGGGCACCAAAAGGCAAGCAGCCCGGCCTGCGGGCCGTCGCCTGCGCCTGCTGGGGCTGTAGTGCGCTCTGAGCGGTTTTCAGACCTCACAGCTACACTATTCTCCCCTCCCCCTGAAATCGCCTCTCTGCGAGTCCTGCGAAGCCTGACAGCGGTTTTGCAGCGTGGCGACCGTCCTCTGCTGACATGGCCTTGATGTATGGGCCTGCATGGCCTGTCTCGCAGCTCCGTCTATTACACACCGCCAAAACATCCCGTGTCGCGCTCTACTGGATTTTTCGGTCTTGGCACCACCCTCCCATAGGCAGCGGTAAAAAAACTCGTGTTTGGGTCATACAGGGCCAATTTGCGACGTGTTTACAGCTCATTAGCCGATCTTGGCGTTGCCCTGCCCTTTTTTGGTGCCTGATCGTTCTTTGCCCTTTTTGGGTCTGACCAGGTGCAAATGGGGCGGTGGGTAATCCACGGAGCTAACCACGTCGGCGACGGCAAGCCGTCACCTCAAGCTAAACTTGTGAGCATAGCGAACGCATTTCATGCGGGCGGGGAACCCCGCAGGGGTGCCCGTGTCTGGACCGTGAAACCGAATTTTCGGTTCGAGTTATCCACAGGCAAACGGGTTTTAAACAGTTTTATATATGGTTTTAAAAGAAGTTTTAGGAAAAAATAAAGCCATTTTTCAATTTAAAAACATAGACTTACAAAACAACCCGGTACCTAATAGACGGTGATTGGTACCTAATAGACGGTCAGAAGGTACCTAATAGACGGTGATCGGTACCTATTAGACGGCGTATCCACAGGATGGCGAACTGATTCACTCCTTGTCCGGCAATCAAACGGCAAAAGGCCCGCAAATGGGGCCTTTTGTGATCTCGGTCACCGTCTATTAGGTACCGCCTGACGGCAGATCGGGGCGGAGCGTCATGATGAGCTGCGGTCCACTTTGGCCAATTTCCTCTCGCAAGTGGTACTCAGGCAGGTCGTTGGCTTCGATGATGCGCCGCAGGTTTTGCGAGAATTTCTTGAGAGTCCCTCCGCTGCCGCTGCGCTCGTAAATGGTCTTGAACGCCCATTTGGCCGTGTTCTTGCCCGCAGCACGACGTGCAAGCCGGTACAGGAAGCGACCGATTCCCGGCTCGATCAGGAAGTAATCCGGGTGGACAGTCAGCACGTCCGGCTGCTTCCCCTCTACCACTTCCCGATAAATCCACTCCGGAGCCTCGATTTCGACGGTTGCTATCTTCTTGGTGTCCGTGCGCGACAGAACACGATAACGCGCAATAAGGCCCTCTGCTTCGGTAGTGCGAAATTTGCCGTGCTCACGCACGGTCTTGATGGTCGTACCTCGCAGCCGGTCTAACGCATGCTCCACCTCTTCAACCTGACGACTTCCGTCACCGCGCCGGGTGAATTTGAGAATGTCACTGACATGCGGTCGGAACACTCTCCCCGGCTTGTCGCCCTTTCCTTCTCGATAGCGGTTCATAGCTTCGTTTAAGTGAGAAACCATCATTAGAACAATATCGTAGTCCCACACTGAGGCCATCCCGTGCGCCCCTGCGGAAACCTCTACATATCCATCCTTCAGGTCGTAGCGGATCAGTTCTCCGGCTCGCTTGTCCTTCTTGGACAAACGGAACACGGCCACATCCATGACGCTGCGATTGTCGCGGCCGCCCACGTCATAAAGGCTGGGCACAAAAAAATCTGTCTGGGCGTCGCCTTGTGGAGGCTCGCGGACAAGTGACAACGCTTTGTCCCGCTCTTTTGCCCTTTCCATCTGTTCATGCACGGTCGAGACGTTAGACGGTCTACCGCGTTCAGCAGCAGTTCGGTCACTGTTCCGCTTCCTGATATTTTCAAGGCGTTCCAGTAGCCCGCCAGAATCGCCTATTACCGCGCCTATGGGCTTAAGACCGCTGTTTCGGCTACTCATGCGCGGCCCAACCAGAGCCGTATTAAGTCCAGAACAAGCGGTCTATTCGTAAATGTCGCCTGCAAGTTGGCCGCCACAATTCAGTTCCCCGGCCGATGGGCTTTGCCGCCTCTGCGCGATTCAATCCACGCCTCGACCTCGGCCAAATCCCACGCAACCTTGTAGTTGGTAAGCGCCATGCGGCGAGGGAATTGGCCTTCTTTTTCAAGTCTGTCGATCGCCCGCTCTGCCAGCGGAATCATTGCCAGCAATGCTTTCTTGTCGATTAGCGTTGTGTTTTTTGGGTGCATACCTTGGCCTCTTCAGTCACTTCAACCTGTGCCTGAATATGCGTGGATATACGGTTTGCTTCGAGGGAATGATTGGCTATAATGGTTGACATGAAAAAAAGTTCAACCATTACCGTCTGGGAAGGATGTGATCCAACCATTGCAGACGCCATCAAGCAATTTGAGAATCGCTGGGAGTCCTACTCCGAGTCAGCCAAGCGTTACCCCATCGGGCGGCTGATTGAAGAACTCATTGACCCCGCCGTAGCCGCATATTCGGCAATGCTTCCCTCGCGCTATCTTGGGCACATACCCGGAGCCGGAACAGGCGTCCGCTTTAGCGAGATCATGCAATTGGTGGGGACCGATGCGATGGTTCGGTTACAGCGCCAGTTGATACGAGCGTTTGTTCTGACGGAGGACAAACAGACCGAAAGAGACCAACAATTTATCGCAACGCTCGAAACGATGATGGAGTTGGTATGGGCAAGTAAGCGCAAACAACCAAAAAAAAGAGACGTGCGCGGACTGAATAGTCAACGCGTACAGGGATTCTGCCGATTTTGCGGCGAGCTTGCGGAGCTGGCTTCATTCGCGGGTGGGAACGGGCAGCGCGGTCCAGATGATCAACTGCGACTGAGCAACCTGTACTGTGCTGCCCATCGACCCAAATTGCCGGATGGCGCGTGGAACCCCGCATACAGTCAAGCGAAACGATCCGTGGCGCAGTTCGATCTCGAACTAAGCAGGCTTAGCCTTCAATCCGCGAATCTCCGAACGCCTTTGGCAACTTCCGGCGACCCACTCATAGACAGCTACGTCTATCACTATGTCCGCAAATACGGCCTTCAACCAGCTGACGAACCAGAATTGCGCCATCACGCAAGGCGGATGGCGGACATGAAATTCACAGATCAGAAAAAGAGAATCGTGCTGCTTCAGCGGTATGGCGTGAGTCAGTCCGAGATTTCTAGGATGCTGCGGATCAGTCGCCAAGCCGTATCCAAGGCTCTTACCTCGACCCCCGCGCCGTTCCGCGAACTTCCGACATTAAGCGGCTTTCCATCCTATCTCTTTCGTCAACTAGAATGACCAATTATCATCTTACCAAAATCACTCTGTTATCCTGCGCTTCCTGAGCGTCCATTCGTCAATCATGTCCGCCCAATCCTGTAGCATTGCCCGGCGCTGATCGCGGTACTCGGCCTTGTTGTAGACGGCACGAACGCCCTTCTGTTCGTGCGCAAGGCACTTCTCGATCCAGTCAGTGTTATAGCCTGCCTCATGCAGCAGCGTGCTGGCTGTACGCCGCAAGTCGTGCGGTCCGAACTTTCCAAGCGACTGCCCTTCCTTCTGAGCCAGACGATAGGTCAACGTCAGCACCTGATTGAGCGTGGCGCTGCTCATCGGCAAGTCCGAGTCATAGCGCGACGGCAGCACGTACTCCGAGCCGCCCGCGAAGATTTTCAGAGCTATGAAAATGTCGAGCGCCTGCCTAGAAAGAAACACCAAATGGGGATTGCGGCGTTTCATCCGCTCCTTGGGGATTGTCCAGAGCGCTTCGGTGAAATTGATTTCGCTCCACGTTGCGTTGGTCAGTTCGCTTTTGCGTACCATCGTAAGCAACAGCAACTTGGCGGCTGCGCGGATCGAAGGTGTGGTGCCAATGCGCTCCATGTACTGGTACATCAAGCCGATTTCATCGGGCGTCAGTGCTCGATCTCGCGGCTCAAACTTTGCAATAGTCGACGGGCGCACCAAATCGGCCGGGTTCTCAACCTTCTGGCCGCGTTCTATAGCCCAACGGAAGACCTGCATCACAATTTCGCGGCAAAGCACGGCCGTTGCCGGTGCCCCGCGCTCCACAATCGCATCTGTGAGCGCCCGTAAATCCTCATGGGTGATTTCTGTCAGCTTCTGGTTACCGAACTTCGGCTTAAGCTCGCGCTCGAAGGTAGCTCGACGCATATCGCGGGTAACATCAGCCATTTGATAGCCGCGCAGCCACTTTTCGCCCCAAGCACCAAAGTTTTCAGCGTCCTTAACGCGGGCTTTGTCCCGCGCCTTCTCTTTGGCTGGAGATTTCCCTGCGGCGATCATCTTCTTGGCTTCGCCCAGCCGTTCGCGGGCTTCCGCTAGCGTAATCCCTCCGATACCGTAGCGGCCGAAGGTGATTGTCTCCTGCCTGCCGTGGATCGAGTAGTTGTAGCGGAATGAAATCGAACCCGCTGGCGTGATGGCCACGTAGAGGCCGTCACGGTCATTCACTTTGTAGAGCTTGTCCTTTGGCTTGAGGTTGCGCAGCTTGGTATCAGTCAGCATGGTCGGGTTGGGTCTCCACTCAAAAATACCATGCTCAAAAATCCTCGCATTTTCCCTATATATTTCATATAAATCAATGCGTTACACACCTTCAATACCATGAACAGCTCGTCAGGAGCACCATGGTATTGAATGCCGAACATGGCATCAGGTTCAAATCATACCATCTACCATACCGTAGAAATACGGTGCTTGGCTACGCGAGAATGGTGCGAGGATATGCGACACCAAAAAGCAAAAAAGCCCGCAATTACGCGGGCTTAAGAGCGATTTAATACGAAGATGCGCGAGGATGCGCGAGGCCTATGATCATTCCCACTCGATGGTCGCCGGTGGCTTGCCGCTGATGTCGTACACCACGCGAGAAATACCGTCGACTTCGTTGATGATGCGGTTGGAAACGCGGCCGAGGAACTCGTACGGCAGGTGTGCCCAATGCGCGGTCATAAAGTCGATGGTTTCTACCGCACGCAGCGACACTACCCAGTCATACTTGCGGCCGTCGCCCATCACGCCAACGGAACGCACCGGCAGGAACACGGTGAACGCCTGGCTGACCTTGTTGTACAGATCGGCTTTGTGCAGCTCTTCGATAAAGATCGCGTCGGCACGGCGCAGCAGGTCGCAGTACTCTTTCTTCACTTCGCCCAGCACGCGCACGCCCAGGCCCGGCCCCGGGAACGGGTGACGGTACAGCATGTCGTACGGCAGACCCAGCTCCAGACCGATCTTGCGTACTTCGTCCTTGAACAGTTCTTTCAGCGGCTCGACCAGGCCCAGCTTCATCTCTTTTGGCAGGCCACCCACGTTGTGGTGCGATTTGATCACGTGCGCCTTGCCGGTGGCCGAGGCGGCGGATTCGATCACATCCGGGTAGATGGTGCCTTGCGCCAGCCACTTCACTTCGCTCTGCTTGCAGGCTTCTTCGTCGAATACTTCGACGAATACCCGGCCAATGATCTTGCGCTTGGCTTCCGGCTCATCCACGCCGGCCAGCGCGCTCAGGAAGCGCTCTTCGGCAGGCACATGCACGATGTTCAGACCGAAATGATCGCCGAACATTTCCAGCACCTGATCGGCTTCGTTCAGGCGCAGCAGGCCGTTATCAACGAACACGCAGGTCAGGCGCTTGCCAATGGCGCGGTGCAGCAGCATCGCGGTCACCGAGGAGTCTACACCGCCGGACAGGCCGAGGATCACGTGGTCTTCGCCCACCTGCTCACGGATACGCGCTACCGCGTCTTCGATGATGGTGGCCGGCGTCCACAGCGCTTCACAACCACAGATGTCCAGCACGAAGCGCTCCAGCATCCGCTGGCCCTGGCGGGTGTGCGTCACTTCCGGGTGGAACTGCACGCCGTAAAAACGTTTTTCTTCGTTGGCCATAATGGCGAACGGACAGGTATCGGTGCTGGCAACGGTAACAAAGTCGGCCGGAATGGCAGTCACTTTGTCGCCATGGCTCATCCATACATCCAGCAGCGGCTTGCCGCTGGCGCTAACGGCATCTTCGATATCACGGATCAGGGCGCTCTGGGTGGTCACTTCCACCTGCGCATAGCCGAACTCGCGCTCGCTGGAGCCTTGCACGTGGCCGCCCAGCTGCATCGCCATGGTTTGCATGCCGTAGCACACGCCCAGCACCGGTACACCGGCGGTGAACACGTATTCTGGCGCGCGCGGGCTGTTCAGCTCGGTGGTGCTTTCCGGACCACCGGACAGAATGATGCCGCTTGGATTGAATTCGCGGATCTGCTCTTCCGTCACGTCCCAGGCCCACAGCTCACAGTAAACGCCGATTTCACGTACGCGGCGAGCCACCAATTGGGTGTACTGCGAACCGAAGTCCAGAATAAGAATGCGATGCTTATGGATATTTTGTGTCATGTGAGGCGAATTCCAGCAACAGAGAAAAAGGAGAAAATCTAAATCGTCAGGGCGATAGCCATCGGCGAGGCCCGGCGTGATGCCGGGCCAGCCTGTGGAATCAACCCATACGGTAGTTCGGTGACTCTTTGGTAATGGTCACGTCATGCACATGGCTTTCCTGAATACCGGCACCGCTGATGCGCACGAATTCCGCTTTGGTACGCAGTTCGTCGATGGTGGCGCAGCCGGTCAACCCCATGCAGGAGCGCAGGCCGCCCATTTGCTGGTGTACGATGGCTTTCAGCATGCCTTTGTAGGCCACGCGGCCTTCGATCCCTTCCGGCACCAGTTTGTCCGCCGCGTTGTCGGTCTGGAAGTAACGGTCCGAAGAGCCTTTGGACATCGCGCCCAGCGAGCCCATACCACGGTAGGACTTGAACGAACGTCCCTGATACAGTTCGATTTCGCCCGGCGATTCTTCGGTACCGGCCAGCATCGACCCCACCATGACGCAGGAAGCACCCGCGGCGATGGCTTTGGCGATATCGCCGGAGAAACGGATACCGCCGTCGGCGATAACCGGAATACCGGTGCCTTCCAGCGCTTCTACCGCGTCAGAAATTGCGGTGATCTGCGGCACGCCCACGCCGGTGACGATACGGGTAGTACAGATGGAGCCAGGGCCAATCCCCACTTTCACCGCGCTGACGCCGGCTTCTACCAGCGCTTTGGCACCGGCTGCGGTCGCCACGTTGCCGCCAACGATCTGCAGATCCGGGTATTTGGCACGGGTTTCACGAATACGCTGTAACACGCCTTCGGAATGGCCATGGGAGGAGTCGATCAGCAGTACGTCAACGCCTGCGGCCACCAGCGCATCAATACGCGCTTCGTTGCCGGCACCGGCGCCAACCGCAGCGCCTACACGCAGGCGGCCGTGTTCGTCTTTACAGGCGTTAGGCTTGCGCTCTGCCTTCTGGAAGTCCTTGACGGTGATCATGCCGAGCAGATGGAAACTGTCGTCCACCACCAGCGCTTTCTCAACGCGTTTTTCGTGCATTTTTTGCAGCACGACTTCTCGCGCTTCGCCTTCCTTGACCGTTACCAGACGGTCTTTCGGCGTCATCACGGCGGTGACTGGCTGGTTGAGGTCGGTTACGAAGCGAACGTCACGGCCGGTAATGATACCGACCAGTTCGTTGTCTTCGGTCACCACCGGATAGCCGGCAAAGCCGTTACGAGCGGTCAGCTCTTTGACTTCTTGCAGCGTGGTGGATGGGGTAACGGTCTGCGGGTCAGTGACTACGCCGCTTTCATGTTTCTTCACGCGGCTGACTTCTTCAGCCTGACGCTCAATGGACATGTTTTTGTGAATGAAGCCGAGGCCGCCTTCCTGCGCCAGCGCGATGGCCAGGCCGGATTCGGTGACGGTATCCATCGCTGCGGACAGCATAGGGATATTCAGGCGGATAGTTTTGGTCAGCTGAGTGCCTAATTCTGCAGTGTTAGGCAGAACCGTGGAGTGGGCTGGAACCAGGAGAACGTCGTCAAACGTCAGAGCTTCTTTAGCGATACGTAGCATGGGCAATATCTCACCAGGGTGGATGCGGAAAAGATAAAATATTGCCGCGGCATTATACAGAGCGTAATCGGTTGCCTCCAGCACTTTCTTACAAAAACTCTTGATTACCTGTTTGAGGCATGTAGTATCGACCAATTAAGTGGTTGTTTTGGAATTTGATCTGGGTCACATGTCACTACCTACCTCTCCGTCCATTTTTACCGTAAGCCGCCTCAATCAGACGGTTCGACAACTGCTGGAAATGGAAATGGGGCATATTTGGCTCTCGGCCGAGATCTCGAACCTCTCCCAACCCTCTTCCGGCCACTGGTATTTTACCTTGAAGGACGATCGCGCCCAGGTTCGCTGTGCGATGTTCCGTAACGCCAATCGCCGCACCACCTTTCGTCCACAAAACGGCCAGCAGGTGCTGGTTCGCGCCAGCATCACGCTGTATGAACCGCGCGGCGATTACCAACTGATTGCCGAAAGCATGCAGCCGGCCGGTGATGGTCTGCTGCAACAGCAGTTCGATCAGCTTAAACAGCGTTTGTCTGCCGAAGGACTGTTCGATCAGCAATTCAAACAGCCGTTGCCGAGCCCGGCTCGCCGGGTTGGGGTGATCACCTCCTCCAGCGGTGCCGCACTGCACGATATTCTGCAGGTACTGCAGCGGCGCGATCCGTCATTGCCGATTGTCATCTACCCGACGCCGGTACAGGGGGCGGAAGCACCGTTGAACATCGTGCGGGCGATAGAAACCGCTAACCGTCGCGACGAATGCGATGTGCTGATCGTCGGCCGCGGCGGCGGTTCACTGGAAGATCTGTGGAGTTTTAACGACGAACGGGTGGCGCGGGCGATTTTCGCCAGCCGCATTCCGATTGTCAGCGCCGTCGGCCATGAAACCGACGTCACCATCGCCGATTTTGTCGCCGACCTGCGCGCGCCGACCCCCTCCGCGGCGGCGGAGCTGGTCAGTCGCAATCAGCTGGAGCTGTTGCGTCAGCTGCAATCACAGCAGCAGCGTCTGGAAATGGCGATGGATTACTATCTGGCGCAGCGTCAGCAGCAGTTCAGCCGTATCAACCACCGTTTGCAGCAACAGCATCCGCATCTGCGTCTGGCGCGGCAGCAAACGCTGTTGCTGAAACTGCAACGCCGGTTGGAAGATGGCATGCAGCATCAGCTGCGGCTGTCTTCGCGCCGCAGCGAACGTGCCCAGCAACGGCTGGCGCAAACGCAGCCGCTGGGCCGCATCCACCGTTATCAGCAGCGGGTACAGCAGCAGGAATACCGCTTGCAGCAGGCGCTGGAACGCCAGCTCAATGCCTATCGTCAGCGTTTTGGCGTTGCCTGCAGCCAGTTGGAAGCGGTCAGCCCACTGGCGACGCTGGCGCGCGGCTACAGCGTGACACAAACCCCGCGCGGCGAGGTGCTGAAAACCACCCAACAAACGCAGGTCGGCGAAATGCTAAAAACCCGTTTGCAGGATGGCTGGGTCGAAAGCGAAGTGAAAACCGTCACCAAAGCGAAAAAGCCACGCAAGAAACGCGCGGCCGACTAGTCTATTTGGGCGCTTGACGCGCCCTCTACCCCTCACCCCAGCTTGAATACCGCCGCCGGCTCGCCGTTGATCCACAGTTGGCGCAGTTCGCTTGCCGGCAACGTCACCGCCAA
This sequence comes from Serratia odorifera, assembly GCF_041448735.1. Taxonomy (NCBI): domain Bacteria; kingdom Pseudomonadati; phylum Pseudomonadota; class Gammaproteobacteria; order Enterobacterales; family Yersiniaceae; genus Serratia; species Serratia odorifera. The sequence continues at coordinate 83,086 of NZ_JBGMUT010000007.1, read as the reverse complement.
CTGCTGCCATGCCGGCCGGAAACGCCCCTCGGTGCTGATGGCAAGATCGATGCGGCTGGTGGTACAGCGCATCTGCCAACGCAGCCACAGCGCGTTACCCTGCTGCCAGCCATCGCTCACTCCATCGTCTTCAAACAGCAGACCCGAACATTCGCCGTGCATCAGCGGAAACAGCTTCAGTTCACGCCGATCGTCTGCCGCCACGTCGACGTGAGCCAGACGCTGCGATAGCGGAATGGCGCTCCCGGCGCGCGCCAGCAACGGCAGACGCTCCAGCGGCGCGTCCAGCACGATGCTCTGCCCGCCGCCGAACCATTGGCCGCTGTAGAAACAGTACCAGCCTTCGCCGTTGTCCGGCAGATACACCGTGCGTTGCCGCTGCCCCGGCTCCACCACGCTGGCCACCAGCAGATCGCGGCCGATCAGGAAGTCGTCGTTTTCATGCCAGGTGTGTGGATCCTGTTCATGATCGAGGAACGTCGGCCGCAGCATCGGTTCATCATCGACGCTGGCCTGCCATAGCAGGGTGTAAAAATAGGGCATCAGACGATAACGCAGGTTGATGGCGTCGCGGATGGTCGGCGTCACCGCCGGGTACATCCACGGTTCGTTTACCGTGGCATCATCATTCCACGAATGAATGGTAAAACGCGGATGCATTACGCCGTTTTGTACCCAGCGCACAAACAGCTCGGCGTCCGGCTTGTCGCCGGAGAAGCCGCCGACGTCATGACCGACGTTGTACAATCCCGACAGGCTCATGCCCAGTCCCATACGGGTGTTATAACGCAGAGTCTGCCAGTTGGTGCGATTGTCGCCGCTCCAGGTCTGCACGTAGCGCTGCATGCCGGCGCAACCGGAGCGGGAAATCAGGTACGGCCGCATGCCTGGCGCAAATTGCCGCTGGGCTTCCATTGACGCGCGCATCATCAGCAACGGCATCACCGGCCGGATATGCTTGATGGCGATCGGCCGACCAAAACCATGGCAGCGCGCCTCGCCATCCCATACTTCGTACTCGTTGTTGTCGTTCCAGGTCGAATCAATGCCCATTTCCAGCAGTTGCTGCGTCACGCCCTGCTGCCACCAGCGCACCGTCGCCGGGTTGGTGAAATCAAGGTGCGATCCTTCGTCGTCCCAAAAGCTCGAACGTTCCGGCGCATCGCTTTGCGAGTCGCGAATGAACAACCCCTGCTCCGCCACCGCCGCATACTGTGGATGGTCCTGCAACAGGCACGGCTTGATATTGGCCGCCAGCTTCAGTCCGGCGTGGTGAAACGCCTGGCTCAGTTGCTGCGGCTGCGGCACCTTGTCGTAGTTCCAGTTGAAGACATAACGTTTGTTACCAATCGAGGTATAGCCGGAGGAGAGCTGGAACGAATCGCATGCAATATCATGCTGTTGGCACAGCTGAATAAACTGTTGCAGTTGCACTTGCGCATCCGGCGCATCGGTGTAATGCATGGTCGAGCCGCTGTAACCCAGGCTCCATTTAGGTCCGAAAAGCGTCTTGCCGGTCAGCCGCACAAATGCCTTGGTGACGTCCAATACCTGCGGCCCGAGGAACAGGTAATAATCCAGATCGCCCGCTTCGGCCTGATAGCGACGGTAGGCCAGATGGTAGTTATCGATTTCATTGCCCAGATCCAGCCAGCAACTGCTCAGATTGTCGTAAAACAGGCCAAAACTGACCTCTTGCCGCCGGGTAATGGTAAACGGAATGTGCTTATACAGCGGATCGGTACTGGCGGCGTTATAGCCCATGGCATCGAGATTGCGCATTTCGAAACGGCGACCGCTGCGTTCCAGATCGCCGGCCTTTTCACCCAACCCATAATAACGGTCGCCGGCCAAACGCCGCTGATAGTGTGCCACGCCATCACCCTGTGGATTGAGCATATAGGCGCTGGTTGGGCGATCCGCCGCCAACGGCTGCCATTGCCCTGCGGTATCGCAATACTCCCATTCCAGCCACAGCGGTTGGTGCACGGTCACGCGCAGCGAGCCGGTCGACAGCGTCAGCCGATCGTCCCACTGCTGCAACTGATAACCCGGCAGGCTAAACCCCTCCACGCTCTGCCTATCACGCCCCTGCCACGGCACGTCGTTTTCCGGCGCGATGCTCCAGGTACGGTCGAGCGCCAGTTCACCGTTACGCTTCACCAACACTCGGAACAGGCCATTTTCCAGTACGTACAGGCAAAACAGATGGCGTTCATCCACCCGCAGTTCGATGCGGTCAGCGTATTGTCCTACCAGCACCCAGTTTTTTAACGTTTTCATAAGTATCCGTAATTACTGATTAAGAGGTTTTTTCTTGCCGCGTTCGGCGATCAACGCCACCAGGAACACCGCGCCGATCAGATCAAAGAAGCCCATCGCCACGAACAGCGGACTGAAGCCGACGGTGTCGGACACTGCGCCAATCAACAGCGTGAACAGGAAGCTGGCGATCCAGGCGCTGGAACCGCGCATGCCGTTGACCGTCGCCATCTGGTTTTTGTCGAACGACTCCACCACCAGCGCACTCAACATGCAGGAGATCACCTGATGACCGAAACCGCCGATCGAAATCAGCAGGATCGCCAGATAGGGATCTTTGGTGATCGCCACAAAGGCCAGCGACAACATCATGAAGGCCCCGGTAACCGAACTGGCCACTACCGAGTTAACGCGCGTACAGCCAAACCATTTGCGGTACAGGGTGGTGAGGTAACCGCTGGCCACGCTGCCGATGTCTGCCGCCAGGAACGGCAGCCAGGCGAACATCGCGATCTGCTTGAGATCCATGCCGCGTTCGGTCGCCAGATACAGCGGAACCCAGAAGCTGAATACCGCCCAGGCCGGTTCGGCCAGAAACGCCGGAATGGCAATGCCGTAAAATTTCTTGTTCTTGCACAGAATGGCGAGGGATTTAAAGAATGGCAGCTTGGGCAGCTCCGGCTCATTGTCTTCGCGGATCAGCGCCAGTTCCTGCTGGCTCAGGTTCGGGTGCTGCTGCGGCTCATGATAGAACAGCCACCACAGCACCACCCAGGCCATCGCCAGAATGCCGGAAAACAGGAATGCCCCCTGCCAGCCAAAGGAAACGTGAGCAATAACGATGATCGGCGGTGCCAGCATGGCGCCAATGGAAAAGCCGACTCCGGCCCAACCGGCGGCAATCGGACGCTCCTTTTTCGGAAACCATTCGGAAATCGCCTTGGCGTTGGCTGGCGTAGCGGCGGCTTCGGCGCTGCCCATAAAGAAGCGCAGGATCGCCAGTTGCAACCAACTGCCGGCGCCAGCATGCAGCATGCACACCACCGCCCAGACGCTGGCGCAAATCAGAAAGCCCATCTTCAGCCCAATCACGTCAATCAGCCAGCCGCAGATCGGCTGGAACACCGTATAGGCCAATTGGAACGACGCCACCACCCAGGAATACTGCTCGGTGGTCATGTTCAGACTGGTTTTCAGCTCTGGTGCCAAAATGCCAAGCGAATTGCGGGTAATGTAGTTTACCGTAACGCCCAGCAGGAACAGCGCCAGCATCCACCAGCGCAATGCCTTGAATTTGCGTCGTGCGCCGTGCGCGACGTTTTGGTTAATTTCAACACTCATCTCTCTGCTCCGTGGCGATTGCCGTGAAAACAAGCGCCTTATAGTGGGTACATTTGTTTTTCGGAGGGATTAACAGCCGCTAATGACGCCCGCCGCGCTGCTACAACAATCCTGGGAATAAAGCCTGTGTTAGGGTGAATTTTTCCTGCCAATTGGACTGATAACTCAGTTAAATTGGTGTACCAAAACAGACTAGCGAGCGACCTGGCAGAGAGAAACGTGGTTTTTTGCAAAAATTCCCATACAGTGGGAAAAACATGCCGCGGTACTTAATTAACCCACTCACAGCGGCAATCCAACGTTGTGAAAATTTTTTCATCACGAGATTTGAACGAGATCACAAAATGAACGGAAAATTGAAAGTGCAGGAAATTGCCCGCCAAACCGGACTTTCAATCAGTACGGTTTCACGCGTACTGGCAGGGAAAGCCAACACCAGTGCGGCAGCGCGCGAGCAGGTTTTGGCCTGCGCGCAACGCAATGGCATCCTGCAAGGCATTTCCAGTGGGCGGCTGATGCTCAACAACGTGATGGTGTTTGCGCCGCAGCGCGCGTTCGACGTACGCACCGACATCTTTTACTACAAGGTCATTCAGGGAATCATCGCGGCACTAACGGAGCATGAGGTGCGCATTCGCTACTGCGGGCTGGAAGAAAACCACAGTGACGGCGCACTGTTTCTGGAAAAAATGAGCGATGGCCATACCCAGGCGGCGCTGCTGATTGGCATCGATGATGAGCATATCCATTCGCTGGCCGCCGATCTGCACAAGCCCTGCGTGTTGATCAACTGCACCGACCGTACCATGCGGCTCGACAGCGTTTCCCCCGATCATCAGCTGATCGGCGAATTTTCTGCCAATTATCTGTTCCAGCAGGGCCACAGCCAGATCCTCAATATGCAGTGCCTGCGTCGCCATACCATGGAGCTGCGGCTGGCCGGCATCCGCCAGGCCTATGCACGACATCACCAGCCGTTCGACGAACGCCGTCATCTGATCGCCACCTCCGGCTTTGGCAGCGAAGAAGCGGAGCAGGCGCTCACTACCTTTATCTCGCGACTCCGCGACCGCAATCAGTTACCGAGCGCCATTCTGGCCGGCGGCGATTACATGGCGGTTGGCGCCGTCAACGCCCTGCAAAAATTGGGTTTCAGCGTGCCGGGAGATGTTTCCGTGATGAGCACCGACGGTTTTAACCTGGCCGAAATCCATGACGTGCCGCTAACCTCGGTGCATGTGCCGCGTGACGAATTGGGCACCGAGGCGATTCAGCTACTGCAACGGCGAATGCTGCGTGCGGATGCGCCGCCGTGCAATCTGTTGCTGCACGGCCAGTTGGCGGTGCGCGAGTCGGTCAAACGCCTGAGCCCGCACAGGGTAACGCCGGCAGTGAGCACCCACAATCATCGGCTTTATGACCAGTGAGCTACACTTGATACGAGAGTCTCTATCCATCAGGGTTGTTTTGCCCAAGGAGAGCCACTATGCCGTTTACCCGATCTGCCCGCACGGTTATCCCACCGTATATCCTGAAACGCATCGTAGAGCACGGCAGCCCCCCGCAGCGTGACTGTGCGCTGCATACCCTGCATCACGTACAGAGCCTGCTCGGCAATATGCCGCTGCGCGCGCCCAGCGCCAAAACCGCCACCGGCGGTGAAGTGATTCGCGACATTTATGATGCCCAGCATGGTAACCAGTTGCCCGGCAAAGCGGTGCGCAAAGAGGGGCAGCCATCCAATCACGACGTGGCGGTGGATGAAGCCTACGACTATCTGGGTGTAACCTATGATTTCTTCTGGCAGGCCTTCAAGCGCAACTCGCTGGATAACCAGGGTATGGTGCTGACCGGCAGCGTACATTACGGTAATGAATATCAGAACGCCTTCTGGAATGGCCAACAGATGGTATTTGGCGACGGCGATGGCGAGATCTTTAACCGTTTCACCATCGCCATTGACGTGGTTGCCCATGAGTTGGCGCACGGCGTCACCGAAAGCGAAGCCGGGTTAATCTATTTCCAACAGGCGGGAGCGCTGAATGAATCCCTGTCCGACGTGTTCGGTGCCATGGTCAAGCAGTTCCGGCTGCAACAGACCGCCGATCGGGCCGACTGGCTGATCGGCGAAGGGCTGCTGGCCAAGGGCATCAATGGCAAGGGTCTGCGATCGATGTCGGCGCCCGGCAGCGCCTATGACGATCCGTTGCTCGGCAAGGATCCGCAGCCAGCCAGCATGCGCGACTATATTGAAACCAAAGAGGATAACGGCGGCGTTCATCTCAATTCGGGCATTCCCAACCGCGCGTTCTATCTGGCGGCAACCGCGCTGGGTGGCCATTCCTGGGAACAGGCCGGCGTTATCTGGTACCACACAGTGTGTGATAAGACGCTGCCGCAAAATGCCGACTTCGCCACCTTTGCCGCTCTCACCGTCAAACACGCCCGGCAACGCTTCAGTCAGCAGGTTGCGGATAAGGTACAACAGGCCTGGCAACAGGTCGGGGTGGCGTGATGCGACCGCTGCCGACCCTCGATCAGGACAGCGTCATTGAGCTGGCGCGCGAAGGCGGTTTCGCCTTCATTCCAAAGCTGGCGGGGCCGCGGCGCATCGCGCTGGCAGATATTCCGCCGGCGCAGCGCCAGCGTCTGGATCAACTGCTCAAGCAGACGTTGCCCTATGCCCAGGAAGCCGGTCAGCCAGATTCGCCCGGCTGCGGCGATCAACGTTATTTCCGCGTGCAGATCAATTACTACAGCCAGAATAGCAGCAGCGAAATCGTGCTGCTGATCCCGGAAAGCAGCGCGCCACAGGCGCTAATCGATCTGTGGAAGACCGGTCAGGTGGATCAGTAAACGCGCAGCGCGCAGGCAACGCGGCGACGGTGTCAATCCAGCGGGATATAGCTGAACCGCACGCGCTTTTTGGATATCAACCCGTGGCCATGCTGGCAGAAGTAATCCACCGCGCCACAGGCCTGCAAGGTTTGTAGCGGTTGACCGCAGTCCGGACAATTGGCCAACGGCTGATAGTTGCTGTTGCAGGCATCGCAATGAAAGTGACCATTGATCCAGCTCATTGGCTGACTGCATTGTGGGCAATATGCGTCCATGGTGTACTCCCGATTAAATCACGCCCCATGAGCGTAAAAAATAGATCCCCAACGCGGTGGTGAAGAAGGATCCGACGGTGGTAATGGCAATAATGTTCGCCGCCAGCGTGGCATTGCCACCCATGGCGCGCGTCATGACATAGCTGCCGGACGCGGTCGGGGTGGCGGAAAACAGGAAGATAATCCCCAGCGCCGCCCCCTGGAAGCCGCATAACCAGCCACCGAAGGTCATCAGCATCGGCACCACAAACAGTTTGGCCGACGACGCCAGCGCCGCAACGTTGGAGGAGCGGAACATGGCGCGCAGATCGAGGCTGGCACCGGTGCACAGCAACGCCAACGGCAGCGACAGCCCGGAGATATAGCTGCCGGTCTGGGTAATCACATGGGGAATGCCAAGCCCGGTTTGTGCATAGGCCAGGCCACACAGCAGGCCGATAATCAACGGGTTGGTGACAATGCCGCGCAGCAGGGCGAAATGGCTGATTTTCTTGTCCGGCCCGCCTTGCAAACTGCGCGTCAGGGTCACTACCGACAGCACGTTGAACAGGATCACCGTCACCGTCAGATACAGCGAGCCGAGCGCCACGCCTTGGTCGCCGTAGGCGGTCATCGCGTAGGCCAGTCCGACAATCGCAGTATTGGCGCGAAAACCGCCCTGCACGAATACTCCGCGTTCGCGTGGCTCCTTCACCAGCCAGATCGCGGCAATTTCCAACAGCAGGAAGGTGGCGACGGTGCCGATCGCGCCGTACAGCACCAATGACAGGTTGGCCAGGATTTGCGGATGGTTGGTCGCAATGCTGAAAAACAGCAGGCATGGCAGCGCCAGGTTGAATACCAGCCTGCTGGCGCCGTCGATCAGGCGATCGTCCATCAAGCGCCAGTGGCGTAGTAAAACACCCAGCAGCATCATCAATAAATTGGGTACGGTGACGTTAAACGCAAAACTCCAGGTTTCCCAGGACATGGTGTTCCTTCAAACTGACGCGATAATACACGGATAATAAAACGATTTTGTCGCAATTAAAAAGGGCGCGGTGTGTACCGCGCCCTGTTATCTGGCAAACTGCCGCTTATTTTTTGCCTTTCTTCAGATGGCTCAGCAAACGCTTACGCTTGCGCATCTGGTTTGGCGTCAGGGTGTTGCGCTTACCGGCAAACGGGTTCTCACCCTCTTTGAACTGAATGCGGATCGGCGTGCCCATCACGTTCAATGAACGACGGAAATAGTTCATCAGATAGCGTTTGTAAGAGTCGGACAGGTCGGCCACCTGGTTGCCGTGGATCACCACGATCGGCGGGTTATAGCCGCCGGCGTGGGCGTACTTCAGCTTGACACGACGGCCGCGGACCAACGGCGGCTGGTGATCTTCCGCCGCCATGTTCATGATCTTGGTCAGCATCGAGGTATTGACGCGACGGGTCGCGCACTCATAGGCTTCCTGCACCGATTCGAACAGGTTGCCGACGCCGCTGCCGTGCAGTGCCGAAATAAAGTGCACGCGGGCGAAATCGACGAAGCCCAGGCGCAGATCGAGCATCTCTTTCACGTGGTCGCGGTCTTCTTCGCTCATGCCGTCCCATTTGTTGACTGCAATCACCAGTGAGCGCCCACTATTGAGGATAAAGCCGAGCAGCGAGAGATCCTGATCCGAAATGCCTTCGCGTGCGTCAACCACCAGCAGCACCACGTTGGCGTCTTCAATGGCCTGCAACGTTTTGATGACCGAGAACTTTTCGACGGTTTCCGTTACCTTGCCGCGCTTGCGCACCCCGGCAGTGTCAATCAGCACGTATTCGCGCTCATCGCGTACCATCGGAATATAAATACTGTCACGGGTGGTGCCCGGCATGTCGTACACCACCACGCGCTCTTCACCGAGGATACGGTTGGTCAGCGTCGATTTACCGACGTTAGGACGCCCGACGATAGCCAGCTTGATCGGCAAATCCTGCGGATTGAAATCGTCTTCTGGCTCTTCAGCCAGCGCTTCGTCCGACAGTTCGCCTTGCTGTTCTGCCCAGTAAGCGGCATTGGCCTGTTCTTCGGTCAGTTCGACTTCCTGTTCTTTTTCAGGCAGGAATGGCACCAGTACGTGTTCGATCAACTGGGCTACGCCGCGGCCATGGGAAGCGGCAATCGGGTGCACGTCACCGAGGCCCAGCGAGAAGAAATCGGCGGTCGCCAGATCCGGATCCATGCCATCGGTCTTGTTGGCAACCAGGAAGGTGGCCTTGCGACGGCTGCGCAGGTGCTGTGCGATACCCTGATCCGCCGGCATCAGCCCGGCGCGGGCATCCACCATAAACAGCACGATGTCAGCTTCTTCGATCGCCAGCAGCGACTGCCCCGCCATGCGGGTTTCGACGCCGTCTTCGGTACCGTCGATACCGCCGGTATCGATGATGATAAATTCGTTACCCTCAACTTCAGCACGACCATACTTGCGGTCTCGCGTTAGCCCGGGGAAATCCGCCACCAGCGCATCGCGCGTATGTGTTAAACGGTTAAACAAGGTGGATTTACCCACATTCGGGCGCCCGACCAGCGCGACGACAGGTATCATTGTTGAAGCCTCATTACTTAATTATCAATGCGTTACCACGCAGCGGATAGACACCGACAACGCAGTTTATAAAAATACGAAACGGCCCCTGAACAGTCAGGAGCCGTTTTCCCCAACCCGAAAGCTTTCGGGTACAAGAAGGGTCGCGACGAGCGGCGTTAGCGGGTGAAAGCGTAAACCTTGCCGCCCTTCGCCTGAATCAGCAGTTTATCGCCGGCCACTAGCGGTGCTGACAGGAAACCGGAGCTGTCCACTTCCTGCTGGGCAACGAAGCGACCATCGGTGGTGTTCACCCAATGCAGATAGCCTTCGGAATCGCCGACCACCAGATAGCCATTATACATCACCGGTGGCGTCAGATTGCGGTGCAGCAGTTCGCTTTGCGTCCAGACGGTAACGCCGCCTTCGGTGCTCAATGCCACTACGCGATCGTTTTGATCAACCAGATAAATGCGACCCGCATCGACGATGAAATCATTTACCGAGCCCAGTTCACGCTTCCACATGATCTGGCCGGAACGCAGATCCAGCGCCGTCAGGTTGCCATTGTAACCCAATGCGTAAATAACGCCGTCAACAATCACCGGCGTGGTGTCGACGTCGTTCAGACGATCGATTTCCGTCGCGCCACTCGGCTGGGAAATACGCTGCTGCCAAATCAGCTGGCCTTGCTGCATCAGCACCGCGCTGACGCGGCCGTTGTCGCCGCCGACAATGGCAGCGCCAAATGCGGTCGCAGGCGCAGACTCACCGCGCAGCGACAGCGCCGGCATATCCAGGTTCACGGTCCATTTTACCGCGCCGTCGGCTTCATTCAATGCCTGCAACTGGCCGTTGCTGGTATGCACCAGCACCATGCCGTCGCTGACCACCGGACGGGAAATGGCTTCACCAGCCACTTTGGCCTGCCAGGCAATGGTGCCGTCGGCGGTATTCAGCGCGTAAACCTGCGCTTTTTCACTGCCTACGTACACTTTATCGCCGGTCACGGTCAGGCCGCCAGACAGCAGCGCCGAACGGTTACGTGACAGGAAGCCGGTCTTTTCGGACAGATCGACCTTCCATTTTTCGTTACCACTGTCGGCGTCCATCGCTTTCACGATGCCGTGACGATCGGCAGCATACACCGTGTTGTCCTGGTAGGCCGGACGCAGGTGCGAGTAATAGTCGCCAATGCCGTCGCCGACAGAGGTGCTCCACGCGCTGTTTGGCGTGAACTGATTTTCAACTTTTGGCAGCGGTGACATGGTGACCACGTCTTCTTCGCTGCTAAACAGCGAACAGCCACTCAGCAAGGCGACAGAAACCAGCCCGACCAAGAGTGTTTTACGCAATTGCATGGGAAATCCCCTTAGCTGGACAAGTTATTCAGCTTCATACGCAGCAGCAGCTGTAGCGTCTGAGAAGCGTTGGATTCAATACCTTTGCTGTAGGCTTCGCGTGCGCCTTTGGCATCGCCTTTCGCCAGCAGAACGTCACCGCGCAGATCCGCCTGTAACGCCGCCCAGCCTTCGCCTTTCACGCCGTCCAGCGTTTTCAGCGCTTCATCCAGCTTTTTTTCCTGCAGCTGAACGCGTGCCAGACGCAGATTGATCACCGACAGCAGATTGTCATCTTTTGCCTGCCCCTGCGCCACTATCAGCTGTTGCTCCGCTTTCGCTACGTCGTTTTGCTCAACGTAATGCTTCGCCAGCTCCAACGCGGCCATCACGCCGTAGTTATTGCCATTGGCCTGGATAAACTTCTCCGCAGCGGCGACGTCATCGGCCTTACCGGCGGCAAGCGCTTCGCTTGTCTGCTGGTAACTTTGCGACGCAGCCATCATGTTGGAGTTTTGGTTGCTTTGCCAGACACGCCAGCCAACCAGGGCACCAATACCGAGCACCACGCCCACCGCCAGCGCCTTGCCGTTTTCGGCAAAGAAGCGACGTACGGCGTCGACCTGTTCGTTTTCAGTGGTATAGACTTCCACGGTGTCCTTCTCCTTAACCTAACATCAAAGCCAGACGCGCCGCGAGTTCGCTTTGCGCCAGCGTTTCTTGTTCACCACTGCGCAGGTCCTTCACCACCACCTGCTGTGCCGCGACTTCGTTTTCGCCCAGGATCAAGGCGACGCGCGCGCCCCACTTGTCCGCCCGGGTGATCTGCTTTTTAAAGTTGCCGCCGCCGTAGTTAGTCATTAATTTCAGCTGTGGCGCGGCGTCACGCACCGCTTCAGCCAGACGCATTGCCGCGCTCTGCGTGCCGGCACCAGAAGAAATCACGTAAATATCAATGGTCGCCGGCGCCTTGAAGTCCGGGTTAACCGCCTGCACCAGCAGTACCAGACGTTCCAGCCCCATCGCGAAGCCCACCGCCGGCGTGGCACGGCCGCCCAGCTGTTCTACCAGGCCGTCGTAACGACCGCCTGCACAGACGGTGCCCTGCGCACCCAGACTGGAAGTAACCCACTCAAACACCGTACGGTTGTAATAATCCAGACCGCGCACCAGTCGCTCATTGATGGTATATGGGATACCCGCCAGCGTTAAAAGTTCACACAGGCCGTCGAAGTGGGCTTTGGAATCGGCATCCAGGTATTCGGACAGCCGCGGCGCGTCGTTCAGTAACGCCTGTACCTGCGGATTCTTCGAATCCAGCACCCGTAGCGGGTTGCTGTACATGCGGCGCTTGCAATCGTCGTCCAGCAGTTCGACGTGCTGTTCGAGGAACGCCACCAGCGCGTCACGGTAGTTGGCGCGCGCCTCCAGCGAACCGATGGAGTTCAGTTCAAGCTTGACGTGTTCGGCGATACCCAGCGCTTTCCACCAACGGGCGGTCAGCAGGATCAGCTCGGCGTCAACGTCCGGGCCCTGCAGGCCGAATACCTCGGCACCCAGCTGATGGAACTGGCGATAGCGGCCCTTTTGCGGACGCTCGTAACGGAACATCGGGCCGATGTACCACAGACGCTGTTCCTGATTGTACAGCAGACCGTGTTCGATGCCGGCGCGCACGCAGCCCGCGGTGCCTTCCGGGCGCAACGTCAGGCTTTCACCGTTGCGGTCATCGAAGGTATACATCTCTTTTTCCACGACGTCGGTAACCTCACCGATCGCGCGTTTGAATAACGGGGTCTGCTCTACAATCGGCAACCGGATTTCGCTGTAACCGTAGCTGCCCAGCACCTGTTTCAGGGTGCCTTCAATACGCTGCCATAATGCCGTATCTTCCGGCAGGTAGTCGTTCATGCCGCGAATGGCTTGAATGTTCTTTGCCACGTGAGTTCTCTGTCCGTTTTATATAAAAATGAACCCGATTATAGGGACTTTACCCTACGCTGTTCAACGTGGAAGCGCCCCCGGGTTCATGAGTGAGCGGGCCAAACAGGCCCGCCCTACCTATAATGCTTATTTTTCCAGCAGATTGACGCTGATGCGATTGCCTTGATCCATCATCGCCGCCTTGGCGCGAATCTTCGCTTCCAGCTGATCGATCATCTGCTCGTTATCAAAGCGTTCTTTCTGGCGCACACCGTCTTCATAGAAGCCGCTTTTCTTATGGCCACCGGTAACGCCCATGGTCGAAACCAGCGCTTCGCCCGGACCATTCACCACACAACCGATAATGGACACATCCATCGGGGTGATGATGTCTTCGAGACGTTGTTCCAGTGCGTTCACCGTACCGATCACGTCAAATTCCTGGCGGGAACAGGTCGGACAGGCAATGAAGTTGATACCGCGAGCGCGAATGCGCAGCGACTTCAGAATATCGAAGCCAACTTTCACTTCTTCGACCGGATCCGCCGCCAACGAAATACGCAGCGTATCGCCGATGCCTTCCGACAGCAGCAGACCGAGGCCGATCGCCGACTTGACCGATCCACTGCGTGCGCCGCCGGCTTCGGTAATGCCGAGGTGCAGCGGCTGGTCGATACGCGATGCCAGCAAACGGTAGGATTGTACTGCCAGGAACACGTCGGACGCCTTGACGCTGACCTTGAACTGGTCAAAGTTCAAGCGGTCGAGGATGTCCACGTGGCGCATTGCCGATTCGAGTAACGCTTCCGGCGTCGGCTCACCGTATTTTTCCTGCAGGTCTTTTTCCAGCGAGCCGCCGTTGACGCCAATGCGGATCGGGATGTTTTTATCACGCGCGCAATCCACTACCGAGCGGATACGCGATTCGTTGCCGATATTGCCGGGGTTGATGCGCAGGCAGTCAACGCCGTATTCGGCGACCTGCAAGGCAATGCGGTAATCAAAATGGATGTCGGCAACCAGCGGTACATTGACCTGCTGCTTGATCAGCTTGAACGCCTCGGCGGCATCCATGGTAGGGACGGAAACTCGCACGATATCGACGCCGACGCGTTCCAGCGCCCTGATCTGATTAACCGTGGCTTCTACGTCGGTGGTACGGGTGTTGGTCATCGATTGCACGGCAATCGGTGCGCCATCGCCAATTGGCACCTTGCCGACGTAAATGCGTGTAGATTTGCGACGGGTTATGGGTGCTTGGTTATGCATCACTTACTCTCCATTGCTGCTCATGCGCAAAGACACCAGCCGCGCAATTACTGCGCGGCAACGGTCAGACGAGCAACACGGTTTGACTTAACAAACCGGCTTAGATCGACCGGTTTACCTTGATATTGAATCTGTACTGCAGCCGGCGCGCCAATGGTCAGTTTGTAAGGCGCTGTGCCGGTCAGGTTCAGCTTGCCACCGCTTTTTTGCGTGCCGCTGAACAGCGTTTTGCCGCTGGCGTCGGTCACCTGCAGCCAGCAATCGGCAGAAAAGTCCATAACCAGCGCGTTAGGATCGGCTGCTGGCGCTGCCACGCCGGCATCGGCGGTTGGCAACGGCGCATCTGCCGCCGGTGCGTTGGCTGCCGGCGCCGCGTCAGGAATACTCGCCTGGCTTGGTGAAACCACCGCCGGTTGCTGCGTGTTATCGGTGCCGGTTGCCGCTGGCGCCGTTGGCGTCGCTGGCACCGCCGGCGCGGGATCGATCGCCAGTGGAGCGGAGTTGCCGTCCACCGGCACGCTGCCGCTCTCGGCGTTGTTGTCGATCAACGGTACCGATTGACCTTCATTGTTTTGAGACAGCTGGGCAGAGGACTGATCGGCCATGGTGGCGATTTCGTCCTGCTGCGCCTTGTGGTTTTGCCACCACCAGGCGCCGGTCAGGCCAATCACCACAAACAGGATCAGCCAGGTAAAGCTCATCAGCCAACCATCGCGCTTTTTACGGCGCTTGCCCAGCGAGAAGCTTTGCATCGGCGCCACTTTGGCCGCCTTGATTGGCGCCTGCTTGGCCAGTATCGGCAGCAGCTCATCCTCTGGCAAATGCACCAGCTTGGCGTAGGAGCGAATATAACCACGGGCGAAGGTCGAAGCCAGATCGGCCGCAAGGTTGTCTTCTTCGATATCGCGCACGGTCGACATTTTGAGACACAGGCGTTCTGCCACCGCCTGCTGGCTCAGCCCGAGTTGTTCGCGGGCTTGACGCAGGCGCTGGCCTGTCGTCATGGATACGGTTTTATCTTGGGAGGCTTCAGTATTCATTAGCTAAGAACTGCTGGTGCTGTTTGGATTGTGGAAAACTTCGCGCTAGCTGCCTGCCATAGCGTTGAACGCTATCCTGACGGCCGGCTAACGCGGCGAAACGAATCTGTAACCATAAACTGTCGGCACTGGCCGGCAGAACGTGCTGATAAACATCTAACAAAAGCTGCGACTGCGCACGTTTCCCTGCTCCAAATTGCTTTTCTGCCTCAACCAACAGCGGCGTGCCCTTATCCGGATCGGCCTTCAGCGTGCGCGTTAACAACCTGCGCGCTTTATCGTTCTGACCCGCCCTCAGGAAGCAGTAACCGGCGTTTTCCAGACTGTCGGCAACCTGGCCGTAGTCAGGGGCCGATGCCGCCGCGCTAAACCGCTGTTGTGCAGGTACATACTGCCCTAAACTGCAAAGAAACGCACCGTAATTATTCAACACGCTACCGTTGCCGGGCGCCAGCTGCAGTGCCCGCTGGTAGCGCTGCTCGGCAGCGCTGTTATCGCCCACACGTTGTTCATACAACGCCATGGCCAACTGCGTCCGGTAATCCTGCGGTGCCGCGTTTGCCGCTTTTTGCAGATTCTGCTGCGCGGCGTCCAAATCGCCCTGCTGCAAATAGGCAAGACCCAGTTGCAAACGCGTCTGCCCCGCTACCGTTGCCGCGCCGTTTTCCGGCGCCGCCCCTGAACAGCCGGCCAACAGCCCAGCAGCCAGCAATAATCCCCATGCGGTCAGCTTCATGCTCAACGGTATGTCCTTATCCGGCGTTAGCCGACGGCCTGAGGAGGTATTGCTCACATAACAGGCTGTTAGTTAACAGAAATCACCCTATGGGATTCAGACCGCCCGCACGTTGATAGGTTCCCCGGCCATTTTCTTTTTCAGGGTACGCTTGGTACGGTCGATCACTTCTCCCGCCAACTGCCCGCAGGCGGCATCGATATCATCGCCACGGGTTTTACGAACAATAGTCGTAAAGCCGTATTCCATCAACACTTTGGAAAAACGATCGACGCGGCTGTTGGAGCTGCGGCCGTAGGGTGCGCCCGGGAACGGGTTCCAAGGGATCAGGTTGATCTTGCACGGCGTATCCTTCAGCACTTCCGCCAACTGATGCGCGTCGTCGGTGCTGTCGTTGATGTGATCAAGCATGACATATTCCACCGTCACCCGCCCCTGATTGGCGTTGGATTTTTCCAGATAGCGGCGCACCGAGGACAGGAAGGTTTCGATGTTGTATTTGCGGTTGATCGGCACGATCTCGTCGCGGATGGTGTCGTTTGGCGCGTGCAGCGAGATCGCCAACGCGACGTCTATCATGTCGCCCAGCTTGTCCAGCGCCGGCACCACGCCGGAGGTAGACAGCGTGACGCGGCGCTTCGACAGACCGAAACCAAAATCGTCCAGCATGATTTCCATCGCCGGTACTACGTTGTTCAGGTTGAGCAGAGGCTCGCCCATGCCCATCATCACCACGTTGGTGATCGGACGCTGGCCGGTCACCTTCTGTGCGCCGATGATTTTTGCCGCACGCCAGACCTGACCGATAATTTCCGACACCCGCAGGTTGCGGTTGAAGCCTTGCTGCGCCGTCGAACAGAATTTGCATTCCAGCGCGCAACCTACCTGAGAGGATACGCACAGGGTCGCGCGGTCGGCTTCCGGGATATACACGGTTTCGACCTGCTGATCGCCCACCTTGATCGCCCACTTGATGGTGCCATCGGCTGAACGCTGCTCTTCGGCCACTTCCGGCGCACGAATTTCGGCAATGCTCTGCAGCTTGTTGCGCAGGACCTTGTTGATATCGGTCATCTGCTCAAAATCGTCGCAGCAATAGTGATACATCCACTTCATCACCTGATCGGCGCGGAACGGTTTTTCACCCAGTTCGGCAAAAAACTCGCGCAGCTGCTGGCGGTTCAGATCCAGCAGGTTAATTTTGGCCGTAGCCGGTTGTTCCGTTTTAACGGATTGAGTAGTCAGCGAATTATTTTCAGACACGATGTGCTCGGACGTGATGGGTTCTAACATAATGATCTCTGGCCTCGTTATTACACGTTATGGCGCTAAAGAATGGAAAGTAAGTTGTGCACTCAGCCCGCTAAAATTCAGGCTGACGGCACGATGCCCACTGGTTTTCACGCAGCGGCCAACGATGCGGCGGCGAGAAAGACACAGGGTAAAAGCGCGCCCCTGACAAGTCGTCTCATCAGGGGCGCGGCATTGTACAAATTTTAGTAGCGGCTTTCCATGGCTGGAAGGCATTCAAGGCATTTTTATTGTTTCAGCCGGTGAATGCGTACCTGCGCCATGCAAACCTGAACGCATAATACCCAATGATTTCACGCGGTAGCCAAGCGGCTACAGCGTGAAAGACCACCCGGATTAGCGTGCGCAGATTTCGCTTTCGTTGAAGAAATAAGCGATTTCACGCGCAGCAGATTCCGCAGAATCAGAACCGTGCACCGCGTTGGCGGTAAAGCTGTCAGCATAGTCGGCACGCAGAGTACCGGCCAGCGCGTTGTCCGGGTTGGTTGCGCCCATGATGTCACGGTTGCGCTGGATGGCGTTTTCCGCTTCCAGAACCTGAACCATGATTGGACCAGAAGTCATAAACTCAACCAGACCGTCAAAGAATGGGCGGCCTTTGTGCTCGGCGTAGAAGCCTTCAGCTTGCTCGCGAGTCAGTTTCAGCATTTTTGCAGCGATGATCTTGAAGCCCGCACGCTCGAAACGCGCGTAGATAGCGCCGATGTCGTTGTTTGCTACGGAGTTTGGTTTAACGATGGAAAAGGTACGTTCTACGGTCATGATGGCCTCTGTCTAACTTCCAATATAAGCCGGACTAAAATATAGCGTGCCGGCTTTCTCAAGTGGCGCAGATTATATGTGTGCTGTTAACGCTTGCCTACGGGAAAATCAACATTTTATTAAAAAAATATGACCCATTGCGCAAGAAACCCGCGCATTCCCAGCGCGGTACGTCTGATACCGTCGACGGCGATCGGCCAGCGCTACGGCGTCTTATCGGTAGAAGGAATGATATTACGCAGCCAACTGCCCCAGCGACGTTGATAGAACGGCTGAGTGTGCGTTATCAGATAATGGCTTACGCCGCGCTCCTGCTCCGACACCAGGCAGAAATCCACCGGTTCATCTGCCGGCAAGGTTTCGCTGGCGACGCTGCCGGCCTCCTGGATCAGCGCCTCAATCGCCGCCGGTTCGCCATCGACCTCCAGCCCCACCAGCAGATTGGGCTTTTCATCAACGGCGCGGTCGTGCATCAACGCCAGAAATGCCCGTCGCACCGGCTTGCGCTGGCTGAACAGCGTGGTTAACGCATCCACCATCGCCGCCGGGTAATCGTCCGGTTGTCCAAGCAGGATCTGGCTGTCTTTGTCGACGTAGTGCTCCACCGGCTTGACCACGCCACCGGTTGCCAACAGCGTCGCCACTTCTTCCGGGTAGAACTCTTTGCCGTACTCCGCCTTCGGATTAAGGAACAGCTCGGCGCCCTGGGTAATTTCGAACAGCACGCGCGCCGGCATGGCGATAAACGGCTGCTGGCCTTCTACCGCCTTTTGCAGCGTGGCAAGCGAAGAGAAGAACGGCACAATGCTGCTGCCGTCCTGCTTTTCCCAATGCTGGATATTCACCGGCGTGTCGGCATTCAGGGCAATCTCGCCTTCCTGCTGCACCTGCTCGCTGTCGCCGAGAATATAAATCGTCGAATCCAGCAGTTCGCGGAAAAAGGACGGCCGATGCGCCGGTTCGCTTACCGCCAGTTTCAGCAGCCGTTCGAGTTCGTTTTCGCCGGCCACGGCATCGTGATGATGGGAACTCATTGTCTACTCCAATGATAAAGGGCTCAGCATGCTGAACCCTTGGCGTATTGATTCTCAACCAACGTTATTTGGCTTTACTCAACAACAGGTTGGCAACGGTGCGCACACCCAGCCCGGTGGCACCGGCCGACCACTGATCCACCGCACCTTTACGGTAGGTAGCAGAACAGTCGATGTGCAGCCAGCCCTGCTGATAATGCTGAACAAAGTGCGACAGGAAAGCGGCGGCAGTGCTGGCACCGGCGCTGTACGCCGCACCGGCCACGTTGTTCAATTCGGCGAAGTTAGACGGCAACTGGCTGCGGTGGAATTCGGCCAGCGGCAGGCGCCAGAACGGCTCGTGTTCAGCCTCGGCGCTGGTCAGCAGTTCTTGGGCCAACGCGTCGTCAAAGCTGAACAACGCGTGGTAGTCATTACCCAGCGCGGTTTTCGCCGCACCGGTCAGCGTCGCGCAATCGACGATCAGCGTCGGATTCTGTTGTGAAGCGTCGATCAGGCCGTCGGCCAGCACCAGACGCCCTTCGGCATCGGTATTCATCACTTCAACGGTTTTGCCATTGCGATAATGAATGATATCGCCCAGCTTGAAGGCATTACCGCTGACCATATTGTCGGCGCAGCACAGATACAGTTTCACCCGCTTATCAAGCCCACGCGCCACGGCCAGCGCCAGCGCGCCAGTCACGGTGGCTGCGCCGCCCATATCGGATTTCATCGAATCCATAAACGCGCTTTGCTTCAGGCTGTAACCGCCAGTATCAAAGGTGATGCCCTTGCCCACCAGACAGGCGAATACCGGCGCGTCCGGATTGCCGGTCGGGTTGTAGTCCAGCGCCAGCAGTACCGGCGGGCGCTCGGAACCGCGGCCAACGGTGTGAATGCCGTGATAGTTCTGCTCACGCAGATCTTCGCCTTTGGTGATGCGATAGCTGACGGCATCGCAACCGACGTCGCACAGCAGGTCGACGGCACGGGTCGCCAATTGCTCCGGCCCCAGATTCTCTGCCGGCATGTTGATGGTGTCGCGTACCCAGTCGATGATTTTCAGCCGCAGATCCAGTTCGTTGCGATCGGCCGGCGACAGTTCCGCCCACTCCACGCTGCGCTGACCTTTCGGGCCGCGAAATCCTTGCCAGAATGCCCAGCTTTGCTCCAGCCCCCAACCGTCGCCGGACAGTTTGACGCGCTTCACGCCCTGGCCGTCAATTTTGCGCGCCGCACGCTGGATGGCGTTCAGTTCGGCTGCGCCGCTCAGATGGATAGTCATGCCTTCGCTGTTGGTGCTCAGCAGCGCCTTTTCTCCCCAGCGCGCGTCAGCAGGGGCGTGGGACAGGGTAATGTGCATAGTTTCAGTTGTCATCGCCTACTCCGTATATGCTTTATACGCGTCATACTTCACGTGACAGGTGTGTTGACTGCGCTCAGTCACCCGGATCACTTGCCGATGGAAGTTGATCGGGATTTCTTCCCTTGCCGTCTTCCTGCCACACGAATTATGTAGGGTATATGCGTTCTTATTAGTCGGATACAAAATAAACGGGCCGCCCATGGCAGCCCGTTACGCTATTAGTCGCTAGTCTGCTTCATCTAACCAGACCAGCAGGATCGCTTCCAGTATTTTTTCGTTGGAAGCCTGCGGATCGTCGTCAAACTCTTCGAGATCGCAAATCCACTGGTGCAGGTCGGTAAAACGCACGGTTTTCGGATCGGTGTCCGGATATGCGTCATACAGGGCTTCGCCGATTTCCCGGCTATCGGTCCACTTCAGTGCCATTATTTCCTTCCTCTTACTCAGCGCTATCCTCTGGAGTTCAAGCTGCCGCCAATGACGCTAGCGCTTGAAAGACAACGGATATCAATGTTCGCGTGCGTGGTTGACGGTATAACGCGGCATCTCGACCACCAGATCCTCGTCGGCGACCAGCGCCTGACAGCTCAGGCGGCTTTCCGGCTCCAGTCCCCAGGCTTTGTCCAGCATGTCGTCTTCCAGCTCGCTGCTTTCTTCCAGCGAATCGAACCCTTCACGCACGATGCAGTGACAGGTCGTGCAGGCGCAGGATTTCTCACAGGCGTGCTCGATATCGATACCGTTGCGCAGCGCGACGTCGAGAATCGATTCCCCTTCGCGGGCTTCCAACACTGCCCCCTCCGGGCATAAATCTTGATGGGGCAGGAAAACAATTTTAGGCATGGTTAAACCTCATCCACAGAATGGCCAGCCAGCGCCCGGCGAATGGAAGCATCCATGCGGCGCGCGGCAAAATCTTGCGTAGTTGCATCTAATGTCTTGATCGCCGCTTCGATAGCAGCGGGATCGGTGCCCTGCACCGCCTGTTGCAAAGCCGCCACGGCGCTGTCGATTGCCAGGCGTTCCTCGCCGTCGAGTAGCGCTGCATCGGTCGCCAACGCGCCTTGCAGACTTTCCAGCACCCTTGACGCTTCAACCCGTTGTTCAGCCAGCATGCGCGCGCTGACATCGCTGTGCGCATGGGCCATCGAATCCTTGATCATGCCGGCAATTTCGGCGTCAGACAGCCCGTAGGACGGCTTGACCTGAATCGACGCCTCGACGCCGGTAGATTTTTCCATGGCGGTGACGCTCAGCAGCCCGTCGGCATCCACCTGGAAAGTGACGCGGATATGCGCGCCGCCGGCCGGTAACGGCGGCAGGCCACGCAGCGTAAAGCGGGCCAGCGAGCGACAGTCCTGCACCAGTTCGCGTTCGCCTTGCAGCACATGGATCATCATCGCGCTCTGGCCGTCTTTAAAGGTGGTAAACTCCTGCGCACGCGCCACCGGAATGGTGGTGTTACGCGGGATCACCTTCTCCACCAGACCGCCCATGGTTTCCAGCCCCAGCGACAGCGGGATCACGTCCAGCAGCAGCATTTCGCTGTCCGGCTTGTTGCCGACCAGAATATCCGCCTGAATCGCCGCGCCGATCGCCACCACTTTATCCGGATCGATCGAGGTCAGCGGCGTACGGCCAAAGAAGGCGCCGACCTGTTCGCGTACCAACGGCACGCGGGTCGAGCCGCCAACCATCACCACTTCCAGCACCTGGTCAGCCGTCACGCCGGCGTCTTTCAATGCCCGGCGGCAGGCCATCAGCGTACGCTTCACCAGCGTGGCGATCAGCGCTTCGAAGCGTTGACGACTCACCTCACCGCGCCAGCCGGCTACCTCAACGGCCACCGAATCGGCCTCGCTGAGGGCAATCTTGGCCTTGATGGCGGCGTCCAGCAGTTGGCGCTGCACACCGTGGTCACTGCGATCGGCAATGCCGGCCTGCTCGCGCAGCCAGTCCGCCAGCAGGTGGTCGAAATCATCGCCGCCGAGCGCGGAGTCGCCGCCGGTGGCCAACACTTCGAACACCCCGCGGCTCAAGCGCAGAATGGAAATATCAAAGGTACCGCCGCCCAGATCGTAAACCGCGATCACCCCTTCCTGCCCGGAGTCCAGGCCGTAGGCGATTGCTGCCGCCGTCGGCTCGTTGAGCAGACGCAGCACGTGCAGGCCGGCCAGACGCGCGGCGTCTTTGGTGCCCTGGCGCTGTGCGTCGTCGAAATAGGCAGGAACGGTGATCACCACGCCATCCAGCTCGCCGTCAAGCGCCTGCTGCGCGCGCGCGCCCAGCGCCTTGAGAATGTCGGCAGAGACGCCAACCGGGTTGAGCAGACCGCCTGCGGTAACCATCATCGGCAAGCCATTGTCGCTGGCCTGGAACTGGTACGGCAGGTTCGGGTAACGCTGCTGCACGTCGGCCAGAGAGCGGCCCATCATGCGTTTGACCGAACTGATGGTATTGGCCGGATCCTGCGCCGCCTGTGCGCGTGCCGCCCAGCCTACGCTGTGGCCAGCGGCAGCATAATGCACCACGGAAGGCAACAGATGGCGATTGTCGGCATCGGGCAGCGTTTCCGCCTGCCCGCTGCGCACCGTGGCAACCAGCGAATTGGTGGTGCCAAGATCGATGCCGGCAGCCAGACGCCGCTGGTGTGGCGCGGCGCTGAGGCCGGGCTCACTGATTTGTAATAAGGCCATATTGAGCTTCCAAAATGAAAAGAATTACTCAAAACCCAGCAGTTTTTCTTCGAGTTGTTCAACCTGTTGCTGGAGTTTGTCCAAGAAACGCAGTTTGCGTACCGTATCGGCGGCGTCGGTCCACTGCTGAGCGTCCAACTGCTGTACCATCTGCGCGCTGCGCTGCTGGCAGGCATCGTTCAGACGCCCGGCAAACGCCGCCAATGCGTTTTCGTCCGCCTGGCGTTCTATCGCATCGAGCTCTTCGCGCAGCTCCAGCTGTTCCATCAGGAAAGCGGTGTCGCGCAGGGTGTGCTGCTCGTTGCCCAAGTCAAAACCGTGCAAAGATAGCATATACTCCGCGCGTTTTAACGGGTGCTTCAGCGTTTGGTAGGCTTCATTGATGGTCGCCGCCTGCTGCAACGCCATCAGGCGTTCACGCTCTGGCTGGCTGGCAAAACGGTCGGGATGGAATTGGCGTTGCAGATCCTGATAGCGGGATGCAAGCAGGCTGCCGTCCACGGGATAGCGAACTGGCAGCCCGAATAAAGTAAAGTAATCCATAGCGTGCTCTGGGCGTTATCGTGATGGTTTAGGTTCCCCCGCGACGCGAGCGGGGGAGCATCTCATCAAACCGCAAGTGAGTAGCGGAGGAACACGATGGACTGTCAGACGTTAAAACTTTCGCCGCAGCCGCACTCGTTTGAGACATTCGGGTTGTTGAACTTGAAGCCTTCGTTCAGGCCTTCCTTAACGAAGTCAAGCTCGGTGCCGTCAAGGTAGACCAGGCTCTTGCCGTCAATGATCACCTTAACGCCTTTGTCTTCGAAAATGACATCATCGTCATTGGTTTCGTCAACAAATTCCAGCACATACGCCATCCCGGAACAACCAGAGGTACGCACCCCAAGGCGCAGGCCGAGACCTTTGCCGCGGTGGTCCAAAAATGCCTGGACGCGTTGCGCAGCGCTGTCGCTCATAGTAATCGACATAACAACCTCACACTCAATTACCCGCCTGGCTTAAGGCCGCCGCCAGTTTGGCCACGGCCCCGAGGTTCAACGGGTAGATAACTCAAAGATAATCACTTGGCGCCGTGCTTGCTCTTATAGTCGGCAATCGCTGCTTTGATGGCGTCTTCCGCCAGGATCGAGCAGTGGATCTTGACCGGTGGCAACTCCAGCTCTTCGGCAATCTGGGTATTCTTGATCGACTCGGCCTGCTCCAGGGATTTGCCCTTCATCCATTCAGTGACCAGCGAGCTGGACGCGATGGCGGAACCGCAGCCGTAGGTTTTGAAGCGTGCGTCTTCGATAATGCCGGCGTCGTTGACCTTGATCTGCAGTTTCATTACGTCACCACAGGCCGGTGCACCCACCATGCCGCTGCCTACGCTAGGATCTTCGTTATCAAAGGATCCCACGTTGCGCGGGTTTTCGTAGTGATCGATTACTTTTTCGCTGTAAGCCATGACTTTGCTCCTGAATCCGATGAATTAATGGTGTGACCATTCGATGCTGTTGATATCCACGCCCTGTTTGAACATCTCCCACAGCGGGGAAAGATCGCGCAGACGGCCGATGGAGTTGCGAACCAGCTGAATGGTGTAGTCGATCTCTTCTTCGGTGGTAAAACGCCCCAGAGAGAAGCGGATCGAGCTGTGTGCCAATTCATCGCTCATGCCCAACGCACGCAGCACATAGGAAGGTTCCAGGCTGGCAGAGGTACAGGCGGAGCCGGAGGAAACGGCCAGGTCTTTCAATGCCATGATCAGCGATTCACCTTCAACGTAGTTGAAGCTGACATTGAGGATATTAGGTGCACCCTGCTCCAGTGAGCCGTTCAGGTAGACTTCTTCCATATCCTTCACGCCGTTCCACAGACGGTCACGCAATACGCGCAGACGCGCCATTTCGCTGTCCATTTCTTCTTTGGCGATACGGTAGGCTTCGCCCATACCGACGATCTGGTGCACTGGCAGCGTACCGGAACGCATGCCGCGCTCGTGACCGCCACCATGGATTTGCGCTTCGATACGGATACGCGGCTTGCGGCGCACATACAGCGCACCAATGCCCTTCGGCCCGTAGATTTTGTGACCGGAGAAGGACATCAGGTCAACTTTCAGCTGGCTCAGATCGATAGGCAGTTTGCCCACGCTCTGAGTCGCATCAACGTGGTAGATGATACCGCGCGCACGGCACATTTCGCCGATGGTGGCGATATCCTGCACCACGCCGATTTCGTTGTTCACGTGCATGATGGACACCAGAATGGTGTCGTCGCGCATGGCGGCTTCGAGCTCTTTCAGATCGATGATGCCATTGCTCTGCGGCGCCAGGTAGGTAACTTCAAACCCTTCGCGCTCCAGCTGACGACAGGTGTCCAGCACGGCTTTATGTTCGGTTTTGCTGGTGATGACGTGCTTGCCTTTCTTTTGGTAGAAATTGGCAGCGCCTTTAATCGCCAGGTTGTCGGATTCGGTTGCCCCTGAAGTGAACACGATTTCGCGCGGGTCAGCGCCAACCAGTTCAGCAATTTGGTTACGGGCGATATCTACCGCTTCTTCCGCCTGCCACCCGAAACGGTGGGAACGGGAAGCCGGGTTACCGAAAGTACCGTCCAGGGTCAAAAACTGCATCATTTTCTCGGCAACGCGCGGATCGACCGGCGTCGTTGCTGAGTAGTCCAGATAAATCGGTAATTTCATTGCTCTTGTGCTCCGTACATCACTTCCAAAAACAAAAATACGTATCGCCAGCTGCTTATGCGCGCAGATTAACGTTAATGGTTTCTTGCAGACGACCGTTGGCCGTGCGGCGCGTATCGTTATTCTGACGGTCTGCCACATCCAGCACTTCCTGGTTGTTCACCAGTTCGGCCAGCGTAATGTTGTTCAAGAACCCGCTGATGCGCTCGCTCAGATCGCGCCACAGGGTGTGCGTCAGACAGCGATCGCCGCCCTGACAGCCTTCCTTGCCCTGACAACGGGTTGCATCTACCGATTCATCGACGGCAGTAATCACCGCGCCAACGGCGATTTCAGCCGCGTCTTTACCCAGCAGATAACCGCCGCCCGGGCCACGCACGCTGGCCACCAGGCCATTCTTGCGCAGACGGGAGAACAATTGTTCCAGATAAGAGAGCGAAATACCCTGACGTTCTGAAATATCCGCCAGAGGAACGGGCCCTTCCTGAGAATGCAATGCCACGTCGAGCATAGCGGTTACGGCATAACGGCCTTTGGATGTCAGTCTCATAGCTAAGTGGTTACCTGTTGGTGAAACATGGCCGAAAGTCTGACATTCCCGAGTAAATCAGTCAACTATTTAACCGAGTAATTTACTCAAGTATTAGCATTATTTGTACCGATTTATAACAAATGCATCTTGAATGCATGTTATATCCCACGGATTAATAATGCTATTGCCGCGTTGCCTGTCCACAGCGTCGCAATAATTACCCTGCTACTTGATCTGCTTATCGATCGACGTCAGCATGCCGCGCAGAATATTCAGCTCCTGCGCTTCCGGGCGCGCGCGGGTAAACAGGCGGCGCAGCCGACTCATGACCTGCCCTGGATGCGTTGGGCGGATAAAGCCGGTGGTCGACAGCGTTTGTTCCAGATGCTGATAAAAACGCTCAAGGTCGTCTACCAGCGGATAAGCCGCTTCTTGCGGCGCCGGCGGCGCGTCTGCCTGCTGACGTTCGAGGTACGCCACGCGCACGTCGTACGCCAGGATCTGAACCGCCATCGCCAGGTTCAGCGAGCTGTAATCCGGATTGGCCGGGATAGCGACATGATAATGGCATTTTTGCAGTTCGTCGTTGGTCAGACCCACGCGTTCGCGGCCGAAGACCAGCGCCACCGGCGCCTGTTCGCCCTCCTGCACCGCACGCACGCCGCATTCACGCGGTTCCAGCATCGGCCAGGGTAGCGTACGTGAACGTGCGCTGGTGCCGACCACCAGACTGCAGCCGGCAATGGCTTCATCAAAGGTATCGACGATGGTGGCATTACCAATGACGTCACTGGCGCCGGCGGCCAGCGCAATGGCCTGCGAATCGGGTTTTACCAGCGGATTGACCAGATAAAGGTTGGTCAGGCCCATGGTTTTCATGGCTCTGGCGGTCGAGCCCATGTTGCCGGTATGAGAGGTTTCTACCAGAACAATGCGAATATTGTGCAGCATACAAACTCTGAGCGTAGCGGAAAATCGTAGCATCTTAACACAGGATGAAGGACATTAGGTATTTTGCCGAACACCTGCTATACTCCGCGCCGTTTCCTGTTCTTTAACATCCTAGTTGGAAGATACCCATGCATCCGATGCTGACTATCGCCGTGCGCGCTGCGCGCAAGGCCGGTAACCTGATTGCCAAAAACTACGAGACCCCGGACGCCGTTGAAGCGAGCCAGAAAGGGACTAACGATTTCGTCACCAACGTCGATCGTGATGCAGAGCATCTGATCATTGACGTTATTCGCAAGTCTTACCCGCAACACACTATCATCAGCGAAGAACGCGGTGAGCTGGTCGGCGAAGATCAGGATGTACAATGGGTGATCGATCCACTGGATGGCACTTCAAACTTCATCAAACGTTTCCCGCATTTCTCCGTTTCCATTGCCGTGCGCATCAAAGGCCGCACCGAAGTGGCGGTGGTTTACGATCCAATGCGCAACGAACTGTTCACCGCGACTCGCGGCCAGGGCGCTCAGCTCAACGGTTTCCGCCTGCGTGGCACCAATGCCAAAGACCTGAATGGCACTATCCTGGCGACCGGTTTCCCGTTCAAACTCAAGCAACACGCGACCCCTTACATCAACGTCGTCGGCAAACTGTTCACCCAGTGTGCGGATTTCCGTCGTACCGGTTCTGCCGCACTGGATCTGGCTTACGTGGCTGCCGGCCGCGTTGACGGTTTCTTCGAAATCGGCCTGAAGCCGTGGGACTTCGCTGCTGGCGAACTGCTGGTGCGTGAATCCGGCGGTTTGGTCACCGACTTCGTTGGCGGTCATAACCACTTCAGCTCCGGCAACGTCGTTGCCGGCAATCCGCGCGTAGTGAAAGCCATGCTGTCCAGCATGCGTGAAGAATTGAGCGAAGCACTGAAACGTTAATATCGCCCGATGAGCTCAGCACGTCTGAGCCTGCTTTGACTATTGAAGCGCTGCTGTTGCAGCGCTTTTTTTATGCCCGTTAACGGGAGAAGGGGTGCACGCCGCTGCCGAATTCCGGCACCGCGCTGGCGTACAACAGAATGCCGGCAAACAGCAGAATCAACCCACCGGCCAGTGCCAGGGTTCCCCACGCCACCGCGCTCCAGGCGGCCGGCGTGCGCGTGCCGCTAATGCGCACCGCCAGACGACGGCTGTAATGCACCAGCAACGCCAGCAGTGAAATGGTTATCGAGGTGCCCAGCGCCATCGCCAGCGCGGAAAGCACGCCCCAGAAAAATACCCCGATCACTTTGGCAAACAGCAGCACCAATATCGCGCCGGAGCATGGCCGCATGCCCATCGCCAGTACGATCGCCAACTGGGTACGCCAGCCGCCGCCGGCCTGCAATTCACTGTCGCTCGGCAAATGACGATGGCCGCAACCGCATTCGGCGCTGTGCAGGTGATCGGCCGGCAACGGCTGCACGGCGCGAATACGCATCGCCGGCACCGGGCGCAACGCGCGGATCGCAGTAAACAGACGCCGCAGCGCACGCCAGCTCAACAGAACGCCAAGCAGCGCCACCAGCAGATAGCTGCCCTTTTCCAACCAGAAACTGCTTTGATGCAACTGGCGTGACGACAGCGCCAGCACTCCCAACACCAGCGTGACCAGACCAATCGCCACCAGCCCTTGCACCAGCGAAGCGGCAAAGGTTAACCGCAGGCTGCTTTTCAGTCGCGCCGGGTGTGTCGCCAGATAGGTGGAGATCACCACTTTGCCATGACCGGGGCCAAGGGCATGCAGCACGCCGTAACCGAGGCTGAACAGCACCAGCGCCATGCCGGCCTGCTGCGGCGCGGCGTTAACCTGTTGCAACAGGCCGGCCATGTGCTGATTCAGCG
Source organism: Serratia odorifera (assembly GCF_041448735.1). NCBI lineage: Bacteria > Pseudomonadati > Pseudomonadota > Gammaproteobacteria > Enterobacterales > Yersiniaceae > Serratia > Serratia odorifera. Next base: position 54,313 of record NZ_JBGMUT010000007.1, on the reverse strand, counting down.
TTTTTTGCCACACCACGCTCTGCAGCAGAATTTGCGGCCAATAATGCCACACCAGCCGTGCGCCAAGCGCAAACAAGACGCTAAACAGCAGTAGCGGCCACAGGCTGAAGGCCCAGTGACGCCGGCGGCCGGCGGCGCTGCCGAGATTCATTGACATTGCAGGGTAATCCGTTGTGCGAACTGCTGACCGAGTTGCATGTCTTCTCCCGGAGAATCATTTTTATCGAGCGACAGCGCATACGCCTGCAGCGACGCATCCGGCTTCGGCGTCATCAGTTTGAATTGACATTGCTGCGCCATATCCGGCGGCAGATGGATAGCAGATTGATTTTTATAACTCATATCAACAAAGAAGGTCGGATCGTAGGTGGCGATGTCAAACGGTTTGCCCGCCAGCGGCTGCGCTTGTGCCAACGGCAGTACAAATTCCAGCACCGCATTATGGCCACGGCGCGAAAGGTGATATTCCGTTGGCAAATTCACGTATTTTACCGGCTTGCCGTCACGATAGATGTCGGTGAAATAATGCTGCCCGAGCACGTTGGCCATTACTTCAGCCGCCAGTTTCTTCCAGGTCACCGAATCGCTTTTGGCATTGCCCGCGTCGTACAGCAGATCCGCCGAGGTGATCTCATCCATAACCCACACCATTCTCAAACCGACCAATTGACGATCCTTGGCAATAAAGGTGGTGTTCATATCAATAAAGCTGTGCGGATGGGCGGTGGCTGTCACGCTGTACAACACCGTCAAACCAGCCAGCAGATTTCGTAGTTTTAGCATTAAGCGACACTCATTATTGTTATAAAGTAACACAACCTGGCGCAAAATTTCCGCTCAACGGCATAATAACTGTGACGAAAGTTGTAAGCCGAAGTAAAAGCAGGCGTACTGTCCACGTCACGGTAATGCCTTTTGCTATGCTTAGGCATAATTTTAACGTTACCTGCTAGAAGGTGATATGAGCCTGGACACCTCTCCTGTGCCTGAGCTCTCCGGTCAACAACGGCGCTGCCAACTGCTCTTGATGCTGTACGCACCGCTGCCCACAGTAAAACTGGAGACCCTCAGCCAAATCAACGGCGTCGAGCTCCCCATTACCCGGCAAGATATAGCCGAGGTCGCCAGCGAAATCCAGCGTTTCCACCATTTGGACATCGCTGGCAACCCCGACGATGGCTACCAGATTATGGGAAGCACGCTGAATAAGCGCCTGTGCCTGATTCACTGGCTGCGGCGTGCGCTACGTTGCTGTCCGCAGTTTGTCGAGAGCGCGTTCAGCCCGCCGTTGCTGCATGCGCTGGGGGCCGATGCCAAGTTGTCCACGGGTTTGCAGCGCGGCATTGATGACTGCAGCCGCTGGCTTGCTCGTGAACTCGACGCCCGAGATCGCCAATTCTTGCAGCACTACCTTTGCTACTGCCTGTGGGAAAGCGCCTGCCAGCGCCACCCAAAGTTCAACGATCGCCAACGTGCCTGGCTGCATCAGAAAGCAGAATCTCAGGCCGCAAACGCATTATCACAGACGCTGGTGGCGCTGTCTGCCGCTCCGCCGGATGACAGCGAGCAGGATTTTCTGGTGTTGCTGTTTACCATGTTAAAGAACCACAGTTACGAAAGCAGCGATTCCGCGGAAGATTTACGCCTGATGCGCGCCATTGAGCAGATGGTGGAGCGTTTTCAGCAGCTTTCCGGCATGAACTTCAGCAGCAAAAAAGATCTGATCAGCCATCTGTTTGCCCATCTGGCGCCCGCCGTCGAACGCTGTCAGTTTGCTATCGGCATCGACAATATGCTGCTGGACGAGGTGGTGCGTAAATACCCACGCCTGATGCGCACTACGCTGGAAGCGATGGCGCCGTTCGAACAGGAATACGACATTCATTTTTCGCGCGAGGAGGCCGGTCTGGTAGCCATCAGCTTCGGTGCATGGCTGATGCAAGGCAACGCATTGCAAGAGAAACAGGTGCTGCTGCTGACGCTGGACGATCCGCAGTTGGAAGAGGCGCTGGAGTACCAGATCCGCGAATTGACATTATTACCGTTAAATATCAAGTATCTGTCGCTAAGCGAGTTTCACGATTCCGGCGCGCCGCAGGGCGTGGCGCTGGTCATAACCCCCTACGCCACCCTGCCGCATGCGGCGCAACCACCGCTAATCCACACCGTCTTACCGCTGGAACGCGGACAGCGCAAAACTATCCGCGCATTGTTGGAATCACCTTAGCGAATGGCTGACCGCGGCGGCCGGTGGGCGGATAAACAACGCCGGCACCACGATCGCCGCCATCACCCAGAACACCCCGGCTTGCAGATGTTCGAACAGGAAACCGGCAATCACCGTCATCACCGCAATACCACCGCCCATCGCCAGCGCGGAATAAACCGCTTGCAGCCGGATCACCTCCGCTCCCTTGCGCGCGGCAATGAAACGCATCGCCGCCAGATGACAGACGGTAAAGGTGCCACAGTGCAACACCTGCACCAGCAGCAGCCAGCTAAGCTCAGTGGTCGAGGCCATCAACCCCCAGCGCAGTATGCCGCAGCAGGCAGACAGCAACAGCAGATTGCGGGCGTTCCAACGGCGGAACAGGATATTGCTGCTGGCAAAAATAATCACTTCTGCCACCACCCCCAACGACCAGAAGTAGCCGATGGCAGAGGCTGAATAGCCGGCTTCCTGCCAGTATATGGAGGCAAAACTGTAATAACCGGCATGCGCCCCCTGCAACAGGGTGACGCACAGCAAAAAACGCCAGACCGGCCCTTCGCTGAGCAGTTCACGCCAGGAACGGTGAGGCACCTCATGCGCGCGCGCCTCGCCTTGCGGCATGACGCTGGGTTTGAGCAACATGCCAAGCAGCATCGCCATCAGGCTGAAAATCAGGCTGAACAGGATGGCATTATGACCCCAGGCCGACACCAGTTGCCCGGTGAGCGCCGAACCAATGACGAACGCCAGTGAGCCCCATAGGCGCACTCGCCCATAATCCATGGAAATCTGTTTTTGCCAGGTGGCGGCTAATGCGTCAGTCAGCGGTACCAGCGGCGAGAAAAACAGGTTAAAACCGGCGATCACCAGCATTAGCCAGCCCCAGCCATTGCCAAAACAAAAGCCGACCGCAAAGGCCAGCGTCAACAACGCCAGGATGCGTAATGCGGTAACCAGATTCGACGGATCTTTAACCCGTGGAGCGATCAGTAAACTGCCAAGAAAACGTGCTACCAGTCCGGCCCCCAGCAACATGCCGATGGTATCGGGTTCCAGCCCTTCGCCTTTTAACCAAACGCCCCAGAACGGCAGGAAAATGCCATAAGAAAAGAAATAGGTGAAATAGCTGAGAGACAGCCAACGCGTTGATTGCAAAACCATGTTCCCTCCGGTGTGTGGGCGATACTTTGACAGAGCTCACATCGGCTAGCAATCATGATTCATATCCACCGAACCATAGTGTCGATCAGTTCACACTTTGCCGGATATCGGCGTAAAAAAACCCGCCGCAGCGGGTTTGGTTCATCCCAATGGAACTTATGCGTAAACCGGCAGGCGGGCGCAGATATCCAGGACTTTCTGTTTGGTGCGTTCGATAGTGGCTTCGTCGTTGATGTTGTCCAACACGTCGCACATCCAACCCGCCAGCTCGCGAACTTCCGCTTCCTTGAAGCCGCGACGGGTTACCGCCGGCGTACCGATACGAATACCGGAGGTCACGAACGGGCTCTTCGGATCGTTTGGCACGCTGTTCTTGTTAACGGTAATATTGGCGCGGCCGAGGGCTGCGTCCGCTTCTTTACCGGTCAGGTTTTTCTCCACCAGATCCAGCAGGAACAGGTGGTTGTGGGTGCCGCCGGAAACCACTTTGTAGCCGCGCTCCAGGAACACTTCGACCATCGCCTTGGCGTTGTTGGCCACCTGCTGCTGGTAAACCTTGAACTCGGGCTCCATGGCTTCTTTCAGCGCGACGGCCTTGCCGGCGATCACGTGCATCAGCGGGCCGCCCTGCCCACCCGGGAACACCGCGGAGTTCAGTTTCTTGTACAGATCTTCGTCGCCGCCTTTCGCCAGGATCAGGCCGCCACGCGGGCCAGCCAGCGTCTTGTGCGTGGTGGTGGTAACGATATGCGCGTGCGGCACCGGGTTCGGGTAGACGCCAGCGGCGATCAGACCGGCCACGTGCGCCATGTCAACGAACAGGTAAGCGCCGATGCTGTCAGCAATTTCACGCATTTTTGCCCAGTCGACCACGCCAGAATAGGCGGAGAAACCGCCGATGATCATCTTCGGTTTGTGCGTCTGTGCCTGCTTGGCCAGATCGTCATAGTCGATTTGGCCTTTTTCGTCGATGCCGTAAGGCACGACGTTATACAGTTTGCCGGACAGGTTGACCGGAGAGCCGTGGGTCAGGTGGCCGCCGTGCGCCAGGTTCATGCCCAGAATGGTGTCGCCCGGCTGCAGCAGCGCGGTGTAGACAGCAAAGTTGGCCTGAGAACCGGAGTGCGGCTGAACGTTGGCATAATCCGCACCGAACAGCTGCTTGGCGCGATCGATAGCCAGTTGTTCAACGATATCGACGTATTCGCAGCCGCCGTAGTAACGCTTGCCCGGGTAGCCTTCAGCGTATTTGTTGGTCAACTGGGAACCCTGAGCCTGCATGACGCGCGGGCTGGTGTAGTTCTCAGAGGCAATCAGCTCGATGTGCTCTTCCTGACGCACCACTTCTTGCTCCATTGCGCGCCACAGTTCGGCATCGTAATCGGCAATGTTCATTTCACGCTTTAACATCCGGCTTCTCCTGACTTGAATCCCGCTAACTAAAAAATCACCAAATAACTACCCGTTTGGGTTCTGGGCAACAGTGTAAACTGTTTTCACCTGTCGAAGATAGGTCTTGACAGAGGTTTTTACGCAAACGATTGGCTTTAGCTGCGACAAGGCTTTGATCCACCAAATGCGCCCGTTATTCAACGGACATTTCCTCATGCCGCCAATGCGTTTTTTTCATGTTCTGTGAAGCCGATCGGTGATTAACAAACACATAACAAAAAAGCGGGTATTTACAAGCCTGACGCAACCTTATAAGATGCATTTAAAATGCATCATTATATAAAATCGGAACATAGCACAAAGGAGTGCCACCATGCTGGATAGCCAAACCATCGCCACCGTAAAGTCCACCATCCCCCTGCTCGCCGCCACCGGGCCAAAGCTGACCGCGCATTTCTACGATCGCATGTTCGCCCATAACCCTGAGCTGAAGGATATCTTCAATATGAGCAACCAGCGCAACGGCGATCAGCGCCAGGCGCTGTTTGATGCCATCTGCGCCTATGCCGGCAATATTGAAAATCTGGCGGCGCTGCTGCCTGCGGTTGAGCGTATTGCGCAAAAACACGCCAGCTTCAACATTCAGCCAGAACAGTATCAGATTGTCGGGACACATCTGTTGGCAACGCTGGACGAAATGTTCAGCCCGGGACAGGAAGTGCTGGACGCATGGGGTAAGGCTTACGGCGTATTGGCCAACGTATTTATCCAGCGTGAAGGCCAGATTTATCAGGAAAGTGCTACCGGAGACGGCGGCTGGCGCGATCGCCGCGCTTTCCGCATCGTGAAAAAACAGCCACAGAGTGAGGCAATCAGCAGTTTTATTCTGGCGCCGGTCGACGGTGGCCGCGTGGTTGACTTCAAGCCGGGCCAATATCTGGCGGTGTATATCAACCACCACAGCATTGAACACCAGGAAATACGTCAGTATTCACTGACCGCCGCCCCTAACGGCGAATTTTATCGCATCGCGGTAAAACGCGAACAGCACGGCATCGTGTCCAACTTCCTGCATCAGCAGGCAAAAGAAGGCGATGTGATTGAGATAGCACCGCCGCACGGCGACTTCTTCCTCGACGTTTCACCGTCGACGCCGGTGGCGCTGATTTCCGGCGGCGTTGGCCAAACGCCGATGCTTGGCATGCTTAACGCGTTGTACAACAATCAGCACCAGGCTGAGATACATTGGCTACACGCGGCGGAAAACGGCCGCGTCCACGCTTTTGCCGACGAGGTTGCCGACCTTGCAACACGGATGCCGAAGCTGAGTCGGCATGTGTGGTATAGCCAACCGAGCGAGAACGACGTTGAAGGCCGTGATTACCAATCACGCGGCCTGATGGATCTTGGCACCGTTCGCGCTTCGCTCGATAACCCGTTGATGCATTACTACTTCTGCGGCCCGGTGGCGTTTATGCAATTTGTCGCGCAACAGTTACTGGCAATGGGCGTTAACGTCGAGCGCATTCACTATGAATGCTTCGGCCCGCACAAGGTGCTGTAACTACCGCGCAATACAATAAAAAACGGGCCGACGTGGCCCGTTTTTTTATGCCGGAAGGGGTGACTTAAATGGCCTCTTCGTCCTGCTCGCCGGTACGGATACGCACCACCCGCGCCACGTCAAACACGAAGATCTTGCCGTCGCCAATTTTGCCGGTCTGCGCAGTTTGCATGATGGTTTCAACGCAGGTATCGACAATATCGTCGGCCACCACAATCTCGATTTTCACCTTGGGCAGGAAGTCGACCATATATTCCGCGCCGCGATACAGTTCGGTATGCCCCTTCTGCCGGCCAAAGCCTTTAACTTCGGTCACGGTCATGCCGGTAATGCCGACTTCAGCCAGCGCTTCACGCACGTCATCCAGTTTGAACGGCTTGATAATAGCGTCGATCTTTTTCATCTCGTTTCCTCGCGCCTATCCACTAGGCTGTTTTCTGGTCATTTTGCGCCAGGGCAGTGCTCGGACGTCTCACGTACTGCCTGTACGCTGTGGCCCTGCGCGCTGCCCGTACCCAAACTGACGGCGACAATGACGCCTAGTGAATAGGCGCTTCAATTACCAATTTTTGCGGCCAAAGCCGGAGGTGATCGGATAGCGACGATCCTTGCCGAAGTTCCGGGCGGTGATGCGCGGCCCGACGGCGGCCTGACGACGCTTGTATTCGTTGATGTCCACCAGGCGGATCACTTTGCGCACGATCGCTTCATCGAAACCGGCGGCGACCAGATCGACCACCGACATATCGCGTTCGACGTAACCTTCCAGAATGGCATCTAAAATATCATAAGGCGGCAGGCTGTCCTGATCGACCTGATCCGGCGCCAGCTCGGCGGACGGCGGACGATCAATCACCCGCTGCGGGATCACATACGACACGGTATTACGGTATTCCGATAGCTTGAACACCAGGGTTTTCGGTACATCCTTCAATACGTCGAAGCCGCCAGCCATATCACCGTACAGCGTGGCGTAACCCACCGCCATTTCGCTCTTGTTGCCGGTGGTCAGCACGATGCTGCGCCGTTTGTTCGACAATGCCATCAGCACCACGCCGCGGCAGCGCGCCTGCAGGTTTTCTTCGGTGGTATCGCGTTCGGTGCCGGCAAACATCGGCGCCAATTGGCCCATAAAGGCGTCAAACATCGGCTCGATGGAAACAACGTCAAACTCGACGCCGAGTATCTCGGCTTCTTCCTTGGCGTCGGCAATGCTGATATCCGCGGTATAGCGGAACGGCATCATCAGCGCCTGCACTTTTTCCTTACCCAGCGCATCCACCGCAATCGCCAGCGTCAAGGCCGAATCGATGCCCCCCGACAGGCCCAGTACCGCGCCTTTGAAACCGTTCTTGTTGACGTAGTCGCGCACCGCCAGCACCAGCGCTTCGTAGATTTGCGCCAGCTGCGGCAATTCGGCGGCAGGCGCAGTCATTGGCACCACTTCACGCTCGTTGAACTGCAACAACGTCACCTGTTCGGCAAACGCTGCCAGGCGGTGGGTCATATTGCCTGCGGCATCAAAGACCTTTGAGCAACCGTCGAAAATCAGTTCGTCCTGCCCGCCGATCTGGTTCAGGTACACCAGCGGCAGATTGGTGCGCCGGCAGTGGCCGGCCATCAGCGTCTTGCGGATATACGGCTTTTCCCGGTTATAAGGCGAGGCGTTAATCGACAGGACAATTTCAGCGCCGGCGGCTTTCGCCGCGTCAATCGGCTCGGGGAACCACAGGTCTTCACAAATCAGCAGACCGAGACGGTAGCCTTTCAGCTCCACCACGCAGCTTTCCTGCCCGGCGTGGAAATAGCGTTTTTCGTCAAACACGCCATAGTTCGGCAACTGCTGCTTGAAGTAACGCGCCCGCAGCTCGCCGTCGGCGAACAGCGACAACGCATTGTATAACTTGTCGCCTTCCCGCCACGGATGGCCCACCAGGATCGCGACCTCGCCCGACGCCTGTTGCAGGCGGTTAAGCTGCAGGTCGCAGCGCTGATAGAAATCGTCACGATACAGCAGGTCTTCCGGTGGGTAACCGGACAGCGCCAGTTCGGTGAACATAACCAGATCGGCTCCCGCCTTCTGCTGTTCCTGCACGATTTGCAACATGCGCTCGCTGTTGCCTTCAATATCGCCCACCAGCAAATTCAGCTGGGCTAACGCAATGGAAAGTGATCTGCTCATATTTCTATGGTCTGTTTCCAGGTCATGTGTTGCGAACCTGCCGAAGCACGTTCAGGAAAAAACATCATTCTTTAAAATCGTTGGCGTCAAGTTCATGACGCGATAACAACTTATAAAACTCGGTGCGATTGCGGCCTGCCATGCGCGCAGCCTGGGTCACGTTGCCCTTGGTAATTTGCAATAGCTTGCGCAGGTAATGCAATTCAAACTGGTTGCGCGCCTCGACAAAGGTCGGCAACGCGGTGTTTTCGCCTTCCAGCGCCTGCTCCACCAACGCTTCGCCGATCACCGGCGCCGAGGTCAATGCCACGCACTGTTCAATCACGTTGACCAGTTGCCGCACATTGCCCGGCCAACTGGCGGTCATCAGGCGTTTCATCGCATCGGTAGAGAAACTGCGCACGAACGGTTTGTGTCGTTTGGCCGACTCTCTCAGCAGATGATTGGCCAGCAGTGGGATATCCTCGGCACGTTCGTTCAACGCCGGAATTTTCAGGTTCACTACGTTCAGACGGTAGTACAAATCTTCACGAAATTCATTCTTCGCCATCGCTTTCTGTAAATCGCGATGGGTGGCGGAAATGATGCGTACGTCGATATCCAGATCGCGGTTGCTGCCCAGCGGCCGTACCTTGCGCTCCTGCAGCACCCGCAGCAGTTTGACCTGCAGCGACAGCGGCATATCGCCGATTTCGTCGAGGAACAGCGTGCCGCCGGCCGCCGCCTGGAATAGCCCTTCTCTGCTGCTGACCGCGCCGGTAAAGGCCCCTTTGGCATGACCAAACAGTTCCGATTCCAACAGCTGTTCCGGCAGCGCGCCGCAGTTGATGGCGATAAAGGTTTTCTTGGCCCGTGGGCTGGCGCCGTGAATCGCCTGCGCCAGCACTTCCTTGCCGGTGCCGCTCTGGCCATTAATCAGCACGCTGACATCTGACTGCGCCACCATTTTCGCCTGCTCCAACAGACGCAGCATGATCGGGCTACGAGTGACGATGGCTTCACGCCAGCTTTCGTCACCGGCCGGTTTTGACAGCGACAGCGCATCGTCGATGGCTTTATACAGCGCATCGCGATCGACCGGCTTGGTCAGGAAGCTGAACACCCCCTGCTGGGTTGCCGCGACGGCATCGGGGATAGAACCATGGGCGGTGAGAATGATCACCGGCATGCCCGGTTGATGCTTCTGGATTTCGGCAAACAGCGCCATACCGTCCATTTCATCCATACGCAGGTCGCTGATGACCATGTCGATTTTTTCACGCGCCAATAGGCGCAGCGCTTCCTGGCCGCTTTCAGCGGTGGTGACATGGAAACCTTCGCTGGTCAGGCGCATCCCCAGCAGCTTCAACAGGCTGGGATCATCGTCAACCAATAATAAATTGGCCGGTTTGCGGGCTGTCATTGCGCTTTAGGCTCCTTATTGGCAGGTGGCGGCGCATAAGTGTCTTCCGGTTCAACCGGCAGCGCGGTGCCCTTTTCCGTTGCGCCTTCCGGCTCGGCCGGTTTGGCCGTAGCGCTCGGCTTGGCCTGACTGGCGGCATTATCGGGGATCTCACCCTGCATTTGCTTACGGGAAGAGAGTTGACGCTCGATATCCGTCAGGTTTTCCAACTTGCGTGAGGTGTCCTGCAGTTGGCTTTGCAGCCGAGCCTGGCTTTGGCGCAGCGTATCAATCTGGCTGTCGGTTGCCTCTTGCAGATGCTGATAGCGGGCTCGTTCATCGAACAGCGAAATTTGCAGCACCTGCTGTTGACGCCACAATTGCAGCAGCGGCCGCAGCGTACTCGGGAAGTCCAGGCGGTAGTGGTTCAGACGATCGATCATCTGGCGACGTTCCGCCGACGTCGGTTCGGCGCTGCCCAACAGGATGCTTTGCTTGAACATGCCATCCCAGGCGGTGCCGGGAAGGGTTTTTGCCAGGGTACGTGCCTGGGTGGAACCGATCCGATCGGCACAGTCCATGGCACGCAGCCAGTATAGGGAATTGTCCAGCGCATCCTTGTCGTTGAGCTGCCACAGGGTATCGCACGGTGCGATACGGTAGTCGACAACTTTGCTATCAGGAATCGCTTCCTGCTGCTGCGGCTCGAGACCGCTGCTGACGGCGCGATCGGCGCAGCCGGCTAACAAAAACGGGGCAAAAAGAAGCGTGCCCAGAAAAGAAAGTGGACGCTTGCCGAGCGGTGCGCGCGCAGTAGCACGCGGGGAACGTTCGATCTGGGTCAGACGAGCGCGTTGTGGCCATATGTACATTATTTATTCATTCTCGGCGGTTAATGGCAATTCAATTCGGAAGCAGACATCAGCGTCATCGACGTTGACCAACTGCAATTCGCCGCGCATCCGGCGGATACAATCTTGTGCGATACTCAGGCCGAGCCCGCTTCCTTTTACCGCCCCTTTCCGCTGCTGACTACCTTGGAAAAAAGGCTCGAAAATCATGGTTTGTTCGGTTTCGGGGATTGGCGTGCCAGTGTTGGCGACGTCAATCTGCACCCGTTGCCCAATTTGGCGGCTACGAATCCAAATGTTACCGGATTCCTTGCCGTAGTGCACCGCATTGGAATAGAGATTATCCAGCACGCGCATTAATAGCGTAGGCTCTGCCCAGCAAATTTCGGCATCAAGCTGTATGTCGGTGCGGATCATCTTGGCTCTCGCCGGCAGACTATGGGCCGCCACCACCATCTCGACCATCTCGCTCAGCTCGACGTTTTCATGCTCGGCCGGCCCATCCGCCAGCTTACGATTGTAGTCGAGCAATTGCTCGATCAACTGCTGCAGATGGCGACTGCTGTGATCGAGAATGGTCACCACTTCTTTTTGATCGGAGGTCAGCGGCCCCGCCACTTCGTCCGCCAACAGTTCGGTGCCTTCACGCATGCTGGCCAACGGCGTTTTCAGTTCATGGGAAATATGGCGCAGGAACTCATGACGCTGCGATTCCAGCCATGCCAGCCGCTCGCTCAGCCAGATGATCCGCTGTGCCAACGAGCGCAGTTCGCGCGGCCCTTTGAACGATGCCGCCGAGCCCAGCGCACGGCCTTCGCCCAGGCGGTTAATCATCTGCTCAACCGCCTTTACCGGCCCAATAATCATGCGGGTGAACAGCACCACCAACAGCACGCTGACCAGAAACAGCAACAGCGCCTGCCAGCCGAAAAACTGCCCGCGTTCGGCAATCGCCTGCTGCAGTTGCTGACCGCGCGAGTACACCACTGCACGCGTCGCCTGCACCATTTCGGCATTGGAACGCGAGAACGACTCCAGCAGGGTCGAGGTTTCTTTATCGGGGCCGCTGCTTTGGCATTTGATGGTCGCCAGTTGCGTCAGCAGATCGCGCAACGTCTGATAATAGCGTTCATCCGGCAGGATCGGGGCATGGGCATCAAGCATTTGAGAATATTGTTTGCGCTGATTTTGATACAGGCGTTCCAGCGTCGGGTCAACCAGCACACAATACTGACGATAGCTGCGCTCCATTTCCAGCGCCACGCTGGTCATCGCCTCACTGCGGCGGGCATCCACCAGCGTGGTGCGGTTGATATCGGCCGCCTGCGAGCTGAGATGATTCAGACTTTGATAGGCTTGATATGCCAATACCAGCAATGGCAGTAACACCAGCAGAAACGCCATCAGCACCAATTGGCGCAGCGAGCGGGGGAATAAACGCCATCTTTTCAACGAAATCATCTCATTGTCCCTTATCTGCCCTGATGCTAACCGAGTCGCCGGCAAGAAAAAAGCCTGTAGGTGGATAATCCTGCATGCACGGCGCAAAATGGATTGCAATGCAAAACAGCGCCAGGCAACGCGCCACACCGCTTTCACGCAGGTAAATCGGTAAACAGGGGGATTGCAGGGCGGCAAACAGACGGACGTAAGAAGAGGACTGGAGCAGTGACGTTGGGGCAAAACTGCCCCATCGCAAGGAATATGTGGATGCCCTTAAGCCTCGTCCCCAGGGTGATGTAGCCCGCAGGCTGGCATCGAATGGGACGAATAGCATCCAGATGTATCCGATATTGATGAACGTTTCATCACAGTTGGATACAGGCGGTGCCTCACTCCACGTGTCGCCCGATGCTTGATAAAGTCGCTTGCGCGTCTGTTATCGGTTTGGTTGGACGATAGGCACCATTTCTTTGGCATCATTCGGAGGCTTATGAGGCATGGATTCGGTTTATTTACCGGCCATCATAAAAAGTTGAATGAGCAACTGACAAGTATCATGCATTATGTGTGCCAACTTTTCAAATATTTTTATATCCAACTGATTTAAAACGATTTATTAACAAACATCCTTATTTAAAGGGTGTTTTCACCCGGCAATGCTGTGCGTAAATTCACCAGGCTGTCGCCAAAACACGACAACCTAAGTCAATTTATTTACTATCATTATAAATCAATAGGTTAGATGTCACCTTTTAGCGACATCCTTAATAAGGTTTGTCGCGAATAACCGACAGTCTGCAATTTTGGCGAGAATCAGCAGATTAAGCGCGACTGGCGAGTTTACTGGCCGGTACCTTGCCGCATCGAACAAGCCGAGAGAGGACGTCTGGTGACGCCGACAGCTCAGCCACTCCGCCGCGATAAGCTGGGGTCTGGGGTCTGGGGTCTGGGGTCTGGTTGCACATTTTAACTGGAGGAACCGACACCCAGGCATCCATTGGCCAAGGTGTCGGTAACCGGGGCCGGGAACGGCCCCTGAGACATTAACCCAGTTGCTGGCGCGCATTGCGGAACATGCGCATCCACGGGCTGTCTTCACCCCACTCTTCCGGGTGCCAGGAGTTGCTGACGGTACGGAATACCCGCTCCGGATGCGGCATCATCACCGTCGCACGCCCGCTGGCGCTGGTCACAGCGGTAATGCCGTTTGGCGAGCCGTTCGGGTTGGCCGGGTAGGCTTCCGTGACCTGGCCGGCATTGTTGACGAAGCGCAATGCCACCAGTCCCTGACTTTCCAACGCGGCCAAATGCGCCGCATCACGGACTTCAACATGCCCTTCGCCATGCGACACCGCAATCGGCATCCGCGAACCGGCCATGCCCTGCATAAACAGCGACGGGCTGGCCGCCACTTCGACCAGGCTAAAGCGTGCTTCGAAGCGATCCGACAGGTTGCGTACGAAGCGCGGCCACTGTTCGGCACCGGGGATCAGCTCACGCAGGTTGGACATCATCTGGCAGCCGTTACACACGCCCAGCGCCAGCGTCTGCGGACGGTGGAAGAAAGCTTCAAACTCGTCACGTACGCGCGGGTTGAACAGAATCGACTTCGCCCAGCCCTCGCCAGCACCCAGTACGTCACCATATGAGAAACCACCACAGGCTACCAGCGTATGGAAGTCCTGCAGATCGCGACGCCCCGTCAGCAAATCGCTCATATGCACGTCGATGGCGTCAAAACCTGCGCGGTGGAACGCCGCCGCCATTTCAACGTGGGAGTTGACGCCCTGCTCACGCAGCACCGCGACTTTCGGCCGCGCGCCCTTGGCAATATAAGGTGCCGCGATGTCCTCTTGCGGCGCAAACGTCAATTTGACGTTCAGCCCCGGATCGCGTTCATCCTGTTTGGCCTGATGTTCCTGATCGGCACAGTCAGGGTTATCGCGCAGGCGTTGCATTTGCCAGGTGGTTTCCGCCCACCAGGTGCGCAGCGTGCTGCGGCTTTCGCTATAGACCGGTTTATCGCCCTGGGTTATGACGAAGCGATCGCCAGCCTGAACCCGGCCGATATGATGCACATTGTCGCTCAGGCCATGCTGGGCAAAAATCTGTTGCACCGCAGCCCGGCGTTCGGCGCTGACCTGAATCACCGCCCCCAGTTCTTCATTGAACAGCGCCGCCAGCGCATCCGCGCCCAGCGCCTGGATATCCACCGCCACGCCGCAGTGACCGGCAAAGGCCATTTCCGCCAGCGTGACCAGCAAACCGCCATCGGAACGGTCGTGGTAAGCCAGCAACGCACGATCCGCTACCAGCTGTTGCATCGCATTGAAGAAACCGGCCAGTTGCTCAGCGCTGCGCACGTCCGCCGGTTGGTCGCCCAACTGGCGGTAAACCTGCGCCAGTGCGGTTGCCCCCAGCGCGTTGTGGCCGTTACCGAGGTCAATCAGCAACAGCTCGGTGTCGCCCTGGTCGGTACGCAGCTGTGGCGTCACGGTATGGCGAACGTCTTCTACCCGGGCAAAGGCGGTGATCACCAGCGACAGCGGTGAGGTCATCTCGCGTTGCTCATTACCTTCCTGCCAGCGGGTTTTCATCGACATCGAATCTTTCCCCACCGGGATCGTGATGCCCAACGCCGGACACAGTTCCTCGCCCACCGCTTTTACCGCCTCATACAGGCCGGCATCTTCCCCTGGGTGGCCGGCTGCAGCCATCCAGTTGGCGGAAAGCTTCACGCGTTTGAGGGAGCCAATGTTCGTCGCCGCCAGGTTGGTCAGCGCTTCGCCCACCGCCAGACGGCCCGAAGCGGCAAAGTTCAGCAGCGCCACCGGCGCACGTTCGCCAAGAGACATCGCTTCACCATAGTAGCTGTCGAGGCTGGCGGTGGTTACCGCGCAATCTGCCACCGGGATCTGCCATGGGCCTACCATCTGATCGCGCGCCACCATACCGGTCACGGTACGGTCGCCAATGGTGATCAGGAAGGTTTTCTCTGCAACAGCCGGCAAGTGCAGCACGCGTTTCACCGCGTCAGCCACGCTGATACCGTCGCGCAGCACCGGCTCGCCCTTGGCCTGCAGACGCGTGACGTCGCGGGTCATTTTTGGCGTTTTGCCAAGCAGCACGTCCAGCGGCATATCGATCGGCTGGTTATCAAAATGATCATCGTTCAGCGTCAGGTGGCGTTCTTCGGTTGCTTCGCCGATCACCGCGTACGGCGCACGTTCACGGCGGCAAATTTCGTCAAACTGCGCCATCTGTGCCGGCGCAATCGCCATGACATAGCGTTCCTGCGATTCGTTACACCACACTTCCAGCGGGCTCATGCCCGGCTCATCGTTAAGGATGTCACGCAGTTCGAAACGGCCACCGCGGCCGCCGTCGCTCACCAGTTCCGGCATGGCGTTGGACAGACCGCCAGCGCCCACGTCGTGGATAAACAGAATCGGGTTGTCGGCGCCCAGTTGCCAGCAACGGTCGATGACCTCTTGGCAACGACGCTCCATTTCCGGGTTGTCACGCTGTACCGAGGCAAAATCCAGATCGGCGTCGGATTGGCCGGAATCCATTGACGATGCCGCACCGCCGCCCAGACCGATATTCATTGCCGGGCCACCCAGTACCACCAGCTTGGCGCCAACGGTAATTTCGCCTTTCTGCACGTGATCGGCGCGAATATTGCCGATACCGCCCGCCAGCATGATTGGCTTGTGGTAGCCACGCAGTTCAACGCCGTTGTGGCTATTGACCTGTTCTTCATAGGTACGGAAGTAACCGAGCAGCGCCGGACGGCCGAATTCGTTATTAAACGCCGCCCCGCCCAGTGGGCCTTCAGTCATGATATCCAATGCGCTGACGATGCGATCCGGCTTGCCGAAATCCTGTTCCCACGGCTGTTCAAAACCAGGAATGCGCAGGTTGGACACCGAGAAGCCCACCAGACCGGCCTTCGGCTTGGCACCCCGGCCGGTGGCACCCTCGTCACGGATTTCGCCGCCGGAACCGGTGGCAGCGCCCGGCCAAGGAGAAATCGCCGTCGGGTGGTTATGGGTTTCAACCTTCATCAGAATGTGCGTATCTTCCTGATGATAATCATATTGGCCGTTTTGCGGCGCAGCGAAGAAGCGCCCGACCTGCGAGCCTTCCATCACCGCGGCGTTGTCTTTATACGCTGACAGCACGTAGTCCGGCGTATGTTCGAAGGTGTTTTTGATCATCTTGAACAGCGATTTAGGCTGCTGTTCGCCGTCTATGATCCAGTCGGCGTTGAAAATCTTGTGGCGACAGTGCTCAGAGTTGGCCTGTGCAAACATATACAGTTCGATGTCCGTCGGGTTGCGCCCCAAACCGGTAAATGCATTCAGCAGGTAGTCAATTTCGTCCTGGGCCAGCGCCAGGCCCAGTTTGACATTCGCCTTTTCCAGCGCACTGCGTCCTTCCCCCAGCACGTCCACCGCCTGATACGGCGCTGGCTGGTGGTGAGCAAACAGTTTTTCCGCCTGTTGCAGATCGCTGAACACGGTTTCCATCATGCGATCGTGCAGCAATGCGGCCAGTTGCTGCCATTGCGCTTCGCTCAACGCCGGCGCCGTGACGTAAAACGCCAGACCGCGCTCCAGGCGTTCAACCTGCGACAAGCCGCAGTTATGGGCAATGTCGGTGGCTTTGGATGACCAGGGGGAAATGGTGCCCGGACGCGGCGTTACCAACAGCAGGCGTCCCTCCGGAGCGTGTTCGGCGAGAGAAGGACCGTACTTGAGCAAGCGCGTGAGCTTGCCATGTTCTTCGGCACTTAGCGGTGCGCTAACATCGGCAAAGTGGACGTACTCGGCATAGATATCACTGACCGGAAGTTGTGCGTCCTGGCAGCGGGACAGCAGTTTGGTAACACGAAAAGCCGACAAAGCGGGCGAACCACGCAGTATTTCCATAATCAAAGTTCTCTCGTCTTCGAAGCCACTGACTCCAGTGCTTCATTGGGCGCAACAGGGGAAAACGCGCGCTATTATAGAGAATCCACGCCGCCGACGAAACCGTTTGCGTGGCGATAATTGATAAATCGTATTCTTACCGACGAATTGTCATAACATGCCAATAAAGTTGCACGCTGGCGTTTTGTTACGCAAAATGCCCCGATACTGTTGATATAACCATACCAAAAAACCCTTTCCGGCCTGCGGCAGACATGCATCGCCGAGAGACAACTATTTGAAACGCCTAAAAATAAATTACATCCTTGTCGGTACTGTCACTCTGCTTCTGGCGCTAGCCCTGTGGCCTAACATCCCATGGCGGGGCGGCCAGGACGGACAACTTGCAGAGATCAAGTCCCGCGGCGAATTACGCGTCAGCACGTTAAATTCGCCATTAACCTATTTCACCACGCCACAGGGGCCGAGCGGCCTCGATTACGAGCTGGCAAAGCGCTTTGCCAACTATCTGGGGGTGAAACTGGTGGTTTTGCCGCATCAAAACATTAACGATCTGTTCGACGATCTGGACGATGACAACGCCGATATCCTCGCCGCCGGCCTGATCTACAATCAGGATCGCCTTAGCCGTGCCCGCACCGGTCCGGCGTACTACTCGGTTTCCCAGCAGTTGGTGTATCGCCTTGGCAGCCCGCGGCCGAAAAACTTCGCCGATCTCAAAGGCACGCTGGCAGTGGCTTCCGGCTCTGCCCACGTCAGCACGCTAAAACAGCTCAAAAACGGCAAGTTCCCCGATCTCGGCTGGCAATCCTCCAGTGACCTGACCTCCAAAGAACTGCTGGAACGGGTGGCCGACGGCAAATTGGACTATACCCTCGGCGACTCGGTGACCATCGCGTTGCTGCAACGCATCCATCCACAGTTGGCGGTGGCCTTCGACGCCACCGACGAAGAGCCGGTCACCTGGTATCTGAAACGCAGCAATGATGACAGCCTGTACGCCGCTCTGCTCGATTTTTACAGCCAAATGGTAGAAGACGGTACCTTGGCGCGTCTGGAAGAGAAATACCTTGGTCACGTCGGCAGTTTCGATTATGTCGATACCAAAACCTTCCTGTCGGCCATCGATTCGGTGTTGCCGACCTTTCAGCCGCTGTTTGAAAAGTATGCCAATATCATCGACTGGAAACTGCTGGCCGCCATTGCCTATCAGGAGTCTCATTGGAACCCGCTGGCAACCTCGCCAACCGGCGTGCGCGGCCTGATGATGTTAACCCGCGCCACCGCAGATGGGCTGGGGGTCAATGACCGTCTCGATCCGGAAGAAAGCATTCAGGGCGGAGCCCTGTATCTGCAACGCCTGATGGACAAAATGCCGGACACGGTGCCGGAAGACGAACGCGTATGGTTTGCCCTGGCGGCGTACAATATGGGCTGGGGGCACATGCTCGATGCGCGCAAACTGACAAAAATGCAAAAGGGCAACCCGGATAGCTGGGTTGACGTCAAACAACGCCTGCCGATGCTCAGCCAGAAACGCTATTACCCGCAGCTGACCTATGGCTACGCGCGCGGTCGCGAAGCGTATAACTACGTGGAAAACATCCGCCGTTATCAGGTCAGTCTGGTAGGATATTTGCAGGAAAAGGAAAAGAAGGCGGCGCAAACGGCGCAGGCTCAGGCGGCACTCGGCCGCGGCTACCCTACCGTAGCGCCCGATTTGGCGCTCAATCTCGATTAATCCTGCGGTTTTGCCGCCCGCTGCGCCTGCTTCAACGCTTTTTGCTGTTCCCGGCGCAGGCGGAAGAAGTTGCTCAACGTGGCTGCACATTCCTCGGCCAGCACGCCGGCGGTAATATCTACCTGATGGTTCATGCCAGGATGGCGCAAAATATCCACCAGCGATCCGGCAGCCCCGGTCTTTTCGTCCGATGCGCCGTACACCAGACGGCGAATACGACTGTGCACCATCGCGCCGGCGCACATCACACAGGGCTCCAGCGTGACATACAGCGTGGCGTTCAACAGCCGATAGTTCTGCAACACCGCGCCGCCCTGCCGTAACGCCATAATTTCCGCATGCGCGGTCGGGTCGTGTCGGCCAATCGGCCGATTCCAGCCTTCGCCAATCACCTGGTTGTCGAGCACCAGTAGCGCACCCACCGGCACTTCTCCCTCTTCCTGCGCACGCAGGGCCAGCGTCAGCGCCTGTCGCATCCAGTAGTCGTCGTTGTATTCAATCATCATATAAGTCCTCGTGCGCATTGCGGCGGGCATTATACACAGTAGGCCAGCTCGGCTCCTCTTTTGTCACCAGCGGCCGTAGTGCATTGGCTGTCAGGCAAACCAAGGCGCCGAGCCGCTGGCTCACGCCGCAGCAGGCAAAAAAATGCCGCTCAGGTTTCCCCGAACGGCATCGTGGCTCATCTGGCCAGGTGCGTCACTCCAGTTGCTGCAGCTCACCCTCTTTGCTGACCCGCCAGCGATGCTCGCAGAAAAACAGCAACGGGTTATCCTGTTTGCTGTCGCTGTAACCGCTGTATAATTTCAGCGGTGCGCCGATACGTTGTTCAAGCTGCATCACCTTTTGCACCCCCAGACAGCGCATTGCCAGTACCCAGCCGCCATAGCGAGGCGCAATGCGGCTGCCCACCAGACGTACCCGCGGCAGAAAAGAGGAATCCTGATAGACCTGCTCCACCAGGCGTTCGGGCGAGCCGGTAATCAGCCACACTTCGGCATCATGCTCGTCCAGATACTGGCGCAGACGCAGCTGTACCACCGGAAAGGCGGTGACCTTTTGGCGGAAATAGTTAACAAACTGCAATTCCAGCGCCTGCAGCCTGGCCTGTGAACGACCGAAGGTAATCGACCACAGCAGCACGCTCATCGGCCAGCGCGCGGCACGACCGGCGACCAGCATACTGATACCGACCACCGGCAATAGCGGCACTACCAGCAATAAGTTCAGCGGCAAACGGCGTAATAAAAAGCGCAAGAAACTGCCAAACATATCCTCCTGATGTAGCGTACCGTCCAAATCGAAGAACACGACGCGGCGGCCTTCCTCAGCCTGTTGGCGTGGTTTGTCACTCAAGCGCTACTCCTCAGGATCGTTGAAACCCATTAGCCAGGTAAAAATGAAGCCCGCTATAATCGTAATCAGCATACCTGTCAGATACAACATCACCTTACCTGATACGATGGTTAACGCCAAAGGCAGTCCTGAAATACCGAAGGTGATCACCGTCGCCACTTTCCAGTAGCTGATCAGTGCGCCGCCCACCGCGCCACCGAGACAGGCGGCAATAAACGGTTTACCCAGCGGCAACGTCACGCCAAAGATCAGCGGCTCGCCAATGCCCAGCACGCCAACCGGCAAGGCGCCCTTAATCACTTTCTTTAAACGTTCGTTGCGGGTTTTCAGCAGCACCGCCAACGCTGCGCCCACCTGGCCGACACCGGCCATCGCCAGGATCGGCAACAGCGGGTTGGCACCGTGCGCCTGCACCAGTTCAACGTGGATCGGCACCAGTCCCTGGTGCAATCCTGACAGAACCAGCGGCAGAAAAACGCCGGACAGCACCGCCCCCACCAGCAGGCCGCCTTTGTCGATCGCCAGATTGGCGCCATGGGCGATGGCATCGGAAATGTAACCGCCAAGCGGCTGAAGCAGCACTATCGCCAGCGATGCGGTAATCAAGGTGGTGAATAAGGGATTCAGGATCAGTTCCAGCGATTCCGGCAACAGTTTACGCAGCCTTTTTTCCACCCAGCACATAAAGGCCACCACCAGCAGTACCGCAATCACCCCGCCGCGTCCCGGCTGCAGCGCTTCGCCGAACAGGGTGATCTGCGCCAACTGTGGGCTGGAGAGGATGCCGGCCATTACGCCGCCCATCGCCTGCGAACCGCCAAACACCCGCGCCGCATTGACCCCGACCAGGATATTCATGATGGCGAAAACCGCACTGCCGAAAACAGCCAACAGCCCCAGCACATTCGGATAACTCAACGCAATGTCGCCGGCGATATCCGGGCGTTTCAAAATATTGATAATGCCGGTAATCAACCCCGATGCGATAAACGCCGGGATCAGCGGAATAAACACGTCGGCCAGTTTCTTTAACGCGTCGCTCATTGGCGCGGCATATCTGGCCTTGGCGGCGGCCTTGTTACGCGAGATGTCATCCGCCGCCGACACTGGTGGCGCACTGCCAAGCAGCGCCTGCATGGCGTCCACCACTTTGGCTGCCGCACCCGGCCCGACGATAAACTGATGCTGATCGCCCTGCTTGATATACCCTTTTACCCCGTCCAGCTTTTTCAGCAGCGCCAGATCGAGACGTTGCTCGTCGCTGACTTCAACCCGCACCCGCGTCATGCAGTTTTCCAGCTTGAGGATATTGCCTTCACCGCCGATGCCCGCCAGAATTTGTGTCGCCAGAGCCGTTGTCTTGTCCATCGCCTGCCCCGAAAGTGGATTAACCCGCCAGTGCCGCACGCAAGAAACCGTGGTGCCGTTGCAAACGCCGCTGCGCTTCTTCGGCGCTGACCTCGGCCAGAATCATCAGGATCGCCGGTTTGACCTCAAAGCCGGTTTGCGTCAATGCCGCCTCCGCCTGGCTACGATCGGCGCCGGTGGCCTCGGTCACGATACGGCAGGCGCGATCGACCAATTTGACGTTGGTCGCCTTAACATCAACCATCAGGTTCTGATATACCTTGCCCAGTTTGACCATCGCCCCGGTGGAAATCATGTTCAGCACCAGTTTTTGCGCCGTGCCGGACTTCATGCGGGTCGAACCGGTCAGAGCTTCCGGGCCGACCACCGGTGAAATCGCCACCTGCGCCTCTTGGGCAATCGGCGAATCCGGGTTGCAGGAAATGGCCGCCGTCGGACACCCCAACTGGCGTGCATAGCGCAGCGCGCCTATCACATACGGCGTACGGCCAGATGCCGCCAGCCCGATCACCATATCGGTCGCGGTCAGTTGCAGATCGCGCAGGTCACGCCCCCCCAGTTCAGCGTCGTCTTCCGCCCCTTCCACCGCTTTCAGCAGTGCGCCCGGCCCGCCGGCGATCAACCCGACCACCACGCCGTGCGGTACGCCAAAGGTCGGCGGGCATTCCGAGGCATCCAACACCCCCAGTCGACCGCTGGTGCCGGCGCCGAGATAAATCAGCCGACCACCGGCCTGCAATGCCGCCGCCGTCAGATCCACCGCCTGCGCGATCTGCGGCAGTACCGGCTCGATCGCCAACGGCACTTTGCGATCTTCATGATTAAAACAGGTCACCATTTCCAGCGTGGACATCTCGTCCAGCCGCAGCGTTGCCGGATTACGGGTTTCTGATACCAATGCGCCCAGGTTCATTTCATCACCTTTGAATTTTTAATTCACAATGTTAATTCAATATTTGAATATTTTATTCAACAAAGCGAGCACTATTTGCTATTTTAACGGGGAGCTCACAAAAATTTTCGCTGCACGTTTCCACGCCCACCGTGGCAGAATGCCGACTGACATCAAGGAAAAAATAATGAGTACCCTTCTTCGCATTCGCCAAATGTATCCTGCGCTGGCGCAGAACGATCGCAAGCTGGCCGATTTCCTGCTGCACAACGCTGAACAGGCGCGCCATCTCAGCTCGCAAACGCTGGCTCAGGTGGCTGGCGTCAGCCAGTCAAGCGTGGTCAAGTTTGCCCAGAAAATGGGCTATAAAGGCTTCCCGGCGTTGAAACTGGCGCTAAGTGAAACCCTCGCCCAACCGCAAAGCGCTCCGGTAGTCACGGTGCATAATCGGATACTCAGCAGTGACGCGCTCAAAACCGTCGGTGAAAAGTTACTGGTGGAAAAGCACGCGGCCTTGCGCGCCACGCTGGATATCAACAGCGAAGAACGGCTGCACCAGGCGTTAAGCATGCTGCGCGCGGCGCGCAGGGTGATACTGATGGGCATTGGCGCGTCCGGGCTGGTGGCGAAAGACTTTTCCTTCAAGTTACTCAAACTGGGCGTGATGGCGGTTGCCGAATCGGATATGCACGTTCAACTGGCGGCGGTGCAAGCGCTGGACAAACAGGATTTGCTGGTGGCCATTTCGTTCAGCGGCGAACGGCGTGAAATCAACCTGGCGGCAGAAGAAGCACGTATCGCCGGTGCGCAGGTGCTGGCCCTGACCTGCTTTTCCCCCAACGGCCTGCAACAGCGTGCCGATCACTGCCTGTATACCATTGCGGAAGAACCCAATACCCGCAGCGCCGCGATCTCGTCCAGCACCGCGCAGTATGCGCTCACCGACCTGCTGTTTATGGCGCTGATTCAGCATGACCTGGACCATGCGCGCGATCGGATAAAACACAGCGAACAGTTAATGAAAAAACTGGTATGAAGCGTATAATTCGCGCTCCGCTTAAATACCCTTAGAAATAATGAGAGATAGTTTATGGCCCTGTTAATCACACGCAAATGCATCAACTGTGACATGTGTGAACCAGAGTGCCCGAATCAGGCGATCTCGATGGGCGAGGATATCTACCAGATAGACGCCGATCGCTGCACCGAATGCGTTGGACATTACGAGACGCCGACCTGCCAGCAGGTATGCCCGATCGATAACACCATCATTATCGATCCCGGCCGGTTGGAAAGTCAGGAACAGCTGTGGGACAAGTTTGTGGTTCTGCACCACGCGGACCGGCTGTAACCTTGCCGTAACCGGGCGCCGCTCGCCGCGCCCGTCTGAAGTCAACCTTCGATAATCACCGTCGCACAGGCATAGCGCCGTTCGTCAGCCAGCGAGACGTGGATCGAAGTCACCCCCATCTCCTGTGCCAGTTCGGCGGCGCGCGCATGCAGGCGGATATTCGGCTTGCCCAGGCCATCATTGAACACTTCAAACTGATTGAAGGCCAGGCCGTTGCGAATGCCGGTGCCAAACGCCTTGGCCGCCGCCTCCTTGACCGCAAAACGTTTGGCCAGAAAGCGGACCGGCTGCTGATGCTGCTGATAGACCGCCCATTCCGCATCGCTCAACACCCGCCGCGCCAAACGATCGCCGCTACGCTCCACCACCGCTTCGATGCGCGCCATCTCGACAATGTCGGTACCGAGGCCCAGCACGGCCATTAGCGACGCGCTTCCCGCATCAGCAGTTTCATGTCGCTGACCGCGGCAGACAGGCCACCGATCACCGCCTGGCCGATAATCGCATGGCCGATGTTCAACTCATGCATTTCCGGCAGCGCTGCGATCGGCTGCACGTTATGGTAGGTCAAACCGTGGCCGGCGTTGACCTTCAGGCCTTTTTGCGCCGCGTAGCGCGCCGCCTGGGCAATGCGCTTCAGTTCGGCCTGCACCGCCAGCTCGCCTTGCGCTTGCGCATAGGCACCGGTGTGAATTTCGATATACGGCGCGCCTACTGCTACCGCAGCATCAATCTGCCGGTGGTCCGGGTCGATAAACAACGAAACCTGAATACCAGCCTGGGTCAAACGCTCTACCGCCAGCGTCATTTTGTCCAACTGCCCTGCCACGTCCAGCCCGCCTTCGGTGGTCACTTCTTCGCGCTTTTCCGGCACCAGGCAGCAGAAGTGCGGCCGCAGTTCGCAGGCAATATCCAGCATTTCGTCGGTCACCGCCATTTCCAGGTTCATACGGGTCTGAATGGTCTGGCGCAGAATACGTACGTCACGATCGGTAATATGACGACGGTCTTCGCGCAGGTGAACGGTAATGCCGTCCGCGCCGGCCTGTTCGGCGCTGAACGCCGCCTGCACCGGATCGGGGTACTGGGTTCCGCGCGCGTTACGCAGGGTGGCAATATGATCGATATTAACGCCGAGTAGCAAATCAGCCATGACAACCTCTAGATTACGATTTCAGTGTCAGCAGTTTACACGCAGCGGGAAAAGCGCAAAAGCAGAAAGCGGATTACGCGTCGTCGACCGGGGGATCGGGCTGCTTGCGCACAAACTGCCGAAACAGTTCGCGGCTTTTTAGCGGTTTGCCGCCCAGATAGGGTTTTAACGCCATGCGGGTAAAACGTTTGGCGGCACGCAGGGTATCGGCGTCGGGAAACTGGCGTTCGGCCAGCGCACGCAGTTCACGTCCGGTAAAGCTGTAATGGTCTACCACCAGACTGGCGATAAAGCCTTTTTCTTCGCGATAGCGGTAGGTCATGCCGTCGTCAACCGGCTCGCCGCTGCCGGCACAGTGCAGGAAGTCGACGCCGTAACCCAGGTGGTGCAGCAGGGCCAGCTCGAACTGGCGCAAGGCCTGTTCCGGTGAGCGTTCGGCAGCCGCCAACGCCTGCAAACATTGCAGGTAGTCGAAAAACAGCAGTGAATAGTCGGCTTCCTGTTCCAGCACCCGCGACAGCAGTTCGTTCACGTACAGGCCGCTGTAAAGCATCATGCCGCTAAGCGGTAAGCCAAGGGAAACCGCTTCGGCATTGCGCAGCGTCTTGATATCGCCACGCCCGCCCCAGCGGACTAATAAAGGGGTAAAGGGTTGCAGGCAACCCTTTAGATTGGAGCGGCGGCTGCGCACGCCTTTTGCCAGCAAGCGCACCCGTCCGTGGCCTTCGGTGAACAGATCCAGCATCAGGCTGGTTTCACTGTACGGCCGCCCATGCAGGACGAAAGCGCGCTGCCAGCCTTCCATCGGACGTTACTTCAGATCGTCGACATAGCCCAGGCTACGCAGCGCACGTTCGTCGTCCGCCCAGCCGGATTTCACTTTCACCCACAGTTCCAGATGCACCTTGGCTTCAAACATCTGTTCCATATCCTGGCGGGCTTCAATGCCGATGGTTTTGATCTTCGAGCCTTTATTGCCGATGACCATTTTCTTCTGGCCTTCGCGTTCAACCAGGATCAGGCCGTGGACATCATAGCCACCGCGATCGTTGGCCACGAACTGTTCGATTTCGACCGTGACCGAATACGGCAGCTCTTCACCGAGGAAACGCATCAGTTTTTCGCGAATGATCTCCGACGCCATAAAGCGCTGGGAACGATCGGTGATGTAATCTTCCGGGAAGTGATGCTCCGCTTCCGGCAACAGTTTGCGCACGATGCCGGCGATGGTGTCCACGTTCATGCCTTTCTCGGCAGAAATTGGCACCACGTCGAGGAAGTTCATCTGCTGGCTCAAGAAAGCGATATGCGGCAGCAGCTTGCCTTTGTCAGCCACGTTGTCGACCTTGTTGATCGCCAACAGCACCGGGCATTTCAGGCTGCGCAGCTTATTGACCACCATTTCGTCGTCGGCAGTCCAGTTGGTGCCTTCAACCACGAAGATCACCAGTTCCACGTCACCGATCGAGCTGCTGGCGGCGCGGTTCATCAAACGGTTGATGGCGCGTTTTTCTTCGATGTGCAACCCGGGGGTATCGACGTAAATCGCCTGATAAGGCCCTTCGGTGTGAATGCCCATGATGCGGTGGCGCGTGGTTTGCGGCTTACGCGAAGTAATGGAGACCTTTTGCCCCAGCAGTTGGTTCAATAACGTGGATTTGCCCACGTTCGGACGACCAACGATCGCGATAAATCCGCAGTATTGTGTTTCTTCGCTCATTCAAGCTCCAGCTTTTTCAGCGCTTGTTCCGCTGCCGCCTGCTCGGCTTTACGGCGACTCGAACCGGTGCCCACAACGGGCTCGCTCAAACCGCTCACCTGGCAGTGGATAGTAAATTCCTGATCGTGCGCTTCACCGCGAACCTGCACCACCAGATAAGAAGGCAACGGCAGATGACGACCTTGTAAAAACTCCTGCAAGCGGGTTTTTGGGTCTTTCTGCTTATCACCGGGGCTGATTTCGTCCAGCCGGCTGCGATACCAGTCCAGAATCAGTCGTTCAACGGTCTGGATATCACTGTCCAGGAACACGCCGCCAATCAATGCTTCCACCGTATCCGCCAGAATCGACTCGCGGCGGAAACCGCCACTTTTCAGTTCTCCCGGCCCAAGGCGCAGGCATTCGCCCAGATCGAACTCACGCGCCATTTCCGCCAGCGTGTTTCCGCGCACCAGCGTGGCGCGCATGCGGCTCATGTCGCCTTCATCAACGCGCGGGAAGCGGTGATAAAGCGCATTGGCGATGACGAAACTCAGGATAGAGTCACCCAGAAACTCAAGCCGTTCATTGTGTTTACTGCTGGCGCTGCGGTGAGTCAACGCTTGCAGCAAGAGCTCCTGCTGTTGAAAAGTGTAGCCCAGCTTCCGCTGCAGCCTGTTTATTACGATGGGGTTCATGAGTTACCAATAGATCAAGAATGCGTCAAAAACTTTGCAGCACACGGAACAGGCCTGCTTCGTCGAGAGCCGATCCAAAGCTGTTTCGTTTGCAGTGGCTCCCAACAGGGAGCCAACTTTTATCGCTCAGGAAGGTATTCTACAACGGAAGAAATTATTATGCTGCGTTTATACGCGCAAGATTAATGAATTCCGCCAATACGGCTCAAACGTACGCCGGTAGGCCACTCGCCTTCCTGTTTTTCAAAACTCATCCAGATAGCCGTGGCTTTGCCCACCAGGTTCTTCTCCGGCACGAATCCCCAATAACGGCTGTCAGCGCTGTTATCACGGTTATCGCCCATCATGAAGTAATGGCCGGCTGGCACTACCCATTCCGCCAATTGCTGGCCTGGCTGCTGATAGTAAGCGCCTACCTGATCCTGGGTGCCAGGTACGGTCAGCACCGAATGAGTGACGTTGCCCAGCGTTTCATTACGCTCGCGCAGGCGGATACCGCCCTGCGGCACGTTGTCGCTCACCGGGATATTATAGAAGCCATTGCTGGCTTCGCCGGCGCCGCTACGGCTGAACATCTGCACAAAGTCGCTTGGCTGTGCGTCGTTATAGGTCACCGCCAGCGCTTTGTCACACGGTCGATCGGTATTGCACACCGGCTGTACCGTTACGCGTTTGTTCACCGGATCGTACGATACGCGATCGCCCGGCAGGCCGACCACACGCTTGATATAGTCCAGTTTCGGATCGAGCGGATATTTGAATACCGCAATGTCGCCACGCTTCGGATGGCCGGTTTCAATCAGCGTCGTCTGGGTAATCGGATCTTTAATGCCGTAGGCATATTTCTCCACCAGAATAAAATCGCCGATCAGCAGCGTCGGCATCATTGACCCTGACGGGATCTGGAACGGCTCGTAGATAAACGAACGCACCACGAACACCACCAGCAACACCGGGAACACCGATGCCCCGGTTTCAACCCAGCCCGGTTGCTTGGCCACTTTCGCCAGCGTCTTTTCGTCTACAGCGCCTGCGGTCTGCGCGTTGACCGCTGCGATTTTCGCCCGGCGTGCCGGAGCCCATTTAAAGCGCTCAAAGCACCAGATGATCCCGGTCACCAGCGTAGCAACTGCCAGGATCAGGGCAAACATATTCGCCATGCAAACTCCCTAGTTACGTGAGCTTTCGCTCTTACTTACCGTCTTTGCCAACGTGCAGAATGGCCAGGAACGCTTCCTGCGGCAACTCGACGTTACCCACCTGCTTCATGCGTTTCTTACCGTCTTTCTGTTTCTGCAACAGCTTTTTCTTACGGCTGACGTCACCGCCGTAGCACTTCGCCAATACGTTCTTGCGCAGCTGTTTGACCGTTGAACGCGCAATAATGTGCGTACCGATCGCCGCCTGAATCGCAATGTCGAATTGCTGACGCGGGATCAGCTCTTTCATTTTTTCCACCAGATCGCGCCCGCGATACTGCGAGTTGTCACGGTGAGTGATCAGCGCCAGCGCATCCACGCGCTCACCGTTGATCAATACGTCAACCCGCACCATGTCGGAGGCCTGGAAGCGTTTGAAGTTATAATCCAGGGACGCATAGCCACGTGACGTCGACTTTAGACGGTCGAAGAAGTCGAGCACCACTTCCGCCATTGGAATTTCGTAGGTCAGCGCCACCTGGTTGCCGTGATAGACCATGTTGGT
Organism: Serratia odorifera; assembly: GCF_041448735.1. Taxonomy (NCBI): domain Bacteria; kingdom Pseudomonadati; phylum Pseudomonadota; class Gammaproteobacteria; order Enterobacterales; family Yersiniaceae; genus Serratia; species Serratia odorifera. The sequence goes on along the minus strand of NZ_JBGMUT010000007.1, from coordinate 25,231 downwards.
CTGCACGCCGCGTTTTTCCACGCACAGCGTGATCACGTTACCGAGGTATTCTTGTGGCATCAGCATGTGACATTCGGCGATCGGCTCACGCAGCTCAGCGATGTTGTTCAACGGCGGCAGCTTGGATGGGCTATCGACGTACACCGTTTCACCGCCGGTGGTTTCCACCTGATAGACCACCGTCGGGGCGGTGGTGATCAGATCCAGATCGTATTCACGCTCCAGACGTTCCTGAATGATCTCCATGTGCAGCAAGCCCAGGAAACCACAGCGGAAGCCGAAGCCCAGCGCGGTGGAACTTTCCGGCTCGTAGAACAGCGAGGCGTCGTTCAGGCTCAGCTTGCCCAGCGCATCGCGGAAGGCTTCATAGTCGTCGGAGCTTATCGGGAACAGACCGGCGTAAACCTGCGGCTTCACTTTTTTGAAGCCCGGCAACGGCTTGTCTGCCGGCTGGCGGGACAGCGTCAGGGTATCGCCGACCGGTGCACCGAGAATGTCCTTGATGGCACATACCAGCCAACCCACTTCGCCGCAGTTCAGCACATCGCGGTCGACGCGCTTCGGCGTGAAGATCCCCAGACGATCGGCGTTGTACACCTGTCCGGTACTCATTACCTTGATCTTGTCGCCTTTGCGCATGGTGCCGTTCTTGATGCGCACCAGTGACACCACGCCCAGGTAGTTATCAAACCAGGAGTCGATGATCAGCGCCTGCAATGGCGCTTCCGGATCGCCTTCCGGCGGCGGAATATCGCGCACCAGGCGTTCCAGTACTTCCGGCACGCCAACGCCGGTCTTGGCCGAGCAGCGCACTGCGTCAGTGGCGTCGATGCCAACGATATCTTCGATTTCCTGCGCTGCACGATCCGGATCGGCCGCCGGCAGGTCAATTTTGTTCAGCACCGGCACCACTTCCAGATCCATTTCGATCGCGGTATAGCAGTTGGCCAGCGTCTGCGCTTCTACGCCCTGGCCGGCATCCACCACCAGCAGCGCGCCTTCGCAGGCCGCCAGCGAGCGGGAAACTTCATAGGAGAAGTCAACGTGGCCGGGAGTATCGATAAAGTTAAGCTGATAGGTTTGACCATCCAGCGCCTTGTAATCCAGCGTGACGCTTTGCGCCTTGATGGTGATACCACGCTCACGTTCCAGATCCATGGAATCCAGAACCTGCGCGGCCATTTCACGCTCGGTCAGGCCGCCGCAAATCTGGATAATACGGTCGGACAGCGTCGACTTACCGTGGTCAATGTGGGCAATAATAGAAAAGTTTCTTATGTGCTTCATTTAATTAATGTTTTCTCTAATTAAGCGCTTAAGTATTTGATCGGTGGACGCAGTGATGGATACGAAACCCAAACTACCCACATAGAATGTGACGCATCTTACACTGTAAGAGCGCCGTGCGAAAGGAGGCCGGCAACGGAAGTCCCTGTCGAGCGTTATGCATTAAAAAACCCTACTTTTTATGTTTTACTGCCTATATGATGTACGCCTTACGCACCATCCCCATTGCTAATGCAGACGCCAGTCTGGCGTTAATGATGGACATAGCGATAAAAAACCAAGCTTGCTATTAAATATGACTTAGTGAAGCTAAATCAGGTTTACAAAACACGACAAACCAATAATTCATTTTAACCAAACGTTAAAACAATAATATAAATACCTGCTTCGAGCTCAACATTACTACTTTTATTATTATCCGTTGGAACCTTTAATGAAAAACAATAATATTGAAAGCATACAGCTATTACGTGGCATTGCAGCATTGATGGTAGTATTTGGCCATAACAGATCTCTTCTAGGCGATATTAACAGCGGTTCGTTTATGGATTACCTTACGTTAAATGCCGCATTTGGCGTAGAGATATTTTTTATCATCAGTGGATTTATTATTGCCTACTCCACCAAAAGATTACTGTCTTACCCGATTGTAGATTTCACCATCAAGCGCTTCTTTAGGGTTTACCCGCTTTATTTTATGGTGTTTTCACTTTTTATCATGGTTATTGGCTATAACAGCTCCTCCGGAACCTGGCTAGGACCAGAATTTTCTCTTACCAATGTGCTGAAGTCCTATCTGCTGCTGCCGTTGGATCCCAACAATATCGCTCCTTATTATGGCTGGGGTACGCTGGTCGTCTCGTGGACTCTGGGCTATGAAGTCTACTTTTACCTCCTCTTCGCCCTGTCCATGGCGTTAAGCAAGAAGTATCGCAGTTACCTGTGCGCTTTGCTGCTGGTCGCCGGTTATCTACTGGGCTGCATGCTGCCTGGTGGCCAATTCACGCTGGATGCGAACAGCTTCACCATCGCTGATATCGGTGCGTGGCGCAACGTCGGCTTTATCTTTAATCCTATCGTATTGGATTTTGTCTTGGGATTGATGCTGGCGGAGCTTTACCAGTCAAAATATAGCCGACTGTTCCACCATAAGCCAACTGCGGTGTTAATGATCCCAATATTTATTATTTGCATATTATTCTGGCTAACCGGTTATCGTGCCGGACAGGGTATAACCCACTCTGCCGTTATCGCCCTGGCGTTAATTGTCGCCTTACTGACGATGGAACACGCACTCAAACTCACGCTCCCATCCGTACTGGTTAACATTGGCGCCTATTCTTATTCTTTATACCTTATTCATGTGCCGGTATTAAAGTTCATTCAAATCCATGGAGATCGGCTACCGGGCCTACCAGCCAATGAAGGTGTCGTCAAATATATTTATTCGATTTCACTCTCCATCAGCTTGTCGATTATCCTGTATTACTTCGTGGAACAGAGGCTGATTAAATTTGCACGGAACATTTGCCGTAGAATAGAAAACAGCTCGCAACCAGGTTAAATCCCTCGCTATCAGGTAATATTGATTAAGCTGATTCTCGGAACTGAGTAATTTTAACCTCGGTTCTTTACGCAAAGAATAACCACGCGGCAAAATAACGCCGCGTCGGCCCACTTTACCCCGGCAATTTTGTTACAAATACCGCGCATTGCTAACACCTCAGCGCTGTTGTCATTGGCGAATGCAACATGATAAGTGTCTCTCCCGCTTTAGGAAAAAACCCATATACGCCCCTGCCCCGCCTCCTATAGAAAGGAGGCAGAACTCCGTAACAAATATTAAACAGGGCTCTACATCGGCATGCCCAACGGAGTTCATCAGCATATCTCTGTAAGTTGATTGGAAGGTGCGTAATGATCGATAAAGGGCAGATGCTGAGCCGGCACGATTTTTCAAAGGTCAACTGGGGCATTCTGGCGGCGGCAGCGCTGCTGTTAACCATTGGCGGTACGCTACTGTTGTTACCGCTGCTGAGCAACATGGAAGAAAGCGGCGTGTTGACCCTATTGCAAACCGGCGCAGCGACGATTTTACTCGGCTGTATCCTCCTGGCGCTGCGGCATTTTCTGCGGCCTGCATTCAGCTACCGGCTGTATGAACATGGCGTTCGGGTGGTCAGTAGCCATAACCACAAAGAACGCTTTATCCCGTTTGAAAAAATCACCGATATCTATCGTTTCCGTGGCATACCGTTACTCGGTGGGCTATGCGGTGGATTATGTGAAGCGATGGCCTTTCGCACCGCGGCCGATCAGCCATGGTGCACGGTATTCAGCAATGTATCTCATGCCTGGACGTTGCGAGATACCATCATTAATCAGCAAATTCAGCTACGCGGCACCATGGCACTGAATGCCTTGTATCAGGGGGAGGTTATCGATTTCCGCTACCAGAATTGCAAAGCACGTTGGCTGAATTTGCTGCTACGCGGCGATTTGCAGCGACTGCAAGGCCAAACGCTGCATTTGAGCGCCAAAACCCTGTCAACGCCGCAGGGCAATATCGCCATTGAACAGATACATTCGCAGGTAACCGATGCTGAGCAAGGAAAGATCCATCTGCTCAATGATCAAGGCCAGACGCTGGTGACGTTGTGTTATTTTTCGCTGCTGAGCGCCGATCTCTTCATCGCGCTGCTGGAGCATATGATCGCCAACCGCATCCCCGCCTACCGTAATCCGGCGGTGACGCAGCAAGCGTGCTAGTGAGGAAGCGGGTTGTCGGCCTGCAGGCGCAGTGCCGTTGGCGGCAAGCCGATTTGCAGTACGATCGGCTGATAGGCATCCTGTTCGCCCAGACGCCGCGCCAAGCGGCGCGCCAGCAAGAATGCACCCACGCCGCCAACCAGTGCGCCGATCGCCGCCGCCCCGTCGCTACCCAGCCACAGCTGCAATAAGCCGCCGCCCAGCATCATGCCGATCAATGGAGTGAGATATACCAGCATCGCCGAGCGCAGCAGACTGCCTTCGGCGATACCGACTTCAATGCGCTGTCCCGGTTCCAATGGCTGCTCGATATGCACCCGCAGCTGGTGCTCGGTTTCCGGCACCAGCTCATTCAGCGCCCGCGCGCCGCAGCCCGAACGGGCATGACAACTGCCGCAGCCGGCTTTGGGTTCACAACGCAATAACGCCACACCCTGTTGCCACGATACTACCGTGGCCCATTCTTTCATCATTGTGCTGCTACCTTGAAGGTGATGCTGTCAGCAATACGCTTGGCCGTAGACGGTGGCAATTCACCGACGATGATAATCTCGTGGCCGTTACGCACGATGCTTTGTATGGTACGCCGCCCTTGCCGATAAAACTGTTGGCCGGCGCCAGCGCCACTCGGGCTGACATTAACCGAGAAGCTGAACAGACCGTCGCTGTACAAGCGTGATTCTACCGGTACCGATACGTTTGGCAACTTGCGACGATTGCGCGCCACTTCGTTCACCCCGGCCGGCAGCCAGCCGGTGTTCCAACTCAGATTGACCTTTTCGGTCGCAGGCAGCGACAGCAACGGTGGCAGGTTGACCTTCAGCAGGCCCTGCATAATATTCTGCACTTCGGCGCCAACCACGAACGAGATGACGCGAAACTGTTCCAGCGTTTCGCCATCACGATCGAGCAAATCGACCCGAAGCGGCAGCTTGGTGTCTACGTCCATCCAGACGATATAGCTGTAACGCGAACCGTCACGCGCCACCACGCGAATCACCTCACACGGGCGATCGGAAATGCGCGTACGGCCAACGGAGATAAAGTCGTAATATTTCGCCAGACGGTCAAAGTCGGCATACACCAGGGCCGGCAACGCGTCGACAATATGGTCGCCGGTTAACGTGAAGGGCTCCAGCCCGGGTTCGAAATAGCTGATGCCGCCGCCGCGCTGTAACACTTCGCGACGCGGGCCGTCCATGTGCAACAGTTGTCCCAGAGGTTGTTGATCGACCACCGCATGACGATAGCGTAGCGATTCAATCCCCTGTTTACTGATGCTGATATAGGCGAGTTCATAATTGAGTGAACGGCTGGCGCTGCTCATTTGTTGTAACAACGCCCCGGACGCAGTCTGCGCCGGGGCGATGTTTGAATAGAGCAGGCTACCCGTCAATAGACAAACGGAGAACCAAAGTTGCTTCATTACTGCTGTTGCATTCCTAAAGACTGGGTTCCTGGAACCTGAACCGCCGCTTGCTGCGGGTTAGCGTGTTCAAGTTGTAACTGATCCGAATGCAAACGACGTTGCAGTTCGTAGTCTTGCAACATGGCGTTGATACGTTTGCGCTGTTCCTGCACCTGCTGCTGTTGGCCGCTGCCGGTAGAGAAGCTGTCGGCCGGCACGCCCAGGCTCACCGGTGACGGCTGCCCCATGATTGGCAAGGTGTTGAACACCGGCGCTTCCGCGCTGCCCTGCTCGGTTGCCGCAGGTTGATTGTAATGCTGTACGCCGACGATCACCGCCAGCGACACACAGGCCGCAACGCCCACCTGGGTCAACTGGGTTGCCCATGGACGCACCTTGTGCCAGAACGGCATTTTTTGCCAGGTATGTGGTTGCGGCTGAGATTCAGGCACTGCGGAAGGAACCAGACGTGCAGGTTCTTTCTCCAATGCAGCAGCAACGCGTTCGGCGATGTCGAGATGAATGACTTGTCCGACATCACCACGTAACGTATCACGTATCAGGTGATAGCTCTGCCAGCTTTGCTGAAGCACACGATCTTTGGATAACGAACTGAGCAGTTCGTTGTCGAGTGATTCACCATCCATCAGAGCGGAAAGCTTTTCTTTCTGCATGCCTAAGTACCCTTCCTGTGCCCGCCATCGCTAACGCTGAATCAGCGGTTGAACTTTATTATCGATAGCCTCCCGGGCGCGGAAAATACGCGAACGTACGGTTCCGACCGGGCAATCCATGATGGCCGCTATCTCTTCGTAGCTTAGACCATCCAACTCACGCAGGGTAATCGCCATGCGAAGATCCTCCGGGAGTGACTCAATGGTACGGAAAACTATCTGTCTCAACTCTTCAGACAACATTAAGTTCTCAGGGTTCGAAATTTCTTTTAGTGCGCCTGCACTTTCAAAGTTTTCCGCATCGTTGGCATCCACATCACTAGCCGGTGGACGCCGCCCCTGAGCAACCAGATAATTTTTTGCTGTATTGACAGCGATTCGATATAACCAGGTGTAAAAGGCGCTGTCGCCGCGGAATGATTCCAGCGCGCGATAGGCTTTAATAAACGACTCCTGCACCACATCCGGCACATCGCCCTGCGGCACATAGCGGGAAACGAGACTCGCAACTTTATGCTGGTAACGTACTACCAGTAAGTTAAACGATTTCTGATCGCCCTTTTGGACCCGTTCAACCAGCACCTGATCCGTTAACTGCTCGCTCATCCGAGGTAAATTCTCCCCAAATCTGTCTCCACGCGTGAAATTGTACTGCCAGCCATACGTTATTTTCCTGAGCAAGCACTCGCTTGGAGTTCATATGAAACCCGAAGTTCCATACCGCCATTGTTTTTTCTGTAGATGTCGCCCTATCCGTGGCTTTTGCCCGGACAAGTAGGCTAACATGATTTTCACTCTTCTTCTGCACACATCATACGTTATGCAACCATCATATGAACATGTCAGTGATGTACTGATCGTCGGCAGCGGCGCGGCGGGCCTGTCACTGGCCCTGCGACTGGCGCAGCATTGCAAGGTTACCGTGCTGAGCAAAGGCCCGCTCAACGAAGGCGCCACCTTTTATGCCCAGGGCGGGATCGCCGCGGTATTTGATGAAACAGACAGTATTGCCTCACACGTTGATGACACGCTGATTGCCGGTGCCGGATTGTGTGACAAAGACGCGGTAGAATTTATCGCCGGCAACGCTCGCCACTGCGTACAGTGGCTGATCGACCAGGGCGTGCTGTTCGATACCGAAACCAACGCACAGGGTGAAGAACGTTATCACCTGACGCGCGAAGGCGGCCACAGCCATCGCCGCATCCTGCACGCAGCCGATGCCACCGGTAAGGAAGTAGAGACTACCCTGGTAGGGAAAGCAAGCGCCCACCCGAATATTTGCGTGATGGAGCGCCGCAACGCGGTTGACCTGATCACCTCAAACAAGATTGGCCTGCCGGGCACCCGACGCGTCGTAGGAGCCTATGTCTGGAACCGAGAGCGCGAACAGGTGGAAACCTATCGCGCCAAAACCGTGGTACTGGCTACCGGTGGCGCCGCCAAGGTTTACCAATACACCACCAATCCGGATATCTCCTCCGGCGATGGCATTGCCATGGCCTGGCGTGCGGGCTGCCGGGTAGCGAACCTGGAGTTTAACCAGTTTCATCCCACCTGCCTGTTCCACCCGCAAGCGCGTAATTTTCTGCTGACCGAAGCGCTGCGCGGCGAAGGTGCCTATCTGAAACGCCCGGATGGCAGTCGGTTCATGCCGGACTTCGATCCGCGGGGTGAACTGGCGCCACGCGATATCGTGGCGCGCGCCATCGACCATGAAATGAAGCGCCTCGGCGCCGATTGCATGTATCTGGATATCAGCCATAAACCGGCTGAGTTCATCACCCAGCACTTCCCGATGATCCATGAGAAGTTGCTGACGCTGGGCTTTGATCTGACAAAGCAGCCGATCCCGATCGTTCCTGCCGCCCACTACACCTGTGGCGGCGTAATGGTCGATCAACATGGCCGCACCGATCTGGACGGCCTGTATGCGATTGGCGAAGTCAGCTACACCGGCCTGCACGGCGCCAACCGCATGGCATCGAATTCTTTATTGGAATGTCTGGTTTACGGCTGGTCGGCGGCGGAAGACATCATTACCCGCCTGCCGTTCATTACGCTAGCCAGGCAGCTCCCTCATTGGGATGAAAGCCGCGTCGATGACTCCGACGAACGGGTAGTGATTCAGCACAACTGGCACGAACTGCGGTTGTTCATGTGGGATTATGTCGGCATCGTGCGCACCAGCAAGCGCCTGGAGCGGGCCCTGCGCCGCATCAATACCCTGCAACAGGAAATCGATGAGTATTACGCCAACTTCCGCATCTCCAACAACCTGCTGGAACTGCGCAATCTGGTTCAGGTCGCGGAGCTGATCGTGCGCAGCGCCATGGCGCGCAAGGAAAGCCGTGGCCTGCACTATACGCTGGACTACCCGGATATGCTGCCAGACTCGCGCCCGACGATCCTGCAACCCTGACCTGCGAATCGGGGCACCAGCGGTGTCCCGGTTAATTAATAGAACAGATAAAAATCGGCAATCAGCGCGCGGAATGCCTCGCTGTAGCTGCCGTCGGCCTGCTTGATCGCCAGATCGTTTTCCACACAACGCTGCGGTTCACGCGTCAACGACAGCAGCATTCGGTGGCGCGGCGTCTGTGGCCGATCGCTGACGTTCACTCGCAGCGCCATATGCCAGCCGCGCCGCTGTGCATCGGCGGCGAACGCCTCGCCGATGGCATACGGCAGCACCACGCACAGCTGGCCGTTGTCGCCCAGCAAGCGCTGCGCGCAATCCAGTAGCAGATCGTGCGGCAAGGTTTCGGTATAGCGCGCGGTGTCTCTCGCCCGATCGCGGCAGGCCACTGACGGCTCAAAGTATGGCGGATTGCTGACAATTAGCGCATAGCGCCCGGCGTGACGCTGGGCGAAATCCTCGATATTCTGCGCATAAACCCTGATACGTTGCGACCACGGTGATTGCAGGACGTTTTCCTGCGCCTGCTCTGCGGCAGCCGTATCCAGTTCCACCGCATCAATATGTATCTCAGCCGGCGAGCGCTGCGCCAGCATCAAGGCGATCAAGCCACTGCCGCAGCCGATATCCAGCACCTTGCCGCTCTGCGCCAATGGCGCCCAGGCGCCCAGCAGCACGCCGTCGGTGCCGACTTTCATCGCACAGCGATCGTGACCAACGAAGAATTGCTTGAAGGTAAAACCACCGCGTCGCGGTTTGAAATCGGCGTTTGATTGACTGCTCACATTGACCATCCGGCTAGAAAACTGGCGTAGCATAAGGCAATCTGCTAGTGGGTAAAAGAGATGCTTTCCTTAAAAAGGGTGAACCCGGCGGCCAACCCGTCTATAATCGGCGCCCCAAGTAGAGGTAGACCATGACAGCAACCAATTTTTCCGAACTCGATCTCGATGAACGCCTGATTAACGCCCTGCGCGATAAAGGCTACGACCGCCCAACCGCCATTCAGGCCGCAGCCATTCCGCCGGCCATGGACGGGCGTGACGTATTGGGTTCGGCGCCAACCGGCACCGGTAAGACCGCCGCATTCCTGCTGCCGGTATTACAGCATCTGCTGGATTTCCCACGTAAAAAATCCGGCCCACCGCGCGTACTGATCCTCACCCCAACGCGTGAACTGGCAATGCAGGTCGCCGATCAGGCGCGTGAACTGGCTGCTCATACCTCGTTGGACATCGCCACCATTACCGGCGGCGTGGCGTATATGAACCACGCGGAAGTGTTCAGCGAAAATCAGGACGTGGTGGTCGCCACCACCGGCCGCCTGCTGCAATACATCAAAGAAGAAAACTTCGACTGCCGTGCGGTAGAAACGCTGATCCTCGACGAAGCCGACCGCATGCTGGATATGGGCTTCGCGCAGGATATCGAAACCATTTCGGCCGAAACCCGCTGGCGCAACCAGACGCTGCTGTTTTCCGCCACGCTGGAAGGCGAAGCCATCCGCGAATTTGCCGAGCGCATTTTGAAAGAGCCGGTGGAAGTTGAAGCCGACCCTTCTCGTCGCGAACGCAAAAAGATTTTGCAATGGTACTACCGTGCCGACGACGTTAAGCATAAAACCGCGCTGCTGGTTCATCTGCTGCAACAGCCGGATGTGCAAAAGTCGGTGATCTTCGTGCGCAAGCGCGAACGGGTGCATGAACTGGCGACCTGGCTGCGTGAGGCGGGCATCAACACCTGCTATCTCGAAGGGGAAATGGTGCAGGCCAAGCGCAACGAAGCGGTAAAACGCATGATGGACGGCCGGGTCAACGTGCTGGTTGCCACCGACGTTGCGGCACGTGGTCTGGATATTCTCGATATCACCCACGTGTTCAACTTTGACATGCCGCGTACCGCCGATACCTATCTGCATCGCATTGGGCGTACTGGACGCGCCGGACGCAAGGGCACCGCCATTTCACTGGTGGAAGCGCACGATCATCTGCTGCTGGGCAAGGTCGGCCGTTATCTCAATGAACCGCTGAAAGCGCGGGTGATTGATGAGCTGCGACCAAGCACCAAGCAGCCAAGCGAAAAGAGCAACGGCAAACCGTCCAAGAAGGTGCTGGCCAAGCGCGCAGAGAGCAAAGAAAAGAACAAAGAAAAAGCCAAAGTGAAGGTGCGTCACCGCGACGCCAAAAACGTTGGCAAACGTCGTCAGGCCAAAGCCAAGCCTGAAGACAGCGGCAAGTAATCAATAACTCGCCGCAATAAAAAACCGCCGTATCAACGGCGGTTTTTTTATGCCTGTGGCAAGCGACGCATCCGTAAACGAATGCCGTCAATGTCAGGGCCAGTTACAGGCTTTCGGTGAAGGTGCGGGTAATAACGTCGCGTTGTTGCTCCGGGGTCAGCGAGTTGAAGCGCACCGCATAGCCAGAAACGCGAATGGTCAATTGCGGGTATTTTTCCGGGTTTTGCACCGCATCCTCCAGCGTTTCACGGCTCAGCACGTTAACATTCAGATGCTGGCCGCCCTCTACCCGCACGGTAGGTTGCAGTTCCATCGGGATTTCGCGGTATTCGATCTGCCCCAGTTCGGTTACCGGGACGATTTGATCTTCCGCATAATCGGCTTTGGCGCAAACGCAACGCGCTTCTGACTTTTCGTCATCCAACAGCCAGAAAGAGTTAACCAGCGCCTGATTGCTGGCTTTGGTGATTTGAATACCGGTGATCATGTTGTTGCCTCCGTACAAGGGCGATAAATTATTTTGATTAAAACCCAAACCGGGTTTCACCCAATGGGTAGAACCCCGTTGCCATATCATTCTGTATACCAGTCCGACGACGGCAATTCTTTGATTAAAATCAATTTCCACCGGACACCTCGCATCGTAAAGGCGGCAAATTTTTGTTTTATATCAATATTCTTCCGTTGGCCCAACGCAATAAGTTTTGTAAATTTTCAAAAAAAATTGAAAGTCACCGCGACAATGCCGTGACCAGGGCAAGAAAGAGCGGTTTCACTCGCGGGGCGTAAACGGTAAGCTATAGCCAATTAATTGCTAACAAAAACAAAGGAGAGCGTTAATGACCACCTCCCTCACCTGGCATGACGTCATCGGAAAAGAAAAAGAGCAACCCTATTTTGTTGAAACACTCGCCTTTGTTGCCGCAGAGCGCCAGGCTGGCAAGACCATCTACCCACCGCAAAAAGACGTTTTCAATGCGTTTCGCTTTACCGAACTGGCGGATGTCAAAGTCGTCATCCTCGGTCAGGATCCTTATCATGGGCCGAATCAGGCGCATGGTCTGGCGTTTTCGGTGCGCCCCGGCGTCGCGGTGCCGCCTTCGCTGGTCAACATCTATAAAGAGTTGACCAGCGACATTGCCGGTTTTGAGCGTCCGAGTCACGGCTGCCTGCAAAGCTGGGCGGAACAAGGCGTACTGCTGCTCAATACCGTGCTCACCGTCGAGGCCGGTCAGGCGCACTCCCACGCCAGGCTCGGTTGGGAAACCTTCACCGATAAAGTGATCGCCGCGCTGAACGAAAATCGCCAAGGCGTCATCTTTTTACTGTGGGGATCGCACGCGCAGAAGAAAGGTAATTTTATCGATCGCCAGCGTCACCACGTCCTGAAAGCCCCGCACCCGTCGCCGCTTTCCGCTCACCGCGGTTTCCTTGGCTGCCAGCATTTCTCGCAGACCAATCAATTGCTGGAACAGCAAGGGCTGGCACCGATCGATTGGACGCCGCAACTGCCCAACGAGGTAGAACCGGCATAATCCAGACGCAAAAAAGGCACCCTAAGGTGCCTTTTGTTTTCAGAAACCGTCAGGCTTTGGCTTTTGATACCGCCACCATCGCCGGGCGCAGCAAACGGCCGTTCAGCGTGTAGCCTTTCTGCATCACCATCATTACGTGGTTTGGCTGGTGTTGATCTGATTCCATCAGGCTCATCGCCTGGTGCACGTCCGGGTTGAACGGCACGTTGACATCGCCAACGATTTCGATGCCGTACTTGCGTACCGCGTCCTGCAGCGATTTCAGCGTCAGTTCGATGCCTTCGATCATTGCAGCCAGTTCCGGGTTATTGCGATCGGCCAGTTCCAGCGCGCGCTCCAGGTTATCGATCACCGGCAACAGATCGGCGGAAAACTTCTCCAACGCGAACTTGTGCGCTTTTTCGATATCCAGTTCGGTGCGGCGACGAACGTTTTCCATCTCGGCCTTGGCGCGCAGCAGGCTATCGCGCTCGCGTTGCTGAGCTTCTGCCAGTTGAGCTTCCAGCTCGGCAATGCGTTGATCACGCAGATCGACACCTTCCGCTGCTTCCGGCTGCTGTTCTTCGTGCTGAACGTTTTCCATTTCTTCCGAGACTTGCTCGTTTGGCGTCTTGTGTTCTTTACTACTCATGAATATCTCCGCGTTTTAGCATTAATCTCGCAACTTGGCTTATTATGGGGATCAAAATCGGGGTTTCAAGTCAACCGGTCACAATGTGGGGCATAATCTGGCTCCGGTGAGGAAAATCACAACAATGAATAAAAAATTCGCATGTATTGGCATTGTTGGCCACCCGCGTCACCCCTCGGCGCTGGCCACTCACGAGATGCTGTTTCACTGGTTGGTCGCTCGTGGTTACTCGGTGCTGATCGAACAGCAGATCGCCAAGGATTTGGGCCTGAAAGACGCGGTGACCGGCAGCCTGGCGGAGATTGGCCAGCAGGCCGATCTGGCGGTGGTGGTGGGCGGCGACGGCAATATGCTCGGCGCGGCGCGCGTGCTGGCGCGTTACGACATCAAGGTGATTGGCGTCAACCGCGGCAATCTGGGCTTTTTGACCGATCTGGATCCCGACAACGCGCTGCAACAGTTGGCTGACGTGCTGGAAGGCGAATACATCGACGAAAAGCGTTTTCTACTGGAAACCATCGTTCATCGCCAACACCAGCAATGCCGCATCAGCACGGCGATCAACGAGGTGGTACTGCACCCCGGCAAAGTCGCACACATGATTGAATTTGAAGTGTATATCGACGATAGCTTTGCCTTTTCGCAGCGTTCCGACGGCCTGATCATCGCAACGCCGACCGGCTCGACGGCCTATTCGCTGTCTGCCGGCGGCCCGATCCTGACACCCTCGCTGGAGGCGATCGCCCTGGTGCCGATGTTCCCGCACACCCTGTCTGCCCGCCCGTTGGTGATCAATGGCGACAGTACCATTCGGCTGAAGTTTTCCCATATCAGCAGCGATCTGGAAATCAGCTGCGACAGCCAGATAGCGCTGCCGATTCAGGAAGGCGAAGAAGTACTGATACGCCGCAGTGATTATCACCTGAATCTTATTCACCCAAAGGACTACAGCTATTTCAATACGTTAAGCACAAAGCTCGGGTGGTCAAAAAAATTGTTCTAAAATTTACGCCAGCCACTTTACTGTATATAAAACCAGTTTATACTGTATGAAACTACAGTCATGTGTTTATACACAGGAAGGTTCTCATGCTGGCGCAATTAACCATCAACAATTTTGCTATCGTTCGTGAGTTGGAAATCGACTTTCAACCGGGTATGACGGCGATTACCGGTGAAACCGGTGCCGGTAAGTCAATTGCCATTGATGCACTGGGCCTGTGCCTCGGCAGCCGCGCCGACGGCAATGCCGTGCGGCAGGGAGCCTCCCGCGCCGATCTGTGTGCCCGCTTCTCGCTGGCAGATACCCCTTCCGCCCGTGAATGGCTAGAACAAAACCATCTGGACAATAACGACGAATGCCTGCTGCGGCGGGTTATCGGTACCGACGGCCGTTCGCGCGGCTTTATCAACGGCATCTCGGTGCCCCTGTCGCAACTGCGCGAACTCGGCCAGCGTCTCATCCAGATCCATGGCCAGCATGCGCATCAATTGTTGCTAAAACCTGAACACCAAAAATCCCTGCTTGATGCCTACGTCGGCGAACCCACGCTGCTGCTGGCCATGCGTCATGCTTATCAGCAATGGCACCAAAGCTGTCGTGAGCTGGCGCATCATCAACAACAGTCCATCGAACGTGACGCGCGCCGGCAACTGCTGCAATACCAATTGAAAGAGCTCAACGAGTTCGCACCGCAGAGCGGCGAATTCGAGCAGATCGACGCAGAATACAAACGTCTGGCGAACAGCGGCCAACTCTTGACCCTCAGCCAGCACGCGCTGCAATTGCTGGCCGATGATGACGAGCACAACATGCTCAGCCAGTTGTACAGTTCCAAGCAGCTGCTGGTGGAGCTGATCGGCATGGACGACAGGCTTTCCAGCCTGCTCGACATGCTGGAAGAGGCGTCGATCCAGATCAGCGAGGCCAGCGACGAACTGCGTCATTACGCCGAGCGGATGGATCTCGATCCCAATCGGCTGCACGAGCTGGAACAACGCATTTCGCGGCAAATCAGTCTGGCGCGCAAGCACCATGTCGCGCCGGAGGAACTGCCGTTGCTGCATCAGCAACTGCTGGATGAACAGCAGCAACTTTCGCAACAGGAAAGCGATCAACAGCATCTGAGCGAGGCCGTTTCGCTGCATCACCAGCACGCGCTGGCGTTGGCGCAACAGCTGCATCAAAAGCGTCAGCAGTATGCCGACGAACTGACTCACCTGATTACCGAAAGCATGCATGCACTGTCGATGCCGCACGGTCAGTTTTGCATCGACGTACACTTTGAACCGGAACACCTGGGCGTCGAAGGCGCCAGCCGCGTTGAGTTCCGTGTGTCCACTAACCCGGGGCAACCGATGCAGGCGCTGGCCAAAGTTGCTTCCGGCGGCGAGCTTTCTCGCATCGCCCTGGCAATTCAGGTGATTACCGCGCGCAAAATGGAAACCCCGGCGCTGATTTTCGATGAAGTGGATGTCGGTATCAGCGGCCCAACGGCGGCCATCGTCGGGCGTTTGCTGCGTCAACTGGGCGAATCCACCCAGGTTATGTGCGTGACCCACCTGCCGCAGGTGGCCGGTTGTGGTCATCAGCACTTCTTTGTCAGCAAGCAAACCGACGGCACGGAAACCGAAACGCAGATGTCGCCGCTGGACAAACGCGCCCGTCTGCAAGAGTTGGCGCGACTGCTTGGCGGCAGCGAAGTAACAAAAAATACGTTGGCCAACGCCAAGGAGCTGCTAGCGGCATAAAAAAGCCCAACTTTTTTGCATTCCTGCGGTCTGACTTTAGCGCTGCAACCCGGACGATTTCAATGCAACAACGTGAAAGATGAAGGAGTAACCGGTAGATTTCCGGTTTCCAACTGCTGCAAGGTCTATTATCATCGGCATCCTATGCCCTAAAGGAATGTGATTACTATGCGCTGTAAAATGCTGACTGCTGCCGCTGTGGCTCTTGTGATGCTGACCGCAGGCTGTTCTACTTTTGAAAAAGTGGTTTACCGCCCCGACATCAATCAGGGCAATTACCTGACGGCAACGGACGTGGCAAAAATCCACAAGGGTATGACCCAGCAGCAAGTCGCTTACACTCTCGGAACCCCGATGCTGCAAGATCCTTTCGGAACCCAGACCTGGTTCTACGTGTTCCGCCAGCAGCCTGGCCATGAAAAGATCACGCAGCAAACGCTGACGCTGACCTTTGACAGCGCAGGCGTACTGACCGATATCCAGAACAAGCCGGCGCTGACCAAATAATCAGCACGGCCCTTTTCCGGCCCATGCGAGAAGCTCCATCCCTTGCATGACAGTGGCAGGCTGCAACTCGGAACAGCGGTCAATGGGGTTTTGGTAAGAAATAAGGCGCCTGGAGCGCCTTATTTTTTTGCTTTCTCTGCCCGTTGCCGGCGCAGTTCTTTGGGATCGGCAATCAAAGGCCGGTAGATTTCAACCCGGTCGCCGTCGTTAAGCACATCGGCCAATTTTGCCGGCCGGCTGTAAATTCCCAGCTTGTTGCTGTGCAAATCGATATCTTTACGTAATTCCAACAGGCCGGACGCCACAATGGCCTGCTCAACGCTGCTGCCGGCGTCTAACGTAACCTGTCGCAGATACTGCCGTTCCGGTAGTGCATACACCACCTCTACGCGTATCTCAGACACTGTAGACCTCTTTTGCACGCTGCGTGAAGGCCTGAACCATGCTGCCGGCCAGCTCTTTGAATACCTTGCCGAACGCCAGCTCAATCAGTTTATTGGTAAATTCGAAGTCCAGGTGCAATTCAACCTTGCAGGCCTCCGGGCTCAGCGGCGTAAACTGCCAGCCACCCATCAGTTTGCGGAACGGGCCATCAACCAGCTGCATATTAATGCTGTGGTTATCCTGCAGCGTGTTGCGCGTGGTAAACGTCTTGCTGATCCCCGCCTTGGCAACGTCAACCGCCGCGGTCATCTGGTTAGCGGAAGCGTCAAGCACCCGACTACCGGTACAACCAGGCAAGAAATCGGGATAAGAATGAACATCGTTAACCAACTGGTACATCTGCTGGGCGCTAAAGGGCACCAAGGCAGAACGACTAATCTGGGGCATATCATTTCCTGTGAAACATAAAACGTACAGATAATAACATTTATCTGGCTTCAGACAAAAAATCTGCTACGCCCTACCACTGGCAAAAATGAGAA
The DNA here is from genome assembly GCF_041448735.1 of Serratia odorifera. Taxonomy (NCBI): domain Bacteria; kingdom Pseudomonadati; phylum Pseudomonadota; class Gammaproteobacteria; order Enterobacterales; family Yersiniaceae; genus Serratia; species Serratia odorifera. Next base: position 8,085 of record NZ_JBGMUT010000007.1, on the reverse strand, counting down.
AATTTGCTCAGGCATTGAACGCTAAAGGATTTCTTTCGCTGGCGCATCCAGTATAATGAACGCACTATGACAAAGAAAAAAGCATACAAACCCGGCTCAGCCACCATTGCGCAAAACAAGCGTGCCCGCTTTGAATACTTCATCGAAGACGAATTCGAGGCTGGCCTGTCCCTGCAAGGGTGGGAAGTTAAATCACTGCGCGCAGGCAAGGCCAACATCAGCGACAGTTACATTACCTTTCGCGACGGTGAAGCCTATCTGTTTGGCGCCACCATTACGCCACTGAACGTGGCGTCGTCGCATGTGGTATGCGATCCAACCCGCTCGCGTAAGCTGCTGCTGAACAAGCGTGAACTGGATTCACTGCTCGGGCGCGTCAACCGCGAGGGCTACACCGTTGTCGCCCTGTCAATGTATTGGAAAAATGCCTGGGTCAAGCTGAAGATTGGCGTGGCCAAGGGTAAGAAAGAACACGATAAGCGCGATAACATCAAGGATCGTGAATGGCAAACGGCGAAAGCCCGTATCATGAAGCACGCAAACCGTTAAGCCACTGGCGTTACGGCGCAGACTTCTGATATAATGCCGATTAGTTACTTGGGGCTGATTCTGGATTCGACGGGATTTGCGAAGCCCTAGGAGCATGCCGAGGGGCGGTTGGCCTCGTAAAAAGCCGCAAAAAAATAGTCGCAAACGACGAAAACTACGCTTTAGCAGCTTAATACCCTGCTCAGAGCCCTCTCTCCCTAGCCTCCGCTCTTAGGACGGGGATCAAGAGAGGTCAAACCTAAAAGAGATCGCGTGGATGCCTTGCCTGGGGCTGAAGCGTTAAACCCAATCAGGATAGTTTGTTAGTGGCGTGTCCATCCGCAGCTGACCGGCGAATGTAAAGATTGGACTAAGCATGTAGTGCCGACGGTGTAGTAATTTCGGACGGGGGTTCAAATCCCCCCAGCTCCACCATTTTTAAGTAGTATGAAGTAAAGTAAAGTCTACTAAGCCCGCTTGGAACCAGCCTCGCGGGCTTTTTTACGTCTAATGAAGTCTACTGAAATTTGCTAGAAGCTACTTGCTATGGCACCCTTTTTGGGACCCATCATTTTGGGTCCTAAAGCAGAGGGTCCTAAAATGGCAAAAATCGCAAAGAAACTTACTGACACTGAATCAAAAATACCAAGCCAGCAGAAAAGGAAATCAACCTTTTTGACGGTGATAGCCTGATGCTACGAATCGCTCCCCTATCAAAGGGCGGTAAGAAAAATTGGTATTTCAGGTATGCAGTGCCAGTAAGCAAGAAGCGAACAAAGATGAGCTTAGGAACCTATCCTCATCTCACACTTGCCAAGGCTCGGGCTTTACGTGATGAATACTTGTCGTTGCTTGCAAATAATATCGATCCGCAGATTCACAACAACGATAAAGCCAACGCCCTTAAGGATGCTACAGAGCACACGCTGCAGGCGGTTGCTAGGAAATGGTTAGATGAGAAGGTTAAGACCTCTGGTATCTCTCTAGACCACGCAGAAGACATCTGGCGGAGCCTTGAACGAAATGTTTTCCCCGGTTTAGGCCACGTTCCTATCAAAGAGATCCGACCCAAGCTCTTAAAACAACACCTTGACCCCATAGAACAACGAGGCGTATTGGAAACCCTGCGCCGTATCATTTCACGTCTAAATGAAATCTTCCGTTGGGCTGCGACAGAAGAACTTATTGAGTTTAATCCTGCTGACAATCTCGGCCAGAGATTTAGCAAACCCAAAAAGCAAAATATGCCAGCTTTACCACCAGATGATTTACCCCGATTCTTAATTGCTCTATCTAACGCGTCTATACGGCTCGAAACACGTCTTCTAATTGAGTGGCAACTCCTTACGTGGGTTCGTCCGGGAGAAGCTGTCCGTGCTCGGTGGAATGATATTGACGAAGATAATCGATTCTGGAACATCCCCGGTGAGTTTATGAAGATGAAGCGCCCTCACAAGATTCCGCTGAGCAAAGAGGCTATGCGCATCCTTGAGTTAATCAGACCAATCAGTGGTCATAGAGAGTGGGTTTTCCCAAGTATCAAAGCCCCGCTTAATCACATGCATGAGCAAACAGCTAATGCTGCAATCATCCGAATGGGATTCGGTGGTGAACTGGTAGCTCACGGAATGCGTTCTATAGCAAGAACGGCTGCTGAAGAAAGTGGTAAATTTAGAATAGAGGTGCTTGAATCAGCCTTAGCTCATACCAAGAACAATGAAATCATAGCCGCTTACAATAGTGCTGAGTATCTTGCTGAAAGAACACAGTTGATGCAGTGGTGGGGAGATTACGTTCAGGCGCAGAAGCGTAGAGCTATGGCAGCATGAAAGTAGATTGAAGATGGCAACAACAATAGTGCTGTATTTTTCTACAGCACATGATTTTACAATAGAAAATGTTTACTGATTTCCTCTTGCCACGTTGTTATGGTTCAAACTTCAAGCAATGATTTTAGGTCCATCGCTATGTTATCGCTTGAAAATGGTATTATATAAAAAGAGGAAATTATACGAAGAGCAAGATTGAGAGGCCTGATGAACGCTGGAGAGATTGGAACTGAAGCCGGACGTATTTTTGAATACAACTTACCAAGCCATTGGATTTTCCGAAGCCAAGAAGATCAAAATGATTTTGGTATTGATGGAGAAATTGAACTCAAAGATGGTAGTGGCAAAGCTCTTGGAAAAGAGAGTGTTTTCAAAGTTCAGATTAAGGGTGAAGAGAACTCAACTTTTATTCATGATAATAGCTTATTATCATTTACCCTGAAAACAGAGCGTTTGAGATATTACTTTGAATTTAAAGTGCCTGTTATTTTAGCTGTAGTAGAAATCTCCTCTGAGAAAATATTTTGGCTACCCTTAACTAACAATGAAATATTAAGAGAAAAGGCATCAAAATCTAATCAAAATGAAACCATTCAAGTTCATATCCCAATTGAGAATACGTTAGTAAGAAAAGATATTGCTTCAGCAAATAAAATATTAGATGCTGTCATGGATTGTTGGGATCACTTGAATATTAAGGGGCTTAAGGATTCTGTTGTCAGATATCCTATCATTAGTCCGTCGTCACTCGATAAGAAAATTGAAGATATAGGTGAAGCATTATATAAAGCGTATCACCAGCAGCTGGATAATCTTTTATCTGAAAGAAAATATGACTCGGTTTTTGAACGTTCTACCGAAATAAGCAATTCACCAATAGTTCCAGCAAAAGATAGATTTATCGCAGTATTATATTACTTGCAAGCATTCCAAATTTCTCCTTATACTAATATCAAGAGAGAAGTTTACAGAGAAAATTTTCATATTTGCCAGCATTTGATACTATTAGCCAGAGAGCAAAAAAGTCGGATTCACAGATTAATTGCTTTAGGAAAATCAAGGAAAGCAAAATTTAAGGCTCAGCTGGATCAGCTTCATGCAAGTCATCATTCAGTCAATCACTTCGAAGAAAAATCTTTAGAACGTTATATTTTCAATGATCAAACTCAAATAATGTATAGAGATTGTTGTATCTCCCTACAAAAGATCATTGAGTTATGTAATCGTATGACAAGAGATCAGCAGTATCACATACTCTCAGATTTTTTTGTTGATATCTATGCATCAATTTTAATATTCAAAGGAATCCATGAAGCACGAGGTTCTAAGGAATCCATTGATTTTCTAGATGATTGGTATGAAAGAATGTCATTATTAGTAATGACATATTGTGTATTATCAAAAGATATTGAAAAAATTGAAAAATTATACTTCCTTACTGCCACCTTACTAAAACAAAATCCTAAAGCAACCCAACCCCATCGGAAAATGATTCTTTCAACTTTTCCAGATTTTGAGAAAGCCCTAACAGAAATAGAAAATCATGTTATCAGTCTTGACAGTCAAAAAGATTTTTATGATCTTACAACTGAAGAGCAAAAAGAATACTTCTTGAGTATGGCCAAAAATCTAGGAATGGACCCTGATGACCCACAAGGAGAACATCATGAGTTCCTTAAAATTGGATTTGCTAATTATGATCCCACAAATATAATGAAAAACTGTGAGCATTTATTCGTTCATTATCGCCCCGGAGGAATATTTGCCCAATCATTGAGAATGCACTCTCTCGGCGGGATGCATCTCTTAATCTGCTTAAAACACGGACATGCTCAAGGAACAGGAAATTTATTAAGTCAATTATATGACAGTACTGGCAGTTATGATTTTGGTAATAGCTTCAAACAATCAAATTGTGATAAATGCGCGGATTGTAAACCAAGAGAGGAGAGTTGGGCATGGAGTCTCAAATGGTATTTAAAAGAAGTTGAACATCATAAAACTCTTCTTAAGAAGTATAGATTCTAATTACATACAATTAGTTCCAATTTGAGTGGTCTGTATGGGACAGCCACTCTGCTTATCAAGATTGGCATGTTTGTTATTTCTATTAATTTTCCGCCGTGGAAAGACAGGATCTACATCTAAAGTGCAACTCTATGATTTAAATCATAATTATCAATCATCACTTAACTAATACTATTGATGCCTTTAATATCACTGAATTTTTTTAAACACCAAGATTCTTATGCATAAGCTAACGATTGACTTACATACCCTTTACGGATCACAACGCTTCTACGAACAGTCAGAATTCTTGCCCATATTCATACCTTCCAAAATCCCCTTAAAGCGATAACTATCTGTATTATATATAAATTTTCACACCTCGATATTAGATAAAAAAACAAGCTTTGACTTAGCAATTTAACTGTTGACCTACTTATTGTAATGGTTAATTATGTTGTAGTTTTAAGCTTGGTTTACATTGTGTAGCAGATAAAAATCACGAAATACCAATTGTAAATTATGGAGTGGAAAAATTGAAAGCAACTACGGAGCCTCAAAAACAACGATTAATTGCTACATTGCTTAGTGATCTAGCAGAAGATAATTTGGCTATTTTTGCAGGTGCGGGCCTGTCCGCCCCCGCAGGCTTTGTAAGCTGGACTGAATTACTCCGTCCTATAGCTGAAGATCTTGAACTTGAAATTGAAAAAGAAACAGATTTAGTTGCTTTAGCTCAATATCACTGCAATTCAAACTCAGCAAACCGAGGTAAACTCAATCAGCTCCTGATAAATAAGCTATCTGATGATGTTGAAATAACTGCAAACCATAAAATTCTTGCAAGACTTCCAATATCTACATATTGGACAACTAACTACGATAAACTTATTGAGAAATCATTAACTGAAGCAGGGAAAATACCTGATACAAAATATCGTGTCAAACAACTGAGCTTTACAAAACGGGGCCGAGATGCTGTTGTTTACAAAATGCACGGAGATATTGAGAATCCAGATGAAGCAGTGCTCACGAAAGATGATTACGAGAGTTATCATGTCAAGATGCAGCCGTTTATTAATGCTTTAAGCGGTGATCTCGTCTCAAAGACATTTTTATTTTTAGGATTCAGTTTTACAGATCCGAACCTTGATTATATTCTTAGCAGAGTACGGATTGCTTACTCAAATGATCAAAGGCAGCATTATTGCATTCAGAAACTTGTGGCCTCAGCTGCCGGGGAATCTCAAGCCGACACAGAATATAGAAAACGTAAACAAGAGCTCTTTATTCAAGACTTGCTTCGATTTGGAATAAAAACAATACTTGTATCTGACTATTCAGAAATAACAGATATTCTTCATAAACTGGAATGGGCATATAGAAGAAAAACAATTTTTTTATCTGGATCGGCACATGAGTATAGTCGATGGAAATCAGATGAAGCCCAACACTTTATTTACTCTTTGTCGAAAGATATAGCTGCTTTAGGATTCCGAATAGTATCTGGATTTGGGTTAGGCGTTGGTAGCTCCGTTATTACCGGTGTATTAGAAAATGTATATATGAGCGGTAAGCGTTTAGACTCTGATCAGTTAATACTAAAACCTTTTCCACAGTATGAAGTTGGTAAACGACCTATTTCAGAAATATGGAATGAATATCGTACAGATATGATTTCGCATGCTGGGATAGCGATTTTTGTTTTTGGTAATAAAATAAAAGATGGCAATGTTGTTATCGCTGATGGTTTAATTAAAGAGTTTGAAATAGCAAAAAATAACGGACTTTTGTTAATACCTGTAGGCGCAACTGAATATGCGACAAGAGAAATTTATAATAAACTTTCTCGGGATGGATACTTTGATAGTGCTGAATTCCCTAAAGAGTTTAAAGAACACATAAATAAAATTTCTGATCAAAACTCAGATCTGGAAACTATTAAGGGTGTTTTAATCGACTTACTTAGAGCATTGAAATAAGGACTAAATCATGACTAAACGTAATTGCTTCTACAGTTTTCATTATATACCAGATAATTGGCGTGCTGCCACAGTTCGTAGTATCGGAGCCATTGAGGGTAATAGCCCTACTTCAGATAATAACTGGGAAACAGTTAAAAAAGGCGGAGAGGCTGCGATAAAAAAATGGATTGCAGACGAAATGTATGGTAAATCATGCATTGTTGTGCTTGTTGGTAGCGATACAGCCAATCGCAAATGGATCAATCATGAAATCATTAAAGGGTGGGATGACGGAAAAGGTGTCGTAGGCATTTATATTCATGGTCTAAAAGATAGCGGTGGAAATACCTCTACTAAAGGTGATAATCCTTTTGATTATATTGGGTATGGTAATACAGGGAAAAAGCTTTCTACTATCGTGAAATGCTATAATCCCACGGGCTCTACAAGCCAAGAAAAGTACAATTGGATAAAAGAGCATCTAGCAAATGCTGTTGAAGAAGCAATTACAATAAGAAAAAATAACTAGCCTTCAGTTTTCATAAATAAAAGAGGCTTTAGGCCTCTTTTATTTTGGTTTAAAGATTTTATGTTTAGCAACCTGCTCTGCGTCTTCTTGTTGTAGTTTTAACGTGCCTTTTTTCAAGCTTGATTTCAATTTCATTTTAAATATACTTTCATATTCAGTTATACGAACCAGCTGTTTTTTAATATCCTCATGAATGACTATTCCTTTATTTTTAGAGACTATATTGGTTTTACTTATTCCTAATCGTTTTCTCATTTCTTCGATCTTAGTTGCTCCACTATTGATGTTGCTACGTTTTTTGAGTCTAAAGTTATTTGTGGCTGTGGTAGCTGTTTCTGTATGATCAAGTATCCTATTAATATAACTACCATCATATTTATTACACCAACGACTGAAGCCACCTTGATTATTAATTTTGTTTGATTTTTGATTGTATTGTTTTTTAACTCCGTTGAGTATTTGTGTATTTTTCTGTTTTGTATTTCTAAATCGTCTATTTGTTTGTCTATCGTATTCCTTGACAGATTTAGTAATGATGATGTTTTTGAAGCCGTTTTCTCTGTCCTCTCTAATACTTCCTGCGTCTGAATTAATGCTATGCTGACTGACTCCGAAAGAATCATCATCGATTCTGATAATGGTTCTATCGTCATTGATATTTGGTTCAATAGGTAATCGTCCAATACTATTTTCGTCATCTGTTTTTCTTGCTGCGAATCTTCTAATGAGTTCATCATCTCTATTTTTGTCATATTTCACCTTTGCCTTAATTGTGTTCCAACTGAATTTTTTACCAAGAGATGATCCCTTGAAGAAAATGTTTTTTTCATTATTTTTGATCTTACCCAGCAATAGTGGACACGCGACTAAGTGAGTAAACTCTCAAGCAAGAGGTGACTCACATGACAAAACCAGCATCAACCACTAAAAAGCCACGCAAGCAACATACACCTGAATTCCGCGACGAAGCCCTGAAACTGGCTGAACGTATTGGTGTGGCCGCAGCCGCCCGCGAACTCAGCCTTTATGAGTCGCAAATTTACACCTGGCGTAGCAAGCGGCAGCAACAGGCAACGTCCTCTGAACGTAAGGGCGAACTCGCCGCTGAGAATGCCCGCCTCAAACGCCAACTGGCTGAACGGGACGAGGAACTGGCCATTCTCCAAAAGGCCGCGACATACTTCGCCAAGCGCCTGAAATGAAGTATGTCTTTATCGAAAAGCATCAG
>NZ_JBGMUT010000006.1:0-227540 GCF_041448735.1 Serratia odorifera | reverse complement strand
CCCTGCGGGCCAACGCCGAGGCGTTGTTCAAAACTGTTCCCGACAGTTTTGTCTTCATCCTCTTATAAAATCCGGGCGTAAAAAAACCCGCTTAAAAGCGGGTTTCTTTGAAAGTGGTCGGCGAGAGAGGATTCGAACCTCCGACCCACTGGTCCCAAACCAGTTGCGCTACCAAGCTGCGCTACTCGCCGATTCTGTGTTGCTGATACTACGCAATTTCAAAGCTTATGTCTATGTAAATATTAAAATTTATCAGACATTTTGTGTGGTGCGAAGAGAGGGACTTGAACCCTCACGTCCGTAAGAACACTAACACCTGAAGCTAGCGCGTCTACCAATTCCGCCACCTTCGCACTGTCACAAAATCGCTTTTACTCTTTCTTTACCCCTTGGGTAAAGTGGGGTGGCTAATGGGACTCGAACCCACGACAACTGGAATCACAATCCAGGGCTCTACCAACTGAGCTATAGCCACCATTTCTTTACTACTTCACGCGGTAATGATACCACCGCAGCTCTTGCGCACAAACTTAATGGCGCGCCCGACAGGATTCGAACCTGAGACCTCTGCCTCCGGAGGGCAGCGCTCTATCCAGCTGAGCTACGGGCGCGTAGCGCCGTTGCGGGTGGGGATACTACGGTTTTATCCCAATCCTGTCTAGTGCTTTTTCGCAGAAATGTTGTGTTTGATTACGCTTTGCGCAGTCCAACGCAGGAAAGGGCTGTCCGTAGCCTGTTTCCATCGCTTATTGCTGCTTTTCTGGCCGAATTTCAGCCTGATGCTGTTTCTTGTGCATGCCGAAAACAACGTAACACAGACTGACCAGCGCCAGGAAAATCGTTCCGACCAGCAGTGAAATACGCGTATCCGGATTGATTCCCATGCCAACCAGCACGCAAAGCAGGAAAGCAATGGTCAGATAGTTTATGTACGGGAACATGATCGACTTGAAGGCGTGGGTCTTGATCGCCTCCTGATGCGCACGACGGAAGTAAAGCTGGCTTATCAGCACCACGAACCATGGCACCATGCCCGGCAGCACGCTGGCGCTGTAGACATAGACGAACACCTGTTGCGGGTTTGGAATCAGGTAGTTCAACGCCGACCCCAGCAACAGGCAGGCAATGGTCACGGCGATACAGTAGACCGGCACGCCGCTGGCGGAGAGTCGGGTCAGCACCGCCGGCAGTTGGCGATTGTTGGCCAACGCGTACAGCATGCGCCCGCCGCTGTACATGCCGCTGTTACAGCCGGACAGCGCGGCGGTCAGCACCACGAAGTTGATAATGCCGGCGGCGGCCACAATGCCGATTTTGGCAAAGGTCAGCACAAACGGACTGCCAGCGGTGCCGATGCCGTTCCATGGGAAGATGGTAACGATCACGAAAATCGCCCCGACGTAAAAAATCAGGATGCGCCACAGGATGTTGTTGATCGCGCGCTTTAACGTCACCTGTGGATTTTTGGCCTCACCGGCGGTAATGCCCACCAGTTCCACGCCCTGATAAGAAGCGACCACGATACACAGTGCAAACAGGAATCCCTTCCAGCCACCGGCAAAGAAGCCGCCGTGCGCCGTCAGGTTGGCAAAACCAATCGGTTGGCCGCCGTTGCCGAAACCAAAGAAAATCACCCCCAGCCCCACCAGGATCATCACGATAATAGTGGTGACCTTGATCATGGCGAACCAGAACTCCAACTCACCGTACAAACGCACCGCCGCCAGGTTGGCCAATGCCACCATCGCCACGGCAATCAACGCCGGCAGCCATTGCGGTATTTCCGGGAACCAGAACTGTACGTAGACGCCGATAGCGGTAATTTCCGAAATGCCGACCGCGATCCACATAAACCAGTATCCCCAGGCGGTCAGATAGCCAAAGTAGGGGCTCATGTACTTATGTGCGTATACCGCGAACGAACCGGCTACCGGCTCCAGGAACAGCATCTCGCCCATCGAACGCATGATAAAGAACACAAACAGCCCGGCAATGATGTAAGCCAGCAGCACCGAAGGCCCCGCCCATTTCAAGGTACTGGCCGATCCCATGAACAGGCCGACGCCAATAGTGCCACCCAGCGCAATCAGTTCGATGTGTCGGGCTTCCAGCCCACGCTGTAGCCCCTGCGGTTTTTCTTTGCTTGCCATAATTCCTCTGTCGTTACTCTTTTGCCGTGTTTGCGTCTGTCGTTATAGTTTTAACCGGCCAGCTGCGGCCAAAATGGTGCCAGACCCGTGGTTTAAGGCCGTGGGGCGCGATCGTTCCGTATTTTGCCGCTATAAGCAAACCGCAATTTAAAATGTTATGAAATAAGCAGAGGGAAAATAGTAACGGCAGGTTATAGATATGCTGGGTATTTATGCAAAAAGCAGGATATTTAAACACTATTGAAGGCCGGAGCAGCATAAGCCGCCCCGGTAACGGCGTTACAATTTGCCGCCGTAATAGTAAGCGACGAATCTCAGCAGTTTGATCTGCCGGCGGATGCGGCTCGGTTGGCTAAGCAGCCGATACAGCCACTCCAGTCCCATGTTCTGCCAAACCTTGGGAGCGCGCTTGACGTGACCGGTAAAGACGTCGTAAGTGCCACCCACGCCCATATACAGCGCCTGTGGATGTACTGCTCGGCAGTCACGCATCAGGATTTCCTGCTTCGGCGACCCCATCGCCACGGTGACGATCGCCGCCCCGCTGGCGTGAATACGCGCAAACAGCGCGTCACGCTGCTCCGGCTTAAAGTAACCGTCCTGCGTGCCGACGATATTCACCTGCCATTGGCGGCGCAGTTTGTCTGCCGTTTCCGCCAGTATCGCCGGCTTGCCGCCAATCAAGAACACCGGCGTGCCTTGCTGACCGGCACGCTGCATCAGCGCCTCCCACAGATCGGCCCCCGCCACGCGTGAAACCTCGGCGCCGGGAAACTTGCGGCGCATTGCCCGCACCATGCTGATACCGTCGGCGTACTTATACTCCGCGCCGTCCAGCAAGGCGCGTAACTCGGCATCCTGCTCGGCCGCCAGTAGCTTTTCCGCATTCATCGCCACCAGGGTGCCCTGCTTCATCTTGCCGCCGTCGAACAAAAAATCCAGACAGTGCGCCATATTACGGAACCCCCATAGGCGAAAACCGCGCAGCGCATATTGAGGAACCGAAACCTTTGTTTCCATTGTTATTGTTACCCTTACAGTAATCCGTCAGCGCGCGGGGCGGCGGCCTGTTGCAGCGTACGGGAACGCATCACCCGCGCCTTGATCAACCCCGCCGCATCAAACAGCCAGTACAGTAGTTTCGCCAGCACCAGGCAGGCGCCAAAAATAAGGCAGAAGAACACCACGCGCGAGACGAACGAATCCAGCCCTTCGCGCGCCAGCACAATCATGTTAAATACCGCGCCAAAACAGAAGGCTTGCAGAATAGCCGCTTTATAGCGGTTCTCTTCGCTGCGTCCCAGCTCATATAGCCAGTCGAACCATTTGATGATCAAACCGACCACCACCGCCCCCAGCGGAATAAACAGCGCCCCGCCCATCACCACCAGCGAACCGATCAGCGTCGGCGAGATCGCCAACCCGGAATTGTTTTCCAGCACTTCCCAGGTAAAGTAGTTGGCGGTATTGAGCACCACGTCCGGCCGGCCCGGCCACAGCCAGGAAGGGATGAACACGTAAAAATCGCGCACGATCGGCGCCAGCCCCTGGAAATCGATTTTGTCGTAGTTTTGCAGCAGCAACGCCAGGTTTTCCCACGGCGAGAAGGTATCGCGCGTCAGGTACAGGAAGGTATAAAACGCCTCTGCGCCGCTGACGTCGAGGCTATAGCGCTTCAGCGCCAGCCAGAACATGCCGACAATGCCGAACACCCCGGCGGCCGCCAGCATCCACAGCGTAATCCAGCCGCGTACGATGCCGATAAACAGGAACAGGGCAAAGGCAATGATGATGTTGGCGCGCGTGCCGCCGACGATGACGTAGGTCAGAATGCCGAACGACACCGTGGCCGCCAGGAAGAAGAACCATGCGCGCACGTCCTGTTTGAGGAAGTACACCACCAGCATCGCCGGAATAAAGAAATAGAAAAAGCGCTTGAGCGCCACGCCGGACACGTCACTGGAGAAAATCTGGCTATAGGAGTTTAGCTTGAACAACAGGAAACCGTTCTGCATAAAGAAAATGCCGACGGTACCGATAGCCACCAGCGCCAACAGTACCCAGGTCAGGTTGGTTTCCACCCGGTTCATGCTAAACACCGGCTTGCGTACTTCGCGGCTGCGCTGGCGCAAGCGGGTTTTGTAGCTGACATAATAAATGGCATAAAAGCAGGTGGCGGACAGCAGCGCATACAGCAGATACTCCACCGGCACGATTTCCACACCGAACTGAAACACCAGCAGGCAGCTCAACGGGAAGCCGAAGAAAAACGTCAGCAGATACAGCAACGAAAAGAACACGTTGAAGTTAAAGCGAATGCGTCGAAACTCCTGATAGGTCAGGGTGAGAATAAACACCAGACCGATCAGGTAAACGACAAACAACCCACCAAATTGCGCTAGCGTCATGGCGTTTCTCCCGCAGCCAGCGCCAACGCCTGCTGCCAGCCATCGACGTAGTTCGGATTGAAGAAGGCGATGTCTTGCTTGTCGACCGCTGCCAACTGGCGCTGCGCTTCGCGTACCACCGCTTCATCCAGCGAGTCACCGTAGAACAGCACCGGCAAATGTTGTTCGGCCAGATCCTGCCAGAACGGGTTCTGACGGCTGAGCACGAACGGCACGCCAAACTGAATCAGCAGGCACAGCGTGCCGATACCCTGCTGGCGATCAAAGATAAAGTACCCCAGATCGCAGCTGCGCAGCATGTTCAGGTAATCGTCGAACGCCACCTGCCGGGTCAGCAACTGCAGGTTTTTGTCGCCGAACAGCTGCACACCCGCCGCCCGCACCTGTTCGATATAGCCGTCGTTGTTGGCCGGATAGCCCATGGGTACTATCACCCGCACGCCAGCGCCAAACTGCTGGTGGATAGCGGTCAGCGCTTCTATATGGCGGTTGGTGCGGTCGCCGGAGTTACCCACCAGAATGGTCATCGGACCGGCGAGGTTTTTTTCGACTTCCACGCCGGTGAGCGCCGGATCCATACGGGTCGGGAAATACAGCAGCGACGCCGGTACCCGGGCGTGGCGTTGCTGGTAATGAATCAGATCGCCGCGCGTGGCAAACACGTGTCCAACCCGCCCTTGTGCAATACGGCGCAGCAGATAGAACAGCCGGAACTTCCAACTGGTGGCGTTTTCGTACAGATCCGCGCCCCAGATATGCCAGCTCACCTGGCGCGGCGCGATTTTACCGCTTAGCAGCGCCAGCCATAGCGTGGGGTTGAACTGTCCATGCCAGAAGTAACGGCTGTCGCGATCGGCGCCGGCGCGAGCTATCACCGCCTGCGCCAGGCTTTTCTTGTCCGGAAAGCTCTCGATCGTCAGCGCAGGAAACTGCCCCAACGCCGCCACGTCCTGCGCCGCGACCATAAAATGGCTCACCTGCCGGGATGGCAGGCGGGTTGCCAGCACGTCATTGAAGAAGCGCAGCACGGTCTGATTGTGATGAGGGATATCAGATCCCAGTACGTGAATCAGTATGGTCATACTCGTCTACGATAAAGAATAAATATCAGGCTACACAGCGTGAAATACACGATGTAGGTGGCCATATAGGCTTGTGCCGCGCCCAACGCCCCGTGCAGCGGGATCAGCCAATGCGCGAACGCCGTCAGCAGGACAAACTGGCTGACTTCGGCCAACAGGTAAAAACGTAGCGACGCTTTGGCGATCACCAGATAACCAAACACGTAGGCGCCGACCTTCAGCACGTCGCCCACCAGTTGCCAGGCGAACAGATCGCGCATGGCGATAAACTTGTCCGAAAACAGCAGCCAGATGGCGAAATCGCGCAGCAGCCAGACGGCAAAGCTCGCGGCGGCCACCGCTGGTAGCACGAACGTCAGCGAGCGGACGATTTCGCGGGTAATCGCCCCTTTGTCACTCAAACGCGACAGCGTCGGCAGCAGATAAACGGTAAACGATGCGGTGATAAACTGCAGGTAGGCATCGGAAATGCTGCTCACCCCCTGCCAAATCCCCACCTCGTCCCAGCTGTAATGCGCCGCCAGCAGGTTACGCATCATGACATAGGCCACCGGCAGCGTCACGGAGGTGATCAGCGCCATGATGGTGAACTTGCCCAGATGGCTGGCCAACGCCTTGTCCCATGCCAGCGCCAGATAGCGCAACGGCAGGTTGTCGCGCCGCCACAGCAGTATGCCCGCCGGCAGCACCACCAGCGCCGGCACCAGCGCCAGTCCGGCCAGCGCCCCCTCGTAACCGCCCAGTTTGAAGCAGATGACAAAGGCGACAACGCCAATCAGGCTGCCGCCAATCACCGCAGCGGCGTTACCCATCGCGTCGCGATAGCCCTTGAGAATGGCTAAAAACAGGTTGGCGTAGGCGATGCCCATCTGAATAAACGCCACCGCGCGTATCACGTTGACGTATTGCGCATGGCCAAACAGCCCAATGCTGATCGGCTGTGCCGCAAACAGAAACACCAACGCCAGCAGCGTCGAAAAGCCGAGCACAATGCTGGACGCGGTGCCGACCGCCATGCGCAGGCGCTGCGGATCCTGGTGAAACTCCGCCACGTACTTGGTGACGCCATTAAAAATCCCGGCGCCGGACAGCACGCCGAGCACGGTAATCAACTGGCGGAAGTTACCCGCCTGGCCAACGCCGCTGGGGCCGAACGCCACCGCCAGCAATTTGACCACCAGCAACCCCACGCCAATCTTGATCAGCGTAGAGCCGGCGGTCCAGACCGATGCTTTTGCCAACGACATATCAGGCGAGGTAGCTCAACACGGTGTTGATGACCGTACGCTGATTGACATCAGACAGGTTATAGAACAGCGGCAGGCGCACCAGACGCTCGCTTTCCTTGCTGGTGAAGCGATCGTCACCGGCAAAACGGCCAAACTTTTCGCCGGCCGGGCAGGCATGCAGCGGAATGTAATGGAACACCGTCATGATTTCCGCTTCTTTCAGGTAGTCGATAAAGGCGGAACGGTCGTTGATGTCCTTCAGCTTGAGGTAGAACATGTGCGCGTTGTGCACGCAGCCCTGCGGGATAACCGGTAAATCGATGCGCCCGGCATCGGCCAGCGGCTTGAAGGCGTCGTAATAGCTCTGCCACAGGCGCAGGCGGCGCTGATTGATACGCTCGGCGGCTTCCAGCTGCGCCCACAGATAGGCGGCCTGCAAGTCGGACATCAGGTAGCTGGAGCCGATATCGCGCCAGGTGTATTTATCCACCTGGCCACGGAAGAACTGGCTGCGGTTGGTGCCTTTTTCACGCACGATTTCCGCCCGGTCAATCAGCGTTGGATCGTTGATCAGCGTGGCACCGCCCTCACCGCCGGCGGTGTAGTTCTTGGTTTCATGGAAACTGAACGCGCCGATGTGGCCGATGGTGCCCAGCGCCTTGCCCTTGTAGGTAGACATCACGCCCTGGGCCGCGTCTTCCACCACGTACAGATTGTACTTGGTGGCCAACGCCATGATGGTGTCCATTTCGCACGCCACGCCGGCGTAATGCACCGGTACGATAACGCGGGTTTTTTCGGTGATGGCCGCTTCGATTTTGCTTTCATCAATATTCATGGTGTCTGGACGTACGTCGACAAACACCATCTTGGCGCCGCGCAGCACAAAGGCGTTGGCGGTAGACACGAAGGTGAAGCTCGGCATGATCACTTCGTCACCCGGCTGAATGTCGAGCAGGATGGCGGCCATTTCCAGCGAGGCGGTACAGGACGGGGTCAACAGCACCTTCGGGCTGGCGAAATGCTGCTCCATCCATTGCTGACAGCGGCGGGTAAAACCGCCGTCGCCGCACAGTTTGCCGCTGCTCATCGCCGCCTGCATATAGTCGAGTTCAGTGCCAACAACCGGTGGTGCGTTAAATGGGATCATGTTTTCCTCGGTATAACCAATACGCGGTGCTTTCAATCAAAGCCCCGTGCCGTTGATAGAGCCGTAGCGCGGCGACGTTACTGATTTGCGTCGCCACCCACAGGCGCTGTATCCGCCGCTGCCGGCACCAGTCGATGGCCGCCGCCATCAGTTGTGCCCCAATGCCCTGCCCGCCAGTGCCAGGCAGCGCCGCCAACAGGCCGATGCGCGCCTGCCCTTCGCCGATATCGCGCAGGCTGACAAAGCCGGTCGGCTGCCGCGCCTCGTTTAACGTCAGCAGGCATTGATGGTCAAAAGTGCCCAGCACCGCTTTTTCGATCCAGGTGGCATAAAATCGCCCACTGTCCTGTGCGGCATACCATGGCATGCGAAAGCGGCTGGCGGTGAAGACGTTTTCTGCCGCCGCCCGCAGTACGGGGATATCCGACGGCGTTGCGACCCGCAGCAGCGGGGGCTGAATAGAAGCACATTCCGTGCCAATAGCTAGCGCAAGGTCAATCTCGCCCTCCGCCAGCCGGAAGCCGTAAGCCGCCAGCGCATCGGCCAGATCCAGCCGCGCGGCAGGAATTTTGGCCTGTACCAGCGCATAGGCGTCCAGCGCGTCGCTGGTCAGCAGCGGCGCGGCGGGGTCAAAATGCAGTTTTGCGCTGCGGCGCTGGAAGTAGTCGCTCTCCCAGCTCAGCGGTTCAATACTGGCGCGGACGGACATGCAGCAAATCCAGTAGATATTTGCCGTAGCCGGTCTTGGACAGCGCCTGCGCGGCGCGCCTGACGCCTTCGTCGTCCAGCCAGCCGTTGCGCCAGGCAATCTCTTCCAGGCAGGCAATCTTGAAGCCCTGGCGCTTTTCCACCGTTTGCACGAAGGTACTGGCCTCGATCAGGCTGTCGTGAGTGCCGGTGTCCAGCCAGGCGAAACCGCGTCCCAGCAGTTCAACGTTCAACTGGCCGCGCTCCATATACATCTGATTGATGGTGGTGATTTCCAGCTCGCCTCGCGCTGACGGCTTGACCTGCTTGGCAAAATCAACCACTTGATTATCATAGAAATACAGGCCGGTTACCGCCCAGTTTGACTTCGGTTTCTGCGGTTTTTCCTCGATGGACAGCGCGCGGAAGTCCTCGTCAAACTCCACCACGCCAAAACGTTCCGGATCCATCACCTGGTAGCCGAACACCGTCGCGCCCTGGTTGCGCGCCACCACGTTTTTCAGTTTTGGGCTAAAGCCCTGGCCGAAATAGATGTTGTCGCCCAGCACCAGGCAGCTCGGCTCGCCGCCGATAAATTCCTCACCGATCAGGAATGCCTGCGCCAGCCCGTCCGGGCTCGGCTGCTCGGCGTAGCTGAGATTGATGCCGAACTCCGCGCCGCTGCCCAGCAGACGGCGGAAAGATGGCAGATCTTCCGGGGTGGAAATAATCAATACGTCCCGAATACCGGCCAGCATCAGCACCGATAACGGGTAGTAAATCATCGGCTTGTCGTAAATCGGCAGTAATTGCTTGGAGATGCCGCGGGTGATGGGATGCAGACGCGTTCCTGAACCACCGGCGAGAATAATACCTTTCATAATGCCCTCCTGAACTGACGACAATGGCGCCGCCGCAACGCCTGCGGCACCTTATCGATATGAGGTTACTGGCTCAGGCCCAGGCGTTCGCCCGCGTAGGAACCGTCCTGCACGCGACGCCACCAGGTTTCATTGGCCAGATACCAGGCTACCGTTTTGCGGATGCCGCTTTCGAAGGTTTCCTGCGGACGCCAACCCAGCTCACGCTCGATTTTACCGGCGTCGATGGCATAACGCATATCGTGGCCCGGACGATCCTTAACGTAGGTGATCAGGTCGCGGTACTGCGCCACGCCCTGCGGTTTGCTCGGAGCCAGCTGTTCCAGCAGATCGCAAATGGTCTGTACTACGTCGATATTCTTGCGCTCGTTGTGGCCGCCAATGTTGTAGGTTTCGCCCACTTTGCCGGTGGTCGCCACCAGATACAGCGCCCGAGCGTGATCTTCAACGTACAGCCAGTCACGTACCTGTGCACCGTCGCCATACACCGGCAGCGGCTTGCCGGAAATCGCGTTCAGAATTACCAGCGGGATCAGTTTTTCCGGGAAGTGATACGGCCCGTAGTTATTGGAACAGTTGGTGATCAGCGTCGGCAAACCGTAGGTACGCAACCAGGCGCGCACCAGATGGTCACTGGAAGCCTTGGAGGCGGAATACGGGCTGCTCGGCGCATACGGCGTGGTTTCGGTGAACAGATCGTCGGTGCCGTGCAGATCGCCGTACACTTCGTCGGTGGAAATATGGTGGAAACGGAAATCCTGCTGCCGCGGCGTGGCCAGCTGCTGCCAGTAATGACGCGCCGCTTCCAGCAGGGTGTAGGTGCCCACCACGTTGGTTTCGATAAACGCCGCCGGGCCGTCGATTGAGCGATCGACGTGGCTTTCCGCCGCCAGGTGCATCACCGCATCCGGCTGGTACTGGGCAAACACCCGATCCAGCGCGGCGCGATCGCAGATGTCCACCTGCTCGAACGCATAGCGCTCGCTGGCGACCGCCGGTGCCAGCGACTCAAGGTTGCCGGCATAGGTCAGTTTATCCACCACCACCACGCTGTCCGCGGTGGCGTCAATGATATGCCTTACCACGGCGGAGCCGATAAAACCTGCGCCGCCGGTAACCAGAATACGACTCAACGCCACACTCCTTTGGTATCGACAATCCAGCTTTGCTTGATGTCTTCAGGCGCAATCGCCTTGAATTCGTTGTGATCGACCAGCATCACCAGCACGTCTGCCTGCTGCAGCGCACCGGCGATGTCTTTCAGCGTGACATGGCCAGCCAGCGTCTTCGGCAGTTGCTCGACGTTCGGCTCCACCACCAGCGTTTCCCCCTGATGCCATTCGGCAATCAGATGCGCCACTTCCACCGCCGGGCTTTCACGCAGATCGTCAATATTGGGTTTGAATGCCAGGCCGAAGCAGGCGATTTTCACTTCGGATGCGCGCTTATCGGTCGCCGCCAGGCAATCCGCTACCGCGGCCTTGACGCGATCGACCACCCACAGCGGTTTGCCGTCGTTCACCAGACGGGCGGTGTGGATCAGGCGCGCCTGTTGCGGATTCTGCGATACGATAAACCACGGGTCGACCGCGATGCAGTGCCCGCCAACGCCCGGACCAGGCTGCAGGATATTGACGCGAGGATGGCGGTTCGCCAGGCGAATCAGCTCCCAGACGTTGATCCCTTGATCGGCGCAGATCAGCGACAGTTCGTTGGCAAAGGCGATATTGACGTCGCGGAAGCTGTTTTCGGTCAGCTTGCACATCTCGGCGGTGCGTGAGTTGGTGATCACACAGTCACCTTCAAGGAAAATCTTGTACAGCGCGCTGGCGCGCTCGGAGCATTTTGGCGTCATGCCGCCAATCACCCGATCGTTTTGAATCAGTTCGACCATCACCTGCCCAGGCAGAACGCGCTCGGGGCAATAGGCGATATTCACGTCGGCGGCTTCGCCGGCGTCCTGCGGGAAGCTCAGATCGCTGCGCGCTTCGGCCAGCCACTGCGCCATCTGTTCGGTCGCGCCCACCGGCGAGGTCGACTCCAGAATCACCAGATCGCCTTTCTTCAGCACCGGCGCCAACGATCTGGCCGCCGCTTCGACATAGGCCAGATCCGGCTGATGATCGCCTTTGAACGGCGTCGGCACCGCGATCAGGAACGCGTCGGCCGGCAGCGGGCTGGTCACCGCCTGCAGGTAGCCGCCGTCAACGGCCGTTTTCACCACTTGGTCCAGATCGGGCTCAACGATATGAATGGCGCCGCGATTGATGGTGTCGACCGCGTGCTGGTTAACATCTACGCCTACCACTTTTTTCTTGCGCGAAGCAAACGCCGCTGCCGTTGGCAGGCCGATGTAGCCCAGGCCGATAACTGAAATAGTGTCAAAACTCATAGTGTCACCTGATGATTCTTCAAAGCTTCGAGGATACGCTGGCAGGCATGCCCGTCACCGTATGGGTTATGCGCGCGGCTCATGGCGTGATATTCGTCGTCGTCCGTCAGCAGACGGCTCACCGAATCGACGATCGTCGCCACATCAGTACCGACCAGGCGCACCGTACCGGCATCAACCGCCTCCGGCCGTTCGGTGGTGTCTCGCATTACCAGCACCGGCTTGCCCAACGACGGGGCCTCTTCTTGAATACCGCCGGAGTCGGTCAAAATAATGGTGGAATGCGCCATCAGATAGACAAACGGCAGATAATCTTGCGGATCGATCAGCATGATGTTGCCGATGCCTTTCAGAATGCGGTTAACCGGTTCGCTGACGTTCGGGTTGAGGTGTACCGGGTAGACGACCTGCACCTCAGGATGCTGGCGGGCAATTTCTGCCAATGCGCTGCAAATGCGCTCAAAGCCGCCGCCGAAGCTTTCGCGCCGGTGGCCGGTCACCAGGATCAGTTTTTTACTGACGTCGAGGAACGGATAGCGTTGCGACAGACTGTCGCGCAGCGCTGCGTCGTTCATGATGCGGTCGCGCACCCAGAACAGCGCATCGATCACCGTGTTGCCGGTGACAAAAATACGTTGATCCGGCAGCGATTCACGCAGCAGGTTTTGCCGCGAATTTTCCGTTGGCGCAAAATGGTACATCGCCAGATGACCGGTAAGCTTGCGGTTGGCTTCTTCAGGCCACGGAGAATAAAGATCGCCGGTACGCAAACCGGCCTCGACGTGGCCAACCGGAATACGTTGATAAAACGCCGCCAGACTGGTCGCCAGCGTGGTGGTGGTGTCACCATGAACCAATACCACGTCCGGTTTGAACTCTTCCAGAACCCCTTTCAGGCCTTCCAGGATCCGGCAGGTGATTTCGCTCAGCCCTTGGCCGGGTTTCATGATATCCAAATCGTAATCGGGAACGATTTCAAATAGCCGTAATACCTGATCCAACATCTCACGATGCTGTGCCGTTACGCAGACTCTTGATTCAAAGGCCTCGTCCTTGGCCAAGGCATGTACCAGCGGTGCCATTTTAATGGCTTCAGGCCTGGTGCCGAAAACAGTCAACACTTTCACAGCGAATCTCTTTTGGTCGGTTAATCGCAGGCGTACCTGCAAATAGGGCGCTTATGCGCCCATCAGAGAATTATTATAATGGTTTTACTTTTTCGGCCGACGCGTCAAGGCAACGCCGGCGCCAAGCAGGCCACCAATTGCGCCCCACAGGATCAACCAGAATACACGCCTTGGGCTATCACGTTTTACCGGTTCTTCCGGCGTTCGCAAATAGCGGTAAGTCTGAAACTTGTCATCCAGCGTCGGCCCGACGTTCAAGGTGGCCAGCATGGCACGGTTTTGGTCGTAATCCAGATCGTAGGTTGGGCCCGAAGCCTGCAACCCTTCCAGACGCGCCTGCAACATCGGCTTGCCCAACAGGAACAGATCGGAATCCGGCAACTGCTCGGCCGGCGTATCGGTCTGCGTACGGCCAATACCCTGCTTTTCAGCGATTTTCAGCGCCTGCTGCACGGTATTCAACTGACGCTTGTAGACCGCATCCGCTACCGCTTCCTGCCGCTTGACCTGTGCCTTCATCGAGGTGGTGCGTGCCGCCCAGGCGCCCTGAATTTCTTCATTCAAATGCAGTGCGGCGCGGTGGCTGGCAAAGGCCACGTACTGACGCAGCAGGCGGTTGGCGTCCGTCGAGGTTTCAGCCGTCAGTTTGACCCCGTCGTTCGGCGTTTTCTTGTCATCACGTGGTGTAAACTGGATATTGGCGATCAGTTCGTCGAGCAGCGCCGCGTCGGCACGCGCATCGCCTTCCTGACGCTGCTTGTAGTAGTCGCTCTGCAACCAGAAATCCCGACGGGTATCATACGCCGCCAGTTGCATAATAAACTCATTATAGGCTTCGTCGGCAATGCTCGGCTGATCGGTCGCCACCGCGGGCATGGTCCGTACATCCAGGTTACGCAAAAACTGCTGCTGAGAATAATAGCCACCCAGCGCATTGACCGTTGGCCTGTCGGTGATGGCCGTAGCGCTCCATTCCTGTTTCACCAGATAAGAAACGATCAGCGCAACCGCGGCGAACAACACCGCAATGCCGACAATCCACGGCTTGCCGCGCCATAGGGTGCGGCACAGACCTCGAATATCAAGCTCGTTATCCATTGTCGGGGTGTTCTTGTCAGTCGTTGTCTCTGGAATCATCTCTGCCCAAAAGCCTCTTTTATAATACTTGCTTATCGCCCGTCGAGCGCCGGATGCGGCGTTTGACGCGCTTGATGTAGCGAGCAACGCGCCAGGCGCGTTTGATGCAATAACCGTAGAAGAAGAAAGCAAGCAAGAACAGTGCCAACATTACCCATTCAGGGATAAATGTTAACCATTCGCCCATCACGCCGATCGCTGCCAGGATGGCTGCCGCCAGCGTGATTAACACAAACGCCTGCCGAGGCGTGAAGCCGGCACGCATGATCAAATGGTGGATGTGCTGACGATCCGGCGAGAACGGGCTCATGCCCTTGCGCAGACGACGGTACATAATGGCAATCATGTCCATCAGCGGTATGGCGATAATCCACAGCGCCGTCACCGGTTTGATCGGATGGCTTGGCCCCTGGGAACTTTGCAGCAGCAGCCAGATGGCGGTAAAGCCAATCAAGGTACTGCCGGCATCACCCATAAAGACTTTATAACGCCGGCCAAGGATGCCGAGGTTGAGCAGGATATAGGGAACAATGGCGGCCAGCATGGCAAAACACCAGAAAGCCAGTTCCGTGTGGCCACTGCCATACAGCAAGACGCCCAACGCGCCAAACGACACACAGGACAGCCCGCCGAGCAGACCGTCGATGCCATCGACCATATTGAAGGCATTAATCGCAGCCCACACTGCGAACAGCGTCACCAGATAGCCAAACGGCCCCAGCAGCATTTCCCAATTGCCGAACACGTAGCCGAAGCTGCGCAGATAGAGACCGGCAAACACCATCATCGCCACGCCAACCAGCGCCTGAATGGTGGCGCGAATTTTAACGCTGATGTCAAAACGGTCGTCCAGAGCACCAACGAACACCAAACACCCGGCACATGCGAGATATAGTTTACCATGCGCAATCGTTTGGTCGGAGATAAGGAAGGCAAAACACAGACCGGCGTAGACGGAAATACCGCCGACCAGAGGGATTAATCCCTGATGACGTTTGCGATAATTTGGCTTGTCAACCAAACCAATACGTTTTGCTACCTTGCGGGCAACAAACAGAAAAGCCAAAGAAAACAGGAAGACAAATAAAATTTCAGTACTCATAGTGAGTAAGTTCACAGTTAACAGGTCTCTCTTGAGGATGAGGTAGCTTATCACGGTCGAAATTTTGCACCATAAATACCACTACCTTTCAGTCATTTCCTATGACGACAGGAATTCATTCTCATTTGGCCACGCCTACCGATAATGCATCAACGCAAATCAATAAATGCCGCAATAAGATGGATTCTCAATAAGTCGCTAGAACAACTTACGTTTCCATTACTTCAATGTATCGTATCCGCCAAAAGCAAAAAACGCCACGGCAAAGGCGTGGCGTTTTTTAAATTTTACTTAAACTATGAGCGCTTCATCATATCGAAGAACTCGTCATTGGTTTTGGTCATTGCCAATTTGTTGATGAGGAATTCCATCGCATCGATTTCGCCCATAGGGTGAATAATCTTACGCAGGATCCACATTTTCTGCAGTTCTTCAGAAGTGGTAAGCAGTTCTTCTTTACGGGTACCGGAACGGTTGTAATCAATCGCCGGGAATACACGCTTCTCGGCGATTTTACGCGCCAGGTGCAGTTCCATGTTGCCGGTACCTTTGAATTCTTCGTAGATGACCTCGTCCATCTTCGAACCGGTATCAACCAGTGCGGTGGCGATAATGGTCAGGCTACCGCCCTCTTCCACGTTACGCGCGGCGCCGAAGAAGCGTTTTGGACGGTGCAGGGCGTTGGCATCAACACCACCGGTCAGTACCTTGCCGGAGGCCGGTACCACGGTGTTGTAGGCGCGCGCCAGACGGGTGATCGAGTCGAGCAGAATGATCACGTCTTTTTTGTGCTCAACCAGGCGCTTGGCCTTTTCGATAACCATTTCCGCAACCTGTACGTGACGGGAAGCCGGTTCGTCGAAGGTTGACGCGACCACTTCGCCCTTCACCAGACGCTGCATTTCGGTCACTTCTTCCGGACGCTCGTCGATCAACAGCACCATCAACACACAGTCTGGGTGGTTGTAGGCGATGTTCTGCGCGATATTCTGCAGCAGCATGGTTTTACCGGCTTTTGGCGGCGCGACGATCAGCCCACGCTGGCCACGGCCAATCGGTGATGCCAGATCCAGTACGCGTGCGGTCAGGTCTTCGGTCGAGCCGTTGCCGCGTTCCATCCGCAGGCGCGAGTTGGCGTGCAGCGGCGTCAGGTTTTCAAACAGAATTTTGCTACGGGCGTTTTCCGGCTTGTCGTAGTTGACTTCGTTGACTTTCAACAGGGCAAAATAACGCTCGCCTTCTTTTGGCGGACGGATCTTCCCGGCGATGGTATCACCTGTACGAAGGTTGAAACGGCGAATTTGGCTAGGAGAAACGTAGATATCGTCGGGACCGGCGAGGTAGGAGCTGTCTGCGGAGCGGAGGAAACCAAATCCATCCTGCAATATCTCCAGCACACCGTCGCCGAAAATATCTTCTCCACTTTTCGCATGCTGCTTGAGAATGGAGAAGATGATGTCCTGCTTACGCAGGCGGGCAAGGTTTTCCAGCCCCATATTTTCGCCGAGAGTAATCAGCTCAGAAACCGGCGTGTTCTTTAATTCGGTAAGATTCATAATGGTGGGTTCTTAAACTCGGGGTATGTCTCGAACTTATAACGTGAATGGTATGGCAGCGTGAGGTACCCGTCATCGGGGTCTTCGTGCCTGTTTACTGGACGTTCGATCACCGGGCCGGGGCCGTCGAGGTAAGAAATGGTTTACCTGGGACAAGCGCGCTGGCGGTTTAAGATCGAAGGTGCCTTAAAATTGATTTTGCAAAACCGTTTGATTGTCAAAACCTTGATTGTCAAAAACACGGGCTGGGCTCAGGTTGATGGCAACGCCAGTGGTTTGACACAGAGTAACGCTTTAGATTCAAACTCTTTAGATTTAAAACTTCGGGCAAGTTCTATATGCAGTATGGTTAAACTTAACACGCTTCTTGGCAGGCGTCTACACCCTTGATCATCGAAGCCGTATCCAGCTGACCGACGCACACTCCCCCGGTATGCCGAACGCCTGGGGAGCGCACTCGCCGTACGATGACAGCGCCGGTTAACGGGCTCTGGCGGTGAATAGGCTTCTCCGCCAGCACGCCGTGCCCCGGGGGCATCCTGCCCGATTACAGATTCGCGTTCAGGAAATCTTTGAGCTGACCCTTGGACAGCGCGCCCACCTTGGTCGCCGCCACTTCACCGTTCTTGAACAGCAACAGCGTTGGAATACCACGGATACCGTACTTCGGTGCGGTGGCCGGGTTTTCGTCGATGTTCAGCTTGCTGATGGTCAACTTGCCGTCGAACTCATCGGCAATTTCATTCAGGATCGGAGCAATCATCTTGCACGGACCACACCATTCAGCCCAGAAATCGACCAGGATTGGCCCGTCGGCCTGCAAGACCTCGGTAGCGAAGCTGTCGTCTGTCAGGTGAATAATTTTATCGCTCATGTTCTACTCCACAGGATTATGTCTACCTTGTTGGTGTAGCATCAACCAACACAAGGTGATTCTCTTTCACCGCGTTTATTTCAACGGATGTGCTTTCGTAAAGCAATAGTTAGCTGATATTCTACCACACTATGAGCAAAACACACTTGACCGAACAGAAGTTTTCCGACTTCGCCCTGCACCCGTTAGTTCTTGAAGCCCTTGAAAAAAAAGGGTTTCACAATTGCACGCCCATTCAGGCGTTAGCATTGCCACTCACGCTCGCTGGGCGTGACGTTGCGGGTCAGGCGCAAACCGGTACCGGAAAGACGCTGGCATTTTTGGCGTCTACTTTTCATTATCTCCTTTCTCATCCGGCAAAACAGGATCGTCAGACCAACCAGCCGCGTGCCTTGATCATGGCACCAACGCGTGAACTGGCGGTGCAGATCCACTCCGATGCTCAGGCGCTGTCCGAAACCACCGGTCTCAAGCTGGGGCTGGCCTACGGCGGTGACGGCTACGACAAGCAGTTGAAAGTGCTGGAGAGCGGCGTTGACATCCTGATCGGTACCACCGGTCGTCTGATCGACTACGCCAAGCAGAACTACATCGATCTGGGCGCAATCCAGGTCGTGGTGCTGGATGAAGCCGACCGGATGTACGATCTGGGCTTTATCAAAGATATTCGCTGGCTGTTCCGCCGCATGCCTGCGGTCGATCAGCGCCTGAACATGCTGTTCTCCGCCACCTTGTCCTACCGCGTACGCGAACTGGCCTTCGAGCAGATGAACAACGCCGAATACGTGGAAGTTGAACCGGAACAAAAAACCGGCCACCGCATCAAAGAAGAGCTGTTTTACCCGTCCAACGAAGAAAAAATGCGTCTGTTGCAGACGTTGATCGAAGAAGAATGGCCGGATCGCGCCATTATCTTCGCCAATACCAAGCACCGCTGCGAAGACATCTGGGGCCACCTGGCCGCTGACGGTCACCGCGTAGGCCTGCTGACCGGCGACGTGGCGCAGAAAAAACGCCTGCGCATTCTGGACGACTTCACCAAAGGCAATCTGGATATTCTGGTCGCCACCGACGTTGCCGCACGCGGCTTGCACATTCCTTTGGTCACCCACGTCTTCAACTACGATTTGCCTGACGACTGCGAAGACTACGTTCACCGCATCGGCCGTACCGGTCGTGCTGGCGAAAGCGGTCATTCCATCAGCCTGGCCTGCGAAGAGTATGCGCTCAACCTGCCGGCGATCGAGACCTATACCGGTCACAGCATCCCGGTGAGCAAGTACAACAGCGACGCGCTGCTGAGCGATCTGCCAGCACCGAAACGTCTGTCGCGCCCGCGCGGCGGCAATGGCCCGCGTCGCAATTCATCGCCGCGCCGCGGCGGCGCACCGCGCAACAACCGTAAACGTTCAGGCTGATATTCATGCTCAGTTCCAGCACGCTATATGCCGCTATCGATCTTGGTTCCAACAGTTTCCATATGTTGGTGGTACGCGAGGTGGCTGGCAGCATCCAGACCCTGGCGCGCATCAAGCGTAAAGTTCGCCTGGCGGCGGGGCTGGATCATGATAATCACCTGTCTCATGAGGCAATGCAGCGCGGTTGGCAGTGTTTGAAGCTGTTTTCCGAACGTTTGCAGGACATCCCGCGCGATCAGATCCGCGTGGTGGCCACCGCCACACTGCGTTTGGCGTCCAACGCCGATCAATTCCTGCACACCGCCGAGCAGATCCTCGGCTGTCCGGTACAGGTGATCAGCGGCGAAGAAGAAGCCCGCCTGATCTACCACGGCGTGGCGCATACCACCGGCGGCCCTGACCAGCGTCTGGTGGTCGACATCGGCGGCGGCAGTACCGAACTGGTCACCGGCACCGGCGCCCAGGCCGCCCAGCTGTACAGCCTGTCGATGGGCTGCGTAACCTGGCTGGAGCGCTTCTTCAGCGATCGCAACCTCGGTCGGGATAATTTCGACCGTGCCGAACTGGCCGCGCGTGAAATGGTGCGCCCGCTGGCGCCGCAGCTGCGCGCGCATGGCTGGCAGATTTGCGTTGGCGCATCCGGCACCGTGCAGGCGTTGCAGGAAATCATGGTGGCGCAGGGTATGGATGAGCGCATCACCCTGCCGAAGCTGCGCCAGCTGAAGCAACGGGCGATTCAGTGCGGCAAGCTGGAAGAGCTGGAAATCGAAGGACTGACGCTGGAGCGCGCGCTGGTATTCCCGAGCGGGCTATCGATCCTGCTGGCAATTTTCCAGGAATTGGGTATCGAAAGCATGACGCTGGCCGGTGGCGCACTGCGCGAAGGCCTGGTGTACGGCATGCTGCATCTGCCGGTTGAGCAGGATATCCGCAGCCGCACCATCCGCAATCTGCAGCGTCGTTATCTGCTGGATACCGAGCAGGCGGCGCGGGTCAGCCAGCTGGCCGGCAATTTTTCGCAGCAGGTGGCCAATGAATGGCAACTGGACGCGCGATGTCGCGAATTGCTGCAGGCCGCCTGTCTGATTCATGAAATCGGTCTGAGCGTCGATTTCAAGCAGGCGCCGCAACATGCCGCCTACCTGATTCGCCATCTGGACCTGCCCGGCTTTACTCCGGCGCAGAAAAAACTGTTAGCCACCCTGCTGCAAAATCAGAGCAACCCCCTCGATTTAACCCTGCTGAGCCAGCAAAATGCCGTTCCGCCGCGTATGGCGCAGCATTTGTGCCGCATTCTGCGTCTGGCGATCATCTTCGCCAGCCGCCGTCGTGACGATACGCTGCCGGCCGTCAGGTTGCGCGCCAACGCCAACGACGAAGCGCTGCATGTCATTCTGCCGCGCGGCTGGCTGGAACAGCATCCGCTGCGCGCCGAAGCGCTGGATCAGGAAAGCCACTGGCAGAGCTACGTCCACTGGCCGCTGATGCTCGAAGAACAGTCTTGATATCAGCGGGTTCGGCCTGCCGAATCCGCTCTCTTGCTTAGTCGCCGCCTTTGGCTTTTGCCAGCATCGCGCGAATATTGGCCACGTTACTTTGCCCTTTCTGCATGCGCTCCTGCGGACTTATCACCTTACGCTCGGTTTCCCATGCCAAATCGTCCTGCGGCAGCTCCAGCAGAAATCGGCTCGGCTCCGGGCGCACCAGTTCACCATACTGGCGTCGTTCACGGCACAGGGTGAAAATCAGCTCTTTCTGGGCGCGGGTTATCCCCACGTAGGCCAGACGCCGCTCTTCATCAACATTATCTTCGTCGATGCTGCTCTGATGCGGCAATAACCCCTCTTCCATCCCCACCAGGAACACATACGGGAACTCCAGCCCCTTCGAGGCGTGCAGCGTCATCAGTTGAACCTGATCCAGCTCTTCATCGCTTTCCCCACGTTCCATCATGTCGCGCAGGGTGAAGCGGGTCACCACCTGGGACAGCGTCATCGGCTCGTCCAGCTCGCTACCTTCGAGCATTTCGCTCATCCAGCCGAACAGCGTATTGACGTTTTTCATCTGCATTTCTGCCGCCTTGGGGCTAGTAGCAGTTTCAAACAGCCAGCTTTCGTAATCTATACCGCGGATCAGATCGCGCACCGCCGCCACCGGCTCACGCTCCGCCAGTTCGGCAATGCCTCTCAGCCAGCCGGTGAAGCGCTGCAAAGACTCCAGCCCACGGCCGGTCAGATGCTGGCCAAGACCCAGATCGAAACTGGCGTCAAACAGGCTCTTGCTGCGCAGGTTGGCCCATTCACCCAGCTTTTGCCGCGTCGTCGGCCCGATTTCACGTTTGGGAGTATTCACGATGCGCAAGAAGGCGCTGTCGTCATCCGGGTTGGTCAGCACCCGTAGATAGGCCAGCAAATCCTTGATTTCCGGCCGCGAGAAAAACGAGGTACCGCCAGAGATCTTGTACGGAATGCGGTTCTGCATCAGCATTTTCTCAAACACCCGCGACTGGTGGTTGCCGCGGTACAGAATCGCATAATCGCGGTAATGGGTTTTTTTGACAAAGTGGTGGGCGATCAGCTCGCCGACCACCCGTTCAGCTTCGTGGTCTTCGTTATTGGCGGTGACCACTTTCAGCTCCTCGCCGTAACCAAGCTCGGAAAACAGTTTCTTTTCGAACACGTGCGGGTTATTGGCGATCAGGATATTTGCCGCTTTCAGGATGCGTTCGCTGGAGCGGTAGTTCTGTTCCAGCTTGATCACCTGCAACGCCGGAAAATCTTCTTTCAGCAGCACCAGGTTTTGCGGCCGCGCGCCGCGCCAGGAGTAGATCGACTGGTCATCATCGCCGACCACGGTAAAGCGTGCGCGGGTGCCCACCAGCAGCTTCACCAGCTCGTACTGGCTGGTGTTGGTGTCTTGATACTCATCCACCAGCAGGTAGCGGATACGCTGTTGCCAACGTTCGCGCACCTCTTCATTACGTTGCAGCAACAGCGTGGGCAGCAGGATCAGATCATCAAAATCCAGCACGTTGCACGCCCGCATGTGGGCGTGGTACAGGCCATAGCAGTGGGCAAAATGCTTGTCGCGCTGCGAACGCGCCAGGTCCATCGCCCGCGCCGGATCGATCAGGTCGTTTTTCCAGTTGGAAATGGTAGTGATCAATTGCGCCAGCAGCGTCTTGTCTTCTTCCAGCCATTGCTTGGTCAGTTCCTTCAGCAACGCCAGCTGATCGCGATCGTCAAACAGCGAAAAGTTGGATTTCATTCCCAGCGCCTTGTATTCGCGCTTGATGATGTCCAGCCCCAGCGTGTGGAAGGTCGATATCATCAGTCCACGCGCTTCCTTGCGACCCAGCGTTTGTGCCACGCGTTCTTTCATTTCGCGCGCGGCCTTGTTGGTGAAAGTCACCGCCGCGATATGACGCGCCTGATAGCCGCAATGGTGGATCAGGTGGGCGATCTTGTTGGTGATGACGCGCGTTTTACCCGACCCGGCGCCGGCCAAAACCAGGCACGGTCCGGTGACAAATTCGACGGCTTGTTGTTGGCTGGGGTTCAATCGCATGGCGCTTTATGGCTCAACTGTCTAAACGTGGGAGGGAAGTGTAGCAGAAAGCGTTAAGCGGTATAATCGCCGCTATTCTTGCAAAACATCACGAAGGCACTCATTCCATGGCAAAGACCGCGAGCGCGCTGCACATACTGGTAGATAATGAAAAGCTGGCCAACGAGCTGCTGGCCAAACTCAAACGTGGCGTCAGCTTCGATACGCTGGCACGCAAATATTCCACCTGCCCGTCAAAACGCAACGGCGGTTCGCTGGGTGAATTCAACAAGGGCACCATGGTGGCGGCGTTTGACAAAGCGGTATTCAGCATACCACTGCTGAAGCCGTATGGGCCGGTCAAGACCCAATTCGGCTATCATATTATCAAAGTGCTCTACCGCAATTGACTACTGCGCGCCGGCTTCCGTCGGCGCAGCGCCTTCCACCGGTTTCACCTCTTCAGTGACCACCGCCGGTGCCGGCATCATGATGCGATTATAATTTTCCTGCAGTTGCTTCATGTTCACTTCCGGCTCGCCTTTTGGCTGCAGCAACACCAGCGTGGCATCTTGTGAAAGCTGCAGCTTCAGCTCCTGGTTCAGCGATTCCAGCGTCAACGTCGACAGGAACGCCTGTCGCAACTGCTGATACTGCTCCGGTGCGATATCAACCACGCCGCTTTGCTGCGAGCGCAGGCGCTGGCTCATCAACACGTCGGTATCGGTACGCGCATAAGTGGCGAACAGCTTGCTCAACTGGGCGGTTTTCTGCGCCAGCAGGCTGTCAAATTCTTGCTGCGTCAGGCCGTTGTTGCGCACGTTGGCCATTTCACCGGCGACAAATTCCAACCCGGGGTTCAGGTTGGCGTTTGGCGTTTCCAGGTGAATGGCGCATTGCGCACGCTGATACTGCACCCGGCAATCAAAGCCCAGCTTGGCGTCTTTCTGCGGGCTTTTTTCCAGCGCCTGCTGCAGGTGCCAGAACAGCGCCTCACGCGCCAAATCGCTGCGCCAGTAGCGGCTCAGATTTTGTGAATCGCGGATCGGGTGCCATGGCGTATCCCACATGATCGACAGCGTATCCTGTTTGACCGCTTCGCTCATCAGGCTGACCGGCTGCGGTGGCAGCGGCGTCAGCGTCGGCATGGTGGCCGGAGTCTCGCGCTTGCCTTCCAGCGGCGAAAACGCCTTGTTGATCTGCTCGCTCAGGCTGCGGCTGTCCACTTTGCCGACCACGTACAGCGTCATCACGTCTGGGGTATACCATTGCTGGTAGAATTTCTTTAGCTGTTCGATATTCACCGGGCGCTTTACCGGCTGACCAGGATCGTGCGCCAGCAGCGTCGAGCCTTTCAGCCGGTAACGCCACCAGGGGTCTTGTGGGTTGGGTGGAAAGATGCCGATCGGATCGGCGCTGGAATTCATCACCGCGCGTACCGTATGTTCGTCAATCGCCAGCTTGCCGGTGGTATCGGACAGCCAGGCCAGCGCTTCCTTCAGCAGATCCGGCCGGTTGTTCGGCAGGCTGAGGTTGTACATCGTGAAATCATAGGAACCGATCGCCGGCGGCAACGGGCGGTCGTTGTCCACGCCCTGCTGCCATAGCGAACGTAGCTGCGCCGGGGTAAAGCTTTCGCTGCGCGCCATTGCCAGGCGCGGCAACAGATGGGCAAAACCGATCTGCTGGGAAGATTCAACCAGCGATCCGGTGTTGACTATCAACCGCAGTTCGACGCGATCGCTCGGCCGCTGCGGCGTATCTAGAATCTGCCAGGAAAACCCGTTGGCAAGCGTACCCTGCTGCCAGGCAGGATCGGGTTGTAGCGCTTCAGCCTGCACGCTGCTGCTGGCCGCGGCCAGCAATAGCCCACCAACCATAAGATGAATTCTGGTGCCCTGCATGTGAACCCCTACTTAATGACTATCCAATTATTTATGCAAATACCGGTATTCCATTCAATGGAATCATAAAAATACGCCCTGAGTTTCACAGTGGGGCGGAAAGCAGAAAGTGTACCACTGTGTTTGACCACATGCCTGGCCGGATGTCACTGGTTGAGGCGAAAAATAATCGTGAGCAGGATGTTTAGTAGAGAAAATACCCAAGGAGGGGAAGAAAACGCCATCGGCTGCGCGTGCAGCCGATGTTTTATACGGGTATTACTTAAGCTTTGTCAGCTTCAGGACGAGGTGCGTGTCTCATCAGCCAGCGCGCCTTTCTTGCTGTTCAGCGTGGCGTGCAGCTGTTTGGCGTCCAGCTGTTTACACCACTTCGCCACCACCACCGTCGCCACGCCGTTACCCACCAGATTGGTCAGCGCACGCGCTTCCGACATAAAGCGGTCAATACCCAGGATCAGCGCCAGTCCGGCCAGCGGCAGATGGCCCACCGCCGAAATGGTGGCCGCCAGGACGATAAAGCCGCTGCCGGTCACCCCTGCCGCGCCTTTCGACGACAGCAGCAGCACCACCAGCAGCGTCACCTGATGCATTACGTCCATATGGGTATTGGTGGCCTGAGCGATAAACACCGCCGCCATCGTCAGGTAAATCGAGGTGCCGTCCAGGTTGAACGAATAGCCGGTGGGGATCACCAGCCCCACCACCGATTTCTTGCAGCCCAGCCGCTCCATCTTGTCCAGCATGCGTGGCAGCGCCGACTCGGAAGACGAGGTGCCCAGTACGATCAGCAGCTCTTCCTTGATGTAATTGACGAACTTGAAAATGCTAAAGCCGTTGGCGCGGGCAATCGAGCCCAGCACCACCACCACAAACAGGATACAGGTAATATAGAAGCACAGAATCAACTGGCCGAGCTGTACCAGCGTGCCGACGCCGTATTTACCGATGGTAAACGCCATGGCACCGAAGGCACCCAGCGGCGCCAGGCGCATGATCATGTTGATAATGCCGAAAATCACGTTGGAGAAACTTTCGATCACATTGAAGATCAACTGCCCCTTGTCACCCAGGCGGTGCAGGGCAAAACCGAACAGCACCGCGAACAGCAGCACCTGAAGAATATTGCCGCTGGCAAAGGCGCCGATCACGCTGCCGGGAATGATGTCGAGCAAGAACGGAATGATGCCCTGCTGCTGCGCCTGTTCGGCGTAAACCGCCACCGCTTTGGCGTCCAGCGTTCCCGGATCGACGTTCATGCCGGCGCCCGGTTGAACCACGTTAACGATCACCAGACCGATAATCAGCGCCAGGGTGCTGACAATTTCGAAATACAGCAACGCAATGGCGCCGGTACGGCCCACCGCCTTCATGCTTTCCATACCGGCGATGCCGGTCACCACGGTGCAGAAAATCACCGGTGCGATGATCATTTTGATCAGTTTAACAAAACCATCGCCCAGTGGTTTCATCTGAGCGCCGAGGTCAGGATAGAAATGCCCAAGCAAGATGCCCAGCGTGATCGCGGTCAATACTTGAAAATAAAGGCTTTTAAAGATAGTTGATTTCATAAGTACATCCTATGGGGTAGCCACGCGCCAGAGACAGATAACGATTTTCCCACTGCTCTTTGCTTGCGCGGAAAATAACACCCGCATAACAACATGGAAATAATTTGTTGCTCCCCTCGGGATTAACGATGTGTTTTTAAGAGCTGAATCGCTTCAACAGGAGTGTATGGATGTAAATTACGTAAGCTTTTCTTTGCACTACCTTAAAAGAGGTAGCAATGAGTGGCGATTTTCGGACATTGATCAACGGCAGGCTACCGGCGACCGCAGCGGCCGCCGGTAAGGGAATTAGCGCCAGACGAACCAGGCAAACAGCGTTACGACCAGCACGCAGATAATGTTCAGCCAGAAGCCGACCCGCACCATTTCACGCTGACGAATTTCGCCGGTACCGTACACGATGGCGTTGGGCGGCGTTGCCACCGGCAGCATAAAGGCGCAGGAGGCACCGATACCGATCACGATAGTCAGCAGCGCCGACGGCATGCCCAACGCTTCCGCGACGGTGGCAAATACCGGCACTAACAGCGCGGCGCTGGCGGTATTACTGGTGAACTCGGTCAAGAAGATGATAAAGGTCGCCACCGCCAGGATGATGATGAACCAGTGGCTGGCGCCGAACAGTGAGGCCATGCCTTGCGCCATTACCGCACTGGCGCCGGAATCCTTCAGGATCACGCTCAGCGTCAGGCCACCGCCGAACAGCATCAGCACGCCCCATTCGGTATTTTGCTGAATCTGCGACCAGCTGGCGACGCCGCTGATGCCGATCAACACCGCCGCCCCCACCGCGACCAGAGTATCAAACTGTTTGATACCGCCCAGCAGACCGCTGAGCTGGCTGCTGAAGATCCAGCAGAATACCGTCAGCAGGAAGATCCCAAGCGTTACCCAGCGCGACTGGGTCCACGGGAAGTTTTCCAGTTGGATATCGAAACGGTGCTTCATGTTCGGCCGCAGCAGCAGGTATAAGGTGCCGACCATCAGCGGCATCAGCACCACCATCACCGGAATGCCGAACTTCATCCAGCCGACAAAATCCAGCCCCAGCTGCGCAGCGGCAATGGCGTTTGGCGGGCTGCCGACCATGGTGCCCAGGCCACCGATGCTGGCGCTGTAGGCAATACCGAGCAGCAGAAATACGTAAGTATTATGGTCGCGCTCGCGGTCGAGATTGCTCAGAATACCCATCGCCAGCGGCAACATCATCGCCGCCGTCGCGGTATTGCTGATCCACATCGACAGCACCGCGGTGGCACCAAACAGCATCAGGGCCGCCAACAGCATCTTGCCGCCGGCCAGCAGCAGCAGCCGGTTGGCGATCAGCCGGTCCAGCTTCTGAATGTGCAGCGCCGTCGCCAGCGCAAAGCCGCCGAAGAACAGGAAAATGGTCGGGTTGGCAAACGACGCCAGCGCCTTGTCCACGTTCAGCATGCCACACGCCACCGCCATGATCGGCACCAGCAGCGCGGTAACGGTGACGTGGATAGCCTCGGTCAGCCAGAGAATACCGATGAATGCCAACAGCGCCAGACCGGTGTTTTCCTGTGGGCTAAACGGCAGTGTTTTCAGCAATACCGCAAAAAGGATAATGTCGGCTACCAGGATCAGCAGCCCACGTCGCGTTGCCGGCGAAGCCGTAGAGGGTGTCAGAGGAGTATCAGCCATGATTATTGTCCCTAGCGCGTGACCTGGCGCTCTTGTAACAAAATGTACCGGAAGGGACTCAGGATAAGGTTTGATGACCGATTTGTTGAGAAAAAGATGTTATTTATGCGAGCGATAACACGTTGATAACAGTTTTGCGCCGCCGGGCGGCGCAAATTCAACCTTTGCCGGCAAACTGCAGTTCAAACGCCTCGCGTGGCAGCGGATGGGAAAACAGGAACCCCTGGCCGTGATAAATGCCGTGCTGCAACAGCCAGTCGCGCTGTGCGGCGGTTTCCACGCCTTCGGCCATCACCGGCAGGTTCAGCACCTCGGAAATCGCGCTGACGATGCGCACCATCGCCTCGTCGCCCGGCAGACCGTGGATAAAGCTTTTGTCGATCTTGATCAGATCGATCGGCAGGCCTTTCAGGCGATTGAGATAGTTGAGGCTGGAGTAACCCATGCCAAAATCATCCAGCGCAATCGACAGGCCGAGTTCATGCAGTTCCCGCAGCAACGCCAACGCATGATCAAGATCGTGAATACGCACCGTTTCGGTAATTTCCAACAGCAGCTTGCGCGGATCGATCGCGTACCGTTGCAGCATCAGCTTCAGCTGCGGCACGAAGTCGGCATCCTGCATTTGCAACGCCGACACGTTGACCGCCAGCGGCAGCGCAATGCCCCGCGCCTGCCAGTCGGCCAAAATGCGACACGAGGCTTCCAGCACCCAGTTGCCAAGCGGCACGATCACCCCCAGCTCTTCGGCCAGCGGGATCACATCGGCCGGCAGGGTAATACTGCCGTCGTACTGCCGCCAGCGCAGCAGCGCTTCGGCGCCAATCACCGCGTTGGTGCGCATGTCCATTTGCGGCTGCAGGTACAGGGTAAACTGGTCCCGTTCGATACCTTGCAAAATTTCGCTTTCCTGCGTCAGGCGCTTTTGCGTCCGGTCGGTCAGGCTGGGTTCGAAGAAGAGAATGTGGTTTTTGCCGTCGCGGTGCGCCGACATCATGGCTGACATCGCGCTGCGCAGCAGCTGTTCGGCGCTTTCGCCGCGATCGAGATAATGCGCAATGCCAATGCTGGCGGTCGGCCGCAGCGACATCTTCTGGATATCCAGCGGCGCGTTGATTTGCGCCATGATGCGCTGCGCCAGCTGCATGGCGTGAAACGGCCGTTCAATGCCCTTGGCCAACACCGCAAACTCGGCGTTGGTCAACTGCGCCAGCACGCTGTCCTTGTCGAGACATTGGTGCAGCTTTTCCGTTAATTTGCGCACCAGCGTTTCACGTTGCGCCGGCGTCAGTACGCCGCTGGCCTCATGCAGCGTTTCAATGCCGATTACCAGCAGATTGAAACGTTCCGGTCGCAGGCTGGAGGCAATATGCTGCTCCAGCAACGCCGTCAACAGCACCTGATTGGGCAGCCCGGTAATCGAGTTGCGGGTGCTGAGGCGGCTCATATCGGCATGGGCGCGGGCCAGCCGCTGCTGATTACGGTTATAGTTGCGCGCCAGCAGGCCAAGCTCGTCATCCTGGTGCAGCGACGGCAACATCAATTGATGATACGGCGCATCCTCCTCGGAGATGTTTTCCAGCTCCCTGGCCATGGCGCGCAGCGGATAGACCATCAGCCGGTTCATGCACCAGGTGATGGCGATCGACAAAATCAGCGCCAGCAGCAGATAGGTGGACAGCATGGTCGACACCGTACTGAGAATGAACTGATACATGCGGAACGAATCGGCCTGTAATACCAGATAGGCCAGCGGCTGCGGATTGGCGGGCACCCGTTCCAGCGAATACAGCGGCACGGAAATTTGCACCGGCAAATCAAAAATGCGCGCAATCAGCGACGGTATCGGCCGTTCCGGCGGGAAATTGGCGTGTAGCGCCTGAAACTCGTTCGGCAACACGATATCGGCACGGGTCAAAATGCCGACCGGCAACAGCGAATTCAGCACCCGTTTGGTTTCCGGCACATCCATGCGCAGCACCGCTTCCGCCAACGGTTGGCGTACCGAATGGGCGATATTCTCCAACTGCTGGGCGTAGTCATCCCTGCGCTGCTGCACAAAGTGGAATAACTGAATGACGATAAAAATGCAGATCGTGACCAGCGCCACCCCGGACACCGTCGCCATCTGCTTAATCGTGAGTGAACGCCTGACCCGCAAACCTGCTCTCCGTTAATCGGGCTGAAAAAATGACCAGTGCTGAAAACAATGCCACGCCCGTGTTCGAATCGGTGTGAGTATACGCGATTGCCTCGCGTTTTTACCTTGCCATAGCGATGGAAGAAGTAAGAAAAGCGCGGGTTTCAGTCTTTTCCTAGCCGAATAAACCTAGGGTAGCAAAACTACCCTGCGGGCGACACTCTGAAAACACCTGGCAACAGGCCGGCCCGCTATTTGAAATCGGCATACGGCGTCAGCGGTTGCGGCGGCAAGTCCAGATCGCCCTGCCAGCCCGCCAGCGAATAACGGACATAAATCAGAGCATGGCTCGGGGTATAGTCCTTCGCCTGCTGGATATCAATGCCGGCACCCAGCGTCCAGTGGGCGCTCAGGCGGCGTTCGACGATGGCACGCAGCGTATAGCCGACGCCGGTAGACGACCCGCCGTCTTCGATAGCCAACTTGTCCGGCAGGCTATCGGGGACCAGCCCCTGCAGCGGATAACGCCGCTGACTGTCGGTTTTGGCATGCGAGAGCGAAACCGAACCGCCCACCTCAAACGACCAGTTCTCGGTGCGCTGGCGGTAGTTGACCGGTATGGACAGCGACATGTATTGCTGCGGGCTGTAATAACCCCCCTGGCCCAGCGAGTAACCGCTCAAATCCTTTTGATAGTGCCACAGCATGGTGTTCAGGCCGACGGTGGCGCGGCGATTATTTTCATTGATCAGTTTGTAGTAATAGCCAGCCATCAGTCTTTCGCGCTGGTTGTCTTCCACGTTCTTGCCGCTGAGCTGGTGCGCACTGAGATCGGCCCACACGCCATGCGCCTCACCGCGATCGTAGCTGGCACTCAGGCTGACGCCGGTGGCGCGCACCCCACCCCAGGTGATGCCGGTGTTCGGATCCCGGGTACCGCCAAACGCCAGCAGCGAGCTGGACATCGGCCGGCGCGATGCGCCAAGCGTCCAGCCAATGTGTTGCCAATCGCCGCTGTAGGCCACGCCGCCGACCCAGTCAACCACCTCGAACCCCATCGGGGTGGTGCCGATATCGGTTTCCCAGCGATCGTTCTTCCAACCCAGCGCCACGCTGGTGCCGGTGGTTTTTTGCCGCTCGTCGCCGCTACAACCCTGGGTATTACAGCTGCCAAAGGTCTCGTAATATTTGCCGTCACCGTCGGTGGAAAATTTACCGGCATTCAGACGCACGGTGTCGGTGCGGAAAAACGCCCGCCCGTCATACAGCGGCATATCCACCTGCAACATGGTGTCGTGCGCCTGGTAGTCCGACACGCCGCCGGTCCCGCTGGATCCCCAATAGTCATGGTCCAGCGTGACGT
This sequence comes from Serratia odorifera, assembly GCF_041448735.1. Taxonomy (NCBI): domain Bacteria; kingdom Pseudomonadati; phylum Pseudomonadota; class Gammaproteobacteria; order Enterobacterales; family Yersiniaceae; genus Serratia; species Serratia odorifera. The sequence goes on along the minus strand of NZ_JBGMUT010000006.1, from coordinate 196,158 downwards.
TAACATCCTGCTGACGGTACAGGTCCGCCGCATCGGCGCGAATGCCGCGCTTTAACCAATCGTCGCCAGCGTTATTGCGCGTCAGGCGAGTGTATTGGTCATTATCCTTTGGCAGCGTTGGCGTGATGCCACTGGCGACCATCGCCTGCTGGAAATCCTGCTGCGCCAGTACCGGCTGTGACCGATCGCGTTCCAGACGCGCCGCATCACGATAGACCAGCGCCTTGCCTTGCCCGGCCGGCTCCTGCTGCGCCGCCGTTTTCAAGCGATGGAAAATATCGGCAGCCTTATCCGGTTCGCCCACCGCCTGCCAGGCATTGGCCACCCGTCGCTCACTGTTAATCGAAGCAGCATCCTGCGGCGTTGCGGTTTGCAACCGCTGCCGCGCCGCCGACATATTGCCCTGCGCCACGTAGGCTTCGATTTCGCCCAGGCGTGCATCCGGATTATTTGGCTCACGCCCCCGCACCCGCTGATAGTCCGCCAGCGCACCGGCGTAATCACCGTCGGCCAACGCCCAGTCCGCCAGCGTCAGATCGATACGCGTATCCGCTGGCTGGCGTTGCAGATAGGTCACCGCCGCCGCCGAGTCACCGCCAGCGCGCAGCCGTTCGGCCTGCGCCAACGTGGCCTGCAGTTGCAGTCGCTGCGCCAGTTCACGCATGTTGTCATTCCACTGCGCGCGCGGCAGGGTAGCCAGATGCGCCAGCGCCTGCGAGTCACGATCGCTGGAAGACAGGTACAACGCATAGGCGTAAACCTGCTGCGGATCGTGGCGCTGCTTTTGCACCAGCGCGTTGAACAGCGCATCCGCCTGCTGTGGTTGACCGGCCTGGCGCAGCACCTGCGCATAACGATAGGTCAGCCACACGTCGTCGGGATCGCGCAACCGTGCCTGTCGGTAAATTTCCGCCGCCTGGTGCCATTGCTGCCGTTGCGCCAACGCCTCCGCCTGCTGTTTCAACATGTCGAGTTGCAGTCCGTCGAGGGTGTCGCGCATCTTGTTGCGCTGGGCTGGCGGCAGCCCGTTGAGGTAAGCCAGCGCCTTTTGCGGAGACTGGCGCTGATAGATATTGGTCAGGCCGCGTACTGCGCTACCGCTGCCGCGATCGAGGCGCAGCGCCTGTTGATAATAACGCTCCGCCGCCGCGTCGTCGTGCCGCGCTACGGCAACGTCGCCCAGGCCAATCAGCGCGTCGGCATCGGCATTATCGATTTGCCGCGCCTGTTGATATTTCTGCTGCGCCAGCGACAGATTATTGGCCTTCAGCGCCTTGTCGCCCTCGTCGATCGCCAGCCAATAGCGGTTGGTGTTGATCAGACTCTGCCATTTGCTGGCGCCGTAGCCATTTTTATCCGCCTGCTGCGCCTGGCGGAACAGCGTCAGCGCCCGCGGCCGATTGCCGGCTCGGGCATAGGCCAGCCCCAGCGCGCCAAGCACCTCCGGGTCGTCCGGCGCCGCCGCCAGCGCTTTGCGCAGTTCGGGGATCGCCGCGCGGCTACCGCCTCTATCCACCTGCGCCAGCCCGCGAGCACGCGCCTGGAAGACCGGATCGGCCAACAGCGTTTGCTGGCGCGCCAGCTCTTCACGTGCGCCGACTGCCTGATCGCCGGTCACAAAGACGCCAAGAAAACGATTGAGCGCCGCCACGCTGGCTGCGCTGACCGGCATGTCCTTGATTTTTTCCAGCCACAAATCGGCAGCATCGCTGCGCCCGCTCGGGTCAGCCGCCGCCTTTTGCAGCTCCTCATACGCCAGCGCGTCCTGTTTCTGGCTGAACAGCAAACGCGCCAGCAGCATGCGCAACGACGCGCTGCCGGGATAACGTTGATCCAGCGCCTGTAATTTCTTGATGGCGGCAGGTTCCTGGCCCGGTAAACGCGCCACCAGCCGCCAATACTCCAGCGCCAGATCGAGCGTCGGCGGTTCGCCCTGGAACAACGCATCATAGGCCGTCTTGGCCTCGGTCAAACGCCCGGCGGTCGCCATCAGCCGCGCCTGCTGCAATTGCTGCCGCGTTTCCGGCTGCGTCAGCAACAGACTCATTTCTGCCTGCCGATAGGCGGCGGATTGCGGCGCAATGCCCTTCAGCTTGTCCAGTTGCTGCTGCGCCAGCGCCTGATTCCCCTGACGTAATGCCAAGCGCATGCGCGCCGAAATCACTTCCGGGTTATTGGGGTCCATCAGTTCCAGACGATATAACGATTGGTTCACCAACTCTTCTTTATGGCTGGCTTCGCCGACGCGCACCTGCTCCAGCAGCCACTGTTCCGGCGACACGGTTTCTGCGCCCTGCGCCGCGGGCGCCAGCAACAGGCCAAGCGACAACAGGCTCAGCCAGTTTATTCTGAAGTTGTGCATTGGCTGCCCCAGGCGGGTTGAAGTTCACCCTGACGAGTAAAACGATAACGTTGCTGATCCCATCCCTGGCCGAACAACGTCAGCGAAGCGCTGAAATAGGCGTCGTCGCCTGGCGGGTTGTCGTTGACACGCTGGCGTTGCCGCGCCAACGCATCGGGTTGATCGGCCAGCAGCGGCAATAGCGCGGCGGCAAACCCCACCGGACCGTCACCACGGGTGGTTCCGGCGGCGGTATCGGTTTTTTCCGGCGGCACGCCCTGCCGTGCGGTCAGCTGCGTCATCGGCAAAAAACGCTCCCGCAACGCGGTACGGAGCGGATCGCCGCTCGCCAGCATGCCGGCCCACAGATAGACGCGGATGGCGTCGTAGCTGCCGATGTTCGGTTTCGCGCCGTCCGCTTGCCAACCCTTGTCACGCTGCCACACCACCCAGTCGGGGGAAAAACCGTGCGGCGCAGTTTCCAGCAACATACGCTGATTAACCTGCTGCATCGCCTGCCATGGCCCGTTCAGCGAGGCAAAGCGCGCCAGCAGTTGCGGTGGCAGATAGCTCGGATTGAGCCGCCAGCGAGGGTCGTCGACAAAGCCCATTTTGCCCGGCAACAGCATTGGCCCCAGGCCGGGAATATCCGCCACTTCTTCACGCGCGATGCGTTGCAATAGCAGGGTGCCCAACGTGAGGTAACGCCGGCTTTGCCATAACCGGCCCGCTTCCAGCAGACTGTAGGCGATCCACAGATCGGCGTCAGAGGCGGAATTGTCATCCAGCACCAGCCAGCGCTGCTTATCATCCTCCCCCCATAGCCAGGCGGGAAGGTGGGCGCCGAGATCGCCCTTCGCCAGATTGTTTTCGGTCCAGTTCAGCAGCCGATCGAAGGTCGGCCGATCGTTGGCAACCAACGCGAAAAACAGCCCGTAGCTTTGCCCCTCCGAGGTGGTAATACGGTTCGGGCTGCTGGGGTCGATCACCCGCCCCCCCTCGCTGATGTAAAACTGCCGGTACTGCTGCCATGCCGGCCACGGGCAGGCCGCCGTGGCGCTGAACGCGCACAGCAGCAGCAGGGTCAAGGTCCATCTTACCCTCAGTCGCATGGCGTTAATCCCGATCTTCCGGTGACAGGCGACGGCGGCTGAAGGCCTTCAGGCCACGCCACAGCATCAGCGCCAGAATCACCACCACGATGACCGCCAGCACCGCCAGCAGCACCGGATGCGTCGACAGTGCATGCCAGACCCGCTCCCACCACGGCAGGTGGCCGACGTAATAAATATCACCGACGCGCAGGCTGTTAACCCCTGATTCACGGATAACCGACACCGAGCCAAACATCGCGGCACGCTTGCCGCTGTCGAGCAGGGCGTTGCCCAGCAATTGATAACCGCGCGGGCTGTCGGCCAGCAGCGCCACTATGCTGCGCTGATCGTTGAACGGAGACTGAACCCCGACGATCGCTGCCATCGCCCCCTCGGAACCGATGGCGGTTCTGCTGTCCGGCTTGCTGTCGTCGGCCATCACCTCCATGCTCGGCAGCGGCGGCTGGCGTCGCGGCTGTTTCACCCAGCTTTCGGTGGCGTCGACCAGCAGGCTGACCTTTTTATCGTCACGCAGCTCAGGGGGAATGGTGCCAATCATCAGAATGTCGGCGTCTTTCTCTTTGGCCTGCGCCCAGTCATCGCTCAGGCTGACCGCCAGCGCCGGATAGCCGGTCTGCGCGCCAATATTGCCCAACGCGTCGAGCAAGGCGCTGACCTGCGCCGGCTGCGGCTGTTTGTTGACCAGCACCAGCGTTTGCGACAGGTCTGCCAGCCGGCTGAACGGGAAGGCCGCATTGGCAAACGCACGCAGATCCGGCATCGCCATAAAGTGACGATAGCCAGAGAAATCGATGGTTGAACTGCCGTCGATCACCGCATGGTTTTGCGTGAAGGAATAGGTTTCACAGCGCCCTTCCGCCCCGCTGGCCAGCAGCGTGGTGTAATCAAAGTCAAAGCGCAGCTGATTGACCGCACCGAGGCGCAACGCCGGAATGGTGACGTTTCGGTCGGAATCGATCAGCCCCTGGGTCAACGGCAGACGCAACAGCTGCGCGCCCTGTTCATGTTCCGGCACCAGCGAATAGGCCTGAATGAACTGATTGTTCAAATTGACGTTAAGGCGCGAGCCATCCTGGATGCGCGGCGGCGTATAACGGTATTTCAGCCGCATATCGATACCGGTGCTACGGATCAGGAACAGATCCGGCGGCAGGTTCATGGTCAGCGAAATCGGACTGGGCTCGATACCGCTGGTTTGCAGCTGTTCGGCGTACTGCTGCAGCTCGGTGAAGGTCATCGGCCGGTCGGTACGTACCCAGTTCGGCGCATCGTAAGGCTGGCGCGGTGCCAGTTGCTCGACCTTGTCCACCGTGACGTTCTGGCCACGGAACAGGATATTGCCCTGCGCGATGCCTTTCACCGCGGTCACCAGATCGTTGTCGTCGCGCCCTTGAATCAGCAACAGTTTGACGTAGGGATTATCGGGGTGGCCGATCATTTCCACCGTCGGGCCGTTGACCGCCGGGTAGTCGCGCAGGAAAGCCGGACGCTGTTGGTTGGTGGCGAACACCACCGCGTGCCGGTCTGGCAACGTATCAAACATTGCCGGGAATGACTGGCCGCGCCACTGGGCCTTGCTGCCGAACCACGACGCCAGAATGCCCGCCGCACGCTGTTGGGTGATGTCCGGCTGGCCGGCAAACACCATCGGCAGCGTCAGCGGACGGTTATCACGGTTGTCGAAAAACGGTTCCGGGAAGTGCGACAGTTCGTTCTTCAGCGGCAGCGTCTGATAACGCAGCTTCAGCGCGCTGGATTTACCGATCTCCAGCCACAGCGTGCTGCTGGCCGGGTTTTCGCAAATGTTTTGATAATGGCCGACGAACACCAGCTTAAGGCGGTTAAAATCGGTGATATAGCGCGGATCGATCGCCATCTCGATATGATTGGGCTTGCCCAACTGCTCTTTGGCGATAGTGGTGACGCCCATCAGTTCATCATTGAGATACACTTTGAGATGTGACTCTACCGGGATCAATGACGGTGACGGCGTAAAAGACAGATCGAGCGTCGCCTGCGATACCACTTCGTCACTGCGTACGCCGAATTCAATCTGGCCGTCCGGGCGCGTGCCGCGCAGGGTGAAGGTGCCCGGCGGCGGCGCGATCTGCGCAAACGACAGCTGTACATCGCGCACCGGCGCATCGGGATCCTGCGGTGCAGCAGGGTTCACCGGCACGGTCAATGGCGCATCGGCGCTCGCCGACGGCACGGCGGTGGTGGGTGCCGGGGGGGATTCAGCCTGGGACAACGTACTGATGCCTAAGGCCAACGCGGTAAACCAGGTTAATTTTCTTGTCATCGTATCATCATCAAAGTTAGTGCCAGTTCACCCTACGGTGAGCGGCAGTGGAAACACGGCCTACACCACGGTCTCTTTTGGGCTTAATGCCGGGTTCCGCCCCACGCTATGCGGAATGAAAGACAGCACCCAGGCAATCAATGTGGTAAACCCGACCAATATGCTGCGCACCAGCGGCGGCGCGTAATCCACCATGCGAAGATAACCGCGAAAGCCCAGTGCCAGCACGTCACGCAGGCTTTCGATCGGCTTATCTTCTGGGAAACCGTCCTGCCATAGCGCCCAGGTATCGGCACGAGCAAAGGTGCACTGTATAAAATCAATGTGTTGTCGCGTCGTCATATCGACCATTCGCAAGCCGACCTTGGCGCCGAAGGCGCGGGTCACCTGGCACGGGAAGCTGTATTCCTGCTGACCACGCTTCAGTAACAGCGCCACCCGATCGCCTTCTTGCCATTGATCCGCCACGCGCATTTCAACCCCGACCCCGCCGTCGGAATAATCGCGCAGCGTGCAGGGGAACAGATGCCCATCGGCGCGTGCCAGCGCCGCTGGCAAGGCGATTTCGACCCGGTGCGACTGGCGTACCTGCTTGGCTTCCACCGCCACCGCCACCGCGCCGCCCAGGATGGTCATGTTGTACAGCACCCACACCAGGCTGACGATCACCGTCATGATTTCATCGGTCGGGCCATGCATGATGCGCCAGACGCCAAAGCACAGGCCCGCCAGATTGAGCAGCACCAGCACCATGTATGGCCGGGTAATCACCCAGTCGACGTGTTCTTCCTCCACCAGCCCGCCTTTGGCGGTGACGTTGAACTTGCCCTTGTGCGGGTTGAACAGTGCCACGGTGGTCGGCCGGGCGATATACCAGGCCAGCACCGTTTCGTAGATTTCACTCCAGAACGAATGGCGGTATTTGCCCTGGATACGCGAGTTGGTCAGGCTGGAGTGGATCATGTGCGGCAGAACGTACAGCGCGATAGCCAACGCCGGGGCGAAAATGATGTATGCGTGCAGCAGCAGAAACGCCAGCGGCGCGGTCAGGAAGATCAGCCGCGGAATGCCCGATAAAAAGTGCAGCATGGCGTTGGCATAACACAGCCGCTGCGCCAGTTTCAGCCCTTTACCAAACAGCGGGTTATCCAGCCGGAAAATCTGCACCATGCCGCGCGCCCAGCGGATACGCTGGCCGATATGCGCCGACAGGCTTTCGGTAGCCAATCCGGCCGCCTGTGGAATGCGAATATACGCCGAGGTATAGCCAAGGCGGTGCAGCCGCAGCGAGGTGTGGGCATCTTCGGTCACGGTTTCCACCGCGATGCCGCCGATTTCGTCCAACGCACTGCGCCGCAGAATGGCGCAGGAACCGCAGAAAAAGGTGGCATCCCACATGTCGTTGCCGTCCTGCACCAGCCCGTAGAACAGCGTGCCTTCGTTGGGGGTCTGGCGGAAGCGCCCCAGGTTGCGTTCAAACGGATCCGGCGAGAAAAAGTGGTGCGGCGTTTGCAACATCGCCAGCTTGTTATCTTTAAAAAACCACCCCATGGTGAGCTGCAAGAATGAACGCGTCGGCACGTGATCGCAGTCGAATATCGCCACAAACTCGCCGCTGGCCTGCTTCAGCGCGTTATTGATGTTGCCGGCCTTGGCATGCTCGTGGGTCGGCCGCGCAATGTACTTCACCCCTACCTCGTCGGCAAAAGCGCGAAACTCGGGGCGGTTGCCGTCGTCAAGAATATAGATATTAATCTTGTCCTGCGGCCAGTCGACGCCCAGTGCGGCATAAATGGTCGGCTTCACCACGCCCAGATCTTCATTATAGGTCGGCACCATCAGATCGATGGTGGGCCAGCTGTCGCTGTTTTCTGGCAACGGCACCGGTTGGCGGTTGAGTGGCCACACGGTCTGGAAATAGCCCAGCACCAGCACCACCCAGGCATAGGTTTCCGCCACCAGCAGCAGCAGACCGCACACCAGGCTGAGCGGGTCGTCCCAGTTGAGGGTCGCGGTGTAACGCCACCACAGATAGCGACAGGAGACGGTGAGCGACAGTACGATCAACATCAGCGCCGGCAGGCGACCCGGCACCCGGCGCACCACCATCGCAATGCCCCACAGCAGCAGCACAAACACAAACTGCGCTGGCAGATCAAACGGTTGCGAAATGCATAACAGCGCCAGGATCGCCGCCACAATGCCGCTGCCAATAAACAGCACGCGGCGCAGGGTGCGGTTCATACCGCCCAAACGCGTGACGGTACGCTGCTCGACGTCGGCGTCTTGCAGCCGATGCGGTAGCCGCTGCAACCAATTAACGTAGCGCAGCTGCAGCTTGCGCCAGCCGGCAAAGGCGTAACGGCCACGCGGCACGCGGCCGGTGCGAAACATCAGCAGCCACAGCGCCTGCACCAGATAGCGCAGGCCGTCCGCCAACCGCGGGCGCAGCGGGGAAATATGCGGGAACCAGTAACTGCGGCCAGCGCGGATACGCTGCCAGGCCGGCGACTCAAAGCGCAAAAATACCCAGCCACAGGCCACCAGCAGCGTGGTAAAGAACGCCGTCAACACCGAGGAACCGTTGCGGCGATAAGTGCGATAGCGACGCTGCACCGCCACATGGGCCGGCGGCATCAGCAGCAGGCTCATTACCCGACTCATTGCCCGGCATCCTGCAGGTGGAGCAGACACCAGTTCGCCAGCGTCAGCACTTCGTCCGCGGCCAGACTGTCCGGGCGGTACTCACCCAGCGGCTGTTTCATCGCCATGGCTTCAGCCAGCGCCTCGTCACGGTGAATGACCATCGGCAGCAGGCCATTCAGCGTTTGCAGCCACAGCTGGTGCAAATCCTGCTGCAGCTGGCTGACAGACGAGTAATGGTTAATCAGAAAATGGCCATTGGCCGGCAGCGCCTGCTGATGCAGACGGGCGTGGCAATTGGCGTCGGGCGTCAGCAGGACAAACACCCGATCGGCGGCGCTCAGCGCCTGGCGCGTCTGCGCATTGTCAATCGCCGGTACGTCCAGCAGGATCCAGCGATGCCGTGCGCTGTGTTGCAATTGTTCCAGCCGCTGTGCCCAGGGTATGGCGAGGTTTTGGCTCTGTTGTTGACGTTCCGTGGCGTCTAACTGGCCAAAGGGCAAAAAGTCGAGCTTTTCGCAGTAACGCATCGCCCCCTGACGCCAGTCGGTGCCGTCCAGCTCTGCCCGTGCCCAGCCTCGCGCCAATGCAAAGGGCGTATTGAAATGCAGACGTAATAAATTATCCGGCGACGCATCAATGGCCAGCGTTGCTTCACCTAATTGCTGTAATGCCCAGGCCAGCGCCGCCGTTATCGACGTCGCGCCAATTCCGCCTCGAATCCCTTGCAGCGCAATCACCGGCATATATTAGTGACTCCCTGATTTCTGGGATAATTCTTCCAGTAACGGCCAACGCGCCATCATTTGCGCCAAACGTTCCTGGCGGGAAATATCAATATAATGTAATTGCGGTAGTGCGAAAACATGACGCAACGTTTCCAGATCGTCCGGCGCCTGCGAGGCCAAAACCGCATTTAAGCGCGTTGGTTGATTATTCATCCTGCCGCCTCGAAAATAGGCTAGTGTTATATAACTATAGCAATAGTATGTAAAAAAATAGCCAATAAGATGAATCTTAACGGATATTATTACACAATGCCGGTTGTTTGTTATTATTGGATGCAATGTTACAATCGTTTATTCGTTAATTCTAGTTTCCAGATATTGACCCGCGGCCTTCTCAACGAAAGTAGAAAACACCTATGGCGCATGCTTTCTCATTAGGAATTCGACAGATTTGGGAAGAACTTTCTGTCATGCAATCCCCGGGATTTTATTGGGTTAATATCGATCGCCAAACAGACGCTGAGCTCCTGTGTCGGCAAATAATTTCCGCACAGCCGGAATCCGCTCGGGCGGCGCTGATTTGCAGCGGCGAAAAGCCGGATAAAGTATTGAATTCTCTGACCTCTGCCAAATTAAACAAACTGCCGCTGTATACGCTGCCGGAGCAAAAGGCGGCGCTACTGCATTTCAGTGACGACCTGATGCGCACGTTGAAACCGCACAATCGGTTGTTGATCCTGCTGGCGCATGCCAGCCTGTGGCAGACCTTCACCCGCGAGGAGATCCACAACTGGATAGCCAGCCTTGGCCGTTGGCTACGCCGCCAGGGGTGTACCCTGGTTATCCTCAGCCACGGCAGCGGCGTGAATAAATTGCGCGGCCAGCTCGGCAACCAGCATCGGTTGCTGGACGGTTTGGCCAACCTGCAATGGCAGCAGGACAGCGCGCAATACCTGGTTAACTGGTGGAGCACCGCCAATGGCATCAACGCCAATCAGTTGATCACGCTGTACCCCGCAGAGCACGGTTGGCAAGGTGAAGATGAAAACCGTAAGCCGTCGCCGAGCGTCGCGCACAATGACGATCACCTCTATCTGGCGGAGCACAGCATTCTGGAAGGTGCGCCGCCGTTGTCTACCCACTGGCAATTGCTGGAAAGCAACGCATTGCTGGCGCAACACGGCATGCTGACCCTGTCGGCGACGCTGATATTTTCGTTATACCAGAGCGATCAGATCGACGCGCTGGCGCATCAGATCCACAACCTGCGCCGCAGCCGCGGTAACGGACTGAAAATCGTGGTGCGCGAAATGAACGCCAGCCTGCGTTACAGCGATGAGCGCCTGCTGCTGGCCTGCGGCGCCAATCTGATCGTGCCGCACGTGGCGCCGCTGTCGCGTTTTCTGACCATGCTGGAAGGCATTCAGGGCCAGCGCTATTCGCGCCACGTGCCGGCGGATATCGACGCCTTGCTGGCCGGTCTGCGGCCGTTGCAGTTAAAGGGCTATCTGCCGCCCGATGATTTCAGCCAGGCGGTATTGTCATTGATGGGCAACACGCTGCTGCCGGAAGACGGCAAGGGCGTGATGGTGGCACTGCGGCCAGCGCCGGGCCTGCGCGCCGAACAGGCCATGACGCTGTGCCATATGCGGCGCTTCGGCGACGTGATGACCGTGGCACAAGGGCGGCTGTTCCTGTTCCTTTCCACCTGCCGCATCAACGATCTGGATACCGCAATGATGCATATTTGTCGTCTGCCGGTGAGCGAAGCCTTCAGCAACCAGCTGGTTTGGCATATGGACGTTGATATCGTGGCGGAAATCAAACGCCTGGCTCACGGCAGCGCCGTAGCCGCACGGCAGGAAACGCCGCTGGTCGCCAAGCCGACCGCCGCTGCCGCCGTTGAAAGCCCGGCGATGCGCCGCCAGCCGGTGGCATGTAACCTGATTGACGGCAGCCAGGAGGATCCGACATGCTGAATCTGACCGATATCGTGCAGTTGGTAATGCTGTGCGCGCTATTTTTCATTCCGCTGGGCTACGCGCTACATCGCCGCTACCCGCACTGGCGGCAACGCTGGCAAAATCGACTGTTCTCACCGCGTTATTTGAAATCGGCCGGCCTGTGGGTGCGCGACGGCTCCTCTTTCCAGATTAAGCGCAAAAAACAATCATGAACGATAAAAACAACACGCAAAACGACAATGCTCTGTGGCGCTACTGGCGTGGCCTCGGTGGCTGGAACTATTACTTTTTGGCCAAATTCGGCCTGCTGTGGTTCGGCTATCTGAATTTCCATCCGCTGGCCAATCTGGTGTTTATGGCCTTTTTGCTAATGCCGATTCCGGCCATGCGCCTGCATCGCTGGCGGCACTGGCTGGCAATCCCCATCGGTCTGGGGCTGTTTTATCATGATACCTGGCTGCCGGGGATCAGCAGCATACTCAGCCAGGGGTCGCAGTTAACCGGCTTTAGCGCCGACTATCTGCTTGAACTGGTGAACCGCTTTATCAACTGGCAGATGGTCGGTGCCGCCTTCGTGATGCTGGTGGCCTATCTGTTCCTGGCACAGTGGCTGCGGGTCACGGTATTTACCGTCGCGGCCATGGTGTGGTTGAACCTGCTGGCCATCGGCGGCCCGGCGATTTCGCTGTTGCCGACCACCACCACCGCCGCCACGCCCGATCCGGCCACCGCACCGGCACCGACCGCCGAAGCCGGCAGCAACCTGCCTGCCGCCAGCGGCCCGCCGACCAGCGCCAACCTGACCGCCTATCTGAATCAGTTTTACGATGGTGAAAAAGGCCGCACCACCGCTTTCCCAGCCACGCTGCCGGCCGACGCCCAGCCGTTCGATCTGCTGGTGATCAACATCTGTTCGCTGGCCTGGTCGGATATCGAAGCCTCCAAGCTGGAAAACCATCCGCTGTGGGCGAAGATGGACATCATGTTCGACAACTTCAATTCGGCCACCGCCTACAGCGGCCCGGCCTCAATACGCCTGCTGCGCGCCAGCTGCGGCCAACCGTCGCATCGCGATCTGTACCAACCGGTGAATCAGCAATGCTATCTGTTTGAGAATCTTTCAAAACTCGGGTTTAAACAACAGCTGATGATGGACCACTCCGGGGTGTTCGGCAATTATCTGAAAGAACTGCGCGAACAGGGTGGCATGCAGGCACCGCTGATGTCGCAAGCCGGCGTCAGCAATGAACTGGCATCGTTTGACGGCGAGCCGATTTTCAACGATCTGGAACTGCTCAACCGCTGGCTGGATCAGCAGACCAAGGCCGGCGACAGCCGCAGCGCCACCTTCTTCAACATCATCCCGCTGCATGACGGCAACCGCTTTGTCGGCTCGAAGAAAACTGCCGAATACGCGCCACGGGCGCAAAAACTGTTCGATCAGCTGAATACCTTCCTCGACGAACTGGAGAAATCCGGACGCAAAGTGATGGTGGTGATCGTGCCGGAACACGGCGCGGCGCTGGTAGGTGACAAAATGCAGATGTCCGGCCTGCGCGATATCCCAAGTCCGAGCATCACCCACATTCCGGTCGGCATCAAGCTGGTGGGCATGACGGCGCCGCACCAGGGCAGTCCACTGCAGATCAAGACGCCAAGCAGCTACCTGGCCATTTCGGAGCTGGTATCTCGCCTGGTGGACGGCAAAGCGTTTACCGCTTCGAGCGTCGATTGGCAAACGCTGACCCAGAGCCTGCCGCAAACCGCGGTTATTTCGGAAAACGACAACGCCATCGTGATGCAGTATCAAGGCAAGTCGTATATCAGGCTGAACGGCGGTGACTGGGTACCTTACCCGCAATAATCCCTCACCACGGGCGGCCACAGCGTCGCCCGTACTTGTCCCAATCACTGCGTAACGCTGCCATCAGCCGTTCCTGCTCCGGAGCAGGCCTGCCATCATGAGGGGGAATCTATTAATCCATTCCCCTTAGCCAGTCCAGCCAGTTAGCGCCCCGCCGACCGCCGGCAGAAGCGCAACACCTATTGAGCGTGCCTTACTGCACAGCGGCGCCGGGTGTGAACAACGCCGAGATACTGATGTTGATGCCATAACCTACAGGTTATATTATTAACCGATTACCCATGGACGATAAGGGACAAGGATGTGGACAATCGTTACCCGGCCGCGGTTTGATCAATGGTTTTACCGACAAACGGATCGCGTGCAGGAAGAAATGTTAGCCGTGTTGACCCTACTACAGCAGGATGGCCCCAATCTCGGACGTCCTCAGGTTGATACGCTGAAGGGCTCCGCCTACGGGAATATGAAGGAACTGCGGGTACAGACGGCAGGCTATCCCATACGTGCATGTTTTGCTTTTGATCCCCACAGGCAGGCGATCGTTTTATGTGCCGCTGACAAAAAAGGCATGGGGCGACGCTTCTATCAGCAGTTGATAAAAACGGCCGATGCCGAGTATGCCGCCCATCTGCAAACTCTGGAGAATGAATAATGGCAACCTTGGAACACCTGTTAGCGCAACGCTCCGCTGAAAGTCGTGAGAGAATCGCGGCCCGGGCCGATGAGATTCGTCAGGAAATTGCCTTGGCGAAAATACGCGAAGAATTGAATATATCGCAGAAACAACTGGCTGACGCCATGGGGATTAAACAGCCCGCCGTCGCGAAGATGGAAAAAGTGGACAACGACCCGAAACTGTCGACATTGAAACGTTATGTCAAAGCGCTTGGCGGAGAGCTGTCTCTCGACGTAACGTTACCGGACGGCAAACGCATCGCATTGCATCTTTGATCTTCATTTTCTTGCACTGCTTGCCGATGGGGCCCCGCGACACGACGATGTCCACCGGTCGGCCAACCCTCACCACGGGCGGTTCCCATCGCCTGACGCCGGATCATACCGATAAAAAATGCCGCTCGGCCTTAACCGAGCGGCATCACGCTACCACTACCATCAATCAAAACGTCAGGCGCTTTGCTGCTCCTGTTCATCCTGATCGACGGCAAAGCAGGCCACCATTTGATCGCCGTACTGCCGCAGCTGTGGCTGCAACTGGCTACAGGTGCCGAACGCACGACGGCAACGGGCGTTGAACGCACAGCCCGGCGGCGGGTTCATCGGGCTTGGCAGTTCGCCGGTCAGCTTGATGCGCTCGCGCCGCATATCCGGGTTCAGGCGCGGCGTCGCGGACAACAGCGCCTGGGTATACGGATGACGCGGGTTGTTGAAGATGGCATCTTTGCTGCCCTTCTCCACGCAACGGCCGAGGTACATCACCATCACTTCATCGGCAATGTGTTCCACCACCGACAGATCGTGCGAAATGAACACGTATGACAGGCCAAGTTCCTGCTGTAGATCCATCATCAGGTTCAACACCTGCGCGCGCACCGATACGTCCAGCGCCGACACCGGTTCGTCAGCAATCACCACGTCGGGGTTGAGCATCAGCCCACGCGCGATGGCGATACGCTGCCGCTGACCGCCGGAAAACATGTGCGGATAGCGATCGTAATGCTCGGTCTTCAGGCCGACCTTGGCCATCATCGCCAGGGCTTTTTCGCGCCGTTCCGCGCTGCTCAAGGTGGTGTTGATCAACAACGGCTCCTCGAGGATCTGTCCAACCTTCTTGCGTGGGTTGAGCGATCCGTAAGGATTCTGGAACACGATCTGGATCTTCTGACGGCGCAGTTTTTCTGCAGTCACGTCCGGTTTCAGCAAATCCTGGCCTTGGTAATACAGTTCGCCGCCGGTCGGCACTTCGATCATGGTCAGCAGTCGGCCCAGGGTTGATTTCCCGCAGCCAGACTCCCCCACCACCGCCAGCGTTTTGCCGCGTTCGAGCGTAAACGAAACGCCATCCAGCGCTTTTACCAGCCGTTCCGGCGCGAACAGCCCCTTCTTGACCGGGTAGTGTTTTTTCAGGTCAATGGCCTGCAACAAGGGTTGATTCTGGCTCATACGGTCGGCCTCCCCGCATCATCCAGCGGTGTGTGACATTTAACCTGACGTCCGGGAATGCTGCGCAGTTCCGGCTCCTCCTGGCGACAACGTTCGCTGGCATACGGGCAACGCGGATTGAGCAAACAGCCGCTTGGCCGGTCATATTTTCCCGGCACCACGCCCGGCAACGACGCCAGACGTGCCTTGTCGGCCGCGAACTCCGGCAGCGCACGCAACAGCGCCTGAGTGTACGGATGGCGTGGCGCACGGAAGATTTCAGCCGCCTTGCCGGATTCCACCACCTGCCCGGCGTACATCACGATGATGTGATGCGCCGCCTCGGCCACCAGTGCCAGATCGTGGGTGATCAGCAGCAGCGCCATATTTTCACGCTGTTGCAGCTCAAGCAGCAGCTCGATGATCTGCGCCTGAATGGTCACGTCGAGCGCGGTGGTCGGCTCATCGGCGATCAGCAGTTTTGGCCGACAGGCGATCGCCATGGCGATCATCACGCGCTGGCTCATACCGCCGGAAAGCTGGTGCGGATACACGTCCAACCGCGAAGCCGGATCGGGAATACCTACCTGATTCAGCAAGTCGATGGCGCGTTGGCGACGGGTACGGCGGTTGCCGCCCTGATGCACCTTCAGCGCCTCCATAATTTGGAAGCCGACGGTGTAGCACGGGTTCAGGCTGGTCATCGGATCCTGGAAAATCATCGCCACTTCGGAGCCCACCAGTTGGCGGCGCTCTTTTTCGGAGATCTTGCGCAGGTCCTGCCCATTGAATTCCAGCTTGTCGGCCATCACTTTGCCGGGATAGTCGATCAAGCCCATGATGGCCAGCGAACTGACCGATTTTCCGGAGCCGGATTCGCCGACGATGCCGACTACCTGCCCCTGTTCCACGCTGTAACTGATTCGGTCTACCGCGCGAAACGGCGTGCCTTCGTCACCGAAGTGCACCGAAAGCTTGTCTACATTCAATAACGCCATGTTCGGGTCCTCGGTTACTGCTTGAGTTTGGGGTCGAGGGCATCACGCAGGCCATCCCCCATCAGGTTAAACGCCAGTACCGTCAGCAGAATCGCCACGCCGGGGAAGGTCACGACCCACCAGGCGCTTTGCGCGAACTGCAGCACGTCGGAGAGCATAGTGCCCCATTCTGGCGTTGGCGGCTGAGCACCCATGCCGAGGAAGCCGAGAGCGGCCATATCGAGAATTGCGTTGGAAAAACCCAGAGAAGCCTGCACGATCAGCGGAGCCAGACAGTTCGGCAAAATATTGACGAACATCTGGCGCAGTGCGCCGGCCCCCGCCACGCGGGAAGCGGTAACATAGTCACGGTTGACTTCCACCAGCACCGCCGCGCGCGTCAGGCGCACATAGTGCGGCAGGGCAACGAAGGTCAGCGCCAGTGAGGCATTGACTATCGACGGACCAAATACCGCCACCAGCACCAGCGCCAACAGCAGGCTTGGCAACGCCAGCATGATGTCGACGACGCGCATGATAATCGCATCCACCACGCCGCCGAAGTAGCCGGCCAGCAGGCCGAAAATCACCCCCATGATCAGCGACAGCACCACCACCAGACAGCCGACCAGCAGCGACAGCCGGGCGCCGTACATCAGACGCGACAGCACGTCGCGCCCCACGTCGTCGGTGCCGAGAATGTATTGCCAACTGCCGCCGTCCTGCCAGACCGGCGGTTTGAGCAATGCGTCGCGGAACTGCTCCGCCGGGGCATGCGGCGCCAGGAAGCCCGCGCCGATGGCGATGACGAACATCAGAATGATGTATACCAGGCCGACAACGGCCCCTTTATTGCGCTTGAAATAGTGCCAAAACTCCTGCAAGGGAGTCATTGGCTTCGGCGCGCCGGTTACCACCGGCTCGGTCACTTGAGTCATCGCGGCGCCCCTTATTTCTTGTGACGAATACGTGGGTTGACCACGCCGTAGAGCACGTCTACCAGCAGGTTAACCAGAATGATCATACAGGCGACCAACAGCACGCCCCCTTGCACTACCGGATAGTCGCGGCGTTGCAGCGCATCCATCAGCCAACGCCCCAGCCCCGGCCAGGAGAAGATGGTTTCGGTCAGGATCGCCCCCGCCAGCATGGTACCGACCTGCAGGCCGATCACCGTCACCACCGGCAGCAGCGCATTACGCAGCGCATGCACCACAATCACCCGCATGCGGCTCACGCCCTTGGCGCGCGCGGTACGGATGTAATCCTCGCCCAGCACTTCCAGCATCGAGGAACGGGTCATACGCACGATCACCGCCAGCGGGATGGTACCCAGCACGATAGCTGGCAGAATCATGTGCATCACCGCGTCAAGGAAGTCGCCCGGTTCACCCCAGAACAGGGTGTCGATCAGCATAAAACCGGTCAGCGGCAAGGTGTCATCAAGAAACACCGTGTCGCTGATGCGCCCCGACACCGGCGTCAGGTTGAGCTGCACCGACACCAGCATGATCAGCATCATGCCCCACCAGAAAATCGGCATCGAATAGCCAGTCAGTGAGATGCCCACCGCCGTGTGATCGAAGATAGAACCCCGACGCACCGCCGCCAGCACGCCGACCTGTATGCCGACAATCACCGCGAAAATCATCGCGCAGATGCCCAGCTCCAGCGTCGCCTTGAAGCGCGGTACGAACTCGTCCCAAACGGAAATACGGCTCTTGAGTGACGTCCCCAGATCGCCATGCAGCACGTTGGTGACGTAAGTGAAGTATTGTTGATAGAGCGGCTTGTCCAGCCCCATCTCGGCCATGATCTGCGCATGGCGCTCTGCGGATATCCCGCGTTCCCCGGCCATGATGGTCACCGGGTCGCCGGGGATCATATGGACGAATGCAAAAGTCAGCAAGGTAATGCCGATAAACGTTGGGATAACTAACCCCAAACGCCGGAGTATGAACTGCAACATATCCCGAACTCTCTGTATAGTTGCCCGGCGGCTCGTGGGCCGCCAGGCTTATTAAAGCTCACATACTTCTGATGTTTCCGCCGGGGCACAAACCCCGGCGTCGATGTCGGCCCGGCTAGCGGGTCGATGATCAATCGACTGAAACGTTCTCAAAGTGATGTTTACCCAGCGGATCCACAACGTAACCTTTAACTTCTTTACGCACAGGCTCATAAACGGTCGAGTGGGCGACAATCAGCGCTGGCGCCTGATCGTGCATCACCACCTGCGCCTGCTTGTACAGCTCGATACGTTTGTTGTGGTCGGATTCGGCGCGTGCCGGCTGGATCAGCGCTTCAAACGACTTGTCGCACCAGCGAGAGTAGTTGGAGCCGTCTTTGGCCGCCGCACAGCTGAACAGCGTAGCGAAGAAGTTGTCCGGATCCCCGTTATCGCCGGTCCAGCCCATCATCACCGTCTGGTGCTCACCGTCTTTGGCGCGCTTGAGGTATTCACCCCACTCATAGGAAACAATTTTGGCTTTCACGCCGATCTTCGCCCAGTCCGACTGAATCATCTCGGCCATGCGGCGGGCATTCGGGTTGTACGGACGCTGTACCGGCATCGCCCACAGGTCGATGGAGAAACCGTCCGGCAGGCCCGCTTCCTTCAGCAGTTCCTTGGCTTTGGCTGGATCGTACGCGTAGTCTTGCACCGCATCGTTATAGCCCCACATGGTTGGTGGGATCAGGTTTTTGGCCGCCTGGCCCGCCCCCTGGTACACCGCTTCAATGATCGCCTGCTTGTTTACCGCCATGGTCAGCGCCTGACGCACCTTCACGTTATCCAGCGGTTTTTTCTCGACGTTGAACGACACATAGCCGACGTTCAGCCCCGGTTGTTCCATCAGATTGATGTTTTTGTCCTGCTTCATACGCGCGATGTCAGCCGGGTTCGGGTACGGCATGACCTGACACTCGTTCTTTTGCAGTTTGGCATAACGCACAGAGGCATCTGGGGTGATGGAGAACACCAGACGATCGATTTGCGGCTTGGTGCCCCAGAAACCGTCAAACGCCTTGTAGAGAATTTTGGAGTCTTTCTGGTATTGCAACAGCTGGAACGGGCCGGTACCGACCGGATTCAGGTCCACTTTTTCCGGCGTGCCGGCCTTCATCATGTTGTCGGCATATTCCGCAGACAGGATCGAGGCGAAGTCCATACCCAGGTCGGCCAGGAACGGCGCTTCTGGACGGGTCAGGGTGAAGCGAACGGTGTTGTCGTCCACTTTTTCGATCTTGGCGATCAGATCCTGCATGCCCATGCCCTGGAAGTACTCATAGCTGCCGCCGGACACCTTGTGGTAGGGGTGCTTCGGATCCAGCTGTCGTTCGAAGGAGTAGACCACGTCGTCGGCGTTGAAATCACGGGTAGGTTTGAAGCCTTTGGTGTTTTGCCACTTCACGCCCTTGCGCAGGTGGAAGGTATAGACCTTGCCATCTTCGCTGACGTCCCATTTCTCCGCCAGGCCCGGCTGCAATTCGGTGGTGCCGATCTTGAATTCGACCAGACGGTTATAGATAGGTACCGAACTGGCGTCATAAGTGGTGCCGGAGGTGAACAACTGCGGGTTAAAGCCTTCCGGCGAGCCTTCAGAACAGTAAACCAGCGTTTTTGCCTGCACGCTGGCCGCAACGGTCAACGCAACCAGCCCAATGCCGAATTTCAGAATCCCCGATTTTCCCAAGGAACTTGTCATCATTAGTGCTCCGTTAGTGTGATGTGTGTGTAAACCCTTTAGCTGTCACCGCGCTGGCGCGTTGGCTACCCTTGCCCGCCGCGGTCGCTTACCGAGGTAAGTAGCGGGGAGTCGCTGGGTTGCCGCCTTCCTGCAGCGTGACGTCTATTGGGTTATTCCCGCCAGCCCTGTATTTTTTATTGCGTGGTCTGTGCGGCAGTTGCCCGAAGGCAGAAGAGTTGAGCGCGAAGAACCGGATGGAACGCATCCTTGTGTGGGAGTTTGAGCGCGTGGAAGTCACTCAAACAGCTCTCGCTCTACCCATGAGGTTAACAAATTGCCAACTGTTTTGGGTGGCGTCAATATAACCAGTGGGGTTTTACGCAGTCTGTGAGAAACAGCAAACAAACATAAAAAAAACCTTTTTTTAACAGATGCAGCATGAAAACTTATGCTATGCCGTTGAGTTTGGTTCAATACACTGCCGTATGAGTATTGACCGGAGTTATACTCCGATAAAAAACTAAAAAAGTTTGTTGCTGAATGATGAATATCTGAACGGTTATTTTTGTGATCGCGGTTAAAGACAGGACGAAATGCTGACCCCTTACTCGAAAGAGTGAGTCCGAAGTGCGTTTAATGCGCCAGTGCCTGTAACAATCTATGCTACGTAAAAAAACTTTTAACTATTAAAAAGCCGAGAGCAAAATGATATCTCTCGGCAACGTTTGACTACCGATTATTGCGCCGCGGTGTGGATAGGGGTCGTGGCCGGCAAAACAGCCTGAATAACGGGCGTAAAAAAACCCGCTTAAAAGCAGGTTTCTTTGAAAGTGGTCGGCGAGAGAGGATTACGCGCATCTGCGATGCTTGCCCTGCGGGCCAACGCCGAGGCGTTGTTCAAAACTGTTCCCGACAGTTTTGTCTTCATCCTCTTATAAAATCCGGGCGTAAAAAAACCCGCTTAAAAGCGGGTTTCTTTGAAAATGGTCGGCGAGAGAGGATTCGAACCTCCGACCCACTGGTCCCAAACCAGTTGCGCTACCAAGCTGCGCTACTCGCCGATGCGGGGCGCATCTTACTGCTGGCGTACCAGAGCGTCAATCACTTTTTTATTCCCCTACGCCAAGTGGTGATAAAAGCGCCGTATTAGCGAAAAAGCCACCGCCAGTCAGCGTAATGCCAACGGCAAAACCGGGCGAATCAGCGCCCGGCCGGGAAGATTACGGCTTGGCTACCGCCGCAGGTGCCGGTGCCGACGGCACTGGCGACGCCTTGGCCGATTCCGCAGCCGCATTCGGGTTATGACACCAGTTGTTCTTGGCAACGATGCCGCCATCCGGCGAGCTGTAGCCCAGACAGCCGAGAATGGTATCGAACAGCTCTACGTGGCGATGGGTCTTGCCAATCCGCTGCTGCGCCTGCAACTGTTCAAACGCGCTGCGGTGGTTCGCATCCTCCAGATACTTGTCGGAGGCCCACACGATCATCGGTACGCGGAACTGCTCCGGCGGCGCCATTTCTCGCGGGGTGCCGTGCAGGTGCGAGTTCTCACCGATCGACTCGCCATGGTCGGCCGCGTAGAACACAATCGCCTTCTTATCACGTACCTGATCGATCACCTTATCAATAAAGGTGTCGGTATACAGCACGGTGTTGTCGTAAGCGTTGATCAGCTGATCTTTCGAACAGAAATCATCTACCCCCATGCATTCAGGCTGGTAGCGGGCGTATTCGCGCGGATAACGCTGTGAATACAGATAATGCGAGCCTTTGGTATGCAGAATCACCAGGTGCTTGCCTTGCGGGTAGCGCTTCAATGACTCCTTCATCTCGTTCACCAACAGCATGTCATCAACCGACTTACCGTCGTTACGCTTCTCGGAGGCGATCATTTCACGGAAAGAGTAGTTATTGACGTCGGTGTTGTTGTAGAACCACACCTCGCTCTGCATGGCGAACAGCTCGGAAGTGAAGCCAAGCTCCTTCAACACCGCAAAAATGTTCTGCTCTTTCAAGGTGCGCTGCGGGTTGTCGGCGGCACCGCCTTCACGCACGAACATGCAACGCAGGGAGAGTTTGGTCGAGGTATCGCAGGATTCGCCGCGGAACGCCACCAGGTTCTTCTCTTTGGACAGCTTCGGCGTGGTATCACGATCGTAGCCCAGCATACCCATATGATCCCAGCGGGTGGTTTCGCCAATGATAAACACCACGTAGGTGTCGTCGATGCCCGGCGGCGCCACATAGGTGAAGTGCTTGGCCGGATCGAACATGTTGGCGGCGTCCTGGCTTTCATCATAGCGGGTGTAGGCAAACAGCCCCAGCGCCGAAATCCAGTTGGACGGCAGGTAGGAGTGTGCCACCACCCCGCCGTAGCTCGGCAGGTCGATATTGGTGATCTTTTCCTGTGCGCTCTGCTCTTTGTCCAGCGTGCGCAACGGCAACCACACCAGCGCCACCACCGCCAACAGCACCAGCAGCGGCTTCAGGCGATGGCCTGGGGTTTTCAGCTGTTCAATCAGCGTATAGCGCAGCGTGTTTTTCCAGATCAGCAGCAGCGGCAACGCGCTGACCACGATCATCCACAGCACGAAATGCATGCCGATCACTTCTTTCGACAAATCGATGTCGGTGGTCATCACCGAGACGATAATGCCGTAGCCAATCACCACGTTGAAGAAAGTCATGTAGTAACTGGCGGCGACCGATATCAGCACCAGCAGTGAGGCAACGATGCGGTAAAACAGCCGGCCGCCAAGCGACACCAGCCGCATGATAAAGAAGGTGAAAAGAACGATGGCGATAACTTCCGTTACCGCCGAAATAACCTTGATCCCCTGAATGCCGTGCGTAAATGAATCAAAACGACGATAGAAAACGGACAGGTTCAAAAATATGCCGATATAGATCGCTAACAATAACGATAAATTCTGCTGTGATAGCGATTTAACTTTGTTCATGTAACGCGGTGGCTCCGGGGACTTTTTAACAGTTCTGAAACAGTCAGACACTCGATGCGGCGGCAGGTTCAGCCGATCGGCAATAAGCGCTATTTTTGGGGCAAGAATCAAGAGATTTCTCAAAAAATCGGCATTTTTTGCCGCTTTCTGTGATGACGATTGCCGAGCAGGCGAGAGAAAAAGGGAGGGTTTCCCCTCCCGATGAGCTTGGGCGAGCGGTTTATTTTACGTTCAGCGTGACGTCGATATTGCCACGGGTGGCGTTGGAGTACGGGCACACCACGTGCGCTTTCTTCACCAGATCTTCCGCTACGCTGCGCTCAACGCCCGGCAGGCTGATATCCAACTGCACTTCAATACCGAAGCCGTTGGGGATTTCGCCAATGCCGACGGTGCCTTCGATAGACGCCTCGGCCGGGATTTTAACGTGTTCCTTGGACGCAACAAACTTCAACGCACCCAGGAAGCACGCAGAATAACCTGCGGCAAACAGCTGTTCCGGGTTGGTGACCTCGCCGCCGGCGCCGCCCATTTCCTTCGGTACGCCGAGTTTGACATCCAACACGCCGTCAGATGACGTCGCACGACCGTCACGGCCACCGGTGGCTTTTGCATGAGCGCGGTAAACGACTTTTTCAATAGACATGCTTGATTCCTTCTTTCGAGTGGGTGGTTACCGTCGACGGGAAAAAGCCCGCGCCGGTCATTAAATTTGTCACGATTAAA
The DNA here is from genome assembly GCF_041448735.1 of Serratia odorifera. Classification (NCBI taxonomy): domain Bacteria; kingdom Pseudomonadati; phylum Pseudomonadota; class Gammaproteobacteria; order Enterobacterales; family Yersiniaceae; genus Serratia; species Serratia odorifera. The sequence goes on along the minus strand of NZ_JBGMUT010000006.1, from coordinate 172,749 downwards.
TCGCGCGCTATATATATCCAGAGCCTATTTCAGTGTAGACGACGATTGACCATCGTGCGTTCTACACCGGCGGTTAGCTCAAAGCTGGTTGATTAACCTGTTGCGCAGCTTTTCCAACTGCTGCTTGATGCTGTTCACTTCGTCCAGACTGCAGTCGGTGGCACACATCACCGCTTCCGGTACCGCATGGGCCTTTTCGCGCAGCGCGCGCCCAGCGTCAGTCAGCGCGATGATCACCTGCCGTTCGTCGTTAACCGCACGATAGCGCAGCAACAGGCCGGCGGCCTCCAACCGCTTCAACAGCGGCGTCAGGGTGGCGGAATCGAGAAACAGGCGTTCGCCGATATCCGACACCGTGATTTCATCCCGCTCCCACAGCACCAGCATCACCAGATATTGCGGATAGGTGAGATCGAGCGGGTTCAACAGCTTGCGATAAACCTTGTGCAACGCCAAATTGGCGGAGTACAGGGCAAAACACATCTGCTGATCCAGCAGCATGTTTTTCGCCTTGAGTGGGTCGTAGTGATTATCTTTCATGGTTCGACTATAGATAGTGCACTATGTAATCGCAAGCTATTTTTTTGCCACTGTGCTATTTTTTAATCATGGAACCGCAGCGCACGGCGCTAGAGGAGGAAAGGATATGTCGAGCACACTGGTAGAACGCGCGCGCCGCTATGCCACCAAGGCGCATGCGGCCATCGATCAACGGCGTAAATACACTAACGCCCCGTATATCGTCCACCCGCAGGCGGTGGTGGAAATCGTTCGCAGCGTGCCGCACACCGACGAAATGCTGGCGGCAGCCTGGCTGCACGACACGGTAGAAGACACCCCCACCACGCTGGCGGACATCGAAAGCCATTTTGGCCAACCGGTAGCGGAACTGGTTGGCATGCTGACCAACGTCAGCGAAGCCGGCAGTGGTAACCGCTTTGAGCGCAAGAATCGCGATCGCCGCCACAGCGCCAAGGCGTCGCCGCCGGCAAAAACCATCAAACTGGCGGATTTGATCGACAATACCCGTTCGCTGCTGACCTATGACAGCCATTTCGCCCGCACCTACCTGATCGAAAAACAGCGGCTGCTCGACGTCCTCACCGAAGGCGATGCCACGCTGTGGCGGCAGGCCAGCCATATTGTCGAACACGGGCTGGCGATGCTGCGACTGCCACCGCACAACGTGCCCGACAGCTGGTTTGAACATGCGCGTCAGCGTTATCTGGACAGCGAACACGCCGAAAGGGGCTGAGCGTTTAGCCGCCAGATGTCAGACTAGCGCCGTTGCTGCGGATGACATCCCGATACCAGTAAAAACTCTTTTTGCGGCGACGCACCAGACTGCCTGCCCCGCTATCGTCACGATCGACATAGATAAAACCGTAGCGTTTGGACATTTCGGCGGTTGACGCGCTGACCAGATCGATCGGCCCCCAGCTGGTATAGCCCATCACCTCGACGCCATCGTCAATGGCTTCGCCGACCTGCACCAGATGATCGTTGAGATAACGGATGCGATAATCATCGTTGATGCTGCCATCGGCTTCGACCTGGTCTTTGGCGCCCAGACCGTTTTCAACGATAAACAGCGGTTTCTGATAGCGGTCATACAGCTCATTGAGCAAATAACGCAGCCCAAGCGGATCGATCTGCCAACCCCATTGCGAACTGGCCAGATGCGGGTTCGGCACCATCTTGAGAATATTGGCGCGGGCGCTGTGGTTGTGCGCCTGGTCGGCGGTGCTGCAACCGCTCATGTAATAGCTGAAAGAAATGAAATCGACGGTTTCACGCAGCGCCTGGCGATCGTCATCAGTGATCTCCAGCTGGACGCCGTTTTCACGGAAATAGCGCTGCATGTAGGCCGGATAATAGCCGCGTGCCTGCACATCGCCAAAGAACAGCCAATCCCGGTTTTGACGCTGGGTTGCCAGCACGTCCTCTGGCCGGCAGCTCAGGGGATAGACGATACCGCCAAGCAGCATATTGCCGATTTTGCCGTCAGGTATGATGTCATGGCAGGCCTTGACCGCCTTGGCGCTGGCCACCAGCTGATGGTGGATTGCCTGGTAAATCTCGCTTTTACTGCTGTCCTCCGGCAACCCGACGCCGGTGAACGGCGCGTGCAACGACATGTTGATTTCGTTGAACGTCAGCCAGTGCTTGACCTGGTGTTTATAGCGTTCAAACACCGTGCGCGCATAGCGTTCAAAGAAACCTATGGTCTGGCGGCTACCCCAGCCGCCGTATTTTTGCGTCAGGCCATACGGCATTTCGTAATGCGACAGCGTAATCAGCGGCTGAATGCCATATTTCGCCATCTCGTCAAACAGCCGCTGGTAAAACGCCAGCCCTTCTTCGTTCGGCGTATCTTCATCCCCTTGCGGAAAAATGCGCGTCCAGGCGATGGAGGTACGCAGGCAGGTAAAGCCCATTTCGGCAAACAGCGCGATGTCTTCCGGGTAGCGGTGATAAAAATCGATCGCCACGTCTTTAATACCGCTGTCGCCGGCAACGCGCGGCGTAATCCCGCCAAAAATGCCCTGCGGTTGGGCGTCGGAGGTCGACAACCCTTTGCCATGCGCCTGATAGGCGCCTTCTACCTGATTGGCGGCCACCGCGCCGCCCCACAGAAAGTGCTGAGGGAATTTACTGGTCATTGCATTCTCCTGTTAACGTAATAACGTCAGCAACGGTGCCTGTTCCGGCACCGCAGCGGCGTCAGTGGCCAGCACGTCAACGTAGTCATCGCTGTTGCTGATGATGATTGGCGTGGTGGTGTCATAGCCGGCGGCGTGGATCGCCACCTGGTCAAATTCAATTAGCAACTCGCCCTGCCTGACGCGATCTCCCTGCTTCACCCGTACGCTAAAATGCTGCCCATCGAGTTTCACCGTATCGATACCGACGTGGATCAGCACCTCGATACCGTCGTCCGAGGCGATACCGATAGCGTGTCCGGTGCGAAACAGCGAGGCTACCCGCCCGTCAACCGGAGCCACCACCCGCCCGCAATGCGGCACGATAGCCACACCTTTACCCAATAAGCCGCTGGCGAAAGTGGCATCATTGACCTGCTCGAGCGGCAGCACATCACCGGCCAGCGGGCTGGCAACGGTCTGCTTACGCTGCAGCGGCGCGGGATGGAGCGGTGCATCGGCGGTGGCCGGTGGTGGTGTCGGCACGCCAAACAGGTAACTGGCGGTAGCGGCAATCATGAACGACAGCAGCGAACCGATGATTGCCCCCCACACCGTCGCATCCAGGCCGCCGCTCGGGATGATTTGCGCAAAGGTAAAAACGCTCACCAGTCCGAACGAATAGGTCGCGGTATGGAAATAACCCACCACCGCACCACCGATCGCGCCGCCGACGCAGCCAAAAATGAACGGGCGTCGGTTCGGCAGGTTAACGCCATACACTGCCGGTTCGGTGATGCCGAAAATACCGGCGCTGACCGCCGATCCTGCCAGCACCCGCAGCCTGGCGTCACGAGTGCGCAGCATCACGCCAAGCGCTGCGCCGGTTTGCCCCATCACCGCCGGTAGCAGCAACGGAGCCAGCGTATCGCGGCCCAGCACGCTCAGGTTGTTGATCATCAACGGCACCAATCCCCAATGCAGACCAAAGATCACGCACACCTGCCACAGCGCCCCCATCAATGCACCGGCCACCAGCGGGTTAACCGCGTACAGGCTTTGATAACCATTGGCCAGCAGGTGGCTGAGCCCGGTCGCTACCGGCCCGATCAGCAGAAACGTCAGCGGCACGACGATCGCCAGACAGAGCATCGGCGTGGTGAAATTGCGCAGCGAACTGAACACCAGCCGGTTGAACCACGGCTCCAGCTTGCACGATACCCAGGCGGCAAAAATGATCGGGATCACCGACGAGCTGTAGTTGATAAAGGTAATCGGCACGCCAAAGAAATATTCCCGGGCAGCACCAGGCAACTGGCTGCCCTCAAACGCGGCGAGCATCAACGGGTGAGTCAAGGCTCCACCAATCGCCATGGTGATGAACGGATTACCGCCAAATTTTTTACCGGCGGTATACCCCAGCATGATCGGGAAGAAGTAAAACAGCGCGTCGCTGGCGGCAAACAGCAGGCGATAGCTGCCGCCGTCGGCCTGTAACCAGCCGACGGTCAGCGTCAGTGCCAATAAGCCTTTGAGGATGCCAGACGCCGCCATGACGCCGATTAACGGGGTAAAAATGCCGGACACCACGTCGATAAAGCGGCTGAACAGACCGTCCTTTTTCTCCTTCGGTGCCGCTGTGGCGTCGCCATCGAGGCCCGCAGCCTGCTCCAGTGCGGCGTAAACCTCGCTGACGTGATTGCCGATCACCACCTGAAACTGGCCGCCGCTCTCCACCACCATGATCACCCCGCTATTGTTCTTCAGCGTCGCCGCGTCCGCCTTGTCGCGTTGGTGCAGTTTGAAGCGCAACCGTGTCGCACAGTGTTCCAGGCTTTTCACATTGTCGCGGCCACCGACACCGGCCAAAATCTCACTGGCTAACTGTTGATATTTCATAAGGTTATTCCTTGATTTCTGATATCACCCGGCCGCCAATACGCTGTTGGCCAAACACGGCGGCGGAATTCGGCGCAAAAAAAAACCTAAACCTCGTCGCCTCTGCGCCCATTCAAAGGGCAACAGAAGCACGAGATTTAGGTTTTGCCTGCCGAAGCAGTAACAACCCTAACGCGGCTGAAAAATGACGTTAACACCGTGTTTTTGCCGCGACAAGCGTTTGTGGCGGCAAAGCGCAAAAATGTGATCCGCTATGCAAAACGCCGGTTAATGGGCGAAATAGTGCATGCCGCCGTCCACCGGGATCACCGTGCCGGTAATGTAATGGGCCTGTGGCGAGCACAGGAACGCCGCTAACCAGGCGACGTCTTCGGGTTCACCAAAGTAGCCCATTGGAATGTGTTGCTTGCTATAGGCTTGCCGCGCTGCCTCGGTCGGATACAGCGTTTCGCAGATCTGCTCACTGTTGATCCGCCCCGGCTGCAAGGTATTGACGGTAATGCCCTGCGCCGCCACGTCGCTTGCCAACCCTTTGGCCCACAGGTGGATTGCGCCCTTGGCCGCGCTGGCGGCATTCAGGTTACGGGGTTCCATCGAGCCACTGAGATTGATGATGCGCCCCCAGCCCTGCGCCTGCATCCCCGGCAACAGCGCCTGGGTCAATCGCCGGGCAGGGGTGAAGTTCAAGGCAAAGGCTTCTTCCCAGACGGCATCGCTGGCGTCAAGCGCGGTCGGTCTGGCCCCGCCCATCGCGTTGATCAGAATATCGCAGTGGCCAACCTGCGCCGCCAGAGCGGACAACTGCGCAGCGTCGGTGAGATCGGCGCTTATCACCGACGGCCGTTCAGCGCCCTGCCTTTCGACCTGGTCGGCCAGCGCCAATAGCCTCTCGGTACGCCGTGCGGTGGCGATCACCTTTGCACCCTGCGAGGCAAACACCCGTACCATGCCGGCACCGATGCCAGCGCTGGCGCCGGTGATTAACACGGTGCACCCCTGCAAGCGTAAATTCATAAGATATCCTAATTGAACAACTCACTTTAATGACTGAACAATGGCATTGAACCACACTCCTTTGTGTGTGAATATTCCACAAAACCGCAACGGTATTGTGCAGGAATTCACTGATGATCGATTGGCAGGATTTAAAACATTTTGTGGTACTGGCCCGTAGCGGTTCATTGAGCGCCGCGGCGCGTGAACTGGGCTGCGATCATGCCACCGTCGGGCGTCGGGTGGCGGCGCTGGAAAAATCCCTCGCCCTGCCGCTGATTACCCGCCTGCCGCGCAGTACGCCGCTGACCCAACATGGTCGGGTGATTGCCGGCCTGGCGGCGGAGGTCGAACAACAGACGCAGGCCATCGAACGCTACGTGCGTGCCACGGCGGAAACCCGGCAGGCGACGGTGCGCGTCAGCGCGCCACCGTCGGTGGCCGCCCGGGCGATCGCGCCACGCATGGCCGAATTTCAGCAGGTTTATCCGCATATTACGCTGGCGCTATCCGGTGAGGCCCACCTTGCCGAGCTGGATCGCGGGGCGGCCGATATTGCCGTGCGCATGGTTCGGCCACAGCAGCCGGATCTGCTGACCCAACGCATCGGCATCATGCGCTATGCGCTTTACGCCGCCCCTGACTACGCCAGCTTACCCGAGGCGGCGCACCGTTTTCTCACCTATGACGCCCGCTACCGGCAACAGCCGCATCAGCAGTGGTTGCAGCAGTTAGTGAACGATCGGCCGGTGGTGTTTCAGGCCAGCGATCTGTTTTCCCTGATCGAAGCGGCACGTTCGGGGCTGGGTGCTACCGCTTTGCCGACGTTCGTTGCCGATGACGACCCACTATTGATAAAACTGCCCACCGCCATACCCGCGCCAACGCGCGAACTGTGGCTGGTGACCTACCCCGATCTGGCACGCGCGCCAGCCATTCGGGCGGTGATGACGCTGTTGTCCGACAGCGTAGCGCAGAGTTGCCCAATTTCGCTCTAAAACATCAGAGAAATTAATATTAACTGGACAAGGATAATGCAGCGGGCTAATACTGGGCCTCTGCGTAACTTGTTTAGGATTGAAGCGCCATGGCATTGCGTTCTGAGATGGGCAGGATTTTGATCACCGGCGCGGGTGGCCGCGTTGCTACAGCATACCGGGCGGCAATGGCAGGCCGTTATCCACTGCGGCTGGCGGAGCGGGACATCGGCCTATTGCACGATATCGGTGCCAACGACCAGGTGCTGGCCTTTGACATCACCGATCTGCAAGCCTGCCGCGCCGCCTGCGCCGGCATCGATACCGTGCTGCATCTGGCGGCAGATCCGTCACCGGACGCGAATTTTTGCGACTCGTTGAAAGACAACAACATTCTCGGCACCTTTAATATCTTCCGCGCCGCCAAGGATGCCGGCTGTCGGCGCGTGGTATTTGCCAGCAGCGCCCAGGCGGTAGAAGGCTATCCGCTGGATTATCAGGTACGGCCGGACGATGCACCACGACCAAAGAATCTGTATGGCGTCAGCAAGGCGTTCGGCGAAGGCATCGCCGCCTACTTTGCCCACCAGGAAGGCCTGTCCGCCCTGTCGGTACGCATCGCCAACTTCACCACCCTGTGCGCCGGTCAGCAGCTCAGCGCCCGCGACATGAGCGCCTTTCTCAGCCACCGCGACGCCGCCGATCTGCTCGATCGCTGCATTCGCGTTACCGACGTCTCCTACGCGGTGGTGCACGGCGTTTCCAACAACCGCTATCAGCGCCTGTCGCTGGAAGAAACCCGCCAACTGCTCGATTACCAGCCGCAGGATGATGCCTTTGCCCTGCTCGGTTTTGTCTAAAGCTTGCTGTCGATACGCTGCAACAGGTACGGGAAGAACGGGTTGGAGGCAAGACGCATCAGCGAATCCATATCGACCACCAATACCGAACGCTCCCCACGCGCGGCAATGGTGCCGAGGCTGATGCCAAATTCGGCACGCTGCGCCGGGAAACGGCCGTAAAGCGAATCGTCGATCGGGAACGGCAACGCCACATGCGACAACGAATAGATATCCGCAGGGTAGGCAAGGCCGAGCGGCTGTTGGCGTTCCGCCACCGCTCCGGCCTCGGTAATATGCGCTACCGCCTCGCTGCTTTCCGGCGATCGGTTGGTGATTACCGTGGCGCGGTAACGACGCGGCGGCGGCGGCAACAGCTGGTTTACCGCATCGGCGGCATTGGGCCGCAGCAGCGGCCCGAAATTCACCGTGCGATTGACGTCAAACAGCACCAGTTCGCTGCCGTTGGCCGGCAAGACATTATACAGCGCGCGGATCACCGCCCGGGTACTGACGGTGGAGTCCATCACCGATTGGAAGGTCAGCACCGGTGGCAATGCCGCCAGCTTGCCATCACGGCCAAGCCGGGCGATCTGCTGTTGCAGCGCATTGCTGAGCAAATAGGACTGGCGCGCGCCGTTGACCGGGAACGAGTTGTATTTAAACGGATTGAATTCCGGCAGTATGCCGAGCCACGCCGCTTTGGCGAACGCCGGGAACACCGCCGGCCAACCGGCGATGCCCGCAAAGCGGGCGAAGTGGGTGACGCCTATCATCGGCGAAATCAAAATCAGCCGCTGCGGCGGTGCCAGTTCGGGATCTTCCAGCGCATCCAGCGCATATTTCATCGCCAAGGCACCGCCGTTGGAAAAACCGACGATATGCAGCGGCTTGTCCGCGCCGATACGCTTACGCGCTTCGCGCACCGCCAGTCGGGTGGCCGCCAGCCAGTCCTGCCATTCAATGGCAGTCAACGCGCCCGGTACCGTGCCATGCGCCGGCAAGCGAATGCCAACGGCGACAAAGCCGTGCTGCCGGTAATTGTCGGCAATATGCCGCAGGCTATACGGTGAGTCGGTCAGCCCATGCAACAACACCACCGCGCCACGCGGTTCCCCCGCCGGTAACAGTTGATAAGAACGATTCCAGTCACGGGCAAAATGCGCGGGATAAATCGGGCTGCCGCTAAAATAGCGGTTCAGGGGAATACGTTCGCCAGCCTCCAGCCGATCGCTGACGTTGGTTTTCACCTCGGCAAACACCCGCTGTTCAGCGGCCAGATAGGCCGGCCAGTCGGCACCGTCCACTTCGTCGCCGCTCATTTCGTGTGGCACAAAGGTATGCCACGGTTCCAGCGCCGGACCTCGCTCGGTGTCGTAAACTCGCACGGCAAGCAGCGTGATCAGGATCGTCACCAACACCAGCGTCAGTCGTTTGAGCCATTTAGCGATCGCCTTGGAGGGCATGGGTACTCCTGATACGGGGTTTACGGATATTCGCGCTGATTATATACAAGATTAGCGCCAAGGGGGCGGCGGCGGGCGGCAATGACGCGCAAACGCGCCAGCGGTCAGATCGGCGATTGGCGCAATGCGCGCAGATGGGTGGCGATGCCCCAATGTTGCAGCGCCAGTTCGCCGTCGGTGGCATCAATAATCGAATAACCACAGTTGGGATGGCCATATTTGCCGGTTTCTTCGCGCGGATTGGCCCCCTGTAAATGCCAGATCAGCGACTGTAGCGCATGGCTGTGGGTTACCACGCCGACGGTGGCATTGCCGCCAAGTGCAAACTCGCCAAAGAACGACAATAAACGCTGCACCACCTGCAGCGCCGACTCGCCCTGCGGCGCAGCCGCTGTCGGCACGCCGGTAAAAATACGCTTGACCCCATCGGGGTCACAGGAAAAAGCCTGATGATAAGGCCGCCCCTGGTAACAGCCGAAATGCTGTTCACACAAGCGCTCGTCGCTGCTGACGACACAGTGGCAATGTGCAGCCAGCGCCTGCGCGGTGGTCATCGCACGGCCGGCCGGTGAACTGACGATGTGGGAAAAGGCGCAATCTTTCAAGGTGGCCATTAACGCGGCGATCTGCCGATGGCCGTCGGCTGTGACCGGGCTATCCAGTTGCCCCTGGATGATCCCGTCCCTGTTTCCTTGCGATTCAGCATGCCTGACGACGATAAAGCGCATAGCCCCTCCTCCGTGATGAAGGTAACTATAGACCATGCGGATAAAAATGCGGGGGTGATGACCGGCGGTGTTTGGCAACCGACGCCAACGCAAAACCGCCGGTGCTGAATCAGCAGCAACCTTAGCGTGCGGAGAAGGTTACCGCCACGCTGTGCCTGCCAACGGCGGTTGCCAGCGCGAGCGATAACATACGACGCTATTTCATCACTACGCGCCTCAGTGAAATCGGCCACGCCCGCTAGGGCGCGGCCGGATCGGATTACTGCAAATTGCGGTTAAAGAACGTGCTCAGCTTGGCAAACGGGATCAGATCGGTGCGGTCGTACAGGTCAACGTGACCGGCTCCCGGCACGATGTACAGCTCTTTCGGCTGGCCGGCACGCCGGTAGGCATCTTCGCTGAACGCCTTCGAATGCGCCCGATCGCCGGTAATAAACAGCATTGGCCGCGGTGAAATGCTCTCGATATCGTTAAACGGATAGAAGTTGATAAACTTCACGTTGCTGGTCAGCGTCGGGTGCGTTGTCAGCAGTGCCGAGCTGCCCTGCGGGGTAAACTCACCGCGCGCGGTACGATAGAAATCGTAGAACTCTTTCTCGATGGCGGAAGCGTTGTCGTCGATTTTATGCACCGAGCCGCTGGTGTATTGGGTTTCGCCACCGGTGAACTCCACGTAACGCTGCTGTGCCGCATCGGCGATGATTTTTTTGCGCTGTTCCAGCGTTAGTGAATGGTTCAGCCCGTTGCGGTTGGCCGAGCCCATATCGTACATGCTGACGGTGGCAATCGCCTTCAGACGTGGGTCGATCTTCGCCGCGCTGATGGCAAAACTGCCGCTGCCACAGATACCCAGCACGCCAATACGGTCGCGATCGACGTACGGACGCGTACCGAGATAATCCACCGCGGCGCTGAAGTCTTCCGCATAGATGTCCGGTGAAACCGCGTTACGCGGCTGGCCGGCGCTCTCGCCCCAGAAGGACAGATCGATCGCCAGCGTGACAAAGCCCTGCTCCGCCAGCTTTTGCGCATACAGATTCGAACTCTGCTCCTTTACCGCTCCCATCGGGTGCCCGACGATAATCGCCGGGTGGCGGGTTTGCCGATTCAGATCGTTCGGCATGAACAGATTGCCGGTAACCGTCATCTGGTACTGGTTCTTAAAGGTCACCTTTTGCTGGCTGACCCTGGTACTTTTATAAAAATTGTCTGCGCCGTTAGACATATCGGCGCCTGTTGCCGCAAACGAGCCGATCAACAGCCCTAACAGCAGGGAAAGTCTTTTCATCAGTAGATCCTCAGTGGGTTTGATGGGTATCTTTACGCGACGTCAACAACGTCAGCATCGCTGCCAGCAGCAATAACGTGCCGCTGACGGTGAAAGTGCTTTGATAACCAAGATGGTCAAATGCCAGTCCACCGACGGTGGAACCCACGGCAATCGACAGCTGTACCATGGCCACCATCAGACCGCCGCCCGCTTCGGCGTCGTTCGGCAAGGTCCTGGCGATCCAGCTCCACCACCCGGTAGGGGCGGCGGTGGCGATCAGCCCCCACAGACCAAGCAGCGGCGCGACCACCCACAGGCTGTGGCCAAAGGCGATCAGCGTGGCGGCAATTGCCGCCATCAACAGCGGAATGGCTATTAGCGTCGGGTAGAAACCGGCATGCAGAAAACGGCCGATCAACAGCGTGCCAATAACGCCCATCACGCCGATGGCCAGTAACATGAACGACAGGGTGGCGATATCCACCCGGGTGACCGTTTCCAGGAACGGCCGCAGGTAGGTGAATAACGCAAACTGCCCCATAAAGAACAGTCCGCAGGCCAGCAGGCCCACCGCCACCAACGGGTTGGCAAACAGGCGGAAAACGCTGCCACGGCGCTTGGTGTCGTGATCCACGCTCATCGTCGGCAGGCTGAACCACTGCCAGATAAAGGCCAGCGCCGCCACCGGCACCAGGCAGAAGAACGCGCCACGCCAGCCGATAACCGAACCCAGATAGCTGCCGAGCGGTGCCGCGATCACCGTAGCCAGCGCGTTGCCGCCGTTGAACACCGCCAGCGCGCGCGGCACCTGATGCTGCGGCACCAGGCGGATCGCCGTAGCGGCCGACAGCGACCAAAAGCCGCCGATGGCGACGCCGATCAAGGCGCGGCCCATCATGTAAATCGCATAGTTGGCCGCCAGTGCGATCACCGTGCCGGACACCGCCATCAATGCGGTCATGCCCAACAGCAGCAGTTTGCGGTTAACAGTGCCGGCCAGCGTTGAAATCGACAGGCTGGTCAACACCGCAAACGCGCCGGAAATGGCAATCCCCTGTCCTGCCAGCCCTTCGCTGACGGATAAATCCCCGGCGATCGGCGTCAGCAGACTGACGGGCATAAATTCCGATGCCACTAATGCAAATACGCACAGCGTCATGGCAAACACCCCACTCCAGCAGGCATGCCGGTGATGGCGCGGCGCGTCATTCGATAATGTGGACATAAAACGCTACCTCCGAATCAGCCTGCGGCCGTTTTCAGACAAGCCGGGGCCGGACGCTATTCACGGGAATAACGTCAAACAATGAATGTAAAAAGGAAGACGTGGGCCAGGGCGTTTATTTGCCGTCACGTCATGCTGATTGGAATTTTTACACGCGGGGAGTAGGCTGACTAGCTAATGAATACTTAATGAGCTTATAAGCTATAGTTATTAATAACCCGGGAGATAGCCGATGAAACGCAACCTCAACGATCTGCTGTATTTTGTCACCGTCGCCCGTGAAGGCAGTTTTACCCGTGCCGCCGCGCAATTGGGCGTGACCCAGCCCGCCCTCAGCCAGGCGATCTCGGGGCTTGAAGAACGTATGCAGATCCGCCTGCTGACGCGCACCACCCGCAGCGTGTCGCCCACCGCCGCCGGAGAACGGCTGTTGCAGGCCATTGGTCATCGCATCGATGAAATTGAAACCGAACTGGACATGTTGACCGAACTGCGCGACAAACCGGCGGGAACGGTGCGTATCACCTGCGGGCCGGATGTGCTGCGCACCACGCTATTGCCGAAGTTGACGCCGCTATTGCATCAATATCCGGACATCCATGTCGAATTCGACGCCAACCACGGGTTTCGCGATATTGTCGCCGACCGTTTTGATGCCGGTGTGCGTCTTGGCGATACCATCGATAAGGATATGATCGCCATCCCGATCGGCCCCAAGCTGCGCATGGCCGCCGTGGCGTCGCCGGACTATTTTTCCCGCTATCCACTACCGCAGACCCCGCAGGAACTGACACGGCATCAGTGTATCAACCAGCGCATGGTCCGGTCCGGTGGGCTGTACGTCTGGGATTTTGATCAGGACGGCGGCGATCTCAACGTGCGCGTCAGCGGGCAACTGACGTTCAATACCTCGGAGCATATTGTCGATGCCGCACTGGCCGGACTCGGGATCGCCTTTCTGCCGGAGGAGGAGTTTGGCACGCATATCGCCGACGGACGTCTGATCCGCGTGCTAGAGCCGTGGTGTCGGCCGTTTCCGGGATATTACCTGTACTATCCCAGCCGCAAGCAGCCTTCGCCGGCGTTTTCACTGGTGGTTGAGGCGCTGCGCGTCAGGCAAAAACGTCAACCTGCCGCCGGCGCCAGATAAGCATCGCTTGGGCGTCAAGGCCGCCGCATAACGCGGCGGCACCGGGCTTAACCAAGACGGCGTTTGATCTTTTCCACCATCATGCGAGTGGAAATGCCATAGCGATCGTGCAGCGTCGGCAGCGCACCGGCCAGCAGGAACTCATCGGGCAGGCCGACGCTATCCAGCTCGCAGCGCACGCCTTGACGCATCAGTAGCGCCGCCACCGCTTCGCCCAGACCGCCGATACAGGTATGATTTTCTGCGGTAATCACCAGACGACCCGGCTTCGATGCCTGCTCAATAATGGTTTTTTCATCCAGCGGTTTGATGGTCGGTACGTGCAGCACCGCGACGGCGACGTTGTCGGCACGCAGTTTCTCCGCCGCTTCCAGGGCGCGCATGGTCATCAGACCGGAAGAGATGATCAGCACATCATTGCCATCCTCCAGCAGTTTGGCTTTGCCCAGCTCGAACTGATAGTCATATTTATCCAGCACCAAAGGCACTTTGCCACGCAGCAAGCGCATATATACCGGGCCACGATGATCGGCAATCGCCGGTACCGCCTGCTCTATTTCCCGCGCATCGCAGGGATCGATGATGGTCATGCCGGGGATGCCGCGCATGATCGCCAAATCTTCCGTTGCCTGATGGCTAGGCCCGTAACCGGTAGTCAAGCCAGGTAAGGCCGCGCAGATCTTCACGTTCAAATGCTCTTCGGCGATCACCTGATGGATAAAATCATAGGCTCGACGGGTGGCAAATACCGCGTAGGTGGTGGCGAACGGGATAAATCCCTCTTTCGCCATGCCACCTGCCGCGCCCATCAGCAATTGCTCCGCCATCCCCATCTGGAAGAAGCGCTGCGGGAACGCCTGAGCAAAAATATGCATATCGGTATACTTGGACAGGTCGGCCGACATGCCGACGATTTCCGCACGTTCAGCCGCCAGCTTCGCCAGCGCAACGCCGAAAGGTGCGGCGACGGTCGGCTGGTTTTCATCGGCAATAGACGCGATCATTGCCGAGGTTTTTAAACGGGGTTTTTGCGTAGTCTGGTTCATTGCAGCGCTCCTTCCGGTTGATTGGCATCCAGTACCGCAATCGCCTGTTGCCATTCGTCGGCATCGACGCGAATAAAGTGGTTTTTATCCCGGGTTTCAAGGAACGGAACGCCTTTGCCCATCAAGGTGTCGCAAAGAATCACCCGCGGCTGTTCCCCCTGATGATCTTTCGCCTGGTCAAAAGCGCGGATAACCGCGGCCAAATCGTTGCCGTCAACCCGCTGTACATACCAGCCGAAAGCCGCCCATTTGTCCTGCAACGGTTCAAAACCGAGGATCTGGCGCGAATCCCCGTCGGCCTGCTGTTGGTTAACGTCGACAATATTGATCAGATTGTTCAGGCCATAGTGCGCCGCCGACATCGCGGCTTCCCAGGTCGAGCCTTCATCCAGTTCACCATCCGACATCGAGTTATACACCCACGACCGGCTGTGCTTTTGCCGCAGCGCCAACGCCATGCCGACGGCGATCGACAGCCCCTGCCCCAGCGATCCGCCAGACATTTCCATCGCCGGCGTATAGGTGGCCATACCCGACATCGGCAGACGGCTGTCGTCGGAACCATAGGTTTCCAGCTCCTCTTCGGGAATGATCCCTGCCTCCAGCAACGCCGCGTAGTAGGCGATCGCGTAGTGGCCATGAGAAAGCAGAAAACGATCGCGCCCCTCCCAGTCGGGATCGGCTGGCCGATAGGTCATGGCATGGCTGAAGGCGGTCGCCAGCACATCGGCATAGCCCAGTGCCTGACCGATATACCCCTGCCCCTGAACTTCTCCCATGCGCAGGGCATAACGGCGAATACGCCATGCCGCCGCCGCGACCTGTTGCAATGCTGTCATCTTCATCCGATCCTCCTCGCTTAATGGATTAACATGCCGCCGTTAACGTCCAGCGTGATACCGGTGGAGTAACAAGACAGATCGCTACCGAGGAACAGCGCCGCGCGCGCGATATCCACCGCGTCTCCCAGGCGGTTCATCGGGATCCCCGCCAGAATGGTGGCCGTCATCTCATCCGTCAGCTTACCGGCGGTAATATCGGTCTGAATCAGTCCCGGCGCGATGCAGTTGACGCGCACGTTGTCTGGCCCCAGTTCACGCGCCATGGCGCGCGCCAGCCCCAGCACGCCGGCCTTCGCCGCACTGTAGTGTGGACCGCCGAAAATACCGCCGCCGCGCTGGGCGGAAACCGAGGAAATGCAAACGATACTGCCGGATTGTTGCGCTCGCATCTGCGGGATCACCGCCTGCGACATCAGCAGCGTGCCGCGCAGGCTGACATCCAGCACCGCGTCATAGTTTTCGCGTTTAATGTCCATCAGCTTTAACGGTTGGGTAATGCCGGCGTTATTGACCAGCACATCTATCCGGCCATATTTCGCCATAACCTGTTCGATGGCCGCCTGCACCTGCAACTCATCGCTCACGTTCGCCGCCAGGCCAAGATGCCCCTCACCCAATGATTGAGCCGCAGATTTGCTGGCTTCGCCATCAAGGTCGAGAATGACAACTTTTGCGCCATGTTCAGCAAACAATTTGGCCGTTGCAAAACCTAAACCGCGTACGGAAGCCCCGCCGGTAATAACGGCGATCTTATTTTTTAATAACATAATATTACTCCACAAGATTAGAGCAGATTAATTAACAGGATTATTTAGCGTTATTGTGGCTCATCAAGAAAAAGAATCACCACCAGACCTATGGCGGCACAAATACCGAAATAGGTGAATACCGAATTAAAGCTGCCGGTGGTATCTAACAGAAACCCGGCCACCATTGGCGATACAAACCCACCCAGGTTACCGCCGCTGTTAATAATTGATGAGGCAATGGGGTAGATTTTCGCATCTGAAACCGCCATGCCGTAAGCGGTAAAGGCAGGCCAGCCAATATTCAGACACAGGCCGACAAAGAATAATCCGACGCACACCGCGAAGGTGCTGGCGGGAATATTCAACATAATTAACATCATGACCACGGTGGAGACGGCCGTAAATATCATCGTCGGCTTGCGGCGGCGCCCAAGCAGCTTATCTGAAATATAGCCACCGCCAATCGCACCGACAAAGCCACCGATGCAGGGCATACTGGCAACCAGCCCCATACTGATAAAATCAAAACCTTTCTCTTTAACCAGATACAGCGGGATCCAGGTCAACAGGCCGTACAGCACGCTCACCATCATAAAATAGGCCAGGCAATCGCCAAGAATATTTCTTGAGGTAAATAATCCCTTTGCCGTATTAATCGGCGGCATTTTTTTCACACGGATAATTTTATCCAGCGTGGCGAATTTATCGTCCAACAGAATATTTTCACGCAGCGCTTTTGGCTCATCCTGGCCGGCATTGATTTCCGCCAGTTCACTCGGTGAGACAAAGCGGCTCTCGGCAGGCGTTGATTTGACCAGCAGATACCAGGCAATCGCCGCCAGGATGCCGGGAATGGCGAAGGAGAAAAAGACCCAGCGCCACCCCCATGTCACCGCGATCCACACCGCCAGCGGCGGCACCACAATCGGGGCAAACATGGTCGCGGCGATATACACGCCGGTGGCGGTGGCTTTTTCTTTGGCAGGAAACCAGTTGTTGATGGTCGAAGCCAGCCCCACCGGACATGGTCCTTCACTCAGCCCCAGCCCCAGACGGGCCATTTTCAAGCCGAATACCGAGCTCACGGTGCCCATAAGCCAGGTAAAGGCAGAAAAGCCAACAATAGAGAGCGACACCAAGCCCCGGGTACCGCGCTTAGCGATAAAGAACCCCGCCGGTATCTGGCTGACGGCATAACCCAGAAAAAACATGCTGGCGATCGCACCGGCTTCAAAGTTGTTGATATGAAACTCTTCGATGATAAACGGCAATACCGCGCCGATATTTGTCCGGTCGGCATAGTTGATGGCATAAACCAGGAAAATCATCATCAAAACGACAAAACGATACTTTGTTTTCCTGGTGTCGCTACAGATAACGGCATCTATACGTGACATAGGCTTTCCTCTTTATAGTTTTATCTTTTCAGCGCATGTTGCCGCAACACGCTTTATCCTCAGACCACGAATGGCAATATAACAACCAAGAAAAGAAAGCCTATGTAAATTACCTCAATACTGATTGAGAAAAATTTGCGTCGTGACTTAATTCAAACTATTCGCCGCAAGCTCGGTGGATTTGTTTAGCAAAAAAATGAGATGTGCATCACGAATTATCATAAGAAAGGGGGAGCTATTATGTTAATCTGGCAAGCAATCCGTTCTGAACCCGATGTTTTTTATCAGCTTAAGGTCCCTCTCCTTTTGGACTTTCGTTGGTTATCAGGAAGCGCATTATGCCTCAGTCAATACCAAACAAAACGCTGCCGGTTCCCTCGTTGCGCAACGTTCAGGCTTTTATTGAAGTCGCAGATAGCGGCAGCATCAATCTGGCGGCAGAAAACCTCAACGTCACCGCCTCGGCGGTCAGTCACCAGATCGCCAGCCTGGAGAATTATCTCGGGAAAAAGTTATTTTCCCGCAGCAGTAAAGGGGTGCAACTCACCGCCATCGGTGCGCGTTATCTTAAAGAAGTTTCCGGCGCATTAAATATTATTGGCCAGGCCACTAATCAGGTGATACATGATATTCACCAAGATTATTTACGCATTCATTCTGCACCCAGCTTTGGCCTATTATGGTTAATGCCAAGATTGGATCGGTTTCGCCAACGTTGGCCAGAGCTAAAAATCAGTTTGAGCTGCTCATATGAAAGTATTCAATTTTCCCGGGATAATATTGATATCGATATTCGTCACGGGCTTTCACAATGGCCTACGCTGATGGTGAAAACCATCAAGAACGAGAGAATGCTGCCTTACTCGTCAGCCGCTTATCTGGAAAAACACCCGCTCAACGCGGTTAACGATCTGCTGTCCTGCGATCTGATTCATTCTGACAGCACGTTAATAAACTGGAACAACTGGCTGTCGTGGCACAAGGTACGCGGGTGGAATAAAAACTTTATTTTCACCTTCGACCGCTCGTATATGAGCATTGAGGCGGCCAAAATGGGCATGGGCGTGATCCTGGAAAGCAACCTGCTGGCGGGAGAAAGCCTGCGCCAACATCATCTGCGCCCGGTGTTTGCCGAGGATGTCAGCATGCCGGTAGCCGCCCACCACTTTGTGTTGCCACATGCCAACGAACAGAAAGAAAAGGTAAGGATCTTTTTTACCTGGGTTGCCGCAGAACTGAACGCAGCCGGCTTCCATATCTGACGACGGCACGCCGTCGATTGACCCAAACCCATCGTTATTTGACCTTCGGGCCACTGACGCCCCACGGCCACCGTTCCTATACTCAACTCCATGGTAATGCGCCGCCTGCCGTCTGGCACCGCGGCGGCATAGTAAAACCCTTTACTGGAGCAATATAGATGAAACTGACCCAAATCCGTAACGCCACGCTGCTGCTGGAATACGGCGGCAAAAAATTCCTTATCGATCCGATGCTGGCTGACAAAGCAGCCTGGCCCGGCTTCCCGAATACCGCACGTTCGCACTTGCGTAATCCGCTGGTAGCATTGCCGGTGGCGGTTGATGCGCTGCTGGATGTCGATGCCGTCATTGTCACCCATACCCACCAGGATCACTGGGATGAAGCCGCACAGCAGGCCATCGGCAAAGATACGCTGATTTTTACCCAGCATGCCGACGATGCCGCGCTGATCCGCGCCCAGGGCTTTAACCAGGTTCGCGTGCTGGACGACAGCAGCGAATTTGCCGCTATCACCATCGTAAAAACCGACGGCCAGCACGGCAGTGACGACGCCTATGCCAATCCTCAGCTTGCCGCCCTGCTGGGCGATGCCTGTGGCCTGGTGTTTCAACATCGTGATGAAAAAACGCTGTATATTGCCGGCGATACCATCTGGGTGCCGCCTTACGTCGACAGCCTGACGCGCTGGCAGCCGGAGATCGTGGTGCTGAACACCGGCTTTGCGCAGATTGACGGCTTCGGCGCGATTATCATGGGCAAGGAAGACGTTCTGCGGACTCATCAACTGCTGCCGCAAGCGACGATTGTGGCCTCACATATGGAAGCAGTGAATCACTGCATCCTGAGCCGTCAGGAACTGCGCGAATACGTTGAACAACACGGGATACAGAACAGCGTATTGATCCCGGCCGACGGCGAAAGCTGTATATTCTAAAACAGGCGAACGGCGCGCATCGCCGGGTGCAGACGCAGCGTGATATAACCCGCGTGGCGCATCCGGCGGTCAACGCGCCTTGCCGACAAACCAGGGTCTGCCGATTGCAAACAGGACATTAAGACATGCCTACTCTCTCCGTTGCCGTTATCGCTACGCCGGGCTTCAGTCCGTTTCACTTTTCAGTGCCCTGCATTATCTTCGGCCACGGGATGCCGGCCCCCAACCTGGTTGAGCTGCACATTTGCGCCGAGCACCCCGGCGTGGTGCATTCAGATATTGGTATGTCAATCACGGTGGAAAAAGGGCTGGAGACGCTCGAGGCAGCAGATGTGATTATCGTGCCATTCTGGAATCACCCGGAGGTCAGGCCCTCGCAGGCGCTGCTGGATGCGCTGAACGCCGCCTATCGGCGCGGCGCAGAAGTGGTGGGACTCTGTTTGGGCACCTATGTTCTGGCCTATGCCGGCCTGCTCGATAACCGCCGTGCGGCAACGCATTGGGAATTCGAGCGCGATTTTATCCTGCGTTTCCCTACGGTACAGCTGGATACCAATGCCCTGTATATCAACGACGATCGGCTTATTACCTCAGCCGGCACCGCCGCCGGTATCGACTGCTGTCTGTACATCTTGCGCAAACATTACGGCAGCGCGCTGGCCAATCGCGTCGCCAGACGGATGGTGATGCCGCCTTATCGCGAAGGCGGCCAGGCGCAGTATATTGAACGCCCGGTGCCGGCAACCACCCGCGACGGCCGAATTAACCATCTGCTGGACTATCTGCGGCGCAATCTCGACAAAAACCACTCGCTGGACGCACTGGCCAGCTTCGTCAGCATGAGCCGCCGTACCTTCACTCGGCATTTCATCAAGGCAACCGGCGTTTCGGTCGGCGAGTGGCTGAATGCAGAGCGGCTACAACGCAGCCAGGAACTGCTGGAAACCACCGATCACAGCATCGAGGCGGTGGCGGAGCTGGCCGGTTTTCACTCCCCGGTGTCGTTTCGCCAGAGCTTCAAAGCCAGGTTTGATATCAGCCCCAGCGAATGGCGGCGGGCGTTTCGCGGCACGCAGGGCGTGGATTGAAGGCCGTTTTTGCACACCCTTGGTTCCTCTGCCTAACCTGGTTTTATAAATGCTTGATAAATTTTGTCTGGCCATCTTCCTGCTTGTTGGATGCTAGCCAGCCAAGGTGGCGGTAAAAGCCGTTTGCGCGCACGTTGCTATCGCTGTCTGTTTCCAGCCAGGCCTGGGTACAGCCCCGGCCCCTTAACCATTGCTCGGCTGCCGCCATTAAACCGCGACCTATACCCTGTCCTTCAAACGGTGGGTCGACAAACAGGGCAAAAATTGTTGCGTCACCGGCATCAGCCATCGCGAATGCGACAACTTTACCGTCTTGTTCTGCCACCCAACCTTGGCCGTCCCCAGAGAGCATCGCGGGGAGAGACTCTGGCGTAATGCCGTATTCGGCCAATTCCGCCATGGTCATCTTGTTTTCATGGACGCCAATACGGATCCGAAACATATCAGCCACATCGCCCGAGGTAGCTATCCTGATTTTCATTATTCATTCCTTGTCGCAGTTCAGGTAATTTTATGATTACCTACGCCAGCTTCGCTGCATTTTTAGCAATGCGCTTTTCCATACCCGTTTATTTAGAACCAACCTCTGACACCTGTGGATGACCGATCACAGGAGTCGCATTTGATAGCCATTCCAATTGAATTTACTTGGTTTTACCTAGTTCTATTTTGACCCATGCCCCCTATTATGCCCCCAAATGATTTTGCTTGTGGGGAGCATGATCTCCCCCCTGAAAACAGTACCAGGCTAAACTGGAGTATCCGGTCCTTCTTTTATCGAACAAAGAGGCCATCCTGCCATGAAAAAGACCCGTTATACCGAAGAACAGATAGCGTTTGCCCTGAAACAGGCCGAAACCGGCACCCGTGTCGGGGAAGAGTGCAGAAAGATGGGGATTTCTGAAGCCACTTTTTATAACTGGAAGAAGAAATTTGCCGGTCTGGGTGTGACGGAACTGCGTCGCCTGCGCCAGCTCGAGGATGAAAATCAGCGGCTCAAAAAACTGGTCGCCGATCTGAGTCTGGATAAGGAGATGCTGCAGGAGGTACTAAAGCAAAAGTTCTGAGGCCGACTCAGAAGCGCCAGGCGGTGCATTTTCTCCGGGAGGCTTACCGTATCAGCGTTCGTCGTGGATGCGAACTGCTGATGCAGAGCCGAACCGTGTACCACTGGCAGAGTCGGCGTGATGACAGGGCAATAACGTACGCATTCGTGAGATAGCAGAAACCCGGATACGCTACGGTTGTCTACTTGTCGTGCTGTTAGCTTCATTGGGGGCATCTCCAGACTAGCATCCATTCCATGCCCCCCATAATCGTATTGATTCCAGTTGACGTCGGTTGACACTCGTAGATGATAACGGTCTATTTATCTAGTGTTAGCAAGGGTTTGTTGATTTTAGGAGACTTCAGAAGAACTCGGATGGCGGAAGATCACAGGAGTCGAACCTGCCCAGGACCGCTGGCGGCCCCAACCGGATTTGAAGTCCGGCCGCCCCACCGGGGACGAGGATCTT
Source organism: Serratia odorifera (assembly GCF_041448735.1). Lineage (NCBI taxonomy): Bacteria > Pseudomonadati > Pseudomonadota > Gammaproteobacteria > Enterobacterales > Yersiniaceae > Serratia > Serratia odorifera. Next base: position 150,724 of record NZ_JBGMUT010000006.1, on the reverse strand, counting down.
CCCTTGGCACGAGGAAGCAAGGCGCTGATTATAGCGCGGATTACGCTGTGCGCTAAGCAAGAAATGGCTTCCCATTCACCTGCCCGGTTGCGGTGGCATTGTCGCCCGCCCACCGGCACACCGCGTCAAACGCATGGCGCATAGCGCCGTAGCATCCATGCCATGCCAGGTGCTAGCGCCGCCGCTCGCGAGGTCGACTATGCCATCGTGCTTTGCCGCAACCAGTAATACAGCTCGCTATTACGCTGAAATCCCATTTTGCGCATCACGTTCATTTTATGGTTGCTGGCGGTTTTTACGCTGATGGCCAATCGGCGTGCGATGTCGCTGATGCGCATTTCCTGCCGGAGGCACACCATGATTTCCCGTTCACGCTGGGTGAGCAAATACTGCGAACAAACGCACTTCTGGTCGCTGCCACAGGGTTGCGCCGGCTGACTGCGCCGTTGCTCCAACGCCAGCGACACCTTGCGCAACACCGCGGCCACCGACATATCATGATAAATAATGCCGCTTTCCAACAGACAGCTGGCGTGCAGCTCACGCTTGCGGCGATTTTCCGGTCGGCGTAGCGCAAAGTACAGCGGGTAACGCGGTTCGGCGAGCGCCGCGCAATGGCAAAAACAGCTGCGGCTGCCAGAGGGAACAGACTGAAAAACTAGATCGGCCTGATGCATATGCTGCCGGTCGACCCGGCGCGTCTCGATGCCACGGGCATAAAAATGCGCGCTCAACGCCTTGGTTAGCCCTTTGGCAAAATAGATATTCTGGTCAAGCACGGCTAAGGTCATCACTGAATTCATCTTGGCTCTCCCTCTGCTGCCGTATTACGGTTCCTGACTGTTATCGATGCGCAACTGATAAACCATGGTGGCATTCGGCGGCACTTTTGGCGGATAACCGGTTTCGCCATAGGCCAGCTCCGGCGGAACCACCATCGTCAACGAACCGTGATTATTCAGTTGGCTTATTGCTTCTCTAAATAGCGGCGGATAGGCTGATAACGGTTGCGCAAGCACTTTGCCGCTCAGTTCCATATCCTGCACGACGCTGCCATCCGTCAGTTGCTCCTTCACCACAACCTCAATCACCGCATCCTTGGCCAGCGGCCGATCGCCGGCGTAGTCCACCCGATACCAAAAGCCCATCGGCGAACGTTTTACGCCTTTTTGCTGGCTGAACTGCGCCACATACTGCCGATCCTGCTGCGTTCGTTTTTTAACTACCTGTTGCCGTGCGGCATTGGCCATGCTGTCCGCCTTGGCCATCAATACCGACAATTCTCCCGGCGGTAACAGCGGCCGGCCGGATACCGTATCCAGTACCCCCGCCAGCAAGCTGTTGCGATCGACCGGCACCCCCCAGCTCTGGCGTTCGCTCATCAGTTGCTGAATATCACCTCCCAGCGCGCTGCCGGCCGCGTAGGAAAGACGGTTAGTCTGGTCCTTCAACTGCTCCGGCGTCAGCGTCCACTGTTGCAACGCCGCGATTTGCCGCTGCCAATCCTGTCGATCGCGGGCGTAGCGCGCCCGATCCTCGGCATGTTGCCGCTGCAGTTGGGCAAGCTGTCCGCTGGCCTGCTGCAACAGGGTCGCGCTGCGTTGCGCGTCCGGCGATCCTTGCCAGGCTTGGCGTAAACCGCCCAGCCATTGTTGCAACAGCGTCAGATCCGGCAATGCCGGCTGTTTTGGCGCGGCTGCCAGCGCTTGTGCACGCAACGCTGCCAGTTCCTGCTGTAAGGCATTCAGCGCCGCCCGCTGCCGTGCCAGCTGTTCATCGCGCTCCTGCAGCGTACGGCGCAGCACAAACGCCGTTGACGTTGCCGCTGGCGGCGTCGGCGATTTGCCAACCGCAGGGCGATTTTCGGTGGTTTTTCTCTCCGTGGCGGCACGGCTCTGTTCCACCTTGGCCGCCGGGGCGCGCTGCTGTTGGTATTGCTCGGCAAATTGCAACAGCGCCGGCACGCCGTCGTCTGCCCGCAGCTCACCGTCCACCGCCAGCAAGACCACCAGCCCCGCTAACGCCAAACGCAACGGCCGTTTCATTTAACCTGCTCCGCGCGATCGGCCAGCCCTGCCAATACCGCTTGATCCACTTCTGCGCACAGGCGATTGACCTTGTAGCGATACAGCGCGTCGACCATTTCCTGGGTATCGCCGTTCACCTTGGTACGTACCCCGGCGTACAGCGAAGCGCCGCTCATCAAGTGATCGAAGCCCTGCTTCAATTGCTGATGCTGCTGCTGGTTAATGGCGCGCAGCGCCCCCAGCTCCTGCTGACACAGCTGTAACCGCTCCGCTTCGCGCTGTTTACGCAACGCGTCTTCCGACGGTTGCTGCTGGTTTTCTGCATTGGGCCGTACGGATTTGCTGGTCTTGCCGTTTTGGCACGCCACGCTTGCCAGCAGGACCAGGCATATCACGCTCGCCCGAACGGATAATGGCATAGGCTTTTTGATCATCTTCGACTTCCCTTTTCTTTAGAGTTTTTATGCTGGAAAAAAACGCCGATCTGCAGGAAACAGCAATGCGGCGCTGTTGCGATAACGCTCCGCCTCGGCCCATTGCTGCCGGTGACGCAATATGGCGATCAGATTGGCGTAAACGTTGGCATCAATGCGTAACCTCAGGTAATCACGAGCCCACGCGGCATAGCCATCAAGCAGGGTTTCGTCGTGCGTTCGGTTGTAGGCCAGCAGCTGAAACGTCTGTAAATCAAAGCTTCTGCGCTGCTCGAATCCCCAGGCGGCCAGCGGCGACATGGTCAGCAACGGGCGCATATCCCGCAACCCACTGCGTTCAACGTGGGTTAACGCCATCCCGCCGCGCAGCATCACCAACATCATTGCCATGCCGCACAGGCACAGTAACCCGACGCCGGCGCGCAACGCCGTCAGGCCGTGATGGTTACGCCCAACGACGCAGGCCTGACGGCAGCAAAGGCGATCCAGCGTGGCCAACATCAGGGCAAATACCAGCCAATGCAGCGCCGAGACATAAAACGGATATTCCAGTTGGCAATGCAGCACTATCGGCAGCATGGCCAGACACAGTGCGCTCGCCTCACCGGCACTGCGGCGTCCGGCGGCAAAGGCCCGGCGATCGTGGTGCCATGCCTGCCACAGCACCCAGCCGGCCCCGCAGGCGATAGCCACCATGCCAAGCAGCGCGGTTACCCCGCCTTCCACCCACCACAACAGCACTTCATTATGCGGATGACGGGTGATTTCCAGCACCGGCGTCGGGGGCTGTTGGCCGATACGGAAATGCTGAAACGCCACTTCAAAACTGCCGTAACCCCAGCCGGTCAGCGGATGAATGGCGATCATCTTCAGCGTATCTTGCAGCATGCTCAGCCGTGCCTGATTTGACAGCGCATGCGATAACGGTGCCCCGTCGCCGCTGGCGCCCAGCAGTACGGCGATGCCCAACCCACAGCCAAATAACATCAGGCCGCTGGTCATCATCAACCGGCGCGTCAGGCGTCGCCCAAACAGTAGCCAATAACCCATCAGCAGCAACCCGCCGGCCAGCCAGCCGGTGCGCGACTGCACCCAGACCAACAGCGCAGCGAGCAACACCAACAATGCCGCCAACGCCGTTTGCCGCCCCCTCTCGCCGCCAACCGACGCCAGGGCGTAGCCCGGCAACAGCATCAGCATAAATACCAGCGCCAGACCGGTGGCCAACAGGCTGCCGAGAACATTAGGCTGCTGGAAGATGCCGTACACCCGAGGGCCGCGCTGCGGCACCCAGCTCCACGCTGGCCAGAACAGCTGTAGCAACGCCAGCACCGCCTGACCGCTGATAAGCAACAACAGCCAGCCCACCCACGCATGGCGCCAGCGGAAGTTCAACCGCAGTTGCAACCAGCAACAATAGATCCCCCACCCGGCCAGCAGACCGGCAACGCGCCAGGCCGCGACATCACTGCCCGCCTCGCTGGCGAACGCCAGCGGCAGCGCCAGCAGCGCCACGCCCAGTGTGAAACACACCGCACCAGGCGTGACCAGCCAGCCGCGACGGCGGAGCGGGCGCCAGAGGATCGGCAGCATCAGGGCGCCCAACAGGGTATACACCAGCGTGTTGAACGGTAATCCCAGGCCGACGCCGCCCATATTGGGCAAGTAAAGCAGCGACGCCATCAACAGTGCGACGAAGCAGACAACCAGCGCGTTACTCGTATTCCAGGCTGAACGTGGCTGTCGCACTGAACTCTCCGCGGCCGATGGTTTTATTACGAATCGCTTCCGGCTCACCTTGCACATAGGCCTGCAGGGCGATCTGGTTACTGCCCGCCGCCAGACGGTATTTGTCACTGGCGCTGTTCAACGGCAAGGCGGTGCCATCGCGGTTTTCCAGACCGATAGCAATGCCCGACGCGCTACTGCCGCCATCCAGCGCCAGTAATCCGGGCAGGTTGGCGTTTTCACTACCGCTGAAGGTGACCGACACCGTATTGCCCAGACTCAGATCGCATTCCGCCAGATGCAGCGTAAAAATCTGGCTATGGGTGCGCGTATTCAGGTACAGGTATTTGTCGACAATGGTGCCGAAATCAAGCTGGATCCTCTCTTCTCCCGGCAGGATCACGCAGGGTTCCGCCACCAATGCCCCATGGAAACGCATATTTTCATCCGCCGCCGCCGGCTGAGTCATCAGCCCCGCCAGCACGATCCCGACGCCCAACAGCGCGCTGCCGCGTCGGCTGGTTTGTTTTGCGCGCATCATGACACTCTCCTTTATTGGCATTGCGCTCACCGCTCCTTGCCGCCGTTCGGCGATCAGTCGTAATACAGCCGAAAATCAATCACCGCGCGGTAGGCGCCGACGCCCAGCGTTGCCGGCGTGCGCACCGGCGTCACCGTATAGCTCAGGGTATTTTGCCCCGGCGACAGCAGCCGTGGTTTATTGCGTACGCCGAGGCGCACCGGCTGCCCGCCGCTGTCCGCCAGCTGCAATCCCAGTCCGCTGACCCCCGTCACCTTGACCAGCATCGGCGCGTCGGCATCGGTTGGCGCCATAAAAGCCACCGAGACCGCCGGCTGGCTGCCGCTCCATGCCAGCGCACCGCTCCAGGCGTCGCGACTGCTGGCCGGCGCACGCAGGCAATCCTTCAACGTCAGTTCGAACGCCACTGGCGTACCGCGATCGCCCGGCTGCTGAAAATGCGCGCTGCCGGTGTTGCCCAGCCAGACCTCTTGCCGCGCCGAGACCATCTCCAGGCTACAGGCGCTTTCGGTCAGTTCGCCGTGGACATGCAACATGCCGGTGGCGCCCTCTACGTCCCAGTTGTCTACCGCTCGCGCCTGTGGCATCAGCATCAAAATCATGCCGGCCGTCAGCGGCACCATCAGCGCGGCCGCCGCCGTCAGGCCAATCTGCCGTCGCTGATAGCGATCAAGGGGGGTTCCGGGGCTGTTGTGCATGGTTCTTCTCTCCGCTGTCTGTTGACTGCCGTTACCGGCTACTTCCTGTCCGGCACCACGTGGCAGTTACCGCCGTTGCAGCTGAACACCAGCTGTGGGCGGCCGCCGTAATCGTTGATATAGGTCAGTACCGGGCTGGCACCCAATGCAGCCGCCGACACGCTCAACGGCGCGCTGCCCTTCGGCGCAATCATCAGCGGTTCAAAACCGGCCACTCCCTTGCCCTCTTTGCGCGTACTGGCGTCCACCAGCGTCACGTAATACGGCGTCGGGTTGTTCACCTGATAGCGATCGCCCCGTTTGGTCAGCGTCAGCGCTTCCTGGCTCGGCGCCGCATTTTTCTGTGGCGCGATCGCCGCCGGGCGATAAAACATTTTTATCCGCGTTTGCAGCGCAATTTGCAGCGTATTGGGCTTATCGCTGCGTGGCGGGATCTCGCGCAGGTTGAAGTAATAAAGCGTCTCGCGATCCTGCGGCAACTGCCTGGCCACCGGCAGCGCCTGGATCTTCACCTGGCTCGGTTTGCCCGGCTCAATGCGCTGCACCGGCGGCAGAACGGTAAACGGACTTTGGATCTTGTTACCCTGGGCATCTTCAATCCATCCCTGCGCCAGATACGGCAGTTGCTGGTTCTGGTTGCTGACGTTAAGACTCATGGTCTTTTGGTCACCGCTGAAGATCACACGTGTGCGATCCAGCGCGATGGCCGCCTGGGACGACGTGGCGACCATGCCCGCCGACAGCGCCGCCATGGCGGCAAAAGTGCTCAACAGGGAAAATCTTGCTGTGTTCATCATCGGGTTTATCTTCTTCACGGTTAACAATCATTCACGAACGATCGGCCACCGCATGCTGGGCGGCCGGTGCGGGCGTATTCACCGTCACGGGGTGACATGGCAATAACAGGGTATTCATCAGCATGTCGGGCGGTAGCGGCGTCGGCAGACGGATTTCACACTGCGGCCCGCCATTCCAGTGCACGCTCATCACCTCACCGGCATTGATGCCGGACAGGTAAACGCTGCCACCGTCGTTGACGATACCGGTCTGCTGCTTGCGCGAGTTGATTACCGTCGCGCCGAACGGCGGTTCGCTGCCATCGGCCAGTTTGACGATCGCCATCGCCTTCTCGCCGGCGATCACGTCGAACTTGCGATAGCCGATCGCCCCTTCGGTCAGGGTGGCCTGCACCACCGAACGCGTGGCTTCCACGTTGTCATCCAGGCGGTTGAGATCGATGCTGGCCTTGTTGCGGTAATAGCTGTTGACGTCGGTGACCACCGCCTTGCCAAAGCGGTTGGTCATGACCGTGCTGCCATAGCCACGCACCGGCACATCCGCCACGCCATCGGTATCGAGCAGCAATCGGGTGCCACCCGGCGTGGTGATGCGGTGCATTACCGCACCTTCTGCCGTCAGCGTCATACCGCCCTGCGCCGCCAGCCCAACCGCACTGTAGCGGCCGGCCTGATAGCTGGCATTGGCGTTGATCTGCGCCAGATCGCCCTCATGGCTGTAATAGCCGCTCATGGTTGCCCCGCTGCGGGCGGTACCGGCGTTCAACTGATAGTTATTGTGTTCATCGATTCGGTCGTAATAGCCCACGCGATGCGAGCTGTCGTCGCGATCAACCGTCATGTTGTAGCTGAGCGTGGCGGCGTTGCCCCAGGGCACCGACAGCGACAGATACATACCGTCATCGTTGCGCTCGTTGTAACGGTTGCGATAGGCCGACAGCGACACGCTGGCGTTTTTGAAATCGCCGAAATCGAAGTAACGCGACAACATCAGGTTATAGCGATCGTTGGCAGCCCGATCCCAGTAGGTTTGGTGGCTATAGTTGAGATAGGCGCTCAGCCCCAGTTCACGGAACTGTTTGTTGAAGGTGATGGTGTACATCTCCTTGCTCTTGCCGCTGCGGCTGCCTTCGTAACGTTCGTCCAGGTATTCCCCCATGCTCATAAAGTCTTCCTGGGAGAAGCGGTAACCGGCGAACGTCACCTGACTGTCGTACTCATCAAAGTTCTTTGAATAACTCAGGCGATAGGAACTGCCGCTCTTGACGCCGTCCTGCGGTAAGCTGGCACGCGATTGCGTGGCGTCGAACGACAGCGCTCCCAGCACCATCAAATCGCGACCGATACCCAGCGACAGGGCGTTGTAATCACCACCGGCGATCACACCGCCATACAGCGACCAGCCATTGCTGATCCCCCAGGAAAATTCCCCGGTACCGAACAGCGGCCCGCGCAGATGATGGCCCCATTCCGACGGTTTACCCGCCGCCAGCTTGTAACGCACGCTACCCGGCCGCGTCAGGTACGGGATACTGGCCGTGTTCATCTTGAACGCCTGCACGCTGCCGTCCTGTTCCTCTACCCGCACGTCCAGCTCGCCGGACACCGCATCGTTGATGTCCTGGATACGGAATGGCCCGGCAGCGACCTGGGTTTCATACAACACACGTCCTTGCTGGCTGATCACCACCTTGGCGTTGGTCTTGGCCACCCCGCTCACTTCTGGCGCATAGCCACGCAGATTCGGCGGCAGCATATTGTCGTCCGAACGCAGGCTGGCGCCGGTGAAGCGCAGGCTGTCGAACAGGTCGGAATTCAAATAATCCTCGCCCATGGTCAGGCGGGAACGCAGCGCCGGGATCGCCCGATAGGCGTAATAACGGCTCCAGTCGAACTGGGTGTTGGTCTGCTGGCCCGAGCCGGTCTGGTGATTAAGATTCGCCTGCCAGTCGGCGCGCAGCCGCCAGGCACCGAGGTTGCCGCCGGTGGTGCCGTTACCGCTCAGGCTATAACCGCTGCCACCTCCCTTTAGGTTCTTCTGACTTTGGCCGTTGACGTTATAGTCAAATAACAGGCCCGGAATGCCGTTGTCCCAGCGAGAAGGCGGATCCCAGCTCTCCGAGCTGTACTCCAGATACGCCTGGGGAATATTGAGGTACAGCGATGAGGTACTCAGATCGCCGTGTGCTTCCATGCCTTTCAGGCTGGTCAGATCCAGACATTGGCCGTCGTGCGACCAGCGCAGCGCCGTGGCCAGCTTTTCTTTCAGCCCCAATTGGCCGACCAGCGTCGGTGATAAACACACTTCGCTGCCTTTGGCATCGTTTTCCGGCGCAACAAAACGGATTGGCTGTTCTGGCAGGTCAGTTTTGTTAACGTGTACCACCAGGGTATAAGCGCCCGGCATAATATAGCCACTGCGCGTAAATTGGCTTAGATCGATATTTTTTCGATCGTTGATATCTAACACATCGGTGTTGAACTGGATTTCGTCCGCGGCGTAAGCCCGCATAATCGGATGGCTTAACGACAAGGCAATGCACAGTCCCAAGACTTGAAGACGAAATAATTTCCCTGCCGGTGAAAGCATAATAAAAATCCCTTTTAAAAACCCATTAACCGCCAAAACGAGAAAAAATTAAAAATAATCCAGTTTAAAACGCAACGTGGAAAAATAGGCCCCGGCCTTGAGCGGTTGGTGATTGGGCATCAGCGTCATGGAATAATTAAGTGTGCTGTTTCCCGGTATTATATTTTCCAGCGCCAAAGGTTTGCCTGGTATCACCTGATTACCGACACCGTCGTTTATTTTTAGCGCCACGCCACGGGCTTCACCCTGCACGCCAAAAAGACCGTCCTCGGCAGAGCCGTCAAACGTCACCTGAAAAAATCGCCAGTCCGGTTTATTTCCTGGTCGTTCTAATTGACAGTTCACCAATTCAATACTGAAGTTTTTGGTCAGTCCCCGACCGTCACGAATGATTTGCCCAAGTGGAATGGTATCCATGTCGATGGTCTGGTCGCGGCTGCCAGCGGCGATCGCACAGGCGGTATCAATAATCGCCCCCTGCATATTGACGCGTCCCCATCCCTGAATGACAGGCGCGGCGTCACACGCCGCAGTAGCCAGCGCCAATATCCATACCCACGATTTCACGCCATGATTCCCTTGTAAAAACATCGCGGCATTCCTTTTGACAGGAGATTAACCAGACATGCGGCTCGCGGCATGTCTGGTGTATTTATACCTGCGGAGTTACTTACTGATAGGCCAGCGTGAAGTCGGCTACGGCGGTGAAATCACCTGGAACCACGGCAGATGAAGCGCCTTCGCCTTGCAGATAAGCGGCAAAGTGCAGGGTGTTGTTGTTGTTATTCAGGTTCTGAGACGGTGTTGCATCACCCAGGGTGATAGGTTTGCCGTCATAGGAAATGGCGATGCCAGCGCCTTTGGCAGTACCTGCGATCGCCAGCAGATCCTTGTTGCCGGTAGACTCGGTGCCGGTGAAGGTCACGCTGACGCTTTTCAGCGTAGTGGTATCACACTGCTCCAGTTTGATGTCAAAGGGACGTGGGTTGGAGGTGCCGCCATCTTTCAGCGCCACGTTGGACACCTGACCCAGATCGACGGTCTGATCGATCGATTCTGGTGCAATAGAGCAAGGTGCATCAATAATAGAACCGATGAAATTTACTTTACCGTGACCCTGATCTTTAACGGCAGCGTGAGCGAAAGAAGTAGCGCCAAATGCAATCACTGCTGCCATCATGACTTTATTAAGTTTCATAAAACCTATATTCCTTATAAGAAAGTAATGCGTATTCCCGTAAAGATCGTGTCAGCCTAACGCGTAACCGCGCATAAATAGGCTGCTGTTAATCTTTAGCATTTTGAGAGTAGTAAACTTGCCAGAGCCAGAGAGATGACGACGATAAAGCCTCCCTTTAATAGCGGGAAAATGATTTGATTCATTAATAAACCTAACAATATAAACAAGCGTTTAATTAGTGAATAAAACCCCATTTACCCAAGCTAGCCCTCATGGCCGGCGATGAATATTCTGGCAAAAGCCCCGCTTTAAACAAAGACTTTTTTAACGCCATTTAAATATTCGCAATATATTTCCTTTATCTGGGTAATTTCCCTCTATTTTTAGCCTCATAGATCGTAAAATATTCAAAACTAGAACAAAATCCTGTTTTTTGTTATTTGCCAAACAGTGAGATCGCAAACTTGGGTTTTGTGAATATAATAATCCAAAAATAGGCCTAATCTTATGACTTCGGCTCCCGGCAAACGCCCATAAAGTAAGGCGGAAAAAATCTAAACATTTCAGGCAGTCAACAGAGTTAGTCATTTGCTTTCTCTCGGTTTTATCCTAGACGCAGCATATAGAGAAAATGAATTTCTCCCAGGGAAAGCAGCAACGGAATACAGAGGATGTATTATGGAAGCACTATCTCCTAAAAAGCAGGAAATACAACAACTTCAGCGAGCCCTGCGGCAGGCGTTACTCACGCTTTCACCCCCTCCAGAATGCGGTAAACCTCCGTCAAATCAGCATGAATGGCTATCAACGAGACAATTGGCGGAATATATCGATGTCGGCGTGTATCGTGCCAGAAATTTATTATTGGATATGGTGGAAAAAGGCGAGGTTATTGTTACCTGCGGCTCGGTGAAAAACTCACTGCGCTGGTACCCGGTGTTGCCTACCACAGCGACCAGCCATACCAATATTATGCCTCTTTCAACCTCTCCGCCGGCAAAATAAGGAAGTGCGCGCCTGATTGTTAACTGCTTCAGGCGCTGCCGTTAGTCACTCATTATTGGGATATTACAGTGAGAAAATTAGTTTTCCTGGTCAACAGTGGCCTGATGTTAGCCGCCCTTTTACTGGCGGGAAATGCCTCTGCTTTTACCTGCAGAACCTCGGACGGTGGCCTGATCCCGCCTGGTGGCTCCACCACACCGGTCGACGTGCGGGTACGCATCGGACCGCAGCTCTCCTACGGCAAGAATGAAATCGTCAACGTCAGCCAGGTCACCTGTAAAAATGACGTCTCCAGCTGGACGGATTATTTAAAGACCGACAGCCCGGCGTTAAGCATGAATAGCGCTATTTTTGGCGGTATCGGCAGCGGCATGACAATTAACGGCCGCGATTATCCTTCGCCGGTGTCCTCCGGCATTAGCGTCGTAACGCTGACCAACCTGAATTCGCAGTCGATCGCCATTCGGGTATACATCGTGCTAAACCGCTTCCCGACCCCTGATATTAAAATTAATAAAGGTGACGTTATCGGCCAAATCAATTTCTCCCAAACCAACGACCGGCCGAATTGCCCACAGTGTGGTCCTTATCGCTGGCGGCTGATTGCCGATAATGATGCATATTTTGTCACTACCACCTGCACCATCAATAACGGCCGGCAGATTGACGTCAACTTTAACCAGATTCGGCAGGATTATCTGACGACAACGGTCAATAATGCGCAGATCAAACAGGACAAGGCGTTGACATATCAATGTGACGATCTGAGCGCCACGCAGGATATTCTGATTCGTCTGGTCAGCGATGCCAGCGGATTTTCAGCGGATTACATCAAGACCACCAATAGCAATGTCGGCGTGGCGATGATGTATAAAGACGCAGTGGTTAAACCCAACGATGCCTTTCGAACACGCATCACCAACGGCGTCGGTAGCGATACCATCACCTTTGTGCCGGTAAAAAATAATGTACCTTATACCAGCATTGCCACCGGGCCATTATCCGGATCGGCAACGCTTATTTTCAGTGCTCCGTGAGGCAGGGTTAACGATTATGTTCAGCATAAGCAAAGGGCTGAGAGGCGGCATACTCGTCGCCCTGTCGGCAGCCTGCGGTGGTGTTTTGGCCGCTGACCAGGGCACGCAGGTAAATATTTCCGCCACCATAGTGGCACCGCCGCCGTGCGTGATTAATAAAGGAAAAGTGATTGATGTTGATTTCGGAGACGTTGGGGTAAACAGAATTGACGGCAATCGTTATATGCAACGGCTGGACTATACCGTCGAATGCGAATTTCTCGACGGCTCACGTCAGTTGAAAATGAAAATCGTCGGCAGCGGCGCCGCGTTTGACGCCAATGTGCTGCATACCAGCGTCAATGGCTTGGGGATTAAGCTGTTGGCGGACGGCAAGGCGTTGAATATCAATAGCGCATTCAGTATTGATTACGCCAAGCTGCCCAAGCTGGATGCCGTGCCGGTGAAAAATGCCGCCAGCACGCTAACCGAAGGCGAGTTCACCAGCGGCGCAACCATGCTGGTGGACTATTTCTGAAACCATGGGGGTCGGTTCCGCGTCTGCCTGCCGCGCCGGCGAGCGGTTCCCCCCACGCCAGCAACCCGCCCCAACTGGCTAGCGCCAGAACAAAGGCAAGGTTCTACCTGAGAACTCAATCACCAGGACACCGCTATTTTCCATTTCGATAGAGATTGTCAGTTGGGGGATTAACAATAACTCGCCGACCATGCAGAAACTGCCAACCCGCTGGCAATCATCAGTCAGTGGGTAATAGGCGCCGAGTGGTCGGCGCCGTGGCATTACGGTTTTAATAACTGCGGCACATTTAACAAAATAAATTCGTTATCATCTGCCACGTTAGGCTGGCGGCTGGAAGAAAACGGGAAATTATTGTCATTGCCCACCACGATATGGCTGTCATCTACCACATCGACGTTTTCAATGGTGAAGAACGGAAAGGTCAGCACGCCGTTATTTAACGGCTTGCGCGCCAGTTTGTTTGGATCCTGAATATTCAGCAGGTCGATATAAGCCTGTTTTTCTACCGGCTTGCCGACATTGTCAGCCGAGAACGCGATACGGTATACCCGTTTGAACTTCGCCAGCTGACTAAAGCAGTTACCGGTCGGCGCCCCACTGGCGCAGGCTTTATCCGCCGTGCCCTCGCCGTTGTCACGTTCGATCACCAATCCATGAGTCGCGTCGATCATATTAAAATCACCAATGGCATGACCGTTGTCCTCCAGCAGATACTGCCAGCTGCGGCCGGTCCATTGCTGCTGTTTTACGTCAAATTCCAGCACCCGCAGGTAGCGCTTGCCGCCGATATTCTCAAATTTCTCGCCGTCCCACAGCGCACCTTCCAGCAGCGGGTAGAGCATCGTACCGTCTTTGGAGGCAGCCATGCCCTCAAAGCCCTTGGAACGCGCCACCTGGAAATTTTGCTTGCCATCCGGCGCTCCTGGCAGGGTCAGGGTCGGGTTATCCGGCGATTTCACCGTTTTGCCCTCCACCTCGGTGGCAAATACCGCCAGGATCTTGCCGTCCAGATCGGCCTTGATCAGGTAGGGACCGAACTCATCGCCGATCCACAGCGCATTGTCGGCAAACTGGAAGCTTTCCGGGTCAAAATCGCTGCCGGTCAGATAACGCTTTGCGCTGCTCTCGTTAACGATATGAAACGGCACTTTTTTATCCGGATCGTGTAAAAACACCGTTTTCAAACGACTGACGCCGCCGGTTTTAAAATCAATCTGGTAATGGTTGAGATACAGCATGGCGTCCGGTGAATTGGCCTTGCTGCCGAAGCCGTTGTCGGTCAGTACCCAGTAGCTGCCATCCGCCATGTGCTTGATGCCCGAATGCCCTTGCAGCGGCTGGCCGGCGATCGGTAAGCCGATGCCCGTCAGGCGATCGGCGGACTTGCCCGCCACGCTGCCCAGCTCGCCAACGCGCTGGCCACTGGTGTATTTGCCGCTGTCGCGTAAATCCGACGGCGCATCCTCTGGCGTGGCAACGGTGGATTTCACCGGCAATACCGCGTGCCCCGCCAGCTCGGCGGTCACCGCCTGTTGCGCCAGCAGCGGCGTACTGAACGCCAGGCAGCCGGCCAACAGCGCCAGACGGGATTTTTTAAAATACATGTTCTACGCTCCCTGATGATGATGATGCCCAAAGGTAAAAAGCAACGTCACTATAGGGAGCCGCAGTGACAAAATTATGACTCGCCGAAGGCACGCCGGTAGCTGCGCGGGTCGAAGCGCCGGGTCAGCGCCATCAGCGCCAGCACCAGCAGCGCATGGATCTGCCAGTCGAGCACAAAACTGCCGCTGTAATCGCGCAGCAGGCCGGAGAGGTAGGGCGTCACGCCCGCCAGTAAAAAGCCGATGCCCTGCATAAAGGCCACCAGACGCCCCGCCATCGCCGGGTGCGCGATATGATCGAGCGCCAGCACCAGACACAGCGGGAACGCGCCGCCCAGCCCCAGGCCGGCCAGCAACGCCCACAGCCACGGCAGCGTTTGCGGCTGATAAATCAGGCCGATCAACCCGACCAGTTGCATCGCCAACGCCAGCAACAACAGCGGTCGCCGGTCTGTCGATCTCGCCAACGCCGGCAGCAGCAATGCCCCTGCCACCTGTCCGGCGGTCATCAACGCCAGCAGTGCGCCGCTGGCCTGCGCTTGCCAGCCCAGCTGCATATAATACGGCGGTAGCCAGGCTATCAGGCTGGTATAGCCGCCATTAATCAAGCCGAAATACAGTCCCAGCAGCCAGGCGCGAGGATTACGCAACATGCGGGTTGCCTGCACCCACTTTGGCTGCGGCAAACGGCCAAGACCACGACTGACCACCAGCCAGACCATCGCTGCCAACAGCGCCGGCAGCGCCCACCAGGCCAGCGCGCGGTGCCAGTCCGCACCGCTGGAGGTCAGCCATGGAGTAATCGCCGCCCCCAGCCCACCGCCGCCCATAGGCCGGCCACCAGCGCCATCTGCTTGAGAAAGTGCTGCTTGATGATGCCCGGCATCATCGCCTGTATCACGCCAATGCCCAGCCCACCCAGCACCGCGCTCAGTAACAGCTGCGTGCTGCCCGGCGCCAGTTCGCGCCACAGCGCCCCCAGGCCAATTGCCAACAGGCTCAGCAGGATACCGGCTCGCTCACTGCAACAACGGCTGATGGCGCCGCCGGCCAACGCCATCAGGCCCATCATCAGCACCGGCAAGCTGGTCAGCAGCGCCGCGCCACCAAAGCTCAGCCCGGTGGCCTGGCGCAACGTCGGCAGCAGCGGGCCGATAGACGTCAGCAGGGGGCGCATATTCAGGCCAATCAGCACTAATGCGTACAGTAGAGGATTAAACCAGCGCCGCGCGATCATGGCATAACCCCTTGGTTACAAAAACGATTTAACACGATAGATCCTGAGATTTGCTAATAGGGCGAGCCGCGTCACAGCAACCATCCGCACGCTGCCACAGAGGTTGCGCTACTGTAGAAAATACAATTAGTATTGGGAAATTAAATAATAAAATGGTCAGCAGTGGAAAAATGAATCGCTATCCGATGTTCAACCCGCAGCTACTGCTCAGCTTTGTGGCGGTCTGCGACAGTTGCAGCTTTACCCGTGCTGCACAGCGGGTATTTCTTTCGCAATCCACCGTCAGCCAGCAGGTACGTCGGCTGGAGGAGATGCTCGGCAAACCGCTGTTTGAGCGTTCATCCCATCAGGTATTGCTGACCGAAGAAGGCGAGAAGCTACTCAGTTATGCCCGGCGCATCATTGCGCTGAACGAAGAGGCGCACGATGCGCTGACCGGCATCTGGCGCGACGGCGTGCTGCGGCTCGGCATGCCTGAGGATTTTGCCGTGCCGACCACCCAACTGCTGGCGCAGTTCAGCCGCCAGCATCCGCACCTACGGCTGGACGTCACCAGCGGTTTGAGCGCCGATCTGCACCATGCGTATGCGCGCGAGGAACTGGATCTGATTCTGGTCAAACAGCGCCGCAGCCAACCACCGCGTGCCGCACGACCGGAGCCGCTGCTGTGGCTGGACAGCCAGGCGTTTCCCGCCATTGAGCAAACGCCGGTACCGCTGGCGGTGTTTCCGCTGAACGGCCTGTACCGTGAGCAACTGTGCCAGGCATTGGACAATCTCGGCAAACGCTGGCGGATTAGCTACAGCAGCGCCAGCCTGGCGGCGCTCACCGCCGCCAGCGCCGCAGGGCTTGGCGTCACGCTGCTGCCTGCCGGTTGCCGGCTGCCAAGCCACCGCATCCTTGGCGCCGCCGAAGGCCTGCCACTGGTTAATGACTTCGAACTGGCGCTGTATTACCGTGACGGCGCGCCACCCACCACCGAAGCGCTGGCACAGCAGCTGGCAGCGTTTTGCCAGCTGGTTTGAGCCTCGGCTAGTGGTGATATTTTGCGGGCGGTTCAGCCAGTGTGAAGACGAACTCCCCGCCCAAAGCGCTGGCATCTGGCAAAATCATCATGCGCCATCGGCGAGCCTCCTCGTTAACACCTGCATTCTTTCGCGGGCCGGTGTCAGTACCCCACCTCGCCGTATTTCTCGCGGTATTCCCTCGGCGTCATGTCGTAGCCTTTCTTGAATACCGAATAAAAGTATTGCAGCGACGGGTAGCCGCACATTTGCGATATTTCGTTGATCGACAACGACGTGGCGGTCAACAGGTTGCGCGCGCGGTCGAGTTTTTCTTCATGAATCACGTTGTGGATGGTCTGGCCGGTTTCATCCTTGAAGCGTTTTTCCAGATTGGAACGCGACATGCCGACCGCATCCAGCACCTGTTCCACCTTGATCCCCTTGCAGGCGTGGTGGCGGATGTAATGCATCGCCTGGATCACCGCCGGGTCGCGCAGTGAGCGGAAGTCGCTAGAGCGGCGCTCAATCACCTTGATCGGCGGCACCAGAATACGCTGCAACGGCATTTGCCGCTGGTTGAGCAACTGGTGCAGCAGTTTGGCGGCGCGATAGCCCATCTGGCGCGTTCCCTGCGCCACCGACGACAGCGCCACGCGCGACAGGTAGCGCGTCAGCTCCTCGTTATCGATACCGATCACGCACAGTTTTTCCGGCACCGCGATATCCAGATGTTCGCAGACCTGCAGTAAATGCCGCGCCCGCGCGTCGGTCACGGCGATGATGCCGGTTTGCTGCGGCAGAGTCTGTACCCAATCCGCCAGCCGGTTCTGGGCGTATTGCCAGTTTTCCGGCGCGGTGGCCATCCCCTGGTAGATCACCCCCTGATACTGCTCTTGCGCCACCAACTGGCGAAAGGCGTGCTCACGCTCCTGCGCCCAGCGTTTGCCGCCTTCTGCCGGCAAGCCATAAAACGCGAAACGGTTCAGGCCCTTTTCCTTCAGGTGCATAAACGCCGCTTCCACCAGCGCATGGTTGTCGGTAGCGATGTAATGCACCGGCGGGTAGTCTTCGTCGCGATGATAGGAGCCGCCCACGCCGACGATCGGCACCTCGACGTTATGCAATAACTGTTCGATTTCCCGATCGTCGAAATCGGCGATCACCCCGTCGCCCAACCAGTCTTTGATATTATCGATGCGGCAGCGAAAATCCTCTTCGATGAAAATGTCCCAATCACACTGCGATGCCTGTAAATACTCTCCGACGCCCTCCACCACCTGCCGGTCGTAGACTTTATTGGCGTTGAACAGCAACGTAATACGGTAACGCTTTTCGAACATGTGCTTTCCCCGAAAAACAAGCTGCTCCCTGAATAGCACAGCCGTTCAGAGAGCAGTAAAAATGCGGCAAGATTTGTGAGGTAGCGCGCTTATGCCCGGCGTTTGGTCGCCGAGTCCATCCACACCGCCAGCAGCAGGATTGCGCCTTTCACGATGTATTGCCAAAACGTCGGCACATCCAGCATGCTCATGCCGTTATCCAGCGACGCCATGATAAACGCCCCCATCACCGCCCCGGCCACGCTGCCGATACCGCCCGCCAGACTGGTGCCGCCGATCACGCAGGCGGCGATGGCGTCCAGTTCGGCAATGTTGCCTGCCGAAGGTGAACCAGCACCCAAGCGTGAACTGAGGATCAGACCGGCTATCGCCACCATCAGACCGTTGATGGCAAACACCGCCAGTTTGGTACGCTCCACGTTCACACCCGACAGTCGCGCCGCGTCGATATTGCCGCCGATGGCGTAAATGCGCCGGCCAAATGCGGTGCGAGTCGCCATAAACATCCCCGCCAGCATCAACGCCGTCAGGATCAGTACCGGCGTAGGCACGCCGCGATAGTCATTCAGCAAATACACCGCACCAAGCACAATCACTGCGGTAATGCTTTGCCGGGTCACATCGCCTCCCGCCGCCGCGACCGGCAGACCCAACTGCACACGTTTGCTGCGCCGCCGCCATTGCCAGGCGACAAACAGCATCAGACCAAGCGCGCCAAAGCCGAAACCCAGGCCATCCGGCAAATAACTCTGACCGATTTGCGACATCGCGCTACTGGTCGGCGCTACGGTGGTGCCGTTGGTGATGCCGATAAGAATGCCGCGAAACGCCAGCATGCCGGCCAGCGTGACGATGAACGACGGCACCTTGCGGTACGCCACCCACCAACCGTTCCACGCGCCGAGCAGCAGACCGGCGAGCAGGGTAACCACGATAGTCAACGGCAGCGGCCAGCCGAGCCAGACGTCAAAGATCGCCGCGGCACCGCCCAGCAACCCCATCATGGAGCCAACCGACAGATCGATTTCCGCCGACACGATAACGAACACCATGCCGACCGCCAGGATGCCGGTAATCGCCGTCTGGCGCAGCAGGTTGGAGATATTGCGCGCGCTGAGATAGGCGCCCTCGGTGGTAAAGGTAAAGAACAGCATGATCGCCACGATCGCCGCCAGCATCACAAAGACTTGCAGATTAAGCGACTTGAGCGGCAGTAACGATTTTTTCTCGACCATTGGCGGCAGGCTCGCCTCAGACTGGGTATTTTTCGACATGCTTTTCACTCCTCAACGCGGCTTCCATTACCTGTTCCTGGGTCAAATTACGGTTTTCCAGCGAAGCCTTGATCTTGCCCTCGTGCATCACCAGCACCCGATCGCTCAACCCCAGTACTTCCGGCAGTTCGGAAGACACCACGATCACCGCAATGCCCTGCTGAACCAACTGATTGATTAATTTGTAGATTTCGTATTTCGCGCCGATATCGATGCCGCGCGTCGGCTCATCGAGAATCAGGATTTTCGGCTTTAACAGCAGGCACTTGGCGAGGATCGCCTTTTGCTGATTGCCGCCGCTCAGGCGACCAATCGCCAGTTCCGCCGAGGCGGTTTTTACCTTGAGCCGCGCCAGCGACTGCTGGATGGTGGCCTGTTCCTGCGCGTCGTCCAGCATCGACAGCGGGCCGCTAAACTGCCCCAGCGCCGCCAGCGTAATATTGGCGCCGACGCCCATCACCGGCACGATGCCATCCCGTTTGCGATCCTCCGGCACCATGGCGATGCCATGACGCATCGCCTGACGGCAGTTGCCGAGAGTCACCGCCAGGCCGTCAATGCGAATGCTGCCCTGCCAGCGGCCGGGATAGGCGCCGAACAGGCATTGCATGGTTTCGGTACGGCCAGAGCCGACCAGGCCGGCAACCCCCAGGATCTCGCCGCGCCTCAAGGTGAAAGACACCTCATCCACCCGGCGGATATGCCGGTTTACCGGGTGCCAGGCGGTCAGTTGATCAACCTGCAGCACCACCTCGCCAATGTCGTGCGGCGCCTGTGGATACAGTTCGGTCAGCTCGCGACCTACCATCATGGCGATAATGTCATCCTCGCTCATGGTCGCCGCCGAACGGGTGCCGATCGGCTTGCCGTCGCGGATCACGCAGATCAGATCCGAAATCGCCTTGACCTCGTTCAACTTGTGCGAAATGTAAATGCAGGCGATGCCGTGATCCCGCAGATCCTGAACGATCGCCAGCAGCGTCGCGGTTTCGCTCTCGGTCAGCGAGGCGGTCGGTTCGTCCAGCACCAGCAAACGCACCTGCTTGTTCAACGCCTTGGCGATCTCCACCAGCTGCTGCTGGCCCAGTCCCAGCTCACCGACGCGGGTATTGGGATCCACCGCCAGCTTGACCTGCGCCAGCATCCGCTGGCAGCGCAGGTACATGGCATCGTAATCCATCAGGCCAAAACGCCCCCATTCACTGCCGAGAAACATGTTTTCCAGCACCGTCATCTGTTTGACCAGCGCCAGTTCCTGGTGAATGATGGCAATGCCCTTTTGTTCGGTATCGCGAATATTTTTCGCCGTGATCAGATCGCCGGAAAAATAAATTTCGCCCTGGTAACTGCCGTGCGGATATATTCCGCACAGCACTTTCATCAAGGTTGATTTCCCCGAACCATTTTCACCACATAATGATAATACCTGGCCAGCATCCAGCTGCAGGCTGACATTGTCGACCGCTTTAACTACGCCGAATTGCTTGGTGATATTTTTCATTTCCAATAGGCAGGGCATTATTACCTCCGCGCAATGACTCGATACGGTTTATTTATCGAGATCGCTCTTTTTATGGAAGCCATCGGCAACAATGGTGCTGTCGATATTGGTCTTATCGACGGAAATTGGCGTTAATAACCAGGCTGGAACGTCTTTGCTGCCATTATTTAATTTGGCGTTGGACTTGGGTTGTTCACCGTTGCCCAGTTGCACCGCGATGCCGGCCGCTTCGTCCGCCAGCTTGCTGATCGGTTTATACACCGTCATGGTCTGGGTGCCGGCGATAATGCGTTTCACCGCTGCCAGATCGGCATCCTGGCCGGATATCGCCACCTTGCCCGCCAGCCCCTGTGCAGACAGCGCCTGAATCGCACCGCCGGCGGTCGCATCGTTGGAGGCCACCACCGCATCAATATGGTTGTTGTTGGCGGTCAGGGCGTTTTCCATGATTTTCAACGCGTTTTCCGGCAGCCAGGCGTCAACCCACTGGTCACCGACCAGCTTGATCTTGCCGCTGTCGATCAGCGGCTTCAGCACGTTCATCTGCCCCTGACGGAACAGTTTGGCGTTGTTGTCCACTGGCGAACCCCCCATCAGGAAATAGTTACCCTGTGGCACCCGCTGCACCAGGCTCTGAGCCTGCAATTCGCCCACTTTTTCGTTATCGAACGAGATATAAAAATCGATATCGGCGTTGTTGATCATGCGATCGTAGGCCAGCACTTTAATCCCTTCGCGCTTGGCCTCGCTGATGACGTTGCTCAGTACCTGGCCGTTGTAGGGGATGATCACCAGCACGTCGACGCCGCGGTTGATCATGTTTTCAACCTGCGCCATTTGGGTTTCTTCGTTGCCATTGGCGGACTGGACAAACACGTCCGCGCCCAGCGATTCGGCTTTTTTCACAAAGATGTCGCGGTCTTTCTGCCAGCGTTCCAGACGCAGGTCGTCGATCGCCATGCCGATTTTAATCTCTTTCGCGAATCCTGGTTGGCTGGCCAGCACCAGCATGGCGCAGGCAGAGAGGAATAAGTGCTTAAATTTCATCTTATATACCTTCTTTATTGAATTGTAGGGCAATAATTGAAAGGCGTTTTTATCGATTAACCTCCAGCGGATTGTTGTCGCTTATTTGTACTTCGGCAATTACTGATTTTTACCTGCTAATTACGTTTTTTGGTTTAATGTTGGTTTTATGATAGCGATCATGTTTTAACCCTGTAACATTCATCTACCGCAAATGAAAACGCCTGGCACATTCCCGCCAAGCCAAAATAATTGTCAATATGAGATCCGCCGCACATTTAATAATTCTCTGAATTTGAGTGTGAAATAACGTAATTGTGACCTGCGCCATGAACTCCGAAGATTAACGCATCCCGTACGCCGGGCCCCGTTACCAAGGAGTCGAGAATGCAACCCTATTTTGATCAACTTGAACAAGTTCGTTACGAAGGCACCGGCAGCAGCAATCCGCTGGCGTTTCGCCATTACAACCCCGATGAAATCATCCTCGGCAAGCGTATGGCCGACCACTTGCGCTTTGCCGCCTGTTACTGGCACACCTTCTGCTGGAACGGCGCCGACATGTTTGGCGTCGGCGCATTCGATCGTCCATGGCAACAGCCGGGTGACGCGCTGGCGCTGGCGAAGCGCAAGGCCGACGTCGCCTTCGAGTTCTTCCACAAGCTGAACGTGCCGTTCTACTGCTTCCATGACGTGGACGTGTCGCCGGAGGGCGCGTCGCTGAAAGAGTACATCAACAATTTTGCGCTGATGACCGACGTATTGGCGGAAAAACAGCACAGCAGCGGCGTGAAGCTGCTGTGGGGCACCGCCAACTGCTTTACCCACCCGCGCTACGGCGCCGGCGCCGCCACCAATCCGGATCCGGAAGTGTTCAGTTGGGCCGCCACGCAGGTGTTCACCGCGATGAACGCCACACAGCGTCTCGGCGGTGAAAACTACGTGCTGTGGGGCGGCCGCGAAGGTTATGAAACCCTGCTGAATACCGATCTGCGTCAGGAGCGTGAACAGATCGGCCGCTTCATGCAGATGGTGGTCGAGCACAAACACAAAATCGGTTTCCAGGGCACGCTGCTGATCGAACCCAAACCGCAGGAGCCAACCAAGCATCAGTATGATTACGATGTGGCAACGGTGTACGGCTTCCTCAAACAGTTCGGCCTGGAAAAAGAAATCAAGGTCAATATCGAAGCCAACCACGCTACCCTGGCCGGCCACTCGTTCCATCATGAAATCGCCAGCGCCATCGCGCTCGGTATCTTCGGCTCGGTCGACGCCAACCGCGGCGATCCACAGCTGGGCTGGGATACCGATCAGTTCCCGAATAGCGTGGAAGAAAACGCCCTGGTGATGTTCGAAATTCTCAAAGCTGGCGGCTTCACGACCGGCGGGCTCAATTTCGACGCCAAGGTTCGCCGTCAGAGCACCGATAAATATGACCTGTTCTACGGCCATATCGGTGCCATGGACACCATGGCGCTGGCGTTGAAGGTGGCGGCAAAAATGGTCGAAGACGGCCAACTGCATCAGCAGGTCGGCAAACGCTATGCCGGCTGGAACGGCGAGCTGGGCCAGCAGATCCTGCAAGGAAAACTGTCGCTGGAAGCCTTGGCGAAGTACGCCGAACAGCATAATCTGGCACCGGAACACCGCAGCGGGCATCAGGAGCTGTATGAAAATCTGGTAAACCGTTACCTGTTCGGTTAATTGGTGACACGCGGCGGCCAGGCGGCCGCCGTTAAGCAAAAGGATCCCCTATGTACATTGGCATCGATCTCGGCACCTCCGGCGTGAAGGCCATTCTGCTCGATGAGCAGGGACAGCTGCTGGCCAGCCACAGCGAGGCGCTGACGGTTTCCCGCCCGCAGCCGCTGTGGTCTGAGCAGGATCCGCAGGCCTGGTGGCACGCCACCGATCGCGCCATGCTGGCGCTCGGCAGCCAGCACGCGCTGCAACAGGTACGGGCTATCGGCCTGACCGGTCAGATGCACGGCGCCACCCTGCTGGACAAGCAACAGCGGGTGCTGCGCCCGGCCATTTTATGGAATGACGGCCGCAGCGCCGAGCAGTGCCAGGCACTGGAGCGTGCGGTGCCGCACTCGCGCGCCATCACCGGCAACCTGATGATGCCCGGCTTCACCGCGCCAAAATTGCTGTGGGTGCAGCAGCACGAGCCGCAAATCTTTGAGCAAATTGATAAGGTGCTGCTGCCAAAGGATTACCTGCGTTGGCGCATGACCGGTGAGTTCGCCAGCGACATGTCCGATGCGGCCGGCACCCTGTGGCTGGACGTGGCGCGGCGCGACTGGAGCGACGACTTGCTGGCCGCCTGCGGCCTGAGCCGCGAGCAGATGCCGACGCTGGTCGAGGGCAACCAACTGACCGGGCAACTGCACGGCGAGCTGGCACAACGCTGGCAGTTGCCGCCGGTGCCGGTGGTGGCCGGCGGCGGCGACAATGCCGCTGGCGCCATCGGCGTAGGGCTGTATCAACCGGGACAGGCGATGCTGTCGCTCGGTACCTCTGGCGTCTATTTCGCCGTCAGTGATGGCTTCCTCAGTAACCCGGCCAGCGCGGTGCACAGCTTCTGCCACGCGCTGCCCGAGCGCTGGCACCTGATGTCGGTGATGCTCAGCGCCGCTTCATGTCTCGACTGGGTATGCCAACTGACCCGGGTTGACGATGTCGCCACGCTGCTGCGCAACGTCGAACAGGCGCCGCCGGCGGAAACGCCAGTCTGGTTCCTGCCGTACCTGTCCGGCGAGCGCACCCCGCATAACAATCCGAACGCCAAGGGCGTTTTCTGGGGGCTGACCCACCAGCATGGCCCAAATGATTTGGCACGCGCGGTACTGGAGGGCGTTGGTTTCGCGCTGGCTGATGGCATCGATGTGCTACACGCCAGCGGCCTGCAACCCAGCAGCATCACGCTGATTGGCGGCGGGGCGCGCAGTCCGTTCTGGCGGCAAATGCTGGCAGACATCAGCGGCCAGCGGCTGGAATACCGCACCGGCGGCGACGTCGGCCCGGCGCTGGGCGCGGCGCGGCTGGCGCAGATCGCCCTCAATCCGCAGCGTCCGCTGGCCGAACTGTTGCCCGCCCTACCGCTGGAGCAGCTCCACACGCCGGATGCCGAACGCCATCAGCACTATGCCGCACGGCGCGACACCTTCCGCCAACTGTACCGCTGCCTGTTGCCGTTGATGTAACCGAGTCAGGGTCGCATCCCGGCCCTGCCTCTGCCGATGCCCGGCTGGCGATGAGCACGGAAGCTATCATTGCCAAATCGAATAATCACCAGTGATAAATGTCACTGCCAACCGGCGCATTCCTTTCTTAGATTGGTGGCTGTATTTGCAGCACTTCACCTCTGGATTAAGGAATTGAACGTGGAAAACACCCAACAAAGCCGCAGAGCTTTCCTGGCGCAGACCGGGAAGATCACCACCGCCTGCGCGGTGATTGGCCTGACCGGCGGCGTCGCTCACGCTGCCGAGCCGACCGCCGCCCGCGGCGAGGCACCGTCCACCGCGGCGCCACTGACCGCGCGCCATTACCTGCTGAGCAATGTCCGGCTGGAAGACGGCTTTGAATACGACGGCGATACGGTGATTGGCACCCGCACCGCGCTGTATACGCTGGAAATCAACGACGGCAAGATTGCCGCGATTCACCCGGCCAATGCGCAACTCGACGCTACGCTGCCACGCTATCAGGCCAACGGCCTGTTACTGCTGCCGGCCATGCGCGATATGCATATCCATCTCGACAAAACCTTTTACGGTGGCCCATGGCAGGCACCGCGCCCACGTCAGGGCAAAACCATCATGGATATGATTGCGCTGGAGCAGAAACTGATCCCAACGTTATTGCCAACCTCGCAGCAACGGGCCGAAGGGCTGATCGCGCTGCTGCAATCAAAGGGCAGCAGCGTCGCGCGCAGCCACTGCAACATCGATCCGGTCAGTGGGCTGAAAAGCCTGGAACACCTGCAACGCGCGCTGGAAAAACACCGCGACGACTTCAGCTGTGAAATTGTCGCTTTCCCGCAGCACGGCCTGCTGCACTCCAAGGTTGACGGTCTGATGCGCGAAGCCATGCAGATGGGCGTGCAGTACGTTGGCGGTCTGGATCCGACCAACGTCGACGGCGCAATGGAAAAGTCGCTGGATGCCATGTTCCAGATCGCCCTCGACAGCGGCAAGGGCGTGGATATTCACCTGCACGAAACCAGCCCGGCCGGCGTGGCGGCGATCGATTACATGATTGCCAGCGTAGAAAAAAACCCGGCGCTGCGCGGCAAGGTCACCATCAGCCACGCCTTCGCGCTGACCACCCTCAGCCCGGGAAAACTGGCGGAAACCGCCACTCGCCTGGCCGCCCAGCAGATCACCATTGCCTCCACGGTGCCGATCGGCAGCCTGATGATGCCGCTGCCACAGCTGTCGGAAAAAGGGGTATTTGTGATGACCGGAACCGACAGCGTGATCGACCACTGGTCACCGTTTGGCAGCGGCGATATGTTGGAAAAGGCCAATCTGTATGCCCAGCTGTATCGCGGCTCGGATGAGTATCATTTGTCGCGTGCCATGGCGATCGCCACCGGTAACGTGCTGCCGCTGAACGATGCCGGCCAGCGCGTCTGGCCGCAAGTGGGTGATGACGCCGGTTTTGTGCTGGTCCACGCCAGCTGCTCCGCCGAAGCGGTCGCGCGCTTGCCGCCACGCAGCGCCACCTTCCATCAGGGGCGTCTGGTGTACGGCAGCCTCGACAAGGCGTAACCCACACCGGCGCTAGCGGGCGGCTATCGGCGCAGCTGCCGCTGCCCGCCCGCTATCATGACACCAGGCGGCGCTTGTCCAGCCTCTGCAAACCAATGGACAACAGCAGGCTCAGACCGAGCGCGACGCCAAACACCCACAGAATATCCAGTAGCGGATAGCGGCTGATGACCCAGCCCTGATTACGCATAACGTTGACGATAATGGCGTGAAAACCGTATATCGCCAGCGAATGTCGGGAAAAAACGCTTAACCAGCCCACCGGCTGCGACAGGTGGTTTTTGCACCACACCAGCATCGATAGCGCGGCGATAAACACCAGCGGACCGCTGTAGATGTAATAGGTGTCGGCGAAGTTACCGTTAATCTGCGTCTGGTGCCCGGTGCCAAACGCGATCAGCGCCACGCAGGCAACGAACGCCACCACCGCCAGGGCGCTGATGCCACGGTATTGCGTGTTCATTATGCCAATCGCCCGACCCGCCAGCGCGTACAGCAGGTAGTAAAAGGTGTCGCCATGGATATAGAGATTCACCGGCAGCAGGCGCACATTATCGGCAGTCAGCGTCGGGGTGTTCGGGTTGGCGACGACCGCCAGGATCGCCATCGCCGTCGCCAGATAACCGCCAGAAACCGCTTTGACGCCGATCAGCGGCGAAAGCAGGTAAATCACCACAATGGCATAAAAAAACCACAGGTGATAAAACACCGGCTTCAGCAGTAGGCTGCGCAGCGACGGCCAAAAGCCGATCTTGGTGAAAAAGGCGATGTAAATCAGCGCAATGATGCTATAGAACAGGATGCAGCAGCCGATGCGCACAAAATGCTTACGGTTGGCGCTGCGCTCGCCAAAAAACAGAAAGCCGGAGATCATGAAGAACAGCGGTACCGCGACGCGCGAGAGGGAATTCAACAGGTTGGCGCTGTCCCACACCGACGGTGCCACCGTCAGTGGGTTGGTCACGTAGTAGGTGGTGGCATGGATCATCACCACCATCATGCATGCCATGGCACGCAAGTTATCGATCCAGCCTATTTTATTGCTCATCCCCGCCCTTGTATGGTGTTTAACGTCAACAAATTAACCACGCAGGGTATAGAGTGCCAAAGCGGGCGACAAGTCAAAAACGCAATATCAGATTCGGCTTAACGGCGTTGATCAAACACAAACGCAACGTGCTGGTCATCCAGGTATCTGATCGTCACCTCGCTGCCTTGCTGCACTTTTGAGGAGTAAAAAGCCGGAATGGTGTCCTTGCCTTCCACCTCGCGGGTAACCCCCTGTTCCTGCCATGACAGCCGGTAGCGGATATTGACGGTGCCGTTATCGTTGGAACTGCGGTAATGCACCTCTTCTACCCGCGCCAGCAGGGTGCGCCCCTGCGTTTCTATCTTGTGATCGCGGTAAAAAAGATGCGCCAGATAGCCAAAAAAACCCGCAAAAATAATCACCGAAATCAAAATCGCAAACTTCATCAAAACGTTCCTCAACTGAACATGGTCAGGCCGTTAAACGACGACATTATCTGCCCGACGTGTGCCATTGCGTTAACGAACTCCACCCGCCCTTCGCTGGTCGACAGGTCAAAGGCCGTCTTGTCGAACTTGATATTGGTCAGCCCCAGCTTGCCACTGGCGGTTACGCTCATCGAATAGCCCTCGGTCACCACTTTTGCCGCCGTGAAATCAAACGAGAACATCGAGGCGGTTTCCTTATGATCCTTGTATTCAAACGCCGCCGGCGTCTTGATGCTGACTTTCTCCGCACTGTCGATGGTGATTTTCTTTGGTGAGGTAATGGTCACGCCACCGTCGACCGTCTGCGTCCAGCTGCCAAGAATGTGCGTATCGGCATTTTTGGTCACCGTCTGGTTCAGATTACCGCGCAGCTCGTCCGTGACGTCCTGGGTGACGACGTTATGGCGCTTGCCGGTGATTTCGTCATAGCGATCGCCGGTCAGGTATGAATCCATGCCTGCGCCGTATTTGCGCGTCACCTTTTGCGAAACGTGATGCTCTTCTTCACCCACCGTTTCCGCAAAGCGCTTGCCGGTCACCTTGACGTTTTCCCCGCCGCTGGTCACTTCGGCATTGCGCCCGTTGGTGATGGTGACCTTTTCGCCCTGTTTGAAGGTTTTGCTTTCCAACTTATCGACGGTGGTGGTGCGGGTGCCGTGATAGTCGAAAATGGCGTTGCCAACCACCTCATCCTTCTGCTGTTTCTGGATGGTGGTGGTGCGATTGCCGTCCACGGTGACCGTTTGATCGTTTTCCACCGAAATGTTCATGTCTTTTTCGGCGTGCAGCTGCACCAGCTCCGACCCCGCCTTGTCTTCAAAGAACAGGTGGCTGGAGTTGTCGATATGGCCATCTTTCGAGCGCGTCATAAAGCCCATCATGGTGGCGCCAGCGGGCAGCGCCCACGGTGGCATGCTTGCTTCGTTATACACCCGACCGGTGACGATCGGCCGATCCGGGTCGCCGTTGATAAAGTCAATCACCACCTCGTCGCCGACCCGCGGGATCTGCACGCCGCCGAAGCCCTGACCGGCCCAGGCGCTGGATACCCGTACCCAGCACGAACTGGTGTCATCCCCTTTCGCCAGACGGTCCCAGTGGAACTTCACCTTGATGCGCCCGTATCTGTCGGTCCAGATGGATTCGCCCTGCGGCCCGACTACCCTGGCCGTCTGTGGGCCGTGGGTGCGCGGCCATGGCGTGCGCTGCGCGCAACGGAACGGCGTGGCCGCCGGGATCACCGCCAGGTCAATGCGGTGCAGCGCGTCCTCACCGCCGCTGGCATAGCTGTTTTCCTCCAGCTGATAGCGCGCACTCAGCACCAGATACTCGCCGCCGTCGCTGACAAACGGCGGATTGGTCAGGGTAAAGGTGCAGCCCGGCACAATGCCCAGTGCGGTCGCGGTGGCGTCGATACGCTGGTGCTCCGCCTGCCACTCCTCCTGGCGCACCCGAGCGTAGAATTCGCCGTGGCTGTGCTCGACGAAGTGACCGGGCCAGTCGTAGTAGTCAATCTGGCCCGGCGCCGGCGAGGCGGGATTCTGCCGCGCCTGAAACAGCCACGCATGCGGTTTGCGAAAATCGTAGTCGTCGATGCTGTAGATCCCCGGCGTCACCCGCTCGGAGATCGCCCACTGGCCGATGCCCTCCTCGCCGGTACTGCCGCCGGACGGCGTGGCGTGATAGGGAATGGTTTCATAACCGCTGAACGGCCGGTGCTGCTGGGGCGCGTCATACAGCACCAGCGTGTGTTTATCCGCCTGGTGGCGAAAGAAGAAATAAATGCCTTCCAGCTCCATCAGACGCGAGATGAAGTCATAGCTGCTTTCCTGATACTGCACGCAGTATTCCCAGTTGCGATAACTGCCGGACAGCTGGCTTTCCAACTGCACGCCGTACTCGTCGAGCAGCGTTTTGACGATCGCCGGCACGCTCTGGTTCTGAAAGATGCGTTGGTTGCGGTCCCGCTTCAGCGGCCACAGGTCCGATTCCATCGTCAGCGTGTAGACCGCGTAACGCTCGCCGTTGATATCCGCGCTGTGCACGTTCACCGAGGTGATCTTGCCGTTGAGGTAGCGCGGCGCGGCCAACAACCGCGGGCTGGGAATGGTCAAGGCAATCGGCTGGCCGAGCATCGCCCGGCGATCGAGTCGGGCATCGCGACTGAGCAGCGTCACGTCCAGTTCAAACGAGCGCGAAACGCCTTCCGTTCCGCTGAGCTTCCAGAATTTCAGTGCGCCGTCGCCTGCCGGCGTGGTCACGGTGATACGATCAAACATGGGCTTTTATCCCTATGACTGGATTGCAATGTTTTACTGCGGCGCTCAGGGCGCCAGCATCAGCACCTTGAACTGGCTGGGGACGGTACGCATCCCGACGGCATTGGTCGAATTCTGCAGGCTGACGCTGGTCAGACGCGTGGCCGGCGTGCCTTTCAGCAGCACGGTAAAGGAGCCGGTAAGATGGCGCGATGGCCCCATCACCGTTCCGGATGCCACGCCGGTGGCGACGCCCGGATTATCGCCGTTGGTCAGCGGCGTCACGGTGGCCATGTTATGCGCCGGCATGCCCATAAACAGGATGTTCAGCGCGTTGGGAATGGCGGTCGGCCCGAGCGCGATGTCCGGGTAGGGGATCGGCGTCGGGGTGGGGGTCGGCGTCAGACAGACATCGGGAAACGCCAAATCCATTCCCATCAGTTGGCAGTTGGCAAACATCGCAGGCTCCTTATCCCATATGGATCTGTTCGGCATCCACTTTGGTGATGGCCGTCGAGGTGATCACGGTATTTTGCGCGTGCAGGCGGGCATAGCCGTCGGCCTGCATATCCAGTTGACCGGCGCGCACCTGCTCGGTCTGCCGCGTGGTGCGCAGCAGGTTATGGCTGACCTGGGTAATGGTCTGCCAGACCGATTCGGCATGTTTGCCTACCGTGCGCGACAGGCTGACCCAGGCGGAGAGTTTGTCGCCGCTGTACTGCATGTCGCTGATATGGCAATCGCCCTGGCTGGCGCTGACGCGCAGCGTCTCGCTGCTGAGGCTGATCTCGCCGGCGCTGCGGATATGCAAATCGCCCGGCACGCTCAGTTCCGCCGCCGTCGAATTGGCGCGTTCCAGCACCGCCAATAGCCACACCCGATCGTCTACCCCGGCGACCAGTACCCGATCGCCGACCTGCGGCGCAATCACGCAGCTGGCCGCGCGCTGACAGTGCCAGCCACGCCCTTCGCTTTCCACACTCAGACTACCGTTGGCAAAGCAGTGGGTCACTACCCCCGCGCTCTGTAGCGGCGGCGTCACCGCCTGCACCAGCCTATGGTTGATATTGTTCATCTACTCTCTCCTTAACGGCGGCTCTGAAGCTGAATGCTCCATGCCTCAGCGGCCAATAACTCTTCATCATAGTCGAGGATGCCCCGACGGTCGGTAAAACGGGCCCCTTCCTGCTGCGCCCGGTGAAAACGGCTGCGGGAAAAACGGGCGTTGCGGAAATCGGCACGCAGCAGCCGCGCGCCGGTAAAGTCGCTGTAGGTCAAATCACAGCCGGCGAAGCGGGCCTCCTCGGCGTTCGCCTGCTGCAATACGCTCTGAAACAGGCGGCTGCGGGCAAAATCGGCCTGCCGCAACAGCGCGCCAACCAGCAGCGCCTGATCGAACAGGCTGTCCTGACAGTGCGCACCGGTAAGATCCGCGCCCATAAACAGCGCCTGGCTGGCATTCACCTTGCACAACCGCGCCTTGCGCAGCGACGCCCCCTTGAAATTGCACTGCGTCAGTTGAGCGCCGCTGAAATCGACCTCATCCAGCCGGTTATCGGTAAATTGACAGCCGCTAAAGCGCTGCTGCGCATAGCTTTTACCGCGATGATCGCAGTTAAAGAACACCGTCTGTTCGAACTGGCCCTGACGCAGACAGGTGGTACGCAGATCGATAGCATAGAAGGTGGCCAGCAGGCCGTGGCATTGCTCCAGCTGCGCCTCATCCAGCTCGCATTCAAAAAAGGTCGTGCGCTCCAGCCGCGCCTGGCTGAAACGGCTGTGTTGCAGCGGGCACTGCATGAACTGCGTGGCGTCGCACCGGCTGCGGGAAAAATCACTGCCGCCGAGCGCGCACTGGTTAAAGATGCACTGCACCAGCAGGCTATCGCCGACCTGCAACCGCGACAGATCGCCGTCGTGAAACACCGTTTGCCGCAGGTTGGCGCCGCTCAGCGTCGCCCCCCGCAGCGAGCACTCGTTGAACACCGTCTCATGCAGGTTCGCTGCCTGCAGGTTGGCACCGTTCAGCGATACCTGCTGAAAAACGCCGCCGGACAGATCGCACCCTTGCAGATCCAGGCCATCCAGGTTGCAGGCATCAATCATCTGGCCATTGCGAATTTTCTGCTGTAGCTCCGCCGCGCTCAGCGTCGTCATATCCGTTCCCCGTCATGCTTCGGCAGCGTTTTTACCCGCTGGGTATAGGCGTTATCCAACCGCGTGGTCATGCTAGTGGAAGATTGTGACAAATCGGCGCGGAACAGGTTGGCGCCGCTAAAATCGGCACCGCCCAGTTGGGTTTTCTGCAGCAGTGCGCCCATCAGATTGGCATTGGTGAAATTTGCCTGGCGGAAATCGGTACGGATAAACAGGCTGCCAACCAGATTGGCGCGGATAAATCGCGCCCGCTGGCAGTTTGCTTCACTGAGATCGCTGTTTTCCAACTTCGCCAGGCTAAAATCCGCCCCCGCCAGCGACGCCTGCCGCAGGTTGCTTTCGATCAGCGTCGCATTGCCGAAGTTCGCGCCACTCAGATCGCTGTCCATCACTACCGCGCAGGTGAGCAGCGTCGCGCCGTTAAACTGCGCCTGCGGCAGCGCGCTGGCCACCCAGTTGCAGCTCTCCAGGCGCGCGTCATTGAACAGCGCGGCCTGCAAGTCGCAGTGCTGGAACACCGTTTTATGCAGTTTTGCCGCGCTGAAGTCGGGCTGTGGCAACGTCAGGCCGATAAACACGCAGCCCTCCAGCGTGGCACGCTGGAAACGGCAGTGGCTGAAGCCGACCTGACGCAGCATCAGCGTTTTAAAGATGGCATCGCTGAAGTCGCACTGTTCAAACAGGGCGTTATCCAGTTGGGCCTCGCTCAGGTCGGCGCCGCTAAAATCGGTCTGCTGACATTGCGCCAGCGCCAGGCTGGCCTGTTGCAGGTTGCAGCCGCGCAGCGAGCTGTGGCGCAGATCGGCCCGTGCCAGCATGGCGTCGCTGAAGTCGGCGCCGTCCAGGCGACAACCGCTGAGATTGGCATTTTCCAGCAACGCCCGACGGAAGTTGGCACCACGAAAATCCATGCCGGAAAAATCGGCACCGGTGAAATCCAGCCCGCTGAAGTCCCCCCCCTGCGCCTGGGTCGTTTGCGCGCGCTGACGCATAATCTGCGCCATGTCGCCGGCCATGCGCAACGCCGGTGGCTGGTGTTGTACCGCCATCAGGTACATGCGGTGCAGCGACTCGCGGCTTTGCGTCAGTTTTTTTTCCGTCATGCTGTCCGCATGCTGATACAGCAGTTCCTGCATACGGTACATCGACTCCGGGCCACGCGGTCCGTCGTCCGGCCTCACGCCGCGCCGGGTTTCCATCTCGGCTTTACGCGCTGCGGCCTGCGCCTGCAGTTCATCGGCCTGGCGTTCCAGCGCCTCGACAAACTCTGGCAGTTCATCCAGCGTGGGCATTGGCGGCGCCGGGCACTGCGCCAGTAACCCATCAATATCGCTATCGCTGCCGCTGTCTTCAAGCCTGGCACGATGCAGCTCACGCAGCCGGCTGACCCGCCGCTGCATATTGTCCTGCATCGGGCTGTTGTGCTGCTGCACCTCGCTGTCAATCCACGGGCCAATCGTCTCTGCGGGCAGCAGATCCTGTTCCCGGAAGGCGAACAGCGCCCCCTTTTCCTTGTCCAGACGCTGGGTCAGCACTTTGCGATAGTGGTTGAGCGAACGGCTGGCACCGGTTTTTTCCAGTGCCGGCATCAGTTGCAGCACGTCTGCGGCGTCGTCTTGGTTAATCCGTTGACTGCCCTGCCAAATCAGCATCATCTGTTCAAGGTGCGGGAAGAACCACAGGGTGGTGGCACGCAGCGTCATTTCCTCAAACAGCGTCTCCTCACCGCGCTGGCGATGGATAAAGCAACGCGCCTGCCATGGCGGCAAGGTTCCACTCTGCAGCGGCTTGCTCGGGTGCATGTTCCAGATGCGCCATGCGGCCTCGGGCGGCAGCGCATCCTGTTCCGGCCACCACTGGTCCGGGCTGGCGGCATTGAATACCCGCCAGTCGGCGTCGCGCGCCAGTCCGGGGAAGTCGTGTTGCAACCAGTGGGCGTCATAAGCCCTGCCCAGGCGTTTGCTACGGCGCGGCCAGTTGATGTCCAGCGGGCCAAAGCTCACCGGCTCCGGTTGTTGGCGCGGTGACGTCATGCGGGCCTGCGCTGACTCGATATTCGGCAGGCGGCGATAGGTCGCACCGTCGTGCTGCTCTTCGCTGGCCCCGATGCCATGCGGGTTTTCCTCATGGCCCGCGCCGCCAAACGCGCGACTCCAGTCGAGGCGCATCGCGTCAAACTTGCGTGGCGGCGTCGGGTGCGAGCCAGACCAGACGCGATCGCCATACACCGTCAGGCGCTTACTCAGCCTGTCGACGTCAATACGCACCGCGCAGGCGGTTTTGTCCGTCTGATGGTGGGTGTAAGCGTGGCCGGTGGCGAGGAATTCGGCGCGTGCCTTGGGCATCGCCAGATCGATGACGCCGCCGCTGGCCTGCAACTCCGCCGCCGCCAGTTGCCACAACTCCACTTCGGGGCGTAGCTGTGGCGTCGGCCCCATATCCAGCAGCGCAATTACCGAGACGCCAAGATGGTTTTTACCCTGAAAACGGAAAGGCCGATGTAATACGCTCAGACGCAACGGCTTAATAATCTTCATGTCATGCGCCCTTGGACCGCGGGTTAATGAATGTGCTTAATAAGTGTGGTAGTGCATCTATTGAATCAACCGTACGCGACGGGCAGCGCGCACGGCGCCCACGCAGGCGCGTGCAGCGTCACTGTAGCCGCAAGCGTTGGCCAAGAACAACCGTGATTGTCACAGCATGGTTATAGTATTGTTAAAATAATACTTATAAAACAACGCCACCGTGCAATGTCGGTGACGAAAAAATCAGCATAATCCTAGAGCAGGGGGATTTCGGCGGCAGGGAAACAGAGCCAGCGCCCGTCTCGGATGGACTGCGCTGGCAGGGAGGTGGCCGCCAGAGGATGACGGCCGGCGGTTAGCCGCCAAACAGCCCGCTATCGCGCAGCAGGTGCTGATTGCCTTTGCGGCGGGTGAAGCCGCTGCGGTCAAAAAACTCCAATACCTGAATCGCCAGTTTGCGGCCCACGCCGAGCCGATCGCGGAAATCTGCCGCGCTGGCACTGCCTTGGCTGGCGTGCAGCTCGCGGATCAAGGCGGCGAATTGTTCAATGCGCTGGCTGCGGTAATAGCGATCGACCACCACCGCCGTCACATGGCCC
Source organism: Serratia odorifera (assembly GCF_041448735.1). Lineage (NCBI taxonomy): Bacteria > Pseudomonadati > Pseudomonadota > Gammaproteobacteria > Enterobacterales > Yersiniaceae > Serratia > Serratia odorifera. The sequence continues at coordinate 115,337 of NZ_JBGMUT010000006.1, read as the reverse complement.
AACTGCGCCGCTTTGCGCAGCGTGGCGCGCACCTGTTGTTGATCCTCGCCCAGTTCGTCAGCCAGATCCCGCACCCACCAGGGCTGTTCGGCAAACAGCGGTTCAATGCGCTGCCACAGCGCCTGTTGCGATGCGCTGAACGCCAGACCGTGCTCCGGCAAATGCAGCCAGCCGCGAGTATTGCGCAGCAAGCCGTCCGCCAACAGCCGTTCAATCATTAAAAACACCAGCGGTTCCGGCAGCGTTGGCAACGCCATGCGCCGCAAGCGGGCCCGCCCCAGCCCCAACTGGTCGCCATGCTGCTGATGATAATCGGCCAATACCTGCAACAGCTGCTGCTGCGCCCGTTGGACGTTGTCCGTCGCCAGCGCCATACCATCGACGCTCAGCAGCGGTTGCTGCGCCAGCAGTTGCGCCAGCCCGTCGTCCGTCAGCTGCCGCGCCCAGGCAAAGGCCGCCAGATCCAGCGGCCCCTGCGGCAATTGCAGCGCCAGGCGCTGTGCGTCGTCCTGCGCCTGTGCCAGCTGCGCCAGCCACGCCAGGTACTCCGGCCGCCGCTTGCCGCGCGCCGGTGCCGCCAGCGTTAACGCGCGCGCCGCGCCAAGGGTTTCACGGGCAGCGATATCGCGTAGCACCAGCCGGTCGTCCTCCGCCAGCCACAGCGGTCGATCCAGGATCAGTTCGGCCAGAGGAGCCTGTAACAACGCTACGCGGCCGGTGGTGTGACTGGCGGCATGGTGCACATGCACCGGTTGCCAATGCTGTAGCGGCCGATCCTGCTCCAGTATCACCAGCAGCCGCTGCGCCGCCTGTAGCGGGCGTTGCGCCACCAGCCAGTCGCCGCGTGCCACCGCGTCTCTGCTGACGTCACCGCTGATGTTCAGCGCGATGCGCTGCCCGGCCTGAGCCCGATCTGCCGCCTGGTTCTGCGCATGCAAACCGCGCACCCGCACCGCAACCGCTGCGCCAGTCAGCCACAGCGTATCGCCAACCGCCACCGTACCGCCCAGCGCGGTGCCGGTGACCACCAGACCCGCGCCCTTGACGCTGAACGCGCGATCCACCGCCAGCCGGAAACGGCGCGTTAACGCATGCTGCGCCGGCGTCAGGGTCAGTAAATGCTGACGCAGCGCCTCGATGCCGCTACCCTGCGTGGCAGCGGTGACAAACAGCGGCGCCTGCGTCCAGCCTTGCTGCGCCAGTTCGGCACTGACCTGTTGCGCCACCTCCTCCACTCGCGCCGGGTCGACCCGATCCGCCTTGGTCAACGCCACGGTCAACCGGGGCCGACCGCTGAGACGCAGGATCGCCAAATGCTCGCGCGTTTGCGCCATGATGCCATCGTCGCAGGCCACCACCAGCAGCGCATGATCGATACCGCCAACGCCCGCCAGCATATTGCCGAGGAATTTTTCATGCCCTGGCACGTCGATAAATCCCAGTACCCGCCCATCGGGCTGTGGCCAGTAGGCATAACCCAGATCGATGGTCATACCACGCCGTTTTTCTTCCGGCAGCCGGTCGGCGTTGATGCCGGTAATCGCCTGCAATAGCGTGGTTTTGCCATGATCGACATGGCCGGCGGTGGCGATAATCATCGGTTTAGCGCCTCAACCAGCGCCTGTTCCTGCGTCAGACAGCGCAAATCGAGCCACAGCTTGCCGTCATTGATACGGCCAATAATTGGCTGCGGCAGCCCGCGCCAACGCTCAGCCAGCCGTTCTAACGTGGCGCCGCGGCCATCCAGCGGCGCGAAAGTCAGGGCATAGCTTGGCAGGCGATCGACCGGCAACGAGCCACTGCCGATTTGTGACCAGCATGGCTCGGCACGCAGCAGGAACTGTTCGCTGAAACGCGGTGTCAGTACCCTCAGCAGGCGTTCGGCGGCCTGTTGCATCTGCTGTTGCGGTCGGGTCAGCAAACGCAGCGTCGGCAGCTGTTGCGCCAGCAGTTCGGGTTGCAGATAGAGGCGCAGCGTGGCTTCCAGCGCCGCCAGCGTCATTTTTCCGACGCGCAGCGCGCGCTTTAGCGGGTGTTGTTGCAGTTGGGCGATCATGGCTTTTTTGCCGACGATGATCCCGGCCTGTGGGCCGCCAAGCAGCTTGTCGCCGGAAAAGGTCACCAGATCGACGCCAGCGGCCAACAGACGCTGCGGCATCGGTTCCGCCGGCAGGCCGTACTGCGTCATGTCGATCAGCGAACCGCTGCCCAGATCGGTGGCGGTGGCAATGCCGTGCTGCTGCCCCAATGCTGCCAGTTCGGCTTCGTCCACCGCAGCGGTAAAGCCCTGAATGCAGTAGTTGCTGGTGTGTACTTTCATCAGCAGACCGGTGCGTTCGTTGATGGCATTGCGGTAGTCCTTCAGATGGGTACGGTTAGTGGTACCGACCTCCACCAGTTCGCAACCGGCCTGGCGCATCACGTCCGGAATGCGGAACGCCCCGCCGATCTCCACCAGTTCGCCGCGCGACACCACCACCTGCCTGCCGGGCGTGACCGCCGCCAGCATCAGCAGTACCGCCGCCGCGTTATTGTTGACGATGCAGGCATCTTCCGCGCCGGTCAGTCGGCACAGCAGATCCGCCACCGCGCGATCGCGATGACCGCGCCCGGCGCCGTCCAGATCGTATTCCAGCGTGACCGCCGCCCCCATCACCCGCTCGATGGCCTCGATGGCCGGTTGCGCCAGCTGCGCGCGCCCCAGATTGGTGTGCAGTACGGTGCCGCTGAGGTTGAATACCGTTTTCATCGCCGGTTGCCGCTGCTGAAGCAGGCGCGCCTGCAAGGCCTGTGGCCAGTCGTTACACCATGCCGGCAGCTGCGCGTGCCGTTGAATCTCCACCCGGGCCTGCGCCTGCAGCTGGCGTAGCAGATCGCCGATCAGCGTCTGGCCATGGGCGGCGACCAACGGTTCAATCGCCGGTTCGCGCAATAGGCGATCGATGGCGGGTAATTGGCTGTAAAGTGAATGGGCTGCTGTACTCATGATTGCTCTATTTTTTATCTATATCAGCAGGATGGGCGCAACAATCACGCCCCTGTGCCATGGGGAGTCAGGGTGGCAGCGTCCGCGCGAAGCTCTCACGGGCAAACAGCCGTTCGGCGAGCTTGATCAGCGTCGGGCGCCCTACGCACCAGTTTGGCAGGATACGGCGGAAGTTCAGGTAGCCCAGCGCACAACCGGTAGCAATATCGGCCAGCGTCAGCCGTTCGCCATTCAGCAGCGTTTTTTGCTGCGCCAGCGCCTCAAGCGCGTCCAGGCCCTGCTGGAGTTTTTCGCGCTGTCGCAACATCCAGCTTTCATCCTGTTTTTCCGGCGCGCGTCGGCTTTCACGAAACAGCGTTGCTGCCGCCTCCGTCACACCGTCCGCCAAGGCTTCAATCTGGCGAATACGCAGCGCGCCAGCGCGATCGGCCGGCAAAAAAGCCGGGGCGTCGGGCAACAGTTCCAGATATTCGGCAATCACCCGCGAGTCGTAGAACGCCTCGCCGTCATCAGTCACCAGCACCGGCACCTTGCCGAGCGGATTAAACTCCGCCACCCGGTTGCCGGCCTCGTACGGTGGGTCGTTGACGAATTCGAACACCATGCCCTTTTCCAGCAGCATGACGGAGATTTTGCGTACAAAAGGGCTGGTGTAACTGCCAATAAGCTTCATCAGTCTTCCCCTCGGTTGGCAAACCACTGGGTTGTTATTTCACCGCCAGCGTGTCGATAATCCGCTGCACCAGCGCCTGATGCACCTCCGGCGTTTTAGCCGGGGATAGCATTTGCAAGGTAACCACGCGTTTATTGAACACCGTCAGCATGATGGTGGAAACCACTTTTTGCCCGTTAACGCTCTGTTCGGTATCCAGACGGTGAAACTTCTGTTTGCCGATCACCAGGTTTTCTTCTTTGGTTCGCTTGATGTTCTGATAGCGATCGGACAGCTCGGTCATCATGCTCTGCATCAGCTCGTTGAGCATTTTATCGCTGTTATTCAGCTTCATACCGTCCGGTGGGATCACTTCGGACGATACCGTACGCTGGCGCGATTTGCTGTCCAGGAACAGCTGAATATGGGATTTGCTGTCGTTGATAATGCCGCTGTATTTGGTTTGATCGCTAAAGCCCGGCGGCAGTTCAAAGGTGATGTTGCCTTTTTGCATCGACACGCTCAGGCCCTTTGGCAGCGCGGGTTTCGGCTGTTCTGGCTTGGCTGCTGGCGGCGCCGTTTGCGCAGCGGTGGGTTTGGGGTCGGGTTTTGGCACCGTCGGCTGTTTGGTGTCAGGGTTGTCACACCCCCCCAGGCCGGCAACCAGTGCGGCCACCGTGGCAAATTTCGCTATCGTCTTCAGCATCGTCCCTTTCCTTTCGCGTTGCGCGTCATTGCGTAAACGTAGCAAGTCACTTCGCCGAATGCCAGACACGCACGCTGAAATTGGCCTGCTGGTCGGTTGAAGGCGCGGCACACCACGCCTTCAACCCCCTATTCGCCCGGGAACAGGAACGGGTTGATGCTGCTGCGCGCAAAACCTTCGTCTTCCATTTTTGCGTCCAGGATCAACGTGGCCAGATCGTCGGCTACCGCTTCCACCTTCGGATCCTTTTCCTGATACAGCAGCTTCAGATAGGTGCCGCAGTCGCCACAGCTTTCCGCCTTCACCGCCGCCTGCTCGCTGTCCAGCGACCAGTAATTGAGATCGCGGCTCTGCTCGCAGTTGCTGCACTTCACGCGCACCACATGCCATTCGCTTTCGCACAGGTTGCAGTGCAGATAGCGCAGGCCGTTGACGGTACCGATGTGCACCATGCTGGATACCGGAATGCTGCCGCACACCGGGCAAAACTGCCGGTGTTCGCCATATTCGGCGCGCGCCTTGCCGGGGATCAGGCTGGCCATTTGCGCCCAGTACAGCGACAGCGCGGCCCAGATAAACGGCGCGTTCTCACTGCCGACCTGTGCAAACTCACGGTTGAGCAACGCGCCGGCCATCAGCTCCAGTTCGTGGGACGAGGCTTTTTCCAGCTTGTCCAACACCACCGCGACGTGATCGGGCGCCTGCGGGCGCAGTTCGGCCATCAGCGCCGTCAGCAGTTTCTGCCAGTGTTCACTGCGTGGATAAACGCCGACGTCGAGCGGCGGTTTACCACTGGCGGCACTTTGGCTCAGGGCATCGGACAGATCCAGCGTCAGCGGGTTGTCATACAGCGCATGCTGCTGTGCCTCGGCAATGGTTGCAGCAAAGTTGAGGTAATCGCCCAGCGGGTGATCGACCGCCAACTGGCGCAGGCGCTCAGCGCGACGGCTGTACAGGCTCTTCAGATTGGCGAAAAGCAACGGCGGAATTGCTTCCGCCGCCGTCGTCTTCTCACGCTGTGCCCCTAACTGCTCTTTAGGAACGATGCGGATACTCATCAGGGTTTATCTTCCTGTTGTTTTTCGCGGACCTCTCGGTACCAGCGTGGATGATGTTTCTTGGCCCAGGCGGCCGGCACCCAGCCTTCAACCATCGCGGTAATGGTGCCTTTTACCCACAATGCGGCATAAATGTGCACCATAATCACGATGATCAGCCCCACCGCCGCCAGCGAATGCACCAGCAGCGCAATGCGGATCAGCGGGATGGGGAACGCCGGGGCGAAGTACGGCCGCCAGATAACGATACCGCTGGCCAGTAACAGCACCAGACTGACGATCGCCGCCCAGAATACGCATTTCTGACCGAAATTATAACGTCCGGTGTCACCCACTTCCTCATTCAGGGCGATTTTGTGGATGTTTTTGGCCCAGACGATGTCTTCCCGGTTGATCAGATTATGCTTCCAGTAGCGCAGGAACATCAGCAGAAACGCCGCGAACATCACCACGCCGGCAAACGGGTGCAGGATGCGCGCCAGCTGCGGCGTACCGAAGATGTTCATCAGCCAGTTGAAGGACGGGAAAAAGAACCCCAGCCCGCTGATGGCAGCCAGAATAAAGCAGAACGCCACGATCCAGTGGTTAATCCGCTCCGGCGCACTGTAACGCTGAATTGGCTTTTCCTTCCTCATTTGCGCGTCTCCTCATCATGCAGCTCGTCGTTGTCTTCCTCTTCGACGCGGTTTGGCCCCACGCCGACGTAATGGAAGATACTGGCTGCGAAGGTGGCCGCGAAACCGATGGCCGCCAGCGGCTTCCATACCCCTTTCCAGAACGTCACCGCCGGGCTGATGGTCGGATTGTCCGGCAAACCGTGGTACAGCTGCGGTTTGTCGGCGTGATGCAGCACGTACATCACGTGGGTGCCGCCCACGCCCGCCGGATCGTACAGACCGGCGTTTTGGTAACCACGAGTTTGCAGTTCGCTCACGCGCCCTGCGGCGACTTCCTTCATCGCGTCCTTGGTGCCGAAGTGAATCGCCCCGGTCGGGCAGGTCTTCACGCAGGCCGGTTCCTGGCCGACATCAACGCGGTCGACGCACAGGGTGCACTTGTACACCCGATTGTCTTGCTCGTTCATGCGCGGTACATCGAACGGACAGCCGGCGATGCAGTAACCGCAGCCGATGCAGTGCTCCGACTGGAAGTCGACGATGCCGTTGGCGTACTGGATGATCGCCCCTTCCGACGGACAGGCCTTCAGGCAGCCCGGATCGGCGCAGTGCATGCAGCCGTCCTTGCGGATCAGCCACTCCAGCTTGCCATTCTCCTCCACTTCGGAGAAACGCATCACCGTCCACGACTTGGCGGTCAGATCGGCGGGGTTGTCGTACACCCCGACGTTGTGGCCGATTTCATCGCGGATGTCGTTCCATTCGGAACAGGCCACCTGACAGGCCTTGCAGCCGATACAGGTGGTGACGTCGATCAGCTTCGCCACTTCTTCCTGGTGGTCGCGCGCGCGCGGTGCCGGTGTGAAGCCGTTGGTAGCGGATTTACGAATAATGTCTTGAGATTGCATGGCCATAACTCGTCTCCGTTACACCTTTTCCACATTGACCAGGAACGCCTTGAACTCCGGCGTTTGCGTGTTGGCGTCGCCGACGAACGGCGTCAGGGTATTGGCGATAAAGCCTTTTTTCGTCAGACCTTCGTAACCCCAGTGGATCGGGATACCGATGGTGTCCACCTCCTGACCGTTGACCTGCAGCGTACGAATGCGCTTGGTCACCACCGCCTTGGCCTTGATAAAGCCACGGTTGGAACTGACTTTTACCGTGTCGCCGTGCTTGATGCCTTTTTTCTCCGCCAGTTTCTCACCGATTTCAACAAACTGTTCCGGCTGCGCGATGGCGTTGAGCTGCGCGTGCTTGGTCCAGTAGTGGAAATGCTCGGTCAGACGATAGGTGGTGCCGACGTACGGGAACTTGTCGAAGGTGCCCATCGCCGCCAGATCGTCCTTGAACACGCGCGCCGCCGGGTTGGACACCACGTTCGGGTGCAACGGGTTGGTGCCGAGCGGCGTTTCAAACGGCTCGTAGTGTTCAGGGAACGGCCCTTCCGCCATCTTGTCGGTGGCAAACAGGCGCCCCATGCCTTCCGGCTGCATGATGAACGGCCCGACGTCGCTGTCCGGCGCGGCGGTGCTGTAGTCTGGAATATCCGCGCCGGTCCACTTGGCGCCGTCCCATTCCAGCAGTTGGCGCTTGGCGTCCCATGGCTTGCCGGACGGATCCGCCGACGCACGGTTATACAGGATGCGGCGGTTGAGCGGCCATGCCCAGGCCCAGCCCAGCGTGTTGCCCAGGCCGGATGGATCGGCGTTGTCGCGACGTGCCATCTGGTTACCGGCCGGCGTCCAGCTGCCGGCGAAGATCCAGCAGCCGCTGGCGGTGGTGCCGTCGTCGCGCAATTGCGCAAACGAACTGAGCTGTTCGCCTTTTTTCACCAGCACTTTGCCGTCGGCGTCCAGCAGATCGGCCAGCGCCTTGCCGTTGCTTTCCATCGCCACCTCTTCCGAGGCCGGGTTGTCCGGGGTCAGATAATCCCAGCTCATGTTCAGCACCGGTTCCGGCACCGCGCCGCCGTCGCGCGCATACATCTCGCGCAGACGGGTGAAGATGCCCGCCAGGATTTCCCCGTCGTTCATCGCTTCGCCCGGTGCGTCGGCGCCTTTCCAGTGCCATTGCAGCCAGCGGCCGGAGTTGACGATCGAGCCGTTTTCCTCCGCAAAACAGGTAGACGGCAGGCGGAACACTTCGGTCTGAATCTTCGCCGGATCGACGTCGTTGAATTCGCCGTGGTTCTGCCAGAAGTTGGAGGTTTCGGTATTCAACGGATCGATGGTCACCAGGAACTTCAGCTTGGAGAGCGAGGCGATCACCTTGTTTTTGTTCGGGAACGACGCCACCGGGTTAAAGCCCTGGCAGAAGTAGCCGTTTACCTGGCCCTGCGACATCATTTCGAAGTATTGCAGTACGTCGTAGCCCTTGTCCCACTTCGGCAACCAGTCAAAGCCCCAGGCGTTGTCCTTCTGCGCCTTGTCGCCGTAGAAGCTCTTCATCAGGCTGACAAAGAATTTCGGGTAGTTGCTCCAGTAGTTCACCTGCCCAGGCAGCAGCGCCTTCGGCGTGTTGGCGGCCAGGTAGCTGTCCAGATCGGTCTGTTTGTCGGACGGCAGCGACATGTAGCCGGTCAGGCTCTGCGACAGCAGACCGAGATCGGTCAGTCCCTGAATGTTGGAGTGGCCGCGCAGGGCATTGACCCCGCCGCCCGCCATACCCATGTTGCCGAGCAACAGCTGGATCATCGCCATGGTACGGATGTTCTGTGCGCCGACCGAGTGCTGTGTCCAGCCAAGGGCGTACAGGAACGAGGCGGTTTTGTCATTCACGCTGGTTTCGGCGATGTATTCGCACACCTGGAGGAAATCCGCCTTCGGCGTGCCACAGATGTTTTCCACCACCTCTGGCGTATAGCGGCTGACGTGCTGTTTCAGCAGATTCCACACGCAGCGCGGATCCTGCAGCGTGACGTCACGCTTGGCATAGCCGTTTTCGTCGAGCTGATAGTTCCAGCTGGTTTTGTCGTACCGGCGGTTTTCCGCGTCGTAACCGCTGAACAGGCCGTCTTCGAAGCTGAAGTCGTCACGCACCAGCAGGCTGGCGTTGGTGTAGGCCTCAACGTATTGGCGGTTGATTTTTTCGTTGGTCATCAGGTACAGCAGTACGCCCGACAGGAAGGCAATGTCGGTGCCGGAACGGATTGGCGTATAGAAATCCGCCACTGATGCCGTACGGGTAAAGCGCGGATCGATGACGATCAGCTTGGCTTTATTATGAATTTTGGCTTCCATCGCCCAGCGGAAACCCACCGGATGCGCTTCGGCCGCGTTACCGCCCATGACGATAACCAGATTCGCGTTCTTGATATCAACCCAGTGGTTGGTCATCGCACCGCGACCAAATGTTGGAGCAAGACTTGCTACCGTTGGTCCGTGTCAGACACGCGCCTGGTTGTCTACGGCAAGCATGCCGAGAGCGCGACTAAATTTTTGCGTTAAATAACCGGTTTCGTTGCTCGATGCCGATGCGCACAGCATACCGGTGCTCAACCAGCGGTTGACGGTCACGCCCTGCTCGTTTTTGGCGATGAAGTTGGCGTCACGGTCTTCCTTCATCAGTTTGGCGATGCGGGTGAACGCGTCATCCCAACTGATGCGCTGCCATTTGTCGGAACCTGGCGCACGGTATTCGGGGTATTCAAGTCGGCTTTCGCTGTGGATGAAATCCACCAGACCTGCGCCTTTCGGGCAAAGCGCGCCGCGGTTGACCGGATGATCCGGATCCCCTTCGATATGGAAAATGCTTTGTTTGGCGTTTTTGGCGCCATCGCCAAGGCTGTACATCAACAGCCCGCAGCCGACGGAACAATACGTACAGGTATTACGGGTTTCACGGGCGCGCAACAGTTTGTACTGCCGCGTTTCCGCCAGCGCCAGTTCCGGGGTAAACCCCAAAGCGGCTACCGTCGTTCCTGCCATACCGCCAGCGCAGATCTTAAAGAACTGCCTTCTGCTGACCTGCATGGGGATCTCCTTTCTCTATCGCGATTGTCACATTGTTTCGAATGCGCTTTCCCCGCCGAAGCGTGAAGCGCTAAAATAACCGTTGTTATATTTATAACGATACAACCGCCACATATTACCATACGGTAACTGTGGTTGTTACAAACAGGTGCCAGTAAAGTGAACAATATAGACCCAGAGCAGCAAACAAATGCGATCGCGCTCACAGGTGTGAGCCGCACTGCGGTATTTCAACGCGGTCAGTTGGCTACTGCCCAACAGGACTGGCTGGCAGAAGAAGTGCCGGTGGCTCTGGTCTATAACGGTATTTCGCACGTAGTGATGATGTGTTCTCCCAAGGATCTCGAGGCGTTCGCCCTGGGATTCTCGCTGTCGGAAGGCATCATCGCGTCACCGCGCGACATTTACAGTATAGAGATTAATCAGGTGTGTAACGGACTGGAAGTGGATATCGCGCTTTCCAGTCGCCGTTTCGCCGAGCTCAAGCAGCGCCGTCGTGCGTTGGCCGGCCGCACCGGCTGCGGCGTGTGTGGTATCGAACAGTTGGCGGACATCTATCGCCCCATCCCGCCGCTGCCGTTCAGTCAGCGCTTCTCGCTGGCCAATCTTGACCGCGCGCTGGCACAGTTACGCCAGGTGCAACAAGTCGGTCAACTGACCGGCTGTACCCACGCCGCCAGCTGGATCACGCCGCAGGGCGAGATGCTGGGCGGCTGTGAAGACATTGGCCGCCACGTGGCGCTCGACAAACTGCTCGGCGTGCGTGCCGGGCAGGGCTGGCAGCACGGCGCGGTACTGGCCTCCAGCCGCGCCAGTTACGAAATGGTACAAAAAACCGCCATGTGCGGCGTGGAAATCTTATTCGTTGTTTCTGCTGCCACTTCTTTGGCGGTAGAGATCGCCGAACGCAGCAATCTAACGCTGGTCGGATTCAGCCGCACCGGCCGCGCCACGGTGTTTAGCCATCCGCAGCGTATCGTTGATTAAAACAAAACCACACAAATCATCAGGCATTGATAATCATTTTCAATATCATTTAATTAACTATAATGATCCGACTGCTTACGCGGTGCTTACAACCTTGCGCCGCCCAACAACACTGGAGACGATGATCATGAGTTATTCACTGCCATCACTGCCGTACGCTTACGACGCACTGGAACCGCACTTTGACAAGCAGACGATGGAAATCCATCACACCAAACACCATCAGACCTACGTCAACAACGCCAACACCGTGCTGGAAGCATACCCTGAGCTGGCTTCGCTGAGCGTTGAAGAGCTGATCCAGGATCTGGACAAAGTGCCAGCCGACAAGCGCACTTTCATGCGTAACAACGCAGGCGGCCACGCTAACCATAGCCTGTTCTGGAAAGGCCTGAAAACCGGCACCACCCTGTCTGGCGATCTGAAGGCGGCCATCGAGCGCGACTTCGGCAGCGTTGAGAAATTCCAGGAAGAGTTCGAAAAAGCCGCTGCAACCCGTTTCGGTTCCGGTTGGGCCTGGCTGGTGCTGAAAGGCGACAAACTGGCGGTTGTTTCCACCGCTAACCAGGACAGCCCGCTGATGGGCGAAGCGGTTGCCGGCGCATCCGGTTTCCCTATCGTCGGTCTGGACGTGTGGGAACACGCTTACTACCTGAAGTATCAGAACAAACGTCCTGATTACATCAAGGCATTCTGGAACGTGGTTAACTGGGACGAAGCAGCAGCACGCTTCGCGGCGAAGAAGTAATTCGCGCCACGCCCTGTCGATGCCCGCTTAACGCGGGCATTTTTTTGCCTGGCGTTCGCCAGAATACCCCCCGCATGCTGCCCAGCTCAGGGCGATTAAATTTGCGCGGCGAGCGTAAAAGGCGCGCATAAAAACCGCCAGTCAGGCTATGCTGTTTTCCTGACAACTTTACCCCACCGCCAGCGCATTTCAGCCCCAGCGCCGGACGCCGGGTAAGCGAAACGGAGGCGCTATGCATCACCCTGAAGTTTATATCGGCCAGATCCAACCCTATGACGGCGGACGCCCCAGCGCGATCGCCAAACGCCAGGTGGACGGCGCCGTCAAGCTGACGCCGCTCGGCCTGGAAGGCGATCAACAGGCAGAAAAAAGCTTTCACGGCGGCCCGGATCGCGCGCTGTGCCACTACCCGCGCGAACATTACGCCCACTGGCGCGAACAGTTCCCGGCGCAGGCCGATCTGTTCAGCGCGCCGGCGTTCGGCGAAAACCTGTCCACCGCAGGCCTGACCGAACACCAGGTGTTTATGGGCGATATCTTCCGCTGGGGCGAGGCATTGATTCAGGTGACCCAGCCGCGCTCGCCGTGCTTCAAACTCAACTATCATTTCGCTATTGACGATCTGTCGGTGCTGATGCAGCACAGTGGCCGCTGCGGCTGGCTATACCGGGTTATTTCCCCCGGGCTGGTCAGCAGCGATCGTCCGCTGGAGCTGGTGACGCGCAACAGCGAGGTGTCGGTGGCCGAGGCCATTGGCATCGCCTGGCACATGCCGTTTGACGAAGAACAGTATCGCCGTTTACTGTCGGTCGCCGGGCTGTCCGCCAGCTGGAGCAAAACCCTGCTGCTGCGTATCAGCGAAGGCAAGATCGAAGACTTTGACCGCCGCCTGCTGGGCCGCTGAATCATCATGGCAGGAGAAGATATGACACAATCCATTCACCACGCCGCAGCCACCGGTTACCAGAGTAACGCTGACCGCTACGTCAAGGGGCGGCCGGGCTACCCGGCGGAGATCGCCGACTGGCTGCGTAACGACATCGGCCTGCAGGCCGGTAAAACGGTAATCGATCTGGGTGCCGGTACCGGTAAATTCACGCCACGCCTGCTGGATAGCGGGGCAGAGGTGATTGCCGTCGAGCCGATCGCACCGATGCTCGACAGGCTCGCCGCGGCGCTGCCGCAGGTAAAAACGCTGGCGGCCACCGCCGATGCCCTGCCGCTAGCGGATGAATCCGTCGATGCGGTGGTCTGCGCCCAGTCGTTCCACTGGTTCGCGACGCCACAGGCGCTGGCTGAAATCCAGCGCATCCTCAAACCCGGCGGCAAGCTCGGCCTGGTGTGGAATTCGCGCGATGCGCGCGTCAGTTGGGTGCGCAAATTGAATCAGATCGTCGACCGCTACCAGGGCGATGCACCGCGCTTTTATACCGGTGAATGGCGCCGGCTGTTCCCCGGCAAAGGGTTCGCGCCGCTGCATGAACAAGCCTTTATGTTTGGCCACCACGGTGCGGTCGAGGACGTGCTGTATAATCGCGTTCGCTCAACCAGCTTTATCGCCGCGTTGCCGCAGGCACAGCAAGAGCAGGTGATCGAACAGGTTCGCCAACTGGTGGCGCAGCAAGAGGAATTGCACGGGCAGGAGAAGATCACCGTACCGTATCAAACCAAGGCGTTTGTTACTCACAAGCTCGGTTAACGGCGGTGACGGCATTCGGCAGCGGGGGGAGCAACTCTCCCCGCTGCATAGGGTATCAGAAGGCTTTTTTCGCGTAGCCGGTGACCACTTTCAAACCCATTTCACGGCCCAGCGCGGTCATCGGGTGCACCACCACCAGACCGCGTGCGCTTTTCTTCAGCGCGCCCATATCGGCCTGCTCTTTCTTGGTGATTTCACGGCTGAACGGCAACTGCTGCAGCTTCTGCGCTTCGTTGCTCAGCTTCTCGACGCGCACGTTCTTCAGACGCTCGATTTCCGCCGCCAGTTTGTCTTTTTCTTTTTGATGTTGCGCAATCAGATCCGGATTGCCCTGTTGGATCACATTAGCGTCTTTATGGTTCAGTGCGTCCAGCAGGTCGCTAAGGCGCTTGATCTCTGCCTTTTCTTTCTCTTTCATGGTCTCTGCCTGGGGTGCCGCAATCGGCACGTTAAAAAGGAATTTGCTGCATTGTAGCAAAATGCGCGCACAGTTACTCGCCTGCTGCGATCCCCGGCGGCAGACCGCTCATCTCGCAGGCCTTGGCGCCAACCCGCGCCAGCGCATGGCTGTAGCGCGCATTGAACGGATAACAGCAAGAAAGCCGCAGTCCGTTACGGTAACGCCCGCTCGGTGAATACAGCGTGCCCGGCGTCAGGCAGATTTGCTCTTTCAGCAACTGGTGAAACAGCCGTTCGCTGTCCACCCCCGGCGGGAATTCCACCCAGAAGACAAATCCGCCGGCTGGCTGGGTTGCCAGCGTGCCGCGCGGAAAGTGGCGGGCAATCAGCGCGCGCGCCTCATCCAGCTGCGCGGCGTAGCGTTTGCGCAAATTGCGCAGATGATGATCGTAGCCGCCATTTTCCAGGAACGTCGCCAGCGTTTCGCACAGCAATTGCGATTCGGCCATCGACGACACCGCCTTCAGCTTGCGCAACGCGTCGGTAAACCGCCCACCGGCTACCCAACCGACGCGAAAATCCGGCGCCAGCGTTTTGGTGAAGCTGGAGCAGAACAGCACCCAGCCGTCGCGGTCGAACGATTTAACCGACGGTGACTGGGTGGCGCCGAATTGCAGCTCGGCGTATAACCCGTCTTCAATCAACGGCACCTGATGATCGTTCATCAGGCGCGCCAAGCGTTTTTTGGCCGCCAGCGGCAGCGTGCATCCCAACGGATTCTGCACCGTCGGCATGGCGATCACCGCATTCAACCGCCGTTCGTTCAGCAGCAGTTCCAACGCGTCCAGCGATAGGCCATGTTGCGGATCGGTGGGAATTTCAATCGCCTTCAGCCCCAGACTGGCCAGCAACGGCAGCAGGTAGAAATAGGTGGGCGATTCCAGTCCAACGCAATCTCCCGGTTGCGTGGTCACCCGCAGCGCCAGCTGCAAGGCCTCCATGCAGCCATGCGTCAGCGTGATATCGGCCGGATCGAGCAACATGCCGAGCGTTAGCGCTCGCCGGGCGATTTGCTGGCGCAGCCGTGGGCTGCCGGGCGGCAAGGCGTATTTGCCGATCAGATCCGGCTGACGGCGTAATTGCGACGCCAACATGCGGCTCAGCTTGCCGCCAGGATAAAAATCCGCGGTCTGTGGGCAGGCGAGCGAAATGTTGGTAAATGCCGGGTTCTGCTGTGCGGCAAATACCGTATCGATCAGCGCCAGCACGTTATCGGCCGGTGCCTCAATACGCGTACCGGGAGCCGAAGGCGTTTTTGGCGCCGGCAGTATGCTGCGCACGTAAAACCCGGACTGCGGCCGCGCCTCGACCAGCCCACGATCTTCCAGCGTGCGATAGGCCGCCACCACCGTATTGATGCTGACGCGGTGTGACTGCGCGCAGCGCCGTACCGAAGGCAGTCGGCTGCCGGGCATCAGCACGCCGCGGCGGATGGCTTCCGCCAGCGTATCCGCCAGCTGCAGGTAGCGAACTTCCGGGCTTTCATCGAGCAGGGTCACAGTTTCTCTCCGAACCAGGGGTACAGTTGGCAATAAACATGATTGTACCCATTACAATAGCTGTTTTCTGCTTCTGTCACCACATCAGGTCACGCCTTATGCTGGAGGTTGTTGCCCACTACCGTTTAAGGAACCTCCCATGCTCGATACAGCCTTTGTCAGCTACGTGACCGTCATGTCGATCACCCCCGGTCCGAACAATCTGCTGCTGGCCTCGTCCGGCGTTAACTTCGGTCTGCGTCGTACCCTGCCGATGCTGTTCGGCATCAGCGCCGGCTGTGCGCTACAGTTGGTGCTGACCACCAGCCTGCTGGCTGCCATTCTCAATTGGGCCACGGTATTGCGTTTTCCGCTGGCGGTGATCGGCTGCGCCTATCTGCTGTGGCTGTCATGGAAACTGTTCAATGCCGCTTCGCCGGCGTCGAAACAGCAGGCGCAGCCGATGCGCTTTGTCAGCGGCGCACTGTTTCAGGCGGTCAACCCAAAGGCCTGGCTGATGGCAATTAACGTCGCGATCCTGTTTACGCCGCGCACCGGCGCCAGTCTGAGCCATACCCTGTGGGTAATAGCCGGCTTCACGCTGCTGAACTTCCCTTGCGTGATGGTGTGGGCGATATTGGGCGATCGGCTGCGGGATGCGCTGCGCGTGGCGTGGAAATTGCGGTTATTCAATGGCGTGATGGCCGGCCTGATGGCGCTCACTGCGGCCTGGTTACTGTTTGACGAATGGCGTGCGGCGTTCGCTTAAGGCGGTCCGAGAGGAGAAAGGCGCGAAGGCTGCTTGGCGCCGATGCCGGCAATCAGCTCGGTCACCGACAATACCATGGTGGAACGCACCATCTGCTGGTAACGCTGGCGTTGCATGGCAATCAGCGATTCATCCGCCTCGCCGGGCTGCAGGAAGGTCGGTACCGGCGGCAGCGCCGTCACGCAGTGCAGCTCCCCAAACGGGCCGAGTATTTCGTCATCGACAAAACGGTATTCGGCGCCGTCGTGGTTAAGCTCTTCCCGCATCGCCATCAACAGTTCGGCATCTTCGTATTCGTGGCGGGAGATCACCCCCAGTCCGTACAGCAGTTTCAGCCGTACCGACAGCTCACCCAGCGGTCCGGCGCCGGACAATAGCGGTTCGACGGCATACTTTACCGCGTAGTCGTCCTTGCGGAAAACCTGCATCACCAACACGTTGAGCGCGTCTGCCAGCAGTTCAACCGCTGCGATCAGAAACCCGCGCACCGTCTTGCCGGCGTTGAGCTTTTCCAGAACCTGATTTTCAAATGCCTGAGTCTCGATCATCGTCGCTTTTCGCATGGCGTAATAGGGTGATTGATTGGCTGCATCACCCTTTGGTTCATTGCCAATAGAGGTTGGCCCGGAAGTGGACAGCACGCCGCCCCCGGAGCGTACACCAAGTGCGTGCGGAGTTCGAGTACTGCCCACTCTCAAACCTAGCGGCGTTGCATGGCGTTATACACAGCCACGGCGTTTTCTACAACCTCGCTGTCCGCCGGCAGCCCGGAAAGCTGAACCAGCGTGGCTTTTGGTCCGTGGGTATTCAGCAGTTCCACCAGCTGTTGCGCCTGCGGATCCTGCTCGCTGCGGTAGTGCATGGCAGCGGCGATGCCCTGGATCAGGTTATCGTGCGGCAAGCCGTACTCCAGCGTGCCCAGCAGCGGTTTGATCAGCCGATCGCCGGCGCTCAGTTTGCGCAACGGTTGGCGCCCGACGCGCTCTACCTCGTCATGCAGATACGGGTTTTCAAAACGGCCAAGGATTTTCTCGATGTAGGCGGCGTGCTTCGCCGGGTCAAAATCGTAGCGTTTGATCAACACCGCACCGCTCTCCTCCATCGCACCTTTCACTACCCGCCGAATCTGCCGATCGAGAATCGCATCGCGAATGGTGTCCAGACCGGCCTGTTGGCCAAGATAGGCGGTGATGGCATGACCGGTATTCAGGGTGAACAGTTTGCGCTCGACGAACGCCATCAGGTTGTCGGTCAGTTCCATACCGGCGATCGCCGGCGGCGTTCCCTTGAACTGGGTTTGATCGACAATCCACTCGCTGAAGGTTTCCACCGTCACTTCCAGTGGATCCTGGCTGTCGGCCCTGGCCGGCGGCACGATGCGATCCACCGCAGAATCGACGAAGCCGATGTGTTGCTCTACCCACGCCTGCTGTTCTGCCGTCAGCGCGGCGAACACGTGCTGCTTCAGTTGGCTGGTGCCGCGCACCATGTTTTCACAGGCAATGATGTTCAGCGCGGCCTGATTACCCTGCTGCTGGCGTCTGATCAGCCCTCTGGCCAGCGTACCGGCGATTCTTTCCAGCACCTGCGGGCCAACGGCGGTGGTGATGAGGTCGACCTCGGCAATCAGCGCCAACGCCTCCTCACTGCCGCTGTTCACCGCGTTGACGTTGTTTACCGGTTCAACGCGCGCCTGTTCGCCCACCACCTGTACCTGGTAGCCGTGTCGCTGGTTGATTTCATCCAGCACCGTTTGGTTGACGTCAGCAAAAGTCAGTTCGGCGTGCGCATCGGCCAACAGTTTACCGATAAAACCACGACCGATATTCCCGGCTCCGAAATGTAATGCTTTCATAATGATACCTTCCTGAAAATAACCAGGGCGCAGCATGCTGCGCCCCAGGGGATTAGGCTTTCTTACCGCTTAACAGTGCCAGCACTTCCTGCGGATTGCTGGTTTGCGCCAGTCGCTCGATCACCGTTTCATCATCCAGCGCATTGGTTAAACTGGTAATGACGTGGATGTGTTCGTTATTGCGAGCGGCAATACCGATCACCAAACGCGCAACCTCATCTTCCTCGTCACCAAAACGCACGCCCTGCGGGTACTGGCAGAACACCACGCCGGTGCGCAATACGCGGTCTTTGGCCTCGATGGTGCCATGCGGCACGGCAATCGATTCGCCAAGGTAGGTCGAGGTCAGTTTTTCACGCTCCAGCATCGCCTGCACGTATTCCGGCTCAACGTAGCCCCCCTTCACCAATTGCTCGCCGGCGAAGCGGATTGCCTGCTCTTTGTCGTCGGCTTGCAGGCCAAGGAACACGTTGTCCTCACCCAGTTTGAACAGGTTCTGTTCGCTATCTTCAAAGCTGTCGTCCAGCGCGCCCACCACCTTCTGCTGATTGTCGCTGGATTTATTGGCCGCCAGCAGGCGCGCCGTCAAATCGCTGTACAAATTGCTGTCGAGGAAGTTGCTCAACGAGATGTGCTGCGCCTGCGGCGCATGGCGCATCGCCCGCTCGGTCAGATCGCGGTGGGTGATCACCAGGTCAACGTCGTCCGGCAAGCTGTTAATGGCGCAGTTGGTGACGGAAATGTTTTTCAGCCCGGCGTCGGCCACTTTCTTGCGCAACACGCCGGCGCCCATGGCGCTGGAGCCCATACCGGCGTCGCAGGCCACGATGATTTTGCGCACCGTGCTCAGGTCGCCGTCTACCGCAGCATTCGCCGCCGGCTTACCGCCCTTGGACGAGGACTTCATGTCCTGCATGCGGCGGGTGGCCTCTTCCAGCGAGTCTTCGTCCTCTTTCACTTTCGAGGTTTTCAGCAGGAATGCCGCCACCACAAATGACACCACGAAGGCCGCGCAGATCGCCGCCAGGTTGGCGAAGTAGGCGCCTTTTGGCGTCATCGCCAGGATAGCCAGAATCGACCCCGGTGACGCCGGGGAAACCAGGCCGCCGTTCAACAGTGTCAGGGTGAACACCCCGGTCATACCGCCGAGAATCACCGCCAGCAGCAGACGCGGGTTCATCAGTACATAGGGGAAATAAATTTCGTGAATCCCGCCAAAGAAGTGAATGATGGCCGCACCGCCGGCAGACTGCTTGGCATTGCCACGTCCAAAGAACATATAGGCCATCAGCACGCCCAGACCCGGACCCGGGTTGGCTTCAATCAGGAAGAAGATTGATTTGCCGGCTTCGGTTGCCTGCTGAATACCCAGCGGCGAGAAGATGCCGTGGTTGATGGCATTGTTGAGGAACAGAATTTTTGCCGGCTCGACGAAGATCGACGTCAATGGCAGCAAGTTGTTCACCACCATCACGTGTACGCCAGCGGCCAGCAGCTTCGACAGTGCTTCGACCAACGGCCCGATAGCCAGGAACGACAGCACCGCCAGCAGCATACCGATAATGCCGGCGGAGAAGTTGTTCACCAGCATTTCAAAGCCACTTTTGATCTTGCCGTCGACCCAGCGGTCAAAATGCTTGATCGCCCAGCCGCCCAGTGGACCGGCAATCATCGACCCCAGGAACATTGGCATATCAGCGCCGACGATCACCCCCATGGTGGTGATCGCCCCCACTACCCCGCCGCGCTCGCCGCCAATCAGCTTACCGCCGGTATAGCCGATCAGCAGCGGCAGCAGATAGGTGATCATCGGGCCAACCAGTTTGCCTAACGTTTCGCTCGGCAGCCAACCGGTGGGAATGAACAAGGCGGTAATGATACCCCAGGCGATAAATGCGCCAATATTAGGCATCACCATGTTGCTCAGGAAACGGCCAAAGTTCTGTACTTTGACCTTGATATCTGGTGAAAACATAAAACACACCCCTGTAGTGAAGCGGTAATAGCATTACGCGCTGACAAGTAGGAGCGCGCGTTTCTTTTTGTAGCGAACCGATTTGCCGTAAACCGGCAGCGTTGGTGCTGTATGCGAAATGGACTCTAGCACGCTCTTTTTAACACGCGTACTTCACGGGAATTTTGTGACAAACATCACTATATACACCCCCAAAAGTGGCTATTTATGGTGATGAAGATCACAATTTTTCGGTGTAAAAAAAGCACATTGGGCGCAAGTCGCTGCTTTTACCGTTATTTTTGTGATCATAATCACATTGTTAAGTGACAGGTTTGTTTTGGAAATGTGATGTTAATCACAAGATATTTTCACGCCAGACGTCAACGCCAGGCAACGGCGTAGTTTCATGCCATGGTCACGCAACGCGAAGGCATGGCTGAAAGAAAGTTACGCCATAGCGCAACGGCGTTGTTTTGAAGTGTAGTACACCGACGAGCGGGTGAAGACAGAGGCGGCAGACCCGCCTCTGGAAGAGAGGTTACTGCATTACTTCGAGCACCGCTTTTTGCGCGCTCAGCAGGCTTTGTTGTTTAGCCACCAGGTTCGACATCATGGTGTTGTACTGCGTCGCCTGCTGTTGGCTGCGGAACTGCACGCCGCCGTTGTTGAAGCTGACCTGATTGCCCTGTGCCTGCAGGAAATCCCCAACCTGCACCAGATCCTGTACAAAGCTGGCGGTGGTCGGGATTGCCGGCATCAGCGCATTGGCCGGTGCGGTGACAATCTTGTCGTACGCCTGGTTATATATCGCTTTCAACGAGTCCGGCTGTTTCAACGCCGCATGGGCGGTATCGGCCTGCGATTTGGCACTCTGAATCTGCTGTCCCAGCAGATTAAGCGCGCCCACCGCTTGCTGGAGCCCGTCACGCTTGCTGATATAATCCTGCGCGCTGCGGATCTGATTAATCTGGTCGAGCGCCGGCGTCAGGCTGGCGTCCACAGATTTGGTCAACTGCTGCGAAAAACCGACCAAAATCGCGTAATCGCCGGCATAGTTGCCGAACTTCTGTTTCTGATCTTCGCTCAGCGTCGGGATCTTCACTCCGCTGCGCATAACCGTATTCTGTAAATATTCGATGAATGCCTTGCGCTGTTCCGGCTCTTTATCGCCACAGGCGGTCAACTGCATGACCACCAACAATGCCAATACCGGTGCCAACCAACGCGTAATACCTCTGCTCTGGATCCCTACCGCCATGTGACATAACTCCTGTTATAAACCTGCTTTTTCATCAGCTCCCTGCCTTTTTCCGCACTCCCTGCGCCTATAAGAATAGATCAACTGGCGGCGATCCGATACGCGATTCCACTTGCGCCACGCATTCCCTTGGCTGGCGGCGGCAAAACGTCTGGAAAGAGCGCATGAGCTGATCCTTACCCCCAAGTCACACCGCCAGCCACGCCAGAAATAAAAAAAGGCGCCGCTAGGCGCCTCTGACGATCATAGTATGGTGTTATTGCAGCACGGAGATATCTGCAACCTGCAAGAACAGCTCACGCAATTTGCTCAGCAGGGTCAGGCGGTTGACGCGTACCGCGTCGTCTTCAGCCATCACCATTACGCTTTCGAAGAACTCATCCACCGTCGCACGCAGCGCGGCCAGCTCCACCAGCGCGTCCTGATAGCGGCCTTCGGCGAAAAACGGCTCCAGTTTGTCGCGCAGCACCACCAGGTGCGTTGCCAGTTTCAGTTCGGCCGGTTCCTTCAGCACCGAGGCGTGAACGTGATCGTTCAGCGTATCGGTCGACTTGGCCAAAATGTTGGACACCCGTTTGTTGGCTGCCGCCAACGCCGCAGCCTCTTCCAGCGTACGGAAGTGGGTTACCGCCTTGACGCGTGCGTCGAAGTCCGCCGGCTTGGTCGGGCGGCGCGCCAGCACGGCCTGGATGGTGTCTACCGCGTGGCCTTCTTCCTGATACCAGGCGCGGAAACGGCCCAGCATGAATTCCACCACGTCGTCGACCACGTTGGCGTTGGTCAGCTTGCTGCCGTACAGGCGCGCTGCCTCTTCGGTCAGGGTTTGCAGATCCAGCGGCAGGTTCTTCTCAACGATAATACGCAGCACGCCCAGTGCCGCGCGACGCAGTGCGAACGGGTCTTTATCGCCTTTCGGATGTTGCCCGATGCCGAAAATACCGGCCAGGGTGTCCATCTTGTCAGCGATGGCCAATGCACAGGCCACCAGCGATTGCGGCAGCGCATCGCCGGCAAAGCGCGGCTGGTACTGTTCGTTCAGCGCAACGGCAACGTCTTCCGCTTCGCCGTCGTGGCGCGCGTAGTGCATGCCCATCACGCCCTGGGTGTCGGTGAACTCGAACACCATATTGGTCATCAGGTCGCACTTCGACAGCATGCCCGCACGGGTTGCATGATTGACGTCTGCGCCAATCTGGCCAGCGATCCAGCCTGACAGCGCCTGAATACGGTCGGTCTTGTCGCGCAGCGTGCCCAATTGCTGTTGGAACAGCACGGTTTCCAGACGCGGCAGATTATCTTCCAGGCGCTTTTTGCGGTCGGTATTGAAGAAGAACTCGGCATCGGCCAGACGTGGACGCACCACTTTCTCATTGCCGGAGATAATTTGCTGTGGATCTTTCGATTCGATATTGGCCACGAAAATGAAGTTCGGCAGCAGCTTGCCGGCAGCGTCGTACACCGGGAAGTACTTCTGGTCGCCCTTCATGGTGTAGACCAGCGCTTCCGCTGGCACCGCCAGGAATTTTTCTTCGAATCTGGCGGTCAGCACGACCGGCCATTCCACCAGTGAAGCCACTTCTTCCAGCAGGCTTTCGCTCAGATCGGCCTTGCCGCCGATCTTCTCGGCCGCCAGCTCAGCGTCACGTTTGATGATGGCTTTACGCGCTGCGTAATCCGCCACCACTTTGCCGCGCTCCAGCAGGATTTGCGGATACTGATCGGCATTTTCCAGCGTGAACTGCGCTTCGCCCATAAAACGGTGGCCGCGTACGGTCCGCGCAGAGTCGATACCCAGTACGGTGCCCGGGATCAGCGCGTCGCCCAGCAGCATGGTCACGGTATGCACCGGACGCACGAACTGAGTTGTTTTATCGCCCCAGCGCATCAGTTTCGGGATGGGCAATTTGCTCAGCGCAGTGCTGACCATGCCTGCCAGCAGTTGCTGCGCGGATTGGCCTTTAACCTGCGCGCGGTACAGCAACCACTCGCCTTTGTCCGTCTTCAGACGTTCGGCTTGATCGACGGTGATACCGCAGCCGCGCGCCCAGCCTTCGGCGGCTTTGCTTGGCTTGCCTTCGGCGTCAAACGCCTGCGCAATCGCCGGGCCGCGTTTTTCGACTTCGCGATCGGCCTGTGCTGCGCTCAGGTTCGCTACTTTCAGCGCCAGACGGCGCGGGGCAGCAAACCAGTTGACCTCGCCATGCGCCAGGTTGGCGTTGTCCAGCTCAGCGCTGAAGTTGGCGGCAAAAGATTCCGCCAGTGAACGAAGAGCCTTCGGCGGCAGCTCTTCCGTGCCGATTTCCACCAGGAAAGTCTGTTGAGTCATGGCTGCCTCTTAATTCTCGTTCTTTTTACACATCGGGAAGCCCAGCGCTTCGCGCGAAGCGTAGTAAGCTTCGGCAACTGCTTTGGTCAACGTGCGGATACGCAAAATATAGCGCTGACGTTCGGTCACCGAAATCGCCTTGCGGGCATCCAGCAGGTTGAAGGTGTGGGCAGCTTTCAGAATGCGTTCGTAAGCCGGCAGCGGCAGCGGTTTTTCCAACGCCAGCAGCTGTTGTGCTTCTTTTTCGTAATGCTCGAAGCAGGTGAACAGGAAATCAACGTCGGCGTATTCGAAGTTATAGGTCGACTGCTCGACTTCGTTCTGATGGAACACGTCACCGTAAGTGGTGATGCCAAGCGGACCGTTGCTCCACACCAGATCGTAAACGCTGTCCACGCCCTGGATGTACATCGCCAGGCGCTCCAGACCGTAGGTGATTTCGCCGGTCACCGGCTTGCATTCCAGACCGCCAACCTGCTGGAAGTAGGTGAACTGCGTCACTTCCATGCCGTTCAGCCACACTTCCCAGCCGAGACCCCAGGCGCCGAGCGTCGGGTTTTCCCAGTTGTCTTCAACGAAACGGATATCGTGAATGGTCGGATCCAGCCCCAGCTCTTTCAGCGAGCCCAGGTACAGTTCCTGAATGTTTTCCGGCGAGGGCTTAATCACCACCTGGAATTGATAATAGTGTTGCAGACGGTTCGGGTTTTCACCGTAGCGGCCGTCGGTCGGGCGGCGGGACGGCTGCACATAGGCGGTGGCCATTGGCTCTGGGCCAAGCGCGCGCAGGCAGGTCATCGGGTGAGAGGTCCCCGCGCCGACTTCCATGTCCAGCGGTTGGACAATGGTGCAGCCCTGGCGCGCCCAATAATCTTGCAGTGTCAGGATCAGGCCCTGAAAGGTCTTGGTATCAAACTTTTGCATGTTGGATTCGCACGCGATACAAGTGGATTTAATTGGAATGCGCCAGTATACCCGTTGACCGTAAGATATACAGCCAGAATCCGGTATCCGTTGTAATCATCGTGCAAAAAGCCCGCATTTCGCACCATGCTGGGGCAGCCTGGCGTTGGATACGCCTCAAATCCCTGCGCCCGCCCGCGCCGAGAAACTGGCACCGATCTTGCTCCACTCCGATCTCAAAGATAGTCAGGAGATTGGCTCATGCAGGCAGACAGCCGTTATCGTTACCGAATTTTTGCCATGGTGTTCTTTATCGCGTTGATTAACTACGTTGATCGCGGCGCATTATCGTTCGCCGCCAACGACATTTCTCGCGAGTTTAACTTCAACAAGGCACAGTTGGGCGCAGTACTGGGCTACTTCGGCTTTGGGTATCTGTTTGGCTCGTTGTGCGGCGGCTTTCTGGCCGATCGCGTCGGCACCAGAAAAGTGTGGCTGCTGGCGGGCGCGCTGTGGTCATTACTGGAAATCGCCACCGCCTGGGCCGGTGAACTGGGGGTGGCGCTGTTCGGCGGCTCGGCGATCATGGGCTTCGCCGCATTGCGCATCATGTTCGGCTTTGCCGAAGGCCCGGCCTACGCGCTGATGAACAAGACCATCGCGCACTGGGCGCCGCGTAAAGAGCGCGGCTTCGCGCTGGGTATCGGCCTGTTGAGTACCCAGGTGGGATCGCTGCTAACCGCACCGCTGGCGGTGGGGTTGCTGCTGCTGACCGATGACTGGCGCAGCATGTTTATCCTGCTCGGGCTGTTCTCGCTGATCGCCATTGTGCTGTTTGCCCGCGTGTTTACCGATACGCCGCAGCAGCACCCGCAGGTTAACGCCGACGAACTGGCGATCATCGGTGCCGATCAGCAAGCAGATGACGGGCAAGATATACGTTTACCCTGGTGGGCATTTTTCACCAACCGTACCTTGGTGTTCAATGCGCTGGGGTATTTTTCCTTCTTGTACGTCACCTTCGTGTTGGTGACCTGGGGCCCCAAATACCTGCAAGACACCTTTAACTACGATCTGCATTCGTTGTGGTATGTGGCGATGATTCCATGGAGTGGCGCCTGCTTCACCGTACTGCTCGGCGGTCGCATTGCCGATAGCCTGCTGCGGCGCTTTGGCAATTTACGGCTGGCGCGCAACCTGTTTGCGGCAGTGACGCTGCTGTTAACCGCCTGCTGCTTTTTGCTGATCCCGTTCATGCACAGCCCGGCCGCCATCATTCTACTGATGACGCTGGGCAACGCGCTGAACGCGCTGGTGAACAATGTCTATTGGTCAGTGGTGATTGACGTGACGCCGAAAGCGTCGGTGGGCGCCTACAGTGGCATGACGCTGGCCGTTGCCAATCTGGCGTCGATCGGCGCGCCGATGCTCAGCGGCTGGCTGGCGCAACATCACGGTTACGGTGCCATGTTCTTCGCCACCGCTATCGTCTCCTTTTGCAGCATGCTGTGCATGACCCTGCTGCAACCGGAGAAAAAGATCGTCAGTGCCGAGCCGACCCCAGACGCGACTCGTTACCTGGCCTAACGTCGCGGTGGCAAGCAGATACGGAGGCGAAAGCCTCCGTTGACGATCACCGATCAAAACCGCGCGCTGACGCCGACGTTATACATAAACTGCTCGCCGCTGCTCAGACCACCGGTTTGCGAAACGGTAGCGAACGCCGCCACCCGATCGCCCAACGGCAGGTTGGCACCGACGGTGACATCGACCCAGTTTTTATCCTGTCCGGCGGCATCGCGGGTAAACGATGTCTGGGTTGATTTCAGCCCGCCGCCGGCCCGGTAGACGTTATCGCCAAACTGATGCTGATAACTGATTTCGGCGTACGGGTTGAAGGCGCCAAAATTGCTGTCCAGCCGCCAGCCGAGCGCGCCAATTTGCGAATGGTAGGTTTGATCGTCAAAGCGCATGGCGGTGCTGTCATTACCGTCTTCGCTGTAACCGGACACGTTGCTGTAATCCCAGGCGAACTGCGCCATCGGCCCGGTGGTCAGATAGGACGTCAGCGGCAGGTCGTAGCCGGTAGTCAGCCGAGCACCCCATTGTTTGCCCGACGTGGAGCCGGTTTCGCTGCGCGTCAGCCCCCCTAGCCGCATACTGCGGCGAATGTCATCGTAGTCCAGCGTCGCGTAGTGCAGATCGGCGTTTATCCAGCCATGTTCGAACAGCTCCAAGGCGGTAAAGGCGGAAAACAGCAGCCCACGCGCCTGGTATTCATAGCGGCTCGACGGCTGTTGATCGTCGTTCGAACCGGCAATCAGCGCGCCAATCAGCCAGCCGTCGGTCAATTGGTAATCGACGCCAACCGTCAGGTTATGCGTGGTGGCGTTGCCGTCGCCGGCCGTCGCGTTGTCGGCATAGTCATAATGCTGACCGGCATAGCCGCCAAACACCCCCAGCGCCCCTGTCGGGTTATCACCGCTGCGCAACTGCTGCAAGCGGCTGTCGAGGGTTGCACGGCTGTCACGCGCCATCGCCGCCGTCGCCTGGTTGAGCGCCACCACCTGCGCCGGACCGTCCAGCACCGCTTGAATGTAATCGGCGATCAGCAGATGCGCCTGCGGGCTCGGGTGGAAATGATCGGCAAACAGGAACGACTGGCGGTTATCAAATCCTGGCGTCGCGCCAGTACACACCGCTGACGACACGCCGGCAGGACAGGCCATGCCGGCGGTGTTGGTGAAGCCGAACTGCTGCGGATTGGCGATGGCTTCGCCAAACAGCTTATTGACATCAACGCGCACGATATTGCCGCCACCCTGCGCCAGTAAGCGGTCTTCGCTGCTGTTGTAGAAATCGGTCAATTGACCGGCCTGCTCGCGCAGACTGTCATAGGCGGCGATCAGCTGCGCGGCAATCACCTGCTGCACCTGCGGGTTGTTGCTACCTTGCGCCGCCGCCGCGCTCAACGCCTGATGAATCGCCTGCTGACGCGCGGCATCGTCTGGGGTAGCCAGCGCATTGAGGGTGGCATACGCCGCCTGCAACGCCGTTGCCTGTACCGGCGCCAGCGCCTGTTGCACGATCAGTTCCATCAACTGCGGCGTAGAGCCGATATTCGGCACCGTCGGCACAACTACCGTGCCCGCACCGGCATCCAGCAGCGATCGCACCTGCATCGCCGCCGCCGCCGCGCTGTGGTAGCTGACGCTGGTGGCAGTCGCCGGGTTCAGCGCCGCAGCCGCCAGGTCGTTGCCGCCGATCCAGTGAATATAGAGCCCGTCGCCGTCGGCCTGGCCATTGACGCGGGAAAAATAGCGCTGCAGCTGATCCTGGGTATTGTCCGCCGGATTGAGCGCCGGCACCGCCACGCCGCCACCGGCCGCATAGTTGTCGCCGCCGTTGTCCGACGCCACCAGCGCCTGGCCGATACGCTGCGCCAGCGCTTCGTCATACAGCAGATGCTGACTGCCGTCGTAGGTAAAACGCCCGTTGTTGCCGCTGTCGCTCAGACTGTCGCCAAACACGTAAACCCGATCGTATGCCATTGCCGGCAAAGCCAGACAAAAGGCTAAAGCCACCGCCAGCGCCGCCGGTTGAGCAGCGCGTATTATTTTTAGAGGCATGAATCGACTCCTGAGAGCCTGCAAACTGAAGAAAGCCGCCTGGTTGTCATTGACCATTTTTTAAACGGCACTGTAATAAATATTGTCTGCTTTGTGCACACGTCAAGTCAGCAGAAGATAAAATAATCAGTGGCTTGCCAAACGTCGCTTTTACGGCAATGATAACTGTAAATATACACAGCATAAGGGCCGACAGTATGACGAACCTCCGTTGCGGTTGGGTGACAGCCGATCCGTTATATCTGGAGTATCACGATCACGAATGGGGTACGCCGACCACCGACACGCGAGAACTGTTCGAAATGCTGTGTCTGGAAGGGCAACAGGCGGGACTGTCCTGGATCACCGTGCTGAAAAAGCGCGAAAACTATCGCCGCGCCTTTCATGACTTCGATCCGCAGCGCGTCGCCGCCATGACCGAACAACAGGTGGAAACGCTGCTGCAAGATGCCGGCATCATCCGCCATCGCGGTAAAATCGAAGCCATCATCGCCAACGCCCGCGCCCTGCTGGCGATGCAGGCGGCGGGCGAAGACTTCGTCGAGTTTATCTGGCGTTTTGTCGACGGCCAGCCGCAGTTGAACCAGTGGCAACAGCTAAGCCAGGTGCCGGCAAAGACCGCAACCTCCGACGCCATGTCCAAGGCATTGAAGAAACGTGGGTTTAAATTTATCGGCTCCACCATCTGCTATGCCTTTATGCAGGCCAGCGGCCTGGTGAACGATCATCTCACCGGCTGCTTTTGCTACCCAAAGCCGGATAAATGACGCCACGACCCTATTCGACACCCTTGGCCATGGCTCACCGTTTTATTGTAATTCTGCATTAATGATAGCGACGGCTTTAAACGGCCCGGGGATTGGCATGCTGCCGGTCACATTAATCGGAGCTACCTTCATCAGGCTGGAACCAAGCTGATGGGTACCTGAATAGTCCATGGTTACCGGCAAGCGGCCACTGTTGGGGGAAATCGTAGCACCTTGCCCATCGGTTAACCTTATGCCAATGTCCTTATTATTGGTTGCCAGCGCCGTATTATCACCCGCTGCGGCTTGGCCGTTAACAGATAACAAGACCTTGGTGCCTGCCGCAATATTGCTGCAGTCCAGCGTGACATTAACATCCTTTACTTTTCCGGAAGGCATTGCACCTTTGGTGGCGATGGTGTCGCTGCGCATGTCGCCCAAATCAATATTGATCACCTGCCCGGCATTGATGCTGCAACTTTGAGGCACCGTAATCATACCGTGGAAGGTTACATAAGAAATCGGCACGGCAGAGAAAGAGCCTTTCGTTTTTGACATATATATATTTAATATCTTGGTTTCCGGAATAACCAGTTGACCAACAAAAGGACGATTGAAATACAAAGATAACTTTCCAGCATTCCCGGTAGCAAATGGAGCGACGGCACAACTCGTTACAGTATTGTTATCGGTAGAGTTCGGTGTAGGGTAAAACCCTGTGCCTGCGCCGTTACGGAAAACATAAATTTCGCTAGCGAGCTCAATATTATCATTTAACTTAAAATAGTTCAGTCCGCCTAAAGTACGTGAAGGAGGGAGCGGTACCTCGGTTTTAACGTAGGTGACGCCGCTGAATGTACTGTCACAATCACATTGCCCTTTAAACGACAAACCGGTGGACCACTGATATGCGTTGGGTAAGACGGTCCCGCTTTTATTATCGTCAGGGCTGGTAATGGTTTTATTAAGTGCAAAAGAAAAGGCATTTGCACCAGTTACGCCCTGACACCACCCAGTACCCGCAGCCTGGGAGGAATTATAGAGACTTAGGCTGACGATTAACAGGAAGAGGTTTCTTATTTTTTTGCAACCATTATCCATATAAAATCCATGAGACATGACAGCAACTCCTTGTTGATTAAAATCCTTATATAAGAATAAACATCTATTTTGTTTAAGATGCGTTTATATTATATCTGGTCCGCCCGTGAGCAAATCAACGGTGCGACTTTTACTATCGAAATGAATATACTATTATTACCTTCTTTTATAGCAATTAATATAAAAAACATGCCAGCATCGATATTTCCTATCAGTTTCCACTTTCAGCCTTATAATCCGACGGCCAATGTTATTGTTCTGTGAGGCATGAGTTAAGGTACTTATCGATTTGGCTATCACTCGGCCAATCACGCCTTTCGACGCCAGCCTGGCATCTGCTCGCTCTCAATGCCGGCATTCTCGCCAGCCCCCCATCGCCGTTTAACGAATAAATGACGCGCTAAACCGACGTTGGCAGGCTGCCGCCTCGGTTTTCGGAATCCGCTGCATAGCCATCTGCCGCCTTTTGCCGGATAACTGGCGCAGCCGAAAAGCGGGAGCAATATAATTTGTCACCTTTTTTCGGAACTGCCGAGCGTAAAACGCGTCATATTAGCGCTCGAAACGGCTGTTTTCAGCGTGGTTACTGGCCAGAAGACGGTTTTTAGCGCTTCCCTGATTGGAATGTCGCGCACAGATTTGATGCATAAAAGGAAAAAACATGAAAAAACGCATTGCGATTATTGCCGGTGCCGTGGCAATGACCATGGCCTTGTCGGCCTGTACCACCAACCCTTACACCGGGGAATCTGAAGCCGGCAAATCCGGCATTGGCGCTGGCCTGGGCGCTGCGCTCGGCGCCGGCATCGGCGTACTGTCCTCCTCCAAAAAAGACCGCGGCAAAGGCGCGTTGATTGGCGCAGCAGCCGGCGCGGCGCTGGGCGGCGGTGCAGGGTATTACATGGACGTGCAGGAAGCGAAACTGCGCGACAAAATGCGCGGCACCGGCGTCAGCGTTACCCGTCAGGGTGACAACATTGTGCTGAATATGCCGAACAACGTAACCTTCGATACCGACAGCAGCACGCTGAAACCGGCCGGTGCCAACACCCTGACCGGCGTGGCGATGGTACTGAAGGAATACCCGAAAACCGCGGTTAACGTGGTCGGCTATACCGACAGTACCGGCGCGCGCGCGCACAACATGACGCTGTCGCAGCAACGTGCCGACGGCGTCGCCAGCGCCTTGATTACCCAGGGCGTGGCGGCCAACCGCATCCGTACCCAGGGTGCCGGCCCGGACAACCCGATTGCCTCCAACAGCACCACCGAAGGCAAGGCGCAAAACCGCCGCGTAGAAATTACGCTCAGCCCACTACAGTAAGCTCTGTTACCGGGGAACGCCCGTTCCCCGGTAAATGCCCACGCGGCGCAAACTTGCCTTGCCACGCCACGCCTCCGGTGTGGTAGTCTCCTTGACAGTTAACATCAAGGGAGATTGGCTGTGAGCAGTGTGAAAGCCTCGCGTGCTTCCGGGCGCGCCACCATCAGTGACGTTGCCAAGACCGCAAACACCGGCAAGACCAGCGTGTCACGCTATTTGAATGGTGAACAGCATCTGCTTTCCGACCATCTCAAACAGCGTATCGAGCAGGCCATTCAACAGCTGGACTATCGCCCAAGTCAGATGGCGCGCAGCCTGAAGGGCGGCCAGACCCGGCTGATCGGCCTGATCATCGCCGATATCACCAATCCCTATTCCGTCGACGTAATGCGCGGCATCGAAGCCGCCTGCCGTCAGCACGGTTTTACCCTGCTGGTGTGTAACACCAATAACGAAGTCAATCAGGAACAACACTACCTGCAACTGCTTAGCAGTTATCGGGTCGAAGGGATCGTGGTCAACGCCGTCGGCATGCGGGAAGAAGCCCTGTCGACGCTGCAACAGTCCCAGTTGCCGATGGTGCTGATCGACCGCAAAATCCCCGATTTCGCCTGTGACGTGGTGGGACTGGATAACCACGAGGCCGCCACCGTTGCCACCGAACATCTGTTGCAGCAGGGCTTTGAAGCGATAATCTTTCTCAGTGAACCCATCGGTTCAGTCAATACTCGTCTGGAACGGCTGTATGCGTTTCGTCAGGTGATGTCGGCGCATGCCGATCTGGTGGCCGAACAGGCGGAAACGCCGCTCAACGACGCACAACGCCTCGAGCAGGTGCTGGACGATTTCAATAAACGTCACCGCGGCATGCGCAAGGCGGTACTGTCGGCCAACGGCGCGTTGACGCTACAGGTCGCGCGCGCCATGCGTCGGCTCGGCATTCACTGGGGCAGCGACATCGGCCTGCTCGGCTTCGACGAGCTGGACTGGGCCGAACTGGCTGGCGTTGGCATTACCACCCTGAAACAACCTACCTATCAGATGGGGCATGCGGCGCTGGAACAGCTGGTACAACGCATTCAAGGCATGGATGCGCCCATCAACGAACAGGCGTTTCCCGGCGAGTTAATCGTGCGCGGTTCTACCACCCGCTAATCCCCTCGACAAAAGCATCTTACGGACGTTTTCCCCCGCTGCCGGTTGGCGGCACGCCGCGCCGCGCGCTGAACGCGGCTATTTTTTGCTCATTGACGTGATTGCGATCATATTTTTACATTCTATCGCTTTAACATGGAACCGGTTCCATTTAACGTGTTTGTAACAGCAGCGGTGGAGATTTCACCACCTCAGGAGCAAAAAAATGAAAAAAGAGATCGTGATCGTGACCGGTGCCTACGGCACGGATACCGTCCGCCAACGTGGCGGTCAGGCTGCCTTGCTGGCACTGATTGCCGAAGCGGGTGCCGACGGCGTGGAGATCCGCCGCGAATTGTTTACCCCCGAAGAACTGGACGCGCTGCCGCAACTGGCGCAGGCCATCGAACAGCAGCAGCTGTTTGCCGTTTACTCCGCCCCTGAGGCGCTGTTCACCCCGCAACATCAGTTAAACCCCAATCTGCCGGCGCTGCTGGCGGAAGCACAGGCGCTCAAGGCCCGTCAGCTCAAGCTGTCCCTCGGCCATTACCAGCCAGGCTTTGACTTTACCGAACTGAAGGTGGCGCTGGAACAGCATCCGGTGAAGCTGGTGGTGGAAAACGACCAGACCGCCGATTGCGGCATCCTGTCGCTGCTGAACGCCTTCTTCCACGCCGCTGAAGACAACCATTTGCCGGTCAGCATGACCTTCGATATGGCCAACTGGCACTGGGTTGGCCAGGATCCACTGGCCGCCGCAGAGCGGTTGGCGCGTCACGTTGGCTATGTACACGTCAAGGCGGCAACCCAGGGTCCACGCGGCTGGCGGGCGGTCGCCCTGGACGATACCGACGGCAGCTGGCGTACGCTGCTGGCGGCTCTGCCGCAGGACGTGCCGCGCGGTATCGAATTCCCGTTGCAGGGCGATTCGCTGGAGGCGGTAACCCGGCATTACGTTAATCTTTTACGCGCGGAGTAAAGGGCATGACGACAGTAACAGCAGAACGCAACGCCACGCTGGACGTGGTGACATTGGGCGAGGCGATGGCGATGTTCGTCGCAGCAGAAACCGGCGATCTGGCCGCGGTCGAACACTTCACCAAACGCATCGCCGGTGCGGAGCTGAACGTGGCGATCGGCCTGGCGCGTCTCGGGCTGAACGTTGGCTGGGTCAGTCGCGTCGGCAACGACGCGTTCGGCCGCTTCACGCTGCAACAGTTGCAAAAGGAAGGCATCAACTATCAGCAGGTGACGGTTGATGGCCACTACCCGACCGGCTTTCAAATCAAATCCAAAACCAACGATGGAACCGATCCCATCGTGGAATACTTCCGCAAAGGCTCGGCGGCCAGCCACCTTTCCACCGTCGATTTCGATCGTGATTACTTCGGCGCGGCGCGTCATTTGCACCTCAGCGGCGTCGCGGCCGCATTGTCCGGCCAGTCGCTGGAACTGAGCCATTTTGCCGCGCGTGAAATGCGCGCCATGGGCAAGACCATTTCGTTCGATCCCAACCTGCGCCCGGTGCTGTGGTCCAGCCAGCAGGTGATGATCGAACAGCTTAACAAACTGGCGTTCGCTGCCGACTGGGTGCTGCCGGGTCTGAAGGAAGGGCAAATCCTGACCGGCCAGTCGACGCCGGAAGGCATCGCCGATTTCTATCTGGAACGCGGCGTGCAGGCGGTAATCATTAAAACCGGCCCGGACGGCGCCTGGTTTAAAACCGCCGCCGGTGACCAGGCGACTGTGCCGGCAATTAAAGTCAGCAACGTGGTGGATACCGTTGGTGCGGGAGACGGCTTCGCCGTCGGGACACTCAGCGCCCTGCTGGAAGGCAAAACGCTGAAACAGGCGGTGCAGCGCGGCAATAAAATCGGCTCGCTGGCGATCCAGGCCATCGGCGACAGCGAAGGGCTGCCAACCCGCGCAGCGCTGGCGGAATAACAATCGGCTGATCTTTCAGCTCGACAGGTTTTACGCCCTCCCTGACTGCAACCATCTCTGGCCCTACAACCAGACGGCAGCGGAAGAGCACTCGACACCACTGAGGATTATGAACATGAACAAAGCAACCGTTGCGGCTAAACGCTGGTGGTACATCATGCCCATCGTGTTTATCACCTACAGCCTGGCCTATCTTGACCGCGCCAACTTCAGCTTTGCCTCGGCCGCCGGCATCAATGACGACCTCGGCATCACCAAAGGCATGTCATCGCTGCTGGGCGCGCTGTTTTTCCTGGGGTACTTTTTCTTCCAGATCCCTGGCGCCATTTATGCCGAACGCCGCAGCGTCAAGAAACTGATTTTCTGGTGCCTGATCCTGTGGGGCGGCTGCGCCTCACTGACCGGCGTGGTCAGCAATATCCCGATGCTGGCGGCGATCCGCTTCATTCTGGGCGTGGTGGAAGCGGCGGTAATGCCGGCGATGCTGATCTACATCAGTAACTGGTTTACCAAATCCGAACGCTCACGCGCCAACACCTTCCTGATCCTTGGCAACCCGGTGACGGTACTGTGGATGTCGGTGGTGTCCGGCTATCTGATCCACGCCTTCGGCTGGCGGGAAATGTTCATCATCGAAGGCATACCGGCGGTGCTGTGGGCATTCTGCTGGTGGGTGCTGGTAAAAGATAAGCCGTCACAGGTCGGCTGGTTGAACGCCGAAGAGAAACAGGCGCTGCAAGACCAGCTGGCGGAAGAGCAAAAGGGCATCAAGGCGGTACGTAACTACGGCGAAGCCTTCCGCTCGCGCAACGTGATCCTGCTGTGCATGCAGTACTTCGCCTGGAGCATCGGCGTG
This sequence comes from Serratia odorifera, assembly GCF_041448735.1. Classification (NCBI taxonomy): domain Bacteria; kingdom Pseudomonadati; phylum Pseudomonadota; class Gammaproteobacteria; order Enterobacterales; family Yersiniaceae; genus Serratia; species Serratia odorifera. The sequence continues at coordinate 80,171 of NZ_JBGMUT010000006.1, read as the reverse complement.
TACGGCTTCGTACTGTGGCTGCCGTCGATTCTGCGCAGCGGCATGCAAATGGGCATGGTCGAAGCCGGCTGGCTGTCTGCGGTGCCTTATCTGGCGGCGACCATTGCGATGATCGTGGTGTCGTGGGCCTCGGATAAAATGCAAAACCGCAAACTGTTCGTCTGGCCGCTGCTGCTGATCGGCGCACTGGCCTTCTTTGGTTCTTATGCGGTGGGCGCCGATCACTTCTGGGTTTCCTACGCGCTGCTGGTGGTTGCCGGTGCGGCAATGTACGCACCTTACGGCCCGTTCTTTGCCATTATTCCTGAGATGCTGCCGAAGAACGTCGCCGGCGGCGCCATGGCGTTGATCAACAGCATGGGGGCACTGGGATCGTTCTTTGGTTCCTGGTTCGTTGGCTATCTGAACGGCGCTACCGGCACCCCGGCGGCATCGTACATGTTCATGGCGATTGCGCTGGTGGCCGCAGTAGTACTGACGCTGGTGGTCAAGCCGGCACGTAACGAAACCCATCCGCAGCTGGCCTGAAGCCGGGTGTGTATACTTAGCGTTTTAAAAACAGCCTGGAGTCAGTAATGAAGCCTTCTATCGTGTTGTACAAGAGCATCCCCGCCGCGCTGCGCGAGCGTCTGGAGCAGCATTTCACCGTGCATGCCTTTGACGGCCTGGGGCCGGAGCATGGCGACGCGCTGAAGCAGGCGCTGCAACAGGCCGAAGGGATCATCGGGGCCAGTGAAACCATTGATGATGCATTCTTGCAACAGGCGCCAAAACTGCGAGCGGCGTCAACGATTTCCGTCGGTTACGACAATTTCGATGTCGATGCGCTCAACGCCCGTAACGTGGTGTTGATGCATACACCCACCGTACTGACCGAAACGGTAGCCGACACCATCATGACGCTGGTGCTGGCCACCGCCCGTCGGGTGGTCGAACTGGCCGAACGGGTCAAGGCCGGCAAATGGCAAGGCAGTATCGGCCCGGACTGGTTCGGCGTCGACGTTCACCACAAAACCCTCGGCGTGATCGGCATGGGGCGCATCGGCCTGGCACTGGCGCAGCGCGCCCACTTTGGCTTCGGCATGCCGATCCTCTACAACGCCCGCCGCCCGCATGATGAAGCGGAAAAACGCTTTGGTGCGCGCCACTGCGATCTGGACACCCTGCTGGCGGAGGCGGATTTCGTCTGCATTACGCTGCCGCTGACCGAACAGACGTTCCATCTGATCGGCCGTGACCAACTGGCAAAAATGAAGAAAAGCGGCATCCTGATCAATGCCGGCCGTGGCCCGGTAGTGGATGAAGCCGCGCTGATTGAAGCGCTGCAAAACGGCACTATCCACGCCGCCGGTCTGGACGTGTTTGAACAGGAACCGTTACCGGTGTCCTCGCCGCTGTTGACACTGTCCAACGTGGTGGCGGTACCGCACATCGGCTCCGCGACGCACGAAACCCGCTACGGCATGGCCGAATGCGCCGTCGACAACCTGATCGCCGCACTGACCGGCACGGTGAAAGAAAACTGCGTAAACCCGCAGGTATTGCAAAAATAAACGTCGCCCGGCGGCCTGCTACGGCAGGCTGCCCGTCCTGCCCTACCTACGCCCACCTTCGGCTATCCCCCTGCGCCCTCCTCCCTTAAATTCCCACGGCGGGATGAGGCGTTTTTCCCCACCCGCGGCACACTGAAGACGACCCGAGTCTGACCACGCTTCCTACCGTGCGTAAGGAGAGCCATGAAACGCCTGATCCTCCCCCTTTTGCTGCTGTCACCTGCGGCCTTCGCCGCCTGGACGCTGCAAAACTTCCCGTCCTTCAGCGAAGCCACCAGCGGCGTCTTCACCAGCCAGGCGACCTTGCAGAAGGGCCAACAGCCGCTGCAACTGTTTCAGGACAGCCAATGCTGGCAGCCGACCGACAGCGTTAAACTCAACCAGACCCTGTCGCTGCAGCCGTGCGCCGCACAACCGCCGGTAAACTGGCGGCGCTTTCGCGACGGCAACTACCAGGTGCGCATTGATACCCGCAGCGGTACGCCGACCCTGCAACTGGGTATCGAAGCGCCGCCCCCCCCCGCAGCGGCAGTCAGTCGCAGCTGCCAGCGCTGGGACGGCCAGCCGCTGACCGTCGAGGTCGACGGCACCTTCGCCGAAGGTGAAACGGTGCGTGACTTTTATTCCGGCCAAACCGCCACCGTCACCCACGGTAAAGTCAGGTTGCAACCCGCCGCCAACGGCGGTGGCATCATGCTGCTGGAAGCGGCGACCACCGACCGCGCCGCGCCGTTTAGCTGGCACAATGCCACGCTGTACTTCGTGCTGACCGATCGCTTCGCCAATGGCGACCCCGGCAACGATCATAGCTACGGCCGGCGCAGCGACGGCATGCAGGAGATCGGCACCTTCCACGGCGGCGACCTGGCCGGGCTGACGCAAAAACTGGATTATCTGCAACGGTTAGGGGTCAATGCGCTGTGGATCAGTTCACCGCTGGAGCAAATCCACGGTTGGGTCGGCGGCGGCAGCAAAGGGGATTTCCCCCATTACGCCTATCACGGCTACTACACGCTGGACTGGACCCGACTGGACGCCAATATGGGCAGCGAGCAAGATCTGCGCCACCTGGTGGAACAGGCACACCGACGCGGCATTCGCGTGCTGTTCGACGTGGTGGTCAACCACGCCGGCTACGCCACGCTGGCCGATATGCAGCAATTCCACTTCGGCTCGCTCTACCTGCAGGGCGAGCAGATCGAAAAAACCCTCGGCAAACGCTGGGGCGACTGGCAACCGGCTGCCGGACAGAATTGGCACAGCTTCAATGATTACATTAACTTCAGCGACAAAAACGGCTGGGCCAACTGGTGGGGCAAGCACTGGATCCGCACCGATATCGGTGATTACGATGCCCCGGGCTACAGTGACCTGACCATGTCGCTGGCATTCCTTCCGGACATCAAAACCGAAGCACAGGGCGACAGCGGTTTGCCGCTGTTTTACCGCCACAAGCCGGATACCGCGGCCAAATACCTTGCCGGCGCCGGGCCACGTGACTATCTCAGCCACTGGCTCAGCCAATGGGTACGGGACTACGGCATCGACGGCTTCCGGGTCGATACCGCCAAACACGTGGAAAAAGCCACCTTTGATCTGCTGAAACAGCGCGCCAGCGACGCGCTGGCACAGTGGAAAGCCGCCAATCCGCAACAGGCGCTGGATAATGCCCCCTTCTGGATGACCGGCGAATCCTGGGGTCACGGCGTCACCCGCAGCGACTATTACCAGCACGGGTTTGACGCGATGATCAATTTTGACTTTCAGGATCGGGCGGCGCAGGCCCTGGACTGCTTTGCCAAAATTGATGACACCTATCAGCAAATGGCCGACAAGCTGCAAGGCTTCAACGTGCTGAGCTATCTATCGTCCCATGACACGCGCCTGTTCTTCCACAGCGACGCCAAAGGTGACCTGAAACAGCAACAGCGCGCCGCCGATCTGCTGTTGCTGGCGCCGGGGGCGGTGCAAATTTATTATGGCGATGAAAGCGGGCGCCAATTTGGCGCCACCGGTTCCGATCCGTTGCAGGGCACGCGCTCCGACATGAACTGGCCGGCATTATCAACCACCAGCGCACCGCTATTGGCGCACTGGCAACGACTGGGCGAATTCCGCGCCCGCCATCCGGCTATCGGCGCTGGCCGGCAGCAATCACGGCAAACGGCCGCTTATTACAGCTTTAGCCGCCGCCATCAGGACGATCGGGTGATGGTGGTGTGGGCCGGCAACCCCTCAGAGTAATTCAGTGGAATATGCTTAAAAACAGCCGTCGGGCAACGTTTAACCCCGGTGGCTGTTTTATCAGCCGCATTGCGCCGGCAATTGTCTGGCGGTATGGTGGGGGATTACCTGCTAAAAACACTACTGCTGCATTTATGAATTTTTCACTTTTCGGCGACAAATTTACCCGTTACGCGGGCATTACCCGTTTAATGGACGACCTGAACGAAGGCCTGCGCACCCCCGGTGCCATCATGCTCGGCGGCGGTAATCCGGCGCAAATCCCCGAGATGGAGAGCTACTTCAAACAGCTGTGTCAGACGCTGCTCGAGCAGGGCAAGCTGACCGAAGCGCTGTGTAACTACGATGGCCCCCAGGGCAAGGATGCGCTGCTCAAAGCGCTGTCCGGCATGCTGAGCGAGGAGCTTGGCTGGCAGATCGAACCACAGAATATTGCACTGACAAATGGCAGCCAGAGCGCGTTTTTCTACTTGTTCAACCTGTTTGCCGGCCGCTACGCCGACGGCAGCCGCCGCCGGGTGCTGTTCCCGTTGGCGCCGGAATATATCGGCTACGCCGACGCCGGGCTGGATGAAGGGCTGTTCGTGTCGGCAAAACCGAACATCGAACTGCTGCCGGAAGGCCAGTTCAAGTACCACGTGGATTTCGAGCATCTGAAAATCAGCGACGATATCGGCATGATCTGCGTTTCGCGCCCGACCAACCCGACCGGCAACGTCATTACCGATGACGAGCTGATGAAACTCGACGTTCTGGCGCAGCAGCATGACATCCCGCTGGTGATCGACAACGCCTACGGCGTCCCCTTCCCGGGGATTATCTTCAGTGACGCCACGCCGCTGTGGAACCCGAACATCATCCTGTGCATGAGCCTGTCCAAGCTCGGTCTACCGGGTTCGCGCTGCGGTATCGTGATTGCCGACGAGAAGATCATCAGCGCGCTGACCAATATGAACGGCATCATCAGCCTGTCGCCAGGCAGCATCGGCCCGGCGATTGCCACCGAGATGATTGAACGTGGCGATCTGCTGCGCCTGTCGAACGAGGTGATTCGCCCGTTCTATCAGCAGCGGGTGGAGCAGACCATCGGCATTATCCGCCGTTATCTGCCGGAAGAGCGCTGCCTGATCCACAAACCGGAGGGGGCGATATTCCTCTGGCTGTGGTTCAAGGATTTGCCGATCACCACCGAACTGCTGTACCAGCGTCTGAAACAACGCGGCGTGCTGATGGTACCGGGGCACTATTTCTTCCCGGGGCTGGAGCATGACTGGCCGCATACCCACCAATGCATGCGCATGAACTACGTGCCGGATCCCGACAAGATTGAGCGCGGCGTAGCCATTCTGGCGGAAGAGATCGAGCGCGCGCATAACGAAACAAACTAGCCCTATCACGGGCGCGGTAACGCGCCCGTTCGCGCTACAGCGCCCAGAACAGCACCGCCAGCAGCTGCGGCGACATAATACGCAGGAACATCGCCAGCGGGTAGACCGTGGCATAGGACAGCGCAGCGGCGCCACAGGTTGGGTGCAGGTTATTGGCGAACGCCAGCGCCGGCGGATCGGTCATTGAACCGGCCAGCATGCCGGACAGCGTCAGGTAGTTCATCTTGCCCAGCGTGCGGGCCAGCACGCCGACCACCAGCAGCGGGATGGCGGTAATCAGCGCCCCGTAGCCAATCCACGCCATGCCTTCGCCATGTAACAGGGTATCGACAAAATTGCCGCCCGACTTCAGGCCAACCACCGCCAAAAACAGCACGATGCCCAGTTCGCGCAGCGCCAGATTGGCGCTCGGCGGCATAAACCAATACAGTTTGCCGATGCTGCCGATACGTCCGAGGATCAGCGCCGCCACCAGCGGACCGCCGGCCAGCCCCAGGCGCAATGCCGCCGGGAAACCGGGCACGAACAGCGGAATGGATCCAAGCAGCACCCCCAGCCCGATACCGATAAACACCGGCAGCATTTGCACCTGTTGCAGCTTCTGCCTGGCATTGCCGACGATCGCCGCCACCGCCTCAATCGATTCGGGTCGGCCAACCAGGTTAAGGATATCGCCGAATTGCAGCGACACATTGCTGCCGGCCACCAGCTCGACACCGGAACGGTTAAGCCGCGAAATCACCACATCGTAGGTCTGCTTGAGGTTCAAATCGCGAATCTTCTTGCCCAGCACCTGTTCGTTGGTCACCACCGCGCGCACCACCTGCAGCGAGGTGCCGCGCGTGGACAGCGATACGTCTACCTGCTCGCCAATGATCAGCCGGGCATTTTCCAGATGCTCGGGTTTGCCGACCAGATGCAGGAAATCGCCCAGTTCCAGCTTTTCTTGCGCTGCCGGCACCATTAATACATTGCCGCGCTTCAGCCGCGAGCAGATGATATCGTCGCCGTTCAGCAACGGTACCTGCCCAATCGCCATCCCCTGCAAGTTGGGGTTACGCACTGCCACGTTCATGGTTTGCAGCAGATCGCGCCCCTGACCCAGACTGGCGTCGAACGCCTGCGCTTCGCGTTCGATATTGATGCGGAAGAACAGCCGTATCAGCCACATCACCAGCAGAATGCCGCAGATGCCGAACGGATAGGCCATCGCGTAACCCATCCCCATGCGCGCCACCAGCGCCGGATCGGAACCGAGATCGGTCAGGATCTGCTGCCCGGCGCCCAACGCCGGAGTATTGGTCACCGCCCCGGAAAACACCCCAAGGATAATCGGTAGCGGCACGGCGAACAGTTTATGCACCAGCGCCGCCACCAGACCGCCGACCGCCACCAGCAGAATGGCGAAGCCGTTGAGCCGCAACCCCGAGACGCGCAGCGACGAAAAGAACCCCGGCCCGACCTGAATACCGATGGTGTAAACAAACAGGATCAGGCCAAACTCCTGAATGAAATGCAGCATGTCGCCATTCAGATCCCACTGCCAGCGTTGCGCGAAATGGCCGACGATAATTCCGCCGAACAGCACCCCACCAATGCCCAGCCCCACGCCGTACACCTTCCAGTTGCCTATCCACAGCCCGAGAACGGCCACCAGCGCCAGCATGCTGACGGTTAGGGCGATATCGTTCATAGGTCACTTCCTTGACAAGTTTATGATTCGCTGGCCCAGACGGGCGAATTAAGTCATTAGAACCTGTGTGGATTTTAACACCGACATCCACGGGGGGACTGTGGGGTGCAGCACAAAACACAACGGGGGAAGCCCGTCTGGACTTCCCCCGTTGATTGGCATGCCGTGTGAGCGCCGGTTATTTGGCTTCAATCCCCGGTGTACTGCCGATGGCGATGCGCTGCGGCTGAAGCGCTTCTGGTACGTCGCGCACCAGATCGATGTGCAGCAGGCCGTTGGTAAATTGCGCTTCGGCAACGTTCAGGTGTTCCGCCAGGGTGAAACTGAGGGTGAACTCTTTGCACACCAGCCCCTGATGCAGATATTCCACCGGTTTTTCCGGCGGGGTCGGCTTACCACGCACCGTCAGGCGCGGGCCTTCGACTTCGATATCCAGTTCGCTTTGTTTGAACCCGGCCAGCGCCAGAGAAATTCGATAATGGTTATCGTCACTTTTCTCGATATTGTATGGCGGAAAACCTTGCGGCTCCTGGCCACCCATCGAGCTAGCTAATTTATCAAAACCAATCCATTGACGAAGCAATGGAGATAAATCGTAATTACGCATAATAGTAACTCCTTCCAAGAAGCGAGAGGTGATATATTGCCCCCTGTCGGCGGGCAACGAGCGGTTACTGGCGCCTATTGCACCAAAAAAATAATGTTTACTTAATTTCGATACGCCGTGGCTTTAACGTTTCGGGTATTACGCGCTGCATATCGATATACAGCAGGCCGTTTTCCAGTTTGGCGCCCTTGATTTGAATGTGCTCGGCCAGCTGGAATTTACGTTCAAAGTTACGTTCTGCAATACCCTGATACAGAAAGGTTTTCTCTGCAGTCTCACCCTGATGCGCACCGCGCACTATCAGCATGTTATCGTGTGAGGTTATTTCCAGTTCCTGTTCGGCGAACCCGGCAACCGCAATGGCGATGCGATAATGGTTTTCCTCTACCAGTTCGACATTATACGGAGGATAGCCATTAGTCTGATTTTGACCGGCTTCCAACGCGTTAAATAAACGGTCAAAACCAATAGCGGAACGGTATAACGGAGAAAGATCGAAATTACGCATGTAACAGCCTCCTAAGGCACTTCAGCGAGGTTGAAAATAGGCCTTCCATCATGGACAGGCAGCGAGACCACAATTCCCTGACGGCGAACTGTTAATTTGGTCTTGTAGATAAAATGGGGTTTGCAATTTTATTTTCAACCGACCAAGATCAAAAAAATGGCCATTGAAGGCGGCGAAAGTTTTTTTATCACATACAATGAACAGTGAGAAAACCGCCACAGAGCGGCGCTTTGCTCGTTTGACGCATCGGTCAGATGTGATAAATCAGCAAATTCAGGGGAACAGCACCCTTCAGGATGGGATGATGAAGATGATGAAAGTAATGGCAGCCAGTTGTCTGCTGTTGGCAACCAGCGGTTGCTCCAGCATTATGAGCCACACCGGCCCCGATCAGGGCTACTACCCCGGCACACGCAGCAGCGTGAACATGCTGAAGGACGACGAAACCGGTTGGGTGATGAAACCGCTGGTGGCGCTGGATTTACCGTTCTCGGCGGTGGTCGATACCGTGTTGCTGCCTTATGACTACCTGCGTGCCGACAGCGATAAAACTGCCGACTCGCCAAGGGAGCGCATTCTGCACGAAGAACAGCAAAGGCTGGCGGCCAGCGGTACCCCAGGCCAATCCGGCAGCGTTACCCATTGATTCCCGCGGGCCATCCGGCCCGCCCGCTTCCCCCCATTGTCACCGCTTCAGCTTTCGCCCGCCCCACTGTCGTAAACCGTCAGCATGGCTTCAACCAGGGTGACGTGCGGTGTCGACCACGAATATCTGGTTGAAGCCGGCCACCTCACGCATAAACGCCACCCGTGTGCCATCGGGGGAAAACACCACCGCGTCGCCGCTGGGCGGCCGTTGGCTACGCTGCGTCAGGCGATGCATGCCGCCGTCGGCGACGTCACATAGCATCACGCTGTTATCGCACACCAACGCAATCTGCCGGCCCTGTGGGTGCCAACTGAATGCCGATTGAATATCATGCTTGCCAACGCTGATCTGCCGCGGTGCGCCGCCGTTGGGTGAAACGCACCATAACTGCACGACGCCAGCGTCGTCTTTCATCAAAAAGGCAATCTGGCTGCCGTCGGGCGAGCTGCGCAGCCAATGGCGCGGCACCGTTGCCAGCCCGGGATAACGCCGATCGCCGGTCTGCGTCAGCCGTCGTTGCCGAACCCCCTGCGGCGGTGCCGGCAGCGTGGTTTCGCTACCTTGCAGCGGTTGCGCACCGGCCCTGGCGTAATCGGCGTCGTTTTCCGGCAGATCGACAATAAACACTTCCGGCAGTTTTGTGCCGTCGGCGGCCAGCGTATCGCCGATGAACGCCAGCGCCCAGCGCTGTTGGCGGCCATCCTCCTTCAGGTAGCCGTTTTGCCCCACCCAGCCCTCTTCATAAGCGCGGTTGATGTCGTCGCTGCCCACGCGCGGCTGCGGCGTGGTCTGGCTGACCAGCACGCAATAGTGGCTGCCGTCATACTCACGCGGATGCTGTTTGGGCGGATTCACGCCGTGCAACGGCAGCGCTACCCCCACGTTGCGCAGATCGAGCGCCGGGTCGAGCTGGTGCATGACATGGTCGTTATAGGTGAAACTGAGGCGACTGCCATCGGGGCTGAAAACGTGCACGTGGCTGCCGCCGCGCAGCGCGCCGGGGGTGTAAGGCGCAGTGATGTCCAACGCGTCGAGCGTGATCGCCAGTTGGCGATCCGGTTCGCTGACGATCACCCCGCGGCGATGGTGAAAATCATAATGCCAATGGCTGTCCGGGTATTCCGGGCCATGAATGAACGCATAACGCGCCGGCGCATCGGGGCTGACGGTAACAACGCCGACGTGTGCGCCGTGCTGGGCGCGGTAAATCACCTGCGTCTCGCCGCTGGTCACGTTCACTCGCTCAATCGTCAAACCGGTGAACGAGGCGCCGCTTGGACGAACGTCATACGCCAGCCATTGACTGCACGGCGTCCAGACGTTGATATTGGTTAGCTGATGGCTCCGCTGCTCGAAAGTCAGCTGTGTTTCCCGATGGCTCATGGCGGCTCCCCGCAGATGCTGGCATTGAGCCGCCATCTTACCGGATCAACCGACCCGTTTCACATCGCCCACCAGCAGCAAATAGGAAAGCGCACCGATCAACGCCACCACCGAAATATAAATCAGCGACGGTGCGAAACCGTAATCCTGCGCCAGATAGCCCACCACCAGCGGTACGGTAATGCCGCCCAGCCCACCGACAAAGTTAAACACCCCGCCGGTCAGGCCAATCAGGCGCACCGGCGCCAGCGACGAGACCAGCGACCAGGTGATCGACGCGAAACCGTTGCCAAAGAATGCCAGCGCCATCAACACCATAATCCACAGCGGATCGTTGGTATAATTGGCGCCCATGATGCAGGTCGACAGCAACAGACCGCAGATGATCGGCGTTTTACGCGCAAAGCCGATCGACTTGCCACTGCGCAACAGGCGATCGGCGACAAAACCGGACAGCAGCACGCCGAAGAACGCCGCCAGGAACGGCACGGTGGTCATAAAGCCGGCGGTCAGCGCCGCAATGTGCTTTTCCTGCGTCAGATAGTTCGGGAACCAGGTCAGGAAGAACCACAGCGTCGAGGTAATGGCAAACTGGCCCAGATACACGCCAAGCAGCTTGCGGTGGAACACCAGCTTCCAGTCGGCGGCGGTCAGGGTTACCCGGGCTTTCTTCTCGCTGGCGACGTCGCCGTCCACCATGCCACCGCCGGCCTGGATGTATTCCAGTTCGGCGCGGTTCACGCCTTTGCTGTTACGCGGCGGCTGATAAACCAGGTGCCACACCAACGCCCAGACGATGCCCACCCCGCCAGTGATGATAAATACCCAGTGCCAGCTCAGCACTTCCTGCACCCAAATCAGCAACGGGGTCAGGAATGCCAGGCCGACAAATTGACCGGAGGTATAAAAGCCCACCGCCGAGGCACGTTCCTGCTCCGGGAACCAGCTGGTCACGATGCGGTTATTGGTCGGGAAGGCCGGTGCCTCGAACAACCCGGTGATGGCGCGCAGGCCAATCAGCGCGCTCAAGCCATTGGCGAAACCCTGCAACAGCGTGGCGATGGACCAGCCCATGATGGCGATAAAGTAGGTCAGCCGGGAACCGACGCGATCGAGGAACCAGCCGCCGGGGATTTGGCACAGCGTATAGGTCCAGGCAAAAGCGGAAAAGATATAGCCCATTTGCGCCTTGCTGATGCCAAACTCTTCCTGAATATGCGCCGATGCCACCGCCAGGTTGGCGCGGTCGACATAACAAATCACCACGGTGACAAATATCATTAATAACGTCAGGTAACGCCGTTTTGTTTTAGGTGTTGCGGTCAATGTCATTTCCATTATTGTTATTCCGTTATTTTTCGGATTTTAATAACGGCGAAATATCTCTGTAGGGTCGTATTTCGCCGGGTAGGGGTTATCGGTCTGGTAGCACTTTTATTGGTGGTTGTCTGACAGACTGTGGCGTTTGCCGACCTATTTTCAGGCCAATAACGCCGCCAATAATTAACGCCAGTGCGACAATAATCAGCGCGCTGTCATAACTGTGGGTCACGTCTTTTATTCGCCCCATCACCGGTGGAAATACCAATCCGGCAATATTGGCCACCGCATTGATCAGGGCAATCGAGGCGGCACCGGCTACGCCAGCGACGGTTTCGGTAGTCACCGCCCAGAAGATCGGCGTAATCGCCCAGTTAAGGCCGACGGTCAGCACCAGCAGGCCATACGCCAACAGCAGGTTCTGGCTGTAGATTGCCAGCAGCAGCAAGCCGCCGGCGGCTATCAATGGCAAGCCGAGATGCCAGGCGCGCTCTTTGCGCAGATCGGAATGGCGGCCGTTCAGATACATAAAAATGCAGGCAAACAGGAACGGCACCGCAGACAGCACGCCGACCATGAAATTGCTTTGTTCGGCCACCACTCCCTTGACGATCAGCGGCAGGAACAGCGTAATGCCGATGGTGCCGAACGCCTGCAATAGCCATAACAGGCTCAACGCCCATACCCGCCGGCTTTTCAAGGCGGTACGCCAGCCGTGTTGGTGACCGATGGCGGACTGCGCGCTTTCGTCAGCCAGGCGGTTGGCCAGCCAGCGGCGTTGTTCTGCACTCAGCCAGCGCGCCTGTTCCGGCGCATCATCCAGATAGAAGTACACCACGATGCCCAGCGCCACCGCCGGGATGCCTTCCAGCAGGAACAGCCAACGCCAGCCGTCGACGCCAAAGAAACCGTGCAGATTGAGAATCGAACCGGAAATGGGCAGACCAATCACCGACGCCAGCGCCGCGCCGATATAAAACAACGACATGGCGCGTGCCCGGTCGCTGCGCGGGTACCAGCAGGAGAGGTAATAGATAATGCCGGGCGTAAAGCCGGCTTCCGCCACGCCGAGCAGAAAGCGCATCACGTAAAGCTGCGTCGGCGTTTGCACCAGGCTCATGCCGGCGGCAATGATGCCCCAGCTGACCATAATCCGCGCGATCCACAGTTTTGCACCGACGCGGGTTAATATCACATTGCTGGGCACTTCAAAAATAATATAGGAAATATAAAATATTCCGGCGGCGATACCGTACATTTCTGCCGTCATCGCCAGATCGGCATTCATCTGTAATGCCGCCACCGATATATTTGAGCGATCGATATAGGCAATTAGATAAAGAATCATAATAAAAGGAATGATTCTGAGGTTCATTTTTTTTATGGTTGAGGAGTACAGATCGTTATTCATCACTTACCCTCACGCTAATTATTTGCAGGTGGGCGCCCAGCCACGGCGAAACCTCAGCCGGGCGCTGTCGAGGTAAAGCTATTGAGTAAATTTAATTATTATCGGTTAAGCCGGGTTTACCACTCGGCCACCGCGCCGTCGGGATAGCGCCACACCGGGTTGCGCCAGTCGGCAGCCTGCTTGCTGCGCTCAATCACCAGCTCTTCGTTGATTTCCACCCCCAATCCCGGCTTGCTTGGTGGATAGAAGTGGCCATCAGCCATGGCGAAATCATCCTGGTTGAGTACGTAATCCAGCAGCTCGGCGCCCTGGTTGTAGTGAATACCCATGCTTTGCTCCTGGAACACCGCGTTGCGGGAGACGAAATCCACGTGCAGACAGGCGGCAAGCGCAATCGGCCCCAGCGGGCAGTGCGGCGCCAATGCCACGTCGTACGATTCCGCCATCGCGGCAATCTTGAAGCATTCGGTAATGCCGCCGGCGTGAGACAGGTCCGGCTGAATAATGGCCAAGCCACCGTCGGCCAGCACCCGTTTAAAATCAAAGCGCGAATACATCCGCTCACCGGCAGCAATGGGAATATGCGTTTGCGCCGCCAGCCGCGGATAGTATTCCGCCTGCTCGGCCAATACCGGCTCCTCGATAAACAGCGGGCGGTACGGCTCCAGCTCTTTGATTAATACCCTGGCCATCGGCGCATCGACCCGACCGTGGAAATCTAGGCCAAATTCGATCTTGTTGCCAAACGCTTCGCGGATCTGCGCCACCACCGCCACCGCCGCGTCGATTTTGCGTGAATTGTCGATGATGCCCATCTCTTCACAGCCGTTGAGCTTGAAGGTATCGAAGCCAATCTGCGTCAGTTTCTCAATGCCGGCAATCACCTCGGCAGGGCGATCGCCGCCAACCCAGCTGTAGGCCTTGATTTTATCGCGTACCAGGCCACCCAGCAGCTGATACACCGGCACCCCCAGCGCCTTGCCCTTGATATCCCACAGCGCCTGATCGATACCGGCAATCGCGCTCATCAGTATCGGCCCGCCGCGATAAAATCCGCCGCGATACAGCGTTTGCCAAATATCATTGATACGCGCCGGATCCTGCCCGACCACATATTCGGCAAGCTCGTGCACCGCCGCTTCGACGCTGCGTGCCCGCCCTTCAATCACCGGCTCGCCCCAGCCGACAATGCCCTCGTCGGTTTCAACTTTCAGGAACATCCAGCGCGGCGGCAGCCGATAGGTGGTCAGTTTGGTTATTTTCATCGTGTGGCTTCCTTATAGGCTCGAACGAAAGCGGCGGCCTGCTGCGCAGTGCGTTCCAACGGCTGGCCGGCGCGGTACAGATCGCTGCCCAACCCAGCACCAACGCAACCGGCGGCCAAATACTGATGCAGATTTTCCGGCGTAATGCCGCCGACGGCGAAAACCGGCACCTGTGGCGGCAGCACGGCTTTCAACGCTTTGATGTAATCCGGGCCAAACGACAGCGACGGGAAGATTTTCAACGCCTGCGCGCCGGCATCCAGCGCGTTGAACGCTTCAGTGGCGGTGGCGCAACCGGCGCAGACCGTCATGCCAAGCGCTACCGCCCGGCGGATCACCGCCGGTTGGGTATTCGGCGTCACCACCAGTTTGCTTCCCAGCGCGGCCAGCTGTTCCACCTGCGGCACCTGCAATACGGTGCCTGCGCCGATCAGTGCACCCTCGCCGAAGTTCCTTACCGCTTCGCCAATGCTGACCGCCCATTCTGGCGAGTTCAGCGGAATTTCGATCGCGTCGAAACCGGCGTCCAGCAACGTCTGTATGTGAGCGCCGGCTTCCGGCGGCGTAATGCCACGCAGAATGGCAATCAACGGCAGTTCAGTCTTCCAGCTCATTGGCAATGCTCCTGATCCCAGTTTGAAAAGCGCGGTCGCCATCCAGCGTGCGATAGCGTATGCCCGCCATGTCGAACGCCCGGCCATAGCGTTGCGCCAGCGTCGGATTACCGATCACCGTTAACGCGGTATGCGCCGCCAGCGGATATTGCTGCTGCATTTGCGCCACTTCGTTGCCAATCAGCAAACCGGACAGCCAATCGCTGACCGCGCTTTTTTCCAGTTTTCCCAGCAGATGAGCGGCGCGGGTTTCAAATAGCCGCCTCACCAGATGGCGCTCGCCAAGCCCTGCCGCCAACCCGCGCTCAAACACCTGCGCATCGGGCCGTTGTTCGCCGAGTCCAACGCCAATCAGCGACTGGCTTAGCAGCAGGTGGTGCAGCTCGCCGGTCATTACGGTGCGAAAGTCCACCAGCGTATCGCCGTCCATCTGCACCCATTTGCTGTGGGTGCCCGGCATCACGTACAGCGGTGACGGCAGTTCGGTATGAGCGCCCAACAGTTGGGTCTCTTCACCGCGCATCACGTTACAGTTATCCTCGCCGTTGACGCAGATGCCCGGAATGATCCAGGCGCGATACGGCAACGCCTGCTCTACCGCGATCGCCTGGCGAGCGAGACCGGTCAGCGGCGAGGGGCACGGCAGATAAGGTGCCTGCAGCCAGCCGGCATTGCTGCCGATCATCCCCGCCATCACCACCGGCAGCGGCCGTTGCCAGCGCGCCATCAGTTCGCCGAATACCTGCTGCGGCGTGCGGCCGCCGAGCCGGGTAACGCCGGCCTCGGAGCGCACGCTGTCCACGCATGCGCCATTTTCATAACGCCAGGCGCGCAGGTTGGTGGACCCCCAGTCAATCGCGATAAAGCCGTTGCTCATAGCATGTCCTTTAACCTTTTGGTCGAGCTGGCGATCATGGTGAGCGCCGCCCGTTCGGCGGCATCCGCATCCTGATGGCGAATGGCGTCATACAAATCCTGATGCTCGCGCAGAGTACGCGGCATGTTGTCTTCGTCCGGCATATAGGTGCGATCAAACACCGCACGCTGCAATGAACTGATCGCTACGCTGAGCTGCTGCAACACCGGGTTGTGCACCGCCGCCAACACCGCTTCGTGGTAGCGAATATCGGCCTCGTTAAACAGTTCGCGCTCCTGATGATGGGCAATCATGTCGTTCAGCGCCGCTTCTATCACCGCCAGTTCGCTGGAGGTGGCGCGCTCCGCCGCCCAACGTGCGATGGTCGGTTCCACCAGGTTGCGCACTTCGCTCATTGCCGCTATCAGCCGTGGGTCATAATCCTGCGCCAGTACCCAGTTCAGCACCTCGGTATCCAGATAGTTCCACTGGCTGCGCAAGGTGACAAAGGCGCCGCGGTAGCGTTTGACCTCCACCAGCCGCTTGGCCATCAGCGCGCGCAGCACTTCCCGAATGATATTGCGCGACGTTTCAAACTCTTCGCACAACTCCGCTTCGGACGGCAGCGCCGCCCCCGGTACGTACTTGCCGCCGACGATCTGCTGGCCAATGTCGATGATGATGCGGTCGGTTTTACTGATCTGCTGCTTCATGGTTGCTCCGTATTTTCGCCTGCGGGAAATGGCTTCACTTTACTCCGCTGGCGCTATTGGTTCCTGCGATTGCAGCACAATCTTTATCATCTCATCGCTAACACTCGGACGATTGTAGTACCAAGATTATATGTTGTACTACAATCTGGATCACAAAATAGACAATAGCTGATTTTGTCATTATGCGATTTACAGATTGGATTAAAAAGTACAGTATGGATTTTTAAGTCTAAATGAGTCTGGTCATGTTAAGCCGTTATCACGCCATCGCCGATGCTATCGCCCTGCTGTTTGCCCCTTATGCCGAAGTGGCGATCCACGATCTCGCCAGCCAAACGCTGGTCTACATCGCCAATAACCGCTCGCAGCGTAAAATCGGCGAAGCCTCCAATATGAGCGAGTTACAGCAGGATCGTCATTTGCAGGTGCTGGGCCCCTATCTGAAACGCAATTGGGACGGCAGTCAGCTGCGTTCGATCAGCGCGGTATTGCGCGACGATCGCGACCAACCGATTGGCCTGCTGTGTATCAATATGGATATCAGCGTGTTGGAAGGTGCCAAAGCCGCGCTGGAGACATTCCTTGCCGGTAACGCCTTGCAGCCGCAGCCAGAGGTGCTGTTTCAGGATGACTGGCAAGAACGCATCAACACCTTTGTGCATAACTGGCTGCAACAACGGCAGCAAACGCTGGCTACGCTGAACGGCGCCGGCCGACGCGCGTTGGTGGAGGCGCTGTATCACGAGGGGGCTTTCAAGGGTAAAAACGCCGCCGGCTACGTGGCGAAGATTCTTGGCATGGGCCGTGCCACCGTCTACAACTATCTGAAAAATACAAAGGAATCATTATGAGCCAGTTATTTGACCAGATTGTCACCGCGCATCAACAGCTGCGTCCACAGGTTCGCGTGACGCCGCTGGAGCGCAGCATCCTGCTGTCGCAGCAGTTGGGCTGCGAACTGTGGCTGAAATGCGACCACTTGCAGCACACCGGCTCATTCAAGTTTCGCGGCGCCAGTAACAAGCTGCGGTTGCTGTCCTCGCAGCAGCAGCGCGATGGGGTGATCGCCTCTTCCAGCGGCAATCATGGCCTGGCGGTAGCGCAAGCCGGTAAGCTGATGGGCATCGGCGTGACGGTCTACGTACCGGAAAACGCCGCTTCGGTGAAGGTTAACGCCATTCGCGCGCTGGGCGCCGAAGTGATACTGATCCCTGGCGATGCGCTAAATGCCGAAATAGCTGGTGAACAGGCAGCTAATGAGCAGAAAAAAGTGTATATCTCGCCGTATAACGATTTACAGGTGGTCGCTGGCCAAGGCACCTGCGGCATGGAACTGGTGGAACAGCAGCCGGATCTCGACGCGGTGGTGGTAGCGGTCGGTGGCGGCGGTTATATTTCGGGAATTGGCAGCGTATTGCGGCGTTTGTCGCCGAAAACCCAGCTGATAGCCTGCTGGCCGGAAAATTCAACCGCCATGTACAGCGCTCTGCAGGCTGGTCACATTCACCCGGTCGATGAGCAGGATACGCTGTCCGACGGCACCGCCGGCGGCGTCGATCCGCAGGCCGTCACCTTCCCGCTGTGTCAGCAACTGATCGACCGCCAGGTGCTGGTCAGCGAAGCGGAAATCAGACAGGCCATGCGCGCCATCGCCGCCAGCGACCGCTGGATTATTGAAGGGGCCGCCGGTGTCGCATTGGCTGCCGCCATCAAACTGGCGCCGGAGTTGCAGGGCAAAAAGGTCGCCGTGGTGCTGTGTGGCAAAAATATCGTATTGGAAAAATACCTGGCAGCCATCAACGATGCGCATTCTTGACCGCAGCAAATACTGGCCGCATTCGATGCAGATACCGTCACGACGTTGCTGAAGCAAGACTTGAACGGGTAAACAGGAGCTGGCGAGCGCGCTGACCAGCAGGGCGGATATTCTACTGGTCGATGCGCAGGATCAGTGTACGGAATATGGCGAGATCGCCACGGCTGTAACGGGCGCCAAAGCGCCCCGACTCATCAGGCGTTGAGCACAAATTTTTCGATGGCGCGCGCCACGCCGTCTTCGGTGTTGCTGCTGGTAACGAACTGCGCCACCTGCTTCAGTGCCGGGATCGCATTGCCCATCGCCACGCCAACGCCGGCAAACTCAATCATCGCGGTGTCGTTGGCCTGATCGCCCAATGCCATCACGTTTTGCTGAGCAATACCCAGATGATCGGCCAGCATTTTCACGCCAGCGCCCTTGTCGACCTTTTTATGCAGAATTTCCAGATAGTAAGGCGCACTTTTCAGTAGGGTGTACTGCGCCAGCGTTTCCGGCGGAATGCGCGCAATGGCGCTGTCGAGTAACTCCGGTTCGTCGATCATCATCACTTTTGGGAAGCGCATGTTGCGATCCATTTCATCCACGCTGCGATATTTCAACGGGATGCCGGTCATCTCCGCTTCGTGCACGGTGTATTTGCCGATATCTTTGTTTGGCGTGTAAAGGGTATCAAAATCAAACGCCTGGAAATGCACTCCCAGCTGACGTGCCAGTTGTTCAAAATGCAGATAGTCGTCGAAGCCCAACGTTTCCTGCAGAATACAAGCCCCGTCCACCGCTTGCAGCACCAAGGCGCCATTATAGGTTATACAGAAATCATTGCCGCCCTGGATATCCAACTGACGCAAATAGTCTTGCACGCCAACGTAAGGCCGCCCGGTCGCCAGCACCACATGCACCCCTTTGCGGCGTGCTGCGGTAATGGCCTGCTTCACTGCCGGAGTAATCTGATGCTGCGGGTTGAGCAGCGTGCCGTCCATATCTATTGCAATCAGTTCAATCGCCATGCGTACTTCTCCGAATTGATCCAGTATCAGCCCATGCTAACGCGTTTCAGCCTGCGGTGTCAGCGGCTAAGAAAGCAAAAAAAATCCGCGCGGGTTGCCCGGCGCGGATTTTGACAGCGACCGACAGCCGCTTAGATATCGATGTTCGCCGCTTTCAGGGCGTTTTCTTCGATAAATGCACGACGCGGTTCAACCGAATCGCCCATCAAGGTGGTGAACAGCTGGTCGGCGGCAATGGCATCCTTCACCGTCACGCGCAGCATGCGGCGACTTTCCGGATCCATGGTGGTTTCCCACAGCTGCTCCGGGTTCATTTCGCCCAGACCTTTATAGCGCTGTACCGCCAGACCACGACGAGACTCTTTCACCAGCCACTCCAGCGCCTGTTCGAAGCTGTCGACCGGTTGGCGACGTTCGCCACGTTCGATGAACGCGTCGTCTTCGATCAGGCCGCGCAGTTTCTCGCCCAGTTGACAAATCTTGCGGTATTCGCCGCCGTGAATGAAATCGAAGTCCAGCGGATAATCGGTATCGACACCGTGCGTACGAATGCGCAGCGTCGGTTCGAACATCTGGCGCTCACGGTTTTCAACCATCACGTAGCCGTAGCTGCTGCCATGCTGTTCTTTTTCGTTCAGCAGGTTCACCAGTGACTCGATCCAGGCTTGTACCTTGGCCTGATCGCCGAGATCATCTTCCGCCAGCGTTGGCTGATAGATCAGATTGTTCAGCAGTGCGCGTGGATAACGACGCTCCATGCGGCCAATCAGTTTCTGCACGCTGTAATGCTCCGCCACCAGTTTTTCCAGCGGTTCACCTGCCAGCGCTGGCGCGTGGGCATTGGCGTGCAGCGTTGCACCGTCCAGTGCGATGGCGATCTGATACTGATCCATCGCGTCATCATCTTTAATGTACTGTTCCTGCTTGCCTTTCTTCACTTTGTACAGCGGCGGCTGAGCAATGAACACGTGACCGCGCTCAATGATTTCCGGCATCTGACGGTAGAAGAAGGTCAGCAGCAGCGTACGGATGTGCGAACCATCGACGTCGGCATCGGTCATGATGATGATGCTGTGATAGCGCAGCTTGTCCGGGTTGTATTCGTCACGGCCAATGCCGCAGCCCAGCGCGGTGATCAGCGTTGCCACTTCCTGCGAAGACAGCATTTTGTCAAAGCGCGCTTTCTCGACGTTGAGGATTTTACCTTTCAACGGCAGGATCGCCTGGTTCTTGCGGTTACGCCCCTGCTTGGCAGAGCCGCCCGCAGAGTCCCCTTCCACCAGATACAGTTCGGACATCGCCGGGTCGCGTTCCTGGCAATCCGCCAGCTTGCCCGGCAGGCCGGCCAGATCCAGCGCGCCTTTACGACGGGTCATTTCACGCGCCTTGCGCGCCGCTTCACGCGCGCGGGCCGCATCGATGATTTTGCCGACGACGATTTTCGCATCGTTCGGGTTTTCCATCAGGTAATCCACCAGCTTCTCGTTCATCAGCGACTCAACCGCGGTCTTCACTTCCGAAGACACCAGTTTGTCCTTGGTCTGGGACGAGAACTTGGGATCCGGTACCTTGACCGACACCACGGCGATCAGACCTTCACGCGCATCGTCACCGGTGGCGCTGATCTTGGACTTCTTGCTGTAGCCTTCCTTGTCCATGTAGTTGTTCAGGGTACGGGTCATCGCGGCACGGAAACCGGCCAGGTGCGTACCGCCGTCGCGCTGCGGAATGTTGTTGGTGAAGCAGTAGATATTTTCCTGGAAGCCGTCGTTCCACTGCAACGCCACTTCCACGCCGATATCGTCCTTCACGGTGGAGAAGTAAAACACCGTCGGGTGAATTGGCGTTTTGTTTTTGTTCAGATACTCGACAAACGCCTTGATACCGCCTTCGTAGTGGAAGTGGTCTTCTTTGTCATCGCGCTTGTCTTTCAGGCGGATAGATACGCCGGAGTTGAGGAACGACAGTTCACGCAGGCGTTTCGCCAGAATGTCGTACTGGAATTCGGTCTGGTTGGTAAAGGTCTGGTAGCTCGGCCAGAAACGCACCGTGGTGCCGGTCTGCTCGGTTTCGCCGACCACTTTCAGCGGCGTTTGCGGCTCGCCGTGGCTGTAGGTTTGCTCGTGAACCTTGCCTTCGCGGCGGATCACCAGCTCCAGCTTCTCGGACAGGGCGTTAACCACCGAGACGCCCACGCCGTGCAGGCCGCCGGACACCTTGTAGGAGTTATCGTCGAACTTGCCGCCGGCGTGCAGCACGGTCATGATGACCTGTGCGGCAGAAACGCCTTCCTCTTCGTGGATCCCGGTCGGGATACCACGGCCATCATCCTGCACCGAAACCGAATTGTCGGCGTGGATGGTGACCTGAATGTCACTACAGTGGCCAGCGAGTGCTTCGTCGATAGCGTTGTCCACAACCTCGAATACCATGTGGTGCAGACCGGTGCCATCATCGGTATCGCCGATATACATGCCCGGGCGCTTGCGCACCGCATCCAGCCCTTTTAATACCTTGATACTTGAGGAGTCATAAGAATTCGACATCAACGTTTCTCGCTCATTTTAGTCCTGTGGTTGAACCTCTATTTTACCCTGTTCCACGCGGAACATCTTGCCCTTTTCACCCACCATGTCGGTCACTTGTTCAGCGCTGACTGCGCTGACAAAGACTTGAGCCTGGGTGGCTTTCAGGCGATCGGCCAACAGCCGGCGTCGGCCGGTGTCCAGCTCGGAGGCAAAATCATCAATCAGATACAGGCAACGCCGCCCGCTCTGCCGGGTGAGAAACTCACCCTGCGCCAAGCGCAACGCGCACATCAGCAGCTTGAGCTGACCGCGCGACAATAAATCCTCTACCGGCGTGCCGTCGGCACGAATGCGGAAATCCGCCTTGTGCGGCCCTACCGCGGTATAGGTCAGTGCCCTGTCGCGTTCAAACTGGCGCTCCAACAGCTCGCCATAGTCGCTTTCCTTATCCCAGCCGCGCTGGAAGGAGAAGCTCAGGGCAAATTCGGGCAGAAACTGCGCGCAGGTCGCAGTGATATCCGCGGCGATTGCGTCGCTGTAGGCTGCCCGCCAGTCGCTGATGCGCTCGGCCAACGGGATCAGTTCCTGATCCCAGGCGCGAATCTGCGCATAGCGGCTCACCTGGCGCAGCGCGGCATTGCGCTGCTTCAGTAACCGTTTCAGGTTGCTCCAGGCGGTGAAAAAACCGGGTTCGTTGTGAAAACATCCCCAGTCCAGGAACGCGCGCCGAAACTTCGGCCCGCCGTTTAGCAGGGTAAAACCTTCGGGAGTGATCAGTTGCATCGGCAATAGCTGAGCGAGCTCCGCCACTTTGTGGCCGTCGCTGCCATCGATGCGCACCTTGCTGTCCCCCTGGCGGCTTTTACTCAGGCCGACCGACAGTTCGCGTTCGCTGCCGCTGTCTACCCGGCCATGCAGTACGTATTCCGGCTGGTCATGGCGAATCACCCGCCCAGCCTGCAAACTGCGAAAGGCGCGGCCGTGTCCGAGGGTATAAACCGCTTCAAGCACGCTGGTCTTGCCGCTGCCGTTGGCACCCACCAGGAAGTTAAACCCCGGCGCCGGCGCCAAATCCGCCGATTCGATATTGCGGAAGTCTTTAATCAGTAAACGCGTTAATGCCATGCCAATTCCATCACCGGGAAATTACGCTCTATGTGAGGGCGTTATCGATAGCCCGGGTATCGATCAGAGACGCATTGGCATCACGACATAGGCGGCAGACTTGCTGGCGCCGTCTTCGATCTGCACACTGGACACCGAGTCGGTCAACAGCAGACGCACGTCTTCGCACTTCAGCGCGTTCAATACGTCGAGCACGTAACTGACGTTGAAGCCGATTTCCATTTCGGTGCCTTCGTAGATCACGTCGAGAATTTCTTCTGCCTCTTCCTGTTCCGGGTTGTTGGCAGTGATCTTCAGCTGGTTATGGCTGACGTACAACCGCACGCCGCGGAATTTCTCGTTCGACAGGATAGCCGCGCGGGCAAACGCCTGCTTCAGCAGATCGCAGCCGGCCTCCAGCGTTTTGTCCGGGTTCTTCGGCAATACGCGGCGATAGTCAGGAAAACGACCGTCAACCAGCTTCGAAGTAAAGATGAAGTCGCCAACGTGAGCGCGGATGTTGTTACTGCCGATCTGCAGTTGCAACGGCGTGTCTCCGCCGTCCAGCAGACGCACCAGCTCCATCACGCCCTTGCGCGGTACGATCACCGAATGCGACGGCAGTTGTTGGCCTATCGGCATCGCACACACCGCCAGACGGTGGCCGTCGGTAGCGACGGTACGCAGCTCTTCCCCTTCGGTTTCGAACAGCATGCCGTTCAGGTAATAACGCACGTCCTGATGGGCCATCGAAAACTGGGTCGCTTCAATCAGGCGTTTCAGCGTAGCCTGCGGCAAGGTGAACTCCACCTCGCTCTGCCAGTCGTCCAGGTTGGGGAAATCCGCCGCCGGCAGCGTAGACAGCGAGAAACGGCTGCGGCCGGAGCGCACCAGCATCCGCTCGCCGTCGAGCTGCACGGTGATTTCGGCGCCTTCCGGCAGGCCACGGCAGATATCAAAGAATTTACGCGCGGGGACGGTAGTCGCGCCCGCTTCATGGGGTTGAGACAGGGCAACGCGCGCCACCATCTCCATCTCCAGATCGGTACCGGTCAACAGCAGGGAGCCTTCCGTCACCTGCAACAGCAGGTTACCCAGAATCGGCAGCGTTGGGCGACCGCCCAGTGGGCTGCTCACCTGTTGCAGCGGTTTTAGCAGATGCTCACGTTCGACGATAAATTTCATAGCGCTATGAAGATAATGTTCTGATTAAGTTGGAGAAATCTTCTTTGATGTCGTGACTTTCCTCACGCAGCTGCTCAATCTTCCGGCAGGCGTGCAACACCGTGGTATGGTCGCGGCCACCAAACGCATCGCCGATTTCTGGCAGGCTGTGGTTGGTGAGCTCCTTCGCCAACGCCATCGCCATTTGGCGCGGACGGGCGACGGAACGCGAACGCCGCTTGGACAGCAGATCCGCGACTTTGATTTTATAGTATTCCGCCACCGTCTTCTGGATATTGTCGATGGTGACCAGCTTTTCCTGCAATGCCAGCAGATCGCGCAGCGCTTCGCGCACGAAATCAATGGTAATGGCACGGCCGGTAAAGTTTGCATTGGCGATCACGCGGTTCAGCGCCCCCTCCAGCTCACGCACGTTGGAGCGCAGACGCTTGGCAATAAAGAACGCCACCTCGCCCGGCAGACGAATGTTGTTCTCGTCGGCCTTCTTCATCAGAATCGCCACACGGGTTTCCAGTTCCGGCGGCTCGATGGCCACCGTAAGCCCCCAGCCGAAACGCGACTTGAGGCGATCTTCTACCCCGTTGATCTCTTTTGGATAGCGATCCGAGGTCAGGATGATCTGTTGATTGCCTTCCAATAGTGCGTTGAAGGTATGGAAAAACTCTTCCTGCGAACGCTCTTTATTGGCAAAAAACTGGATGTCATCGATTAACAGCGCGTCGACCGAACGGTAATAACGCTTAAATTCTTCGATGGCGTTGTTCTGCAAGGCTTTGACCATGTCCTGCACAAAGCGTTCCGAATGCATATAGACCACTTTGGCGTTGGCCTTGCGCGCCATGATGCCGTTGCCAACCGCGTGCAACAGGTGGGTTTTACCCAGGCCGGTGCCGCCATACAGGAACAGCGGGTTGTAAGCGCCGCCGGGATTGTCCGCCACCTGGCGTGCCGCCGCGCGCGCCAGCTGGTTTGACTTACCCTCGACGAAGTTGTCGAACGTGTGTTTGGGGTTGACGTTGGAGCGATAGGACAGCTCCGGCTGCGGTGCCGCATTATCCCAGCTCGGCCGCGAAGGCGCGGCAGTACGCGCCACCGGCGCCGCCGGTGCGCTGCGGCTTTCGGCCACCGCCTGGCTGACGGCTTGAACCATCGGTTTGCTGCCCACTTCAAAACGCAGCAACGGGGCGTCGGTACCGCAGAAATCGTTCAGCAGTCCATTGATGTTGTTTAAGTATTTATCGCGGACCCAGTCCAGCACAAAGCGATTGGGCGCATACAGCGCCAGGGTGTTGTCACTCAGTTCCGCCTGCAATGGGCGTATCCACATACTAAATTCTGTGGCAGGTAACTCATCCTGCAATCGGGCAAGACACTGCTGCCAAAGCGAAAGTGACACGGCGGACTCCACTCGAACAAGATCAATAAAAGAAAAGAATCAGGCTACTTTTTTATAACTCATGATTTTTGACACACGCCCGGCATCGGCTGACCGCCTGGGGGCATGCGAACCGCCTTTCACGGTTTATGTCCTGCACGATCCCCGGCAGGAGATCGCGATCGGAATGACGGATCATAGCGCAAACGGAGCAAGAGATCCTCCCCTTCATCACAGATTAGATCCATTTTATCCACAGCCCCCGGCAGACGGCGATCTTTTCGCCCGTCAGGCGGCAATCACCGTGCGATCTCGCACGTTGCCGCACCGGCGCGCCCTCGCAAACAGGTTATACCTGGTTATCCACGGAAGATCTTTCATTTATATGCCAGGATCGCGCGGGGATCCTTGCGATTTAACCCCGAGTCCGTATAATCTTCGCCCTACGTGTGATACCTGGTTCCTTATATGGTGCGTTATTAGCCAGACGGGATTCTGCGGTGACCACGGGCCAATCGCGGGTTTGACTCGCCATTGGCAAGCAACCAGGTAGGCTATACCCAACGGATTTCACGCTGCAGGCAACGCCCGCTGAAGCAGGAAAGATGACGGGATGGCGTGATGTGAATTGACTCAGGACTGTACAATTATTACAATCCCGCCTCTTTATGTATTGCGATTGAGGCGTCGGTCGTCTTCACGCCGAGTAGCCAAACGCGTTTACTGATCAGTAATCAATTTAAGTTTAGGTAGAAATCGCCATGAAACGCACTTTCCAACCGTCCGTATTGAAGCGCAACCGTAGCCACGGTTTCCGTGCTCGTATGGCCACCAAAAATGGTCGTCAAGTTCTGGCCCGCCGTCGTGCGAAAGGCCGTACTCGTCTGTCTGTTTCTAAGTAATAAAAGCTAACCCGCTGAGTGGTTAAGCTCGCTTTTCCCAGGGAGTTACGTTTGTTAACTCCCACTCATTTCACTTTCGTCTTCCAGCAGCCACAACGGGCCGGCACGCCGCAAATTACCATCCTCGGCCGCCTGAACCAGCTGGGGCATCCCCGCATCGGTCTTACCGTCGCCAAAAAACACGTCAAACGCGCGCATGAGCGCAACCGGATCAAACGCCTTACCCGCGAAAGTTTCCGCTTGCACCAGCACCAATTACCGGCGATGGATTTTGTGGTGGTAGCCAAAAAGGGGATAGCGGATCTGGATAACCGCGCATTGACGGAAGCTTTGGAAAAATTATGGCGTCGCCACTGTCGCCAGGCTCCCGCATCCTGATCGGGCTGGTGCGAGCCTATCAGCTCGTTATCAGTCCGCTGCTTGGGCCACGTTGTCGCTTCCAGCCGACATGCTCTCATTACGCAATTGAGGCATTAAGCAGGTTTGGCATGATAAAAGGCAGTTGGTTGACAGTGAAACGCGTATTAAAATGCCACCCTTTGAACCCAGGTGGCGATGATCCCGTGCCGCCGAAAACCGACGATAACAGAGAACACTAACGATGGATTCGCAACGCAATCTTCTTCTCATCGCTCTGCTGTTCGTGTCTTTCATGATCTGGCAGGCTTGGCAAACGGACCACGCTCCGCAACCAGCCGCGCAGACCACGCAACAGACCACGAACGCCGCAACCGGTGATGCTGCCAGCCAGGCCGTGCCAGCCAGTGGCCAGGGTAAACTGATTACCGTTAACACTGACGTGCTGTCGCTGACCATCAACACCCGCGGCGGTGACATCGAGCAGGCTAAACTGTTGGCCTACCCGGATACTCTGGGTTCATCGACGCCTTTCCAGCTACTGGAAACTACCCCGTCGTTCGTCTATCAGGCGCAAAGCGGCCTGACCGGCAAAAATGGTCCGGACAACCCGGCCAACGGCGAACGCCCTCTGTTCCAGGCAGCGCAGGATACCTTTACGCTGGCTGATGGCCAGGATGAACTGCGCATCCCGCTGACCTATACCCGCGACGGCGTTGAATACACCAAGACCTTCGTGCTCAAGCGCAACCATTACGCGGTTGGCGTTGACTATAGCGTCAACAACAAAGGCACCACCCCGCTGGAACTGTCGCTGTTCGGCCAACTGAAGCAGACCACCGAGCTGCCTAAGCATCGCGACACCGGCAGCAACAACTTTGCGTTGCACACCTTCCGCGGCGCGGCGTACTCCACCAGCGAGACCAAGTACGAGAAATACGCGTTCGACAAGGACGAAAACCTGAATGTTTCCACCCAGGGCGGCTGGGTTGCGATGCTGCAACAGTACTTCGCCACCGCGTGGGTACCGGCAACGCAGGGCACCAACACCTTCTACACCGCCAAACCGGGCGACAACCTGTCGACCATCGGCTTCAAGGCCACGCCAGTTGTGGTACAGCCGGGCGCGCAGCAGCAGCTGAACGCCACGCTGTGGGTCGGCCCGGAATTGCAGGATCAGATGGCGCAGCTGGCGCCGCACCTGGACCTGACCGTCGATTACGGTTGGCTGTGGTTCATTTCCCAACCGCTGTTTAAGCTGCTGAAGTTCATTCACGGCTTTATCGGCAACTGGGGCTTCTCGATCATCATCATCACCTTCATCGTGCGCGGCATCATGTACCCGCTGACCAAGGCGCAGTACACCTCGATGGCGAAAATGCGCATGCTGCAGCCAAAACTGCAGGCGATGCGTGAACGTATCGGTGACGACAAGCAGCGTATGAGCCAGGAAATGATGGCGTTGTACAAAGCGGAGAAAGTGAACCCGCTGGGTGGCTGTCTGCCGTTGATCATCCAGATGCCAATCTTCCTGGCGCTGTATTACATGCTGATGGGCTCGGTCGAGCTGCGCCACGCGCCGTTCGCCCTGTGGATCCACGACTTGTCGGCGCAGGATCCGTACTACATCCTGCCAATCCTGATGGGCGTGACGATGTTCTTCATCCAGAAGATGTCGCCAACCACCGTTACCGATCCGATGCAGCAGAAAATCATGACCTTTATGCCGGTGATCTTCACAGTGTTCTTCCTGTGGTTCCCGTCAGGTCTGGTGCTGTACTATATCGTCAGTAACCTGGTGACCATCCTCCAGCAACAGCTGATTTATCGTGGGCTGGAAAAACGCGGTCTGCACAGCCGCGAAAAGAAAAAATCGTAAGCGTATTGTAGGGGCTCGGCACGCTGGCCCTTTGCAATAACACCAAGAGGCGGTCATTAGACCGCCTTTTTGCATATTGTCAGAACGGCAGCCAACGGCGCTGCAATGTGAAGGATTAGGCTATATGAGCACTAGCGATACCATCGTCGCCCAAGCCACCCCACCGGGACGCGGTGGCGTCGGCATTTTGCGTATTTCCGGCCGCGCAGCCCAACAGGTGGCGCAAACGCTGCTCGGCAAGCTGCCAAAACCGCGCCATGCCGATTATCTGCCGTTCCGCGATGCCGACGGCGCAACCCTCGATCAGGGCATTGCACTGTGGTTCCCCGGCCCGAATTCCTTTACCGGCGAAGACGTGCTGGAACTGCAGGGCCACGGCGGGCCGGTGATCCTCGATCTGCTGCTCAAGCGCGTACTGGCGCTGCCAGGCGTGCGCATTGCCCGGCCGGGGGAGTTCTCCGAGCGCGCCTTTCTGAACGACAAGCTCGATCTGGCGCAGGCCGAGGCGATTGCCGATCTGATCGATGCCAGTTCCGAACAGGCGGCACGTTCGGCAATGAACTCGCTGCAAGGGGCGTTTTCCAGCCGTATTCATCAGCTTGTGGAAGCACTTACTCACCTGCGAATCTACGTGGAAGCGGCCATCGACTTCCCGGATGAGGAAATCGACTTCCTGTCTGACGGCAAAATCGAAGCGCAGCTGAACGGTGTGATGAACGATCTGGACAGCGTGCGCGTCGAGGCACGCCAGGGCAGTCTGCTACGCGAAGGCATGAAGGTGGTGATCGCCGGGCGTCCAAATGCCGGAAAGTCCAGTCTTCTCAATGCATTAGCCGGTCGTGAAGCGGCAATTGTCACCGACATCGCCGGCACCACCCGCGACGTATTGCGTGAGCACATTCATATCGACGGCATGCCCCTGCACATTATCGACACCGCCGGGCTGCGGGAAGCCGGCGACGAAGTGGAGCGTATTGGCATCGAACGTGCGTGGAACGAGATTGAACAGGCGGATCGCGTGTTGTTTATGGTGGATGGTACCACCACCGAGGCGACCGAGCCCGGCGAAATCTGGCCGGAGTTTATGGCGCGCCTGCCAGCCACGTTGCCGATAACCGTGGTACGTAATAAAGCGGATATCACCGGCGAACCGCTGGGCCTAAAAGAAGTGAATGGTCACTCACTTATTCGCCTGTCGGCCCGTACCGGCCAAGGCATTGAGGTGCTGCGCGATCACTTGAAGCAGAGCATGGGCTTTACCAGCAATATGGAAGGTGGGTTCCTGGCACGTCGTCGCCACCTGCAGGCACTGGAACAGGCGGCCCAGCATCTGGTTC
Source organism: Serratia odorifera (assembly GCF_041448735.1). Lineage (NCBI taxonomy): Bacteria > Pseudomonadati > Pseudomonadota > Gammaproteobacteria > Enterobacterales > Yersiniaceae > Serratia > Serratia odorifera. The sequence goes on along the minus strand of NZ_JBGMUT010000006.1, from coordinate 50,474 downwards.
AGGGCAAAGAACAGTTAGTAAGCGCTTACGCGGGGGAGCTGTTGGCGGAAGAATTACGCCTGGCACAGCAGGCGCTGAGTGAAATTACCGGCGAATTCACCTCTGACGACCTGCTGGGGCGAATTTTCTCCAGCTTCTGTATCGGCAAATAACCTGGCGCGGCGCCACCGGGCACGTCAAGCGGGAGAACGGCAACCATGAGTGATGCAAAGAACCATTGGGTAACGGCCAGCGACGTTGCGCGTCTGGCCGGCGTTTCTCGTTCCGCAGTGTCGCGCACCTTCACGCCCGGTGCCTCGGTGTCGGAAAAAACGCGCCAACGGGTGGAGGCCGCAGCGGCAGAATTGGGTTATCAGGTGAATATCATCGCGCGTTCGATGATTACCGGTAGCAGCAATTTTATCGGCCTGGTGACCGCCGGCTTTGATAACCCGTTCCGCAGTAAATTGCTGGCGCCGCTGGTGCATCACCTGGCGTTGCAAGGCTTTATGCCACTGCTGCTGAACGCCGACGACCCGAAACAGCTGGCGCCACGGCTGCGTGAGTTATTAAGTTATCACGTTGCCGGCGTGATCCTGACCTCTGGCGCGCCGCCGCTGTCGCTAGCGGAAGAGTATCTGGCGCGCAAAATCCCGGTAACGCTGATCAACCGCCAGGTTGAACTCAGCGGCGCCGATCAGGTTTGCAGTGACAATCACCAGGGCGCGCGGTTGGCCGCACGCCAGCTGATGCAACACCGCGTGACCTGCCCGGGCTTTATTGGCGAAAGCGCGTCCTTCAGCAGTCTGCAGCGCCAACAGGCGTTCGAAAGCCAGTTCGACGCTCAACGCCAGCCGATGGCCCGCGTGATTTGCCCCCATGGCGGTTATCAGGCCGGCTGGGACGCCGCCGCCGCCCTACTGGCGCAACAACCGCACCTCGATGGCCTGTTTTGCGCCACCGATATGCTGGCGATGGGCGCCATGGACTTTATGCGTCAGCAGCGCCCTGGGCAGCAATTGCCACTGGTCGGCTTCGATGACATCCCACAGTCCGCTTTCGCCCCCTATCAGCTCACCACTCTGCGGCAAGACACCGATGCATTGGCCAGTACCGCAGTAGCGCTTCTGGTCAGCCGCATACGCCATTTCGACCAGCCGGCAGTACGCAAGAGCGTGCCAGTTGAACTTATCGTGCGCCAATCCGCCTAAAACGAAAGATCTGTTTTATGCGTAGCCGATCACGGAATAAGTTTTTCACTTTAGCCATTATCCTGTAGCACCATTGCAACAAAACAACGATATCATCTTATTTTGCACACGAGTGCAATTAGTGGCGGAGGGGAAATGACGGCAACATCAGCACAGGATATCAGCGCACGTTATCACTTTGCATGCGACGTGGCGCGCCAGGCCGCCGAGCTGGCTTACGATTTTTATCAACGGCGCCAACAGCTGGCGGTGGAACACAAGGGCGATGATTTACAAGACGTGGTCAGTCAGGCCGATCGTGAAGTCGAAGCGTTGACGCGCCGGCTGATCGCCCAACGCTTTCCACTGGACGACTTTCTGGGCGAAGAAAGCGGCGGCAGCGGCGGTAGCGCCGCCTGCACCTGGGTCGTCGATCCGATCGACGGTACCGCGTGTTTTCTCAATGGCTTACACACCTGGTGCGTGTCGATCGGCGTGATCGTTGACGGCGATCCGGTTATCGGCGTGGTCTACGATCCCAACCATCGGGAAATGTTTCACGCCTGCAAGGGTCAGGGAGCGTTTCTCAACCACGATCCTATCCGCGTGCATGCAGGTAGCTCGTTACGCGACGGCGTGATGGGCGTCGGGACTTCCCACCGCGTCACGCCTGAGGATTTCGTGCCGTTTATCAGTCGGTTATTACACGCCGGTGGCATGTTTATCCGCAGCGGTTCCGGCGCGTTAATGACCGCCCAGGTCGCCGCCGGGCGCCTGATCGGTTATTACGAGCCGCACATGAACGCCTGGGACAGCCTGCCCGGCATCGTACTGGTGAGAGAAGCCGGCGGCGTCAGCAATGATTTCCTGGCTGACCACGGTTTGCAACGTGGCAATGTGCTTTTAATGGCCAACGCGGAAATTTATTCTCAGCTGAGCGAATTGATTCAGCAAAAAATAAAATAACGGCGTTGCTCACTTAACTCATGGAAAAGCAATTCATTCGGATTATGTGCCCTACAAATTAAATTAATAAGGACGAACTTCTCTGCCAATGGAATAACCAGAGAGCGCTTAATCAGCGTGTATTTTGCCAATCCGCCCTACGGAGTGAAATTATGTCTGGTATATTCGCTTTTTTTAAAGCGGCGCCGGCCACGCCTTCTCATGGCCCGCTGAATGAAAAGAAATTCCTTACCCTGCGCTGGCGAACCTTTCTGGCGATGACGGTAGCCTACGTGATGTTTTACGTTTGCCGACTGTCGTTCACCGTGGCGAAAAGTGCCCTGGTGGACATTGGCATCAGCCCGACCGAGTTGGGCATGATCGGTTCCGCGCTGTTCTTCTGCTACGCCATCGGCAAGCTGGTCAACGGTTTCCTGGCCGATCACGCCAACGTGGTACGCTTTATGAGCCTGGGGCTGCTGCTCAGCGCAGGGATGAACTTTATGATGGGCACCACCAGCAACGCATTGCTGTTGACGCTGTTCTGGGGCATCAACGGCTGGGCGCAGTCAATGGGCGTCGGCCCCTGCGCGGTGTCACTGGCACGCTGGTATGGCAATAAAGAGCGCGGTACCTTTTACGCCATCTGGTCCACCGCGCATAACATCGGTGAAGCCATTACCTATATGGTGATTGCGGCGGTCATCGCCGCGTTTGGCTGGCATGCCGGCTACTTCACTACCGCCATGCTGGGAGGCGTGGGTATCGTGTTGATCCTGCTGTTTATGTGTGACTCACCGCAGAGCGCCGGCTACCCGCCGATCGGCGTTATTCGCCATGAGACGGAAACGCTGAGCGAAGACCGGGGATCGGTGCTGAAAAATCAGCTGTGGTCGCTGCGCAACCCGGCGCTATGGACGCTGGCGCTGGCGTCGGCCTTTATGTATATCGATCGCTACGCGGTGAATTCGTGGGGCATTTTCTTTTTGCAGCAGGCCAAGCACTACTCCACGCTGGAAGCCTCCAGCATTATCGGCGTTAACGCCATTGCCGGCATCGCCGGGACCATTATTGCCGGTATGTTGTCCGATCGCTTATTCCCACGTAATCGCAGCGTCATGGCCGGGATTATCGGCCTGCTCAATACCGCCGGGTTCGCTCTGATGGTATGGCTACCGCGCAATTACTACAGCGACATCGCCTCAATGGTGATTTTCGGCGCCACCATCGGCGCGCTGACCTGCTTCCTCGGCGGGTTGATCGCGGTGGATATTTCGTCGAAGAAAGCGGCCGGCGCGGCACTGGGCACTATCGGCATCGCCAGTTATGCCGGAGCCGGGCTGGGAGAGTTCCTTACCGGTGTGATTATCGATCGGACCTCGGTAATAGAAGCCGGAAAAACGCTGTATAACTTCGATACATTATCGCTATTCTGGATTGCCTGCGGGTTATTATCGGCGGCACTGACGTTTATTACCGCCACGATTGTCGCACACCGTCATGCTATAAAACGCGTGGCAAGCACATCCTGACTATCAATAGCAATATCCTGTTTGTTAATCGCCATAAATTTATTTAATCTGAATATACATTAACGAGGAATATATTATGTTGCTATTGCAAAAGGACTGGTCGCGTCTGTTATTTGCCGTCACGCTGGGTATGATTTCCAGCGTAGCCCAGGCTGAGCCGCGCTACGTATTGGAAAAGGTGGTTGAGGTCAGCCGCCACGGCGTACGCCCGCCGACCTCAGGCAACCGGCAGGCGATGCAGGCGGGAACCGGCCGAGAGTGGCCACAATGGCTGACGCGCGACGGCGAACTCACCGGCCACGGTTATGCCGCCGCCACGCTGAAAGGACGCTATGAAGCCGACTATTATCGCCGTCAGGGCCTATTGGCCAACGGCTGTCCGAGCGCGGGGGCGGTGTATGTCTGGGCCAGTCCGCTACAGCGCACGCGAGCCACCGCACAGGCGTTGATGGACGGCGCATTTCCCGGCTGCGGGGTCGCCATTCATGCGGCCGCCACCGAACAGGATCCCCTGTTTCAGGCAGATAAAATGGGCCTGGTGCCGCTCGATGCCGAACGGGCTCGCACGGCAATAAGGCAGGCGATGGGCGGCAGCGCCGAGCAGGTGAAAACGCGCTTTAGCGCTGACATTCGGCGTCTGCAAGCGGCGGTCTGCCTGCCGCAACAGGCTTGCCCGGCCTTTGAACAACCGTGGGAAATCACTCAGGAGCACGACGGCCGCTTCAGCATCAACGGTCTGGGGACGTTGTCCAACATGGCGGAAAGCATTCGCCTGGCCTACAGCGAAAACCAGCCGACGGCGCAGGTCGCCTTTGGCCACGGTGTCAACGCATCGGCCGTCGCGCCGTTGCTGCCCCTGCTCACCGCCCGCTATGACTTTACCAATGACGTGCCCTATATCGCGCAACGCGGTGGCTCGGTGCTGTTAAACCAAATCGCGCTGGCGCTGGCCGCCGATCGAACCTCTGCCGGGGCGCCACCGGCGGCGCGCTGGTTGCTGTTTGTCGCGCATGACACCAATATCGCTTATCTGCGCACCCTGCTTGGCTTTAGCTGGCAACAGGGGCTTTACCCACGCGGCAATATTCCCCCGGCTGGCAGTCTGGTATTCGAACGCTGGCGCGATCGGCAAACGGGCCAGCGCTTCCTGCGTCTGTACTTCCAGGCGCAATCGCTGGATCAAATCCGCCAGTTGTCACCGCTGAGCACGCTGTCGCCACCGTTAAAAACCGAGTTCAGCCGTCCTGGCTGCCGGCAGTTGTCACTGGGCGTACTCTGTCCCTGGACTGAGTCGATGCAACGGATGCGCGCGGCTATCGACCCGACGGCGCTGCCTACGGTGCAGTACCGGCCATAACCTCCCCCCTGCGGCGCGCACTCTGCGCCGCAGCAATGCCCACGCAATAAATAGGATAAACCGCATATGCGTTTTTAATGAAAAATCTTAAGGTTACGCATAATCTACCTCTCCAGCGACGAGGATCTTACTGACATGGAGTGAATAATGGCATGCCATTTTGCCCGATGGAGCACGACACCCACTCAGTTGAATACCCAACGGTTGAGCACAGAGCTGATCGCCAGCAGCGCGACCTTCTCCACCAAGCGCCGTCAGCGCTTTCTGCAGGGGCGCATTCTGCTCGCCGAGATGATGTTTTATCTGTATGGCCTGGCGAAATTGCCGCCGATCGCCACCACGCCCACCGGGCGCCCGTGCTTTGCCGATCATCACCTGCCCGATTTCAGCCTGGCTTACGCCGGTAACACCGTTGGCGTATTGTTAAGCAACGAAGGCAAAGTGGGTCTGGATATTGAAGTCATGCGCGCGCGCGTCGCCAATCAGCAAAAGATGCAGTATCAGTTCCAAAGCGCCAGCGAAACCGCCTGGATCGGCATGCAGGACGATCGGCTAGAGGCGGAAACCCAGCTGTGGAGCATCCGCCAAAGCGTGCTGAAAATCTCCGGCTTGGGCAATAGCGGCCAGGCGACGCTCAGCCTGCGGCCGTTTTCCGGCCAATTGCGCTCCAGCGTAACGCCCAAAGTGCAGGTAATGAGCGACGCCGATGAATATCAAAGCTGGTCCTGTGCGCGCGAACCGCAGCTGGAACGCCTGATGTGCTGGCACTATGAACCACGGTCGGGACTGGAAAGAAAAGGCGAGATCTCGGCGCGCTCGCCGACCGACTCGCTGCGCTTTATCAAGCTGTCCGGTCTGCCGGACTTACGCTAATGCAGGCCACCGGCGGCGATGGATATAAATAAACCGTATACCGCTGTTCCCTGCGATTTATTTGCCCTAGTATTTATCGGTGTTCCACGCTGAATCTGTTCATTAGAAAGGGAGAGTCATCATGTCAGACCAAGCATTAAAAATCGTAACCCTGCTCGGCAGCCTGCGTAAAAACTCCTACAACGCCATGGTAGCGCGTACGTTACCGAAGCTGGCACCGCCCGGTGTGACCATCGAGGCACTGCCTTCAATCCGCGATATCCCGATTTACGACGCCGACCTGCAGCAGGAGGAGGGCTTCCCCGCTACGGTTGAGGCCATCGCCGAACAGATTCGCCAGGCGGATGGGGTGATCATCGTGACGCCGGAATATAACTATTCAGTGCCGGGCGGCTTGAAGAACGCCATCGACTGGCTTTCTCGTCTGCCAAACCAGCCGCTGGCTGGCAAGCCGGTGGCCATTCAGACCAGTTCAATGGGGCCTATCGGCGGCGCACGCTGTCAGTACCATCTGCGCCAGATCCTGGTATTCCTCGACGCCATGGTGATGAACAAACCGGAGTTCATGGGCGGCGTGATTCAGAACAAGGTTGACGAGCAAGTCGGCGAGCTGGTTGAGCCGGGTACGCTAGACTTCCTGACCGGCCAGCTGTCTACCTTCAGCGACTATATCCGTCGGGTGAGATAAAGCCTGGTTAGCGGCGCCTTCCCTTACGCCGGAAGGCGCCGATGCTGCAACCGCCACGCCTACCGCTATTTTAAAATAAAGACATAACGCCATGTATTTTTTTGTTTTAGCCTTATTGCTGGCTGTTATCACCAGACCCTTGTTTGCCGAACAGATGCGTTACCCGGCCGGAGAAGAACCGGTGGAATTGCCCGCACATCACCTCTTGAACGCCAAATTGTCACGGGCGGCGCACAATCAGGAAGAAAAAAAAATTGAGGCGATATCGCTGTATTTGACCCTGATGCGTGAAGATGAACACAACGTCTGGGCTCCCTATCAGCTGGCGGCCTCTTCTGCGGAAAAAGGGCAAACCGAGCTGGCGGAACGTTATCTGCAGCTGAGCGCCGAACGCGGGTTGTGGTATTACTACAATCTGTTGGAAGACGATTCGTTCAGCAGTATTCAGCATCGCCATACCTATCAATCCATCCTCGCACAGGCCAAAGCCCGCTATCTGCAACGCGCCAGGCAATTTGAAGGGAAAGCCAGCTACGCCCTGCCAAGCGGCCCTACGCCCGCCGGTGGCTGGCCAACGGTGGTGTTTCTGCATGATTACGGCAAATCCGCCAGCATCAGCGCCGAAGATCGCCTGCTGTTCAGCTCCCTTGGCGCCGCCTACATTGAGCTGAACGGTACGCAAATGCTGTCGGAAAACAGTTTCCGCTGGTCCAATTACAGCGATGAAAGCACCCAAAGCGCTATTCAGCGCGCGCTGGCACCGCTGATCCGCCAACTGAATCTCAACCCGCAACAGGTATATTTGTCAGGTCGCGGCCAGGGTGCGTTGCACGCCGCCAACCTGCTGGCGAAATATCCGCAGTTTTATGCCGGCGCGCTGCTGATCGCGCCGCACGGCGAAATCACCCCAGCCAGACAGACGCTGGCTGAAAACAAGCGTATCGTACTGGCTTACTACGATCGTCAGAATTTTAGCGAACGGGCGCTGGCGCTGCGTTTCGCCGAACTGTTCAATACCGGCAATCAGGTGCAGCTACAGCGTTTTAATCAGGCGGAAAGCGCCAACGTCGGTTGGCAGGGGCGTTTTGCGCGGCCAATGGAATGGATGCTGGGAAAGGCACCGGACGCACATCCGGGCGGATAAAAAACGGGTCCAGCAAGCTGGACCCGGCTTTCTGCCAACGGAATCAATGCCCGTCGACAAACACGATCTTCAGAATAAACAGCAGCGCCACCACCACTACGCAAGGGCTAATCTCACGCCAGCGGCCAGTGCCCAGCTTCATCACGCAATAGGCGATAAACCCCAGCGCAATGCCTTCGGTAATCGAGAAACTGAACGGCATCATCACCGCTGTGACGAACGCCGGTACCGCCTCGGTAAGGTCGTCCCATTTAACCCGCGCCAGGCTTGAGGTCATCAGCACGCCTACGTAAATCAGCGCACCGGCGGCAGCATAGGCCGGTACCATGCCAGCCAGCGGCGACAGGAAGATCACCAGCAGGAACAGCAGGCCGGTAACCACCGCGGTCAGACCGGTACGGCCACCCACCGATACGCCGGACGAACTTTCAATATAGGCGGTCACCGACGAAGTGCCGATAAATGCTCCGCCCACCGAGCTGATGCTGTCGACGTACAGCGCCTGCTTCATGCGCGGGAATTTGCCTTTTTCATCGGTCAGTCCGGCCTTGTCGGTGACGCCAATCAGCGTACCGGAGGAGTCGAACAGGTTAACCAGCATGAACGAGAAGATAATCCCCGCCAGCCCGACGTTCAGCGCGCCAGCCAGATCCACCTGACCGACCACCGACGTGACGCTTGGCGGCATCGAAAATACCCCACCGTACTTCACGTCGCCCAGAGCCCAGCCAATCAGCGTGGTGACCACGATCGACACCAGCACCGCCGCGTGGATGTTGCGCGAAGCCAGAATGGCAATGATAAAGAAGCCCAGCGCCCCCAGCAGCACGCTGTGCGAGGTCAGGTTACCGACCGTGACCAGCGTGTCCGGGTTCGCCACCACGATACCGGCATTTTTCAGCCCCATCATGGCGATAAACAGGCCGATACCGCTGGTGATGCCGATACGCAGGCTCAGCGGAATGTTGGCGATCATCCAGTAACGGATGCGGAAAATGGTCAGCAACAGCAAACCTACCGCCCCCCAGAAAATCGCTCCCATGCCGACCTGCCATGAAATCCCCATCGCGCCAACCACCACAAAGGCGAAGAAGGCGTTAAGGCCCATCGCCGGAGCCAGCGCCACCGGCAGGTTGGCCAGCAACCCCATCAGAATGCTGCCAAAGGCGGCAATCAGGCAGGTGGTAACGAACACCGCCTGGGTATCCATACCCGCAGCGCCGAGAATCTGCGGGTTAACAAATACGATGTACACCATGGTCAAAAAGGTGGTAAAGCCGGCAATCGTTTCCGTACGTACCGTCGTGCCATGCTGCTTGAGTTTAAACACGCGCCCAAGCAAGCCTTGCTCAGCGTCAAGGCCAGTGACTTGTTTGGTCATTATCAGAATTCCGAAGAAGGGAATGGACAGTCCGCCGGCTATCCTATAACAAAATTTCCGGCTTTTGACGTCGATCACAGGTTTTTTTCGCCTTTTCGGCGGTTTTGCTCGGTAATCCGATGGATTTATTGCGAATTGGCCGAAACGGGCCATCTTGCTATCGCTTTCCTGACGCAGCCGGTTAAAGTGGAAGCACTGTAGCAACCGCGAGGGCAAGGTTTCGATGACCCAGATAGACTGTATTCTGTTTGATTGCGACGGCACGCTGGTGGACAGCGAAGTGCTGTGCAGCATGGCTTATGTACATATGTTTGCCCAGCATGGCATCACGCTGTCGCTGGAAGAGGTATTCAAAAAATACAAGGGCATAAAACTGTACGAGATTATTGATCAGGTGAATGCTGAGCAGGGCACCAGCCTGGCCAAAGAACTGCTGGAACCGCAATACCGCCAGGAAGTTGCGCGCCTGTTCGACAGCCAACTGCAACCTATTGCCGGCGCACGCGAGCTGTTGGCGCAGGTCAGCGTGCCGTTTTGCACCGTTTCCAACGGGCCGGTAAGCAAAATGCAGCATTCACTCGGCCTGACCGGCATGTTGTCCTATTTTGATGACCGGCTGTATAGCGGCTACGATATTCAGCGTTGGAAGCCGGACCCGGCGATCGTCTACCACGCCGCGGCGCAGATGCAGGTACCGGTCGAACGCTGCATTCTGGTGGATGATTCCGCCGCCGGCGCACAAGCCGGGATCGCCGCCGGCATTCCGGTGTTTTACTTCTGCGCCGATCCGCACAATAAGCCGATCGATCACCCGCTGGTCACCCCTTTCGACGATCTCGCCCAGTTGCCGTCGCTGTGGCAGCAGCGCGGCTGGCAGTTAACTGGCCGGTAACGGCGGTTTGCGCCCCGCACGCGCCAACGCTTTGGTCTGCGGACTGAAGCGTTTATTCAAGCCACTGGCCAGCAGGTCGAGCGCCAGACAGAACACAAAGTACACCAGCGCCACAAACAGGAACACTTCCATCGGATACGCCATGCTGCGGTTATTCACCTGGGTGGCCAAAAAGGTCAGTTCGCCGACGCCGACAATGTAGGCCAGCGAGGTGTCCTTGATCAGAGAAATCCATTGGTTGATGAACGAGGGCACCATCATGCGCAACGCCTGCGGCAGCACGATCAGCGCCAGCGTTTGCCAACGCGTCAACCCCAGCGACAGTCCGGCCTGCCACTGCCCGGGGCCAATGGCGACGATGCCGGCCTTCACCGCATGAGCCAGATAGGCAGCGGCGATCAGCGCCAGCGCGCACACTACGGTGGTGATTTCCGGGATCTCTACGCCAAACACGATCGGCAGCAGGAAATAGGTCCAGAAAATCAGCATGATCACCGGTATGGCGCGGAAAAAGCCTAATACCGCAGCCAGCAGCGCGGCAAGCGCACCGCGTGACATCGCCAGCAGTATCCCCAGTACCGTTCCCAGTAGCGCCGACGCCACGCCGGCCATCAGGCTGATGACCAGGGTCAGCGCTGCACCGCCCAGCGGGCCATCCGGCCAGGTGCCCAACAGCAGATAACGCAGGTTGTCCTGAATAACGCTAAAATCCATTCTGCTTCCCCCGCTGGGGTTTGCGCTGTTGATGCCACATACCCCAGCCTTCCAACAGCGCAATAATGGCGATGTACAACAACGTGGCAACGCCAAACGCCTGGAAGGTGCGTAACGTTTCGGTTTCTACCTGACGCGAGGCATACGACAGCTCGGCAACGCCGATCGCCATCGTCAGCGACGAGTTCTTGATAAGATTCATGTATTGACCCAACAGCGGTGGCAGGGCGATGGTCAACGCCTGCGGCAGCACCACATGACGCATCGCTTGCCAGCCGGTCAGTCCCAGCGCGTTGGCGGCCTGTTTTTGCCCGACAGCCACGCCGCGTATGCCGGAACGGACTTCCTCGGCGATAAACGCGGCGGAATACAGCGTCAGCCCGCAGCAGCCGGCCAGAAACTCGAACGACGGCCAGGCCAGCCAGCCAAATTGATGCGGGGTATTCAGCCATTGCATGGCGGTAGACGGCAGTATTTGCCCGGCGGCGAAGTACCAGAAAAACAGCTGTACCAGCAGCGGGGTATTACGAAACAGCGCGCTGTAAGCGACCGCCAGCCCGCGTAGCAGCGGCAAAGGACTGTCGCGCAGCGCGGCGATCGCCAGCCCCAGCAACGTTGCCGCCAGTCCGGCACAGGCGGAAAGCCACAGCGTCAGCAGAAAACCGTGCCATAGCCAGCCAAGATATTGCGGCTCCAGTAGCCACTCCGCAAGAAATTGCATGCCCATCGTTGCCCTCTCGGCATCCATGCAGCAAGGGCGCAGTTCGCTGCGCCCTTGCGTTCAAGCCATCATAACGTCCGCATCAGGCTTTAGGTTGCTGAGCCAACGGTGCAATTTTAAACTCACCGCGCGGTTGAGCGGTTTTGGTGTCCGGACCGAACCAGCGCTGGTAAATCGTCAACGCTTCGCCGTCCTGTTCCAGTTTAAGCAAGGTGTCGTTGATGGTGGCCGTCAGGCGTTCTTCGCCTTTGGGAATGCCAATGCCTTGATATTCTTTGGTGATACTGAACGGCGAGATTTCAAAATCAGCTTTTTGCGCCGGCGTCAGATTGCCGAGCAGACCGACCAGCTTGGCGTCATCCTGGGTGATGGCCTGGACGTTGCCGTTACGCAGTGCCACAAACGCCAGCGGGGTGTCGTCATAGGAAATCACTTTGGCGGTCGGGTAATGTTCGCGCAGGGTTATTTCCTGTACCGTGCCTTTATCCGCGCCGATACGCAGCGTTTTGATGTCCTCCGGGGTCTTCAGTACCCCTTTACGTGCGATGAATTTCTGCCCGGTGGCGAAATACGGCACGCTGAAATTCACTTCCTTGGCACGTTGCTCGGTAATGGTAAAGTTGGCGGCGATCAGATCCACTTTTTTGGCTGCCAGCAGCGGAATACGGTTAGCCGGGTTGGTGGCGCGCAGCTCGACCTTAACCCCGAGAGCCTTGCCTATCGCATCAGCGATGTCGACGTCGTAACCCACCAGCTTTTTACTCTGCGGATCGATATAGCCAAACGGTGGATTGCTGTCGAATACCGCGATGCGCACCACGCCGGCCTGTTTGATGTCGTCGAGTTTGTCCGCCTGCGCGGCAGCGCTAGCGAGACCGGCCAAGCCGGCCAACAAGGTTAAAGCCAAAGCGCGCTGTTTCATGAAAAGCTCCCAAGTGGTTGATGTCCTGCTGAGAGATAAGCTAGCAACTGCCATTTAGGTCAGGAAATAATATAAAAAGCTATATTTATAACCATTTTAACTTTACGGCTATTGGGCATGAAAAAGGCGCAGTACGCTGCGCCTTTGCCGGGAGAACGGAACGCTTACTCGTCGGTGACGTCCGGTGGCGTTTTGCCATCGGCCAACAGCTTATCCAGCGCGTCACCGCCGATATGGCGGAAATCCTGCCCCTTAACGAAGTAGAAAATGAATTCGCAGATATTCTGACAACGGTCACCGATACGCTCGATCGACCGCGCGCAGAACAGCGCGGTCAGCACGCTGGGAATGGTGCGTGAATCTTCCATCATGTAGGTCATCAGTTGACGCACGATGCCTTCATATTCCTGATCGACCTTCTTGTCTTCGCGGTAGATACGCACGGCTTCGTCGAGATCCATGCGGGCAAAAGCATCCAGCACGTCGTGCAGCATTTGCACGGTGTGACGGCCAAGGGACTCCAGGCTAACCAGCAGCGGTTGATGCTGATGCGAAAACTTTTCCAACGCGGTGCGGCAGATCTTATCTGCCACGTCGCCGATACGTTCCAGCTCCGAAATGGTTTTGATGATCGCCATCACCAGACGCAGGTCACTGGCGGTCGGCTGACGCTTGGCAATAATGCGCACGCAGGCTTCGTCGATCGCCACTTCCATCATGTTGACCTTGTCGTCGCCTTCGATCACCCGCTTGGCCAGCTCGCCGTCCTGGTTGTGCATCGCGGTGATAGCGTCGGTCAATTGCTGTTCCACCAGCCCACCCATGGTCAGCACCTGGGTACGGATGTGTTCGAGTTCAGCGTTAAACTGGCCGGAAATGTGTTTGTTTAAATTCAGGTTATCCATGATGCATCCTCATCAACCATAACGGCCAGTGATGTAATCTTCAGTCTGTTTTTTCTGCGGCGCGGTGAACAGGGTGTCAGTATCACTGAACTCAATCAATTCGCCCAGATACATAAATGCTGTCGAATCAGAACAACGCGCGGCCTGCTGCATGTTATGGGTCACAATCACCACGGTGTAGTCCGACTTCAGCTCGCTGATCAGTTCTTCAATCTTGCCGGTAGAGATCGGATCCAGTGCCGAGCAGGGTTCATCCAGCAACAGCACGTCGGGACGAATGGCGATGCCACGGGCGATGCACAGACGCTGCTGCTGGCCACCGGACAGGCTGTAACCACTCTGGTGCAGCTTGTCTTTGGTTTCATTCCACAGCGCCGCTTTGCTCAAAGCCCACTGTACGCGCTCATCCATGTCGGCACGCGACAGTTTTTCAAACAGGCGAACACCGAAGGCGATGTTGTCGTAAATAGACATCGGGAACGGCGTCGGCTTTTGGAACACCATGCCCACTTTGGCACGCAACAGCGCGATATCCTGGTTATCGGTCAGAATGTTCTGGCCATCCAGCAGAATATCGCCTTCGGCGCGCTGTTCCGGATACAGCTGGTACATTTTGTTGAAGGTACGCAGCAGCGTGGATTTGCCACAGCCGGACGGGCCGATAAACGCGGTCACTTTGTTCTTGGCGATGTCCAGCGTGATATTTTTCAACGCATGGAATTTGCCGTAATAAAAGTTCAGATCGCGTACCTGAATCTTGCTGGCGGAAGCGAGGTCAATATTACTCATCTAGACTTCTCTCTTTTCACAGCGCCGCCGCGGCGGCGCTTAAATTTTTATGAATGCTTTTTCTTGGCGAAAATCACACGCGCCAGAATATTCAGTAACAGTACGCACAGGGTGATCAACAACACCCCGGCCCAGGCCAGTTGCTGCCATTCGGCAAACGGGCTCATGGCGAATTTGAAAATGGTGACCGGCAGGTTGGCGATCGGCTGCATCAGATCGGTGGTCCAGAACTGGTTCGACAACGAGGTAAACAGCAGCGGCGCCGTTTCGCCGGCGATGCGCGCAATCGCCAACAGCACGCCGGTAATGATGCCGGACACCGACGCCTTCAGCGTGATGGCGGAAATCATCCGCCATTTCGGCGTGCCGAGCGCATAGGCAGCTTCTCGCAGCGTGTCCGGTACCAGCTTGAGCATGTTTTCGGTGGTGCGGATCACGATCGGCACCTGCAGCAACGCCAGCGCGATAATGCCCGCCCAGCCGGAGAAATGCTCCATTTTCGCCACCACAATGGTGTACACGAACAGGCCGACCACGATTGACGGTGCCGACAGTAAAATGTCGTTAATAAAACGAATCACTTCTGCCAACCAGGATTTGCGGCCGTACTCCGCCAGATAAATCCCCGCCAGAATGCCGAGCGGGGTACCGAAGATGGTCGCCCACAGGATCAACAGCCCGCTACCGGCGATGGCGTTGGCCAGCCCGCCGCCAGCGGTGTTGGGCGGCGGCGTCATTTCGGTAAACAGCGCCAGCGACATGCCGTCGATGCCTTTGGTGACGGTAGAAAACAGGATCCATACCAGCCAGAACAGGCCGAATACCATGGTGGCCATCGACAGGAACAGCGCGATACGGTTCTTCTGGCGGCGCCAGGCCTGCATTTTGCGGCGGCTTTCCGCCAGTGCCAGGTTATGTTGCATATCCATCGTCGCCACGTTAGCGTCCCTCATTCTTGGCCAGGCGCATGACCATCAGTTTCGACAACGCCAGCACGATAAAGGTGATAACAAACAGAATCAGCCCCAGCTCCATCAGTGCTGCGGTGTGCAGCCCGGATTCCGCTTCGGCGAATTCGTTGGCCAGCGCCGAGGTAATGCTGTTGCCGGGCATATACAGCGAGGCGCTGTCGAGTTGGTAGGTGTTACCGATGATAAAGGTCACCGCCATGGTTTCGCCCAGCGCTCGGCCAAGGCCCAGCATTACGCCGCCAATCACACCGTTTTTGGTGAACGGCAAGACGATGCGCCAGATCACTTCCCAGGTGGTGCAGCCGATACCGTAGGCCGACTCTTTCATCATCACCGGGGTCTGTTCAAACACGTCGCGCATTACCGCGGCGATGTAAGGGATAATCATGATCGCCAGAATCACCCCGGCGGCCAGAATGCCGATGCCGAAGGCCGGGCCGGAGAACAGCTCGCCGACGATAGGAATGCCGGACAGGACGTCGCCAACCGGTGTCTGGAAATATTCGGCAAACAGCGGGGCAAATACGAACAGCCCCCACATGCCGTAAACGATGCTCGGGATGGCCGCCAGCAGTTCAATCGCCACGCCCAACGGGCGCTTCAGCCAATTCGGTGCCAGTTCGGTCAGGAACAGCGCGATGCCAAAGCTCACCGGGACCGCAATGATCAAGGCGATAAGCGAGGTAACGATGGTGCCGTATATCGGTACCAGTGCGCCAAACTGCTCCGCCGGTGCGTCCCACTCTTTGGTCCACAGGAAGGAGAAGCCAAACTTCTGGATGCTCGGCCAGGAAGCGAAGACGAGTGAAACAATGATGCCACCCAGCAGCAATAGGGTAATCAGCGCCGCCAGTTTCACTAGCGCGCTGAACAGGATGTCACCATTTTTGCTTGGAGCCTTAATGGTCGGCTTGTACTCAGCCATAGATTACTCTTCTGTTTAAAGCTGGGAGGGCCCGGCATGCCGGGCCCAGATATAACGGCTAACCAAACGCTGGCCGCTTAATACAATGCTTTGCCTGAGCTGTCTTTCACGTTGGTTTTCCAGGCTGCGCGTACCTGTTCAACCACTTCGTCCGGCAGGGTGGCGTAATCCAGCGCTTTGGCTTCGTCGCCACCGGACTTGTAAGCCCAGTCGAAGAATTTCAACACTTCTGCGCCTTGTTCAGCTTTCTTCTGTTCCTTGTGAACCAGGATGAAGGTGGTGGAGGTAATCGGCCACGCGTCCTCGCCTTTCTGGTTGGTCAGGTCCTGGGCGAAGGTTTTGCTCCAGTCCACGCCTTTGGCCGCGTTGCTGAACGCATCTTCCGTCGGGCTGACCGCTTTGCCATCGGCGGACACCAGCTTGGTGTAGGCCAGGTTGTTTTGTTTGGCGTAGGCGTACTCTACGTAGCCAATAGCGCCCGGCAGGCGTTGTACGAATGCCGCGATACCGTCGTTGCCTTTACCGCCCAGACCGGTTGGCCAGTTAACCGTTGAGCCGGCGCCGATTTTCTCTTTCCACTGTGCGTTGACTTTGGCCAGGTAGCTGGTGAAGACGTATGAGGTACCGGAACCGTCAGCGCGGCGCACTACGGCAATGTTCTGATCTGGCAGTTTTACGCCCGGGTTGAGTTTGGTGATGGCCGGGTCATTCCATTTTTTGATATTGCCCAGGTAGATATCGCCCAACGTTTTACCGTCGAGGGTCAAATCACCGGATTTGATACCCGGAATATTGACCGCCAGTACCACGCCGCCAATCACGGTCGGGAACTGGAACAGGCCGTCAGCAGCCAGTTTTTCATCCGATAACGGCGCATCGGAGGCACCAAAGTCAACGGTATTGGCGATGATTTGCTTCACACCGCCAGAGGAACCAATCCCCTGATAGTTAACTTTGTTGCCGGTTTCTTTTTGATAAGAATCTGCCCACTTGGCATACACCGGCGCGGGGAATGTCGCACCTGCACCGGTCAGGTTGGCAGCAGCGAAAGTAGACACAGAGGCCAGAGAGAAAGTCGCTGCCACAATACTGGCGACGGTGGTACGCATCAGTTTCATAATCCCTCCTAATGGGATATTCAAAAATCGACTTCGAGTCGTTTTCATCAGAGTAAGTATTGCTGCAGGAGGGAAAATAGGACAGTTTGGTGACAGAAAAATGTATGAAATATGACAGTTATATGACAAGACGCGGGTTTTAAAATTAATTTAATTATAATCAATGCGTTATGAAAAACCCCGCCTGATTGGCGTGTTTTTTAATCTGCGGACTTTCTGAAAATGACTCTTTTTCTGCTTATTAATCAGCCGATTATTGATCGAATTATTCTCTTTAAAATGGCGGTTTCGACCGTAGATCGATAACGCGGCTGTGACGATCGCTCACCCCGCGACGCTAGCTCGCCGGCAATCCCACCGCCATCTCATGCGCCAGATTAACGTTTGATGACATTCTGGCCGTGGGTTACTGCGCAGCGCTTTTCGCCTGCGAACCCTCAGCGTCAAGGATACGCGTGCGGCAAACCTGCAGGATCTCATCTGCCAGCGCCGAACCTTGCGGGCAGGCACGCGACAGCACCACCGCCCCCACCAGATGGGCAAGCGTGTCGATAGCTGCGGCTCGGGTTTCACCTGCGCCATCGCCGCCCTGCGTCAGCATGGCCAACTGGCGTTCAATGCCTACGGCAAATAATTCCTTGACCGACTCGGGCTGGCGCGCCGCATCGGTGGACAGCGCCGCCATCACACAGCCGTCACCGATACCGTTGCGATGCTCGCGGGACAGGTACTGTTCGACAATTTGTGCGATATCCTTGCCTTCGGTTTTTGCCTGCGACTGGGCAAACCCGCAGGCCACTGCTTCCAACATCAGGTCGGCCTTGGAAGCAAAGTGTTTGTAAAACCCGCCATGGGTGAAACCGGCGGCCGACATCAGCTCGGCAACGCCAACGCCATCATAGCCGCGCTCGCGAAACAGCACCGAGGCCGTTTCTACGATGCGCATCCGGTTTTCCTGCGCCTGCGCTTTGCTCACTTTCATCTTTATCGGCCCTTCTCGTCGAAAATCATGGCGCCAGTATACATTGATGATGATCGTAATCAAACCGATTGACAAGTTAGATTATGATCATCATTATTAATCGCGCCAGCCAACCCTGACCCGATGATGGAAAACCGGCTGGTAAAAACCGTGATCCAACACCGAGCCCGCGGCCTAAGGTTGCATGCCGATATTGTTCAACCAAGAGAGTGAATCTATGACTACTTCTGCCGTCCTGATTACCGGCGCGTCCACCGGTATCGGTGCTGTTTACGCCGAACGCTTTGCCCACCGTGGCCACGACCTGGTGCTGGTCGCACGTGACCAGGCACGACTTGACGCGCTGGCCACACGCCTGCGGCAAGAAACCGGCGTGGCCGTGGATGTCCTGCCAGCCGATCTTACCCAATCCGACCATCTGGCACGCGTCGAATCGCGTCTGCGTGAAGACTCGCGCATCACCACCCTGATCAATAACGCCGGCATTGGCCAGTCAGGCGGCTTCGTCGAGCAGAACTCGGCGTCGATTGAACAGCTTGTCGCACTCAACATCACCGCATTGACACGGCTGGCCAACGCCATTGCGCCACGCCTGGTGCAGGCGGGTAGCGGCTCGATCGTTAATATCAGTTCTACCCTCAGCCTGATGCCCGAGTTTGGCGCGACGGTGTATGGCGCGACCAAGGCCTTCGTGCTGTACCTGTCGCAGGGTCTGCATCTGGAACTGTCACCCAAGGGCATTTATGTTCAGGCGGTATTGCCAGCCGGCACCTATACCGAAATCTGGCAGCGTGCAGGCATCGACAGCAGCACCCTGCCACCGATGATGGAAGTGGGCGAACTGGTCGATGCGGCGCTGGTCGGTTTCGATCGCCGTGAACTGGTGACAATTCCCCCTCTGCACAACGCCGAGAGCTGGGATGCATTGGATGGCGCAAGGCTGGCCATGCTGGCAGAGATCAAACAGGACGAAGCCGCGGCAAGATACAAAAACGGCCAATAAATCGGTGCAGCCTGCCATGCAGTACCGTGCTTATCCTTAAACACAGCGAGATGAACATGCAATGAACAATCAGACGATCAACGCGCTCACCCTCAGGCGCTATGGCAAATCGCCCGAGGTAGGGTTCGAGCAGATTTCGCTGCCTGCGCTACGGGCCAATGAAATCAGGGTAAAGGTTTATGCTGCCGGCCTGAACCCGATCGATAACATCATCCCGACCGGCATGTTCAAAGCGGTACTGCATTTGCAGCTCCCGGCAACGCTGGGCAGCGATCTGGCGGGCGTCGTCACCGAGGTGGGCAGCGGCGTAACCCGCTTCACGCCCGGCGACGCCGTTTTTGCCAGCCTGTTCGATCTGGGGTCGGGATCCTTTGCCGAATTCGCGACGGTGCCGGAAAGCGCCGCCGCGCTCAAACCAGCCAATCTGAGCTTCGTGCAGGCTGCCGCCACGCCGATGGTGGCGCTGACCGCCTGGCAAGCACTGCAGGAGCGTGCCGGGCTGCACGCCGGGCAAAAGGTGTTTATCCCCGCCGGATCCGGCGGTATCGGCACTTTTGCCATCCAACTGGCAAAACATTTGGGCGCAACGGTAGCTACCACCACCAGTAGCCATAATGTCGCACTGGTACGTAGCCTGGGCGCAGACCAGGTGATTGACTACCACCAGCAGGATTTTGCGAGCGTACTCAGCGGCTACGATGCGGTGCTTGGCACCCTCAAGGGGGAGACGATTGAAAAATCCGTCGCTATTCTCAAGCCGGGAGGCAGCATCATCTCGCTGACCGGGCCATTGGACGCTGCCTTCGCCCGCACCAGAAAGCTCAACGTCTTTTTGCAATTGGTGTTCACATTGATGAGCCGCAAGATCGTACGTCTGGCGAAACGGCGCGGCGTGAACTATTCATTCCTGTTTGTGCGCGCCGACGGCGCCCAGCTCGCCGAGATCGGCAAACTGCTTGCAAGCGAGCGTATCAAGCCGGTTATCGATACGGTGTTCCCGTTCGAACAGGCCAAGGAGGCGCTGGCTTATCTTGCCCAGGGGCGGGCGAAAGGAAAAGTGGTGATCGAGATGCAGCCGTAGTCCAGCGTTCAGCCCGTCAAATGCCGCCATGCTGCATCCGACATAAAAAAATCCGGTATGCGGGTAAACGGCATACCGGATTGGCTGTTTGCGTTTTCGCGCCTTGCACCGGCAATGGCGCGCAGCGCGAGGCATCACTCTACGGTGACGGACTTCGCCAGGTTACGCGGCTGATCGACGTCAGTGCCTTTAATCAGCGCAACGTGATAGGACAGCAGTTGCAACGGCACGGTGTAGAAGATAGGCGCGACGATTTCCTCGACGTGCGGCAGGGGAACGATGGTCATTCCTTCGCTGCTGACAAAACCGGCATCCTGATCGGCGAACACATACAGTTGGCCGCCGCGTGCGCGGACTTCTTCAATATTGGACTTCAGTTTTTCCAGCAGTTCGTTGTTTGGCGCCACCACGATCACCGGCATATCGGCGTCAATCAGCGCCAATGGGCCGTGCTTCAGTTCGCCCGCCGCGTAGGCTTCGGCGTGAATATAAGAGATCTCTTTCAGCTTCAGCGCACCTTCCATGGCAATCGGATACTGATCGCCACGGCCGAGGAATAACGCATGATGCTTGTCGGAGAAGCCTTCCGCCAGCGCTTCGATGCTCTTGTCCAGCGACAGCATCTGCTCAATGCGCGCCGGCAACGCCTGCAGGGCGTGCACAATGTCATGTTCGACGCTTTCCGCCATGCCCTTCAAACGCCCCAGGCGCGCCACCAGCATCAGCAGAACGGCAAGCTGGGTAGTGAAGGCCTTGGTCGACGCTACGCCGATTTCCGTGCCGGCCTTGGTCATCAGCGCCAGATCGGATTCACGCACCAGAGAAGACCCTGCCACGTTGCACACCGCCAGCGATCCCAGGTATCCCAGCTCTTTCGACAGGCGCAACGCCGCCAGCGTATCGGCGGTTTCACCTGACTGCGACAGAGTAATGATCAGGCTGCCCGGACGCACCGCAGACTTGCGGTAACGGAATTCGGAGGCGATTTCGACATCGCACGGCACGCCGGCCAGCGATTCGAACCAGTAACGCGCCACCATGCCGGAATGGTAAGAAGTACCACAGGCGATGATCTGCACGTGTTGCACCTTCGCCAGCAGTTGATCGGCGCCTTCGCCAAGCTCGCTCAGGTTGATCTGGCCATGGCTGAAACGCCCTTCCAGGGTGTTTTTCAACGCCAGCGGCTGTTCAAAAATTTCTTTCTGCATGTAATGACGGTAAGCGCCTTTGTCACCCGCGTCATATTGCACCTGAGACTCGATTTCCGGGCGCTCGACCGCATTGCCTTGCTTGTCGAATACGTTAACGGTACGACGGGTGACTTCCACCACATCGCCTTCTTCCAGGAAGATGAAACGACGGGTCACTGGCAGCAGCGCCAACTGATCGGAAGCGATAAAGTTTTCGCCGACGCCGCGGCCAATCACCAGCGGGCTGCCAGAACGCGCGGCCACCAGCACGCTCGGATCGCGGCTGTCCATCACCACGGTGCCGTAAGCGCCGCGCAGCTGTGGAATGACGCGTTTGACCACTTCCAGCAGCGTGCCGCCCTGCAGCTGTTCCCAATGCACCAGGTGCGCGATCACTTCGGTGTCGGTTTCGGACGCAAAGCGGTAACCGCGTTCAATCAGCAGTTCACGCAGCGGTTCGTGGTTTTCAATGATGCCGTTATGCACCACGGTAATATAATCGGACACATGCGGGTGAGCATTGGCTTCGGTCGGTTCGCCGTGGGTTGCCCAACGGGTATGCGCGATGCCGGTACCGCCGTGCAAAGCATGCTGTTCTGCGGCTTCAGCCAGTTTCTGCACCTTGCCGACGCGGCGTAAACGGCTAACGTTGCCTTGCGCGTCAACCACCGCCAAACCGGCCGAGTCGTAACCGCGGTACTCAAGACGGCGTAAGCCTTCCAACAGAATCTCTGCAATATCACGTTGCGCTACTGCGCCTACAATTCCACACATCAGTTGTATTCCTAATGAAACGCCGTGCTGGCGCTTTTCGATGTCTTGACCTGATTTTGCCGGTTTTACCGTGCAGCCCCGAGCCTGTAGATGGTGGGGATTATTATGTTTTGTATTGGGCTCTACATTGGAGCGCAATACAAAACATATTATTTCTACTACATATTACCGCCCAATAGATTTCGAGTTGCAGCCAGGCGGCAAATGTCAGAATCCCCAGTCACTTACTCAAGTAAGTGACTGGGGTTCCGTCATAAAGACAACAACGCTGCAGCTCGAAAGATGAAGGGCTGTCTCTATCTCTTTTTACTTGGGCGCTGCCAGCCCTGAATGTGCACCTGCTTGACGCGGCTCAGCACCAACTCATCGTCGCCGATATCTCGAGTGACCGTGGTGCCGGCGGCGATGGTGGAGCCTTTACCGACCGATACCGGTGCTACCAGCTGGGTATCCGAACCAACAAACACCCCATCGCCGATAACAGTCTTATGCTTATTGGCACCGTCATAGTTACAGGTAATGGTACCCGCGCCAATATTGACGTCGTCGCCAATCTCGGCGTCGCCCAGATAGCTGAGATGCCCGGCCTTGGAGCCTTTGCCCAGGCGCGCTTTCTTCATTTCGACAAAGTTGCCGACGTGCGCGCCCTGCGCCAGCTCCGCGCCTGGACGCAGGCGTGCAAACGGCCCGACGGTACACTCGGCGCCCAGCACCGCGTCTTCCAGCACGCTGTACGGGCTGATTTCGCAGTCGTCACCCACCACGCAGTTCTTCAGTACGCTGCCGGCACCGATTTTCACCCGGTCGCCCAATTGCACCCGGCCTTCGATAATCACGTTGGCGTCGATCGACACATCGCGACCGTGCGTCAGTTCACCGCGCAGATCGAAACGTGCCGGATCGAGCAGCATCACGCCGGCCAGCAGCAGCGCTTGCGCCTGCTCAGCCTGATACACCCGCTCAAGCCGCGCCAGCTGAAGGCGGTTGTTGACCCCTTCGACTTCGCTGAGGCGATCGGGGTGCACCGTTTCGATGGATTTACCGTCGGCATGGGCCAATGCGATGATATCGGTGATGTAATATTCACCCTGCGCATTGTCATTGGTCAGCTTGCCCAGCCAACGCTTCAGATCGCCGCCGTTGGCAACCAGTATGCCGGTATTGATTTCATTGATTTGGCGCTGTTGCTCGCTGGCATCCTTATGTTCAACGATGCCGACCACGCTGCCGTTTTCCCGCACGATGCGGCCATAGCCGCTCGGATCGTCCAGTTTCACCGTCAGCAGGCCGATACCGCCCTGCGGCTTGGCCGCCAGCAGACGCGTCAGGGTATCGACGGCAATCAGCGGCACGTCGCCGTACAGCATCAGGACGTCTTCATCATCGGCAAAATGCGGCGCAGCCTGCTGCATGGCGTGACCGGTGCCCAGCTGTTCGGCTTGCAGCACCCAATTCAGCGCGCCGTCGGTCAGGGTGCTTTTCAGCAGATCGCCGCCATGGCCGTAAACCAAATGGATGTTTTTCGCGCCCAATCGGGTGGCCGCGTCGATAACATGCTGCACCATCGGCTTGCCCGCCAGCGGGTGCAACACTTTGGGAAGATCGGAATACATGCGTGTTCCCTTGCCCGCGGCGAGGATCACCACACTCATTGCGCTGTTCGACATAAGCAACCTGATAACTCCAATTTAATAGACGAAAGTAAACCCGTTTAGTGACGAAATTACTACATATTTCTTTGCACGAACCCGGCTCAACCCTTGCGGCTCTAGGCATGCCGTCAGTCGGAGCATTCCGATCCCAGCGTCGAAAAACTGTCGGCGATCGGAGACATATTTCCGGTTGGCAGCGCTTAATACACCACAAGCAGCCTCGGCGGCAAACGCTTATTTTAAAGCAAAAAAAAAGCGACCACATGGGTCGCTTTCTTATTTCGGTATTGCTTACATCGCTTTTCTGGTGAGTTCGATGACGCGCAACTTCGCGATCGCCTTCGCCAGTTCAGCGGATGCCTGAGCATAGTCGACATCACCATGAGAGCTACGGATGTGCTCTTCAGCTTTGCGCTTGGCTTCCAGCGCTCTCGCTTCGTCAAGGTCCGTTCCACGGATGGCAGTGTCCGCCAGCACGGTCACCACGCTCGGTTGTACCTCAAGGATACCGCCGGACAGGTAGATGAACTCTTCTTCACCATGCTGTTTAACAATACGCACCATGCCAGGCTTGATGGCAGTCAGCAGCGGCGCATGCCCTGGGAAAATACCCAGTTCGCCTTCGCTGCCTGTCACCTGGATCTTTTGCACCAGGCCGGAAAACATCTGTTTTTCCGCGCTGACTACATCCAGATGGTAAGTCATAGCCATATCACCCTCCTCTCAAGGCGTTACAGTTTCTTGGCTTTTTCCACTGCTTCTTCAATGGTGCCAACCATGTAGAACGCCTGCTCCGGCAGGTGGTCATAGTCGCCGTCCATAATGCCTTTGAAACCACGGATGGTGTCTTTCAGCGATACGAACTTGCCCGGAGAACCGGTAAAGACTTCTGCCACGAAGAACGGCTGAGACAGGAAGCGCTGGATTTTACGCGCACGGGATACGACCAGTTTGTCATCTTCTGACAGTTCGTCCATACCCAGGATTGCGATGATGTCCTTCAGTTCCTGATAGCGTTGCAGAATCGACTGCACGCCACGCGCTACGTCGTAGTGCTCCTGGCCAACCACCAGCGGATCCAGCTGACGGCTGGTTGAATCCAGCGGGTCAACGGCCGGGTAGATACCCAGGGAGGCAATGTTACGGCTCAGTACCACGGTTGCGTCCAAGTGCGCAAAGGTGGTGGCTGGTGACGGGTCAGTCAAGTCATCCGCAGGTACGTAAACGGCCTGTACGGAGGTGATAGAACCGGTCTTGGTCGAGGTGATACGTTCTTGCAGAACGCCCATCTCTTCCGCCAGCGTTGGCTGATAACCTACCGCCGATGGCATACGGCCCAGAAGTGCAGACACTTCGGTACCGGCCAGGGTGTAACGGTAAATGTTGTCAACGAACAGCAGAACGTCACGACCTTCGTCACGGAATTTCTCGGCCATGGTCAGACCGGTCAGCGCAACGCGCAGACGGTTACCCGGTGGCTCGTTCATCTGGCCGTAAACCAGGGAAACCTTGTCCAGTACGTTGGAGTCGGTCATTTCGTGGTAGAAGTCGTTACCCTCACGAGTACGCTCACCCACGCCCGCAAACACTGAATAACCGGAGTGCTCGATCGCGATGTTACGGATCAGCTCCATCATGTTTACGGTTTTACCAACACCCGCACCACCGAACAGACCGACTTTACCACCCTTGGCAAACGGGCAGATCAGATCCATAACCTTGATACCGGTTTCCAGCAGATCCTGGGAGTTGGACAGTTCTTCGTAGCTTGGCGCCGCGCGGTGAATCGCCCAACGCTCTTCTTCGCCGATGTCGCCTTTCATGTCGATTGGTTGACCCAATACGTTCATGATACGACCCAGCGTTGCCTTGCCAACCGGGACTTCGATTGGGTGTTGCAGATCGTTCACTTTCAGGCCGCGACGCAAACCGTCGGAGGTGCCCATAGCGATACAACGAACCACGCCACCGCCCAGCTGCTGCTGAACTTCCAGCACCAGAGTTTCGGTACCGTTTTCTACCTCAAGGGCATCGTACACTTTTGGTACGGCATCCTGAGGGAACTCGACGTCCACCACGGCGCCGATTACCTGGATAATCTTTCCAGTAGCCATCTTGAATCCTCTACGTAATTCGTTTACCCGGTCCTGTTGCAGATTGCAGGCGCGTTGGCCGCCTTCCCGTAACCTGGACCTTTCCGGGTAATAACCTGGTTAAACCGCGGAGGCTCCCGAAACGATCTCGGTGAGTTCCTGAGTGATGCTGGCCTGACGAGCCTTGTTGTATACCAACTGCAGCTCTTTGATCAGGCTACCGCCGTTATCGGTTGCGGCTTTCATCGCGACCATTCGTGCGGCCTGCTCGCTGGCCAGGTTTTCCACGACGCCCTGATAAACTTGCGATTCCACATAGCGGCGCAGCAAGGTATCAAGCAGCACTTTTGGATCGGGTTCATACAGGTAATCCCAGGCTTTTTTCTTCAGCTCACCGTCATCGGCTGGCGGTAACGGCAGCAGCTGAATGACCTGCGGCTCCTGGGACATCGTATTGACAAATTTATTGCTGACAATGTAAAGCTTGTCCAAACGACCTTCGTCGTAAGCTTGCAGCATCACTTTCACCGGCCCGATAAGATCCGACAGGGAAGGGTTATCCCCCATGCCGGTCACCTGGGCAACCACGTTGCCGCCCACGGAGCCAAAGAAAGAGGCCGCTTTGGAGCCAATCAGCGCCAAATCAGCTTCAACGCCTTTTTCGGACCAGCCTTTCATCTCCGCCAGCAGTTTCTTGAACAGGTTGATGTTCAAGCCGCCACAGAGACCACGGTCAGTAGACACCACCAGATACCCGACGCGCTTGACATCACGTTCGTCCAGGTACGGGTGCTTGTATTCCAGATTCCCCAACGCAAGGTGACCAATCACTTTGCGCATGGTCTCTGCATAAGGACGGCTGGCCGCCATGCGATCCTGCGATTTACGCATTTTGGAGGCGGCGACCATCTCCATCGCTTTAGTGATCTTCTGCGTGTTTTGCACGCTTGCGATCTTACTACGTATCTCTTTTGCGCCGGCCATCTCTGCTTCTCCTCATTGCCAGACGGCCTGCTGTCTTTCAACAGCAGGCCGCTGCGCTTTACCAGGACTGGGTTTTCTTGAAGGTCTCGAGGACGTTTTTCAACTTGCCCTCGATCTCATCGTTGAAGTTCCCAGTTTGGTTGATTTGATTCAGCAGCTCGGCGTGCTCACGGTCGGCGTAAGCGACCAGGGCCGCTTCGAAGCTCACCACTTTGGCGACTTCAACGTCTTCCAGGTAACCACGCTCAGCGGCAAACAGCACCAGAGACTGTTGTGCAACGGACATCGGCGCATACTGTTTCTGTTTCAGCAGCTCGGTCACTTTCTGACCGTGGCTCAGCTGTTTGCGGGTCGCGTCATCCAGATCGGAAGCGAACTGGGAGAATGCCGCCAGTTCACGATACTGTGCCAGAGCGGTACGGATACCACCGGACAGTTTCTTCATGATCTTGGTCTGCGCTGCGCCACCAACACGGGATACCGAGATACCCGGGTTAACTGCCGGACGAATACCGGAGTTGAACAGGTTGGATTCCAGGAAGATCTGACCATCGGTAATCGAGATTACGTTGGTCGGAACGAACGCGGAAACGTCACCCGCCTGGGTTTCAATGATCGGCAGAGCGGTCAGAGAACCGGTTTTCCCTTTCACTTCGCCTTTGGTAAAGGCTTCAACGTACTCGGCGTTAACACGCGCAGCACGCTCCAGCAGACGAGAGTGGAGATAGAAAACGTCACCTGGGTAAGCTTCACGACCTGGCGGACGACGAAGCAGCAGGGAAATCTGACGATAGGCAACCGCCTGCTTGGACAGATCGTCATAAACGATCAGTGCGTCTTCGCCACGGTCACGGAAGTATTCACCCATTGCGCAACCGGCATACGGAGCCAGGTATTGCAGCGCTGCGGATTCAGATGCGGTAGCGACCACCACGATGGTGTTGGCCAGCGCGCCGTGTTCTTCCAGCTTGCGCACCACGTTAGCGATGGTGGAGGCTTTCTGGCCGATGGCGACGTAAACGCATTTGATGCCGGAATCACGTTGGTTGATGATGGCATCGATCGCCAGCGCGGTTTTACCGGTCTGACGGTCGCCGATCACCAGCTCACGCTGGCCACGGCCGATTGGAATCATGGCATCAACGGATTTGTAACCGGTCTGAACCGGCTGATCGACCGACTGACGCTCGATAACGCCCGGCGCGATGGTTTCAACCGGAGAGAAGCCGTCGTGTTCAACCGGGCCCTTGCCGTCGATAGGCGCGCCCAGGGTGTTGACCACACGGCCCAGCAGGCCACGGCCGACCGGCACTTCCAGAATACGGCCGGTGCATTTTACCTTCATGCCTTCGGCCAGATCCGCATACGGACCCATGACCACGGCACCTACGGAGTCGCGCTCCAGGTTCAATGCGATTGCATAACGGTTGCCTGGCAGTGCGATCATCTCGCCCTGCATTACGTCGGCCAGACCGTGTACGCGGATGATTCCGTCGCTGACGGAAACGATAGTACCTTCATTGTGAGCTTCGCTCACCACATTGAACTGAGCAATGCGCTGCTTGATCAGTTCGCTGATTTCGGTGGAATTCAGTTGCATGCTCCAGTCCCCTTAAGACTGCAAGACGTCTGCCAGGCGTTCAAGACGACCGCGAACGCTGCCATCAATCACCATATCA
Organism: Serratia odorifera; assembly: GCF_041448735.1. Classification (NCBI taxonomy): domain Bacteria; kingdom Pseudomonadati; phylum Pseudomonadota; class Gammaproteobacteria; order Enterobacterales; family Yersiniaceae; genus Serratia; species Serratia odorifera. The sequence goes on along the minus strand of NZ_JBGMUT010000006.1, from coordinate 21,990 downwards.
CCAGCGCGGATAATTACGCCGGCCAGTACAGACTTGTCAATTTTGCAATTCAGCTTAACTTTGCGTGACAGACGTTTTTCCATCGCAGCGGCAATTTTGGCCTGCTGTTGGTCATTCAGTGCGCTCGAAGAGAGCACCTCGACTTCGACGGTAGACTCCAGCGCTGCGCGCAGTTCGATGAACTGCTGCAAAACCGCTGGAAGAACCAGTAAACGTCCATTTTCGGCCATTACGCGGATAAAGTTCTGGCCATTTTCGTCGAGTTGATCGCCGCAAACCGCAATGAACGTTTTCGACAGCGTTTCTGGCGCAACCGCGCCAGACAGCAATTCGGAAATCTGTTCGTTTTGGGTGACGACAGCCGCAAACGCCAGCATTTGCTGCCAGCGTTCTACGCTTTGATGCTCAACGGCAAAGTCAAAAGCTGCTTTGGCGTAGGGGCGAGCTACAGTAACAAATTCAGACATCAGCCCCTCCCTCCTTACAGTTCAGCGACCAGTTTATCAACGATGTCGCTGTTAGCAGCTTCATCCACGGAACGTTCGATGATTTTCTCGGCGCCGGCAATTGCCAGCATCGCGACTTGCTTACGCAACTCTTCACGAGCGCGCTTACGTTCGGCTTCGATCTCAGCCTGAGCCTGCGCCACGATTTTGTTACGTTCCTGCTCGGCTTCGGCTTTCGCTTCATCCATGATCTGAGCTTTGCGTTTGTTTGCTTGCTCGATGATCACCTGAGCTTCTGCTTTGGCAGTTTTCAGCTGGTCGGTCGCGTTGGCTTGCGCTAAGTCCAAATCTTTTTTGGCGCGTTCTGCAGAAGCGAGACCGTCAGCAATTTCTTTCTGACGCTTCTCGATGGCAGCCATAATTGGCGGCCATACATACTTCATACAGAACCAGACAAACAGGACGAACGCGATGGCCTGGCCGAGGATTGTTGCGTTAAGATTCACAGCACAATGCCTCTTTTAAAGTTAAATAGTGTGGTTAGTCGCAGAGAGGTTCTCTGCTTACGCGACAGCAAACATCACGTACAGACCCAGACCAACAGCGATCATCGGGATGGCGTCAACCAGACCCATAACGATAAAGAACTGTGTACGCAGCAGAGGAATCAGGTCAGGCTGACGTGCAGCGCCTTCCAAGAATTTACCACCCAGGATGCCGATACCGATCGCAGCACCGATTGCCGCTAAACCCATCATCACAGCGGCAGCCATGTACAGCAGATCCATACTCAGGTTTTCCATGACAGTCTCCAGTTTGTTTCAGTTTAAAAGTGCAAGTGTTTTAAGAAAATCAGTGCTCTTCAGATGCCATCGACAGATAGACAATCGTCAGAACCATGAAAATAAAGGCTTGAAGCGTAATGATCAGGATGTGGAAGATAGCCCAAGGCAAGCTCAGGACCCACTGTGACCACCACGGCAACAGGCCGGCAATCAGGATGAAGATCAACTCACCCGCATACATGTTGCCGAACAGTCGCAGACCCAGTGAAACAGGTTTGGACAGCAGGCTGACACCTTCCAGAATCAGGTTGATTGGAATGAATACAGGGTGGTTGAACGGCTGCATGGTCAACTCTTTGACGAACCCACCAACGCCTTTCATTTTGATGCTGTAGAACAAGATCAGAATAAACACGCCCAACGCCATCGACAGGGTAACGTTCACGTCAGCGGTTGGCACCACGCGCAGCGCAGGCAGACCGAGGTGAGTACCGATGTACGGCAGGAAGTCTACCGGGATCAGGTCCATCAGGTTCATTAGGAACACCCAGACGAACACGGTCAGCGCCAGCGGAGCAATCACCTTGCTCTTGCCGTGATACATATCCTTGACGCTGCTATCGACAAACCCGACGATCAGTTCCACTGCGGTTTGCAGTTTGCCCGGCACGCCGCTGGTGGCGTTTTTGGCAACCCGACGGAAAACCACCAGGAACAGTACCCCGAGGACAACGGAGAAAAACATCGAGTCGAGGTTAATCGACCAAAACCCAGTCCCGACCTGAAGCTGCGTCAGGTGGTGACCGATATACTCCTGTGGACTGTTGTATCCCTCTGCAGACATGATGCCTCTACCTTTATTGAGTTAATTTCGGTAACTGTTCAACACGGCGGGTGCCACTATCTGCACCACCAACACCGCTAAATAGGTCAGGCCAAGCGGAACAAACGCCGCTTTGAACACCCCCAGCGCCACGATCAACAAAACGATGGTGATCATGACCTTTAGCCCCTCGCCGATGGCGAACGACCAGGCGACCCGACCGGGCGCCGGCGTTTGCGCCTGATGGCGCAAGGCAAACAGCATAAACATGGCATTTGGCAACCAGGCAGCAAGACCGCCCGCCAATGCCGAACCGCTCCATTCCAGATTTTTAAGGCCGAAAGCAGCGCTGATCAGAACAAAAGTCATCAACTGCACAAAAAGCAGTTTGCGTGCAACTTTCCCGCTGTAAAGGGACACAGACATGACGTTTGTTCTCTCCGTACCCCGGAAGGGGTATGCTGAGTGACGTATAAAACTGCCTTTGCCGTTTTGAGTCAAGCAGCAAAAAACGAGCAAATTATACGGGGCACACCAACGAATTCAATCGATAAGTAGCGAAAAGGTGAACAATTATTTAATTTTCCCCATTTAGGGCTATTTTCACAAGAAAACGGTCGGAATAATCTCATCGATTTAATTGTCTGATTATTCCAGCTTTGCGCTACGAAACGTGCCCCCGATCACAATAATGACCAGTGCTATTTTATAGACCATTGGCAACACCACGGTCTTTAGCTAATCGGGCGAAATAAAAATATTATAAATCAAACCATTACATGTTAACCGTTCGAAAACACCCTTTCCACTCGACAAAAACATTTTATTGACATTATCCGAGGGGATATTGCAACCATCACGTAACATGACCGACAAATACAAAACCTGTACGCATGGTTGCTAACGAAACTATTTCCTACTGCAATTACGCTATTGTCGCGAATTAGCTGCGGCTTTTGTGTTAATAAAAAGTAAATTAACTAAAAAAAGCAGGCAATTAATTAGCATGCTAAGTTATTCGAGTAATCCTCAAACAATCAGACGTCGCTTTGATCAAAAACAAACTTAGTTGGCCTTAAGTACCACCAAATGACGTTCCCCTTCCAGCTCCGGCACCTGTAAACGAACGACAGTTTCAAGCTCGATGCCTGCGGGCAACTGAGCCAGCTCCTCATCAGGACGAACGCCTTTCAACGCATAAAAACGCCCCTGCCCTTTCGCAGGCAAATGGTGACACCAGGCCAGCATATCCTGCAATGAAGCAAACGCACGGCTGATGACACCGTCAAACGGTGGCTCGGCAACAAAGGCCTCTACGCGGCTTTGTACCGGTTCGATATTGTTCAACCCTAGTTCATGCTGAACCTGACGCAGGAAGCGTACGCGCTTGCCCAGGCTATCGAGCAGGGTGAAGTGCGCATCAGGACGAACGATGGCCAACGGAATGCCGGGCAATCCTGGGCCGGTGCCAACGTCAATAAAACGCATACCTGCAAGATGCGGATTAACCACGATGCTGTCGAGAATATGGCGAATCAGCATTTGTTGCGGATCGCGCACCGACGTCAGGTTGTAGGCTTTGTTCCACTTGTCCAGCATGCCGACATACCCGAGCAACTGCTGTTTTTGACGATCGGGAAGCGAAATTCCGGCCGCCGCGAGCAGCGAGTCTAACTTTTTGTCCACAACGGAATCCTCTGACGGGGCGCGATGCAGTCAGCAAACCGGGCTGACCAAACGAGGCGACTATGATAGTTCAGGCTGCAAGTGATGTCAGCGGCCGTTTGTACATCCGTTAGGCAAACGACCGCTGAAAACGTCGATTTATGCGCTGCGGCGCAACAAACCCTGTTTTTTCAACCACACCAAAAGAATGGATATCGCCGCCGGCGTAATGCCTGAGATGCGTGAAGCCTGGCCGATCGAGTTTGGCTTGTGGTCATTCAGCTTGGCGATCACTTCGTTCGACAAACCGGAAACCTGACGATAATCCAGATCCAGCGGCAATACGGTATTTTCATTGCGCTGCTGCTTGTCGATCTCGTCTTGCTGGCGAGCGATGTAACCTTCGTATTTTACCTGGATTTCCACCTGCTCGGCGGCCTGGGTATCGGTCAACGGCGGCGCGAAGGCGTCAACGGCGGTCAGCTGGGCGTAGTCCATTTCCGGTCGGCGCAGCAGCTCTTCGCCATTGGCTTCACGTGACAGCGGTGCCTTCAGCAGGCTGTTCACCTGCGCAACGTTGTCAGAATGCGGATGTACCCAAACGTCACGCAGACGCTGACGTTCGCGTTCGATCAGTTCCAGCTTCTCGCTGTAGCGCGCCCAGCGAACGTCGTCCACCAGGCCCAGTTCGCGGCCTTTTTCCGTCAGACGCAGATCGGCGTTGTCTTCACGCAGCATCAGGCGGTATTCCGCGCGTGAAGTGAACATGCGGTACGGCTCTTTGGTGCCGAGAGTGCTCAGATCGTCCACCAGCACCCCGAGATAAGCCTGATCGCGGCGTGGCGACCAACCTTCGTCATCAACGGCATAACGGCCAGCGTTCAAACCGGCCAGTAAGCCCTGGGCTGCGGCTTCTTCATAACCGGTGGTGCCGTTGATCTGTCCGGCGAAGAACAGACCTTGAATGAATTTGCTTTCCAGCGTTGGCTTCAGATCGCGCGGATCGAAGAAATCGTACTCAATGGCGTAACCGGGACGCACGATACGCGCGTTTTGCATGCCTTCCATCGAGCGGACGATTTGCATCTGCACATCGAACGGCAGACTGGTGGAAATACCGTTTGGATAAACTTCGTTGCTGGTCAAGCCTTCTGGCTCGAGGAAGATCTGGTGCGCGTTACGATCGGCAAAGCGCATGACCTTGTCTTCGATCGACGGGCAGTAACGTGGGCCGATCCCTTCGATGATCCCGGCATACATCGGGCTACGATCGAGGTTGTTACGGATCACGTCATGGGTTTTTTCATTGGTATACGTGATATAGCACGGTACCTGCCGCGGATGCTGGCTGGCATTGCCCATGAACGAGAACACCGGCATCGGCGTATCGCCGTGCTGTTCAGCCAATACGCTGAAATCAATGGTGCGGGCGTCAATACGCGGTGGCGTACCGGTCTTCAGGCGATTGACCCGTAGCGGCAGTTCGCGCAGACGCTGTGACAGCGAAATGGATGGCGGATCGCCGGCTCGTCCACCGCTGTAATTTTCCAGCCCGATGTGGATCTTTCCGTCCAGGAAGGTCCCCACGGTAAGCACCACCGCCTTGGCACGGAACTTGAGGCCCATTTGAGTAACGGCGCCGACCACCCGATCGTTTTCGACAATCAGATCCTCAACCGGTTGTTGGAAGAGTGTCAGATTCGGCTGGTTTTCCAGTGCGCTGCGAACCGCCTGGCGATATAACACGCGATCGGCCTGTGCGCGAGTAGCGCGAACCGCTGGCCCTTTGCTGGCGTTTAGTATCCTAAACTGAATACCGGCATGGTCGATCGCCGTGGCCATCAGGCCGCCAAGTGCATCAATTTCCTTTACCAGATGCCCCTTGCCAATACCGCCAATCGCCGGGTTGCAAGACATTTGCCCCAGCGTATCGATATTGTGCGTCAGTAATAACGTCTGACGTCCCATGCGTGCCGCAGCCATGGCGGCTTCGGTACCTGCATGGCCACCACCGATGATGATGACGTCAAATTGATCTGGATAAAACATGGAACTGCACCTCGCCGTATTGCCAACGACCGTTATTTGCCCGGGGTGGGGATTCTACTCAAGTTTAGACGATCGACCAAGTGGTGCGGATCGTCGGTAATTAAAAGAAGATCTTTTTTATTTAAAGATCTCTTTATTAGATCTCTTATTAGGATCGCGATCCTCTGTGGATAACCGATTATTCACCATGAAGATCAGCGTATTAAGGAGGATCGTTAGCTGTGAATGATCGGTGATCCTGCGGCTGATAAGCTGGGATCTAAATGGCGACTTATGCACAGCATGAAAAGCGTACTGCGGTTGTTAGTTGGATAACTACCGGTTTTACCCTGCTTTTAAGCATAGTTATACACAATCGTTAGCGCGATCTTTGTACGAATTAGAGTAAATTAATCCAATTCTTGACCCATTCTTCTGCCGGATCCTCGGGAATTTCATGTTTGGTGACGTCGATCTCGAGACGATCACCGATCCTTTTGGCACCGCGGGCCTGTAAAAGATCGTCGATCTGGACGATCGCACCGCAGAAGGTGTCGTATTCGGAGCTACCCAAACCGACGGCACCAAATTGCACGCGGGACAGATCGGGCTGACGTTCGCCGATCTGTTCCAACAGCGGTTGCAGGTTATCCGGCAACTCCCCGGCGCCGTGGGTTGAGGTCACCACCAGCCAACGACCGGACAACGTTAATTCATCCAGCTCAGGCCCATGCAGCATGTCGGTTGAAAAACCGGCTTCTTCCAGTTTTTCAGCCAAATGTTCAGCTACATATTCAGCACTACCAAGCGTACTGCCACTGATCAGCGTAATGTCTGCCATGAATGAATGATCCCAACCTTGCCAAAGAGGCAGCATTGTACGCTGTGAAACGGCTGGGATCTACCTGTGGATAATATGGGTATAGTAAATTATGCGCTACGGCTTGATGGTACGCATGATGGGGTTTTGCAGCGAGATCAGCGTCTCCGTCGACTGGATCTCATCAATCGTCTGGATCTTGTTGATAAGTACCTGTTGCAGCGCGTCAATTGAGCGACACATTACTTTGATGAACACACTGTAGTGGCCGGTGGTGTAGTACGCCTCGACCACTTCCTCCAGGCTTTCGAGTTTTTGCAATGCGGACGGATAGTCTTTGGCGCTCTTTAATATAATGCCGATAAAACAGCAGACGTCATAACCCAGCTGTTTTGGGTTCACGTCGACCCGCGCGCCGGTAATGATCCCCGCCTGCTTCATTTTCTCTACCCGCACGTGGATGGTGCCGGGGCTGACGGCAAAGGTTTTCGCCAGTTCGGCATACGGCGTACGCGCATTGGCCATCAAGGCGTTGAGGATGCCGCGATCGAGATTATCGATCTGATAAATTTCTGCCATTTAATCCCCCGTTGATTATTGTTTATGGAATTATCATCGCCTAAAAATGAGCGATTAAAAGTGAAAAGGCAATATTGTTTGCTGGTTATTGAATATGGTGCCGTATGTGTTGCTTAATCGTTAGCAACAGAGACAGATTTCGAGAGTAACGGCAATGAAAAAACAGTTTATCCAAAAACAACAGCAAATCAGCTTCGTCAAATCCTTCTTCTCACGCCAGCTTGAACAGCAGCTGGGTCTGATCGAAGTACAGGCACCGATTCTTAGCCGTCTGGGTGATGGCACGCAGGACAACCTTTCCGGCAGTGAAAAAGCGGTGCAGGTCAAGGTCAAGGCGTTGCCGGACGCCAGCTTTGAAGTGGTGCACTCACTGGCCAAATGGAAACGAAAAACCCTTGGCAGTCATGATTTTAGCGCCGGCGAAGGCGTATATACCCATATGAAAGCGCTACGACCGGATGAAGATCGCCTGAGCGCCATCCACTCGGTGTATGTCGATCAGTGGGATTGGGAACGGGTGATGGGCGACGGTCAACGTAACCTGGATTACCTGCAAGGCACCGTACGTCACATTTATGCGGCAATAAAGGAAACGGAAGCGGCGGTAAGTCGTGAATATGGCCTGACGCCGTTCCTGCCGGAACAGATCCACTTTGTGCACAGCGAAACCCTGTTGCAGCGTTTCCCACAGCTGGATGCCAAAGGGCGCGAACGCGCGATAGCCAAAGAACTGGGCGCGGTATTCCTGATCGGCATTGGCGGCGCATTATCGCACGGCAAATCGCACGATGTTCGCGCGCCGGATTATGATGACTGGACCACGCCGACGGCGGAGGGACTGGCCGGGCTGAACGGCGATATCGTGGTGTGGAACCCGGTGCTGCAAGACGCGTTCGAGATTTCCTCAATGGGCATCCGCGTCGATGCCGAAGCGCTTAAACGTCAGCTGGCGCAGACCGGGGACGGCGAACGCCTGGCGTTGGAATGGCATCAGTCACTGCTGCGCGGTGAAATGCCGCAGACCATTGGTGGCGGTATCGGTCAGTCACGTCTGGTGATGTTGTTGCTGCAACTGTCGCATATCGGCCAGGTGCAATGTGGCGTGTGGTCGCCGGAACTGCGCGACGCGGTTGAAGGAATACTGTAAGTCTCAGCGTCGCCAGCGGCGCATCAAACGGCTTTTTAATCCGGTATCAAAGCGCCAGATATGATCGAAGATGCGCATAATGCCGGGTTTGCCATACGCTGACATCGCCACCGCATGGAAACGTTGCTGGTGGCTTTGTTGTTGTTGCTTTACCTTCTTTATTACCTCTTCAGGCAACCGTTGAGCAATAAAGTCGGAAATGATCACCGCGTCGGCGTCAAACCAGCCGCTTTCCGCCATCTTCCCCGCCGTTGCGCTCAGGCAGGCCGCCAAATCGGTACCGCCGCGAAAATGTTGTCCGAGGAAACGCACCGCTTGTTCAATGCCGCTGGCAGCGGTGAGTTCATAATGCACAATCTGGTTGGCAAACAGCATGATATAGCAGCGCCGATTGTCCGCCAGCGCGATGCGCAGCAAGGCCAGGCAAAACGCCTTGGCGCACTGTTCGTTGAAACCGCCCATCGAGCCGGAAGTATCGACGCAGACGATAAACGGCCCGCGCGGCTGCCGATCCTGTTGCTGATGCGTAACCTGACGTACCACCACCTTTTCCTGCCAGGCGTCACCCTGCAGGCGGTAACTCAGCAGGCGCTTTTCCAGCAGGCGGCGATAAAACTCGAACTCCAGCTCGTCGATGCCCAGCGTTGCCAGCTCGGCGGGCAGCAAGCGCAGGATATCGTCGCTCTGGTGCACGCCGTTCACTTCTTCCGGCAGGGTAGCCGGTACCTGTACCAGCACGCGAAACGGTTCCGGTACCGCGTCCTGCTGCGGCACCGCTTTGGCTTCATAACTGCGGCCCAGCTGCTGTGCCAGTTTTTTCAATTCCGGCTGCGTTTGCAGGAAGTTGCCGTATTCCACCAGCCGCTGATAATCACCGCGTTGCAATTGCCCTTTGCTCATGTCCCACAGGCGTCCGGCGGCGGTGTCGTTTTCCGCCAACACCGGCTCCAGCGCCCCGCTTAATGCCAGACGCTCCTGCAGTTCGGCCATCAACTGTTCGCGCTCCTGCTCCAGCAACTGGTGGTGCAGCATGGTGGCTTGCAGCGTCAGACTGATACGCCAGCGTTGCAGGAACAGCGTCTGAAAACTGTCGTCGAGCGGATGGTTAGGCAAATCGGCGGTATCCACCAGCTTGCGCGCCTGTTCGTAAAACGGCGATACCAGCTGGCGTAGCAGATCCAGCGTATCGTTGAGGTTATGGTAAAACTGGCTATTGTTTTCCAGTTGGCACTGTTGATAACGATAGAACTCCTGCGCCAGCGCCGGGGGGACCATGGCTTCATGGATCCGTTCTTTCAACTGCAACTTCCAGCGTGGCAAATCGCGATCCAGCGCGCGACGAATCGCCGGGAATTTTTTGAAAAACACCGACAGTTGCGGTGCCGCCAGCATGGCGACGATCATCTCTTCGATCAGTTCGCCTTCGGTGATCGCCAGCAACAGGTCGAGCGTTTCCAGACTGAGCATGGTTATTGGCCGCGCATCTGCTGGTGCTGCTGTTTGATTTGCTCGGCAACCTGCAACAGACTGGCCTCAATCTTCGCCAGCCCAGCCGCGGCGGTAAACAGGCACGGCTGATGCTGACTGAACAACCGGCGCTGTTCGGCCAACCGTTGCGTTAGCGTTTCCATTTGCTCCAGCAGCTCCGGCGGTGTGGCGCTGGTCTGTTTGCCGGGCAATGCCAGCAGTGAGGGCTGGCGGCTGACGTCGAGCACTGCCAGGTGCAATTGTTCATCAACCTGCAGATCGATTTGCTGGGCAAAGCCGATGCCGTTCAGCTTGGCACGCACGTCGCCGCCCTTTTGCAGCCAGCTTTCCAGCGCGCTAATGTCGATGCTGAGGTGGTTGACTTGTATATCATGCAGTTGCAGCGGTTTTTGCAACAGCAGCGTCAAAGTGGTGCCGCTCAGCGGCGTGGCCAAGGCATATTGCGGTTTGCGGCTGAACATGCCGCCCTTTTTCACCAGACTGATAGCCTGGCGATCGCTTTGCTGTTGCTGGTGCTGCATCCAGCGGGTATGGATTTGCTGAAGCTGGATCAGCAAAGGCTGTTGTTGATAAGCCTGTTCGGTCAGCAACTGGTCGATTTGCTGCTGGATCAGCTTCAACGAAGTCATATCGTGCCACAGGCAGTCTTTCAGCAGCATCAGATCGATTGGCGCAATGGCGTCTCGACCGCTGAAAAAGGCGCAGGCCTGCAACAGGCGCAGCGCTTTTTTCCAGCGGCGGTCGGAGACGTAGGGCGCCTGTTCCAATGCGTCCAGCCGCTGGCGCAGCTGGAAAATCAGATCAAAACAGCCTTCCGGCAGCGCGACGCTGTCAATCTGCGCCTGCCACTGGTAAAACTCTTCATCACTGACGCTCAGCGCGTCGGGCACCGGGTTGTCGCTGTCGTTTTGTCGACTGGTCAACAGTGCGCGGAAATTCTGCTTGTCTTGCACTTTGTCCAGCCACAGACGGATCAGCATGCGGTCATACAACGCTTCCAGGCTGCTGTCGGCCTCTGGCAGCTCATTCGATGCGGTAACCAGCAGGCGCAGCGGGATCGGCTCTTCGCTGTTGCCGTTGCGAAAGCGGCGTTCGTTGATGGCGGTCAACAAGGTATTGAGGATCGCCGGCCCGGCCTTCCATATTTCATCGAGAAACACGATTTCCGCTTCCGGCAGGTAACCGGCGGTCAGACGTTGATAGCGCCCTTCGTCTTTCAGCGCTTGAATCGACAGTGGACCGAACACTTCCTCCGGCGTGGAGAAGCGCGTCATTAAATATTCGAACGAACGGGCGCTGCGAAAGGCAAACTTCAGGCGGCGGGCGATCAGGCTTTTCGCGATACCCGGCGGACCAAGCAAAAATACGCTCTCGCCGCTCAAGGCCGCCAGCAGGCATAGCCGAATTGCCTCCTGTCGCTCATAAAGGCCGCTCTCCAGCGCGCTGCTGAGACGGGAAATTCGTTCTGCCAATAATGATGAAGACGCCATAATTTTGCCGCGTTGTCCGAGAGTTAGCCAATATTGTTCGAGAAGCCGATAATAAACCACCATTATTTTTAATGGTATAGCTTGTTGATTAGTAAAATTTTTCTATTATCAAAAAGGTTGCCTACTCACATTTTGTGATTTTTTCGCGGCATATTAAAGGGTAGGCAAGCAGGATAATTCGTGCATACTGTGCGCCTTTTGGTGGACGTAACGGATCTTAGAGCCCGTATCCCTGGTTGATGCGGATGCATCGCTAACGGTTGTTCTAGTTAAAGAAACGCATATGAGCACAGAACGCAAGCAGTCCCTATCCGCAGTAACCCTGGCGGCCATCGGCGTGGTATACGGTGATATTGGCACCAGCCCGCTTTATACCCTCAGAGAGTGTTTCTCTGGCCATTATGGTTTTGATGTCCGACCCGATGTGGTCTTTGGCTTTTTGTCGCTGATTTTCTGGATGCTGGTGATCATCGTCTCACTGAAGTATCTGACGTATGTAATGCGCGCAGACAACGCCGGCGAAGGCGGCATCTTGACCCTGATGTCGTTGGCCGGGCGCAATACCACCGCGCGTTCGACCGCCGTACTGGTGATCCTCGGTCTGATCGGCGGCAGCTTCTTTTATGGCGAGGTGGTGATCACCCCGGCTATCTCGGTGATGTCGGCCATTGAAGGGCTGGAAATCGCCGCGCCGTCGCTGGATCCCTTTATTGTCCCGCTATCGATACTGGTACTGACCCTGCTGTTTGTCATCCAGAAACACGGCACTGGCAGCGTCGGCAAGCTGTTCGCGCCGGTGATGCTGGTCTGGTTCCTGACGCTGGCGGTGTTGGGCGTACGCAGCATCATCGCCAATCCAGAGGTGTTGCAAGCGCTGAACCCAAGCTGGGCGCTGAATTTCTTCCTTGAATACAAAAAAGTCTCATTCTTCGCGCTGGGCGCGGTGGTGCTGGCGATCACCGGTGTGGAAGCGCTGTACGCCGATATGGGCCACTTCGGCAAGTTCCCGATTCGCCTGGCCTGGTTTACCGTGGTATTGCCGTCACTGGTGCTGAACTATTTTGGCCAGGGTGCGCTGTTGCTGAAGGATCCCGAAGCGATTAAAAACCCATTCTTCCTGCTGGCGCCGGATTGGGCACTGGTTCCGTTGCTGATACTGGCGACGCTGGCCACGGTTATCGCCTCGCAGGCGGTGATTTCCGGCGTGTTTTCCCTGACGCGTCAGGCGGTGCGTTTGGGGTATCTGTCACCGATGCGCATTATCCATACTTCGGAAATGGAGTCAGGCCAGATCTACATTCCGGTGGTGAACTGGATGCTGTATATCGCGGTCGTGCTGGTGATCCTCGGTTTTGAGCATTCCAGCAACCTGGCGGCGGCCTACGGCATCGCCGTCACTGGCACCATGGTGCTGACCAGCATTCTGGTGACCTCGGTGGCGATCAAGAACTGGCACTGGAACCGCTTTTTGGCCGTCGGCATTTTAGCCATCCTGCTATTTATTGACGTGCCGATGTTTTCCGCCAATGCGTTGAAACTGTTCTCTGGCGGTTGGTTGCCGCTGACCATCGGGCTGGTGATGTTTATCGTAATGACCACCTGGAAGAGCGAGCGTTTCCGCCTGCTGCGCCGAATGCACGAACATGGCAACTCACTGGAGGCGCTGATCGCATCGCTGGAGAAATCGCCACCGGTACGCGTTCCGGGCACCGCCGTATTTATGTCGCGGGCGATTAACGTGATTCCGTTTGCCCTGCTGCATAACCTCAAGCACAACAAAGTGTTGCATGAACGGGTTGTGCTGCTGACGCTGCGCACCGAAGACGCGCCCTATGTGCACAACGTGCGTCGGGTGACCATTGAACAGCTGTCGCCAAGCTTCTGGCGTGTGGTGGCGAGCTACGGCTGGCGTGAAACGCCGAACGTGGAGGAGGTTTTCCACCGCTGCGGGCTGGAAGGGTTACCGTGCCGCATGATGGAAACGTCATTCTTTATGTCGCACGAGTCGCTGATCCTCACCAAGCGTCCGTGGTATCTGTTCCTGCGCGGAAAATTGTTCATCGCGCTGAGCCGCAATGCGCTGCGCGCACCGGATCAGTTCGAAATACCGCCGAATCGGGTGATCGAACTGGGTACCCAGGTCGAGATCTGATTTCGCCGGGGTTCAATCAGGCTCTGCCATCGTGCAGAGCCTTTTTTATTTGTGCCGTTTGCCTAACGTGATCGAAACGTTTCGATGGTGATCACATTTCCCGCTTTCCGCCGTTGCCTTCCCCTGCCGATTTTTTACACTCTATGGCGAGCGAAACGTTTCGCTCACGAAGTGACGTGGAGTGATAAATGAAAAAAGGTCTGCTACTCAATTCTGACATTTCTGCGCTGGTGGCGCGGTTGGGTCATACCGACCAGATAACCCTTTGCGATGCCGGATTGCCGATTCCGGCTGCGACACCGCGCATCGATCTGGCGCTGACGCAAGGCGTACCGACGTTTTTGCAGGTGTTGGCAACGGTAACGCAGGAAATGCAGGTCGAAAGTGCTCTGCTGGCGGAGGAAATCGTCAAGCAGAACCCGTCGCTCCATGAGGCGCTGTTGGCGCAACTGGCGCAGCTGGGTCAGGCGCAGGGCAACACCGTCAGCGTGCGTTACATCAGCCACGCTGAATTCAAGGCGCAAACCGAACACAGTCGTGCGGTGATCCGCAGTGGCGAATGCTCGCCGTACGCGAATGTGATCCTGTGCGCCGGCGTAACTTTCTGAGGCATTTATGCAACCTTTATTGCAACTGAAAGGGATTGATAAAGCCTTCCCCGGGGTGAAAGCGCTGTCCGGCGCGGCGCTTAGCGTGTATCCCGGCAGGGTGATGGCGCTGGTGGGCGAAAACGGCGCTGGCAAATCCACCATGATGAAAGTGCTGACCGGTATCTACAGTAAAGACGCCGGCAGCCAGCATTTTCTCGGCAAAGAGGTGGCATTTAACGGTCCAAAAGACTCGCAGGACGCCGGCATCGGCATTATCCATCAGGAATTGAACCTGATCCCGCAGCTGACGATTGCAGAAAACATCTTTCTTGGCCGCGAGTTCGTCAACCGCTTTGGCCGTATCGACTGGCCGCGCATGTACGCCGAAGCCGACAAACTGTTGGCGCGGCTCAACCTGCGTTACAGCAGCCACCGGCTGGTGGGCGAGCTGTCGATCGGCGATCAGCAGATGGTGGAAATTGCCAAGGTGCTGAGCTTCGAGTCGAAAGTGATCATTATGGATGAGCCGACCGATGCGCTGACCGACACCGAAACCGCCTCTTTATTTAAGGTGATCAACGAACTGAAAGCGCAAGGGCGCGGCATTGTTTACATCTCGCACCGCCTGAAAGAGATATTTGAAATCTGCGATGACGTCACGGTGTTCCGCGACGGACAGTTTATTGCCGAACGTCCGGTCAGCGAACTGCACGAAGACTCGCTGATCGAAATGATGGTCGGCCGCAAACTGGAAGAGCAGTACCCACGCCTGAATTTGCCGCGTGGTAAAAAACGTTTGCAGGTCAGCCATCTTTCCGGCTCCGGGGTACATGACGTCAGTTTCGATCTCTACCAGGGCGAAATCCTGGGCGTATCCGGATTGATGGGCGCCGGGCGCACCGAGCTGATGAAGATCCTTTACGGCGCCGCCGCGCGCCGCAGCGGGAGTGTCACCCTGGACGGCCGCGAGGTGAACCCCCATTCCCCACAGGACGGTCTGGCCAACGGCATCGTCTACATTTCGGAAGACCGTAAGCGTGACGGACTGGTATTGGGCATGTCGGTGAAGGAAAACATGTCGCTGACCGCCCTGCGTTATTTCAGCCGCGCCGGCGGTGGGCTTAAGCATGCGGAAGAACGGCTGGCTGTCGGGGACTTCATTCGTTTGTTCAATGTAAAAACCCCTTCAATGGATCAGCCCATCGGCCTGCTTTCCGGTGGCAACCAACAGAAAGTGGCGATCGCCCGTGGGCTGATGACCCGGCCAAAGGTATTGATCCTTGATGAACCGACGCGCGGCGTCGACGTCGGAGCCAAGAAAGAAATCTACCAGTTGATCAACCAGTTTAAACAGGAAGGGCTCAGCATCATTTTGGTGTCTTCCGAAATGCCGGAAGTGCTGGGGATGAGCGATCGCGTACTGGTGATGCATGAAGGCCACCTCAGCGGGGAATTCCCGATTGAGCAGGCTACTCAGGAAGCGTTGATGGCTGCGGCCGTCGGCAAGCAATACGGCGTAAAGCAGGAGTAATCAGATATGAGTTCCCAGACTATCGCAGCTAAGCGCTGGTTCAGTAAAGAATGGCTGTTAGAACAGAAGTCGCTGATTGCGCTGCTGGTGCTGATCGCCGTGGTTTCAACCATGAGTCCGAACTTCTTCACCGTGAACAACCTGTTCAACATTCTGCAACAGACGTCGGTGAATGCCATTATGGCGGTCGGCATGACGCTGGTTATTCTGACCTCCGGCATCGATCTGTCGGTGGGGTCATTGCTGGCTCTGACCGGCGCGGTTGCTGCGTCGATCGTCGGATTTGAAGTCAACGCCGTGGTGGCGGTTGCCGCCGCGTTGGCGCTGGGGGCTGCGGTAGGCGCCTGTACTGGCGTGATCGTCGCCAAAGGCAAAGTCCAGGCGTTTATCGCCACGCTGGTCATGATGCTGTTGCTGCGCGGGGTGACCATGGTGTACACCAACGGCAGCCCGATCAATACCGGTTTTACCGACGTGGCGGATACCTTCGGCTGGTTCGGCATCGGCCGTCCGCTGGGCGTACCGACGCCGATCTGGATCATGGCCATCGTGTTTATTGCCGCCTGGTACATGCTGCACCATACCCGCCTGGGCCGCTACATTTACGCACTGGGTGGTAACGAAGCGGCGACCCGTCTGTCCGGTATCAGCGTCGACCGCGTCAAGATCATCGTTTATTCGTTGTGCGGCCTGTTGGCAGCGCTGGCCGGAGTGATCGAAGTTGCTCGCCTTTCCTCTGCGCAACCGACCGCCGGTACCGGTTATGAACTGGACGCCATCGCCGCGGTGGTGCTGGGTGGCACCAGCCTGGCGGGCGGTAAAGGACGGATCGTCGGTACGCTGATCGGTGCGCTGATCCTTGGTTTCTTGAATAACGGACTGAATTTGCTGGGTGTTTCTTCCTACTACCAAATGATCGTGAAGGCGGTAGTCATACTGCTGGCGGTTCTGGTAGACAATAAAAGTAACAAGTAACCTCCCCTACAGGAATCACGACCATGAAAATGAAAAAACTGGCAGTACTGGCTTCAGCTTTTGCGCTGAGCGCCACCCTGAGCGCGAATGCGCTGGCGAAAGACACCATTGCACTGGTGGTATCGACGTTGAACAACCCGTTCTTTGTTTCAATGAAGGAGGGGGCGCAGCAGGAAGCCAACAAGCTGGGTTACAACCTGGTGGTGCTGGATTCACAAAATAATCCGGCGAAGGAATTGGCCAACGTGCAGGATCTGATGGTGCAGAACCCGAAACTGCTGTTGATCAACCCAACCGACTCCGATGCGGTCGGCAACGCCATCAAAATGGCCAACCAGGCTAAAATCCCGGTAATTACGCTCGATCGCGTGGCGTCAAAAGGCGAGGTGGTCAGCCACATTGCCTCGGATAACCGCGTGGGAGGCAAAATGGCCGGTGACTTTATCGCCAAGAAGGTAGGGACCGACGCCAAGGTGATTCAGCTGGAAGGGATTGCCGGCACCTCTGCCGCGCGTGAGCGAGGCGAAGGCTTCAAACAGTCGCTGGATCAGAACAAATTCACGCTGTTGGCCAGTCAGCCGGCCGATTTCGATCGTACCAAGGGCTTGAACGTAATGCAGAACCTGCTGACCGCACATCCACAGGTTCAGGCGGTGTTCGCGCAGAATGACGAAATGGCGCTGGGTGCCCTACGCGCACTGCAGACCGCCGGTAAAACTGACGTGGTAGTCGTGGGCTTTGATGGCACCGCCGACGGTGTAAAAGCGGTTGAAGGTGGCAAACTGGCGGCAACCGTGGCGCAGCGTCCGGATCAGATCGGCGTCATCGGCGTCGAAACCGCCGATAAAGTACTGAAAGGCGAGAAAGTACCGGCTACTATCCCGGTAGATCTGAAACTGGTCACCCAATAAGTGTGATCGCGTGCCGCCGGAACGAGCGTTGTCGGTGGCGCGCACTGCAAGCAGGAAACAATGCGATGGAAACAGGAAAGCTGGTGGTTCTGGGTAGCATCAATGCTGACCATATCCTTAATGTCGACCAGTTCCCCCGGCCGGGCGAAACGGTGATCGGGAAGCAGTATAAAGTGGCGTTTGGCGGCAAGGGGGCCAATCAGGCAGTTGCTGCCGGCCGCAGCGGCGCGGATATCGCCTTTATTGCCTGCGTGGGCGCAGATGATATTGGTGAACGCATTCGCCAACAGTTGGCCGGCGACCAGATTGATACTCAGCCTGTTGAAGCCATCGATGGCAGTACTACCGGCGTGGCGCTGATATTCGTTAACGGTGACGGTGAGAACGTGATTGGCATCGATGCTGGCGCCAATGCGGCACTCACGCCGCAATATCTTGAACGTTACCGGCAGTCGGTGATCGACGCGGCGGCGTTGCTGATGCAGCTTGAGTCGCCGCTGGAAAGCGTTATCGCTGCGGCGCGGCTGGCAAAACAGCACGCTACCCGGGTGATCCTCAACCCGGCGCCGGCACGGGAATTGCCGGATGAACTGTTGGCGATGATCGACATGATTACCCCCAACGAGACCGAAGCACAGCGTTTGACCGGAATTGCTGTCAATAATGATGCTGATGCGGCGCGTGCTGCCAGCGTGCTGCATGCTAAAGGCATCGAAACGGTGTTGATCACCCTTGGCAGCCGAGGCGTGTGGCTGAGTGAAAACGGTGACGGCAAGCTGGTGCCGGGCTTTCGAGTCAAGGCGGTCGACACCATCGCCGCTGGCGATACCTTCAACGGCGCGCTGTTGACGGCATTGCTGGAAGGACAGACCCTGAACCAGGCGGTGCGGTTCGCTCATGCGGCGGCGGCTATTGCCGTTACGCGTCCGGGCGCGCAGCCTTCGGTACCCTGGCGTGCCGAGATCGACGCCTTCTTGCAGCAGCAGGGGTAAATGCCTTGGCCACCATGAAAGATGTCGCTCGCCTGGCGGGTGTTTCAACCTCCACGGTTTCGCACGTTATCAATAATAATCGTTTTGTCAGCGATAGCGTGCGCAGCAAAGTGATGGCGGCCGTCGAACGGCTCAACTATGCGCCTTCCGCGCTGGCTCGCAGTCTAAAGATCAACCAGACGCGTACCATCGGCATGCTGGTGACCGCCAGCAATAACCCGTTTTACGCCGAGGTGGTGCGCGGGGTAGAGCGAAGCTGTTATGAGCGCGGCTACAGCCTGATTCTGTGCAATACCGAAGAGGACGCGGCGCGTATGAATCGCAGCATGGAAACCCTGCTGCAAAAACGCGTCGACGGGTTGTTGTTGATGTGCACCGAAAACCATCGCCCTTCGCAGGATGCGCTGAGCCGCTACCCTTCGCTGCCGATCGTCATGATGGATTGGGCGCCGTTTGAAGGCGCCAACGACATTATTCAGGATAACTCGCTGCTGGGTGGCGAAATGGCTACCGATCACCTGATTGCGCGCGGCTATTGCCATATTGCCTGCATTGCCGGGCCGCAGGATAAAACCACCGCTCGCCATCGTCTGGAGGGCTATCGCCGGGCCATGCAGCGTGCCGGTTTGGCGATCCTGCCGGGTTATGAAGTGCACTGTGACTTTGAATTTGAAGGCGGGGTGCGCGCCATGCAGCAGCTATTGGCGCTGGAGACTCCGCCGCATGCGGTTTTTGCCGGTAACGATGCGGTGGCGGTTGGCGTTTATCAGGCCTTGTTCCAGGCCGGGCTACGCGTACCGCAGGACATGGCGGTAATGGGCTACGACGATATCGAGTTGGCGAAATATTTAGCACCGCCGTTGAGCACCATTCATCAACCGAAAGATTCGTTGGGCGAACTGGCGATTGACGCGTTAATCAATCGCCTGCAAAACCCGGAGCGTGACGCCCAGGTGCTGGTGCTGACGCCTGAGCTGGTGGAGCGAGCCTCGGTCGGCCGCCGTTAGCCAACCGTCTTTGCCGGTTGTTCGCGCTTCTCTTTGCCGGTAATCAGATTGCGTCCGTCCTTTTTGCGTAACAGCATGAACACAAAGGCCGATACCATGGTGACGATGCCCATGGTAATAAAGGTATAGTGGAAGTGGTCGATCATGGTACCGATCGACAGCGAATCATAAAAACGCAGTACCGCCGCGCTCACCGCAATGCCAAAACTGATCGATAGCTGCTGAGTGACCGCCAGTACGCTATTGCCGGAGCTGGCATTGCTGTCATTCAGGTCTGCCAGGCTGATGGTATTCATCGCGGTGAACTGGGTCGACATTGCCATGCCGAGCACGAATAACGGCACAATCATCAGCCATAACGGCAACCCCGGGCTTTGCAGGGCGAACTGGGCAATCAGCACGCCGATAACCAGGGTTATGCCGACCAGGGTTTTACGATAGCCAAACCAGCGCAATACCTGGGTTACGGTGGATTTTGCCATCAGCGAACCGACGGCAGTTGGCGCCATCATGCAGCCGGCAATAATCGCCGAATAGCCAAAACCGACCTGTAACATCAGCGGCATCAAGAAGGGCACGCAGCCGGTTCCGAGCCGTGATGCCACGTTGCCGGCAATGCCGACCGAAAAAGTCCGAGTCTTGAACAGATCCAGACCAATCAGTGGCTGAGTGTGGCGACGGGCGTGCGCAATATAACCCCATAGCACGACAAACCCGCTCAGCAGCACGCCAAGCGAAACATAGCTGGCCATTACCCGCTCGCCGAACAGTTCCAGTCCGGTGGATATCAATACCAGACTAAGTCCAAACAGCATAAATCCGACGAAATCAAATGGCCGTTTCGGCGTGGTGAAATCCGGCATGTATTTTCGTGCGTACAGAATGCCGAGCAAACCAATGGGAATGTTGATCAGGAAAATCCAATGCCAGGTGGCGTAGGTCACCAGCCAGCCGCCGAGCAACGGCCCGAGGATGGGCCCTATCAACCCCGGCATGGTGACAAAGTTGAGCACCGGCAGCAGCTCACTGCGTGGGTAGGCGCGCAACAACGCCAACCGTGCCACTGGCATCATCATTGCGCCGCCAATGCCCTGCACGATGCGCGAAATGACCAGGAAACTCAGGCTGGGTGACAGGGCGCACAGCAATGACCCCAGGGTAAATAGCGAGACGGCGATAATAAACACCCGTCGGGTGCCATAGCGGTCTGCCAGCCAGCCGCTGACCGGGATCAGCATCGCGACGGTTAACGTATAGCTGATGACCGCCGACTGCATTGCCAGCGGTGAGCGCGCCAGACTATGGGCTATCGCCGGCAAGGCGGTGTTAAGAATGGTGGCGTCCAACGCCTGCATAAAGAACGCCATGGCGGCGATCCACGGTAGCCCAGCCATACTGCGCGCGGATTTTGTCATTACGGTTCCTGGTTGATTGTCGGCACGTTGTTTTCCTCTATCTATATAGAAGAAGGATCTTTCTCGCTTAACAGTACTTGGCATGCAGCCAGCGCGGCGCTGCCATCAGCGGCCAGAATGGCATCCACAATCGCCTGATGGTGTGGCAGCTTAATCACCTCATTACCGGTAATGGCGCGGAAGTAACTTTGGTAAACCGAACTGAACAGGTTGGCGAAGGAGGTAAGAAACGGATTACCGCTGGCTTTATAAATAAGCTGGTGGAATTGCGTATCGACCTGAATCCAGCGTTCGCGATCGAATTCATCATGCAGCGCGCGCATTTCCGCCATCAGCATTTCTAACTGCGCTTTTTGCTGTTTGCTGGCGTGGGTTGCCGCCAACGCGCAGGCCTGTGGTTCCAGCGAGGTGCGCATAATCAGGAAGTGTTGCATGACCTGATCAAAGTTTTCCCGTGTCATCCACCAGGTGAGCAGCTCCTGGTCGAGGAAGTTCCACTGGCTTTGCGGCATAACGCGGGTGCCAATACGCGGGCGCGGCAACAACATGCCTTTCGCCGCCAATATCTTCACCGCTTCTCGCACTGCGGTACGGCTGACGCCGAAGGCTTCTGCCAATTCCATCTCTCCGGGCAGGATACTGCCCGCAGCAAATTCGCCCGCGAGTATCTGTTGACCGAGTTTTTCTGCTAACAGATAAGAAAGATTACGTTGGGCGGCCCGTTGTTGAGCATTAAATTGCATGGCTGCGGATCCTTGGCTTACATCGTTATTGTTATTTTACTCTACTGTCAGCCGGCTTTAGTGGCTGTTTTGCTGAAAAACTGGCGGAAAAACACCCTTTTTTATCACTTTTGTCGAAAAAAGCCGCGCTTGAAAAGTTTTTTGAAATTAGGGGTTGCGGCCTTCTGAGAACTCCCTATAATGCGCCTCCACTGACCGGGAACAACGACTGCTTAAACGCAAGACGAACCACCCAGTCAGTGAGACGAAAGCGAAATAAACGCTTGACTCTCAGGGCGAAAAGCGTAGTATACGCAGCCCGCGCCGATGAGTTTTAACGCCGGCGATGCTCTTTAACAATTTATCAGACAATCTGTGTGGGCACTCACAAGACGATATCCAGCTGCTTCGGCAGCAAAAAAAT
>NZ_JBGMUT010000005.1:0-310100 GCF_041448735.1 Serratia odorifera | reverse complement strand
TGGTGGGTCGTGCAGGATTCGAACCTGCGACCAATTGATTAAAAGTCAACTGCTCTACCAACTGAGCTAACGACCCACTGACGTGGTTACTGCCAACTACCAGGAAATTTTACTCACCGTTTTGAACTTGCAATTCCAAAACTGGTAGGTCGTGCAGGATGACGCGGCTTGCGCCTTGCCCTTCGGGCCATCACTGGGTGATGTTGTCTCGCTTACGCTCGACTCGAACCTTGACGGTTCTCATCCTTTCCGACTCAACGCTTGCCAATCCGTTAAGAATTGGTGGGTCGTGCAGGATTCGAACCTGCGACCAATTGATTAAAAGTCAACTGCTCTACCAACTGAGCTAACGACCCAATTTCCTTGCTGCTTTAACACCTTGCAAGATGTCTTGGCAACGGCGGCATATATTACTAATTTATCTCAGCAGCGCAACCTAAATTTTGACTCATCGGGTTCAACTGCTTGTTCTTCACACGAATGAGCCCGAAATTCGGCCTGATCGGCCAAATTCCGGGCTCTTTTTTGCTATTAACCTGCAATACGCTTGTTGGCCTGCTTGGCCGCATCGCTGGTTGGGTATTGCTTGATCACCTGCTGGAATACGGCTTTGGCTTTATCCGCCTGACCTTTTTCCTGCATGATGATACCGACCTTGTACATCGCGTCCGGCGCTTTTGGCGATTTCGGGTAATTTTTTACCACTACCGCAAAATAGTATGCCGCATCGTCTTTCTTACCTTTGTTGTAGAACAACTGACCAAGCCAATAATTGGCATTAGGCTGATAAGTAGACTTTGGATACTGTTTTATAAAGCCCTGAAACGCGGAAATAGCCTGATCGTACTGCTTTTTTTCCAGCGCCAGAGAGACAGCGGCATTGTAGTCACTGTTCTCGTCGCCCGTGCTGGCCGGAGCCGCCGGGGCACTGCTGCTAGCGGCGGAAGAAGCCGCCGCGGCAGCGCCTGCCGTAGCTGCAGAATTCTGAGCGCCGCCCTGCCCGAGGCTGTCTATCTGTTCATAGATTTGCTTCTGGCGTTCAACAACCTGGTTCAACTGATATTGGCTTTCCTGGATTTGACCACGAAGTGAGTCGATATCACGCTGGTTATCGGAGGCTTGTTGCTGGAGTTGGTTTAACAGCTGACCCTGAGCATTGGTGATTCGCTCAAGTGAGGTGACACGGTCTTCGACCGAGCCGGAGCCGACATTACTGATTGGCGCTTGGGCAGTAGCGGCCCATGGGACCGCTACGCCAACCAGTAACGACAGACTCAACAGGTGACGTCTGAAGTTACTGTTCATGCGATTCTCTTAGTAAACCAGAACGGCACGACGGTTTTTAGAGTAAGCCGCTTCGTCGTGGCCCAGTACTGCAGGTTTTTCTTTACCGTAAGAAACGATAGAGATCTGATCGGCAGAAACGCCTTTACCTTGCAGATACATTTTAACCGCGTTAGCACGACGTTCGCCCAGGGCGATGTTGTATTCTGGCGTACCGCGCTCATCCGCGTGACCTTCAACGGTCACTTTGTAAGATGGGTTGTTACGCAGGAAAGTCGCGTGCGCATCCAGCATCTGAGCGAACTCAGAAGAGATGTCATACTTGTCCAGACCGAAGTAGACAATGTTGTTCTTTTGCAGTTCTTGCATCTGCAAACGAGCTTGTTCTTCGGAAGACAGGTTGCTGCTGCCGCTTTCCATACCAGTGCCGCCTGCGCCTACACCAGATTGGTCGTTGTCCGCGCTTTTGTTAGAACTACAAGCTGCTACAGCCAGAACTGGCAGTGCCAGCAGAAGCCCTTTCAGCACTTTGTTCAGTTGCATTTCTTTGATCCTTTTATAGTTTGCCATACATATTTACACATGCATCACAGATACGGCGACCAGGCAGGGAATTTGACCTGTCCATCAGTTGCCGGAAGACGCGCTTTGAAACGCCCATCGGTCGATACCAATTGCAGCACGGAGCCCATACCTTGCGTGGAGCTATAGATCACCATGGTGCCGTTTGGCGCGATACTCGGCGTTTCGTCCAGGAACGTGTCCGTTAATACTTGAACGGCTCCCGATCCAAGATCTTGTTTGGCGATATGTTGAACACCGTTGTTAGTGGTCACCATCACCAGGAATTTACCGTCGGCGCTGACTTCAGAGTCCTGATTCTGGCCACCTTCCCAGGTCAGACGCTGTGCGGCACCGCCGCTTGCACTAATTTTATAAATCTGTGGCCGGCCGCCCTGATCGGAGGTAAACGCCAGAGACTGGCCATCCGGGAACCAGGTTGGTTCGGTATTGTTGCTGCGCCCGTCGGTCAGCTGAGTTATCTGGCCAGAGCCCAGGTTCATCACATACAGGTTCAGGCTACCGCTCTTGGACAACGCAAACGCCAGTCGGCTACCGTCCGGCGAGAACGCCGGCGCACCGTTGTGGCGCGGGAACGAAGCGATCTGACGGATGGCACCGTTAGACAGCGTCTGCACCACCAACGCGGAACGACCGCTTTCAAAGGTCACATACGCCAATTTGCTGCCGTCTGGCGACCAGGTCGGCGACATCAGCGGCTGCGGCGAACGATGCACCACAAACTGGTTGTAGCCGTCGTAATCGGCAACGCGCAATTCATACGGGAACTTGCCGCCGTTGGTCTGTACCACGTAGGCGATGCGGGTGCGGAACGCGCCCTTGATGCCAGTCAGCTTCTCAAACACCTCGTCACTGGCGGTATGCGCCGAATAACGCAGCCATTGCTTGGTTACCTTGTACTGGTTTTGTGCCAGCACGGTGCCCGGCGAACCGGAGGTGTCTACCAGCTGGTAGGAAACCAGATAACCGCCGTCAGCGCCCGGTTGAACCTGGCCGACCACGACTGCATCAATACCCAGCGCAGTCCAGGCCGCCGGCGTCACTTCAGACGCGGTGGTCGGTTGCTGTGGCATACGTGCCGCATCGATCGGGTTGAATTTGCCGCTGTTGCGCAAATCCGCGGCGACGATCTTGCCTACGTCTTCCGGAGGCGTGCCTGGACCCGCCCATTTGAACGGCACCACGCCAATCGGCCGCGCAGAGTCGACCCCCTGGGTGATTTCAATGCGAACTTCCGCGTGCAACACGGAGGCCCACAGTATTAAAAAACCTAGCGCTACTCGAAATGCCTGCTTCATCTCATCTCCCTTATCCAGGCGGGATGCCTGCGATAAATTAGCAGAATTTTAACAAACCAACGCAAACAAAACTACGTTTACCCAACGCATTTCAGGCGATAGTCGGGGCGTCAAAAACGCGCTCCTCCGGCGCTTGCGCTAACAAGCCACCGGCGGGCATACGCGCGGTCGACGACGCGACGGCTCGAAATCCAAGGGGCATAATCCCTGTTGGTTACCTTAGTACATCCCTGCCGTTTCACTCGGCTAAACAACCATTATTGCGGCTTGAAGGTAAGAGGAGCATTCTTAAATACCTCATAGACCGCCTGACTTGGCGGTTTAGGGATCCGCGCCTGTTTCGCCGCGGCGATGGCCGCCTGGCACAGCGCAGGATCGCCCCCTTCAGCCTTCACGCTAATCAGCAGACCGTCCGGCGCCAGTTTGATTCGCAAATCACACTGGCGACCTTTGTACAGGTCGGCGTCATAGAACTTGCTCTGGATGGCGGCGGTAATCTGCCCCAGATAGCCACTGATTTCTGCACCGCTGGCACCGGCGGTCTTGGCATTGCCCTGTCCGGCCGGCTTACCGTCGCCCTGTTGCTTGCCGCCGCCTTTTGGCGCGTTTTTACCGTCGGCCAGACCACCGAACAAATCTTCAACCTCGGAAGACTGCTTGGCGGCTTCTGCTGCGGCCTTTTTCTTCGCTTCCGCTGCCGCTTTCTTGGCGGCGGCGGCTTTTTCTGCCGCGGCCTTTTTAGCGGCTTCGGCCTTGGCTTGCTTCTCGGCCTCCGCTGCGGCTTTCTTTTCGGCCTCGGCGGTCGCTTTGGCTTCCGCCGCTTTCTTCGCTTCTTCCGCCTGTTTTTTGGCGGCGGCGGCAGCGGCGGCTTCTTTCTTGGCCTCGGCTTGCGCTTTCTTCTGAGCATCGGCCTGAGCCTTGGCTATCTTGTCCGCGTCGGCTTTTGCCTTGGCGGCAGCTTGCTCAGACGCCTTCTGTTGTTCTCTGGCCTTCGCTGCAGCGGCTTCTGCCGCCTTCTGCTGTTCCACTGCCTGCTTTTGTTGCTCGGCGGCCTGTTTTTGCTGCGCGGCCTGGGCCGCTTTTTCGGCTTCGGCTTTCTCTTGCGCCGCCAGACGTTCCTGCTCCAGCGCTTTCAGACGCTGTTGCTCTTCGGTCTGCTGCTGCCGTAGCTCTTCCGCCTGCTGCTCCGCTTTTTTCTGGCGCTGCTTTTCTGCACGCTGCGCGTCGTTGCTCTGCTGTTGCTGGCGGTTGTATTGCTCCACCACCGCGCCAGGATCGACCATCACCGCGCCGACCACCGAGCCGTCGCCGCCACCGCCGGCGCTCATTTCAGCGTTTTCGTGCAGCGATCCCCAAATCAACAGGGCAATCAATACAATGTGCAGAACCACCGAAACAATAACGGCGCGGTTCAGCTTATCGTTTTGCTCAGTTGCCTTTACCAAAATAGATTCCCAAAAACTGGTGCTTAAACGGGGCTCCCGAACCGCAGAACGGGAGCCGGGTTGCCATTCGCCTTACGGTCAGATTGGCTGGGTCATCAACCCCACGGAAGCCACGCCCGCCTGATGCAGAATATTCAATGCCTTGATAATCTCATCGTACGGTACTTCCTTCGCCCCACCGATCAAAAAGACCGTCTTCGGATTGGCTTCCAGGCGCGATTTTGCTTCCGCTGCCACCTGCTCCGGCGGCAACAGTTCCATGCGATCGTGATCAACCACCATGGTGTATTGCCCGACGCCGGACACCTCAAGGATCACCGGTGGATTATCGTCACTGGATACCGTTTTGGAATCGGTGGCGTCCGGCAGATCAACTTCCACGCTCTGGGTAATGATCGGCGCGGTTGCCATAAAGATCAGCAGCAGCACCAGCAGTACGTCCAGCAATGGAACTATGTTGATTTCCGACTTCAGCTCACGCCGTTTACGGCCACGTACTCTCGCCATACAACCTCCTACTTATTTGCTGTCGCTGGAGAAGGCCTGACGATGCAGAATGGCGGTGAACTCTTCCATAAAGTTGTCGTAATTCTGCTCAAGCTTGTTGACGCGCTGGTTGAGGCGGTTGTAGGCCATAACGGCCGGGATCGCGGCAAACAGACCGATCGCGGTGGCGATCAACGCTTCGGCGATGCCCGGTGCAACCATTTGCAACGTGGCCTGTTTCACCGCACCCAGCGCGATAAAGGCGTGCATGATGCCCCAAACGGTACCGAACAGGCCGATATACGGGCTGATGGAACCAACGGTCCCCAGGAACGGGATATGGTTTTCCAGCGTTTCCAGCTCGCGGTTCATTGAAATGCGCATCGCACGCGACGCACCTTCAATCACCGACTCCGGCGCATGGTTGTTGGCGCGGTGCAGGCGAGCAAACTCTTTAAAGCCGGAATGGAAAATCTGCTCTGAGCCGGTCAGGCTGTCTCGACGCGCCTGGCTTTCCTGATACAGACGGGAAAGCTCGATACCAGACCAGAATTTGTCTTCAAAGGCTTCGGCGTCACGCGTGGCCGCATTGAGGATGCGGGTACGCTGGATGATGATCGCCCATGAAGCCACTGAAAAGCATATCAGAATCAACATGATAAGCTTAACCAGCAGGCTCGCCTTCAAGAATAGATCTAGGATGTTCATGTCAGTCACTGCTTAAACTCCGCGACAATAGACTTAGGAAGCGCTCTGGGCTTCATTTGGTGTGGATCAATGCATGCAATCAATACATCCGCCTGACTCAACAGAGTCCCGTCGGCATTGACAATGCGTTGGGCAAACGTAAGGGACGCCCCGCGCATCTGGGTGATCTCACTCTGTACTTCCAACTGGTCGTCAAGACGAGCTGGCAGCAGGTAATCCACCGTCATGCGCCGGACAGCGAAAGCGATATTCTCACTGAGCAGCTGCTGTTGATGAAAGTTACGTTGACGCAGCATTTCGGTGCGCGCTCTTTCAAAAAAGGCGACGTAGCGGGCGTGATACACCACACCACTGGCATCGGTATCCTCATAATAAACCCGGACCGGCCATCGAAATAACGTATTACTCACTAGACTTCCCAGCAATGCAATTTAACGCTGCTACTATACGCAAGAGCGATCGGGTTGGGAATGGGTTACAAGAGGGGAACGAAAATAATTATGGGCCGCGAGAGCCCATATCATGGGGTGTAACGCATATTATAAAGAAACGTAAAGTAATCCAGCGGCAAGGATCACAATTGCGGGCAATGGCGCAAAAAAAGCGCGCCACAGCAGGCGCTGAGGCCGGAAACCGACGCCATGCACCATCCCGGCACACACCGCCCAAACCAGCAGGATGCCCTGCCAGATCTCCAGACTGCTGGTGCGCGCCGCAAAACGCGTCGGATCCCAGAATACGCTGCCGGCCATAAACAGCGCCAATGCCAGTGAAAGGGCCCGAATCGGGCCCTTGTCGACAACGGCATACAGCCTGTCAGTCAGCGAGCTCATCACTTGCCGTCTTGCTGGGCTTTGGCATCTTCGCTGTGCTCAAGCGCCAGCGCCGTGATGATACCGAAGGCGCAGGCAAGAAGCGTTCCGAGAATCCAGGCAAAATACCACATGGTTTAGCTCCTTATTCTTAGTACAGCGAATGCTTGTTGTTTTCGATGAAGTTCTTATCCAGCCGGCCAAACATTTTGTAGTATGCCCAGCAGGTGTAGCCCAACACGATTGGCACGAAGATGATCGCCACCACGGTCATCACTTTCAGCGTCAACAGGCTGGAGGTGGCGTCCCACATGGTCAGGCTCATGTTCGGGTTAGTACTGGACGGCATGACGAACGGGAACATGGTCACGCCGGCGGTCAAAATGACGCAGGCAATGGTCAGTGACGATGTCAGGAACGCCAGCGCTCCCCTTTCCAGACGTGAGAACAGCAGCGTGAACAGCGGTAACACCACGCCCAGCGCCGGCAGCGCCCACAGCGCCGGATAGTTGTTGAAGTTGATCAGCCAGGCCCCGGCCTGATGTGCCACTTCCTTGCGCAGCGGGTTGGATTCCGCCGCGGTGTTCAGCGCCGAGGTCACCACATAGCCATCGATGCCTTTCACCAGCCAGATACCTGCCAGCAGGAAGCACACCGCCATGATCAGCGTAGCGATCTGCGCCGCAGCGCGTGAACGCAGGTGAATTTCACCGGTGGTACGCATTTGCAGGTAGGTGGCGCCCTGGGTAATCAGCATGGTGAGGCTGACCACACCCGCCAACAGACCGAACGGGTTCAGCAGTTGGAAGAAGTTGCCGGTATAGAACAGACGCAGGTATTCGTCCATATGGAACGGCACGCCCTGCAGCAGGTTGCCGAACGCTACGCCAAACACCAGCGCAGGCACGAAGGAACCAACGAAGATGCCCCAGTCCCACATGTTGCGCCAGCGGCTGTTTTCCAGTTTGGAACGGTAATCAAAACCGACCGGGCGGAAGAACAAGGCGGCCAGCACCAGGATCATCGCCACATAAAAGCCGGAGAATGCGGCGGCGTACACCATCGGCCAGGCGGCAAACAACGCGCCACCGGCGGTGATCAGCCAGACCTGGTTGCCGTCCCAGTGCGGGGCAATGGCGTTGATCATCACCCGGCGTTCGGTATCGGTTTTCCCGATGATGCGCACCAGAATGCCAACGCCCATATCGAAACCATCGGTGACGGCAAAACCAATCAGCAGCACGCCAACCAGCACCCACCAGATAAAGCGTAGTACTTCATAATCAAACATACATGGACTCCTGTTTAGCGCGCTTCCTGCACGGCGGCAGTCGGTTGTTCAAAGTGATAGCGGCCAGTTTTCAGGCTGCTTGGCCCCAAACGCGCAAACTTGAACATCAGGTACATTTCAGCCACCAGGAACAAGGTGTACAAGCCGCAAATCAGCCCCATCGAGAACAGGATGTCGCCCACCGTCAGGGATGAGTTGGCAACCGCCGTTGGCAGCACCTCACCGATAGCCCACGGTTGACGGCCATACTCGGCAACGAACCAGCCGGCTTCTACCGCAATCCATGGCAGCGGCAAGCCGTACAGTGCCGCGCGCAGCAGCCATTTTTTCTGGCCGATGCGGCCGCGCACCACGCTCAGGAACGACAGACCGATGATGATCAGCATCAGCACCCCACAGGCCACCATGATGCGGAAGGCAAAGTACAACGGCGCTACGCGTGGAATGGAGTCTTTGGTTGCCTGGGCAATCTGCGCTTCCGTGGCGTCAACCACGTTCGGCGTATAGCGTTTGAGCAGCATGCCGTAACCCAGATCCTGCTTGGTTTTGTTGAACTCGGCGCGCACGGTCGGGTCCGTGTTGCCAGAGCGCAGCTCTTCAAGCAGTTGGTAGGCCTTCATACCGTTGCGGATACGCACTTCGTGCTGCGCCATCAGGTCTTTCAGACCGGTCACCTGGGTATCGGTAGAACGGGTGGCAATCAGACCGAGCGCATACGGGATCTGAATGGAGTAGGCATTTTCCTGTTTGTCCTGATTCGGAATGCCGAACAGGGTAAACGCCGCCGGTGCCGGCTGGGTATCCCACTCGGCTTCAATCGCCGCCAGCTTGGTTTTCTGCACGTCGCCCATTTCGTAACCGGATTCATCACCCAGTACGATAACCGACAACACGGCAGCCATACCGAAGCTGGCAGCAATGGCGAAGGAGCGTTTGGCAAAGGCGACATCGCGGCCTTTCAGCAGGTAATAGGCACTGATGCCCAGCACGAACATCGCGCCGGTGGTGTAGCCGGACGCCACGGTGTGAACGAACTTCACCTGCGCAACCGGGTTAAGCACCAGTTCGGAGAAGCTGACCATCTCCATGCGCATGGTTTCGAAGTTGAAGTCTGAAGCGATGGGGTTCTGCATCCAGCCGTTGGCGACCAGGATCCACAGCGCCGACAGGTTGGAGCCAAGCGCCACGAACCAGGTTACCGCCATGTGCTGGACCTTGCTCAAGCGATCCCAGCCGAAGAAGAACAGGCCGACCAGCGTTGACTCAAGGAAGAACGCCATCAGACCTTCGATAGCCAACGGCGCCCCGAAGATGTCACCGACGTAGTGAGAGAAATACGACCAGTTGGTCCCGAACTGGAACTCCATGGTCAAACCGGTGGCCACACCCAGGGCAAAGTTAATTGCAAATAACTTGCCCCAGAATTTGGTCATGTCTTTATAGATTTGTTTGCCGGACAGCACATATACCGTTTCCATAATTGCCAACAAAAACGCCATGCCAAGCGTTAATGGGACGAATAGGAAGTGATACATCGCCGTTAAAGCAAACTGTAAGCGCGACAGTTCGACAATATCAAACATCTTGACTCCTTGCTCCTCGCAGGAAGACTCCGAATTGCAATTATTGGTATTACCCCATCCAGAAAGCTAACCAATAACGCCCCGCAGTGAATGCCCTAAACACAACAATTTTGATCCAGCCTCTCGGCTTTCAGCTATGCACTCCAACCTGGACCAGACCAGGTATGAACGCACCACCGAAAACCGACAGCGGGTAACAAATGCAACAAGATCAACAATTCATAATTACATTATGATGATACTCGCCCAAACCCACACAATAAATAGGTTTTTACGTGACGCGGGTTGGAAATTTGGATACAGGTCAAAACGTAGCCAAAAGTGGTACTCGGGTGCAAATTGATCTGGAACAATTTAAGCCTAACTGGAGTTTATTTCCAGATTCATCACACGATTTCGTCTAATTTTCTTGAGGCCGTGTTAATTAATGGTTTAATTGTTTTTTAATGATATTTTTGTGTTAATGGCTTGTGACCGAAAAGGCTGACATTAGAGTAAACGGCTATTTTAATGCACCGAATATTAACCTTTTATTTTCCTGCAAGACTTATCCTGCCTTGAGTCAAAATGAAGGATAGGCTAATTAACTATAGCGTCAGTTTGCGGAGTCGATCGCAAATTTTATAATTTTATTTTCTTACGCCGCAGCAAGGCACGTTTTGATCACTGGACATAAAAAAGGCCGCCCAATGGGCGGCCAAACATGTCGAAATGGTGTTATCGCGTACTGATTAGCGATTCAATACCGCTTTCACGGCGTCACCGATGTCAGCCAGGCTGCGTACGGTTTTCACCCCTGCCGCTTCCAGCGCGGCGAATTTCTCATCCGCAGTGCCTTTGCCGCCGGCAATGATGGCGCCAGCGTGGCCCATACGTTTGCCCTTCGGCGCGGTAACGCCAGCGATATAGCCAACCACCGGCTTGGTCACGTGTTCCTTGATATAGGCTGCCGCTTCTTCTTCCGCGCTGCCGCCGATTTCACCGATCATGACGATAGCTTCAGTTTGCGGATCTTCCTGGAACATTTTCAGGATATCGATGAAGTTAGACCCAGGAATTGGATCGCCGCCAATGCCCACGCAGGTGGACTGACCCAGACCTGCATCGGTAGTTTGCTTCACCGCTTCATAGGTCAGCGTCCCGGAACGAGAAACAATACCCACTTTACCCGGCAAATGGATATGGCCAGGCATGATGCCGATTTTGCATTCGCCCGGAGTGATCACACCTGGGCAGTTCGGGCCGATCATCCGCACACCCGCTTCATCCAGCTTCACCTTGACGGTCAGCATGTCCAGCGTCGGGATGCCTTCGGTGATGGTGATGATCAGTTTGATGCCTGCATCGATGGCTTCCAGGATGGAGTCTTTACAGAACGGTGCAGGAACGTAGATAACAGACGCGGTGGCGCCGGTGGTTTCTACCGCTTCACGCACGGTGTTGAACACCGGCAGGCCCAGATGCGTGGTGCCGCCCTTGCCTGGCGTTACACCGCCAACCATTTTGGTGCCGTAGGCGATCGCCTGCTCGGAGTGGAAGGTCCCCTGGCTACCGGTGAAGCCCTGGCAAATTACTTTGGTGTTCTTATCGATTAAAATGGACATTATTTACCCTCCACTGCCGCAACAACTTGCTGAGCCGCATCAGTCAGGCTGGTCGCAGCAATGATATTCAAACCGCTGTCCGCCAGTTTCTTGGCGCCCAGTTCGGCGTTGTTACCTTCCAGACGCACCACCACCGGGACGTTAACGCCCACTTCAGCCACTGCGCCAATGATACCGTCGGCGATCAGATCGCAACGCACGATACCACCGAAAATGTTAACCAGAACCGCTTTCACCTTGTCGTCAGACAGGATGATTTTGAACGCTTCGGTCACACGCTCCTTGGTTGCGCCGCCACCGACGTCCAGGAAGTTGGCCGGTTCGCCACCGTGCAGTTTAACGATGTCCATGGTACCCATCGCCAGACCTGCGCCGTTAACCATGCAGCCGATGTTGCCGTCCAGCGCGACGTAGTTCAGTTCCCACTGCGCTGCACGTGATTCGCGCTCGTCTTCCTGAGAAGGATCGCGCATTTCACGCAGTTCGGACTGGCGGAACAGGGCATTGCCGTCAGCGCCCAGTTTACCGTCCAGGCAGATCAGATCGCCCTGCTTGGTGATCACCAGCGGGTTGATCTCAACCATCGCCAGATCGCGTTCGATAAACAGCGTGGCCAGACCCATGAAGATCTTGGCGAACTGGCTGACCTGCTTGCCGGTCAGACCCAGTTTGAACGCCAGCTCACGCCCCTGGTAAGGCTGTGGGCCTGCCAGTGGATCGATGGTCATCTTGTGGATCAGTTCCGGGGTTTCTTCCGCCACTTTCTCGATTTCCACGCCGCCTTCGGTAGACGCCATGAACACGATACGACGCGTACCGCGGTCAACCACCGCGCCCAGGTACAGCTCTTTATCGATGTCGGTCGCCGCTTCCACCAGGATCTGGTGAACCGGTTGGCCCAGCGCGTCAGTCTGGTAGGTCACCAGACGTTTGCCCAGCCACGCTTCAGCGAAGGCGCGGATATCTTCCTTGCTGTTAACCACTTTAACGCCGCCAGCTTTGCCGCGGCCGCCAGCATGAACCTGACATTTCACTACCCACGGGCCGGAGCCGATTTTGGAGGCGGCTTCTTCTGCTTCACGCGGTGTAGTACAGGCATAACCGGTTGGTGCCGGCATACCATACCGAGCAAACAGCTGTTTTGCCTGATATTCGTGTAAATTCATGATGTTCTATCCATTCAGGTCTGAAGTTTTAGCCGGGTCACCGTTGCGGAAAAACCGCGTGACGTATCGGCCACATAGCACAGAGTGCGGGCGCGACATTGCCGCGCCCAGGTAGGCGTTACTATACGTCCAGCAGCAGACGAGCCGGATCTTCCAGCATCTCTTTCACCGTCACCAGATAACCCACGGACTCTTTGCCGTCGATCAGGCGGTGATCGTAAGAGAGCGCAAGATACATCATCGGCTGAATGACCACCTGGCCGTTCACCGCCATTGGACGATCCTTGATGGCATGCATGCCGAGGATCGCGCTCTGTGGCGGGTTGATGATCGGGGTAGACATCAGCGAGCCGAAGACGCCGCCGTTGGTAATGGTGAAGTTACCGCCGGTCAGTTCTTCCACTTTCAATTTGCCGTCACGACCTTTGACCGCCAGCTCTTTGATTTTCTTCTCGATGTCCGCCATGCTCATGGTGTCCACGTCGCGCAGAACCGGCGTTACCAGGCCACGCGGGGTAGAAACCGCGATGCTGACGTCGAAGTAGTTGTGATAGACAACGTCTTCACCGTCGATAGAGGCGTTCACTTCCGGATAGCGTTTCAACGCTTCAACCACCGCCTTGATGTAGAAGGACATAAAGCCCAGACGTACACCGTGGCGTTTTTCGAAGGCTTCGCCGTATTGCTTGCGCAGATCCATAATCGGCTGCATGTTGATTTCGTTGAAAGTCGTCAGCATGGCCGTGCTGTTCTTCGCTTCCAACAGACGCTCGGCCACGCGTTTGCGCAGACGAGACATCGGCACGCGTTTTTCGGAGCGTGCGCTCAAGGCTGGCTGCGGTGCGGCCTCTGCCGCTGCCGCCGGCTTGGCGGCTTGCTTGCCGCCGTTCGCCAGGTGCGCTTCAACGTCTTCACGGGTGATACGGCCACCCACGCCGCTGCCCTTGATGGCGGCAGCATCGAGATCGTGTTCGGCAATCAGACGGCGAATCGCCGGGCTGAGCGCGTCATTGCTCTCTTCGTCCAGGCTGGCGGTAGCGCGCTGGGCCGGGGTGGATTCTGTGCTCTGGCTCTTTTCTGCGGTCGGTTTGCCCGCGCTGTCGCCCGGGCGAATACGCCCCAGGATTTGACGAGAAAGCACCGTGGCACCTTCGTCTTCAACGATCGCATCCAGGATGCCCGCTTCACTGGCCGGTACTTCGAGTACCACTTTGTCGGTTTCGATCTCTACCAGCACTTCATCACGGTTTACCGCATCACCCGGTTTTTTATGCCAGGTCGCCACGGTCGCATCCGCTACCGATTCAGGAAGGTCAGGAACCAGAATATCTACGCTACTCATTAGCTTTCCCTTAAATTTTTAATCAATATTCAGCGCATCATTAACCAGAGCCTGTTGCTGCTTCTGGTGTACGGACATATAACCCACTGCCGGCGAGGCAGAGGCTGGACGCCCGGCGTAACGTAAAGAGGCCCCGAAAGGAATCACTTCACGGAAATTATGCTGGCTACAGTACCAGGCCCCCTGGTTCAGCGGCTCTTCCTGACACCAGACGAAGTCATGCACGTGCGCATACTGTTCCAGTACCGCCTGCACCGCCTGGTGCGGGAACGGATACAGCTGTTCGATACGGACGATGGCGACGTCTTTCTTGTCGTTTTTGCGGCGTTGTTCCAGCAGGTCGTAATACACCTTGCCCGAGCACATCACCACACGCTTGACCGCTTTCGGATCCAGCTCGTCGATTTCACCGATCGCCGGCAGGAAGCTGCCGTTGGCCAGTTCATCCAGCGAGGATATGGCCAGCGGATGGCGCAACAGGGATTTCGGCGACATCACCACCAGCGGACGGCGCATGCCGCGCAACGCCTGGCGACGCAACATGTGATAAACCTGCGCCGGCGTAGACGGGATGCACACCTGCATGTTCTGTTCGGCACACAGCTGCAGATAACGTTCCAGACGTGCGGAGGAGTGCTCCGGGCCCTGGCCTTCGTAACCATGCGGCAGCAACATCACCAGACCACACATGCGGCCCCATTTCTGTTCGCCAGAGCTGATGAACTGGTCAATCACCACCTGCGCGCCGTTGGCGAAGTCACCGAACTGCGCTTCCCAGATGGTCAGGGTACGCGGTTCTGCGGTGGCGTAGCCGTATTCGAATGCCAGCACCGCTTCTTCAGACAGCACCGAGTCCCATACCTTGAACTCGCCCTGGCCGGAATGCACATTGGACAGCGGGACGTACACCGAACCGTTTTTCTGGTTGTGCACCACCGCATGGCGGTGGAAGAAGGTCCCGCGACCGGCGTCTTCACCGGACAGGCGGATTGGGATGCCTTCATCTACCAGCGTGGCATAGGCCAGCGTTTCGGCCGCGCCCCAGTCGAACGGTTTGTTGCCGGCGGCCATTTCGCTGCGATCGCCATAGATTTTTGCTACCCGCGACTGCATTTCTACCGCGTCCGGCACCGTACTGATACGGCGCGCCAGATCCTGCAGGCGTTTGGTTTCAACCTTGCTTGGGTACTCTTCGTCCCACTCGTGGTTGAGGTACGGCGACCAGGTAAAGGAGTGCAGATTCATCGGCCGCCACTCTTCCACCACGCATTCGCCGCGGTCGAGCGCATCGCGATACAGGTTGACCATTTCCGTGGCATCTTCCAGCGTGGCGACTTTTTGCTCGGTCAGCACGTCGGCATAAATCTTGCGAGGTGTCGGATGCTTTTTGATCTTCTGATACATCACCGGCTGGGTTGCACTTGGCTCATCGGCCTCGTTGTGCCCATGGCGACGGTAGCAGACCAGATCGATCATCACGTCACGTTTAAAGGTGTTACGGAAATCCAACGCCAGACGGGTAACAAAGGCTACCGCTTCCGGATCGTCCGCATTGACGTGGAAGATAGGCGACTGCACCATCTTGGCAATGTCGGTACAGTATTGGGTCGAGCGCGCATCCTGCGGATTGGAGGTGGTAAAACCAATCTGGTTGTTGATGACGATACGCACCGTGCCACCCACTTCGTAGCCGCGCGCCTGAGACATGTTCAGGGTTTCCTGCACCACGCCCTGACCGGTAATCGCAGCGTCACCGTGGATGGTGATTGGCAGCACCATGTTACTGCGCGCTTCGTCCAGACGATCGCGACGTGCGCGAACCGAGCCCATGACCACCGGGCTGACGATCTCCAGGTGTGACGGGTTGAACGCCAGCGCCAGGTGCACCATGCCGCCTTCGGTTTCAACGTCGGAGGAGAAGCCCTGGTGATATTTTACGTCGCCAGTACCGAGGTGCTCTTTGTGCTTGCCGGCGAATTCGTCGAACAGATCGGCCGGTTTTTTACCCAGCACGTTGATCAGCACGTTCAGTCGCCCACGGTGAGCCATGCCCAGCACCACTTCGCGCGTGCCGTTCTTACCGGCATGACGCACCATTTCCTTCAGCATGGGTACCAGCGCGTCGCCGCCTTCCAGCGAGAAGCGTTTCGCCCCTGGGAACTTGGCGCCCAGATAGCGCTCCAGCCCTTCCGCTGCGGTCAGCTCGTTCAGGAAACGACGCTTTTCGTCAGTGGTGAAGCTGGCATGACCGACCACGGACTCAATACGCTGCTGGATCCAGCGTTTTTCTTCCGTGTTGGTGATGTGCATGTATTCCGCACCGATCGAACCGCAATAGGTCTGCTTCAGCGCGGCGTACAGATCCGCCAGCTTCATGGTTTCCTTGCCAATGGCAAATGAACCCACGTTGAAACTTTCCTGGAAATCCGCCTCGGTCAGGTTGTGGTATGCCGGATCGAGGTCAGAAACCGCTTCCTGCTTCCACAGCCCGAGCGGATCGAGGTTGGCATGCTGATGTCCGCGGAAACGGAAGGCGTTAATCAGCTGCAATACCTTGACCTGCTTGGCATCGGTTTCAGGATCGGTGATGGTGGAGTTATAACGCGCAGAGTCCTTCGCCAGCCGGCGGAAGTATTCACGAGTTTGGGAGTGGAGTTGATCGGGTTTGACACCCGCAGTTGGTAGCTGTTGGAAAATGGAACGCCAGCTATCTTCAACGGAGCCCGGATCGGTTAAAAAGTCTTCATAGAGCTGCTCTATGTAGGACTGGTTCGCGCCCGCCAGATAGGAGGAATCCAGCCAGGCCTTCATTGCGCCGTTCTGCATTATGATCCCTTAAGCTTTAAAGCTTTAGTTTTCGCCGTGGTTAACATAATTACCGTGATTGAAACGGTTTGCCGTAAAAACGGTTCACTGGACGTATCCCCTGGGCTGCCAATGCAGGGCATCGGCGACTTCGGGTATCTATTTACGTTCTGCTATGGACCTTGCGGTCCCTTACAAGGAACCTCTAAAAACCGGCGGGACGAACCTGATTGTCTGCTGCCACAATCACGGGTCAGTTTTTAGAGGTTTCCTGCCAATGGTGCGCCGGGCAAGCCCGGCGCACCATCCGATTATGCGCCGCGTTGCAGCAGCATCGACTTGATGTGACCGATAGCGCGGGTCGGGTTCAAGCCTTTAGGACATACACTGACACAATTCATAATGCTATGGCAGCGGAAAACACTGAAAGCGTCGTCCAGATCATCCAAACGTGCTGCGGTTTCGGTGTCACGGCTGTCAATCAGGAAGCGATACGCCGCCAACAGGCCAGCCGGGCCAACGAATTTGTCCGGGTTCCACCAGAACGACGGACACGAGGTGGAGCAACAGGCGCACAGAATGCACTCGTACAAACCATCAAGTTTAGCCCGTTGTTCTGGCGATTGCAGGTGCTCGCGCGCCGGCGGCGTTTTTCCGTCGTTCAGCAGGTAAGGCTTGATCTTTTCATACTGGGTATAAAACTGCCCCATATCGACCACCAGGTCGCGTACTACCGGCAACCCCGGCAGCGGGCGAATGACGATTTTACCCTTGCCTTTGCTCAGCGACGACACCGGGGTGATACACGCCAGGCCATTTTTACCGTTCATGTTCAGACCGTCGGAACCGCACACGCCTTCACGGCATGAGCGACGGAACGACAGCGTCGGATCCTTTTCCTTCAGCAGAATCAGCGCGTCCAGCAGCATCATGTCGCGCCCTTCTTCCGCCTCAAGCTGGTAATCCTGCATGTGCGGAGCGTCGTCGACATCCGGGTTATAGCGATATATTGAGAATTCGAGTTTCATCAATCGATCTCCGCGAAATTAGTAAGAACGCACTTTCGGCGGGAATGCCGGGCGCAGTGTCGGTTGCATGTTCACTTCACGACGCGTCATGCTTTCCGACTGCGGCAGATACAGCGAATGGCACAGCCAGTTGGCATCGTCACGTTCCGGATAGTCGAAGCGGCTGTGCGCGCCACGGCTCTCGGTACGGAAGTTGGCCGAAACGGCGGTGGAAAACGCAGTCTCCATCAGGTTATCCAACTCCAGGCATTCAATACGCTGGGTGTTGAATTCGCTGGAGGTATCGTCCAGACGGGCGTTCTTCAGGCGTTCACGGATCACTTTCAGCTCTTCCAATCCTTTCGCCATCGCATCACCTTCGCGGAACACCGAGAAGTTGTGCTGCATACAGGATTGCAGTGCCTTGCGGATTTCGAC
The DNA here is from genome assembly GCF_041448735.1 of Serratia odorifera. Classification (NCBI taxonomy): domain Bacteria; kingdom Pseudomonadati; phylum Pseudomonadota; class Gammaproteobacteria; order Enterobacterales; family Yersiniaceae; genus Serratia; species Serratia odorifera. The sequence goes on along the minus strand of NZ_JBGMUT010000005.1, from coordinate 292,249 downwards.
CGGATCTTCACCGGAGCGGGTATTGTTCCAGCGATTGAGGCGGTCCAGCGAAGCTTCGACGTCAGAGTCGCTGGCGTCACGGCTTTCACCCTGCTCTGCCAACGATTCCTGCAGGTGCATGCCGGCGGAACGGCCGAACACCACCAGATCCAGCAGCGAGTTACCGCCCAGACGGTTGGCGCCGTGTACCGATACGCAGGCGATTTCACCCACCGCGAACAGCCCCGGAATCACGACGTCTTCACCTTTTTCGTTCACCGTCAGCGCCTGACCGGTCACTTTGGTCGGAATACCGCCCATCATATAGTGGCAGGTCGGGATAACCGGGATCGGTTCTTTAACCGGATCGACGTGAGCAAAGGTACGCGACAGCTCGAGAATGCCCGGCAGGCGAGATTCCAGCACGTCCTTACCGAGGTGATCCAGTTTCAGCTTGGCATGCGGACCCCATGGACCCTCGCAGCCGCGGCCTTCGCGGATTTCGATCATGATCGAACGGGCAACCACGTCGCGACCCGCCAGATCCTTGGCGTTTGGCGCATAACGCTCCATAAAGCGCTCGCCGTGCTTGTTCAGCAGGTAGCCACCTTCGCCGCGGCAACCTTCGGTAACCAGTACCCCGGCTCCGGCGATGCCGGTTGGGTGGAACTGCCACATTTCCATATCCTGCACTGGCACGCCGGCACGAATAGCCATGCCGACACCATCGCCGGTATTGATGTGGGCGTTGGTAGTGGACTGGTAAATACGGCCCGCACCGCCGGTGGCCAGCACGGTCGCCTTGGCCTTGAAGTACACCACTTCGCCGGTTTCAATACAGATGGCGGTAGTGCCCACCACCGCGCCATCCTGGTTTTTGACCAGATCAAGCGCGTACCACTCGGAAAAGATGGTGGTGTGATTCTTCAGGTTCTGTTGATACAGGGTGTGGAGCAGCGCATGACCGGTACGGTCAGCCGCCGCCGCGGTACGTGCCGCCTGCTCGCCGCCGAAGTTCAGCGACTGGCCACCGAATGGACGTTGGTAAATGCGGCCATCGTCCAGGCGGGAAAACGGCAAGCCCATGTGTTCCAGTTCCAGAATCGCTTCCGGGCCGGTTTTACACATATATTCAATGGCGTCCTGGTCACCGATGTAATCGGAGCCTTTCACCGTATCGTACATATGCCATTCCCAGTTGTCCTCGTGGCTGTTACCCAGCGCAACGGTGATACCGCCCTGGGCAGACACGGTATGGGAACGGGTCGGGAATACTTTTGACAGCAGGGCACAGGTTGAGCCCGCTTGGGAAATTTGCAGTGCCGCGCGCATACCTGCGCCGCCTGCACCGATAACCACTGCATCAAACTCTCTGACTGGCAGTTTCATTGTTTACGCACCCCACACTACGATTGTTCCGTACAGTAAATAGACCAGCAACGCGACGACAATCGCCAGTTGCAGCATCAGGCGTAACGCCAGTGGCTTGATATAGTCCGTCAGCACCTGCCACATACCGATCCAGGCGTGCACCAGAATCGACAACAGCGTTAACAGGGTGAATACTTTCGTAATGCTGGTTGCGAAGAAACCGCGCCAGATTTCATAGGTCATGTCCGGAGCCGTGGCAACAAAGCCCAGGATATAGAGAACATACAGGGTGATGACGATGGCGGAAGCACGCAGTAACAACCAGTCGTGTACGCCGTTACGTCCTAATGCAGAAACATTGCTTACCATACGAGGACTCCAGCCAGAATTGACAGCACGGCGGTCAGAACGAACGCCACCTGGGCAGAACGCTGGCCAGCGGCTAAACTCTCTTCGATATAGCCAAAATCCATTAACAAGTGACGAATGCCACCGCAAATGTGATAGGCCAACGCAGTGAGGATCCCCCAGAAGATGAATTTGACGAAGAAGCTATTCATGATGGCGGCAGCCTGCAGGAAACCCTCTTGGGAGGAGAGTGACATGCCCAGCAGCCAGAGGAGGATACCCACGGCAACGAAGGTAATTACGCCAGAGACTCGGTGTAAGATGGACGCTATCGCAGTTACGGGAAACCGGATCGTTTGCAGATCCAGGTTGACAGGTCTTTGTTTTTTCACGGTTTTGCCCACACAGCTCTTATTATTTTCCTTCCTCCGGGCCTGGGTGGGGATCAGACAGCGTTAAGAGCCAAAACCCTTACACGTCACGCGCTCAAACATCAACATCCTCTGTGCTTAAACGGCGCGTAGTTATAACGCTGGGTGCTCCTACTTCAGGGTAATCCGGAGACCTGGCGGCAGTATAGGAGGATCACATTCTGATTACAATTCCCGTACAATCCCTTTGATAACATTTCCCCCGAACAGTGATTTAGATCACGATTTTCACAATTGGTACAAAATTAATTATCTGATTTGACAAGAGATCAACATTTCCATTACATATAGGGGCACAAACGGTCCTATGATGCGCTATAGGTCAGCAGATACACTTCCCCCTACGCACAAGTTATGCAACAGTGTATTTGGTTAAAACCCCCGAACACGTCGTAGGTAATGATTAACAGAAAATAACGAATTCAACGAATCGTTAACAACTGGTCACCCGTCTCGTTCGCCTGGTCAAACCCAATGGATGTCACATTGTAGCCAGGAGGCAAGCGTATGTCCCCGACTGCCTGAACGGCATACACCATCGGGGTCGGCACGCGGCCACACCGCTGCGACATGAATGACGAACGGTTTGACACTCTGTACCCTACCAGCGCAATTGCGCAGTCGCTCACAGAGTTGGCGCCGGTTTTGCTCATTTGTGGGCAACTGGCGGAGATTTAAGGTATTTCAGTTGTTAGAGGTTTTTAAAATAAGGCGCTAAGGAGACTGTAAATGACTGATAAGAAAGCGACGCTAACCATCAATGGCGGCGAAGCTCCGATCGAACTGGGCGTACTAACCCCAACGCTGGGTCCCGATGTCCTCGACGTCCGCGCCCTGGGTTCCAAAGGTTATTTCACATTCGATCCCGGCTTTACCTCCACCGCTTCTTGCGAATCCAAAATCACCTTCATTGACGGTGACAAAGGTGTTCTTCTGCACCGTGGCTTCCCGATCGAGCAGCTGGCGAAACAATCTTCTTATCTGGAAGTGTGTTACATCCTGCTGTACGGCGAAACTCCAACGCCGGAAGAGTTCGAAACCTTCAAGACCACCGTCACCCGCCACACCATGATCCACGATCAGATCACCCATCTGTTCCGTGGCTTCCGTCGCGACTCGCACCCCATGGCGGTGCTGTGTGGCGTAACCGGCGCGCTGGCGGCGTTCTACCACGATGCGCTCGACGTCAACAATGAACGCCACCGTGAAATTACCGCATTCCGCCTGCTGTCCAAAATGCCGACCGTGGCGGCGATGTGTTACAAATACTCTCTTGGCCAGCCGTTCGTGTATCCGCGCAACGATCTGTCTTACGCCGGTAACTTCCTGCACATGATGTTCGCCACCCCGTGTGAAGAGTACGTGGTGAACCCGGTGCTGGAACGCGCCATGGATCGCATCCTGATCCTGCATGCCGATCACGAGCAGAACGCGTCCACCTCTACCGTGCGTACCGCCGGTTCCTCAGGCGCCAACCCGTTTGCCTGCATCGCGGCCGGTATTGCTTCCCTGTGGGGGCCGGCGCACGGTGGCGCCAACGAAGCCGCACTGAAGATGCTGGAAGAAATCAAAACCGTTGAACACATTCCAGAGTTCATCAAGCGCGCCAAAGACAAGAACGATTCGTTCCGTCTGATGGGCTTCGGCCACCGGGTGTACAAAAATTACGATCCGCGCGCCACGGTGATGCGTGAAACCTGTCACGAAGTGCTGAAAGAACTGAACAAGAAAGACGATAACCTGCTGGCCGTGGCGATGGAGCTGGAACACATCGCGCTGAACGACCCGTACTTCATCGAGAAGAAACTGTACCCGAACGTCGACTTCTATTCAGGCATTATTCTGAAGGCAATGGGCATTCCGTCCTCGATGTTCACCGTGATCTTCGCCATCGCGCGTACCATAGGCTGGATCGCCCACTGGAACGAAATGCACGACGAAGGCATCAAGATCGCCCGTCCGCGCCAGCTGTATACCGGCTACGCCGAGCGTGATTTCAATTCCCAGTTGAAGAAATAACGCCGCATTGACCCAGATTGAATCTGACAACGCCGCCCATCAGGGCGGCGTTTTTTTATTAACCACTACCAGCGGTTAATGCTGGCAATTTGGGCCACCGTCAAACAAGACAGGCATTATCAACACCCGCCACCAGCGGTTAATGCTGGCAATTTGGGCCACCGTCAAGCAAGACAGTCATTATCAACACCCGCCACCAGCGGTTAATGCTGGCAATTTGGGCACCAGTAAAACGGCCGCGACGACAGCGTGGTTTTCACGATCATCGCTCCGCAGCGCAGGCACGGCTCGCCGCTGCGATGAAACACCTTAAAGCTGAACAACGCCCCATGATGCACATCGTCATTGGCCTGACCACGCGTCTGATAAGATAATCGCGGTAATGCCAATATTGCCTGCGCCAGACGTTGCAGCGCATCGGCAGACAAATCCCGCGGCCGGTGTTGCGGCGCCAACTGCGCCAGCCACAGGATTTCCGCCCGCAGGTAGTTACCCAGCCCCGCCAAAAATGCCTGATCGAGCAACAGCCCGCCCAACTGCCGCCGGCAAAATGCTGGCGCAAGCAAACGTTGTGTAACCTGCCGTTGCGTCAAGGCCATATCCAGCACATCCGGGCCGATGCGCTGTAAAAACGGATGCATGGCTATCTCTTCCCGCGGGCCGAGGGTGATATCCGACGCGCTGTACAGCAGAATCGCCTGCTGCGCCGTTTGCAACCTCACCCGCAGATCGCGCTTGGTCGTCGGGGTTTCCCCGGCCTTCGCCACTTTCCATACGCCATACAGCTGGTTATGGCTGTACAGCGTTAACCCATTGGAAAAATGCGTCAATAGCGCCTTGCCGCGCGGTTCAATCGCCACGATCCGCTGACCGATCAGCTCTGGCTGGTAGTGCCTTAACTGCGCAAAGGCGAACCAAACCTCGGTCAGCGGCTGCTCCAGCACCGCCGCCGCCAAGCTATCTGCCGCCCGGCGAATTTCCGGTCCTTCCGGCATGCTAACGTCTCCTGATACGGGGGTTAATGCGTAGCGCCCCCGCCGATTTTCAAATCATGCTCCACCTGCAGGGCGATGGAAATCGCCAGCTCCAGGGCAAACAGCACGGTGCCGGCAGCCATGCTTGGCGCACCGGGATGCGCCGCCGCCTGTTCCGGCAGGTAGGGAATATGAATGAACCCGCCCTTGATGTGTGGCCGATGGTGCAAATGGTGCAGCAGACCGTACATCACATGGTTGCAGACAAAGGTACCGGCGGTCTGCGATACCGACGCCGGAATACCCGCCTCGCGCATTGCCGTTGCCATTGCCTTGATCGGCAGACTGCTGAAGTAGGCCGCCGGGCCGTCGGCGACAATCGGCTCATCGATCGGTTGCTGCCCCTGGTTATCCGGGATGCGCGCATCGTCGACGTTGATCGCCACCCGTTCCAGCGAAATATCGCTGCGGCCGCCGGCCTGACCGATCGCCAGCACCAGCAGCGGCTCGACCTCGTCAATCGCCGCGTTCAGCGCCTCACGCGCCGCGCCAAACACGCACGGCAACTGACGCGCCACTACCCGTATGCCGGCCAGTTGCATATCGTTCAGTTGCCTGACCACTTCCCATGAAGGATTCACACGCTCGCCGTCAAACGGTTCAAAGCCGGTTATCAATACTTTTTGCATGCGCTCTCCTACAGGAACATCAAGAAATACAGCAGGAATACGTTGACCAGCAACAGCAAGGCACCGGTCGGGATCTGCGCCTTGATCACCGCATTTTTGTCCGGCAACTCCAGCAGTGCTGCCGGCACAATATTAAAGTTAGCCGCCATTGGCGTCATTAGCGTACCGCAATAGCCTGAAAACATGCCAATTGCCGCCATCACCGCCGGATTACCGCCGTGCTGCAACACTAAGATGGGAATACCGATACCGGCGGTGACAATCGGGAAAGCGGCAAAGGCGTTGCCCATTACCATGGTCAGCACCGCCATGCCAATAGCGTATACCGCTACCGCAATAAAGCGGTTATCCACCGCCAGATACTCCTGCGTCAGGTGTGAAATCGCCGTGCCGACGCCCGCCACGGTAAACAGCAGACCGAGCGTGGCCAGGATCTGCGGCAGGATAAACGCCCAACCGATCGAATCCAGCAGACGTCGCGCCTCCTGCAACGGCTGCGTCGCGCTTTCACGGGTCATCCTCACCGCAATGATACCGCCGAGCACTACCCCCAATGCCATGGAAAACAGCGTAATCAGGGTGGAGTGATTGCCCGGGCCAAACACCGCCATTTGCAACGCCGGAATATTATTGAACAGCAGTACGCCGACGACCGTCACCACCGGTATCGCCAGCGCGGGAATAAACAATCGGTTACCGAGCCGCTTGGCGCTAACCTCACGCTCCTGCGGCGTACGCTGATGATAACTGCCAAGGCGCACACCGCCGAAGCCGGCAATCAATGCCATCACCACCACCAGGCCGCCGATGGCGATATGCAGATAACGCTTGGCCTCTGCCCCGCTGCCGAACAGCGCGTAAGTCCAGTCGCCCACCAGGAACACCAGGCCATAAAGCCCCCAGAACAGTGCGGTAGTCACACGCCGCGGATTGGCGCGATCGCGCAGCGACATCGCGGCGATAATCACCAGTACCACGCCGGCCAACCAATACAGATATTGCTGCTGAAAATGCATCATGCGTCTCCCTTGCTCTGCAGCGCCGCCTGATTAAGCTGCGCCAGTTCGGCGCTGAGCTGCCGGTCCATGCGATACAGACGGAAGGAATGGATCAGGAAGGCAAAAATCGCCGTCGGAATCCCCCACAAAGCGATATGCAGCGGCTCGGTCTGAATCCCCCCCGATTCCAGCATAAAATTGTGCATAAAGATGATGGCGCCGAACGCCACAAAAATATCTTCGCCAAAGAACAGCCCGACGTTGTCGGTTGCCGCCGACATGGCACGCAGGCGATGTCGCACGCGCTCAGGCAGTTCGCCGTAACGGTTCTCCGACGCACCTTCTGCCATCGGCGCCAGCAGTGGACGCACCATTTGCGGGTGCCCGCCCAGGCTGGTCAGCCCCATCGCCGCGGTAATTTCACGTACAAACAGATAGACGATCAGCAAACGACCGGCGGTGGCACTTTTGATCTTGGCGATCCATGCCTGTGCGCGTTCTTTCAGTCCATGGCGTTCCAGCAAACCGATAACCGCCAGCGGCAACAGCAATATCAGCGGCAGGTTGCGGGTATTGAGAAACCCCTCCCCCAGCTTTTCCAGAATCTGCGCCAGCGGCATAAATGCCGCCAGTCCGGTGACGATACCGGCGGCGATCACCACCAATACCGGATTAAAGCGTAAAACAAAGCCAACCACGATGACGGCAATGCCGATCAGTGGCCAGAGATTAACCACCTGTTCCATAGTGTTTCCCTTTTATGATGTTAGTAATGTTGTGTGCTGACTGCTGACAACGGCAGAACGTAGCGAAAACATGCCGTTGAAGTGGCGGCATAAAGCGCCGACAAATCAAATGTTCCCCTGGCATCCCCTGGCCTGCCCCGCAGGATAATCACCGGTAGCAGCTTTCGCTACGCCAGCCGCCAGGCTGTCGTACCCGACGGCAACCTGGTCATCAATCTGGCGTTATTATTATTCTGCGCTAACGCTAATATTATGTTTTTTAAAGCTTTCACGCAATTTTCTTGCATATTCCAACGCATGTTCGCCGTCACCGTGCAGGCAGACGGTTTCGGCCTGAACGGCGGCCCACTTACCCTCCACGCTGCGCACGCGATGATGGCGCACCATTTCCAGCGTTTGTTGCAACGCGTGCTCATCGTTATCGATCAGCGCCCCCGGTTGACCACGCGGCACCAGCGTGCCGTCAGCCAGATATCCACGATCGGCAAACACCTCCTGCCGCGTTGCCAGCCCGAGTCGTTCCCCGGCGCGGATAAGCTCGCTGCCGGCCAGGCCTACCAGCCGCAGCGCCGGGTCAACCGCCTGCACCGCGCGGGCTATCGCCTCCGCCAGTGCAGGTTCGACCGCCGCCTGGTTGTACAACATGCCGTGTGGCTTCACATGTACCATCACTGCGCCTTCCGCCCGAGCAATGGCGGCCAGCGCCCCCAACTGATACACCACCTGTGCAAACACCGTTTCCGGCGGCAGTTGCATACGCGTGCGACCAAAGTTTTCGCGATCGGGGAAACTCGGGTGCGCGCCGATGGCTACGCCGTATTGCTGCGCCCAACGTACCGACTGCCGCATGGTTTGCGCATCGCCAGCATGGAAGCCGCAGGCAATATTGGCGGAGCTGACCAATTGCAGCAGCGCCTGGTCATTGGCGCAGCCTTCACCGAGATCGGCGTTTAAATCAACGAACATTCAACCCCCAGGCAATTTGTTGGATAAAATGATCCTGCTCGGCTTTGGCGCGCTGCGCCTGCGCCACGCTGCAAGGAATGAAATGGATCGGTTCGCCCAGGCGGATCTGCGCCAAATGGTAGAGATCGGCTTCGATCACGCAGGCAATCCGCGGATAGCCACCGGTGGTTTGCGCATCGGCCATCAATACGATCGGCTGCCCGTTGTGCGGCACCTGCACCACGCCCGGCAGCAGGCCGTGCGACAGCATTTCGCGATCGGTGGTACGCGCCAGCATCCCGCTGCCATGCAGTCGATAGCCCATGCGGTTGCTCTGTGGACTGAGCTGCCAGGCGGTACGCCAAAATTCCTCCTGTGCCTCCGGCGTAAACTCGTCGTATTCCGGCCCCGGCATGGCGCGAATGCGGTTGTTGAACAGCAGTTGCTTCACCCCAACCGACGTGGCCGGCAACGAGGCACTTTTGCCTAACGGCAGGCGATCGCCATCTTTCAACAGCCGTCCCTCCAGCCCGCCAAAGGCGGCTTTCAGATCGGTGCTGCGTGAACCGAGCATTTCTGCAACCGCAATGCCACCGGCCAGCGCCAGGTAGCTGCGCATGCCGCGTTTGGGCTGACTCAATACCAGCTTCTGACCCTTTTTGACCGCATAACGCCATCCGGTCCACAGCGGTTTGCCATCCAGTTGCGCATCGCAACCCGCCCCGGTCAGCGCTATCCAGCCGCTGCGGGTGAATTCGGCGCTGAACTGGCCCAGGGTGATTTCCAGGCCGGCGGCGTCAGGCGCGTTGCCCACCAGCAGGTTGGCAATTTTAAGCGCGGGTGTATCCAACGCCCCGCCCTGGCTGATACCCAAACGACGAAAGCCATTACGGCCCAGATCCTGCACCGTGGTGTAAATGCCGGCGCGTAAAATATTCAACATACGCCCTCCTTTTGCGGCACAAAGCGCACGTTGTCGCCGGGGCGCAGCAGCGTAGGCGGCATTTCAAGCGGATTGAACAGCGCCAACGGCGTACGGCCAATCAGTTGCCAGCCGCCCGGCGTCGCCAGCGGATAAATGCCGGTCTGGCTGCCGCCGATGCCCACCGAACCGGCGGGTACCGACAGACGCGGCTCGGCACGACGCGGCGTGGCAAGGCGTTCCGGCATGCCGCCAAGGTAGGAGAACCCCGGCTGAAATCCCAGGAAATACACGATATAGTCTGCCGAGGCATGGCATTCGACCACCTGCTGTATCGTCATGCCGGTATGGCGCGCCACGTCGGCCAGATCCGGCCCCTGTTCGCCACCGTAAACCACCGGAATATCCACCTGGCGTGATTCCGGTACCAGCGTTTCATTGCTTTCCCACCCCTGTTGCAATAATGCCAGCATCGCTTCGGCATCGGCCTGCGGCGTATCCAGCATCAAGGTCAGATTATTCATGCCTGGCACCACTTCGCGAACCTGAGGATGGTGGTTGAGTTTTTCCGCCAGCGCCCAGATGCGCTGCTGGCTGGTCAGCGTCACCGGTGGCGCCAGTTCAAGCACTACCGCTCTTTCACCCAGTAGGTAATAACGTGCTCGTTGCACCCTTATGCTCCTTGTACCCGTAGTATTGCAAACCGCAGCACGGCTGCCGTTTGAAACCCATCAGGGGATTTATTATTTGTCTGCGTATCAGTTATGCTCGACAGGGCTCTGGCTGTCAATAGAACGCAACCATTGAGAAAATAAGGAGATAGGCCGGTAAAAGGATTCAGCCGGCGCGGTGGCCGGGCTGATCCTGAAGAGAAAAAATCAGGCGGGATTAGGGATATCGATAAAGGTCACGTCAAAACCATGCTGCTGCGCCAGCCATTCTCCCAACGCCTTGACGCCACCACGCTCGGTGGCATGGTGGCCGGCAGCAAAGAAGTGCACGCCCATTTCCCGTGCGCTGTGAATGGTTTGTTCAGACACTTCGCCACTGATAAAGGCGTCAACGCCGAAGCGCGCCGCGCTGTCGATAAAGCCCTGTCCGCCGCCGGTACACCAGGCCACCCGACGGATTTGCGCCGGGGCGTTGTCACCGCAGTGCAACACCGTACGCCCAAGGCGGCTTTCTATCCGCTGCTGCAATTGCTCACCGCTCAATGGCTGAGTCAGCTCCCCGTACGGCACCAACGGCTCCACTTCACCGATCGCACCAATGTCCAGCATCTGCGCCAACTGTGCGTTGTTGCCCAATACCGGATGCGCATCCAGCGGCAGATGATAGCCGTACAAATTGATATCATTGCAGAGCAGCGTCTTCAAGCGGTTGCGTTTCATGCCCCGCACCGCCGGCGCTTCGTTTTTCCAGAAGTAGCCATGGTGCACCACAATGGCGTCGGCCTGCTGTTCAACCGCCGCGTCCAACAACGCCTGACAGGCAGTTACCCCGGTGACGATGCGCTGCACCTGTGGCCGCCCTTCCACCTGCAGGCCGTTGGGCGCATAGTCCTGGAACGCCGCGCAGTTAAGTTCGTTGTTGATCAGTTTTTCCAGATCGAGGTTATGCATGGATTTCTCTCTTTAAAATTAAAACGTCTGCCGATCGCCCTGTTCCATCATGATAAATTTCACGCCGAGATCGTTCCCCTGATCCAACTGTCGTTTAATGGTGGTGCGCACATCGTCACCTTGCCTGATGCTCGGCTTGACGTGGCTTATCACTACCGGCAGGTCTTGCAGCGAACCGTCGCCGCCGCTGTACTTTTGCAGGTTATGCAGCTCTTTTAGCAGCCAGTCCGGCGTCAAATGACCATACAGCTGATTGTCCGCCACCCCGTTTGGGTAAGAGGTTTCGATAATCATCCCCTTCAGCTTTTTTTGCTGGATCAGCGGACCTAACGCACGCCAGACGGTATCCAGATGACGCGACTGCTCCACCGCGTCCGGCCCGGTATCGCCGAAGTAGGCAAATGCGCCGCTGCGATCGGACAGCAACACCATCGACGAAGGGTAACGATCGTGACTGAGGGGGTAAAGTACGCCACTCAGCCCGGTAGTGCCGAAGGTGAAACGCTGCTGCTCCCGCACCGGCTGCAAACGGTAGGTTCCCAGCCGGGCGCCGTTGCCGGAATCGGTGAAGTTGGGCCAGACCTTCCAGTTGAAGTAGTGATTACGCAACGTCAGTACGGTATCTGAAGAGGCATAAAGGGTTTTCTTGTTATCTTCCGGCGCCGCCAGCACCAGGCCCGCCAGGTGGTCGAGATGCGCGTGACTGATAAAATAGCCGCCAATCAATTGACGAAACACGTACCCCTGCGGCGTATAGGGCGCAGCCAGTTGAGATGTGACCTGGGGGAAACTGCCCTTTTCAAGCCCTTTGGCGATGCCGGGCAGCAATGAGCCGGCGTCCAGCGCCACATACTGTGTCTGTCCGTCGCTGCGGATCAGGTAGGACGTCAGATTGCCGTCGCTGATGCCACCGTTTACCCCCAGTGCGACCACGTCAAAACCGGCCATCGCCAGCGCCGAGTAACCGCTCAGACAAACGGCCAACACCTTCTTCAACATACTTCGCTCCTTGCTCGCGTTACCCTGCTCCTCGCTTCGCCGCGTCAAACGCTGCCAGCGTGGCCAGCCGGGCCTGTGGGTGATCGACAATCGGCAACGGATAATCCAGCACTCGTTGCTGTTTTTCCGCCCAACGGTGGGGCTGATGGAGTTCATTGTCGGGCACATCCGCCAGTTCGGGCAACCACTTGCGAATAAAACTGCCTTGTGGATCAAAACGTTTGCCCTGGGTGGTGGGATTGAAAATGCGAAAATACGGTGCGGCGTCAGTGCCCGTCGATGCTGCCCATTGCCAACCACCGTTGTTGGCGGCCAGATCGCCGTCCAGCAGTTGCGACATGAAGTAGCGTTCGCCGGCACGCCAGTCGATCAGCAAATCTTTCACCAAAAAACTGGCGGCGATCATCCGCAGACGATTATGCATCCAGCCGGTCTGGTTGAGCTGACGCATGGCGGCATCGACGATCGGATAACCGGTGCGCCCCTGCTGCCAGGCGAGGAAATTGTCAGCCGCCGGGTTCCAGCGTACCCGGTCTGTCCAGGCAATAAAGGGACGGTGGCGGCACAACGCCGGATTCGCCACCAGCAAATGACGGTAAAATTCGCGCCAAATCAGCTCGTTCAACCAGCAGAAAGCACCGCCGTGCGGATTGGCCAGCATATCTGGACATTCGGCACGCAGACGATTGACACATTGCCGTGGTGACAGCGCGCCGACCGCCAAATAGGGTGACAGAACGCTGGTGCCATCAACCGCAGGAATATCGCGTTGATGATGGTAGTCCTGCACCTGCTGCCGGCAAAAATGGCGCAGCCGGCGCAGCGCCGCCTCCTCTCCCGCCGGGAACCCGTCGTCAAGCTCAGCGGCAGGATAATCGAACGGCGCCGGCGGCGTGATGGCCTGCCACTGACCGCAGGACCGCTGCGCGGGCGCCGGCAGACTGGCAATGTCAGACTCCGCCAAACGCGCCAGAAACGCCCGGCGAAACGGCGTATACATTTTATACATTTCGCCGTTACCGCTCAGTACGCTGCCGGGTGGTAGCAACAGACTGTCATCAAACGCCTGGCAGTTCACCATGCCGTTCAGACGCTGTTCCAGCTGGCGGTCGCGCCGTCGTTCATTCAATTCGTATTGGCGATTGTAAAACAGCGCATCAACGTGCGAAGCCTGACAGAAATCAACCAGCCAATCGACGGCGGCGGCAAAATCGTCACATTGCTGGGTGACCAGCGGGATGCCGCGCTGCGCCAACGCCTGTTGCAGCTGCCGCAGCGTGGCGTGAATAAACGCCGCCTGACGCGCAGCCATATGATGTTGCCGCCATTGCTGCGGCGTGGCGATAAATACCGCCATCACCGTGGCCTGGGGATCGCGACAGGCGGCATACAGCGCCTGGTTGTCGGTGACACGCAAATCGTTACGCAACCAGACCAGATGGGTGGTCATAACACTCCTTTATGGTGAGCTATCCCTTTGCGGGTTGATAATATCGGCTGGCAGATCCCGGCCATCGCCGAGCGCTCAATGGCCGTAACGCAGCCGCAGCGCTTCCGGATAGGGCTCAAAATAACGTTGCTGCGCCAGATAGCTGTCGGGATATTCCGCCATATAATGTTTTAACAGGGTGATCGGTGCCAACAGCGGTTGCATTCCCTGACGATAACGGTCAATCAGTTGCGCCAGTTCTTGCCGTTGTGCCGCACTGAGCTGACGACGGAAGTAGCCTTGCACGTGCATCAGTACGTTGGTGTGGTTACGCCGCGTGGCCTTATGCGCCAGCAATTTCATCAACCGGCTGCGGTATTCCTGTGCAAAGGCGTCCAGCGACGACCATTGGTCGATGGCGGCCACAAAGCGCCCCAACTGGCGATATTCCATCTGTGAATGCGCCAGCAGCGACAGTTTGTAACGGCTGTGAAAAGCCATCAGCGCGCCACGCGTCAAACCCTGCTGCCACAGCATATTCAGTTCGTACAGCGTGTAGACGCGTTCGACAAAATTCTCCCGCAGCTGCGCATCATTCAGTCGGCCGTCCTCTTCTACCGGCAGCCAGGGCATCTGCCGCATCAGTTCGGCGGTAAACAGCCCAACGCCGCTTTTGCGTGCGCCCTCGCCGTGTTCGCCATACACCCTGACCCGTTCCATGCCGCAGCTCGGCGACTTGGCGCAGACGATGTAACCACATAAATGCTGCAGCGCCGCGACCCGTTGGGCGGAAAACTGCTGCATATCATCGGTAACATCCACCGTGCTGTCATTACTGTTGCACAACGCCGTTTGCTGGCCCTTTTTGACCAGCCGCAACGCTGGACGAGGGACTGGCAATCCCATCGCCATTTCTGGGCAGATAGCCTCAAATTGCACGAACGGCGCCAGCTGTTCCACCGCAAAGGCCAGCCGTTTATGGCCGCCGTCGAAACGCACTGCGCCCCCTAACAGGCAAGCGCTGATACCGATCGGAATTTTATCGCTCATGTTGGTTCCCTGCAGGATGGATTATGCTAAAAGTGTAGAATAATTCGTGAGTTAATACGACCTACCGAAGGTAATACGCTAAAAAATGGCGAAAAAAAACCCCCGCATGTCAATGCGAGGGTTGCAGACACGGCAGCGCGGTTTAGTAAAAATCGCCAGACGCCAGCTCCGCCTGTTGCAGCCACACCGGTTTATCGCTGGTCTTGGACCAGACGCGGTGCAAATAGCTGTAGAACCGTGCGCGATCGGCGCGGAACAGCATGATCGGCAAAGCCAATATGCCGAGCAGGACTACTGCGCTGCGGCGCAGGAGAATCCGATGCAATGGATAAGCGTGATACAGGGACATGCGAACCTCCTTTGACCCTATTGTTTAACATCGCTGCCGCACGGCCTCAGCCGGTAAACCCGCGTTTACCGAATGGCCGGCTTGATACGATGCCAACAAATTGCGGGGTTAATATAACGCCGGCTGCGGGGCACAACGGTCAGGAACAGCTCAGCGTAAAAGAAAACGGGATAATGTGTTAACTGGACAAAATTTTAGCGCATCGGCTGAAAGTTTACTACTCATCCGACCACCAGATCGCACAAAAAATCACTCATTTACTGCTTATACTGAAAGTTTGTTACATAAAGGTTAACTAACAACCAAGGCTACGTTAATGGCAAGTTTACCTTGCGTAACGCATCGCCCTCTTTTTTTGCCGCGCACGTCGGCGTTTTTATACTTTTTTTACACCGGCCCACCCTATTTTTTCATCTTCTTTCTACCGCCCTCTCTACACTCCCGCTATCCAAACCTACACCTGTGGAGGTGTCCCGTGAGTTTCAGCGTCATAAGTGGTGCGCTGTTGGTTCTGCTGCTGTTGGGCTATCTGGTTTACGCGCTGTTTAATGCGGAGGATTTCTGATGGCTGCGTCGGCCTTTCTACTTATCGCCAGCTTCATGCTGGTTCTTCTGGTGCTGTCCCGCCCGCTGGGCAGCGTTTTGGCCCGTCTTATAGAAGGCGAACCACTGCCGATATTACGCCGCTTCGAAGCCGGCGTCTGGCGCTGCTGCGGCAACAACGGCGCAGAAATGCACTGGCGGCAATATGCCCTGGCGATCGTGATGTTCAACCTGCTGGGTATCGTACTGCTGTTTGCCCTGCTGATGGGGCAAGGCGCGCTGCCGCTCAATCCGCAAGGCTTTCCGGGATTGTCGTGGCATCTGGCGCTGAATACCGCCGTCAGCTTCGTCACCAATACCAACTGGCAGGCATACAGTGGTGAAAGCACCCTGAGCTATCTGAGCCAGATGGCAGGTCTGGCGGTGCAAAACTTCTTGTCCGCCGCCACCGGCATCGCCGTCGCGTTCGCGCTGATTCGCGCCTTCGCTCGCCGTTCAAGCGCCACCATTGGCAACGCCTGGGTAGATCTGCTGCGTATCACGCTGTATGTATTGCTGCCGCTATCGCTGATTATCGCGCTGTTGCTGGTAAGCCAGGGCGTGCTGCAGAACCTGTCGCCATACCTGCACCTGCACACGCTGGAAGGCGCGCAGCAGATCCTGCCCATGGGGCCGGTAGCGTCGCAAGAGGCGATAAAAATGCTCGGTACCAACGGTGGCGGCTTCTTTGGTGTCAATTCGGCGCACCCGTTTGAAAACCCGACCGCATTGAGCAATTTCGTACAGATGCTGGCGATCTTCCTGATCCCATGCGCGCTGTGCTTTGCCTTTGGCCAGGTGGCGGGCGAAAACCGTCAGGGCCATGCGCTGATCTGGGCAATGGGGCTGATTTTCGTGGTGGCGGTAGTGGTGGTGATGTATGCCGAACTGGCAGGCAACCCGCATCTGAGCGCCCTGGGTGGCGCCAGCAACGCCAATATGGAAGGTAAAGAGTCGCGCTTTGGCATTCTCGCCAGCAGCCTGTTTTCGGTGGTGACCACCGCCGCCTCCTGTGGCGCGGTTAACGCCATGCATGATTCGTTCACCGCCCTCGGCGGCATGGTACCGCTGTGGCTGATGCAGATCGGCGAGGTGGTGTTCGGCGGCGTCGGTTCCGGCCTGTACGGCATGCTGCTGTTCGTGTTGCTGACGGTGTTTATCGCCGGGTTGATGATCGGCCGCACGCCGGAATACCTCGGCAAGAAAATTGACGTTTACGATATGAAGATGACCGCGTTGGCGATTCTGGTGACGCCAACGCTGGTGCTGCTGGGCAGCGCGCTGGCCATCGGCACCGCCGCCGGCCGCGCCGGGATCCTTAACCCTGGCGCACACGGTTTTAGCGAAGTGCTATACGCCCTCTCCTCCGCCGCCAACAACAACGGCAGCGCATTTGGCGGGCTGAGCGTCAACACCCCGTTCTACAACCTGTTACTGGCATTTGCCATGTTTGTCGGCCGTTTTGGCGTGATCCTGCCGGTGCTGGCCATCGCCGGTTCGCTGTGCGTGAAGAAGCGCCAACCGGCGGGCAACGGCACGCTGCCGACCACCGGGCCGCTGTTTATCGGCTTGTTGATCGGCACCGTACTGCTGATTGGCGCATTGACTTTCGTTCCGGCGCTGGCGCTAGGCCCGGTGGCCGAGCATTTACAGGTCTGGCTGGCACACTAACCGGCATAAAGAGAGAAATCGTATGACTCGCAAACAACGTGCGCTTTTTGAACCGGCTCTGGTACGGGCCGCGCTGCTCGACGCGGTGAAGAAGCTGGATCCTCGCGTCCAGTGGCGCAATCCGGTGATGTTCGTGGTGTATATCGGCAGCGTGCTGACCACCCTGATCTGGCTCAGTCTGCTGGCCGGTAAAACTGACGGCAGCGCCGCGTTTACCGGCAGTATCGCCCTGTGGCTGTGGTTTACCGTGCTGTTCGCCAACGTTGCCGAAGCGCTGGCCGAAGGCCGCAGCAAGGCACAGGCTGCCAGTCTGAAGGGCACCAGGAAAACCATTTGGGCTAAAAAGCTGGCCGCGGCGAAACGCGATGGCGCGACGGAAAAGGTCGCCGCAGACAGCTTGCGCAAAGGCGACATCGTGCTGGTGGAAGCCGGTGATACCCTGCCTTGCGATGGCGAAGTGCTGGAAGGCGGCGCGTCGGTGGATGAAAGCGCCATTACCGGCGAATCGGCGCCGGTGATCCGCGAATCCGGTGGTGACTTCTCCTCGGTTACCGGCGGGACGCGCGTGCTGTCCGACTGGCTGGTGGTGCAATGCAGCGTCAACCCCGGCGAGACCTTCCTCGATCGCATGATTGCCATGGTCGAAGGCGCCAAACGCCGTAAAACGCCGAATGAAGTGGCGCTGACCATTTTACTGGTGGCACTGACCATCGTGTTCGTGCTGGCGGTGGCCACGCTGTTGCCGTTCTCGCAATATAGCGTCAATGCCGCCGGCAGCGGCTCGGTCGTCAGCGTGACCGTATTGGTGGCGCTGCTGGTGTGTCTGATCCCGACCACCATCGGCGGGTTGCTGTCAGCCATCGGCGTCGCCGGCATGAGCCGCATGCTCGGCGCCAACGTCATCGCCACCAGCGGCCGCGCCGTTGAGGCGGCCGGCGACGTCGACGTGCTGCTGCTGGATAAGACCGGCACCATCACCCTTGGCAATCGACAGGCTTCGGAGTTCCTGCCGGCTCCCGGCGTAAAAGAACAGGAACTGGCCGATGCCGCGCAGCTGTCTTCACTGGCGGATGAAACGCCGGAAGGTCGCAGCATCGTGGTGCTGGCAAAACAGCGCTTTAATCTGCGCGAACGCGACCTGCAGACCTTGAATGCCACCTTTGTGCCGTTTTCGGCGCAAACGCGGATGAGCGGCGTCAACGTGCAGGACCGCATGATCCGTAAAGGTGCGGTGGACGCAATTCGTCGCCACGTGGAGTCCAACGGCGGCCACTTCCCGGCGGCGGTAGATGCGCTGGTGGAAAGCGTGGCGCGTACCGGCGGTACGCCGCTGGTGGTGGCGGAAGGCCCCAGAGTGCTGGGCGTGGTCGCGCTGAAGGACATTGTCAAAGGCGGCATCAAGGAACGTTTTGCCGAATTGCGCAAAATGGGCATCAAAACGGTGATGATCACCGGTGACAACCGCTTGACCGCCGCCGCCATTGCTGCCGAGGCCGGGGTAGACGATTTTCTGTCGGAAGCGACGCCGGAAGCCAAGCTGGCCTTGATTCGCCAGTATCAGGCTGAAGGCCGACTGGTGGCAATGACCGGCGATGGTACCAACGACGCCCCGGCGCTGGCGCAGGCTGACGTCGCGGTGGCGATGAACTCCGGCACCCAGGCGGCCAAAGAGGCCGGCAATATGGTCGATCTGGACTCCAACCCGACCAAATTGATCGAAGTGGTGCATATCGGCAAACAGATGCTGATGACGCGCGGTTCGCTGACGACCTTCAGTATCGCCAACGACGTGGCGAAATACTTCGCCATTATTCCGGCAGCGTTCGCCGCCACCTATCCGCAGTTGAATGCGCTTAACGTGATGCATCTGCATTCACCCGCTTCGGCCATTTTGTCGGCGGTGATTTTTAACGCGCTGGTGATTGTGTTTCTGATCCCGCTGGCGCTGAAGGGCGTCAGTTACAAGGCGCTGAGCGCGGCGGCTCTGTTGCGCCGCAACCTGTGGCTGTATGGCGTCGGCGGTCTGCTGGTGCCGTTTGTCGGCATCAAGCTGATCGACCTGCTGCTCACCGTGCTGCACGTTGCCGGCTAAGCTCGAGAGGAGATAGTTATGTCTTATTTACGCCCATCATTGGTGATGCTTTTGTTACTGGCGCTGCTCACCGGTATTGCCTATCCGCTGCTGACCACCGGACTGGCACAGCTGCTGTTTGCCGAGCGCGCCGCGGGTTCACTCTTATATCAAGGGGACAAGCTGGTTGGCTCCGCGCTGATCGGCCAGAACTTCAGCCAGCCGCAGTATTTTTGGGGACGCCCTTCTGCCACCGCTGATTCGGCTTATAATGCCGAAGCCTCTGCCGGCAGCAATCTGGCGGTTTCCAATCCGGCACTGGATAAGGCCATCGCCGAACGCGCCGCACAGTTGCGCCAGGCCAATCCTACCATGCACGGGCCGATCCCGGTCGATCTGCTGACCGCCTCAGGCAGCGGGCTTGATCCGCAGATTTCCCCGGCAGCGGCGCACTATCAGCTGGCGCGGGTGGCGGCAGCGCGCCACTTGCCGCCGCAACGGCTCGCCGATTTGATCGAACAAAATAGCGAGCGCCCGATGCCGAATTTTATCGGTGAACCGGTGGTTAACGTGCTGAAACTGAATATGGCGCTGGATGCGCTAAAGTAATCGCAGGTTACGCGATAACATCAAGGGTCCGGCGTGCCGGACCCGTTTTGCGTTGAGTGACAAGGATCCGACATGGTTGATGAACAACAGCGCCCCGACCCCGATAGCCTGCTGGCCGCCGCCAACGAAAAGCCTCGCGGCCGGCTGAAGGTGTTTTTTGGCGCCTGCGCCGGCGTCGGCAAAACCTACGCCATGCTGCAGGAGGCGCAGCGCCAGCGCGCCCAGGGGCTGGACGTGCTGATCGGCGTGGTCGAAACCCACGGCCGTAGCGAAACGGCCGCTTTGTTGGCCGGCCTGCCAATACTGCCGCAAAAACGTATCCAGCACCGCGGGCGGGCCGTGCATGAGTTCGATCTGGACGCCGCGCTGGCGCGCCACCCGGCGCTGGTGCTGATGGACGAGCTGGCGCACAGCAATGCCCACGGTTCACGTCACCCCAAACGTTGGCAAGACGTGGAAGAACTGCTGGACGCCGGTATCGACGTACTGACCACCGTCAACGTGCAGCATCTGGAAAGCCTGAACGACATCGTTGGCGGCGTAACCGGCGTGCGCGTACGTGAAACCGTGCCCGATCACGTATTTGACGAAGCGACCGAAGTGGTGCTGGTGGATCTGCCGCCGGATGACCTGCGCCAGCGGCTGCACGAAGGCAAGGTGTATATTCCCGGCCAGGCTGAACGCGCTATCGAGCACTTTTTCCGCAAAGGCAATCTGATTGCCCTGCGCGAATTGGCCTTGCGCCGCACCGCAGACCGGGTGGACGATCAAATGCGCGCCTTTCGCGATACCCAAGGGCGCGAAAAAGTCTGGCATACGCGCGACAGCATCCTACTGTGCGTTGGCCATCACAGCGGCAACGAAAAACTGGTGCGCATCGCCGCACGGCTGGCGGCACGCCTTGGATGTGATTGGCACGCGGTGTATGTCGAAACGCCAACGCTGCACCGGCTGCCGGAAAATCGGCGACGCGCCATTTTACGCGCGCTGCGTCTGGCGCAGGAACTGGGAGCGGAAACCGCTACGCTGTCCGATCCGAGTGAGGAGCGTGCCATTTTGCGCTACGCGCGCGAGCATAACCTCGGCAAAATCATCATTGGTCGCCACGGCGAACAGCGCTGGAAATGGCGCAGCAGCTTTGCCGATCGGCTGGGACAACTGGGGCCGGATCTCGATCTGGTGATCGTGGCGTTGGAACATGAACCGCCGTCGCCCCTCGCCAAAGAGGCCGACGGCCGCAATTTCAGTGACAAATGGCGCATCCAGCTACGTGGCTGTGCGGTGGCCTTTGCGCTGTGTGCGGCAATTACGCTGCTTTCGCAATGGTTGCTGCCGGGCTTCGATCAGGCCAACCTGGTGATGGTCTATTTGCTGGGCGTGGTGATCGTGGCGCTGTTTTACGGCCGCTGGCCGTCGGTGCTGGCGGCGGTGATCAATGTCGCCAGCTTCGATTTGTTCTTCGTCCAGCCGCACTGGTCATTCGCGGTAAGCGACGTGCAGTATCTGCTGACGTTTGCGGTGATGCTGATCGTCGGCATCACCGTCGGTAACCTGACCGCCGGCGTGCGTTATCAGGCGCGGGTGGCGCGCTATCGCGAGCAGCGGGCGCGTCATCTGTATGAAATGTCGCGAGGTCTGAGCCAGTCGCTGACTATCGAGGACATCGCCAGCGCCAGTCGTCATTTTCTTGCCAGCAGTTTCCAGGCGAAAGCGGTTCTGCTGCTGCCACAGGACGACGGCCATCTCAGGCAGATGGTCGGTGAAGAAGGTGGCCTGTTGACGGTGGACGACGCCATCGCTCGTTGGAGTTACGACAAAGGCCTACCTGCCGGTGCCGGCACCGATACGCTGCCCGGTGTACCCTACCAACTGCTGCCGCTGACCGCCTCACAGCAGACCTTTGGCCTGTTGGCGATTGAGCCGAATAACCTGCGGCAACTGATGGTACCGGAGCAACAACGCCTGTTGCAAACCTTCACCGTGCTGATCGCCAGCGCCCTCGAGCGTTTGCAACTGGCGCGCAGTGCCGCCGAAGCCAAACTGGACGCTGAACGCGAACAGCTGCGCAATTCGCTGCTGGCCGCCCTGTCCCATGATTTGCGTACCCCGCTGACGGTGCTGTTCGGCCAGGCGGAAATCCTCACGCTGGATCTGGCCAGCGAAGGTTCCCAACATGCGCAGCAGGCCAGCCAGATCCGTCAGCAGGTGCTGAGCACTACCCGGCTGGTGAACAACCTGCTGGACATGGCGCGCATTCAGTCGGGCGGTTTCAGCCTGCGTAAAGAGTGGCAATCATTGGAGGAGATCGTTGGCGCGTCGCTGCATATGCTCGAGCCGATCCTCAGCCAGCATGACATCAGGGTCGAGCTGCCCGACGACATGGTATTGATCAATTGTGACGGCAGCCTGTTGGAACGCGTATTCACCAACCTGTTGGAAAATGCCAATAAATATGCCGGGCACGATGCTATTATCGGCATTCGTGCTCGCACCTTGCCGGACTGGCTGGAAGTTGAAGTCTGGGATAACGGCCCGGGCATTCCACAAGAACAGAAACAGCGCATTTTTGACAAGTTTGCTCGCGGCAATAAAGAATCACCGATTCCCGGCGTCGGTTTGGGGTTGGCAATTTGCCGTGCCATTATTGAAGTGCACGGCGGCCGTATCTGGTCCGATGATGCCAGCCAGGGCGGAGCCAGTTTCAAGTTCCTGCTACCGCTGGAAAAAATGCCGGAGATGGACAGCGATGCTTTTGATCTGCCAAAACAATATTGAGGTAATGTGACCACTACGCCAACCAACATCCTGATCGTTGAAGATGAAAAAGAAATTCGTCGTTTTGTGCGTACCGCGCTGGAAAGCGAAGGGTTGCGGGTGTTTGAAAGCGAAACGCTGCAACGCGGGCTGATTGAGGCCGGCACCCGCAAACCGGATTTGATCATTCTCGATTTGGGGTTGCCGGACGGTGACGGTTTAAGTTTTATCCGCGATCTGCGCCAGTGGAGCGCCATTCCGGTGATCGTGCTGTCGGCACGCAATGCGGAAGAAGACAAGGTTTCGGCGCTGGATGCCGGTGCCGACGATTATCTCAGCAAACCGTTTGGCATCGGCGAACTGCTTGCTCGCGTGCGAGTGGCGCTGCGCCGCCACGCCAGCAGCCAGCAAGAAAATCCGCTGGTCACCTTTTCGGAGATCACCGTCGATCTGATCAACCGCCGGGTGCTGCGCAGCGGTGAAGAACTGCATCTGACGCCGATTGAGTTTCGCCTACTCACCGAGCTGCTGGCCAACGCCGGCAAAGTGCTGACGCAACGCCAATTGTTGAACCACGTCTGGGGGCCGAATTACGTCGAACACAGCCATTATCTGCGTATCTATATGGGACACTTGCGCCAAAAACTGGAAAGCGACCCGGCGCGACCTAGGCACCTCCTGACCGAAACCGGCGTCGGCTATCGTTTTATGCCCTGATACGGTGTGCTATTGGCATCACTCCCCTCCGTCGTCACAATGATAAATATGTGATCTTGGTTGGTAAAACCTTTCTGCCAGAGCCAATAAAAGGCGTTTAAAGGCAAAATCCAAAAGGTTTGCCCCCTCGGGCGCTCGTATGATACTCCCTCTGGAATAAAGTACATACGAGTGCTTATGAAACCGCAGACAATAATAAAAACCACGCTCGCCATCGCATTATTTTTTAGCTTATCGCTTGGCGGTCAGGCGCAAACCGTTTTACGGCTGGCGTATGCTGAAAATAGCCAACCGATAAAAGATGCCTTACATTTTCTCGGCAGGGAAATCGAGGAAAAAACCCAGGGCCAAGTCAAGGTTACCTATTTCCCGGACGGTCAGTTAGGCGGCGAACGCGAACTGGTGGAACTCACTCAGACCGGAGTGGTAGATATCACCAAGGTCTCTTCCGGGTTAATGGAGAGTTTTTCACCTTTATACGGCGTATTCTCCCTGCCCTATCTTTTTTCATCGAAAGAAGAATTTTATCGTGTGATGGATAATCCTGATGTTATGGATACGGTATATCAATCTACCGCAGCGCAAGGCTTTATCGGCATCGGTTGGTATGATTCCGGATCGCGTAACTTTTACATGTCCAAAGGGCCTGTCCGCACCATTGACGATCTGAAGGGCAAAAAGATTCGTGTCATGCAGAGCGTTACCGCAATACGCACCATGAAACTGCTCGGCGCGTCGCCAATTGCCATGGGGCAGGCGGAAGTTTATACCTCGTTGCAGCAAGGTATTTTAGACGGCGCGGAAAATAACGAGTTTGCCTTGACCATTGCCCGTCATGGCGAGGTAGCCCGTTATTATACCTATGATATGCATACGCGTATTCCGGATATCTTATTGATGAGCGCCTTGACGCTGGAAAAACTGACGCCCGAGCAGCAGCGTATCGTCAGTGATGCAGTGAAGGCGTCAATTGCTTTTGAAAAAGCCGCCTGGGATAAAGAAATAGAAAAAACCAGAGCGCTGGCAATCAAACAGTTCAAC
Source organism: Serratia odorifera (assembly GCF_041448735.1). Lineage (NCBI taxonomy): Bacteria > Pseudomonadati > Pseudomonadota > Gammaproteobacteria > Enterobacterales > Yersiniaceae > Serratia > Serratia odorifera. The sequence goes on along the minus strand of NZ_JBGMUT010000005.1, from coordinate 267,933 downwards.
GTCGAATTCTTTGACATCGATAAAAAGCCGTTTCAAGACGCCGTCCAGCCTATCTATGACAGCCTGAAAAGCACTCCGGTGCTTTATCAGCTTTACCAGACGATCGAAGCAGCAAAAAATTAACTCAGAGGCATATTATGCACGCCATCCGACAAGGACTTGATAAATTACTTGAAGCCATCTGCTGTTTATTGCTCACCATGATGGTGATCGTTTCATGCTGGCAGGTGATTAGCCGTTATGCACTGGGACAGCCCAGTACCTTTAGCGAGGAGCTATTGCGTTTTTCACTGGTGTGGCTGTCGATGTTCGGCATGGCTTACGCCGCGGGCAAACAGCAGCACATCAGCCTGACGTTCTTCCTCGACAAGATCCCGGGCTCGCTGCATTTTTTATGGGTGTCGTTATTGCAGGTATGCTTTGCGCTGCTGGCAATATACATACTGATTATTGGCGGGTTAAAAATATCATCTATTTCCATGCAGCAATTATCGCCAGCGCTCAATATTCCGATGGGCAGGGTTTATTACGCCTTGCCAATTAGCGGGCTGCTGATCATCGTCTATAGCGTACTCAATATTTATGATCTGATGCATGAAAAGCGTCGAGTCACTGTGTCACACAATAACAGCAACGGAGAGGCATTATGATTGACCCGGTATTGGCCTCTGGCGTAATGGTCTGTGTTTTCATGGTGTTACTGGCAATGAGCGCGCCAATAGGCTTATGTATTGTCGTGGCGTCCTGCTGTACCATGCTGCTGGTATTGCCTTTTGACATTTCGATGTTCGCGACGGCGCAAAAAATGTTTTCCAGCCTCGACAGTTTTTCACTGTTGGCGGTGCCCTTTTTCATTCTTTCCGGCGTGATTATGAACGGTGGCGGCATCGCGGCTCGGCTGGTCAATTTTGCCAAGCTGTTTACCGGTAAATTGCCGGGCTCGCTGTCTTATACCAATATTGCCGGCAATATGATGTTTGGCGCCATTTCCGGCTCGGCGATTGCCGCTTCAACCTCAATCGGCGGCGTATTGGTGCCGATGAGCGCGCGGGAAGGCTATAACCGCGAATTTGCCGCCGCGGTGAATATTGCCTCGGCGCCGACCGGCATGCTGATCCCGCCAACCACGGCTTTTATCCTGTATGCCCTGGCCAGCGGCGGCACTTCGGTTGCAGCTCTGTTTGCCGGCGGTCTGGTCGCCGGGCTGCTCTGGGGCATCAGCTGCATGCTGGTGACCTGGTTTGTCGCCAAACGCCATAATTATATTAATTTCTTCACCGTACAAAAGGGACTGCTCTGGAAAGTCACCTGGGAAGCGTTACCCAGCCTGTTGCTGATCGTCATTATCATTGGCGGGATCGTATTGGGTATTTTTACCGCCATTGAGGCCTCGGCGGTTGCGGTGGTATATACCCTGTTTTTAACCATGCTGGTTTACAAGACGCTAAAGCTGAAAAATATTCCCGCCATTTTGGTTCAGACGGCATTAATGACCGGCATCATCATGTTTTTGCTTGCCACATCGTCGGCAATGTCATTTGCCATGGCGATCACCAGTATCCCGGAAGCGCTCAGCAATATGATATTGGGTATTTCGGAAAACAAGCTGGTTATCTTGTTAATCATCACCGTTTTTCTGCTGATTATCGGCGCATTTATGGATATTGGGCCCGCCATTCTGATATTCACGCCTATTCTGCTGCCAATATTGGTCAAGGTCGGCGTCGATCCGGTCCATTTCGGCATTATTATGGTGTATAACCTGGCATTTGGCACCATCACTCCGCCGGTCGGTAGCGGCCTTTACGTTGGTGCCAGCGTCGGTAATGTAAAGGTCGAGGGACTGGTCCGTCCGCTGATGCCCTTCTATGTCGCCATCGTCAGTATGCTGTTGTTGATTACCTATATTCCTGAGCTCACGTTATTTTTACCAAGAATACTGGGCGTGATGTAGCGCCCATTTTAAACAGGCACTTCCCTCTGGGTTCAATAAAAATAAACAATGATAATTATTGAAAGGAATTTTACATGAAGAAATTCTCGGTACTGCTATTGCCTTTTTTCTCGTCCTCTGCATTCGCAACCTATGTGGATATTCGACATGAATATTTAGATGACAGCAAAGCCAACTACGATCGTGTCTATATCTCGCACCGTTTTGACAGCGGTTTTGGTTTCGCCTTGGAAGCCATCTCAAAGTCTGGCGGCGACGACACCAATAAGCCATTCAACGATATGGAAAGCCAGGGAAATGAATACACGGCCAATTACCAGTTTAAATACCACGGCGTTGATATTCAACCTGGCCTGGTATTGGAAACCGGCAATGGTTATTCGGTTTACAAACCGTATATTCGTGCCACCAAGGTATTGAATGAGTCCTGGTGGATTGCGGGACGCTATCGTTTTGAGTATTTCCGCCGTTCTTCCGATCAGCGCGAAGATGATAAAATAAACCGTATTGATTTATGGGCTGGTTATAAGGTTAATAGTTGGGATTTTTCTGTGGAAGGTATCTATAAAAAAGCGGAAAAATATAATTTATATGATAACCACACCTATAACTATGAATACAATTTTAGAACGGCTTATCACATCGACGCCTGGTCGCCGTTTATCGAAATCGGCAACGTTTCGGTACGCAGCACCACCGATGAACGCCAAACGCGTTTTCGCGTCGGGTTAGGCTATACCTTCTAGGCAATGCGATACAATGAGCCTCGCCTATGAGGCTCATTGGCTATCAACCGTTTGCTGCAGGCCGCGGGCATTACGGCGCATCGGGGCCTTTCTTCAGACCGATCATGAAATCCTTGAACGCGTCACGCAGCGGCAAAAATAGCGGATGTTTGCGGTTTTCAATCATCACTTCAGAAAACAGCTTTAACCCAACGGCGAACGCCGCACTTTTTTCCTCACCAAAGTTCAGATCCTGGCGCGGCTGGATCCGTTCAACGATGCCGAGGATGTCATCATGGTTTTCCACTTCAAACACCAGCGGCGTTTTTTCTACCGGCTTACCCTGGCGATCGGTCAGCGCTTCAACGGTAATACGAAAACGGTGTCCCGGCATCAGCGGTTCTCCTCTGGCTGTTCCGCCTGCGCCACGGTGGTTTCGATGCTTTCCACCGCGGTCAATAGCGCCTGATTGATCTGTTCCACCTGCTGCTGGCTCAAGTCAGCACGCATCATGTTGCCACGCAGTACACGTTTCAGTCGCTGCATGGTTTCCGCGATACCTTCGGCCAGATTGCCTTCGCGGCGACGGCTCACGTCCGCCAGACGCGCAAAGATCACGTCCACTGCCGGCTGGTGCTGCGCCAGTTCTGCCTTGCCGGCATCGGTGATGTGATAGCTCTTGCGGCCCTTGCCGGTGGTGGTAGCGTCAAGAAAGTCCTGCTCTTCCAGCAGCGTCAAGGTGGGATAAATTACCCCCGGGCTCGGCACATACAGGCCGGAGGAGGCCTCTTCTATCGCCTTGATCAGTTCGTAACCATGGCTCGGTTTGCGTTCGACCAGTGCCAGTAGCACCATGCGCAAATCGCCGTGTTCAAACAGGCGGTGCAGTTTATTGCCGCGGCCGCGGCCACGCCCGTGCTCTTCGCCGTGCGCGCCAAAATGATGGCGGCCGGCGCGCTGGTGATGACAGCGATGATGATCTTCGCCGTGATCGGCGTAGCGATCGCTACAACGACTGGCGCGAAAACGATGAAACATAATGTCTACCTCATGCTCAGTTTTAGATATATCGAATCTGGTTCGATATATCTAATCTAGATCGATATATCGAAATGAGCAAGCGGAAAAACAAATTTAGATATATCTAAATTGCAGGCATAAAAAAAGCGCTGTAAAAACAGCGCTTTGTTTGGAGACAGGGAGATTACTTGGCAGAAGCCAGCACTTCGCTGACGATCTCTACCGCTTCCTGTTCGATCTTGGCGCGGTGTTCCGCCCCCAGGAAGCTTTCGCAGTATATTTTGTAGGCTTCTTCGGTGCCGGATGGACGCGCAGCGAACCAACCGTTATCGGTCATCACCTTCAGGCCGCCGATCGACGCGCCGTTGCCCGGTGCGGCGGTCAAGCGCGCGGTAATCGCGTCGCCAGCCAGCGTACTGGCGTTGACCATTTCCGGCGACAGCTTGGCCAGCGCGGCTTTCTGCGCGTGACTGGCCGGTGCCTGAATGCGGTTGTAGCTTGGCGCACCGAAACGCTTGGCAAGATGGTCGTAATGGTGCTGCGGATTGTCGCCGGTCACTGCGGTGATTTCCGCCGCCAGCAGGCACATGATGATGCCGTCTTTATCGGTAGACCACGGCGTGCCGTTGAAACGCAGGAACGACGCTCCCGCGCTTTCTTCGCCGCCGAACCCCAGGCTGCCGTCGAACAGGCCATCAACGAACCATTTGAAACCGACCGGCACTTCCACCAGCTTGCGACCCAAATCGGCCACTACCCGGTCAATCATCGCGCTGGAAACCAGCGTTTTGCCCACGGCAACGTCGGCGCCCCACTGCGGACGATGTTGGAACAGGTAGTTGATCGCCACCGCCAGATAATGGTTCGGGTTCATCAGACCGGCAGGCGTCACGATACCGTGACGGTCATAATCCGGATCGTTGGCAAACGCCAGATCAAACTTGTCGCGCAATGCCAGCAAGCCGGCCATCGCCGACTCGGACGAGCAGTCCATACGGATAATGCCGTCGTGGTCAAGGTGCATAAAGCGGAAGGTCTGATCGATGGAATCGTTAACCAGCGTCAGATCCAGCGCGTAATGCTCGGCAATACGCTGCCAGTAGGCGATACCGGAACCACCGAGCGGATCGACCCCAAGCTTCATGCCGGCACGTTGGATAGCCGGCATGTCAACGATATCCGCCAGCCCTTCGACATACGGTTGCACCAAATCCTGCGCGTGCAGGTGGCCGCTGCGCCAGGCCTGGTCCAGCGACTGGCGCTGTACGCCCTTCAGCCCTTGCACCAGCAGTTCATTGGCGCGTTTTTCAATCACTGAGGTCAGGTTGGTGTCAGCCGGACCGCCGTTCGGCGGGTTGTATTTGATACCGCCGTCCTCCGGCGGGTTGTGCGACGGCGTAATGACAATACCGTCAGCCAGCGCGCCGCCCGAGCGGTTATGGCTGAGGATGGCATGGGAAACCGCCGGCGTCGGCGTGAAGCCGTTGTTTTCCTGTACCACCACGTCGACGCCGTTGGCCGTTAACACTTCCAGCACCGAAATAAACGCTGGCTCAGACAGCGCGTGGGTGTCCTTGCCGACGTAACACGGACCGCTGACGCCCTGCTGGCGGCGTACTTCGGCAATCGCCTGCGCGATGGCGAGAATATGCGCTTCATTGAAACTGTGGCGCAACGCGCTGCCACGGTGACCCGAGGTACCGAATTTCACCGCATGGGCGGCGTTGCCCGCTTCCGGTTGCAGCACGTAGTACTGCGACGTCAGCTGAGCCACATTGATCAAATCGCTTTGCTGAGCCGGTTGCCCGGCGCGTGGATTGTTCGCCATCAACTTTTCTCCCTTTCCTCTGTCCAGCGGCCGGGCGAAAGGTTGCGCGACCACTATGACGGGCGGTTCGCTAAATCAGATCGTGCCGCACACTTTTTCTGTCAGTTCCGCCGGGAACTGCATCGCCAGCATGATATGTTCAATCATGCTGCGCTTGCGGCCGGTATTGGTATTGGTGATCACCCAATAAGGGGTGCCGGGAACGTGTTTCGGTTTGGTATGCGTTCCGTTTGCCAGCAGCGTTTGCTGATCGCCGGCAAAATAGGTGCGTGTACGGCCATGCAATGCGTCGGTCGCGGCAGCGAAGCCGGCCGCATCGAGGGTGTACAGCGTTGACAGTACCAGCATAAAACGATTTACGGCCTTGTTCTGCTCGGCGTATTCATCCGACAGCAGCAGTTCACGCATGGCGCGGACGCGATCCCGTGGGCGCGACGCGGTGGCTTTTTCCGGCTCCGCGCTGCCACTCGCAGCGGTAGACACGGGGCGCACTGGCTGCCCTGCGGTAAACTTCAACATACGCCGTAAAATATCAGACGCACTTTCCCCAATATGTTGCGTGTGGCTGGCAATATAGCGGTAAAGTTCTTCGTCGACTTCAATAGTTTTCATCTTTATCCAGTACTGTATTTTTCTACGTAGAATCCGAAACCGGGTTCTGCATTCAAGCTATGGGATTATAAGGTTAAAAGCACGAGAGCAAACATAACAAAGTGCCCTCTGGGGGCAAAAGCAGACTATTACCTATAGCCGGCATCACCCGCCCACCTCTTTGCTGATGGGTATGATACCCTAACAGAATGTTTTCAGGTCATGAACTTCGCCATGAAATTACACTATCAATTATTGGCCGCCCAGGCCGAACAGACAAACGCGCTGCCGATTGTGCTGATACACGGGCTTTTCGGCAACCTTGACAACCTCGGCGTACTGGCGCGCGATTTGCACCGCCAGCATCCAGTGGTGAAAGTCGATTTACGCAACCATGGGCTTTCGCCGCACGCCGCCGAAATGAACTATCCGGTGATGGCGCAGGATTTGCTTACGCTGCTGGACAGCCTGAATATCGAGCGTGCCATCGTCATCGGCCATTCCATGGGGGGCAAGGCAGCAATGGCCTTGACGGCGATTGCTCCCGAGCGTATTGCCAAACTGGTGGTTATCGATATCGCACCGGTGGCTTATCAGACCCGACACCATGATGAAATCTTCGCCGCCTTGCAGGCAGTGAGCGCCGCCGGCATGACTCAGCGTCAGCAGGCGGCGGCGCTGATGCGCACCATGCTGGATGAAGAAGGGGTGATTCAGTTTCTGCTGAAATCGTTCCATCAGGGCGAATGGCGTTTCAACCTGCCGGTGCTGATCGAGCAATATGAAACCATCATTGGCTGGCAACCGGTGCCGGCCTGGCCGCAGCCGATTCTGTTTATTCGTGGCGGGCTGTCGCCTTACGTAAAAAACGACTACCGCGACGACATCGCCCGCCAGTTCCCGCAGGCACGGGCGTATGAAGTGGCTGGCAGTGGCCACTGGGTACACGCCGAGAAACCGGATGCGGTACTGCGTGCCATTCATCGCTTCATCGACCAGGCCTGACGGCCAGTTGGCGAAAAAACGCGCTAAAGATAACGGCTTAGCGCGTTTGCAACGCAGTAAAGCATTGTCGTTGCTCCATCTGCTGGGGTAATATGGCGCGCTATAATTTTGCCGCCGTCGCCAGCGTGGTGTAAAACGCCGGAATGGGGGCAAATTTGGGTTAGGTTTTATCGACCTGAACTGTATTAACCGAACCGTCCGGAAGCGTGAAACGCTTTTTGATGCAAACTCCCTTGCAGTACCGCTACCTATGGCAAAAGAACAAACGGATCGCACGACGCTGGATCTGTTCGCAGATGAACGCCGTCCGGGGCGCCCGAAAACCAACCCGCTATCCCGTGATGAACAGCTTAGAATCAATAAGCGGAATCAGCTACGGCGCGATAAAGTACGTGGTTTGCGGCGTGTGGAGCTGAAAATCAACGCGGATGCGGTGGACGCTCTGAACAAACTGGCGGAACAGCGTAATATCAGTCGCAGCGAGCTCATTGAGCAAATGCTGCTGGCGCAACTGGCGGAAGAACAGCCAGAACAATGATCTTATCAGCCGCACGCGCGGCGCGGCGTTAAGGATGACGCCGGATCAACTCCGCATTTTATTCTTCGGGCATCGCATAAACGCGATAAAACCCCGGGGCAAATTTCTGGCATGATACGCGTTTAGCGGTGGGAGCTGGCTCCTCACCATGGCGATATTTTAAACGATACCGGTGCGAAAGCCGGGCGTCGAGTATTGTAATTAATTGAATTTAAAGGTTATACGCGATATGGCTAACGTAGGCATTTTCTTTGGCAGCGACACCGGCAATACCGAAAACATTGCCAAGATGATCCAAAAACTTCTTCGTCAGAGCTTTGGCGACGATGTGGCTGAGGTGCATGACATTGCCAAAAGCAGCAAAGAAGATCTGGACGCATTCGACATTCTGCTGCTCGGTATCCCAACCTGGTATTACGGTGAAGCACAATGTGACTGGGACGACTTTTTCCCTACGCTGGAAGAAATAGACTTCAATGGCAAACTGGTCGCGCTGTTCGGCTGCGGCGATCAGGAAGATTACGCGGAATATTTCTGTGATGCGATGGGGACCATTCGTGACATCATCGAACCTCGCGGCGCAGCGATTGTCGGCCACTGGCCAACCAAAGGCTATCATTTCGAAGCCTCCAAGGGTCTGGCAGACGACGATCACTTTATCGGCCTGGCGATTGACGAAGATCGCCAACCCGAACTGACCGACGAACGCGTGCAGGGCTGGGTGGCGCAAATCAGCGCAGAGCTGAGCCTGGCAGACATCGTAGGTTAAGCAGCGGTTATTTCCCCGCCGTTCAAGGCCCTGCGAGACGCATGATTAACGCAGGGCCGTTATCGACATCACGGATTGAAGCGATAGAAGCTACAAAATTGTAACTTCCCCCCTCGTCACGGTAGACTGCGGTTCGGTTTATCCCACCCATCAAGATGTTACATGTGTGACATGTAACGGTGCGAATATATCTTTGTTAACAACCGGCGGTTTCCATTTAGGTCAACCGGTTCTATAATGAGACGCAATAAATTCTTTGTGCCGACCGATGCCATAGGCAAAAATGCCTCAACTTGATTAGCATAGTAACAGGACTGAATCCGCATGACTGACAACAATACCGCATTAAAGAAGGCCGGCTTAAAAGTCACGCTTCCGCGACTCAAAATCCTGGAAGTACTGCAAGATCCGGCTTGCCATCACGTCAGTGCGGAAGATTTGTACAAGAAACTGATTGATATGGGCGAAGAAATTGGTCTGGCGACGGTTTACCGCGTACTGAACCAATTTGACGACGCCGGGATTGTCACCCGTCATAATTTCGAAGGCGGCAAATCAGTATTCGAACTGACTCAGCAGCACCATCACGATCACCTGATTTGCCTGGACTGCGGCAAAGTGATCGAATTCAGCGATGAATCCATCGAAGCGCGTCAGCGTGACATTGCCAAACAGCACGGCATCAAACTCACCAACCACAGCCTGTACCTGTACGGTCATTGCGCCATCGGTGATTGCCGCGAAGACGATACGCTGCACGACAAAAAATAATGCTGATGCATTAATAAGCAAGGAACCGCCAGACGGCGGTTTTTTTATGCCTGTCAGACAGGCAAAAAAATCCCCGGACGCGCCGGGGAAATCATGTCACAAAAGATAACAATGCAGCGGCAAACCACCTCTTTCATCAGGGTATTACCCCCTCCACACCCCAAACGCCCCGCCGCCGACACGCAGCGAGGCATTGGTCACTACGCCTGCACCGGTTCCGCACGGCTAAAGCGCTTGCCGTCAGGGCTGACCGCGCGAATTTGCACCTCGCCGGCTACTGCCGGCTTGGCGCTGTCATCATAGCGTTGCCACTGTTTGCCACCGTCGGTGGAATACTCGATAGCCAGTCCCGGCAAAGCAATATTGGCCTCCAGCTTGCCGTTGACGATCCGCGCACCTGGCACCGGCAGGCGGTATTTTATCCCGCCTTTATCCAGCTTGCCCAACTCGCGCTGCCCCAGCAGGTTGGCAAACCGCAGCCAGTCCTGCTGCAACTTTTTGTCATCGACCAAGTGGGTTTCCCCGCCCTTGTATTCTCGACCTGCCTTATAGTCCTGTTCCCAGCTGGCACGGTGCCAGGCTCGTTCCGCCACCGACAGCGAGCGCGGGAACATCATATATTCCATTTGCGGATCGGTGCGCACCACTTCACTCCACAGCTGGGCGGAAAGGCCATAGGCGCCCGGCCACGGTTTATCGCTCTTGGCGGTGAAATAGTTGCCATCGCGATCCACCGACGTTTCAGCGTTCTGCGGCATGTTATCCGGTGCAAAGCTGAATATTTTGCGCTCATCACTGAAGCGGGTGCCCCAGTAATAGCCGCTTTCGTTTGGATTGACCTCATACGGGAAGTCCAGATAGACGTAGTCGGGGTTGGAAACCACCACTTCGTAACCCTTGTTGGCCCAGTCATTTACCGAATCGAACCCGCCCCAGTACAGGGTATCCCAGAAGTTGACGCCAACGCGCGCCGTGGCAAACGCCTTGGCGTCTTTGGCATCCTTCAAGCCATCCTGCCAGGCCTGCATTCTGTCGATGCCGTGCGCTTTAACCAGTTTGCTGACTTCCTGACCGAAGTAGCTCGGCAAGTGTTCCATGTCGGCAACCTTGCCCTGCTTGATCATCTGTTGGCAAACCTGCGACTTGGCCCACGGTTTGTCTTCTTTGCTCAGATCGAGCATGCCTTTGCCCGGTTCTGGCTGTTTGATGTCGGTATAACCGGCGCCCAGACGGATGTTCTTGGCTTCATCGCCGCCAAAGTGCCAGGTTTTCAGCGGTTGACCGGCTTCCTTATGCATTTGGGCAATTTCACCGATCACCTTGTCGACAAAGCGGGTTGATGAATCCAGGCACGGGTTCAGATAGCTCTGGCGATTGAAGAATTGCACCGAGGTAGTATTGGAGCTGTCGGTAGGATCCAGCAGACGGAACTCCTCGGCCTCTTTTTGCTTACCTTCGGCAAGCAGTTTCTTATAACGCGCTTCCATGGATATCACCGCCGCACGCGCGTGCGCCGGCATATCGACCTCCGGGATCACTTCAATCTGGCGTGCCTGGGCGTATTTGATGATGTCGATATAGTCCTGACGGCTGAAGAAACCACCGTAAACCTCTGGCCCCTGACCGTACTGCGGCAACAGGCAGGTTGTTTCGCTCAGGTCATGGCAGCGTTGGCCGCCGATCTCGGTCAGCTCCGGCAGGCCGGGGATCTCGATGCGCCAGCCTTCATCATCGGTCAGGTGGAAGTGGAACTTGTTCAGCTTATAGGCCGCCATCTGATCCAGCAGACGCAGCACCGCATCCTTGTGGTGGAAGTTGCGCGCAACGTCGAGGAACAGGCCACGGTATTCAAAGCGCGGCGCATCTTTAACATCCAGCGTGGCGATTTTCTTGTCGCCTGTGGTCGGGATCAGCGACAGAATCGATTGCAGGCCATGGAACACCCCAGCCTGATCGAAGCCGGTCACCACCGCCTGTTTGGCGCCGATCTGCAACTGATAGGCGCCTGCCACCGCCAGGTCGCCCTTGAAGGCGTTCGGCTTGATGTCGGTTTTAATCGGATAACCGCTGCGTGTCGGTGCCACCCCCAGCAGGGTAAAACGCTCACTGACCACATCCGCCGACGGTTTGGCCAGCGCACTCAGGTCCAGCGCCACGCCGTTGCTCAGATCCACGTCCTGGGCATGAACCTTGACGTCCATTGGCGTCGGGATGATTTGCCCGCGCAACGACGCCGTCGGCAGGGTTTTCAACTCGGCGTTTTTGACAAAGCGCGAGGCCGGCGTCATCAGAACGTTTTTATCGTCCTTGGTACGTTTCCATTGATCGCCGGTAAACGGTGCCACAAACTGATCCAGATCTTCGGTATCGGTATTGGCCAGCATTTTCGGTTTGGCGTCACCAGAGGTCGCATACCAGCGCGGCAGGAAGTCGGTTTTGAACAGTTGCCAATATTCCGTCACGATCGGAATTTCCACCGCTTTGCCAGCCGGGAAACCGCTGAAGGTTTCGCTTGGCACCAATTTATACAGATCGCCGGTCAGGTGAGAGATGGTGAACTGATCGTTGTCGACCTGCAGCGTCTGGCGTGGGCTGTGGAAGTAGATAACCCAGTCCTTGCCGGTGATATCTTGGCCGTCGTTGGCCAGCGTAATCAGGACCTTGTTGCACGATGCCCAGTCTGCGCCCAGCTTGGCGCAATCAACGCCATGTTCAGCCGCGCGATTGTCAACCATCTTGATATTCAGTTTCAACTGGCTCAGTTGATCCACCAGCTGTTGATCGGCCATGGCGCTGCCGATATTGCCGAACATGCCAACGCTGGCCGTTAATGCGGCAAGGGCACTCAATTTGAATATGTTCATCTTCGACCTCATCCGTAATCAGTGATTATTTGCGCGAATTTCTTGCCAGATCTTGCCGCACTGGCTGTCATACGCCTGGCCATTGCCGGTGTGTACAGCCTGAATGCAGCTCTGATAATCCAGTACGCGGACCGTCTCCTGTTCGGCGAACTGTTGATGCTGTTTCTCTTGTTTCAATACGTTCAATACCGCCTGACAGGACTGCAGTTTCTCTGGCGAACCTTCCGCCGTATTGATGCAGGCACTGTAGGCCTGACGCAGTTTGGCGTCTTCCGGCGGGGTTTGCGGCTGAACGCAGGCGCTAAGCCCGAGTACCGCAGCCACCAACAACAATAGGTTTTTCATCGCTGTTCCTTGAGCATGCTTGCCCGGTGTCACCACCGGGCAAGGAGCATTAGAAGAGAGTAAATGGCGCAATCACGATAAATTTCACGTCGCGCTCATCCTGGAAGATGTTGCCGTAGCCGCCACCGTAGCTTGGGATGTCGGTATGGTTGTCGTATTGAGTAAAGTGCAGCTTGAACAAGGTGCCTTTCGCCCGCCCTTCCTGCACGGTGTACAGTGCATCCAGGCTGTAGGCACTTTCCTTCAAACGCTGGCTTTGGTCATACATCGGGTTGGTGCTCGGCTTGGCGTCCCAGCCGTAAACGTAGGATGCGCCCACCGCCCAGCCCGGAAGATTCCAGTTGCTAAGGTCATACATCGCGCCGGCGAACACCGCTTTTTCGCCATTGGCATTGAAGTCGGAACGGTTATCCCACCAGATATCCAGCCGGCCATTGGAGGAGGCGTAGGTTGGCGTCATACGCTGTAAAAAGAACCCCTGATTACCTTCCGCCTTCACCCAGGTGCCTTCCAGCCGCAAATCGACCTGGCCGATTTTGTAGCCAAACGTCAGCGCTTGCAGCCAGGCCATGCCGTCATACAGATCGCTGGTACTTGCCGGATTGACGTCCTTGGCATCATGGATGCGGTCGCGCGCGCCGTAGAATTGGTAGCTGGCACTCAACGGATTGCCGGCAACGTCAAATTTGTAAGAGCCTTTGGCAAAGTATTGGTCCATATAGCCTTGCGACTGGCCAAATGCCGCTTCCAATACCAGATCGTTCTTGAAGTCATACTTGGCGCCCAGCGAGTGCAGATAAGACACACCGGTTTTCTTGTCACCCTGGCGGAACTTGTCCATTTCCAGGTTCCATGGGGATTTGTATTTGTCGGTCCACATGTAGGAGAAACTCAGGGCACCGGCATCGCCGTAATCAAAGTTGGCTCCGGCTTCAGCACCCTGATAGGTGCCGGGCATAAAGCTCCAGTGCGGCGCCAGCAGCGTTTGGCCGGTCGGCTGGATCCAGCCGGCTCGCGCCCAGACCGGACCGTATTTGAATTTACCCGCCGCTTTGTAAACGCTGATACCGCTCTTGTCGCCGGACCAGTCTTCATCGTAGGCATGGTTGGAGTTGGAGAAGGCAATTTCGTTCGGGTGACCACTTTCGGAGGATTCCGCCATTTCGATGGCGGTAAAGGCCGCCAGATCGATACCGAACATATCCGCGGCATAGCCGGAGGAGAAATCCAGGTTGGCATTCCAGGTGGAATGCGACAGGTTGGTCTTGTATTTGTCGCCGTCCGTTACGTCTTTACGGTCGCGTTCACGTTGCCAGTAATAAATACCGCCGGTCAGCGTGGAGTCATCAATAAACCCTGCCGCTTTCGCCTCGGGGGCGATAGTAAAACCCGTTCCCAACAGTGCACCCGCGACTGCGAGCGCCAGCGATTTACGCTGTGCACCGTGCGTAGCCATAATAAAATTCCTCTTTGACGTAACGTAAAAGTGCGGCCGCCGTGTTCACCACTGCCCTGCACGGCCGCTAATAAAAACCCAATCGGGTAAAAGTTTTTCGCCATGGGGGAAAAACCCCACAGCATTTATTGCTACTGATAGACTATTTTTCGCGACGCGAATTATCAATTGAAAATTACCATAGGTTTGTCAAAGTATGACAAAGAGCACATATTGATGAGAAATTATTACATCGTCAGAATTCGGTCATTTTGAATAAAAAATTCAATTAAATCAGAATAATTATTGATAAATCAGTTTTAAGAATCTTAATTGAATGGATTCAGCGCGGGTAAAGCCGTGAATTATCACCAGTTTAGAGAGCGCTCTCCAAATGACATTAATTCGCAACGCGAATATACAGCGGGCAGGCGGTTTGCGGATTGATCGGCGCGGAAGAAAACAGCCGGCAATGGTCTGCGGGAAAGCAGCAAAAAAAAAGCGCAACCGACGTTGCGCTTGTTGTTCAGATCGGCTCGCGCGCTTTAGACGCCCGCTTTGGCCCAGGTATCACGCAGGCCGACGGTGCGGTTAAACACCAGATGTTCAGCCGAAGAATAGCGGCTGTCGGCGCAGAAATAGCCTTCGCGCTCGAACTGGTAGGCGTGCTCAGGCTGTGCCGCCGCCAGGCTTGGTTCGACAAAGCCGTGCTTGATCACCAGCGATTCAGGGTTGACGGTCGCCAGGAAGTCCTCTGCCGCACCCGGGTTCGCCACGCTGAACAGACGATCGTACAGGCGAATTTCCGCCGGCAGCGCATGCGCCGCGGAAACCCAATGGATCACGCCCTTCACCTTGCGGCCATCGGCCGGATCCTTGCTTAAGGTGTCCGCATCGTAGCTGCAGAAAATGGTGGTGATCTCACCGTCCGCGTCTTTTTCCACGCGCTCGGCCTTGATGACATAGGCATTGCGCAGGCGAACTTCCTTACCCAACACCAGGCGCTTGTACTGCTTGTTGGCTTCTTCACGGAAGTCAGCGCGGTCAATGTACACTTCGCGGCTGAACGGCACCTGACGGTCGCCCATTTCCGGTTTATTCGGATGATTGGGCATGGTGACCATTTCCACCGCGTCTGCCGGCAGATTTTCAATCACCACCTTGACCGGATCCAGAACCGCCATGGCTCGCGGGGCATTTTCGTTCAGATCGTCGCGAATGCAGGATTCCAGCGCCATCATTTCAACGTTGTTATCCTGCTTGGTCACGCCGATACGCTGGCAGAATTCGCGAATTGACGCTGCGGTATAACCACGGCGACGCAGGCCGGAGACGGTCGGCATACGCGGGTCATCCCAGCCTTCAACGATATTCTCGGTCACCAGCAGGTTCAGCTTGCGCTTGGACATGATGGCGTATTCGAGATTGAGACGTGAGAACTCATACTGACGCGGATGGCATGGAATGCTGATGTTATCCAGCACCCAGTCATACAGGCGACGGTTGTCCTGAAACTCCAGCGTACACAGCGAATGGGTAATGCCTTCCAGCGCATCGGAAATGCAGTGGGTGAAATCGTACATCGGATAGATGCACCATTTTTTGCCGGTCTGGTGGTGTTCGGCAAATTTAACCCGGTACAGAACCGGATCGCGCATCACGATGAACGGCGAAGCCATATCGATCTTGGCGCGCAGGCACGCCGTACCTTCGGCAAATTCGCCGTTACGCATTTTTTCAAACAGCGCCAGGTTTTCTTCCACCGTACGATCGCGGTACGGGCTGTTTTTACCCGGCGCAGTCAGGGTGCCGCGGTATTCGCGGATCTGTTCCGGCGTCAGTTCGTCAACGTAGGCCAGGCCCTTGTTGATCAACTCAACCGCATACTGGTGCAGTTGATCGAAATAGTCAGAGGAATAACGGACATTGCCGCTCCAATGGAAACCCAGCCACTCAACGTCGCGCTTGATCGACTCAACGAACTCGATGTCTTCTTTTACCGGGTTGGTATCGTCAAAACGCAGGTTGCACTCGCCTTGATAATCCTTGGCAATGCCAAAGTTCAGACAAATGGATTTCGCATGGCCAATGTGCAGATAGCCATTAGGTTCAGGCGGGAAACGGGTATGAACCGTTGAATGCTTCCCTGATGCCAGATCTTCGTCGATGATTTGACGGATAAAATTGGTTGGGCGGGCTTCAGCCTCACTCATTTCACTATTCCTCAAATGCCAGAGTGCTTCACATAACCGCCTATGATCCAACAACCCACGCGCGGAAACAACCGTTAGTTTCATCAAAAAGTATAAGGCTATGCCCCAGCGCGCTCCACCCTGTCGCCAGCGGGCGGCGGCGAGTGGCCAAAAAAAAGCGGGAAGAGATTGCTCTCCTCCCGCCAACGTCTGGGAGCGTCACGTCATGACTCGCTGGCCCCCAAGGTACTACTCAGGAAAAACTGTCTTATTTTTGAATCTCGAACAGGATGGTCTGGCCGGCAACCACAGTGCCGCTGGCCAGCGCGCTCAAACCGGCATAATCGTCGGCGTTGCTGACCACCACCGGGCTGATCATCGAACGGGCATTGGCATTGAGGAACGCCAGATCCAGTTCCAGAATCGGTTGCCCAGCTTTGACGTCGGCCCCCTCTTCCACCAGTCGTGTAAAGCCCTGGCCGTTCAGCGCTACGGTATCGATGCCCATATGCACCACGATTTCCGCACCGTTGGCCGTTTCCAGGCAGAAAGCGTGGTTGGTGTTAAAGATCTTGACCACGGTGCCGTCAGCCGGCGCCACAACGGTTTTGTCGGTCGGGCGAATCGCCACGCCGTCACCTACCGCTTTGCTGGCGAAGGCTTCATCCGGCACCTGATCCAGCGCGATCACTTCACCGGTGACCGGTGCGACCAGCGCTTCCAGTACCGCTTTCGGCGCGTTTGGCACCGCCTGCGGCTTGGCTTCGCTTGCCGGCACGGCGGTCGCGGCGGCAGCGGCAGGCACTGGACCGGCAGCCACCACGCTGCGCATGGCGCTGGCGATAAGTTCGGCACGGGTACCAACGATAACCTGCACGCTTTGCTTGTTAAGACGAATGACACCGGATGCACCGAGGCGCTTCGCCAGTGCATCATTGACCAGCGCCGAGTCTTTCACGTTCAGACGCAGGCGGGTAATGCAGGCGTCGATGCCAGTCAGGTTGTCGGAGCCGCCAATCGCACTGACGTAACGGCGAGCGATAGTGGTGGTTTCGTTTTCGTCTTTGCCAGCAGAGGCATCAACGTTGACGTCATAACCGTCGCTTTCATCACCGGCAACTGCCAGCTCACGGCCTGGGGTCATCAGGTTGAACTTGTTGATGGTGAAACGGAACACCACATAGTAAATAACGAAGAACACCAGCCCTTGCGGGATCAGCATGTACCAGTGCGTCGCCAGCGGGTTACGTGACGACAGCACCATATCCACCAGGCCGGCGCTGAAGCCGAAGCCGGCGATCCAATGCATGCTGGCTGCGATAAATACCGAAATGCCGGTCAGTACCGCGTGGATCACGTACAGCACCGGAGCCACGAACATGAAGGAGAATTCCAGCGGTTCGGTGATGCCGGTAAAGAAGGCGGCAAAGGCGGCTGCCATCATGATACCGGCGACCTTGGCTTTGTTCTCTGGGCGTGCGCAGTGGTAAATCGCCAGCGCCGCGCCCGGCAGGCCGAACATCATGATCGGGAAGAAGCCCGCCTGATAACGACCGGTGATGCCCACCACCGCTTTACCGGCTTCGATAGACTGCTGGCCGCCAAGGAAGTTAGGGATGTCGTTAATGCCGGCCACGTCGAACCAGAACACCGAGTTGAGCGCATGGTGCAGACCAACCGGAATCAGCAGACGGTTGAAGAATGCGTAAATACCCGCGCCGGTCGAGCCCATTTTCTGAATATGTTCACCGAAGTTCACCAGACCGTTGAAAATCACCGGCCAGATGTACATCAGAATGAAGGCCACCAGGATCATCAGGAAGGAAATGAGGATCGGCACCAGACGGCGGCCGCTGAAGAATGACAGCGCCTTCGGCAGCTCCACGCTGCTAAAGCGGTTGTAAATCTCGGCGGAAATGATACCGACCAGGATACCCACGAACTGGTTCTGAATTTTACCGAACGCAGCTGGCACCTGATCGAGGGGGATTTTTTGAATCATCGACACCGCGGCCGGTGAACAGAGCGTAGTCAACACCAGGAAGCCGACAAAGCCGGTCAATGCCGCGGCACCGTCCTTGTCTTTTGACATCCCGTAAGCCACACCAATGGCAAACAGCACCGACATATTGTCGATGATGGCTGAGCCAGATTTGATAAAGAAAGCAGCGAGAGCGTTGTCACCGCCCCAACCAACAGGGTCAATCCAATACCCGACGCCCATCAAGATGGCGGCGGCAGGCAGCGTGGCGACCGGAACCATCAAGGCCCGCCCCACTTTTTGCAAGTAACTAAGAATGTTCACCTTTTCCCCCTATTCGTCCGCGGACGGACCCTATTGGTAGTTTATTGAGACCAGCTCACTACCTTTTAGAAATAACGTATGACACTTGACTGACTGTATCCCACCATGACCGCCGGACTCTTGGGGTGCGCGCCCCTGCGGGTTGGTTCATTTGAACACCTCGGTGCGTACCTGACCGCGGGTTTGACCCCGCAGATTTCATGGTTCACGTCTTGCAGTGCGCTCAAATCACCACCAGCCACTCCCAGCTGTAATGGTGGGATGCAGTCTGTTCATGCGGAGTGTAAAAAAATTATTTCGTATCGCAAATTAAAACCTCATTTTTTGTGATTTATATCACCAAAAATGTGCCTTTATCTGTCACATTGCTAGCCATCACACAAAACTTATTTTATCATTCAAAAAATCAAAGCGGATGGCCTTTCACACGCAAAGCACAAAGCTGAGTTACGCTTAAGGCGTCTGCCAAAGCCCGTACAGTATAGCCATAGTTTACTTACCCAAGAGGTGTATGATGAGACTTATCCCACTGAAAGATACCCAACAAGTTGGCAAATGGGCGGCGCGCCATATCGTGCAGCGCATCAATGCGTTCAAGCCAACGGCCGATCGTCCGTTTGTGCTGGGTCTGCCAACCGGCGGCACGCCGCTCGAAGCGTACAAACATCTGATTGCGATGCACAAAGCAGGTGAAGTAAGCTTTAAGCATGTGGTGACTTTCAACATGGATGAATACGTTGGCCTGCCGCAGGAACACCCGGAAAGCTATCATACCTTTATGTACCGTAATTTCTTTGATCATGTTGATATTCCGCGTGAAAATATCAACTTGCTGAATGGTAATGCCGCAGATGTCGATGCCGAATGCCGTCAGTACGAAGAGAAAATCAAATCTTACGGTAAAATCCACCTGTTTATGGGCGGCGTAGGCGTTGACGGCCACATCGCGTTTAACGAACCGGCATCGTCCCTGGCTTCGCGTACCCGCATCAAAACGCTGACCGAAGATACCCGTATCGCCAACTCCCGTTTCTTTGGAGGCGATGTCGATCAGGTGCCTAAATATGCGCTGACCGTTGGGGTAGGCACTTTGCTGGACGCGGAAGAAGTGATGATCCTGGTGACCGGTCACGGCAAGGCGCAGGCGCTGGAAGCCGCGGTTGAAGGCAATATCAACCACATGTGGACCATCAGCTGTCTGCAACTGCATGCCAAGGCCGTGGTCGTGTGCGATGAGCCGTCCACCATGGAACTGAAAGTCAAAACCGTTAAGTACTTCCGCGAGTTAGAAGCGGAAAGCATGAAGAATATTTAATTTTTTGTAGGGGGCTACATGTTCGCTTTAACCCACGGTCGGATTTATACCGGCCACGACGTGCTTGATGACCACGCCGTAATCATTGCCGATGGTCTGATTGAACGAGTTTGCCCGCTGGCCGAGTTGCCTGCCGGTATCGAAACGCGCGATCTGGGTGGTGCCATGCTAGCCCCAGGTTTTATCGATGTTCAGCTTAACGGCTGCGGTGGCGTACAGTTCAACGATTCGTTGGAAGCCATTTCGCAGGAAACGCTGGATATCATGCAGCGCGCCAATGAAAAGTCGGGCTGTACCAGTTACCTGCCGACGCTTATCACCAGCAGCGATGAATTTATGAAGCACAGCATCGAAGTGATGCGCGCTTATCTGAAAAAACACGCCAATCAGGCACTTGGTCTGCATCTGGAAGGGCCTTACCTGAGCCCGGCCAAAAAAGGCACCCATAACCCGGCATTTATCCGAAAAGCAGACCGTGAAATGGTCGATTACATGTGCGCCAACGCCGATGTGATCACCAAGGTGACGCTGGCACCGGAAATGGTCGAACCGCACTTTATCAAGCAGCTGCGTGACGCAGGCATCGTGGTTTCCGCTGGCCACTCCAATGCCAGCTACGATCAGGCGCGCATCGGTTTCGCCGCCGGCATCAGTTTTGCCACTCACCTGTATAACGCCATGCCGTACATCACCGGTCGCGAACCGGGCCTGATGGGCGCGATTTTCGATACGCCGGAAGTCTATACCGGTATCATCGCCGACGGTCATCACGTCGCCTGGGCGAGTATCCGTAACGCCAAACGCCTTAAAGGTGATAAATTGGTGCTGGTCACCGACGCCACGGCGCCGGCAGGTGCAGATATTGACCAATTTATTTTCGCTGGTAAAACAATATACTATCGTGACGGGCTGTGCGTTGATGAAAACGGCACCCTGAGCGGTTCTGCGCTGACCATGATCGAAGCGGTGCAGAACAGCGTCGAACATGTAGGTATCGCCCTGGATGAAGCGCTGCGTATGGCAACCTTGTATCCGGCGCGCGCCATCGGCGTCGACCAGCATTTGGGCAGTATTGAAGCCGGTAAGGTGGCGAACCTCACCGCCTTTGACCGAGAATTCAACATCACCAAAACTCTCGTTAACGGCAACGAGGTTTAATCAAACAGCGAGTAAATTTATTGATGAGCACTGGCGGGCAGGCACAGATTGGCAACGTTGATTTAGTCAAGCAACTAAATGGAGCAGCAGTGTATCGCCTTATCGACCAACAGGGTCCGATTTCGCGCATTCAAATTGCCGAACTGAGCCAGTTAGCTCCCGCCAGCGTCACCAAAATTACTCGCCAGCTGTTGGAGCGCGGGCTGATCAAGGAAGTCGATCAGCAAGCCTCCACCGGCGGTCGCCGTGCCATTTCCATTGTCACCGAAACCCGTCATTTTCATACCGTGGCCGTGCGTCTTGGCCGGCACGACGCCACCATCACGCTGTATGACATGAGCGGCAAATCACTCGGCGAAGAGCACTACCCTTTGCCGGAGCGTACCCAGGAGACATTGGAAAATGCACTGTTCAACGCCATTGCCCAGTTTATCGAGAGCTATCAACGCAAACTGCGCGAGCTGATCGCCATTTCCGTGATTTTGCCTGGCCTGGTCGATCCGGCATTGGGCGTGGTGCGCTATATGCCGCACATCAGCGTCAATCACTGGGCGCTGGTCGATAACCTGCAGCAGCGTTTTAACGTCACCAGTTTTGTCGGCCACGATATTCGCAGCCTGGCGCTGGCCGAGCATTATTTCGGCGCCACACGCGACTGCGAAGACTCCATTCTGGTTCGACTGCACCGCGGCACCGGCGCCGGCATTATCGTTAACGGCCAGATTTTTCTTGGCAACAACGGCAACGTCGGCGAAATTGGCCATATCCAGATTGACCCGCTCGGCGAGCGCTGCCACTGCGGCAACTTCGGCTGTCTGGAAACCGTGGCCGCCAACGCCGCCATTGAACAGCGCGTGCGCCAGTTACTGACCCAGGGCTATCCCAGCAAGTTGACGCTCGATGACTGCAGCATCAACGCCATTTGCAAAGCCGCCAACCGTGGCGATTTGCTGGCCAGCGAGGTGCTCGAGCACGTTGGTCGTTATCTCGGCAAGGCCGTCGCCATCGCCATCAACCTGTTTAATCCGCAAAAAGTGGTGATCGCTGGCGAAATTACCGAAGCCGAAAAAGTGCTGTTGCCGGCCATCCAGAGCTGCATCAATAATCAGGTACTGAAGGACTTCCGCAAGAACCTGCCGATTGTCACCTCCGAACTGAATCATCGCTCGGCGATCGGGGCGTTTGCGTTGGCGAAACGCGCAATGCTCAACGGCGTTCTGTTACAGCGTTTGCTGGAAAGCTAAAACGCATTTCGGCGAGCAGGCCGCTGTCGCTTTTGCTCGCCGCCATCATGAGACACTGCACCAATGACCATTAAAAACGTTATCTGTGATATCGACGGCGTGCTGATGCATGACAACACCGCCGTTCCCGGCGCCGATCTGTTTCTGGCACGGATTCAGCAGCAGGGCATGCCGCTGGTGATGCTGACCAACTACCCGTCGCAAACCGCGCAGGATCTGGCCAACCGCTTTGCTGCGGCCGGTCTCGAGGTACCGGAAAGCGCCTTTTACACCTCGGCAATGGCCACCGCCGATTTTCTGCGGCGCCAGGAAGGTAAAAAAGCCTACGTGGTCGGCGAAGGCGCATTGATTCACGAACTGTATAAAGCCGGTTTCACCATCACCGATATCAACCCTGATTTTGTTATCGTTGGTGAAACACGCTCCTACAACTGGGATATGATGCATAAGGCCGCGTATTTCGTGAACAACGGCGCACGCTTTATCGCCACCAATCCTGACACCCATGGCCACGGCTACGTGCCGGCCTGCGGCGCGCTCTGTGCGCCGATCGAAAAAATAACCGGCCGCAAACCGTTTTACGTCGGCAAACCCAGCCCGTGGATCATCCGCGCCGCCCTGAACAAAATGCAGGCGCATTCGGAAGAAACGGTGATCGTCGGCGATAACCTGCGCACCGACATACTGGCTGGCTTCCAGGCCGGGCTGGAAACCATTCTGGTACTGTCCGGGGTATCGACCCTCAACGATATTGAAACCATGCCGTTCCGACCGAGTTATATCTTCCCCTCCGTTGCCGATATCAACCTGTTCTAGTTCACGCTGGCGGCCGTTAATGCCGCCATTTTTTACTTCGCCACGCCAATAAAACGCCGAGCCGCGCTGTTGATGAATTTAATTTATTTATGCCCGGCTAAACTTTCATTATACCCGGCATTAATTCGCGCAGAATGATTCTCACCGGCAACAAATATTGCCGGTAAGCAACACTCTATTTCTATTACGCGATGACGAGGCCATAATGAATTCATTAAATTCAAACACAGTTACCACCGCCGCCAATGATGACGCATCGGCAATGCCGGATATGTCCGGCAAAAAAATCATGATGGGCTTTTGGCACAACTGGCAGGCCGGCACCAGCGACGGTTACCAGCATGGCCAGTTCGCCAATATGAACCTGACGGATATCCCGCCGGCCTACAACGTGGTGGCGGTGGCCTTTATGAAAGGCGCCGGCATTCCGACCTTCAAGCCCTACAACCTGAGCGACACCGAGTTCCGCCGTCAGGTCGGCGTGCTGAACGCCCAGGGGCGCGCGGTGCTCATCTCGCTCGGTGGCGCCGATGCCCATATCGAACTAACAACCGGCGACGAAGGAAGACTGAAAGACGAAATTATCCGTCTGGTGGAAACCTACGGCTTTGACGGTTTGGATATCGATCTGGAACAGACCGCTATTGACGCCGCCAATAATAAAACGGTATTGCCCGCCGCGCTGAAGAGCGTAAAACAGCATTATGCCGAGCAGGGTAAAAACTTTATTATCAGTATGGCGCCGGAGTTCCCTTATTTGCGCACTTCAGGCAGCTACCTGGAATATATTTCCGCTCTCGAAGGTTATTACGATTTTATTGCGCCGCAATATTATAACCAGGGTGGCGACGGCATTTGGGTGGATGAGGCCAACGGCGGTGCCGGTGCGTGGATCTCGCAAAACAACGACGCCATGAAAGAGGATTTCCTGTACTACCTGACCGAAAGCCTGGTCAGCGGCACCCGCGACTACGCTCGCATTCCTGCCGCAAAATTCGCCATTGGCCTGCCGAGCAACGTCGATGCGGCGGCCACCGGTTATGTCGTCGATCCACAGGCGGTGTACAACGCGTTCAAACGCCTGGATGCCAAGGGATTGTCGATCAAGGGCCTGATGACCTGGTCGGTGAACTGGGATAACGGCAACAACAAAAACGGCGTGCCGTACAACGGGGAGTTCAGCACACGTTATGCCGCGCTGATCGAGGGCGAGGTTACGCCACCGGTAGAAAATCCACAGCCCCCCAAGGCGTTGAACGTTAGCGAACTCACCGCCACCTCGTTGACGCTCGGCTGGGCACCAGCCACCGGCCCCAACCCGATCGTCAGCTACCGCGTATTGCGCAATGGCAGCGTCATTGCTCAACCTGATGCGCCGTTGTTGCATGACAGTGGCCTGACGCCAGACAGTCGTTACAGCTACACCGTTATCGCCATCGACAGCAAAAACAACGCCTCTGCGCCAAGCGTGGCGTTAGCGATCACCACCGCCGCGGATGGCACCACGCCGCCGGATCCGGTAGTGGGTGAATGGGAGGTCAACCATGCCTATCAGGAAGGCGAGCGGGTGAGCTACCAAGGCAAGCTATACACCTGCCGCCAGACGCACACTTCCAACATCGGCTGGACGCCGGATACCACCCTCGCCTTATGGCTGCCAATGTCGTAATTGGCACCAGCAACGATAAATGTAATGCAGACGGGCTTTGTCGTTTATAAAACAGACGGCAAGGCCCATTTTTTGAATATTCCATAATTTTATGACGCTAAAACTGAACATCCGTTAAGTTTCCAACCTCGACAAACAACTATTTTTCAGCCTGGCGTTAAAACGCTTGCATCTGCCTGCGCTTTTGACGCATTTTCATAATCAACAGCGCAGCAAAGCCGCGTCGGCATTGCCCCGCCGGCCACGCTGCCCATAACAGCAAGACAACATCACAGTCTAATAAAAGTCGTTTAGGAGAGTTTGTATGTGTTCTATTTTTGGTGTGCTCGACCTGAAGTCCGATCCGACAGAGCTGCGCAAGAAAGCGCTGGAGATGTCGCGCCTGATGCGCCATCGCGGGCCGGACTGGTCTGGCGTTTATGCCAGCGATAAAGCCATTCTGGCCCATGAGCGTTTGTCGATCGTCGACGTCAACAATGGCGCTCAACCGCTGTACAACGCTGCGCACACCCACGTTCTGGCGGTCAACGGTGAGATTTACAACCACCAGGCGCTGCGTCAGAAACTGAGCGACCGCTACCAATTCCAGACCGGTTCCGACTGTGAAGTGATCCTGGCGCTGTATCAGGAGAAAGGCGCAGACTTCCTCGACGATCTGCAAGGCATGTTCGCCTTTGCGCTGTATGACGCAGAAAAGGACGCCTACCTGATTGGCCGCGACCATTTGGGTATTATCCCGCTGTATATGGGCCACGACGAGCATGGCAACCTGTTCGTCGCCTCGGAAATGAAAGCGCTGGTGCCGGTGTGCCGTACCATTAAAGAATTCCCGGCCGGCAACTATCTGTCTAGCCAGGACGGCGAGATCCGCAGCTATTATCAACGCGACTGGTTCGATTACACCAACGTGCAGGATAACGTTACCGACGCCAACGCCCTGCGCAACGCGCTGGAAGACGCGGTAAAAAGCCATCTGATGTCCGACGTGCCTTATGGGGTACTGCTGTCTGGCGGGCTGGACTCCTCGGTGATCTCCGCCATTACCAAGAAATACGCCGCACGCCGCGTTGAAGACGACGAGCGCAGCGAAGCCTGGTGGCCGCAGCTGCACTCCTTCGCCGTCGGTCTGCAAGGTTCGCCGGATCTGCGCGCCGCGCAGGAAGTGGCCAACCATCTGGGCACCGTGCACCATGAGATTCATTTCACCGTACAGGAAGGGCTGGACGCCATTCGCGATGTGATTTACCACATCGAAACCTATGACGTCACCACCATTCGCGCCTCAACGCCGATGTATCTGATGTCACGAAAAATCAAGGCGATGGGCATCAAGATGGTGCTGTCTGGTGAAGGTGCCGATGAAGTGTTCGGCGGCTATCTGTACTTCCACAAAGCGCCAAACGCCAAAGAGTTCCACGAAGAAACCGTGCGCAAACTGCTGGCACTGCATATGTACGACTGCGCTCGCGCCAACAAGGCGATGTCGGCCTGGGGCGTTGAAGCCCGCGTACCGTTCCTGGATAAAAACTTCCTCGACGTCGCAATGCGCATCAACCCGCAAGACAAAATGTGCGGCAATGGCAAAATGGAGAAACATATCATTCGTGAATGTTTCGAATCCTATCTGCCGGCCAGCGTGGCCTGGCGCCAGAAAGAGCAGTTCTCCGACGGCGTGGGTTATAGCTGGATCGATACCTTGAAAGAAGTCGCTGCGCAGCAGGTTAGCGATCAACAGCTCGAAACCGCCCGTTTCCGCTTCCCGTACAATACGCCAACGTCAAAAGAAGGCTACCTGTACCGCGAAATCTTCGAACAGCTGTTCCCGCTGCCAAGCGCGGCCGAATGCGTACCGGGCGGCCCTTCCGTCGCCTGCTCGTCAGCCAAGGCCGTCGAATGGGACGAGTCATTCAAGAAAATGGACGATCCCTCCGGCCGTGCCGTCGGCGTGCATCAATCCGCATATCAATAAGCGCCGCTTTTTGCTGATTGGCGAGCCTCCGGGCTCGCCTTTTTGTTGATGTTTTCAACCATTAATTGCATGAATTGTCGATTTTATCGCCAACCTGTTCACAACCCAGACAAACGGCACATCGCTGGGGTTTTTCGGCAAAAAACTTGTTGACGCAAAACGGCCATATACGCATAATGCGCCCCGCAACGCAGATGAAGGCAGCGCGCAAAAAGATGGCTACGTAGCTCAGTTGGTTAGAGCACATCACTCATAATGATGGGGTCACAGGTTCGAATCCCGTCGTAGCCACCATCTTTTTTTTGCGGGAGTGGCGAAATTGGTAGACGCACCAGATTTAGGTTCTGGCGCCGCAAGGTGTGCGAGTTCAAGTCTCGCCTCCCGCACCACTCTCTTCATCTGAGTTAACTCTGCTGATGGGGTATCGCCAAGCGGTAAGGCACCGGTTTTTGATACCGGCATTCCCTGGTTCGAATCCAGGTACCCCAGCCATTTTCCTTCGGGAAGGGGTCAAGGCAGAAGATTTGTTAAGTTGTTGGGGTATCGCCAAGCGGTAAGGCACCGGTTTTTGATACCGGCATTCCCTGGTTCGAATCCAGGTACCCCAGCCATACAAACAACTTGCAAATCAACGCAGTAAAAATTAGCATGGCTACGTAGCTCAGCTGGTTAGAGCACATCACTCATAATGATGGGGTCACAGGTTCAAATCCCGTCGTAGCCACCATTTTTACTGACATACTATTGGGGTGTCGCCAAGCGGTAAGGCTCTGGTTTCTGATACCAGCATACCCAGGTTCGAATCCTGGCACCCCAGCCATCTTCAGAACAGCCCACTTCGGTGGGCTTTTCGCTTTTCTGCGCCTGCAAAAATAACGGGCCGGTTTGTAACCGACCCGTATCTGCACGTCTGCGCTACAGTCCCAGAGCGTATTTCAACGCCTTCTGTTTCAATACGCCGGCGCGTTCGGCCGCCATCAGCGCCAGATTGCGCGCCACGCTGAGCGGAGCCAGATTATTACTGAACGCGGTATAGAACAGGTCCATGCCGCTTTGCATCAGCAGGTTATCGGTACGCCGCTGGCGCTGATAGCGTAACAGTACAGCCTCGCTGGCCCAGTCGTCACCCTGTTCACGCGCCGCGCTCAACACCGCCAGCAACGCATCCACGTCACGGTAGCCGAGGTTGACGCCCTGCCCCGCCAGCGGGTTGATGGTATGCGCCGCATCACCGATCAGCGCCAGTCCCGGCAGCACATAACGCTGCGCATGTCGACGCACCAGCGGAAAGGCGCCGGCAGCATGCGCGCTGACCGCGCCAAGTCGCGCCGGGAAGGCATCGACAATCTCACGCTGCAACTGAGCCATCGGCATCGCCTGTAACTGGCGGATCCGCTGTGGGCTGTCGTACCACACCAACGAAGCCCAGTCCTCATACAACGGTAAAAAGGCCCGCGGTCCGGACGGGAAGAACTGCTGCCAAGTAACGTCCTGCTGAGCGGCACCGGTCTGTATGGTAATCAGCATACAGGACTGGCGATATTGCCAACCACTGGTGCCGATCGCCGCCCGTTGGCGCACCTGCGAATGTGCACCGTCGGCACCGATCACCAGCCGCGTCGCCAGCACTTCGCCGCTGTCCAGCGTCACCAGCCAGCCTTCGGCGTCGCGTTGCAGATGCTGCAGTCTGGCCGGACAATGCAGCGTCAGGTTGTTACAGTGCGACAGCTGTTGCCATAGCGCCAGCTGCAGAATACGGTTTTCCACCATAAAACCCAGCTCAGGCAGGCCAAGCGCCGCAGCGTCAAACGCCACCCGCGCAGACTGCCACTCCCAGGTTTCCAACCGGCGATACGGCGCCGAGCGCATCTGCTCAACCGCCGGCCAGGCGCCAAGCTGTTTCAATAAGCCGACCGAGGTGCAACCGATCGCGGAAATACGCAAATCCGGCGGGCTGTGCGGCTCGAACGCCTGCGGCGGCTGGTGCTCCAGCAACGCCACGTCAAAACCCGCCTGTGCCAGTCCCAACGCCGCTGCTGCGCCGACCATTCCGCCGCCCACGACAACGACGTCAACCCGTGTTTGAGATGTCTTCATGTTTGACTATGCTTGTTGGTTGATTGCCGCCGTTCAACCGCTAACGGCGTTTTGTGTCAGTGTACCGGATTTTTTCTCCGGCTTCAGGTCACAGGGCGTTTTCCTGATGCTGGTCACAACCGCATCAAGTGTTTACAATAAGCGCCCTGCAATGGCGCTAATGCACCTTTTTTCGCTCCGCACTGATTAATGGCTATTCAATGACCAAGAAACTACATATCAAAACCTGGGGTTGCCAGATGAACGAATACGATTCATCGAAAATGGCCGACTTACTGGGAAGCACGCACGGTTACCAATGGACCGACAACGCCGAAGAGGCGGATGTGTTGCTGCTGAATACCTGCTCGATCCGTGAAAAAGCGCAGGAAAAAGTTTTCGCTATGTTGGGCCGCTGGAAGCTGCTGAAGGAAAAAAACCCGAACCTGATTATCGGCGTCGGCGGCTGCGTCGCCTCGCAGGAAGGTGAGCACATTCGCCAGCGCGCACCGTGCGTCGACGTTATTTTCGGGCCGCAAACCCTGCACCGCCTGCCGGAAATGATCAACCACGTGCAGGGCACTCACAGCCCGATCGTCGACATCAGCTTCCCGGAAATCGAAAAATTCGATCGTCTGCCGGAACCTCGCGCCGAAGGGCCGACCGCCTATGTGTCGATCATGGAAGGCTGCAACAAATATTGTACCTTCTGCGTAGTGCCGTACACCCGTGGCGAAGAAGTCAGTCGGCCGAGCGACGACGTGCTGTTCGAAATAGCCCAGTTGGCCGCACAGGGCGTGCGTGAAGTCAACCTGCTCGGCCAGAACGTCAATGCCTATCGCGGCGCCACCTACGATGGCGGCGTCTGTTCGTTTGCCGAACTGCTGCGCCTGGTGGCGGCGATTGACGGTATCGACCGTATTCGCTTCACCACCAGCCACCCGATTGAATTCACCGATGACATCATCGCCGTGTATGAAGATACGCCGGAGCTGGTCAGTTTCCTGCATTTGCCGGTTCAGAGCGGTTCCGACCGCATTCTGACCATGATGAAACGCGCCCACACCGCGCTGGAATACAAGGCCATCATTCGCAAACTGCGCAAGGCACGGCCGAATATCCAGATAAGCTCCGATTTTATCATTGGTTTCCCGGGAGAGTCCCAGGCTGACTTCGAGCAGACCATGAATCTGATTGCCGAGGTCAATTTCGATACCAGCTTCAGCTTCATCTACTCTTCACGCCCCGGCACGCCGGCGGCAGACATGGTCGATGACGTCAGCGAAGACGAGAAAAAGCAGCGGCTGTACATTTTGCAGGAGCGCATCCTGCAGCAGGCAATGCGCTTCAGCCGCCAGATGCTCGGCACGGTGCAACGCATTCTGGTCGAAGGCACCTCGCGCAAAAGCGTGATGGAACTGGCCGGACGCACCGAGTGCAACCGGATGGTAAACTTCGAAGGCACGCCGGACATGATCGGCCAGTTTGTCGATGTGGAAATTACCGAGGTGCTGACCAATTCGCTGCGTGGCCTGGTGATACGTACCGAACAGCAGATGGATCTGCGCGTACATGAATCCCCACAGTCGGTGATTGCCCGTACCCGCAAGGAAGATGCCCTGGGTGTCGGCAGCTACCAGCCCTCCCTCCATCGCTGAACCCCCGAGGTAACGCCAGGCATTCTGGCGCCCTTCGGGGATTACTCCCCTTTATTTCGCCGCCGGGCGTCCGCGTCCGGCGATGTTTTTTATTTTTTATCAAGAGGCTACAGCATCATGCAACTCCCACACTGCCCGAAGTGCAACTCCGAATACACCTACCAGGACGGCGACATGTACGTTTGCCCGGAGTGCGCCAACGAATGGAACGACAGCAGCGCCGCGCAGGACGATGAAACACTGACGGTAAAAGACGCCAACGGCAACCTGCTGGCAGACGGCGACTCGGTCACCGTGGTCAAGGATCTCAAGGTCAAGGGCAGCTCATCGATGCTGAAGATCGGCACCAAGGTGAAGAACATTCGTCTGGTGGAAGGCGACCACAATATCGACTGCAAAATCGACGGTTTCGGCCCGATGAAGCTGAAATCGGAATTTGTGAAGAAAAACTGAGCCGCTGGCGGTTGGGCCGATAGTCAGGTGGGCCCAACGTGCATTTTTTAGCCATCAGGCCTTGAATTCCACCGCTGGCGCACAGATAGATCAGGGGTAAACTTGCGCGTCGGCCGCGCACCATGAATAATTCACTTTATAGCCGTCATGCGGCGAGTCGCTGGTGCGTTAGCCGCTCGCGCTCCCCCAGCCCGATGGTCCAGGCTGTCGGGGCGCAGCGCCGGTCACCGCGCTGCAACGCAAACCTGCTGCGTTGTATTGGCGCGCGGGATTGCCCCGCAAGCGCCCGTCGGTGACCTATACCGTGAACCATCAACCAGGCCCTGTGCGAGCCTTGAGGAATCGTTTGAACGTCGCAACACAAGAAATTCTGTTAGAGCCCGCAGACAACAAGCGCTTGCTGAGCCTGTGCGGCCCGTTTGATGACAACATCAAACAGCTGGAGCGCCGGTTGGGCATCGAAATCAACCGCCGTGACAACCGTTTCAAGCTGGTCGGCAAGAACCCCTGCGTGGTGGCTGCCGCCGATATCCTGCGCCATCTGTATGTCGATACCGCGCCAATCCGCGGCATAGTCCCGGATATCGATCCGGAACAGATTCATCTGGCGATCAAAGAGAGCCGGGTGCTGGAGCAGGTGGCCGACAGCGTGCCGGATTACGGTAAAGCGGTAAACATCAAGACCAAGCGTGGCATGGTGAAACCGCGCACGCCTAATCAGGCGCAATATATCGCCAATATTCTCGATCACGACATTACCTTTGGCATCGGCCCGGCCGGTACCGGCAAGACCTATCTGGCGGTTGCCGCCGCGGTCGACGCGCTGGAGCGCCAGGAGATCCGCCGTATCCTGCTGACCCGCCCTGCGGTGGAAGCCGGCGAAAAACTGGGCTTTCTACCGGGCGATCTCAGCCAGAAGGTCGACCCATATCTGCGTCCGCTGTACGACGCACTGTTTGAAATGCTCGGTTTTGAACGGGTAGAAAAGCTGATCGAACGCAACGTGATCGAAGTCGCACCGCTGGCCTATATGCGCGGCCGCACGCTGAACGACGCCTTTATCATTCTTGATGAAAGCCAGAACACCACCATCGAACAGATGAAGATGTTCCTGACGCGCATCGGTTTTAACTCCAAGGCGGTGATCACCGGCGACGTGACGCAGATTGACCTGCCGCGCAACCAGAAGTCCGGCCTGCGTCATGCGGTAGAAGTGCTGTCGGAAGTGGAAGAAATCAGTTTCAACTTCTTCCATAGCGAAGACGTGGTGCGCCACCCGGTGGTCGCACGCGTGGTTATTGCCTATGAAGCCTGGGAAGCGGCTGAACAAAAACGCAAGGATGCCGTCGCCGAACAGCGCAAACGCGAGGCGCAGATCGCCTCTGAGCAGGAGACACCATGAGCCAGGTGATTCTGGATTTGCAAATTGCCTGTGAACACGCCAACGGCCTGCCTGACGAAGCCGCCTTCCAGCGTTGGCTGGAGGGTGTGCTGCCACAGTTTCAGGCCGAGGCCGAAGTCACGATTCGCCTGGTGGACGAAGCGGAAAGCCATCAGCTGAACCTGACCTATCGCGGCAAGGACAAACCGACCAACGTGCTGTCGTTCCCGTTCGAAGCCCCGCCGGGCATCGAACTGCCGTTGTTGGGCGATTTGATCATTTGTCGGCAGGTGGTTGAACAGGAAGCGGTTGAGCAAGGCAAGGCGCTGGAAGCCCACTGGGCGCATATGGTTGTTCACGGCAGCTTACATCTGCTAGGGTATGACCACATCGAAGACGATGAAGCCGAAGAAATGGAGTCTTTGGAAACCGAAATTATGCAGGGCCTTGGCTACCAGGACCCGTACCTTGCGGAAAAAGACCCCGCCTAAACGCGTTAGCTGAGTCCCCCGCAGCCCGGCAACGGGCTGTCGCTAACTTCTTTACTCTGACATGAGTGATATTAACTAAAACGCCATGAGCGACGACCATTCATCAAGCAATGACAGCCCCAGTCCCAAAAAGGGGTTCTTTACTCTTATCCTTAACCAGCTGTTCCACGGCGAACCCAAAAACCGTGGCGATCTGGTAGAGCTGATCCGTGATTCCGAGCAAAACGATCTGATCGATCCCGATACCCGAGACATGCTGGAAGGCGTGATGGATATCGCCGAGCAGCGCGTGCGCGATATCATGATCCCGCGTTCGCAGATGGTGACGCTTAAGCGTAACCAGACGCTGGAAGAGTGCCTGGACGTGATCATCGAATCCGCCCACTCACGTTTCCCGGTGATCAGCGAAGATAAAGATCATATCGAAGGCATTTTGATGGCCAAGGACCTGCTGCCGTTTATGCGCACCGAGTCCGAGCCGTTCAGCATCGACAAGGTGCTGCGTACCGCGGTGGTGGTCCCGGAGAGCAAACGGGTTGACCGCATGCTGAAGGAGTTCCGCTCCCAGCGTTATCATATGGCTATCGTCATTGACGAGTTCGGCGGCGTGTCGGGCCTGGTTACCATCGAAGACATTCTGGAACTGATTGTCGGTGAAATCGAAGACGAATATGACGATGAGGAAGATCGTGATATCCGCCAGCTCAGCCGCCACATGTACACCGTGCGCGCCCTGACGCCGATCGAAGACTTCAACGATGCCTTCGATACCCACTTCAGCGATGACGAGGTCGACACCATTGGCGGCCTGATCATGCAAGCCTTCGGCCATCTGCCGGCACGCGGGGAAACCATTGAAATCGAAGGTTACCTGTTTAAAGTTGCCATGGCCGACAGTCGACGTATCATCCAGGTTCATGTAAAAATTCCGGACGACGCTCCGCAACCGAAACTGGAAGACTAAACTTCACATGGTCAAAGCCTCTTTACTTGAACGCCAGTGGGTCCGAACCCTGCTGGCGCTGTTGTTCGGTGCCAGCGGAACGCTGGCCTTTTCCCCTTACGATCTCTGGCCTGCGGCCATTGTTTCCCTGTTCGGCCTGCTGGCCGTCACCTTGAATCGCAGCGTCAGACAGTCCGCCCTGCTCGGCTTTGCCTGGGGGATGGGTCTGTTTGGCAGCGGCGTCAACTGGGTGTATGTCAGCATCGCTGATTTCGGTGGCATGCCGTTCGCGGTCAACATCTTTTTGGTGATCCTGCTGGCCGCCTATCTGTCGCTCTACACCGGTCTGTTTGCCGGCGTGCTGACGCGACTGTGGCCGAAAACCGGCTGGCTGCGGCTGGCCATTGCCGCGCCGGCGCTGTGGCAGGTCACCGAGTTTCTGCGCGGTTGGGTGCTGACCGGCTTCCCATGGCTACAATTCGGCTACAGCCAGATCGACGGCCCATTGAAAGGCCTCGCGCCCCTGTTCGGCGTTGACGCCATTACCTTTATTCTAATGTCGCTGAGTGGCCTGCTGGTTTACGCCCTCAATCAGCGGCGTATCGTGCCGGCGGCGATCGCGATAGCGATGCTGTTGTTGCCGTGGCCACTGCGCCAGCTGCACTGGTTTACCCCACAGCCAGCACGCGCGGTCAACGTCGCCATGGTGCAAGGCAATATCGCGCAGTCGATGAAGTGGGATCCACAAGCGCTGATCGGTACGCTGCAAACCTATCTGGACGCCAGCCGCCCTTACGTCGGCAAAGCACCAATCATTATCTGGCCCGAGTCCGCCATTCCCGACGTGGAAAGCAACCAGAACGGATTCCTGACCATGATGGACGAGCTGATGCGCGCCAAGAACAGTAGCCTGATTACCGGTATCGTTGACGCACGCGCCACCGGACGGGGCACCGAGTTTTATAACAGCGTGATCGTGCTGGGCGAGCAACAGCCTTACCGTTATCCGGCTGCCGATCGCTACAACAAGCATCACCTGGTGCCGTTCGGCGAATTCGTGCCATTGGAAACCCTGCTGCGACCGCTGGCGCCGTTCTTTGATCTACCAATGTCGTCATTCAGTCGCGGCGACTATGTGCAGCCACAGCTGAAGGTGCACGGTTTCAACCTGACGGCGGCGATCTGCTATGAAATCGTGCTCGGCCAGCAGGTGCGCGACAATTTCCGCCCGGACACCAACTTCCTGCTGACCATTTCCAATGACGCCTGGTTCGGCCATTCCATCGGCCCGTGGCAGCATTTCCAAATGGCGCGTATGCGGGCGTTGGAACTGGGACGCCCGTTGCTGCGCAGTACCAATAACGGCGTTACCGCCGCGGTCGGCCCGACCGGCGAGGTGATTGCCGAGATCCCGCAGTTCACCCGTCAGGTGCTGGAAGTGAAAGTGACGCCGACCACCGGGGTCACGCCGTATGCCCGCTTCGGTTCGCTGCCGTGGTGGATCATCACCGCGCTGTTCGGTGGTCTGGCACTGGTGTGCAGTCTGCGTCGCAAATAACCCACCGGGGCGCAGCCCGCTGCGCCCCGCTTCCGGTTGCTCAAGCGCCGGCAAATCAACGTTTTTGGCACACTCCTTGCTTTAATCCCCCTGTAATCAATCGCTGATTTACTTTTAGAGACCTTTGCTCGCACCTGCGCACAACCTGCGTGCATCAGCAGCACCTTAATGGTGCACCGGCGTTTTATTGCATTCATTTGGTGCGCGTGATGTCTCAAATTATGAAACATTTTAGTTTCAACCTGTTCACAATCGGCTATTTTCTAACGGTAATCTGTACCAAGACTATCTTTATAATGTGAGCAACAGATAGCCATTTTTACCCTGACGCTCTTTAGTCAGAGCCACCACAACAGCAAGGAGTTGGACCATGCAAATGCGTAAACTGGCGTTATCGTTACTGCTGATCGGAATGGCAAGTAGCGTAGCCCATGCGGAAGAGTTGACCGGTACGCTGAAGAAAATCAAAGACAACGGCGTGATCGTTGTCGGCCACCGCGAATCCTCCGTGCCGTTCTCCTACTACGACAACCAGCGGAAAGTGGTGGGGTATTCCCAGGATTATTCAAACCAGATCGTTGAAGCGATCAAAAAGCAGCTCAATGCGCCCGATCTGCAGGTCAAAATGATGCCGATCACTTCGCAAAACCGTATCCCTTTGCTGCAAAACGGTACCTTTGACTTCGAATGCGGTTCCACTACCAACAACATCGAGCGTCAGAAACAGGCCGCCTTCTCTGACACCATCTTCGTGGTGGGTACCCGTTTGCTGGTGAAAAAGGGGTCTGAGGTCAAGGACTTCAAGGATCTGGCCGGTAAAGCGGTGGTCGTCACCTCGGGCACCACCTCTGAGGTGCTGCTCAACAAGCTGAACGACAAAGACAAAATGAACATGCGCATCATCAGCGCCAAAGACCACGGCGACTCGTTCCGCACGTTGGAAAGCGGCCGTGCGGTGGCGTTCATGATGGATGACGCGCTGTTGGCCGGTGAACGCGCCAAGGCCAAAAAACCGGATCAATGGCAAATCATCGGTACTGCACAGTCCAAGGAAGCCTATGGCTGTATGCTGCGCAAAGACGATCCGCAATTCAAGAAACTGGTTGATGACACCATCGCACAAGCGCAAACCTCTGGCGAGGCCGCCAAATGGTTTGACAAGTGGTTCAAACAGCCTATCCCACCAAAAAACCTGAACATGAACTTCGATCTGTCTGATGACATGAAGCAACTGTTCAAAGAACCAAACGACAAGGCACTGAACTAATAACAATAGAGCGGGTGCGCTGAACGCCGCCCCGCCCTTTGATGGTCGCGACAGACAGGTAACCGATGCGGCAGGCCGTTCCCCTGCCGCATTTCCCAACGCAGTCACCGCACATCCAAGCCAGCCCGACTGGCGCTGCGGCGTTTTGCGTCATGCAACCATCAATATTTAGCGCGCCCGACGCGTGTTTATCGGAGTTTGTTATGTCAATAGATTGGAACTGGGGTATCTTCTTGCAGCAGGCCCCGTTTGGCAACACCACCTATCTTGGCTGGATCTGGTCCGGCTTTCAGGTGACGATTGCCCTCTCCGTCTGTGCATGGATTATCGCTTTCTTTGTCGGCTCGCTGTTCGGGATTTTACGTACCGTACCGAACCGTTTTCTGGCTGCCATCGGCACCGCCTACGTCGAACTGTTCCGTAACGTGCCGCTGATCGTGCAGTTCTTTACCTGGTATCTGGTGATCCCCGAACTGCTGCCGCCAGACATCGGCATGTGGTTCAAGGCCGAGCTCGATCCCAACGTGCAGTTCTTCGTGTCGTCCACCATCTGTCTTGGCCTGTTTACCGCCGCCCGAGTGTGCGAGCAGGTACGTGCCGCCATTCAGTCGCTGCCGCGTGGCCAACAGGCCGCTGGCCTGGCGATGGGCCTGACGCTGCCGCAAACCTACCGCTATGTGCTGTTGCCGAACGCCTACCGGGTGATTGTACCGCCGATGACCTCGGAAATGCTCAACCTGGTGAAAAACTCCGCCATCGCCTCGACCATCGGGCTGGTGGACATGGCCGCTCAGGCCGGCAAACTGCTGGATTACTCCGCGCATGCCTATGAGTCCTTCACTGCCATTACCCTGGCCTATATCGGCATCAACGCCGTGATTATGCTGGTGATGCGTGTCGTTGAACGAAAAGTGCAGTTGCCTGGCAATATGGGGAGTAAATAATGTACGAGTTTGACTGGGGATCGATAGTCCCAAGCCTCCCATATCTGATGCAGGGCATGATAGTTACGCTCAAGATCACCGTCACCGCAGTGGTCTTCGGCATCGTTTGGGGCACCATTCTGGCAGTGATGCGCCTGTCGCCGCTCAAGCCGATCAGCTGGTTCGCCACGCTGTACGTCAACCTGTTCCGCTCGGTACCGCTGGTGATGGTGCTGTTGTGGTTCTATCTGGTGGTGCCAAGCTTATTACAACAGGTTCTAGGCATCTCGCCGAAAACCGATATTCGCCTGATCTCGGCTATGGTAGCCTTTTCGCTGTTTGAAGCCGCCTACTACTCGGAAATCATCCGCGCCGGCATTCAAAGCGTGTCGCGCGGCCAATCCTCCGCGGCGCTGGCGCTGGGCATGACCCACTGGCAATCAATGAAGCTGGTGATTCTGCCGCAGGCGTTCCGCGCCATGGTGCCGCTGCTGCTGACGCAGGGCATCGTGCTGTTCCAGGATACGTCGCTGGTTTACGTGCTGAGCCTGGCTGATTTCTTCCGTACGGCCTCTAGCATCGGCGAGCGTGACGGTACGCAGGTCGAAATGATCCTGTTCGCCGGCTTTGTCTACTTTGTGATCAGCATCGCCGCCTCGGCGCTGGTCAGCTATTTGAAGAAAAGGACTGTTTGATGATTTCCCTGAAAAATGTTTCGAAGTGGTACGGTCACTTTCAGGTGCTGACCGACTGCTCCACAGAGGTAAAAAAAGGTGAGGTAGTCGTGGTCTGTGGTCCTTCAGGCTCGGGCAAATCGACCTTGATCAAGACCGTCAATGGCCTGGAGCCGATCCAGCAAGGCCAGATCCTGGTCAACGATACCCCGGTCAACGACAAGAAAACCAACCTGGCGCAGCTGCGTTCCAAAGTCGGCATGGTGTTCCAGCATTTCGAACTGTTCCCGCATTTGTCGATCATTGAAAACCTGATCCTCGCCCAGGTCAAAGTGCTCAAGCGTGATAAGGCCGCGGCGCGCGAAAAAGGCCTGAAACTGCTCAAGCGCGTCGGATTGACCGCCCACGCTGACAAATACCCGGCGCAGCTTTCCGGCGGCCAGCAACAGCGTGTGGCCATTGCCCGTGCGCTGTGTATGGATCCCATCGCCATGCTGTTCGACGAACCGACTTCGGCGCTCGACCCGGAAATGATCAATGAAGTGCTGGACGTGATGGTCGAACTGGCTCACGAAGGCATGACCATGATGGTGGTCACGCACGAAATGGGCTTCGCGCGCAAGGTGGCACACCGGGTGATCTTTATGGACGAGGGGAAAATCGTTGAAGATCGTAATAAAGACGATTTCTTCAATAACCCGCAATCCGAACGCGCCAAAGACTTCCTGGCGAAAATCCTGCATTGATCCCTGCCAATGCGCCCGCGGTGGGCGCATTAAAAACGCTTGTTTATCGGCAAGTTTGATCCGATGCTCAGGGTAAAACCGACGCGCAGAGGACATAACGCCATGCCACGCCCAATAATTATTGATTGCGATCCCGGCCTCGACGACGCCATAGCCCTGGCAATGGCGCTGCGAGCGCCCGACCTGGACGTAAAAGCCATCACCACCTCAGCCGGCAACCAGACGCCGGACAAGACCCTGCATAACGCCCTCGCCCTGCTGACGCTGATGCAACGCGAGGATATCCCGGTCGCCGGCGGCGCCGCCAAGCCGCTGTTGCGCCCGCTGGTGATTGCCGAACAGGTACACGGTAAAACCGGTATGGGCAACACCCGCCTGCCAACGCCGCGCATCCAGCCAGCGGCGGCCAGTGCCGTGACGCTGATCGCCGATCTGCTGCGCGCCAGCCCACGGCCCATCACGCTGGTAGTCACCGGGCCGATGACCAATATCGCGCTGCTTTTGGCTCAGTATCCGCAACTGAAGGCCAACATCGAACGCATCGTGTTTATGGGCGGCGCGCTGCACGGCGGCAACGCCACGCCGGTGGCCGAGTTCAATATTTATGTCGATCCCGAAGCGGCGGAGATGGTGCTGCAATCCGGCGTACCCCTGACCATGGCCGGTTTGAACGTGACTCATCAGGCGCTGATGCTGCCGCAAGACGTCGAACGCGTTAAAGCGATCGACAATCCGGTGGCCAAGGCGGTGGGTGAAATGCTCGATTTTTATCTGCCCGTCTATCTGCGCCATGCGCGCGGGCTGCCGGGTGCGGCGATGCATGACCCCTGCGCCATTGCCTGGCTGCTGGCGCCGCAGCTGTTCGACAGTCGCGAATGCTGGGTGGGGGTGGAAACCCAAGGTACATATACCCTTGGTCAAACCGTGGTGGATGAGTTCCAGCAAAGCGGCAACGCGGCCAACGTACAGCTGTTGACCGGCATTGATCGCCAGGGTTTCGTCGAACTGCTGCTAAGCTGCCTGCGCCGCTATTAAGTTACCGAGCGGCGCCGATGGCGGGCAGTGCAAGGTTAACCGCCGGCGTCATCCCGGCGCAGGCGGCGTGCAGGCCGTTGTGCGGATTACGGCTCAAACGGCCGACGCTGAAATTGATCGTGCCCGCACTTCGGGCATTTTGGCAGCACTTCCGGTGTGTAAAATGCCTGATGATGATGGCACTTTTCACACACCAGATTCCCCAGCCCCACCACTTCTCCGCTGTGGTACACCCCATGGTGGCTAACGTCTTTAAACACTTCACGCCATTCCAGTTGAGTTTTGTCGGTGATATCCGCCAGCTCCTGCCACAGACTTTCTTTAATCACCCGCATGAAGACGCTGTCGGTAAAATCGTCGCGATTCTCTTCATAGCTGCGGGCAAACTCTTCCAGATCGCGTCGAACCGCCTGTTTTGCCTGCTCCACCTCGCTACGGCTTAGCTCGCCAACCGCATTGAGCCGTCGTTCGGCGCTGGCGACCAGCTGGTCAATGTCACGCTCACCGTTCTTTAAACGCTCGGTCAGTGATGTCAGCAATTCGTGATAGTACTGAGCAACCTTGTTCATATTCTCTCCTCGATGAACGTCTGCGACAGAAGCCGTTTTAAACTACCTGTTCTCATTTTAGCCGTAAATTACTGATGTCATGTGGCAAGCAATGGGATTGCCAGGTTGTGAAGCGCATCATGGTGGGCATAAATTTAAATACGCCGGCACAGGGGCGCTTGGAGTTGTTGCCGGCAGGCCTTATCAGCTATGCTATGCGGATCTAAATACTAAACAAAATGCTACGGATGTAGCTGTTTGACACCTACAGGACCACCAGCCGCCATGCAAGAGCAATATCGCCCCGAAGATATCGAAACCAACGTACAGCGTCACTGGCAAGAAAAACAGACATTCAAGGTGACCGAAGACGCCAGCAAAGAGAAGTACTATTGCCTCTCGATGCTGCCGTACCCTTCCGGGCGTCTACACATGGGCCATGTGCGCAACTACACCATTGGCGACGTAATTTCCCGTTACCAGCGCATGCTGGGCAAAAACGTACTGCAGCCAATCGGCTGGGATGCCTTCGGCCTGCCGGCGGAAGGCGCCGCGGTTAAAAACAACACCGCGCCAGCACCGTGGACTTACGACAATATCGAATACATGAAGAACCAGCTGAAACTGCTGGGATTCGGTTATGACTGGGATCGTGAAATCGCGACCTGCAAGCCCGACTACTACCGTTGGGAGCAGTGGTTCTTCACCAAGCTGTACGAGAAAGGCCTGGTCTACAAGAAAACCTCTGCGGTCAACTGGTGCCCGCACGATCTGACGGTATTGGCCAACGAACAGGTTATCGACGGCTGCTGCTGGCGCTGCGATACCAAAGTCGAGCGCAAGGAAATCCCGCAGTGGTTCATCAAGATCACCGCTTACGCCGATCAGTTGCTGAACGATCTGGACACGCTTGAAAGCTGGCCAGAGCAGGTAAAAACCATGCAGCGCAACTGGATTGGCCGTTCTGAAGGCGTGGAAATCACCTTCGACGTCGCCGATAGCGACGAGAAGGTCACGGTGTACACCACCCGTCCAGATACCTTTATGGGCGCGACCTACGTCGCAGTCGCCGCGGGCCACCCGCTGGCGCAACAAGGCGCCATCAACAACCCGACATTGGCCGAGTTTATCGAAGAATGCCGCAACACCAAGGTTGCCGAAGCCGAAATGGCCACCATGGAGAAGAAAGGCATGGCCACCGGCCTGTTCGCCATTCATCCGTTGAGCGGTGAAAAGCTGCCGGTGTGGGTCGCCAACTTCGTGTTGATGGAATACGGCACCGGTGCGGTCATGGCCGTTCCCGCCCACGATCAGCGCGACTGGGAATTCGCCACCAAATACGATTTGCGCATCGCGCCGGTGATCCTCAACCTTGACGGCAGCCAGCCTGACGTGAGCAGCGAAGCCATGACCGACAAAGGCGCGCTGTTCAACTCCGGCGAGTTCGACGGTCTGGACCACGAAGCCGGCTTCAATGCCATTGCCGACAAACTGGTCGCCAAGGGCGTAGGCCAGCGCAAGGTCAACTACCGTCTGCGCGACTGGGGGGTTTCCCGCCAACGCTACTGGGGCGCGCCAATTCCCATGGTAACGCTGGAAGACGGCACCGTGATGCCGACGCCGGAAGATCAACTGCCGGTGATCCTGCCGGAAGACGTGGTGATGGATGGCATCACCAGCCCGATCAAGGCCGATCCCGAGTGGGCGAAGACCACCGTCAACGGTCAGCCGGCACTGCGTGAAACCGACACCTTCGACACCTTTATGGAGTCTTCCTGGTATTACGCGCGCTACACCTGTCCACAGTATGACGACGGGATGCTGGATCCGGCGGCTGCCAACTACTGGCTGCCGGTCGATCAGTATATCGGCGGCATTGAACACGCCATCATGCACCTGATGTATTTCCGTTTCTTCCATAAGCTGATGCGCGACGCCGGCCTGGTGGATTCCGATGAGCCGGCCAAACGTCTGCTGTGCCAGGGAATGGTGCTGGCTGACGCCTTCTACTACACCGGCAACAGCGGTGAGCGCGTGTGGGTTTCCCCGGTTGACGCCACCGTTGAACGTGACGAAAAAGGCCGCATTGTCAAAGCAACCGATCCACAAGGCCGCGAACTGGTCTATGCTGGCATGAGCAAAATGTCGAAGTCGAAGAACAACGGCATCGATCCGCAGGAGATGGTAGAGAAATACGGTGCCGACACCGTGCGTCTGTTCATGATGTTCGCCTCACCGGCAGAAATGACGCTGGAATGGCAGGAGTCCGGCGTTGAAGGGGCCAACCGCTTCCTGAAACGCGTCTGGAAACTGGCTTTCGATCACCTCGAAAAAGGCGCCGTACAACCGCTGGACGTTGCGTCACTGAACGAAGATCAAAAGGCGCTGCGCCGCGATGTGCACAAAACCATTGCCAAGGTGACCGATGACATTGGCCGCCGCCAGACCTTCAACACCGCCATCGCCGCAGTGATGGAGCTGATGAACAAACTGGGCCGCGCACCGCAGGACAGCGAACAGGATCGCGCGCTGCTGCAGGAAGCGCTGCTGGCCGTGGTACGTATGCTGTATCCGTTCACACCGCACGTGTGCTTTGACCTGTGGCAGTCGCTGGGCGGCGCTGGCGATATCGACACCGCGCCATGGCCGCAGGCCGATGACGCCGCCATGGTCGAAGACTCCAAGCTGGTGGTGGTACAGGTCAATGGCAAGGTTCGCGCTAAAATTACCGTGCCAGCCGATGCAACCGAAGAACAGGTGCGTGAACGTGCCGCTGAGGAGCATCTGGTGGCTAAATATCTGGACGGGGTCACGGTACGTAAAGTGATCTATGTTCCTGGCAAATTGCTTAACCTGGTTGTGGGTTAACACAAGGAGGCGTTGTGCGACTTCGTATTATGACGTTGTTGCTGGGGTTGGCGGTGCTGGTCACCGCCGGCTGCGGTTTTCACCTGCGTGGCACCACGCAGGTTCCCTCGGAAATGAAAACGCTGATGCTGGACAGCTATGACCCTTACGGTCCGCTGACCCGCGCAGTGCGTGAACAGTTGCGCCTGAACGGCGTGACTATCGTCAAGGATGCCAAGCGTCAGGACATCCCTTCCCTGCGTATCGTCGGCACCAACCAGAGTCAGGACACGGTGTCAATCTTCCAGGACGGCAAAACTGCGGAATACCAGATGGTGATGACCGTCCAGGCGCAGGTACTGATCCCGGGTCATGACATTTATCCGCTGGATGCGAAGGTCTTCCGCTCATTCTTCGACAACCCGCTTACCGCGTTGGCAAAAGACTCCGAACAGGAAATCATCCTGCAGGAAATGCGTCAGCAGGCAGCACAGCAGCTGGTGCGTAAACTGCTGAGCGTGCATGCGGCAGAAGAAGAAGCCCAGCAAAAAGCCGCAGCCGCTGCGGCGGCCGTCGCTGAGCAACCGGTCAGTCGCCCAGCGCAATGATCCGCCTTTACCCTGAACAACTTGCCGCGCAGCTCCGAGAGGGGCTGCGCGCTTGTTATTTACTGAGCGGCAATGAACCGCTGTTATTGCAGGAAAGCCAGGATCTGATTCGGCAGGCCGCGCAACAGCAGCAGTTCAGCGAACACTACAGCATTTCCCTCGATGCCCACACCGACTGGGATGCCATCTTCAGCATCTGCCAGGCGATGAGCCTGTTCGCCAGCCGGCAAACGCTACTGCTGATATTGCCGGAAAATGGCCCGACGGCGCCGATTGGCGAACAACTGGTGAAACTGTCCAGCCTGCTGCACGACGATATTCTGCTGATGCTGCGCGGCCCGCGTCTCACCAAGGCGCAGGAAAACAGCGCCTGGTTCAAGGCACTGAGCCCGAACGGCGTTTACGTCACCTGCCAGACGCCGGAACAGGCGCAACTGCCGCGCTGGGTGGCCACGCGCGCCAAAACGATGAAGCTGGAAGTGGATGACGCCGCCAACCAACTGTTGTGTTACTGCTACGAAGGCAATCTGCTGGCGTTGGCACAGGCGCTGGAACGGCTGTCACTGTTGTATCCGGACGGCAAACTGACGCTGCCGCGCGTTGAGCAGGCGGTAAACGATGCCGCGCACTTCTCGCCATATCACTGGCTGGATGCGCTGCTGGCCGGCAAAAGCAAACGTGCCTGGCATATCCTGCAACAGCTGCAACAGGAGGACGCCGAG
Organism: Serratia odorifera; assembly: GCF_041448735.1. Lineage (NCBI taxonomy): Bacteria > Pseudomonadati > Pseudomonadota > Gammaproteobacteria > Enterobacterales > Yersiniaceae > Serratia > Serratia odorifera. Next base: position 223,490 of record NZ_JBGMUT010000005.1, on the reverse strand, counting down.
CCGGTGATCCTGCTGCGCACGCTGCAGCGCGAGCTGCTGATGTTGCTGACGCTGCAACGCCGCATGGCCAGCGCACCGCTGCGTACCCTCTTCGACCAGCACAAAGTCTGGCAGAATCGCCGTAACCTGATCACCCAGGCGCTGCAGCGGCTGTCCGCCGCCCAGTTGCAACAGGCGGTGCACCTGCTGACGCAGATTGAAATCACGCTGAAACAGGACTACGGCCAATCGGTATGGCCACAACTGGAGAGCCTGTCGATGCTGCTGTGCGGTAAACCTCTGGCCACGAGCGTCCCCGATGCCCACTAACCCACCGCGCGCCGCGGCGCTGCACGCCCTGTTCGGCGGCACCTTTGATCCTATCCATTACGGCCACCTGCGGCCGGTAGAAGCGCTGGCCGCTGAAGTCGGCCTCAACCAGGTGACGCTGCTGCCCAACCACGTGCCGCCGCACCGTCCACAGCCGGAAGCGAGCGCCCAGCAACGTCTGACAATGGTCGAGCTGGCCATTGCCGATAACCCACTGTTTGCCGTTGACGATCGCGAATTGCAGCGCTCCTCGCCGTCATACACCGTTGAGACGCTGGAAACGCTGCGTAAAGAACGTGGCAGTACGCAGCCACTGGCATTTATCATTGGCCAGGATTCATTGCTGAGTCTGCACAAATGGCACCGCTGGCAAGATCTGCTGAGCTATTGCCACCTGCTGGTGCTGGCGCGCCCGGGCTACGGTGAGCAGATGGAGACGCCGGCACTGCAACGCTGGCTGGAGCGGCATCGCGTCCGCGACGCCGCCGCGCTGAGCGAACAGCCGCAGGGCTATCTCTATTTGGCGCAGACTCCGCTGCTGGAAATTTCCGCCACCGAGATCCGCGAACGCCGCCATCACGGCATCAGTTGCGACGATCTGTTACCGCGTTCGGTGCAGCGCTATATCGAGTTGCAGGGTTTATATCGCTAGCTCAGACCCCGTGATATACTGCGCCGCTATTTTTCAGGTATCCGCCTGCATGAAACCGATTGAACAGAACACACCCGAGGGGGAACCTTTGCAAGGTAAAGCGCTCCAAGATTTCGTTATCGATAAAATCGATGACCTGAAAGGCCAAGACATTATCGCTCTGGACGTCCAGGGCAAATCCAGCATCACTGACTGCATGATCATCTGCACCGGCACCTCAACCCGCCATGTGATGTCGATTGCCAACCACGTAGTGCAGGAATCCCGTGCCCAGGGCATGGAACTGTTCGGCATGAAAGGCCAGGAAGCGTCTGACTGGGTGGTTGTCGATCTGGGCGAAGTGATCGTACACGTCATGCAGGAAGAAAGCCGCCGCCTGTACGAACTGGAAAAGCTCTGGAGTTAAGCGGTGAAACTGCAACTGGTCGCCGTTGGCACCAAAATGCCGGACTGGGTTCAGACCGGCTTTATGGATTACCTGCACCGTTTTCCCAAAGATATGCCGTTTGAGCTGACCGAAATCCCGGCAGGCAAGCGCGGCAAGAATGCCGACATCAAACGCATTCTGGACAAGGAAGGCGAGCAAATGCTGGCGGCCGTGGGCAAAGGCAACCGTATCGTCACGCTGGATATCCCCGGCAGCAAATGGGAAACGCCGCAGCTGGCGCAGCAGCTGGAACGCTGGAAACAGGATGGCCGCAACGTCAGCCTGTTGATCGGCGGTCCGGAAGGGCTGGCACCGGCATGTAAAGCCGCAGCGGAACAGAGCTGGTCGCTTTCGCCGTTAACGCTGCCGCATCCTCTGGTGCGCGTATTGGTGGCGGAAAGCCTCTATCGCGCCTGGAGCATTACGACCAATCATCCTTACCACCGGGAATGACCGGCGCTGACAGTGAGAGTGAAATAAAACAACGGGATGAAAATAGAACGTAACCCTTTTCGCGACTATACGGCTGAATCTGCCCTGTTTGTACGCCGCGCCCTGGTGGCGTTCTTGGTTATTCTGGCGCTGACCAGCGTCCTGATCGCCAATCTGTACAATTTGCAGATCGACCGCTTTGAGGATTACCGCACCCGTTCCAACGAAAACCGCATCAAGCTGGTGCCAATCGCCCCCAGCCGCGGCATTATCTACGATCGTAATGGCACGCCGCTGGCGCTTAACCGCACCATTTACCAGCTTGAGCTGATGCCAGAAAAGGTCGACGATCTGAAAGCGACGCTGCAGGCGCTGCGGCCGGTGGTCGATCTGACCGATGACGACATCACCAACTTTGAAAAAGAGCGCAAACGCTCGCGCCGCTTCGTCTCCATTCCGGTAAAAACCGCGCTGAGCGAAGTTCAGGTCGCCCGCTTTGCGGTCAACCAGTTCCGCTTTCCCGGCGTGGAAGTCAAAGGCTATCAGCGCCGCTATTATCCTTACGGTTCCGCCCTCACCCACGTGATCGGCTATGTGTCGAAGATCAACGACCGCGACGTCGAACGGCTGAACAAAGACGGTAAAATGCCGAACTACGCCGCCACTCACGATATTGGCAAACTGGGCATCGAGCGCTATTACGAAGATACGCTGCACGGCAAAACCGGCTATGAAGAGGTTGAAGTCAACAACCGCGGTCGGGTGATCCGCCAGTTGCACGAACAGCCGCCGTCCGCCGGGCAAGACATCTACCTGACGCTCGATCTCAACCTGCAACGTTATATCGAGCAGTTGCTGGTCGGTAGCCGTGCCGCGGTGGTAGTGAGCGATCCGCGTACCGGCGGCATCCTGGCACTGGTGTCCAATCCCAGCTATGACCCGAACCTGTTCGTTGACGGCATCTCCAGCAAAGAGTATCAAGGGTTGTTGAACGACCCGAATCGCCCGTTGATCAACCGCGCGACGCAGGGCGTCTATCCGCCGGCATCAACGGTGAAACCCTACATTGCCGTTTCTGCCCTCAGCGCCGGCGTGATCACCAAAAACACCGTGGTGTTCGACCCGGGCTGGTGGCAGTTGCCTGGCTCGGAAAAACGTTTCCGCGACTGGAAAAAATGGGGTCACGGTCGCCTGAACGTGACCAAAGCGCTGGAAGAATCCGCCGATACCTATTTCTATCAGGTAGCGTATGACATGGGCATCGACCGGCTGTCGAGCTGGCTGGGCAAGTTCGGCTACGGCGACTATACCGGCATCGATCTCTCCGAGGAGCGCTCCGGCCTGATGCCAACGCGCGAATGGAAGCTCAAACGCTACAAGAAACCCTGGTACCAGGGAGATACCATCCCGGTCGGTATCGGCCAGGGGTATTGGACCGCCACGCCGATCCAGATGGCCAAGGCGCTGAACACCTTGATTAACGACGGCAACGTCAAAACGCCGCATCTGTTGGAAAGCACCAAAATCAACGGCACGCGGGTGCCGTTCCGCCAGCAGGAAAGCCTGCAGATCGGCGATATTCACTCTGGCTACTGGGAAATTGCCAAAGACGGCATGTACGGCGTTGCCAACCGTCCCAACGGTACTGCACGCAAGTATTTTGACAAGACACCGTACAAAGCCGCGGCGAAATCGGGTACCGCTCAGGTATTCGGCTATGAAACTTATAACGCCCACAAACTCGCAGAGCATCTGCGTGACCACAAATTGATGACCGCCTTTGCACCGTACGAAAACCCAACGGTTGCGGTGGCCATCATTCTGGAAAACGGCGGCGCCGGCCCGGCGGTCGGCACCATTACCCGCCAGATCCTGGATCATATTTTGCTGGGCGACGACAATACGCAATTACCGGACGCGCCACCGGCGCCGCCCGGTTCAGAAGGTGATTAACAGACCATGACCGAAAGCCAACAAAAGGGCTCGATCTGGACCAAAATCCACATTGACCCCACCTTCCTGCTCTTCATTCTGGCCCTGCTGGTATACAGCGCCTTCGTCATGTGGAGCGCCAGCGGCCAGGATATCGGCATGATGGAGCGCAAGATCGGCCAAATCGTCATGGGCCTGATCGTGATGGGCGTGATGGCGCAGATCCCGCCGCGGGTATATGAAAGCTGGGCGCCGTACCTGTATATCTTCTGCGTTATCCTGCTGATCCTGGTGGATGCCTTCGGCCAAATCAGTAAAGGCGCGCAGCGCTGGCTGGATCTCGGCTTCGTGCGCTTTCAGCCGTCGGAAATAGCCAAAATCGCCGTGCCGCTGATGGTGGCTCGCTTTATGAACCGTGACGTCTGCCCGCCGTCGTTGAAAAACACCGGCATTGCGCTGGTGCTCATTTTCCTGCCGACGCTGCTGGTCGCCGCGCAACCGGACCTTGGCACCTCGATTCTGATTGCCGCATCCGGGTTGTTCGTGCTGTTCCTGTCCGGCATGAGCTGGAAGCTGATCGCCGTCGCTGCAGTGTTGCTGGCCGCATTCATTCCGGTGCTGTGGTTCTTCCTGATGCATGACTATCAGCGCGACCGCGTGATGATGCTGCTCGATCCGGAAAGCGACCCGCTGGGCGCCGGCTATCATATTATCCAATCGAAAATCGCCATTGGCTCCGGCGGCCTGTCGGGCAAAGGCTGGCTGCACGGCACCCAGTCGCAGCTGGAGTTTTTGCCGGAACGCCACACCGACTTCATTTTTGCCGTGTTGGCAGAAGAACTGGGGCTGATCGGCGTACTGGTGCTGCTGGCGCTGTACCTGCTGGTGATCATTCGCGGGCTGATGATCGCCGCCAAGGCGCAAACCACCTTTGGCCGCGTGATGGTCGGCGGATTAATGCTGATTCTGTTCGTTTATGTGTTTGTTAACATTGGTATGGTCAGTGGCATTTTGCCGGTAGTTGGCGTACCTTTGCCTCTGGTCAGTTACGGTGGATCGGCGCTGATCGTGCTCATGGCGGGCTTCGGCATCGTGATGTCGATCCACACGCATCGGAAAATGCTGTCTAAGAGTTTATAAGAGGTGAGTAATGCGTAAGGAATGGCTTTGGATCGGCGCAGTTGCGGTATTGCTTTCCGCCTGCACCACCACAACGACAGAACAGCAGGCGCCACCGCAGCAGCCGTATAACGGACCGGTGGTGGAAATCGGCGGCGTGGAGCCTCACTATGAACCCTATAACCCTGGCACCTCGCAGGACTATAAGGTTAATGGCGACACCTATCGCATCGTCAAGGATCCGCAAAACTTCTCGCAAACCGGGTTGGCCAGTTGGTATGGCGAGGAGCTCAGTGGCAATACCACTGCCATTGGCGAGCCGTTTGATCCAAACGCACTGAGCGCCGCGCACCCTACTCTGCCAATTCCAAGCTACGTGCGGGTGACCAACCTGGCCAACGGCCGCCAACTGGTGGTGCGCGTCAATGACCGCGGCCCGTATACCAAGGGGCGTATTATCGATCTGTCCAAAGCGGCGGCCGATCGTTTGAACCTGTCGAACAATACCAAGGTGAAGGTTGATTTTATCAACGTCGCCCCGGACGGTACGCTGAGCGGACCAGGCACCATCGGCACCACCGTCGCCAAGCAGAGCTATGCGCTGCCGGCGCGCCCGGATCTGAGCAGTGGCGCCATGGGTACGCCCATTCAGCAGGATCCGCCGGCCATGAACGCCAACGACGTCCGTCCGATTGACAATGCCAGCCTGAACAACGGCGAAACGCCAGCGACCGGCAACAGCCGTAGTGGTTTCCTCGGCGCGCCAAGCGCCGTACCGGCCGGCGTGCTGGAAAGCGACGAACCGGTGAACGCGGTAGCGCCTGTCGCTGCCGGCGTGGCGGCAACTGCTGCGACGACCAGCACAGCCTCTGCCAGTTCTGCATCCGGGTTTGTGGTGCAGGTCGGCGCGTTGAGCAATGCCGCACGTGCGCAGCAATGGCAGCAACAGATCAGCCAGCAGTTCAGCGTGCCAGGCACCGTCAGCAACAGTGGTAACGTGTATCGTGTGCAGCTTGGCCCGTTCAGCGATCGTCAGCAGGCGCTGCAGCTGCAGCAACGCTTGGCAACCGAGGCACAACAACAATCATTTGTCACTGCGGCACCGTGATCAGATACCCGGCTGGCAAGAATTTGCGGAAACATTTTCTTTCAGCAAAAAAGTGTAAAGCATTGTTAGTCGGATGAATGACTAATGCTTGCCGGGATCCCATCTGTTATAGTGTGGCTCGTTTTTTCATTTACTTTCTCACGGATGTTGTAGTCCAGATCATGAAACATGTAACTTCTTTTCGCATAATCAAGAGCCTAGCGCTCGGTACCGTTATCGCGATGAGCGCAGCCAACAGCGCGCATGCCGATGATGTTAATATCAAAACCATGATCCCGGGTGTCCCGCAAATCGATGCGGAATCGTACATCCTGATTGATTACAACTCCGGCAAAGTTCTGGCGGAATCCAATGCGGATGCGCGTCGCGATCCCGCCAGCCTGACCAAAATGATGACCAGTTATGTCATCGGCCAGGCGCTCAAATCCGGCAAAATCGGCCAGGAAGATCTGGTGACCGTCGGTCAAGATGCATGGGCTACCGGCAACCCGGTGTTCAAGGGCTCTTCGCTGATGTTCCTGAAGCCTGGCGATCGCGTGCCGGTTTCCAAACTGACGCGCGGCATCAACCTGCAATCCGGTAACGACGCCTGCGTGGCGATGGCCGATTACGTTGCCGGCAGCCAGGACGCGTTCGTCAATCTGATGAACACCTACGTCAAGCAATTGGGCCTGCAGAACACCCACTTCCAGACCGTGCACGGCCTGGATGCGCAGGGTCAATTCAGCTCGGCGCGCGATATGGCGCTGATCGGCCAGGCGCTGATCCGCGATGTGCCGGACGAATACGCCATCTATAAAGAAAAAGAGTTCACCTTCAACAATATCCGTCAGGTGAACCGTAACGGCCTGCTGTGGGATACCAGCCTGAACGTTGACGGCATCAAGACCGGCCACACCTCTGCCGCAGGTTACAACCTGGTGGCATCGGCGACCGAAGGCCAGATGCGTCTGATTTCGGCGGTGCTGGGTGGTCGTACCTATAAGGGTCGCGAAACCGAAAGCAAGAAACTGCTGACCTGGGGCTTCCGTTTCTTTGAAACCGTTGCGCCACTGAAAGCCGGCAAGGAATTCGCCTCTGAACCAGTATGGTTCGGTGACGCCGATCGCGTCGAACTGGGCGTCGACAAAGACGTTTACCTGACCATTCCACGCGGCCGGATGAAAGATCTGAAAGCCAGCTACGTGCTCAACACGCCGGAAATTCACGCGCCGTTGGCGAAAAACCAGGTGGTTGGCAGCATCAACTTCCAACTGGACGGCAAGACCATCGATCAACGCCCGCTGGTGGTGTTGAACGAAGTGAAGGAAGGCGGCTTCGTCAGCCGCATCGTGGATTACATCAAATTGATGTTCCATCACTGGTTCGGCTAACGCTTGAAATCGGCGAAAACGCCCCCATATAGCAATTAACACTAACTCTCGCTCCGGCGGGAGTTATAATTTATACAGCCCGCAGATTTGAAGCAGCGTACACTGATGTCGGTTCCCTGGTTTGCCAGTCAACCCGAAACGCCGTACACGCCATGCCGCAACGCCAAATATCGGGTTTAAAAGATGTCACTCTGGAGCGCACATGCAAAAAACTAAACTGAACGAACTGCTCGAATTCCCCTGTTCCTTTACCTACAAGGTGATGGGCCTGGCGCAACCCGAGCTGGTAGACCAGGTGGTTGAAGTGGTGCAGCGCCATGCGCCGGGGGATTATACCCCGCAGGTCAAGCCGAGCAGCAAAGGCAACTACCACTCCGTTTCCATCACCATTACCGCCAGTCATATCGACCAGGTGGAAACCTTATACGAAGAGTTGGGCAATATTGAAATTGTCCGCATGGTGCTGTAATCCCAGCATAAAACACTGCTTAGCAACCCGGGCTAGACCATCCTCTGCCCGGGTTGCGCATTTTTGCTCAGCGAAACGCTGGTCGCGAGCCAGAGCGCCCGGTATAATCGCTTTACCACCTCTGTAACCTGACGATGATTCATTTGCAACACAATAAGATCATTTTGCGTCAGCTGGGGTTACAGCCTTATGCGCCTGTATCCCAAGCCATGCACAACTTCACCGATCGCCGTAGCGAAACCACGCCCGACGAACTGTGGCTGGTGCAGCATCAGCCGGTATTCACCCAAGGGCAGGCCGGCAAGGCCGAGCACCTGCTGATGCCCGGCGATATTCCGGTGATCCAGAGCGATCGCGGCGGTCAGGTCACCTATCATGGGCCAGGCCAGCAAGTGCTGTACGTAATGATCGATCTTAAACGCAACAAGGTTGGCGTCCGCCAACTGGTCACCGCCATAGAAGATACCGTGATTAATACCCTCAGCCACTTTCGCATTGATTCACGTGCGCGCCCCGACGCGCCCGGCGTCTATGTGGGGGAACAGAAAATCTGTTCTCTGGGACTGCGTATTCGCAAGGGCAGCTCCTTCCACGGCCTGGCCCTTAACGTGTCGATGGATCTCGGCCCGTTTCAACGTATCAATCCCTGCGGCTACGCTGGCATGCAGATGACCCAGGTCAGCGCCCTGGCGCCCGGCGTTGGCATAGAAGACGTACATCCAATCCTGGTTCAGGAATTTGTTCATTTACTCGGCTACCAGACGGTCGAGTCTCGTAACTGGAACCTGCACGACTATGAGTAAACCAATTCAGATGGAACGCGGCGTAAAATACCGCGATGCAGACAAAATGGCGTTGATCCCGGTAAAAACGGTGGTCACCGAACGGCAGGAGCTGTTACGTAAACCCGAGTGGATGAAGATCAAGCTGCCTGCCGATTCAACGCGTATCCAGGGCATCAAGGCCGCCATGCGCAAGAACGGCCTGCATTCAGTCTGTGAAGAAGCCTCATGCCCCAATCTGTCCGAGTGCTTCAACCACGGCACCGCCACCTTTATGATCCTCGGTGCCATCTGCACCCGTCGCTGCCCGTTCTGCGATGTGGCGCATGGCCGTCCAGTGGCCCCCGACGTCAACGAGCCGGAAAAACTGGCGCAAACCATCGCCGATATGGGTCTGCGCTACGTGGTAATCACTTCGGTTGACCGCGATGACCTGCGCGACGGCGGTGCCCAGCACTTTGCCGATTGCATCGCCGCCATTCGCGCCAAAAGCCCGAACATCAAGATTGAAACGCTGGTGCCGGACTTCCGCGGCCGAATGGATCGCGCGCTGGATATCCTGACCGCGACGCCGCCGGATGTGTTCAACCACAATCTGGAAAATGTGCCGCGCGTTTATCGCCAGGTGCGTCCCGGCGCCAACTACGAATGGTCATTGAAGCTGCTGGAGCGTTTCAAGGAAGCACATCCGGATATTCCAACCAAATCCGGCCTGATGGTCGGCCTGGGTGAAACCAATGCCGAAATCGTTGAAGTGATGCGCGATCTGCGCCGCCACGGGGTGACCATGCTGACGCTGGGCCAGTATCTGCAGCCAAGCCGTCACCACCTGCCGGTACAACGTTACGTCAGCCCGGCCGAGTTTGACGAAATGAAAGAAGAAGCGCTGGCGATGGGCTTCACGCACGCAGCCTGCGGCCCGTTTGTGCGTTCTTCCTATCATGCCGATCTGCAAGCTAAAGGCATGGAAGTAAAATAAGCACGGGGTAATAGCGTAATTTTTTGTTACGCTTTGACCTGCAAAAAATACAAAACGGATGTCTTGCGGCATCCGTTTTTGTTATTTCGTCGACCTGCGCTTAGCGATCTTTCTTTTCGACGTTTTGCGCCGTGGTCTGTTGTTCGGCGTTATTCTGAGCCGGCGGCGTATCATCGCCAACCGCTTTTTTAAAGCCTTTCAGCGCTGCGCCAAGATCCGCGCCCAGGGTGCGTAACTTGCTGGTGCCGAACAGCAGTACGATCAACACGGCAATCACCAGCAGTTTGGTAATACTGATACCTTCCATATATCCCTTCTCTATTCATGTTTGCTGCGGAGGCAGCGAAGAAACAAACCTTGCCTGTGGATATTTACCTACTTTTGATCGGCTAAAACAACTGCAACCTGTAACAGAGTTCGATCGTCATGGTCGCGTTCCGACCGCTGACGGGACTACAAAATCCGCCACACAAGGTGTAAGATTTCTTCCCTTGGAGATGGCATTCCTCCATAACCGCCCTTACCGGCTGATGATGCCTACGTTACCTCAGAGAGGTGGGTAGCGTCGCGCCGGTACTTGTCATATCACAAAGCACAACGGCGTAGCTGGCATTGATTCTCCACGCTGTTATGCGGGATCGGTGAACTACCCCATCTGCAACATGAATATGTGAGCACCGCCTATCTGAGATGGTCAATTTTAATCAAGGGATTTTCCGATCATGATGAGTTCTTTACTGGCTGTTTTTATTGGTGGCGGGTTGGGCAGCGTACTGCGCTGGCTAGTCGGAATGAAACTGAACCCACTGCATGCGCATATTCCGCTTGGCACGCTGGCGGTCAATCTGCTGGGCGGATTTATCATCGGCTTGGCGATGGCGCTGTTTAGCCGCGCGGGCTCCATTGACGCCACCTGGCGTTTATTGATCACCACCGGCTTTTGCGGCGGTCTGACGACCTTTTCAACCTTTTCGCTGGAAGTCGTTTACCTGATTCAGGACGGGCGCATGCTCTGGGCGCTGACTAATGCCCTGATTAACCTGGCTGGTTCACTGGCAATGACCTTACTGGCGTTCATGTTGGTCAACTGGATCAGCGGCCAGTAACCTCAGCTTAATGTTTTCTTAATCCTGCGTACGGATAATCTTATCCCGTGTGATCAACTGGATGAGATTCCCTATGCCGAGCTTGCCGAAAAACCTGTCTGAAATGGCGGTGACCGTATTTTGCCTGGCGATCGTGGTGACGTTTATCAACGTTTACCTGTTCGCCTAGCGTTATTAACGCGGGTATAAAAAACTCCACAAAAAACCGATCTTGCCTTACAATTGAGAATGAACGTTCACACCCAAACGTCAGCGATTTGCTGGCACAGGATCGGACTATGCCAACCCCAACGGCAAGCAGACAGGCCAAAGCCGAACTGCGACGCAACCAAATCGTCGATGCCGCGAAAATCTGCTTCCGGCAACGTGGCTTTCACGCAGCCAGCATGGCGGAAATCGCCCAGCGTTCTGCGCTGAGCGTTGGCCAGATCTATCGCTACTTCGCCAATAAAGACGCCATCATTGAAGAAATCGTCAACCGTATCATCAATGAGAAAATGCGACGGCTGGAAGACATCAGCGACCACATCAATCTGATCGCCGCTACCCTCGCCGCCCGTACGCTGTATCAAACGCCCGGCCAAAGCGAGATCGATCACCTGCTGATGCTGGAAGTCACCGCCGAAGCCACGCGCAATCCGCTAGTAGCCAAGATACTCAGCGATGCCGAAGCGCGTCTGTTCCACCATGTCTGCCGCAACCTGAAAACGCTCTATCCGCAATTTAGCGATGCGGAAATCGCTGCGCGGGTCGAGTTCATCGCAGTGCTGAGCGAAGGCACCGGCTACCGCCTGTTGACCACGCAAAAAGCCGACATCACCCTGCTGGAAGGTTTGTATCAGCAGGCTATCTCACATCTTTTCCACCAGCTAGAAACGCCTAATGACTAAACAACAACATCGCCAGCGCCTGGTTTATGCACTGGTGCTCGGCCTTTTGGCAGCGCTTGGCCCGCTGTGTACCGATTTGTATCTGCCCGCCCTGCCGGAGCTGGCCGGGGAACTGAACACCACCACCGCCACTGCGCAGCTGAGCCTGACCGCCGGCCTGCTCGGCCTGGGCCTCGGTCAACTGATATTCGGTCCTTATAGCGACAAGTTGGGGCGAATGCGCCCATTGCTGTTGTCACTACTGTTGCTACTGGCGGCCTCGCTGTGGTGCGCACTGGCCCCCAGTATCGATCAGTTACTGATCGCCCGTTTATTGCAGGGGCTGGCCGGCGCCGGCGGCGCGGTGATCTCTCGCGCCATCGCCCGCGACCTGTATTCCGGCCATGAATTGACGCGTTTTTTTGCGCTGTTGATGCTAGTGAACGGACTGGCGCCGATCGTCGCTCCGGTGTTGGGCGGCGTGCTGCTGAAGTTTATGGATTGGCGTGGCATTTTTGGCGCGCTGGCGCTGATCGCCTTGCTGCTGTTTGCCCTTTCGTTACTGAAACTGCATGAATCATTGCCCGCAGAGCGTCGCAGTCAGGGCGGCATTTTGACCATGCTGATGTCGCTGGGCGGCCTGCTGCGCCAACGCCAGTTTATTGGCCTGTGCCTGACGCAGGGCTTTGTGATGGCCGGCATGTTCGCTTATATCGGCGCCTCGCCGTTCGTGCTGCAAGAAATTTACGGACTCAGCCCGCAAATGTTTAGCCTGTGCTTTGCGATTAACGGTATTGGTCTGGTGATTTCCGCCCAGACGGCGGCACGCCTGAGTCATCGCTTCGGCGAACTGCGGGTGCTGAAAGCCGGGCTGAGCCTGGCGGCCATCTCGTCGCTGTTACTGCTGCTGGCCGGCTGGTTGCATGCGCCGCTGATACTGCTGCTGGTGCCGCTGTTCCTGTCAGTAGCGGTGGTTGGCACCGTTGGCCCCACCGCCTCATCGCTGGCGATGCAAAGCCAGGGCGATCGGGCCGGCAGCGCATCGGCGTTGATTGGCGTATGCATGTTCGCGCTCGGGGCGTGCAGCGTGCCAATCACCGGCTTGGGCGGCACCTCGAGCACCTCAATGGCGCTGACCATCGTCGGCTGTTATGCTATCGCCATCACGCTGTTCACCACGCTGGTGCGTAAACCGCAGACGGCATAAACGGGCAATAAAAAACCCGCTCGATGAGCGGGTTTTAAGAATATTAGCGATTATAGCTTAGATAGCGATAACGTTAGCAGCAGATGGCCCTTTGGCACCGTTCGTGATTTCAAATTCTACACGCTGGCCTTCAGCAAGAGTTTTGAAACCATTGCTAGCGATGGCAGAAAAGTGAACGAAAACGTCCTTGCTACCATCTTCCGGGGTAATGAAGCCGAAACCTTTGGATTCATTAAACCACTTAACGCTACCTTTAATCTTAGACATCAAACTTACCTTTAACGTGAATGTAAGACACAAAACGTGTGTCCATTACAGTACAGCAACTGGGCGAGATTTTGTCCACCACCGAGATCACATAAAACCAATAAAAAATGAAATAATCGCCTGACCAGCCGCGCCCACTTCAGCATACCGCCAACGTGTCGTCGCCGCCAATCATGCCGAACAAGGGGTTGTGCCCCCCAGACGTCCCGCTTACAGCGCCTCCGCTAGCGTTGCCCGGCTGTCACTGCGCCACATTCCGCGCTATCATAAGCACTGTATTGTACAAACTGATGAGAATGACCATGAACGGCAAGATAACGACTTTTTTTGAAGACAAAGGCTTCGGCTTTATTACCGATGAGAACGGAGAAAATCGTTATTTTCACGTGATTAAAGTGCAAAACCCGGAGCTGATAAAGAAAAATGCCGCGGTGACCTTTGAACCGACCAACAATGCCAAGGGGCCTTCTGCCTTTGCGGTTAAAGTTCTGGCGCCAAGCAAATACATCATTATTGCCAATGAACGCATCAAGATCAGCAGCATCAAGTCGTTCCATACCTTCACCAAAGAGGTGCCGGTAAAAGCCGAGGTGGACAAAGAAAATACCGTGCTGTCAGTCGGCCTGTTGATGAATCGCATCCGCCCGCAGGCAGCGGCCGAGCCGCAAGCCATGCAAAGTCTGCGCATGCTGTCGATCGTCACCTTTCAAAACGTCACCCACACCTTCTCTGAACACGAGATTGATATGGATGAAACCTTGAGCGCGTTGAAGGCGCTGTAACGCCGGCAACAAATCCCTAAGGCAATTTCAAAGCACCTGTGTTAGCGTGGACTTTCACCTCACACAGGGAGCTGCCATGTCTGAGTCCCGCGACGTTAAAGGCATCATTCATCGCACCATGCGAATCGCCTGCCCGAAATGTGCCTATGTCACCAATCAACAGTGCTCGCGCCTGCAGCAAAGCGTGATGCTGATTTGCCCAAACTGCGGCGTTAAATTCAAACCACAGCAGGGCTGAGCCCCTATTTGAACAGGATGTGATCGACGCTGTTGCCACTGAGCACGTTAAACGGTTCGACCCTGTTACGCCCCAGCGATTTGGCGCGATACAGCGCGATATCCGCCATGTTCATCAACTGCTCCAGCGACTTGTCTTCGTTCATCGCCAGGCTGGCGACGCCGACGCTAATGGTCAGTTTCAACGGCGCGCGATCGCCCGTGTCGATTTGCGCTTTTTCCACCTGACGCCGCAAATACTCCCCCATGGCCACCGCCTGTGCCGCCAGGGCACGCGGCATCACGATGGCAAACTCCTCACCGCCCAGACGGCCGAGCAGTTGATCGGGGCGCAATTCGCGCCGCAGCAGATGAATAAAATTCGCCAACACCCGATCGCCAATCACGTGGCCATAGCTATCGTTAATCAGTTTGAAATGGTCGACGTCAATCAACAGTAACGACACTGCCTCTTTGCAGCGCTGTTTCTGCTCCAGCAGTTCGCGGGTTTTGCGCATCAGCGCGCTGCGCGTCAAGGTGCCGGTGAGAAAATCATGGCTGGCGCTGTGTTCCAGCCGCCGCATCAGCTTGCGGTTAACGGCTATCGAACTCGACACAATCAACGGCCCCATCACCAGCATGGCAATACCCAAGCGGGCGGACATCAGCGTATCCAGCAGCGCGCCGCGGGTGCTCGGGGTTTCATACAGCATTACATTGGCCGAAATACTGCTGATTTCGATAATGCCGGTCAATAGCGTCAACAGCGTAACGGTAAACAATTGATAACTGACTGCGCACCACAGCAGCGCCGGGATCGGGAAGGCAATCGCTCCCGGCCCACCGATGTACACGCTAAACAGCAACGACGCGATCAGCGCCAGTAACGGCAGGCTGGCGCTCAACCGCCAGTTGAATCGCATCCGCAGCAGTGGCTTCAGGCGCGGGGCAGCCAGCAGCACCGGCAGAATCAGCAAGGTGGTGGAAAACTGTTCGCTAAACCAGGCCAGCCAGGCGGTAATCACCGTATTGTTATACAGGCTGTCATTGCGCAGCACCGACAGCGTCGACGCCACCGCCGCGCCGGATAAACTGGCAGCGAACATATACAGAATGGCCTGCGGCTTGCCCATCCGCCGTTGCGACTGGGGCAGTAACAGCATCACGCCGTAACCGGTGGCGATCAACGCCATATTGCAGGCATTCAGCCATAGCGCCAGCGGCGCGCCTTCACCGGTGGTCAGATCGGCGCTGACCATGCCAAGGTAGGTGGCCAGCCAGCCCATCGGCGTGGCATACGCCGGCTTGCGCAATAACAGTCCCAGTAAAATGGCGTTGACCGGCCAGAATAATGACAGCGAGCCGATCGGACGAGAAAATATCCCTACCAGCGATAGCAGAAATGTCAGTAAGAAAAGGTTAATAAGCTGAAGTGCAACCGGTAGGCCATATTTAGAAATTATCCTGGCGTTCATGGTGTTGACCACGCGCGCATAATAACCAGAATAGTTGTGTGCATATTCTATGACCCAGCAAAATAGGGAAGATAAATAAGCCGCAAATCAGGCTGTCTGCCGCGTTAATTTTATTTAACAAGAACATTCTAACGCATTATTCGGGCAAATCGCTTAATGGTCGGCTCTATCAGCATCGCCGCAGCTTTCTCGGTGAGCGGCTAGACGTCAACAGCATAGCGCAAGCCGTAGTCTTTCGGAACAAACAGTAAGCCACATTATTCTTAGGGCTATTTACCGAGATGCTGCTGTTTTCGCGCGGGATTATGTGACGTGCTGGCAAATGCCAACAAAAAACCCGGTCTAGGAACCGGGAGTATTTGTACCAGTATGCAGTGTTAGCCTAAGCGGGCTAATAACGCGCATACGGTACCGCCAAAATGTGCAGAAAAAATGAACAGGGGCAGCGACGGCACACATTTAACGCTTCGCCCGGGCGAAGTCGATAAACGCGCGCAACGGGCGCGGCATCTGCCGGTTAGCTGGGTAATAAAGATAAAAACCGGGAAACGGCGGCGTCCAGTCATCCAGCAACGGCAGCAGCCGCCGCTCCGCCAACCCAGCGGCTATTTGATGCTCAAACAGATAGGCGATGCCCATGCCGTCGATGGCGGCCTGCACCAATATCTCCGGCTCGTTAACTACCAACGGCCCCTCGACGGCAATGTCCAGCTTCTCCGCGCCGCGCTCAAACTCCCAGCGGTACCGATTGCCATTGGTCGGCCAGCGATAGTTGAGACAGCGATGCTGCAACAGATCGCGTGGCGTTTGTGGCTCGCCATAGCGCGACAGATAATTTGGTGCGGCAACCACGCGCATCCGCAGTTCCCCGCCAAGCTTGATCGCCACCATATCCTTGTCGAGTTTTTCGTGCAGCCGCACCCCGGCATCAAAACCGCCAGCGACAATATCCACCAGCTTATCTTCGACGTTCAGATCGAGGGTAATATCCGGGTACTGCGCGTTAAAAGCGCTGATGCGCGGCGCAAGAAAATGCATCGCAGCCACCCGCGTGATATTGAGCCGCAGCAATCCGGCCGGCTGCTGACGCTGGTCAATCACCTGTGCGACGGCAGCGTCCAGGTCCGTCATTAGCGGGCGTAACCTTTCCCACAGCTGCGCGCCGGCTTCGGTCGGCGCCACGCTGCGGGTGGTGCGGTTTAACAGCCGCACGCCGAGGCGGGTTTCCAGATTGCGCAGCGTCTGGCTAAGCGCCGACGCCGACATGCCAAGGTGAGCGGCCGCGCGAGCAAAGCTCCCGTGTTCGGCAATCGCCACGAAGGCGCGTAGTTCTGCAAAGTCACCGCCTCTCATTATGCCTCTCTGACTTAATAATACATGCGCATTATAGTGTATTCCGTCGATAGCGCTGGGCAACTATCTTAAAAATACCAACACCACAGGAGAATGCCCATGGCTACCACCACGCTGGATACCTATCGTTTACTCGGCCGCTCCGGCCTGCGCGTTTCGCCGTTAGCGCTCGGCACCATGACCTTTGGCGCCGATTGGGGCTGGGGGGCCGAGAAAGAGCAATCACGCCATATATTTGACGCTTATGTCGATCGCGGCGGCAATTTCATTGATACCGCCAACCGTTATACCGAAGGCAGCGCGGAGCAGTTTATCGGCGAATTCGCCGTCGGCCGCCGCGACAGTCTGGTGATCGCCAGCAAATACACTTTGCCCACTTATCCTGGCGATGCCAACTCCGGCGGCAACCACCGGAAAAGCATGGTGCATTCGGTAGAGAACAGCCTGAAACGGCTAAAAACCGATTACCTCGATCTGTTGTACCTGCACGCCTGGGATGACACCACGCCGGTAGATGAAATCATGCGCGCAATGGACGATCTGGTGCGTGCCGGCAAGGTGCTTTACCTGGCGATTTCCGATATCCCTGCCTGGCAGGCGGCACGCATGCAAACGCTGGCCGATTGGCGCGGCTGGTCGCCGCTGATCGCCTTGCAGATTGAATACAACCTGACCGAGCGTACCGTTGAACGTGAGCTGATCCCGATGGCACAGGCCCTGGGTATGGGCGTCATCCCCTGGTCGCCACTGGCCAGCGGCGTGTTGAGTGGCAAATATTCGCGCCAGGATCTACGCCCCACTGGCGATGAGAGCGGTACCCGACGTGACGTCGCGCGCAGCAAGGGCTCGCTGAGTGAACGTAACCTCACCATCGCCGAAACGGTGCAAATCATTGCGCAGCAGGCCGGTTACAGCCCGGCGCAGGTTGCGCTGGCCTGGACGTTGCAAAACCCGGCGGTCACCGCGCCGATCGTCGGCGCTCGTACGCTGGCGCAGCTAGAGGATAACCTGGCCGCGCTGGAAGTCTGCCTGGAGGCGGAGCAATGGCAACGGCTGGCTGAGGTCAGCGCCATCGAACTCGGTTTCCCGCATGACTTTTTGGCCCTGCCTACCACCCGCAACATCATGTCCGGCGAGATAAATATCGCCGCACGTCAATAAAAAAAATCCCGCACCAGGCGGGATAAACTCAATAGGGATGGGATATACACTACAGGAAAGGAATAACACACAACATCATCGGGTGAGTTAACACTAGCAATTCCAGTGTATAGATTTGTCATGGCTCGGTAAGTTTGCTGTGACAGATGTAACGCCGAATGGAAAAATAAACCTTGGCCATGCTGGCGTTAGCTGCTGACGTCAGCGGCCAGGGCTTGAGCGCATTATTCCATTCGTCCGTTATGCATGCAGCGAGGCCATATCAATGACAAAGCGATATTTCACGTCGCTTTTCAGCATCCGCTCATAAGCCTGGTTTATATCCTGTATCGCTATCATCTCAACGTCGCAGGTAATGCCATGCTGCCCACAAAAATCCAGCATCTCCTGCGTTTCGGCAATACCGCCGATGCACGAGCCAGCCACCGAACGACGCCCTAAAATCAGCGGAACGGTGTTCAGCATCGGATCGATATCACCCAGAAAACCGACAAACACCAGCGTACCGTCAAGCGTCAGGGTCGACATATACGGATTGATATCATGGACGTACGGCACGGTATCAATAATCAGATCAAACGTCCCTGCCACTTCGGCCATTTGCGCGTCGCTGCTGGACAGGATCACGTGATGCGCCCCCAGCCGGCGAGCGTCCTCCTCTTTCGACGCCGAACGGGTGAACAGCGTAACATCGGCACCCAGCGCATTTGCCAGCTTCAGCGCCATATGGCCCAGCCCTCCCAGGCCAACCACCGCTACTTTGCTGCCTTTGCCGATATGCCAACGGCGCAACGGCGACCAGGTGGTGATGCCAGCACACAACAGCGGAGCCGCTGATGAGGGATCCATACCTGCGGGAATTTTCAGCACAAAATCTTGCGTCGTCACCATGGTTTGCGAATAACCGCCATAGGTCGGCAAGCTGTCGTGAGGATCGATGCCGTTATAGGTCTGGATGTTCCCCTGCTCGCAGTACTGCTCCAGTCCCTGCTGACATGGTTGGCATTGGCGACACGAGTCCACCATGCACCCCACGCCGACAATATCGCCGAGTTTAACGCCGGTCACCTGGTCACCTACCGCCGTCACGCGGCCAATCACCTCATGACCCGGCACCAGCGGATAAAGGCTGATTCCCCAGTCGTTGCGTGCCTGATGTAAATCCGAATGGCACACACCGCAATAAAGAACCTCGAACACCACATCGTCCGGGCGTGGATCGCGGCGTGTAAATTCAAACGGCGCCAGCGGCACCTGCGCTGACTTAGCTGCATAACCAAGTACTTTCATCATCTAGACTCCTGTTCGGCGGGATAGCTAACAATGAGCAACGGCGGTTCTGTGGCTTACTGCTGATACTGTTCGTCGCTGACTTTTTCCATCCACTCAACCGGGCTGCCGTTGAGTGATTCGGCAATCGCGATATGCGTCATTGCCGTGGTGGCGGTTGCGCCATGCCAGTGTTTGACGCCCTGCGGGATCCAGACAATATCACCTTGATTGATTTCCTGCATTGCCTCACCCCACTGCTGGAGCCAACCACGCCCCTGGGTGACGATCAGCGTTTGACCCAGTGGGTGAGTGTGCCAGGCAGTACGCGCGCCCGGTTCGAAGGTGACGGTCGCACCTCCCACCCGCGCCGGCTCGCTGCCCTGAAAAGGCGCATCGATACGCACCTGACCGCTGAAATAGGCTTCCGGTCCGGCTTGCGACGGTTGCGAACCACTGCGTTGAATTTTCATTTTTTCCTCCACATCGGCATACGCTGCCGGGGCTAACATAGACATCATTACCGCTGACGCTGCGAGTAATTTCATAATCGCTCCTCATTAAGGTTTAGCCGATTCGGTATCGAACTGCCGTAGATTCGGCATGCAACGGTTTTTACCGCCGACGGTAATGGCAAGAATAACAGCGACGGACTTTGCCGATTAGAGTGCAAAATAAGAATGCGCTTATGAGGTAAACTCATTAAATCTGCGGTTTCGTTGCTGCTGGAAACCCCCTCATTTTCGCGGCGGCGCAACCAGCCGTTGACACGATGACTCACTCAGGCAGAGAAATGTTAAAAGAGAATTTCAACGACTTGCTGTCGTTTCTTATGGTGGCAGAAGAACGCAGTTTTACCCGTGCCGCCGCCAGGCTCGGCGTATCACAGTCGGCCTTGAGCCATGCCATTCGCGGGCTGGAGGAGCGTCTTGATCTTCGCTTGCTGACCCGCACCACGCGCAGCGTTGCATTGACCGAGGCCGGTGAGCGCCTGGTCAACGCCATCGGCGCACACATCAGCGAAATTGAACATCAACTGGTGGCGCTGGGGGATATGCGCGCAACGCCGGCGGGAAATATTCGCCTCACCGCAGGTGAACATGCCATTCATTCGGTGCTATGGCCAGTGCTGAATCCCTTCTTACAACGTTACCCGGATATCCACGTGGAAGTGATCGCCGACAATTCGCTCACCGATATCGTCAGCGGCCGTTTTGACGCCGGCATTCGTTTGGGAGAACAGCTGGCAAAAGATATGGTCGCCATACCCATCGGCCCACAGCTGCGGTTTGTCGCAGTAGGATCGCCAGACTATTTCGCCAAGCATGGCCAGCCCGAGACACCGCAAGCGCTGCAACGTCATCGCTGCATTACTATGCGGTTACCGACGCAAGGCGGATTGTACGCCTGGGAATTTGAAAAAGACGGCCGTACCGTCAACGTGCGCGTTGACGGTCAATTGACCATCAACAGCCTACCACAGCGCATTGATGCCGCGCGCAGCGGTCTGGGGATTGCATTCGTTCCAGAAGACACGGTAGCGGCAGATATTGCCAACGGCCAGTTACTCAACGTGCTTGACGACTGGTGCGCGCCGTTTCCCGGCTATTACCTGTATTACCCAAGCCGTAGGCAGCACACCACCGCCTTTTCGCTGTTTGTCGATGCGTTACGCTACCCCCGACAGGTATAAGCTGCCGACGGCGATCAATGTGCCACGCTGCCAGCTGCCGTGGTGCTGTTGCCGACCACCCGGTAATATGCTGCAAAACGCCAATAATCGATCAACGGCCTTCTAAGCCGCAGGTCACAGGTTCGAGCCCAGGGTGGCTGACGCACTGCCCGGAGTGGCCCATGATTGGCTTGCTATCAGGTTTTCCTTACCCAGTTATCAGGGATAACGCCTCGACACGACAAACGGCACGCTTGGCTTATTATGTCGAATGTATTTACCTAAAGTGCGCATTTATTATTTATTCTGTGAATGATTAGCGGCGAAATATTGTCACACATACTGCATCTGGTATAATCACCAAGCTCAATCACCCGTAAATTAATATATAATTAATAGGTAAATATATGGATGGCTTGTGTAAGAAATTGTCTATTTTTGTTGTTGCATTAATAATTGTCGGCTGTGATCAATCCCCTCCTTCCTTTGCGGTTAATGCCAACAAGCTTATCGAAAAGAGAATCAGCGCAATCACTCATCACAACACTTTCTGTTCATTATCTTCTGATAAAAACTCATGGATTTCAATCTGTAAGGTCGATCATCCTAACTCATCGCCGATCTTTTCAGTGCAGGAAATTGAAGGTGTAATGCAAGCTTCAGATAATCTTTCATTCACTATTCGCCCACAAAATAAAGATGCGCAGTTTTTTTATCAGCATAAAGAGTTTGCAAAAAGATGACTCGCGCTAGTGATACACATAAAAAATCACCTGGTGCCCCATCGACGTTTAAATCCCGCTGATAAGGTTATTTTGTAAATCAAATGTTATTAAACTGTCAGTTATCGTAATGCGTTGTAAAGGAATAAAGCGTAATCCTCGTTCACCAAGCCATTTTTCCGTTCATCAACGCTAACATCATTAACGTTCCACCAGCATCCCCCGTGACCTATCGCTTATCACCAGGTAAAATGCTGAGTAGCCTTGCTTTTTGCCAGGCCTAACCAACACTCACAGCGCCGTCAGGATCTGCTGCTTAACGCTGATGTCGGCATTGTGGCGTTTGCATAATTTAAGCTTGCGTCATGTATGGCTCAAGCTTTGCCGGCAAGCTGTGCTATTGAAAAACAGGGAACTAAAAGTGAACAATAAGGCCGGGAAAGTCGTATTTGCCGATCAACTTCGCGTTTTGGCATTTATTTCTGTGGTGATAACGCATTGGGTTGGCAGATTTTGGGAGGCGCAACCCGTGGTGGCATATCTGACAAAATCACCAGAAATTATTGGCATAACCCCACACTACATCGACCGGCTGATGCCGCCGGTGCCATGGTTTGACTATGGGAGCTTTGGCGTTGCAGTGTTTTTTCTGATCAGCGGATTTGTCATTCCATTTTCGTTAAAAAACAAAAAGCCAGCCCGATTTATAATGGCACGGGCAATAAGAATATACCCAACCTATATATTTGCGTCATTGACTATGATGTTATTTATATTTATGACCTCACGCTTTTACTGGGGAGCCGCGCCTGAGTTTTCCTTCTGGAACGTGCTGGCAAATCTGACGCTAACACAGCTGATCTTTGATCAGCGCTCAATGGATGCGGTCAACTGGACGCTATCGATAGAGATCGTATTTTACCTGTTTTGCGCCGTTTTCAGGGGCAAGATATTGAGCGGCAGCGTCTCATTGATTTTCATCACCTCTCTCACCGTTTGTTTATTGACCTATTTATCAAAAGGAATGCCGAATACCTATTCTATCGGCGAATTTAAACTCTCCCCTTACGGTATAAAAATGTGTCTACTTTTTATGCTGTTTATGTCGATAGGTATTTTATTCCACTATCATTTAGAGCAGAGGATAAATAGCAGACAGTTAATTATCTACGCTATAGCGTTGTTTGCCATAGTGCTGGTTACCTGGTACATAGGGCCGATCGCCGATCAATTTCCCAACTCCCCCATGAGCTACGCTTATGCATTGCTGCTATTTAGCACATGCTATGCATTGAGAGATAAATTCAGGGAATTCCGGATACTCTCATTCCTGTCTAGTATCAGCTATCCCTATTACGCGTTACATTCCGTTATTGGCTATGCCACCTTACGCATCCTGGTTGATCATAACGTGGGTGTTGCAGCCGCATTTTTTATTACCTTTGCCTTTATCCTATTATTATCAACGCTGCTGCATTATACGGTAGAAAAACCCTCAATTTTCCTGTCCAAGAAAATTGCCTGATGGCCATGGCCGCGCTGACGGCCATGATCTCCTTACTACGGTTAGGCTCCCCTGGCGATCCCTCTACCAGGGGATCAATCGCCGACGTTAGTGTTCCCGTCAGCATGAGAAGCCGGCAAAAACCGTCTCAACAATGCTGATAGGCACAGCAATGCAGCCACGCCGCCAAAAGCTGCATGGTTGCTGAGGGGATGCTCAACAACCCACCCGACAGCTGGCTTTTTGCTTCCACTCAGAGTTTTTCAATAATAACCGACCATCAAGTCGGGTTGAAAACAAGCACGAGAGTTATGTTACTAAAAATTAGTATAACGTTGTCTTGCTGATGGTCGCTTTAAGCATTGCCGGATTACCCTCATATTGTTACGCCCCGCATATAAATTCAATCAAACGTCCTCGTTTTAACCACTAAAAAAGACTTCTCATTGCCAGCGACGCCCCCTCTGTTAGCCTACAAAGGCTTGCAATATATCCACGACAAAAGGAGTAAAGGGAAGGATTACCGTCGCCGGTGGTGGGCTGCGGCGCTAGCAAGGTAGTGAACTGGCGAATTGGAACCCGACCGCTGGCTTGGCTGGTCCGGGTGAATGCTTTATATTGCAATAGTATAATTGGTCTCCCCATCAAGGCATTTATTTATATTCCTAACCTTTTGGAATACTAATAAATGATTACATTAACATAAGTAAATTCAATGGATGGAATATGAATATATTTGAACAGACTCCAGCAAAGCGTAGACGTTATGGTTTGGCTGTTTTTATCGGCCTGATTGCCGGCATCGTGTCAGCATTCGTCAAATGGGGGGCCGAAGTACCTTTCCCCCCTCGCAGCCCAACGGATATTTTTACTGCTGCCTGTGGCCCTGAGTCATTAATCAGAGCGGCGGAACAAATCGATTGCTCCCGCAACTTCCTCAACCCACCCTATATTTTTCTGCGTGACTGGTTGGGTTTTGCCGATCCTAACTCGGCAGTCTATACCTTTGCCGGACATGTGTTTAACTGGGTCGGTGTCACACACATCATCTTTTCAATAGTTTTCGCGCTGGGTTACTGCGTTGTAGCCGAGGTTTTCCCGAAAATCAAACTCTGGCAAGGGTTATTGGCGGGTGCATTAGCACAGCTATTTGTACATATGATTTCCTTCCCTCTCATGGGGTTGACTCCTGCTCTGTTAGACCTACCATGGTATGAAAATGTGTCTGAAATTTTTGGGCATTTAGTCTGGTTCTGGTCGATTGAAATTATCCGCAGAGATCTGCGTAACCGAATAACTCACGAACCAGATCCGGAGATCCCACGGGTAACAAGCCGATGACAGATCCCCCCGTATAACGGGGGGATATTACATAGCACTTAAGTATTTAACTGGTGTATATCACATCGTCAAGGTTTGAATTAACGTTGGCTCTGTGGCCATTGGCTAATCACAATAATAGCTTTGCTTGCTCCGTCACCGGCTGAATATCCGCGATGCACTTCCCGGCTGGCTGTTTTACATTAAAGAAAGAAAGCACTGAACGTAGGATGCACGCAGACGAATGGCTTTCCTATAATGTCGCTCAAAAACCATATAACAAAAACATGTTTGGAGATTGCAATCTAAAACTATAGGCAAGGCCCATATAAATACTGTCAACTATTTCAAATAATAATAGATAAATTTTAAAGGAACGATAAAATGCCATCATCTATAAAGAAAATAGTTTTTTACGCCATTGCTTTTGTAATTTTAACATTGTTCTATGCACACATTTCCAGCCAGATACGACCAAATTCAGATGCCGTTTCAGGATTGTTAGCCGGCAAGGATATGGCTAACGGAAACTGGACGCTTGGCGGCTGGCATCTTTCTACCGTGTCATTTTATTTTACCGATATAATCTGGTACGGTCTTGCATCAAAAAGTTTCGGCTACGGAGCATATCAAGCATATTTAATACCAGCGATAATGTATACAATGGTGACGTTGATGACATTTTATCTGTCTAGGGAAAACGCTGGCTCGCTATGGGCCATTGCGTTTGGCGTGGCTATTCCATCTGGATTCGCTGCATTAAACACCTTAATAGCGGTAATACACGTCGGTACCTATGTCTGCATGCTTGTATGCTTCATAATGATTGAACGTTACACTAAAACAGATTCATTATTGTCGATAATTATTTATACCTTATCGTTGACGTTGGCCTGTTTCAGTGACGATATAATAAAACTACTTATGCTTTCGCCGATATTAATATCTTCTATTTATTTCTTTGCAAAGGAAAAAAGACCTGTATATATTATAATACTGTTTGCCAGCCTATTGGCATATGTGGCATCAAAGATGATGGTCAGATATGCGAGATCCAACGGTTGGTTCATCCTGCCCGGGATCCCCGCCCCAACGTTTGTTGCCTTTGATGACATCGGGAACAATCTGTACCTCTTCACAAAAGGATTCCTTCTTTATAGCGGCGCCTTCTTTTTTGGCAAGTCACCTTCTGATATCACGGCTATACTTTCTGTTTTCTGCTTTATTATTTTGACCATTTTGATTATTGCCTGTGCATTATCAATAAAAGAGATATTCACGACCTCGATGTTGAACATGACCATTTGCCTAGCCTGCCTGGTTATGGTGCCAGCCTATCTTGTCAGTAATCGCCCGATAGATGTATGGACAATAAGATATATCGTTTCTTTCTTTATTCTAGCACCCGTAGTCATTGGTAGATCGTCCTTATCCAAAGGATGGAGATTTTGCATACTTGGCGCTGTTGTCATTGCAGTGCTAGTTTCTTCCGTTGTGGTTAGTGAGAAAAAAGACATATCAAGTGACATCATAAACCAGTTAAAAATCGCTATTAGAGAAAATCACCTGGAAAATGGATACGCCTCATTTTGGTTTGCGTCATCTGTTAGCATTGACGGTGATATATCCGTTGCTCCACTTAATGTAAATAGAGATTTGAATATCCTCGCCTGCAATAGATGGTTGTCGAAAGCTGAGTGGTACCAACGCGGCGGAAACTTCATAATAACAGACGATAATTTAATGCGAGAGATAATCATAAAAAGTTTTGGCACTCCATCGAAAGTGATCAATGTTGGCGATAAACAAATATTTGTTTATGAAAAAAACATCACTTTCAGCTGCGATTAATACAATCAACCGGCGTTAATCGTCCGCTGTTAATAGATTAGCGCCGTCAGTACACCGCCATAATCGGGTTATAGCATGATACCAACCGGCAAGCTTGAGTTGTTATCGGAATACCGCAGACGATCAATAGCACTTAATGGTCTGTTGGATGTAGTTCCGCGCTGTAGATAGCTTGCCTGAGCTATTTATGCCATCGATGGCGATCGTATTATCTGCCGCAACTGCAATAGCGATACGCTTTATGATCTCCCGGTTGCGAATGTACCAAGCGCCTATGCAACGGCCAGGGATTAATCACCTTAAGAGGTATGGCTAGACAAGCTGCTTGCAGAAGTCGCATGTGATGGAAGACCGGTGGACTTTAGTAGAGGTCGGGAGAAGCGAAAATGGTACGCCCTACAGGGCTCGAACCTGTGACCTACGGCTTAGAAGGCCGTTGCTCTATCCAACTGAGCTAAGGGCGCATTGGGATGCGGCAACCGAAGTTGCGGGTTGGATTATACGGTCAGAGGTTGTTGAGTCAATGCCTTTTCATAACCTCGCCGCGCCAAGCGCGCCTTATGCTGATTTTTCATCCAGCGCAATGGCTTACCAGCCGCTATCTGGCCGTGCGCCGTGATATTTTGCCGCCGGCAACCCACACAAGCCGGCAAAAAATGCCTGGGATGGGAGCGTTTCATCCGCAGTAAACGATGCATATCCTGATTCAGCGCCTGACAGCGCGCTCAGCTTCTGACAAAATAGCCGCATCCCCGCTTTTCTTATTTGATGGATTTCCACACCGATGGCAGCAAAGATTATTGATGGTAAAACGATTGCGCAGCAGGTTAGAAACGAAGTGGCTGAGCAAGTTAAACAACGTCTGGACGCGGGTAAACGCGCGCCAGGCCTGGCAGTAGTGCTGGTTGGCGAGAACCCGGCCTCGCAAATTTACGTTGCCAGCAAGCGACGTGCCTGTGAAGAAGTGGGTTTTGTTTCCCGCTCTTACGATCTGCCGGCTTCCACCAGCGAAGCCGAACTGCTGAAGTTGATCGACCAACTGAATGTCGACGGCGACATCGACGGTATTCTGGTACAGCTGCCGCTGCCGGCCGGTATTGATAATGTCAAAGTGCTGGAACGCATCAATCCGGACAAAGACGTCGACGGCTTCCATCCCTACAACGTCGGCCGCCTGTGTCAGCGTGCCCCCAAGCTGCGCCCCTGCACCCCACGTGGCATCGTTACGCTGCTGGAACGCTACAATATCGATACCTACGGCCTGAATGCCGTGGTGGTCGGCGCATCCAACATCGTCGGTCGACCGATGAGCATGGAATTGCTGCTGGCCGGTTGCACCACCACCGTTACCCACCGCTTCACCAAGAACCTGCGTCACCACGTCGAGAACGCCGACCTGCTGGTGGTGGCGGTGGGCAAACCGGGCTTTATTCCCGGCGACTGGATCAAGCCGGGCGCGATCGTCATTGATGTCGGCATCAACCGCCTGGAAAGCGGCAAAGTGGTCGGCGACGTAGAATTTGACGTTGCCAGCCAGCGTGCGGCCTACATCACGCCAGTGCCGGGTGGCGTCGGCCCGATGACCGTTGCTACACTGATCCAGAATACCTTGCAGGCCTGCGAGGAATACCATGACGTTCAACCTAAATAAGTAAGGCAGTATGGAAATTTTTAATCTGGAAAGTCACCCTCACGTCGAACTGTGCGATCTGCTGAAGTTTCAGGGCTGGTGCGAAAGCGGCGGTGCCGCCAAAGAAGTCATCGCCGAAGGGTTGGTGAAGGTTGATGGCAAGGTGGAAACGCGTAAACGCTGCAAGATCGTTGCCGACCAGGTGGTCGAATTCGCCGGCAGTAAAGTGACGGTAAAACCCTGAACACGGTCAAGTAAAAAAGGCGCCTGAGGCGCCTTTTTTATTACCGAGACAAACTTACTTACGCCGCCAGGTGGTGCCCTGCGGGCCATCTTCCAGCACGATACCCATTTCGTTCAGGCGATCGCGCGCGGCATCCGCCAGCGCCCAGTCTTTGGATTTGCGCGCATCGTTACGCTGTTTGATCAACGCCTCGATTTCCGCCACTTCTCCGTCGTCGGCCTGTGCACCGCTTTGCAGAAACGCTTCCGGTTCTTGTTGCAGCAGGCCGAGCACCTTGGCCAGTTTACGCAATTCCGCCGCCATTGCGTTAGCGGCCGCCATGTCTTCGTTCTTCAAACGGTTCACTTCACGCGCCAGATCAAACAGGGCGGAATAGGCTTCCGGCGTGTTGAAGTCATCATCCATCGCTTCACGAAAACGGGCCTCGAACTCGGCGCCACCGTCAGGAGTCGCCAACGGATCGGTACCGCGCAGCGCGGTGTACAAGCGCTCCAGCGATGCACGCGCCTGCTTGAGGTTCTCTTCGCTGTAGTTCAGTTGGCTGCGATAGTGGCCGGACATCAGGAAGTAACGCACGGTTTCTGCGTCGTAATAGCCCAATACGTCGCGAATGGTGAAGAAGTTGTTCAACGACTTGGACATCTTCTCTTTGTCGATCATCACCATGCCGGAGTGCATCCAGTAATTGACGTATGGACCGTCATGGGCGCAGCTGGACTGGGCGATTTCGTTTTCGTGGTGCGGGAACATCAGATCCGAACCACCACCATGGATATCGAAATGGGTACCGAGCTGCTTGCAGTTCATCGCCGAACATTCGATGTGCCAGCCAGGACGGCCAGCGCCCCACGGCGACTGCCAGCTCGGCTCGCCCGGCTTGGACATTTTCCACAACACGAAATCCATCGGGTTACGCTTGACGTCGTCAACCTCAACGCGCGCACCGGCCTGCAACTGGTCCAAATCCTGGCGCGACAACAGACCGTAATCCGCATCGCTGTCGATGGCGAACATCACGTCACCGTTGCTGGCGACATAGGCGTGACCGCGAGCGATCAAACGCTCGGTGAGCTCGATGATCTCGGCGATATGCTGTGTGGCTCGCGGTTCCAGATCCGGACGTTCGATCAGCAGCGCATCAAAATCGGCGTGCATTTCTGCCAGCATGCGACCGGTCAGTTGATCGCAGGTTTCACCGTTTTCCGCCGCACGGCGGATGATTTTGTCGTCAACGTCGGTCACGTTGCGCACGTAATTCAGATCGTAACCGAGGTAACGCAGATAACGCGCTACTACGTCGAAAGCAACAAAGGTACGCCCGTGGCCAATGTGGCACAGGTCATAAATGGTTACCCCGCACACATACATACCGACTTTTCCGGCATGAATAGGTTTGAATTCCTCTTTTTGACGACTCAGGGTATTAAAAATCTTTAGCATCGGGACATTCCGTGGTGTGCGTAGTAACAGTATTAATAACAGGGATCAGCGTATTGAACCGCGAAGGCCGATCTAATGCAAGGTCAAGGCCAAGGTTTGCGCTGGCGGGCGACAGAAACCTGCGATCTGCTTGATGAGTTATAACATAACATCCCCGTTTGTGGCGACGGCGTGTCCGGTTGCCGCTACTGACTCGCCAAAGGAGATATGTTATAAGGTCGTTCTGATTGTTCACACCTGTTTTGTGGCATCTCACTTCATCTTGTTAGGATTAAAACTATGGTTACTTTCCACACCAATCACGGCGACATCGTCATCAACACCTTCGCAGACAAAGCACCGGTCACCGTTGAAAACTTCCTGAACTACTGCCGCGCTGGTTTCTACGACAACACCATTTTCCACCGTGTTATCAATGGCTTTATGATTCAAGGCGGTGGTTTTGAACCTGGCATGAACCAGAAAAGCACCCAGTCGCCAATCAACAACGAAGCCAACAACGGCCTGAAAAATACCGTTGGCACCCTGGCGATGGCGCGCACCAACGATCCGCACTCCGCTACCGCGCAGTTCTTCATCAACGTGGCAGACAATGATTTCCTGAACTTCCGCGGCGAGAACGCACAGGGTTGGGGTTACTGCGTATTTGCCGAAGTGGTTGAAGGCATGGACGTGGTCAATAAAATCAAAGGTGTGAAAACCGGCCGCAGCGGCATGCACCAGGACGTGCCGGTAGAAGACGTGGTGATCACCAGCGTTACCGTCAGCGAGTAATCGCGGCGGCATGAGCACGCTGTTTATCGCAGACTTGCATCTATGCGCACAGGAACCGGCAATTACTGCCGGTTTTCTGCGTTTTTTACAGCGAGAAGCCAT
Source organism: Serratia odorifera (assembly GCF_041448735.1). Taxonomy (NCBI): domain Bacteria; kingdom Pseudomonadati; phylum Pseudomonadota; class Gammaproteobacteria; order Enterobacterales; family Yersiniaceae; genus Serratia; species Serratia odorifera. Next base: position 192,944 of record NZ_JBGMUT010000005.1, on the reverse strand, counting down.
TCAGGCAGAAGCGCTCTACATTCTTGGCGATCTGTTTGAAGCCTGGATTGGCGACGACGATCCCGAACCACTGCACGCTGAAATCGCCGCCGCCTTGAAAGCGCTGCAACAGGCTGGCGTCCCGTGCTATTTCATCCACGGCAACCGTGATTTTCTGCTCGGCAAACGCTTTGCCAACGCCAGCGGCATGACGCTACTGCCGGAACAGCAGGTGGTGGAGCTGTACGGTCGACGGATACTGATCCTGCACGGCGATACCCTGTGCACCGACGATCTGCCCTATCAAAAGTTTCGCCGTCGGGTACATAACCCGCTGATCCAGAAACTGTTCCTGGCGATGCCTTTACGCTGGCGCCTGAAGATCGCCGCCAATATGCGCGCGCGCAGCCAGCAAAGCAATCAGCATAAATCGCTGGACATCATGGACGTCAATCCACAGGCGGTTGAGCAGGCGATGGTGCAACATCAGGTACACTGGATGATCCATGGCCATACCCACCGCCCTGCGGTGCATTCGTTGCAACTCGCCAACGGCAAAGCGCAGCGAGTGGTGCTTGGCGCCTGGCATCATCAAGGTTCGATGGTCAAGGTCACCGCCGACGCCGTTGAGCTGATCCCATTCCCGTTCTGATTGCCACGCTGACGCTGTACTAAAAATTTTAGCGCTTTTGACGGCGAAAAGCGGCCACGCAACCGTTTTCCTCGCCGTGTACCCATGATATGCTCTACGCCCTCAAACGGCCTGCCTCCGCTGGCAACCGGCCGATGCGTGAACAATCTACAGGAGCCTTACATCCATGGGAGCCAACGCTGCTTCAGCCGCCAATACCAAGGCTAAAATCGCAATTGTAATGGGATCAAAAAGTGACTGGGCCACCATGCAATTCGCGGCCGAGGTTCTGACTTCACTTGATGTCCCGTTCCATGTCGAGGTCGTCTCCGCTCACCGCACGCCGGATAAACTGTTCAGCTTTGCCGAACAGGCAAGCGCCAACGGCTTTGAGGTGATTATCGCCGGTGCCGGCGGCGCAGCGCATCTGCCAGGCATGCTGGCGGCGAAAACGCTGGTACCTGTGCTGGGTGTGCCGGTGCAGAGCGCGGCTTTGAGCGGCGTTGACAGCCTGTATTCCATCGTCCAGATGCCACGCGGCATTCCAGTCGGCACGCTGGCGATCGGCAAGGCCGGCGCAGCGAACGCCGCGCTACTGGCGGCACAGATTGTGGCACTGCACGATGCCGCACTGGCACAGCGTCTGGCCGACTGGCGCCAGGCGCAAACCGATGAGGTGCTGAACCATCCGGACCCGCGGGAGGATGCATGAAACCGGTTTGCGTACTCGGCAACGGACAGCTCGGGCGCATGCTGCGCCAGGCCGGCGAACCGCTGGGCATCGCCGTTTACCCTGTCGGGCTGGATGCCGAACCCGAAGCGGTGCCGTACCAAAACAGCGTGATCACCGCCGAAATCGAGCGCTGGCCAGAAACGGCGCTGACGCGCGAACTGGCGACGCATAACAGCTTCGTCAACCGCGATATCTTCCCGCGTCTGGCCGATCGCCTGACGCAAAAACAGCTGCTCGATCGGCTCAATCTGGCTACCGCGCCGTGGCAACTGCTGGCGGATGCCGCCGAATGGCCGCAGGTGTTCGCCTCGTTGGGTGAGCTGGCAATTGTCAAACGCCGCGTCGGCGGCTATGACGGTCGCGGCCAATGGCGTTTGCGCGATGGTCAGCAGCACGAATTGCCGGCCGATGCATACGGCGAATGCATCGTCGAGCAGGGCATCAACTTTTCGGGTGAAGTGTCGCTGGTCGGTGCACGCGGTCATGATGGTCAATGCGTATTCTATCCGCTGACCCACAACCTGCATGAAGACGGCATTCTGCGCACCAGCGTGGCGCTGCCTACGCCAAACCCGGCGTTACAGCAGCAGGCGGAACAGATGCTGTCGGCCATCCTTGATGCGCTCGACTACGTCGGCGTAATGGCGATGGAATGCTTTATCGTCGGCGACAAACTGCTGATTAACGAACTGGCGCCGCGGGTACACAACAGCGGGCACTGGACGCAGAACGGTGCGTCAATCAGCCAGTTCGAGCTGCATCTGCGGGCTATTCTCGGCCTGCCGCTGCCCAAACCGGTGGTCAATACGCCGTCGGTGATGGTCAATCTGATTGGCACCGCAGTGAATACCGCCTGGCTCGGCCTGCCGCTGGTGCATTTGCACTGGTATGACAAAGAGGTGCGCGAAGGTCGCAAAGTGGGTCACCTCAATCTCAACGATCCCGACGCCGACGCACTGGCGCAGGCACTTGAAGATCTGACTCCCCTGCTGCCGGCGGAATACCGCAGCGGCCTCGACTGGGCGCGGCAAAGGCTGGCCTAATTCCTGGTCTTCGCTGACCGGCAGCAAAAAGGGCGTGGTTCCAATGAATCGCGCCCTTTTTTATTGCCGTACCGCCAAAAACGGTGACTATGACGGTAATTCGCTGTCTTTGATATCGGCTATCGGCCCAAGGATGCGACGATCAAATTCGCGCAACGGCTCACCACCTTCAACGCGTTTTGGCCAGTCATGGTTTGCCAGCGCACCGCGTCCCAGGGCGATCAGATCGGCGCCCTGTTGCAGCAACGCTTCTGCTTTGGCAACCTCATGCAGACCGCCGTTGGCAATAATCGTTACCTCAGGCGCATATTTTCGCGCCAGCGCAACCAGCGACAGCCCGCCGTCGGCAAACGCCGGCTGCCAGGCCTGATGCTCGGTGAGATGGATATAATCTACCCCCGACTCAGCCAACAGGGTAAATACCGTGCGCGCATCCTGCTCGGCGTTTTCCCACTTGTGCTGAAAGTCATTCACCTTGCCCTGTGAGATACGGATGCCAACCAGCGCATCATTGCCGAGCCGGCTGCGGACGGCGTCGATCACCGCCAGGTTCAGCGACATGCGTTGCGCGGTATCCCCACCCCATTTATCGCTGCGCAGATTGGTGTGTTTGGTCAGGAACTGATCCAGCAGATAACCGTTCGCAGCGTGGATCTCTACGCCATCAAAGCCCGCCTGACTGACCGCGCGTTCGGCGGCCCCGGCAAAGCTGTCGATAATAGCGCGGATTTCTGCATCGCTCAGTTGGCGCGGCAACGGGTACTGCCCCTCACCGCGATAGAACGTCAACTGCTCTCCCTGCGGCTGAACGGCGGAGGGTGCCACCGTACCCTGGCGGTAACGATCGCTCTGAGACAGCGCCCCCGCATGCTGCAACTGGGCAATCATCTTGCCGCCATGCGCATGCAGCGCGTCGGTGATGCTCAACCAGGCGTTGGCCTGCGCGTCATTTATCAGTCCCGCCTGGAAATCATAGGTCTGCGACCATTGGTCATCAATATAGATACCTTCAGTAATCGTCAACCCAAAGCCACCGCGGGCAAAATCCTGGTAGTAACGTTGCATTCGTTCACTGGCGATGCCGTCTTGCGACGCGGTTACGCGGGTCATTGGCGCCACCACCAGACGATTGCGCAAGCGTAGGCGATTAACGGTGTTGGGACTGAACAGCGGGGAAAGGGACATAACGACTCCTGATGACTATTTATCTCTGCAAAAAATATAATCCTTGTGAGACAAAGCGGAAATCGCCCATTCTGATACGGCAGAATAACGAAAATCGTTATAATCAGGGTAACTCCGTTCAGCGAACCGGCGTTGCCGGTCATCCGGGCAATTGCAGCGGCGCGACAGACATAGGCAATGAATAATGAATATCAGCGATGTTCAGCTTTTTCTTACCGTTACCGAAAGCGGCAGTCTGGCGCAGGCAGCGCGGCGGCTCGGCATCACGCCGATGTCAGCCTCGCGACGACTGGCGGCACTGGAGCAGGAAATGGGCAAGCGCCTGATACAACGCACCACGCGCGCCATTTCGCTCACCCAGGAAGGCGCCGAATTTATTCCCTATGCCAGAGCGATCGCCGAGGCTGAAGAGAGCGCGAAAGCGCTGTTTCTCCCCGACAGCAAAGGCGCCAGCGGATTATTGCGCATCACCGCGCCATCAGGACTGGGAAACAGGACGTTACTGCCGCTGCTACCCACGCTGTTGGCCAACAATCCCGAGATGCGTATCGATCTGCAGCTCAGCGATGAAGTGGTGGACATCGTCGGCCGTGGTATCGATGTGGCAGTGCGGGTGGCGCCGCTGCGTGACTCCAGCCTTATCGCGCGCAAAATCGCCGATAACCCACGCATACTCTGCGCATCGCCGGATTATCTGGCGCTGCACGGCTCGCCACGCTCGATAAATCAGCTCGGGCAACACCACTGTCTGCGACTCTCCAACGTGCCGCAGTGGTCGTTTGATATTGATGGGCAGATAACCGGCTGCAGCGTTGACGGGCGCTTCAGCTGCAGCAATGTGGAAGGGATCAGGGCGTTATGCCTGCAGGGAGTAGGATTGGCGCAATTATCCCGCTGGGATGTCAAACAGGAGCTTGCCCTGGGTCTGTTGCAAGAAGTCAGCTTGCAGGACGCGAACCCGCAGCAGCTCTCAATTTGGGCGGTCGTGCCCACCGTTCGCTATCTGCCGCACAGGGTGACGGTTTTTATCGACGCCTTGAAAGCCGCGCTCACGCAGCCAGACGGCGGCCACCGCCGGCAGGGCCATTGATCACCAGCCCTGTAGCAGGCGGAACGCCGCCACAGGGCTGGGCTGGTCATAACGGCGTTAACCCTCGTAGCTGCGGAACAGCGCCTGGCCACGCAGCAGGCGCACTCCCAGCCAGCCGCCGCACAGTGACAGCAGCAACGCGCTGAGCAACGGCAATGACCACCACAACAGCGGCGTTGGCTGCCACGGGAAGTCAAACACCCGGCTTTGCAGCAACCATAGCGCCGCCTCTGCGCCGACCGCAGCGGCGATCCCCGCCACCAGACCGAGCAGTGCAAACTCGCACCACAGCGTGCCACGCAGCAAACGCTTGCTGGCGCCCAGCGTGCGGTACACCACCAGTTCCTGTCGCCGTTGGCGCATGCCGACCTGCACCTGCGCCAGCAACAGCAGACCGCCGCACACCACCACCAGTACCACCATCACCTCCAGCGCCCGACTCACCTGCTGCAACACGCCGCCGACCTGTTGCAGGATGGAACCGATATCCATCAGGCTTAGGGTCGGGAATTGCCGATTCAATTGCGTCAGCATGCTGCCGTCACCGTCGTAACGGAAGCTGGTCAGCCAGGTTTGCGGCTGACCGTCGAGCGCACCCGGCGGGAAGATAAAGTAGAAGTTGGGTTTCAGGCTTTCCCAATCCACCTGGCGCAGGCTGGTTACTTTGGCATTGAACGACTGCGTATCGCCGCTGAAGGTCAGCGTATCGCCCAACGTCACCTTAAGTCGCTCAGCGATGCCGGCATCCATTGACACTTCACCGGCCTTCGGTGGCCAGTATCCGGCGGTTAGCGGATTGTGATCCGGCCGTGCCGCCAGCCAGGTGAGGTTCAGCTCGCGGTTGACCGCTTCGCCGCCCGGGTCGTCCTCATGCACCCGTTCGGTCGCCACCTGTTGGTTAATTTCCGTCAGACGGACGCGCACAATCGGATAATAGGTTTCCTCCGGCAGCTGATGCTGTTGCAGGAACGCCTTGACCTGCGGTACCTGCTCGCCGGTCATGTTCAGCAGGAAGTAGTTCGGCGTATCCGGCGGCAGTTGCTGCTGCCAACGATCCAGCAGATCGCCGCGCAACACCAACAGCAACGCCAGCAGCATGAACGACAGCGAAAAGGCCGCCAATTGGCTGACCGTCACCCACGGCTGGTGCAACAGCCGGTTGACCGCCAGACGTAGCGCCAGATTGCGTAGCGTGATACGACGCAGCAACAGCAGACTGCCCCAGCCAATGCCGCCCAACAGCAGCGCCAGCACCAGCATACCGGCCAGAATCGACCACAGCAGCGTGCTGGCTCCCATCAGCACCGTCAGCACCGCCACCACCACGATGGCGGTCGCCGGCAGGAAATAGCGCAGCGGCCAGACATTGGCCACCACATCGCGCCGCAACACGCGCAGCGGCTGGGTGGCCAACAGCTGGCGATACGGCCGTATACCGACCAATAGGGAGATCAGCACCAGCGCACCCATCGACCACAACCACGGCCAGCCGCCGGCTGCCGGCAGCTCGCCCGGTAACACCGGCGCCAGCAATCTGATCAGCAACGCCTCAAACGCCAGCCCGATGACGCTGCCGCACAGCGCTGCCAGCGCCAGCACCGCCAGCCACTGGCCGATAATCAGCCGACGTAGTGCCCGGCGGCCGGCGCCCAGGGTTTTCAATACCGCGATCAGATCGTAACGGCTGCGGCAATAATGACTCATCGCCACCGCCACCGCGGCGATTGACAGCAGCAACGTCAATAACGCAGACAGCAGCAGGAACTGTTGCGAACGTTGCAGCGACTTACCCAGCGCCCCGCCGGAATTTTCCAGTCCAAACCAACGTTGGTCGGCTTTCAGCTGTGGGGTCAGACGCGTTTCATAACGCGCCAGATCCTCCGCCGTACCGGCAAACATATAGCGATAGGTCAAGCGACTGCCGGGCTGCACCGCACCGGTTTTGTCGACATCCGCCATGTTGATCAGAATACGCGGCGCGGTCTGGAAAGGGTTAAAGCCAGAATCCGGCTCCTGGACGATCTCCCCGGCGATACGCAGCCGGGTATCACCCACCTCCAGGTTATCGCCGACCTTCACCCCCAGCAACGCCAGCAGGCGCGGCGCCACCAGCACCGTGCCTGGTTGCGGCTTGACGTTGGCCGGGCGTGTCTCAAGCCGGCCATACAGCGGATAGGCCAGATCGGTCGCCTTGACGTTCGCCAGTTGCGGTCTGTCGCCGGCATAGGTCATGGTGGTAAATGACAGTTGGCGACTGACCTGCAAGCCCTGCTGTTGCGCATCAAGCAGCCAGCCCTCCGGCACCGGCCGCGCGCTGCGCAACACCCGATCGCCGGCAATGAAATCCCGGCTCTGCTGGCTTAGCCCCTTGTCCATGCGATCGCTGATACTGCCAAGCGCCAGCACGCAGGCCACCGACAATGTCAATGCCAACCAGACAATCAGCAGCGAGGGCGAGCGCCATTCACGCCAGAACCAGCGCCAGATCATGCTTCCTCCCACAGCTTGCCTTCACGCAAGCGCAGCCGACGCTGGCAGCGCGCCGCCAACGTTTCATCGTGAGTCACCAGGATCAGCGTGGTGTCAAAATCGCGGTTCAAGGTAAACAGCAGATCGACGATGCGCTCGCCGGTCTGGCGGTCCAGGTTGCCGGTCGGCTCGTCGGCAAACAGCACCCGCGGCCGACCGCTAAAGGCACGCGCCAGCGCCACCCGCTGCTGCTCACCGCCGGACAGCTGTGCCGGCAGATGACTCAGACGCTGCCCCAGACCAAGCTGCTCCAGCAGTTGCACCGCCTGTTCGCGGCTCTGGCGATCGCTTTCGCCGCGCAGCAACGCCGGCAATTGTACGTTTTCCAACGCGTTGAGCGTCGGCACCAGCATGAACGACTGAAACACAAAGCCGACGTTGTTGGCGCGCAACGCGGCGCGCCCCTCTTCGTCCAACGCGGTCAATGATTCGCCCAGTAAATGAACATCGCCTGCGCTGCCGTCATCCAACCCGGCCAGGATCCCCAACAGCGTCGACTTGCCCGAACCGGACTCGCCTATCAGGGCAATTGTCTGCGCGGGTTTGACAACCAGCTCGACTCCGGTAAGGATGGTGAGCTGATGCTCACCCTGACCAACGTGTTTACTAAGATGATGAACTTCAAGAACGTTTTCCGCTGGCATTTTCCCTTCCTTTTGCTGTTGGGCTTATTCGGTTTACGTGCGGCGGCTGCCGATACGTTATTGATTCTTGGCGACAGTTTAAGCGCCGGCTATCGGCTGCCGGTCGCACAGGCCTGGCCGACGCTGCTGGCCAACCAATGGCAGCAGCAGCCCGGTGAGCCGACGGTAATCAATGCCAGTATCAGCGGCGACACCGCCGCTCAAGGCCTGGCACGCTTGCCGACGCTGTTGACGCAGCATAAACCGCGTTGGGTGCTGATTGAGCTGGGGGCCAACGACGGCCTGCGCGGCTTCCCGGCGCAGGATGTGCAGCGCGATCTCGGCCAGATCATTACCCTGGTGCAACAGGCTGGCGCCCAGCCGCTGCTGATGCAAATCCGCATACCGCCGAACTACGGACGCCGCTATACTGAGGCCTTCAGCGCGATTTACCCGCAGTTGGCCAAACAGTTCAACATTCCGCTGGTGCCGTTTTATATGGAACAGGTGGCGATCAAAGCGGAATGGATGCAGGATGACGGTTTGCACCCCAACCGCGACGCGCAGCCGTTTATCGCCACCTGGATGGCGGAGCGCCTGAAACCATTAGTAAAACATGAGTCTAATTAAATAGGGTTGTACACTAGGTAAAGTTATGCAAAAAGCGGTATTGATAACCGGTTGTTCCAGCGGCATTGGCCTGATCGCAGCTCAGGACTTGCGTAACCGCGGCTACCGCGTGCTGGCGGCCTGTCGTAAGGCGCAGGACGTCGACAACATGCAGCAGCTCGGGCTGGAAGGCATCGAGCTTGATCTGGACGACAGCGCCAGCGTTGAGCGGGCGGCGGCGCAGGTGATCGACATGACCGGCGGTCGGCTGTACGGCCTGTTCAACAATGGTGGGTTCGGGGTATACGGCCCGCTCAGCGGCATTTCCCGCCAACAGTTGGAACAGCAGTTTTCCACCAACCTGTTCGGCACCCACCAGTTGACGCAACTGCTGTTGCCGGCCATGCTGCCGCACGGCGAAGGGCGCATTATTCAGACCAGTTCGGTGATGGGGCTGGTGTCCAGTGCCGGGCGCGGCGCCTATGCCGCCAGCAAGTTCGCGCTGGAAGCGTGGTCAGATGCCCTGCGTATGGAACTGCACGGTACCGGTATTCAGGTCAGTCTGATCGAACCCGGCCCGCTGACTACCCATTTCAGCCAAAACGTCAACCAAACGCGTAGCGATCGGCCGGTACACAATCCGGGGATTGCCAAACGCCTGACGCTGCCGCCAGAGGCGGTGTTGCCCAAATTGCGCCATGCGCTGGAAAGCCCGAAAGCGCGGCTGCGCTATCCGGTGACCCTGTTGGCCCATGCCTTGAGCGTACTGCGCCGTATTTTGCCCGGTCGCGCGCTGGACTGGCTGTTGCGCAGCAACGGTTAATTTCATTGCGGGGTTGAACGATGTCCCCCCTGCCCCCACCTAGTGTTAATCAGACTTGCACGATCAGAGAGAAACCCATGCTAGCTCCGACTGTTATTGATATTAACGAAATGAATCTGCAGCAAACGCTGGAACAATCGATGTCCGTTCCGGTGCTGTTCTACTTCTGGTCCGATCGCAGCCAGCACTGCCAGCAACTGACGCCGTTGCTGGACAAGTTGGCGACGGAATACGCCGGCCAGTTCGTGCTGGCAAAAGTGGACTGTGATGCCGAACAGATGATTGCCTCGCAGTTCGGGTTACGTTCGATTCCTACCGTTTATCTGTTTAAAGACGGCCAGCCGGTAGACGGATTCCAGGGCCCGCAGCCGGAAGAGGTTATCCGCGAATTCCTGCAGCGTTTTCTGCCGAAGGCGGAAGATCTGAAGCTGGCACAGGCCAATGAACTGTTGCAGGCAGGCAACGCCATCGAGGCGCTGCCGCTGTTGAAGGACGCCTGGCAGAGCAGCAATCAGCGCGGTGATATCGGACTGACACTGGCGGAAACCCAGTTGACGCTCAACCGCATTGAAGACGCCGAAGCGGTGCTGGCCACTATCCCGCTGCAAGATCGCGACACGCGTTATCAAGGGTTGGTAGCACAGATCGAACTGATGAAACAGGCCGCCGATACGCCGGAAATCCAGCTTTTGCAGCAGCAGGTTGACGCCGACCCAACCAACGCCGAATTGGCGGTACAGCTGGCGCTGCAATTGCACCAGGTTGGTCGCAACGAAGAAGCACTGGAACAGCTGATGGGTCACCTGAAGAAAGATCTGACCGCCGCCAACGGCAGCGCCCGCAAGACGCTGATGGATATCCTCGCCGCGCTCGGTACCGGCGATGCGCTGGCAGCCAAGTACCGCCGCCAGCTGTATTCATTGCTCTACTGATCGCCGAGTGGGCGGGCTCCACCGCCCTTTTCGACGCGATCCCAGACGCGAACGTTATCCCTTGGATAGTTCGCGTTGCATCAAGGCGGCAACGCCAGGAATCCCCGGCAGCATAGGTCACTGTGTGACCGGGGTGACTGAAGGCAGCCAACGCCGAGGCAGCGTGAAATATAACGGGGATATCAACGGTAAACCCGCACCCCGCCCTCAACCCCTTGCGGACTGAACAACACCTGCCATAGCTGAATATTGCGCGAACGAAATGCGCCGGCGCAGGCATTCAGGTAGTAGGTAAACATGCGTTCGAAGCGCTCGGAGTAATTGTCCGCCAGCGACGGCCATGCCCGGGTGAAGTTATCAAGCCAGGCCATCAGGGTGCGGTCGTAATCCGCGCCGATATTGTGCCAGTCTTCCATCACAAAACGCCCTTCACTGGCCTCGGCGATGTGTTTTACCGATGGCAGACAGCCGTTCGGGAAGATGTATTTATCGATCCAGGCGTCTACGTTGAGATCGGTTTGATTGGAACCGATGGTGTGCAGCAAAAACAGTCCGTTAGGCTTCAGGTTGCGTGCCGCTACGTTAAAATAAGTGTCGTAGTTTTTCGGCCCGACGTGCTCGAACATCCCCACCGAGACGATGCGGTCAAACTGCCGATGCAGATCGCGGTAATCTTGCAATAAAATCTCGACCTCCAGGCCGGCACAACGTTGCTGCGCCATTTTTTGCTGTTCGGCAGAAATGGTCACGCCATGCACTTTTACTCCGTACTGTTCCGCCGCATACTGCGCCAGCCCACCCCAGCCGCAGCCGATATCCAGCAAGCTCATTCCCGGTTGCAAGCACAGCTTTTCGCAGATCATCTTCAGCTTGTTTTGCTGTGCCTGCTGCAGCGTGTCCGCGTCTTTCCAATAGCCGCAGGAATACTGCATGTAGGGATCCAGCATTTGGCTGAACAGGTCGTTGCCAATGTCGTAATGTTCCTTGCCAACCTGCCAGGCGCGTTTGCGCGATTGGCGGTTGACCAGTCGTGCATAGGCGATACGCGCAATATCCGTCAGGCTGCTCGGTAGGCGTTCATCAATGCCCGCCCGTAAAATACGGGTGAACAAGATATCCAGCCGTTCGCAATCCCACCAGCCATCCATATAACTTTCACCGAAACCCAGCGAGCCTTCCTGCAATATACGTTTGAACAACGCCGGGTTTTTTACCTGAATATCAAACGTCTGGCTGCCATTAATTGTTATGCCAGCCTCACCAAGCATCTGTTCAATAATGACATGCCAGCGATCTTTTTTCTGCGACAGTTCATTAATACCGATCGAATCCATAAGAATCCTTGCCGTAAAAGACGTTTCAAAAAGCATAGTCGCAAATTGAAATGACAAATTTTTGAAATGGGAGGTTGTCCTCTCTATTACTGTAACCAAGCGGTTAAATGGCATGAAATGAATTAAAATTATTGGCAACATGCCAAATTGGCATAGTTGAAGATGACATCTTGTGGATTGATTAGGCTTTACCCACCGGGTGGCGTAATATCTATTTACATATGTCTGACAGGAGGTTATGCCATGTTTACCCTTATTCCCATCATCATCGTCGTGGCGTTGATCGTGGTGTTCGCCGGCGTCAAAATTGTGCCGCAAGGTTACCAATGGACGGTTGAACGCTTTGGCCGCTACACCAAGACGCTGATGCCCGGCCTGAACCTGGTAGTGCCATTCATGGACCGTATTGGTCGCAAAATCAACATGATGGAACAGGTGCTCGACATCCCGTCGCAGGAAATCATTTCACGTGACAACGCCAACGTCGCCATCGACGCCGTGTGCTTTATTCAGGTGGTCGATCCGGCGCGTGCCGCCTATGAGGTCAGCAACCTTGAGCTGGCGATTGTCAATCTGACCATGACCAACTTCCGTACCGTTCTCGGCTCGATGGAACTGGATGAAATGCTGTCGCAGCGCGACAGTATCAACAGCCGACTGCTGCATATCGTCGACGAGGCCACCAATCCGTGGGGCGTCAAAATCACCCGTATCGAAATCCGCGACGTGCGCCCACCGGCCGAGCTGGTCGCCTCGATGAACGCGCAAATGAAGGCGGAACGTACCAAACGTGCGGACATTCTGGAAGCCGAAGGAGTACGGCAGGCCGCGATACTGCGCGCCGAGGGGGATAAACAGTCACAAATCCTCAAGGCGGAAGGCGAACGTCAGTCTGCCTTCCTGCAGGCAGAAGCGCGGGAACGTGCAGCCGAAGCCGAAGCCCGCGCCACCCAACTGGTGTCCGACGCGATAGCAAACGGAAACATTCAGGCAGTTAATTACTTCGTCGCGCAGAAATACACCGACGCGCTGCAAAAAATCGGCTCCGCCAACAACAGTAAAGTAATCATGATGCCGCTGGATGCCAGCAGCCTGCTCGGCTCGATTGGTGGTATCAGCGAATTATTGAAAGACAGCAAAGGCCAATAATGATGCTGGAACAGATTGCGGCACATCCACACTGGTTCTGGCTTTCACTCGGCGGTCTGCTGCTGGCGGCGGAAATGCTTGGCGCCAGCGGCTACCTGTTGTGGAGCGGCGTGGCTGCGGTAGTGGTCGGCGCCATCGCCTGGCTGCTGCCGGCCATCAGTTGGGAATGGCAAGGCGTACTGTTTGCCATTCTGGTGATATTGGTAGCCTATCTATGGTGGTACTGGCTACGACAGCGCCCGCAGGAAACCGGCGGTAGCGCAGTACTGAATCAACGCAACCGCCAGTTGATCGGCACCCGCGCCACGCTGAGCGAACCGATACGCAACGGCGTGGGGCGGGTAAACATCGGTGACAGCAGCTGGCGTGCGCAGGCAGCACAGGATTTACCGGCCGGTACCGAAGTAGAAGTGATTGCGGTTGACGGCGCTACGCTGGTGATCCGCGCGCTTAATCGCTAATGTTTGTGGCAGCAGCCTGCCAGATTGTTAATGATCGGGCAGTCTGCACCATCATCCCCCGGGCACTGCTCCGCCAGCAGCAACAGGCGCTGACGCATTTCGCCCAGTTCCTGAATGTGTTTTTCAATATCGACCACTTTTTGCAGCGTGCGGGCTTTAACATCGGCACTGTGCCGGGCGGGATCGTTAAACAGCGCGACCAGCTCACGGCATTCGTCCAGATTAAAACCAACCTGACGCGCCTGGCGCAATAATGTCAGTTCTTCTATATGCTTCGCGCTGTAGCTGCGGTAGCCGTTCTCGCTGCGCATCGGCGCGGTGACCAAGCCTTTTTCCTCGTAAAAACGAATGGTTTTACTGGTTAAACCGGTTTTTTTGGCAACATCGCTAATATTCATTCCCCCCCCTTGACCTTACCCTTGCTGGAAGGTTTAAGCTCATTCTCAATGAAAAGAGTTAAGGCGGTCAAGTCTTAATCAACTCCCTAACGCGAGGAACCACTCTATGTCACAAACTACCGTGTTGGCATTGCAGGGACTGTCCTGCATGCACTGTGTTGGCAGTACACGTAAAGCCCTGGAAGCTGTGCCGGGTGTCACGACTGCGGACGTCACCATCGACAGCGCCAAAGTCACCGGCGACGCCGATCCGCAGACCTTGATCGAGGCAGTCGAACAGGCCGGGTATCATGCCAGCCTGGCGGGAGCCGATAGCCACCCAAAAACTGAGCCGTTGGTTGATGCAACTCCTTCGTTGCCGGAAACGCAGTCAGCGGCACAGGTTTTAACTCCGGCAACATCCGAGCAGGACGACGACAGCGTGCAACTGTTGTTGAGCGGCATGAGCTGTGCCAGCTGCGTCAGCAAAGTGCAAAATGCGCTGCAGAGCGTGCCAGGCGTCGAACAGGCGCGGGTCAATCTGGCGGAGCGCAGCGCATTGATCACCGGCGCGGCCAATCCGCAGCAGCTGATAGCCGCAGTGGAAAAAGCCGGTTACGGCGCGGAAATGATTCAGGATGAAACCGAACGTCGCGAACGCCAGCAACAAACCGCACAGGACAATATGAAGCGGTTCCGCTGGCAGGCGGCGCTCGGCCTGGCTCTGGGTATCCCGCTGATGGCCTGGGGTCTGTTTGGCGGCAGCATGACGCTGACGGCGCAGACCCAACGGCCGTGGTTGATCGTCGGTCTGATAACCCTGGCGGTCATGGTGTTTGCCGGCGGTCACTTTTACCGTAACGCCTGGCGTGCGCTGAAAAACGGCAGCGCCACCATGGATACGCTGGTGGCGCTCGGTACCGGCGCTGCATGGCTGTATTCGATCAGCGTTAACCTGTGGCCCGAATTCTTCCCGATGGCGGCGCGACATCTGTATTACGAAGCCAGCGCCATGATCATCGGCTTGATTAACCTCGGCCATGCAATGGAGCAGCGGGCACGTCAACGCTCCTCGCAGGCGCTGGAAAGACTGCTGGATCTGACACCGCCCACTGCGCGTCTGGTTACCGATAACGGTGAGCAGAGTATCCCGCTGGCAGAAGTGCAACTGGGCATGACGCTGCGCCTGACTACCGGCGACCGTATTCCGGTGGACGGAGAAATCATTCAGGGTGAAGTGTGGATCGACGAAGCAATGCTGACCGGTGAAGCAGTACCGCAGCAAAAAGGCATTGGCGATACCGTACATGCCGGCACGGTGGTGGAAGACGGCAGCGTGCTGTTCCGCGCCGCCGCCATCGGCAGCAAAACCACGCTGGCGCGCATCATCAAGCTGGTACGCCAGGCGCAAAGCAGTAAACCGGAAATAGGCCAGTTGGCCGACCGGATATCTGCGGTGTTCGTGCCGACGGTGGTCGCCATCGCGCTGTTCAGCGCGGCAATCTGGTATTTCTTCGGCCCGCAGCCGCAGCTGGTTTATACCCTGGTGATCGCCACCACGGTGCTGATCATCGCCTGTCCGTGTGCGCTCGGCCTGGCAACGCCAATGTCGATTATTTCCGGCGTCGGCCGTGCGGCAGAGTTTGGCGTTCTGGTACGTGATGCCGATGCGCTGCAACAGGCCAGTAATCTCGATACGCTGGTGTTTGATAAAACCGGCACCCTGACCGAAGGCCAACCACGCGTGGTGGAGATCGTCACCTTTAATCAGGTGAGCGAACAGCAGGCGCTACGTTGGGCAGCAGCGCTCGAGCAGGGCGCCAGCCACCCGCTGGCACGCGCCATTATCGACCACGCCGAGGGCCAGAACCTGCCGCAGATTAGTCAGTTCCGTACCCTGCGCGGTGCCGGTGTCAGTGGTGAGGCCGACGGGGTAAAACTGCTGCTGGGCAACGCCAGGTTGTTGCAGGACCATCAGATTGCCATCACCGCCTTGGAAAGCCAGATGCAACAACAGGCCGAGCGCGGCATCACGCCGGTGCTGTTGGCCGCCGACGGCAAACCGGCTGCGTTGATCGCCATTCGCGATCCGCTGCGCAGCGACAGCGTCGCCGCATTGCAGCGCTTGCATCAACAGGGGTATCAGTTGGTGATGCTGACCGGCGATAACCCGGTGACGGCAAACGCCATCGCCAAGGAGGCCGGAATTGACCGAGTGATTGCCGGCGTTCTGCCAGACGGCAAGGCAGACGCCATCAAGCAATTGCAGGCACAGGGCCATCGTGTCGCAATGGTGGGCGACGGCATCAACGACGCCCCGGCATTGGCGCAGGCCGACGTCGGTATTGCCATGGGCAGCGGCAGCGATATTGCCATCGAAACCGCCGCGATTACGCTGATGCGCCACAGCCTGAACGGCGTTGCCGATGCGCTTGAACTGTCCAAGGCTACGCTGCGCAACATGAAGCAAAACCTGTTCGGAGCGTTTATTTACAACACCTTGGGCATCCCGATCGCCGCCGGCGTGCTGTACCCGCTCACCGGGACGCTGCTCAGTCCGGTGGTGGCCGGCGCGGCAATGGCGCTCTCATCGATTACCGTGGTCAGCAACGCCAACCGCTTATTGCGCTTTAAACCTAAACAGTAATGCTCGGGGGCTGCCATTGGCGGCCCCTTTCTTTGTGCCCCTTCTTTGCCACTTTCTGTCTTTCCTGCGCGGCGCAGAGCGTTTAGCATGGGGTAAACGCTTTACCCGATGAACGACAGCATATCGCCTGCGTCCTCGGAGCCATCAGGAGCCACGTTGTATGGGTCAACTGCTACGCCGCATTGCCGCTTTTTTCGGCCTTATCTCTCCCATCGCCTACGCCTATCCAGCTCTGGACGTGACGCTGCCGGGCGATCGCCAACTGCATCTGGTTGGCAGCATTCACATGGGCACCGTCGACATGGAACCACTGCCTGCCCGGTTGGTCAGCCGGCTTAAGCAGGCCGACGCGCTGATCGTTGAAGCGGACATTACCGGTAGCGCATCGCCGTTCGCAGATGCCGATCCGCAGCCCCTGATGACGGAAAGGCTCAACGCAGAAGAGCTGGCGCAGTTGCAACTCCTGTGTCAGGAGCTGGGAACGGATATTGAGGCTTTCAACGCCCTGCCCGGTTGGCAAGTGGCGCTGATGATGCAGGCACGTCAAGCGCAACGGCTTGGGCTACGGGCGGAGTACGGCATTGACTATCAGCTGTTGCAGGCCGCCAGAGATCAGCAAAAAAAGGTCATTGAGCTGGAAGGTGCACAACAGCAATTGAACATGCTGCAGGCGCTGCCCGAAGGCGGTATGGCGTTGCTGCGCGATACGCTGGAGCATTGGCATACCAATGCACGCCTGCTGCAAACCATGGTCAGTTGGTGGCTGGACGCCAAACCCAACACGGCGCTGGAAACGCTGCCGGCCACCTTTAGCGCTGCGCTATACGATGTGCTGATGCAGCAGCGCAACCGCAACTGGCAGCAACAACTGCGGGCGTTGCCGCCGGGTAAATATGTGGTGGCGGTCGGCGCCCTGCATTTGTACGGCGAGGACAACCTGCCGGCGATGCTGCTGGCAGAGTAAAAAAATGGCCAATATCGCTATTGGCCAGTCAAAGAGGAATTTCTCATATTCTAGTTATACGCATTGCAACCGTGTTAACGGTTACAGCTGACAGGGTAGCAATCTGGTGAACATATTGGCAACCTGCTTTATTGATTGGCGGCACGGCTTGCTGTATTTGCGCTATTTTTGTAATTTTGTTGCCGTACGTTGCAACGCTTTCCCGCTCGGGATCATCCTAGGACAAACATTATGACACCCGCCGTTGTGCTGCTTGAAAAACAAAAGGTCGCCTTCACCCTGCATCCTTATCACCACGACAGTGACGAAACCAACTTTGGTGATGAGGCGGTCAAAAAGCTCGGGCTCAATGCCGATCAAGTCTATAAAACGCTGTTGGTGGCGTTAAACGGCGATGCCAAACACCTGGCGGTGGCGGTCACGCCGGTAGCCAGTCAGTTGGATCTGAAGAAGGTGGCCAAGGCGCTGGGAGCCAAAAAGGCGGAAATGGCCGATCCGCAGCTGGCGCAACGCGTGACCGGCTATCTGGTCGGTGGCATCAGCCCGCTTGGGCAAAAAAAGCGCCTGCCAACGGTGATCGACAGCCCGGCACAGCAGTTTGCCACCATCTTTGTCTCCGGCGGCAAACGCGGGCTGGATATTGAACTGGCAGCAGCGGACCTGTGTCGTTTGCTGTCAGGCAGCTTTGCCGATATCGCCAAGCGGGACTGAGCATGGCGCACGGCAGTGCCTTGTCGTCGACAAAACACCGCCGCCAGGTTTACCGATAAACGATTTCACCTTTTGGCTCATACGCCGCAGCCTTCAGCGGCGAATGTTGCTCGATATACTGCTTGAGCACTTCGGCATCAATAAAACCGGTGTTGACATAGCTTGGCAAGCCGTCGATCTTCGGATAGCCGTCACCGCCCAGGGCGTTGAAATTGAGCGTCGCCATACGGTAGGTTTTATCCGCCTGCAGCGGTTGTCCGTTGATCTTCACCTGGCTGACGCCGGTGCCATCGGCCAGCAGACTGACGTTGGCGAACTGGGCATAGGCACCGGAATCCGGTTTCATATTGGCCACCACCGCCAGGTATTTTTCCACTTCGCGACCGGTCATATCCGCATACACCAAGGTGTTGCCAAACGGCTGTACCTTGAGCACGTTTTTATAGGTGATGTCGCCAGGCTCGATCGAATCCCGCACCCCGCCGCCGCTCATCACGGCGAAATCGGCGTTGGCACGTTCCATTTGTGCTGCCAGCAGCACCCGCGCCAGATTGGTCTGCACAAAACGCACTTTGCTGCGATCGCCTTCCAGTTTGCGGTCAACGCTGCCGATCTTGACCTCCAGCTGCGCCTTGCCCTTGTCCTGGAACGGCGTCAGCAATTTCATCATGCCGGGGTCTTGCGCAATCTCCTGGGTGTAATACACCCGTTCGCTGCTGCCGTCGGCCTTGTCCACTTTCTTTTTCAGGTTCACCGGAATCAGTTGATAATGCACCAGCTTCAGCTCGCCGTTGCGGAACTGGAAGTCAGCGCGGCCAACGTATTTGCCCCACTCATGAGCCTGAACGATCCAGGTGCCATTCTGCCGGTCTGGCGCACAGGGCGTACCCGGTACGTAATCGACCTGTTTATGGTTTTTGTCAGCCATGCATACCGGATCCTGCGAGTGGCCACCGACGATCATGTCGAGATAGCCTGCCGGCAGGCTACGGGCCATTTCGACGTCACCGGGTGCGTTGGAGCCGTGCTTTCCGTCGTCATAATGGCCCATATGGGTCGCCGCGATGATCACGTCCGGTTTTTCGCTGTTACGCAGTTGCTCCACCACCCGCCTGGCTTCCTGGGCCGGCGCGTGGAACTCGATATCGGTGAAATATTCCGGGTTGCCGATTTTGGCAGTATCGTCGGTTGTCAGGCCGATAACGGCAATTTTGATACCTTGCCGGTCAAACAGCGCATACGGTTTGAACAATCGCTGCTGAGTGCTTTTTTGGTAAATATTGGCGGAAAGCAGTGGGAATGTGGCCCACTTTTCCTGCTGGCGCAACACGCTCAGCGGGTTATCAAATTCATGGTTGCCAATGGCCATTGCATCGTAACCAATCAGATTCATGCCGCGGAAATCAGGCTCGGCGTCCTGCAAGTCTGACTCCGGCACGCCGGTATTGATGTCGCCACCCGACAGCAGCAGCACACTGCCACCCTGTGCAGCCACCTGTTGACGAATGCTGTCCACCAGCGTTTTTTGCGCGCCAAGGCCATATTCGCCGTGATCGTTACGCCAGAAATGGCCGTGATGATCGTTGGTATGCAAAATGGTGATGTCGTAGGTTTTATCCTTTTCCCAGGCGCTGGCCAATCCTGGCAGCACGCTGAGGGACGCCGCCAACGCACAGACGCTGGCTTTTAACGCAAAACGCATGACGAATCTCCATGTTATAAGCAGTTCAAAGTGACGAGTGCAGAATTGTAACGCAGATAAACCACCGCTGATTTCAATTTTTTGCGATATGCGTCAGATTATGTCGCATCTGGCAAAAAACCAGCAACCTGCTTAAGATGTGAGCCTGTCTACTAAACCTTACCAGGCTAACAATAATATGACTGACCGTAGCGACATCGCCACGCCTCCGGCCAAAGGCAGCGCGGTTAAGGGCACCGCGTTTTCCATACTGGGCGCCATCAGCGTTTCACACCTGCTTAACGATATGATCCAATCGCTGATCCTGGCGATTTACCCTATTTTGCAAGCCGACTTTAACCTTAGCTTCGTGCAGATCGGCATGATTACCCTGACTTATCAGCTCACTGCCTCGCTGCTGCAACCGCTGATCGGCTATTACACCGACAAGCACCCGCAGCCCTATTCGCTGCCGATAGGTATGGGCTTTACCCTGTGCGGCCTGCTGCTGCTGTCGATGGCCAACACCTTCCCGCTGGTGCTACTGGCGGCGGCGCTGGTCGGTACCGGCTCGTCGGTGTTCCATCCGGAATCGTCGCGGGTAGCGCGCATGGCGTCCGGTGGGCGCCATGGACTGGCACAATCGCTGTTCCAGGTAGGCGGCAATTTTGGCAGTTCGCTTGGCCCGCTACTGGCTGCGCTGATTATTGCTCCTTACGGCAAAGGCAACGTCGCCTGGTTTACCCTGGCGGCGCTATTGGCGATCGTGGTGTTATTGCAGGTCAGCAAATGGTATCAACAACAGCATCGTGCGGCACAGGGCAAAGCCAAACCGGCAGCGCTGCTGCAACCGCTGCCCAAGCGTACCGTCGCCTTTTCGCTGACCATTTTGCTGGTGCTGATTTTTTCCAAGTATTTTTATCTCACCAGCATCAGTAGCTATTACACTTTTTATCTGATCCACAAGTTCGGCGTGTCGGTGCAAAGTGCGCAAATCCATCTGTTCGCCTTTCTGTTCGCGGTGGCAGCCGGCACCATTATCGGTGGGCCGATTGGCGACCGCTTCGGGCGCAAATACGTGATTTGGGCCTCCATTCTGGGTGCGGCGCCGTTTACCCTGGCCCTGCCCTATGTTTCGCTGGAATGGACCGGCATTTTAACGGTGATCATCGGCCTGATTCTGGCTTCCGCCTTCTCGGCCATTCTGGTATATGCGCAGGAGCTGATCCCCGGCAAAGTGGGGATGGTGTCCGGTCTGTTCTTCGGTTTTGCCTTTGGCATGGGCGGGTTGGGCGCGGCGGTACTCGGCTACGTCGCGGATGCCACCAGCATCGAGCTGGTTTATAAAATCTGTGCTTTCCTGCCTCTTATTGGCATTATCACCGCACTATTGCCAAATATGGATCATAAACCGCAGTAACAGCCGTTTTATCCCGGTTGAAAATCAGCTTTCAACCGGGTCACTTCCTTGTCTCCACTAGTGATTTGTCGCCATCCATCATAAAACTGCCATTTGGCATGATTATCATAACAATCAGCGTTTTTTCCGCAAAATAGCAACATTTAATCAAACGGCGTGCCGACAAATGTCATAAACTAAATGTATCAATACGTAACAGCCCGCCCGCCGCAAGCATGAAGGAGACTGGATGCATCATTCAACACCGCTGATTACCACCATCGTCGGAGGGTTAGTACTCGCCTTCCTCCTCGGCATGCTGGCGAACCGTCTGCGCATTTCCCCGTTGGTGGGATACCTTGCCGCAGGCGTACTCGCCGGCCCGTTCACGCCGGGCTTTGTCGCCGACACCTCACTGGCGCCGGAACTGGCGGAAATCGGCGTGATCCTGTTGATGTTCGGCGTCGGTCTCCATTTCTCGCTTAAAGATCTGCTGGCAGTAAAATCCATCGCCATCCCCGGCGCCGTTGCGCAGATCGCCGTCGCCACCCTGTTGGGTATCGGCCTGTCGCATCTGCTAGGCTGGGATCTGATTTCCGGGCTGGTATTTGGCCTCTGCCTGTCGACCGCCAGTACCGTGGTGTTACTGCGGGCGCTGGAAGAACGGCAGCTTATCGACAGCCAGCGCGGGCAAATCGCCATCGGCTGGCTGATCGTCGAAGATCTGGCGATGGTGCTGACGCTGGTGCTGTTGCCGGCCTTCGGCAATCTGTTGGGCGGCGGCAATCACGCCAGCACTCTGCAACTGCTGAGCGAGCTGGCAATCACCATCGGCAAGGTGGTGGCCTTTATGGCGCTGATGATCGTCGTCGGCCGCCGTGCCGTGCCGTGGATCCTGGCCAAGACCGCCAGCACGGGCTCACGCGAACTGTTTACCCTGGCGGTGCTGGCGCTGGCGCTCGGTATCGCCTACGGTGCCGTCGGCCTGTTTGACGTGTCGTTTGCGCTCGGCGCCTTCTTTGCCGGCATGGTGCTGAACGAATCGGAACTGAGCCAGCGTGCGGCACATGATACCCTGCCGCTGCGCGATGCCTTTGCGGTGCTGTTCTTTGTTTCGGTCGGCATGCTGTTCGACCCAATGATTTTAATCAACGAACCGCTGGCGGTGCTGGCGACGCTGGCGATCATCGTGTTCGGCAAATCCGCCGCCGCCTTCCTGTTGGTGAGAATGTTTGGACACTCCAAGCGTACCGCGCTGACCATTTCCGCCAGCCTGGCGCAAATCGGTGAATTCGCCTTTATTCTGGCCGGCCTGGGGATTTCGCTTGGCATGATGTCGGAACACGGGCGCAATCTGGTGCTGGCCGGCGCCATCTTGTCCATTATGCTCAACCCGCTGCTGTTTACCCTGCTCGAACGTTATCTGGCAAAAACCGAAACCCTGGAAGAGCAGAGTCTGGAAGAAGCGGTGGAAGAAGAAAAACAGATCCCGGTAGATATGTGCAACCACGCGCTGGTGGTCGGCTACGGTCGCGTTGGCAGCCTGTTGGGCGAAAAGCTGCGCGAAGCCGGCATTCCGATGGTGGTGATTGAAACCTCGCGCCCGCGGGTGGAAGCGCTACGCGAACAGGGCATCAAAGCGGTATTGGGCAACGCCGCCAACGTAGAGGTGATGGAGCTGGCGCGGCTCGACTGCGCGCGATGGCTGCTGCTAACCATTCCGAACGGCTACGAGGCGGGGGAAATCGTCGCCTCGGCGCGCAGCAAGCGGCCAAACATCGACATTATCGCCCGTGCCCATTACGACGATGAAGTGACCTACATTAGCGAACGCGGCGCCGACCAGGTGGTGATGGGCGAACGCGAAATCGCCAACAGCATGCTGAATATTCTGCAACTCGACGAGATCAGCGAAGAAGAAAAAGCCGGAGCCTGCCCAATCTGATTGGCCTGCCTGGCGGATCGCCATGCCGGACAGCTCAACCTGAGCGGCATGGCAGCAAACCCTGGTTACCGTTCCCAGTAAGACTCTTCCAGGCTGTCTTCCCGTTCCGGCAGGCCGCGCGTCAGACGCGGTGAATGCTGATTCAACACCTGGTAGCTGACGCGGTTGGCATATTTGCACACCTGTGCCAGCGAGGAGTAGGTCAGGTAGCTGCGCGCATGCTTGCTGGAGTTCGGCACGTTGTTACGGTGATAACCGTTGGCGGCAATATCATGCAGCAGCGCCGACAGCGCCCCATCACCGGCCCCGTTGGTATTCATGATTTTTTCCGGCCCGCCCATATACGGCGCAATATGCGAATAGACGCGGAACGGACTTGCGCAATGCTCACGACGCATCGCACGGCTGAACTCGTAAAGGTTGAATTCGGCAATGTGGCCCGGCAGCAACGGGTGCTGCGTCTGGCGCTTGGTCGCCTCTTCGGTATAGCCGGCCATGTACAGTCCGTTCGGCCCGGCGGTGCACAGCACCAGATCGACCCAGTCCAGCGCCATATCCGACGCGGTCAGCGGATCGCTTAGACCGGTCAGTTCCAGCGCCTCGTCTTCGTTCATCGCCAGGATCGAGACGTTGTCGCGCAGGAAGTCGCGCCACCACTGCGGGTTGTCGGCGATCACATATTTGGTGCCCAGCGTCAGCACTACTGGCACATCATGCTTTTTGGCAAAGGCAATCGCCTGCATGGTTGCCGCCGGCATCGGTTCGCCGGGCTTGCAACGCACCAGATACGACGTCAGCACCAGCGCCGACGCGCCGGCGATCACCTCTTCCGGAATGCTTTCCGGGCGCAGTTGGTTCATCTGGCCGGGACTGATGGCAAAGGTGCGTTCGCCGCTTTCGCTAATCAGCGTGAAACAACGGCCAATCGCGCCGTCTACCGCCTGCAAATAGTTGAGATCGGTGCGGCTGGAGGTATTGCACAGGTAACGATAGGCGTAACTGCCGATTTTGATATTGCTGCACATGACGCCCAGCAAGATCGAGCGATCGTCCGCCAGCACCGAATAGTTATGTAGCGTATTGCCGATGGTGCCACCGGCAAACTGATGGGTTATCAGGTTTTTTTCGCTCAATTCCTGATACAGCGCTTCGGCGACCTGGTCTTCAATCACCAACGAGTGGCCCAGGCTCAGGCCATAGCGCTCAACAAACGCGTCATCCACTTTGGCTTCAATATCAACCAGCGTTTGATCGATGCCGACGATATAAGAGGTGCTGATTTCGTTTTCGGGCTGAACCTGTTGCAATAACGGATCGCGGGCGTTCACCGGAAAATAGTGTTTGGACTTACGTTTACCAGGAAATTTCATGTAATTTGGCGGTAGTAGCAGTTAACAGGCGGGGAATGTTAACACATTCCCGCCGGATAAATGATACGCCGTTGGCAATCAGAAACGCTGCGCCACCAGCTCCTGCATCATGTCGATATGCGCCGAATCGTCATTGAGCGCTGAAATATATTCAAATTTTTCACCACCGGCATGCAGAAAGATTTCGCGGTTCTGCTCTTTGATTTCCTCCAGCGTTTCCAGACAGTCGGCCGAGAAGCCCGGGCAAATAACCTGAATATGCTTGACGCCTTGCGCCGGTAACGCCTTCAGCGTTTCGTCGGTATACGGCGTCAGCCATGGCTCACGGCCAAAGCGTGACTGATAGGTCAGCATGATGCGATCCGGCGCCAGCGGCAGCGATGCCGACAGCGCGCGCAGGGTATCTTCGCAGCGTTGCGGGTAGTCATCCCCCAGCCGCGCATAGCGTTTCGGAATGCCGTGGAACGACAGCAACAGCCGATCGGGCTGGCCATGCTGATCGAATGCCCGTTCGACGCTGTGACGCAATGCGGCGATATACGCCGGGTGCTCAGCGTAATCGCGAATAAAGCTGACCGATGGCAGGCGACGATAGCCTTTGAGCACGCGCGCCACGCCGTCCCACACCGCAGCGCTGGTCGAACATGAATACTGTGGGTACAGCGGTAGCACCACCAGATGGGTTACGCCCTGCGACAGCAGTTTGTCGATGGCCTGTGCCAGACTCGGCGACCCATAGCTCATGCCCAGCTCCACCGGCGTGTTCGGCATTCTTTCCGCCAGCGCCTGTTGCTGCCGGCGACTGAACACCAGCAGCGGTGAACCTTCGTCCATCCACACCGACTGATACAGCTTGGCAACGCGCGGCGAGCGGATCGGCAAAATGACGCCATTGAGAATCGGCCACCAGATCAGCGGCGCGGTGTCTACCACGCGATCGTCACTGAGGAATTCCTTCAGGTAGCGTTTTACCGCAGGCGAAGTCGGGGCATCCGGCGTACCCAAGTTCACCAGCAGCACCCCGTGTTTCTCTTGCTTCATCTTTGTTCCCCTCGTTTCCCTTACGCCCAGCGCATCCTGGTTATAACCATTGACTGAGGCTATTGTAACGGAAATGAGGTTTATCGGAACCGATAACAGCGACAGGCTTTACCGTTGTGCCAGTTGCCACACCGCCGCCACGTTGCGCGCGGTGACTTCCAGGTTATGCGCCGCGCTGCCCAGCGCCTCCTCCAGCGTCACGATGCGATCGATCACCGAAAACGCCGCGTCGATGCCGTGCTGGTGCACCACCTGATAATCCGCCGCCAGGCTACCGGCAATGCCAATCACCGGCAGCCGATGCCGCTTGGCGACGCGCGCCACGCCAATCGGCGTCTTGCCATGGACAGACTGACTGTCGAGTCGCCCTTCGCCGGTGATCACCAGATCGGCTCCCAGGATCGCCTCTTCCAGCCGCAGGGTTTCGATCACGATTTCGATGCCTGGCCGCAGCTGCGCATCGAGCATGCCGAGCAATGCCGCGCCCATACCGCCAGCCGCCCCGGCACCCGGTGCATTGAGCACTTTGCGCCCGGTGGTCTGTTCCAACAGGGTGCCGTAATGACGCAACGCGTTATCCAACTGCTCAACCATCGCCGGCGTCGCACCTTTTTGCGGACCAAAAATGGCCGAAGCGCCGTTTTTACCGCACAGCGGATTATCCACGTCGCAGGCCACGGTAACCTTCACCTGTTGCAAACGCGCATCCACGCCGGAAAGGTCAAGCTCGGCCAGGCTGGCCAGCGCCGCGCCGCCCGGCGGCAAGGGACGTTGTTGCCCATCCAGCAGCCTGGCGCCCAGCGCCTGCATCATGCCGGCACCGCCGTCGTTGGTTGCGCTGCCGCCGATGCCGAGGATAATCGCGCTAACGCCGCGATCGAGCGCCGCCAGTATCAGTTCGCCAGTACCATAGCTGGTGGCGATCAACGGATCGCGCTGATCGCTCGGTGCCAGGTGCAAGCCGGAGGCCGCCGCCATTTCAATCACCGCCGTTTCGCCGTCGCCCAGCAGGCCATAAAATGCCTCAACCGGCATGCCTAGCGGCCCACGTACCGACAACTGAACGATTTCGCCCTCGGTCGCTGCCACCATCGAATCCACCGTGCCTTCACCGCCGTCGGCCATCGGCAACTTGACGTATTCAACGTCGGGATAAATCTGGCGAAACCCGCGTTCAATCGCCGCTGCAACGTCCAGCGCACTCAGGCTTTCCTTAAAGGAGTCCGGAGCGATTACCACTTTCCTCAGCGCTTTCATCATAGTTTCCTTAGCCTGCCAGATTGAATACGCCAAACATCAGCGCAGAGACTGCCGCAATGGTAAAGCCCACCAGCGTTTCGTACGGCAACAGTTTTAACCGCTCGTGCACCGCCATATTGACGCTGCCGCCAGTGGCGTGGAAGAAACTGCCGTGCGGCAAATGGTCAAGCACCGTAGCGCCGGCGTGGATCATCGCTGCACCCGCCAGGCCGCTGACGCCCAGTTCCAGCAGCGTGCTGCTAAACACCCCTGATGCCACGGCGGTGCCGGCGGTGGTCGACGCGGTCGCCATGGACATCAGCGCGCCGGACAGTGGTGCCAGCAGCCAGGCCGGCAGGCCGGTATGCGTCAGGCCGTTAATCAACACGTCCTTTAACTGTGAATTGGCGATGATGCCCGCCAGCGTGCCAGTGCCAAGCAACATGATCGCCACCGGCGCCATGCGAGACAGCCCCGACACCATAAACTGATTACATTGGCGAATTCGCCCCATCAGCAATGCGCCGACCAGGCCGCCAACCGGCAAGGCGATCAAGGGATCGATGGCTATACCGGCGATCGGCCGTAGCGACAACAGCAGGATGGCCACCAACGGTGCGCTGATCGCCGCCATAAAACCGGGGCGAACGCCCTCGGCCTGCACCGTCAGCTCATCGGCACTGACCATGCTGCCCCGATTGCTGAGCCGCTTGGCCAGCAGGTAGGCCACCACCAGTCCGCACAGGCCGGGCACAATGCCCGCCATCATCACCGAGGTTAGCGGCACGTGGAAATTATCTGCCGCCGCGATGGTGTTGGGGTTAGGCGACATCACGTTGCCCGCCTTACCGCCGCCGATCATCGCCAGCAGGATCGCCACGCGTGAGATCCCCGCCTTCTGTGCGATCGACAGGGCGATCGGTGCAACCGTAATCACCGCCACGTCGATAAATACCCCGACCGCCGTCAGGATCAGTGTAGCCACTGCCAGCGCCAGCAGCGCGCGGGTTTCACCCACTTTGCGCACGATGGTTTCGGCAATGGTATGCGCCGCGCCGGACTCAATCAGCACCCCGGCCAGCACGCCCGCCGCCAGAATGCGCATCACCGCATTGGTAATGCCCTGAGCGCCGGTAATCATCAGCGTAACGGTTTGTACCAGATCGGCACCGCCGACCAATCCTCCCGCCAACGCGCCGGCTATCATGCCGTAAGCGGGCGGAACCTTGCGTAAAATCAGCACGATGGCGACAATCAACGCCACCAGTGCACCCAGTGTGGATACCGTTGTCATTGTTGTTATTCTCTTGTTGTTGGTGTTAGGCCAACATATCCCCGCACAACGGGATTAACTTGAGAGGAAGCAACAAAAAACGCGCCGATGAGTGGCAACAAAGTTGTGGGTTAACACAATTCACTCGTTCATCAGCATGCCGATATACAACTGCAAGGTTCCGGTTAATTCATTGATTTTTAATCCTGTAATCGCCTCGATTCGTTGCAGGCGATAGCGCAGGGTATTGACATGGATATGAAGCTGAACCGCGGTCTGCGTTTGATCACAGTTCCGGTAAAAATATTGCCGCAGGGTTTGGCGCAGTACCCCTTTCTCATCGTGTTCACACAGTTGCTGCCACGGACGGCTCAGCTCCTGGGCTCGCCAATCGTCGCTCATGTCGCACAGCAGAGATGGCAACGGATAGTCCGGGTAAAACAACGATTTATGCCGTAGCTTGAGCCGCTTTGCCATCGCCTGGGTGGCTCGCGCGGTCAGTCCGGAACGGAAAACCCCGTCGCCGCCGCCAAACAACCCGCCGACGATCAGCCGCAGATTGAAGCGCTGCTGAAACTGCGCCTGCAACTGCTGCGCCTGCTTGCGCTCCTGCTTCAGGTTCCACACTCCCTGCGCCAGGCTGGCAGGCCGCAGCAACACCAGCTCATTGAAGCCGGTCATGGCGATCAGCGCCTCACGCTGGGTGTTTTCCAGTTCGCTCAGCAACTCGCGCAGCAGGTGCGGTTGCCGATCGTGCAACTCGATGATCCACACAATTCGCGGCTGTTGCAGATCCAGCCCCAGATACGCCGCCATGGATTCCAGCGCCGCCGGCTCCCCGGTTCCCTGCAACAGCTGGTTTGCCAGTTCTTCGCGGTAGCGCTTTTCCCACTGATGCTGGCCAAGCAGCGCCGCCTGTTCCACCATCAGTTCGGCCGCCATCTTCACCAGCTCGGCATAGTTGCGCACCTGCGCCGGATCGCCGGAGATACCAATCACCCCCACCCGCTGATTGCGGAAACAGAACGGCAGATTAATGCCCGGCTGTACGCCTTTCAGGTGTGCGGCGGTGGCCATATCGATCTCCACCACGCGGTTTTCGGTCAATGCCAATACCGCGCCTTCATGACGCTGGAACAGCCGCGTCGCATCCCCAGAGGCGATAATGACACCATTGTGATCCATCACGTTTACCGAATGGTTGATGATCCCCATGGCGCGTTGAACGATCTGCCGAGCGGTGGATTCTTCCAGAAAAGTAGTCTGTCTGAGCATGCGCTTCTTCCTGACGGCTGAAATGGAGGCTGTTATACGCCATTCCCGTTAGGGATTTAAACAACGGCGCTGCAACAAGCTAAGGGGATCACATTTCGTGGGAAAAAAGCAAAAAAAAACGCCGGGCGCATGCCCGACGTTGGCTGACGCTGACCTCTCGACTTAGCCGAGAATAGTGGCCAGTTCGGCGCTCACTTCATCAACTTTGCGGGTGCCGTTGATTTTGTGATATTCGGTGTTGCCGGCGTCGGCTTCCTGGCGATAGTAGGCAACCAATGGCGCCGTCAACTGATGGTATTCCACCAGACGTTTACGCACGGTTTCTTCCTGGTCGTCTTTACGCGTGGTCAGCTCTTCACCGGTCACGTCATCCTTGCCTTCGACCTTAGGCGGATTGAATTTAACGTGATACACGCGGCCCGATGGCGCATGCACACGGCGGCCAACGATACGATCGACGATCAGTTCGTCCGGCACGTCGAATTCCAGCACGTAATCCACCTTGATACCGGCTTCTTTCATCGCATCGGCCTGTGGAATAGTGCGTGGGAAACCGTCCAGCAGGAAACCGTTACGGCAATCTTCCTGGGCGATCCGCTCTTTTACCAGGGCAATCACCAGCTCATCGGTGACCAGCTTGCCGGCATCCATGATTTCTTTCGCCTGCTTGCCCAGTTCAGTGCCGGCCTTCACGGCTGCGCGCAACATATCACCGGTGGAGATTTGCGGAATACCGTATTTCTCCATGATGAATTGAGCCTGAGTACCTTTACCAGCGCCCGGAGCGCCCAGCAGAATGATACGCATTGCGTAAATCCTCTTATATTTTTATAAAATTGCGAAAACGCTCAACCATACCATTTTAGCGGGGGGTGGCTCAAGGCACGAGAAAGGAAATCGATTGCGTATCGACAGGGAGAAAAGTGGCGAAAAGACACGACTGCACGGGTTATAGCGGGGAAAACGCCCAAAACCAGACGATTTTGGGCGTGGCAAATCGGAATTATGCGGAAAGCAACTTGTTCATGCGGCGGATGAACTGGTTCGGATCTTCCAACGTGCCGCGTTCGGCCAGCAACGCCTGATCCAGCAACAGGTCGATCCATTCGGCAAATTGTTCGTTATCACCCACATCGGATGCGCGTTTGACCAACGCATGTTCCGGATTCAGCTCGAAAATGTACTTCACTTCCGGCGCCTGCTGGCCGGCGGCTGCGAACAGTTTCGCCATCTGGGTGCTCATTTCATCGGCATCGGTGGTCACGATCGCCGGCGTATCGGTCAGACGGTGCGTCAGGCGCACGTCCTTCACCCGCTCGCCCAGCAGGGTTTTAACCCGTTCGATGAATGGCTCCAGCTGTTTTTCAGCGTCTTTCTGTTCTTCGGTTTCTTCCGCCAGTTTTTCCAGCGCTTCATCGGCCTTGCTGACCGACTGGAATGATTTACCGTCGAATTCGGTCAGGTAGCTCATCATCCATTCGTCGATGCGCTCAGACAACAGCAGTACTTCGATGCCCTTCTTGCGGAACAGCTCCAGGTGCGGGCTGCTGTTGGCCGCGGCGTAGCTGTCGGCGGTGATATAGTAGATCTTATCCTGCCCTTCGCTCATGCGGCTGACGTACTCTTCCAGCGACACGGTTTGCGCCGAGCTGTCGCCGTGAGTAGAGGCAAAGCGCAACAGCTTGGCAATTGCGTCCTTGTTTGCCGCATCTTCCGCCGGACCTTCCTTCAGCACCAGGCCGAATTGCTGCCAGAACTTCTGATAGGCTTCAGCGTCGTCCCTGGCCAGTTTTTCCAGCATCTGCAGTACACGTTTGGTCAGCGCGCTGCGCAGGTTCTGGGTCACGCGACTGTCTTGCAGAATTTCACGCGATACGTTGAGCGGCAAATCGTTGGAGTCGATCAGCCCGCGCACAAAGCGCAGGTAGTTCGGCATGAACTGCTCTGCGTCGTCCATGATGAATACGCGCTGTACGTACAGTTTCAGGCCGTGTTTGTGATCGCGATTCCACATGTCCCACGGTGCCTGCGCCGGGATGTACAGCAGGCTGGTGTATTCCTGCTTGCCTTCAACGCGGTTGTGGCTCCAGCTCAGCGGGTCGGTGAAGTCGTGGGCAATGTGCTTGTAGAATTCTTTATATTCTTCATCGGTAATATCGGACTTGCTGCGTGTCCACAGTGCCTGGGCCTTGTTGATTTTCTCCCAGTGGGTCGCGCCGTCGGCCTCTTCCGGGTTGTTGCTTTCGATCTCGACCGGCAACGCAATGTGATCGGAATATTTGCCGATCACCGAACGCAGGCGCCAGGCGTCGAGATACTCGTCTTCACCTTCACGCAGGTGCAGCGTAATTTCGGTGCCACGTTCGGCTTTGCTGATGTCGGCGATAGTGTAATCGCCCTCGCCGGCGGATTCCCAGAACACGCCCTCATCGGCAGCGGCGCCTGCGGCTCGGGTGCGTACCGTCACCTTGTCCGCGACGATGAACGCCGAGTAGAAACCGACGCCGAACTGACCGATCAGCTGGCTGTCTTTAGCCTGATCGGAACCGATCGATTCGAGGAAAGCCTTGGTGCCCGATTTGGCGATGGTGCCGAGGTTCTCGATCACTTCATCGCGACGCATGCCGATGCCGTTGTCAGCGATGGTCAGAGTACGTTTTTCTTTGTCAAAGGACAGACGTACGCGCAGCTCGCCGTCCCCTTCGTACAGTTCCGGCGCAGACAGCGCGCGGAAACGAAGTTTGTCCGCCGCATCGGATGCGTTGGAAATCAGTTCGCGCAGGAAAATTTCTTTATTGGAGTACAGCGAATGAATCATCAAATGAAGCAGTTGTTTTACTTCAGACTGAAATCCGCGAGTTTCTTGACCTTTCATACTCATTGCTTACCTCAAAGACAATTGCAACCAAACACAGACAATGAGGATCAGGTGGGGATGAGAGCCTTATTTTTCAAGCGGGTGACGGGGAATTTTTTAACCGAAGCTGACGGGGCGAAGCCGCCCCGTCAGGGAAGTGCGTCAGTATTTGATGGCGTGGCGACCGGCCAATGAGTGCGACAGCGTGGTGCCGTCGACCATTTCCAATTCACCGCCTACCGGCACACCGTGCGCAATGCGGCTGGCCAGTACGCCGTACTGGCCGCACATTTCCGCGATGTAATTGGCGGTTGCTTCGCCTTCCACCGTCGGGTTGGTGGCCAGGATCACTTCGCTGATGCTTTCCTGTTCCAGCCGTTGCTCCAGCCGATCGAGACCGATATCGCCGGGCCCGATGCCGTCAAGCGGCGACAGATGGCCCATCAGCACAAAATAGCGGCCGGCGAACTGGCCGGTCTGCTCGATGGCATGGATATCCGCCGGACTTTCCACCACGCAAATCTGGCCGTTTTGCTGACGACGCGGATTGGCGCATATGGTGCAAATGTCCTGCTCGGTGAAGGTGCGGCAATCGGCGCAATGGCCGATTTCCGACATCGCACGGGTCAGCGCCTGTGCCAGACGCATGCCACCGCTGCGATCGCGCTGCAGCAGTTGAAACGCCATACGCTGCGCCGATTTCGGGCCAACGCCCGGCAGGCAGCGCAGCGCCTCCATCAAGGTTTCAAGCAGCGGACTGGTTTGCATCAGAACGGCATCTTAAAGCCAGGCGGCAACTGCATACCGCTGGAGACCGACGCCATTTTTTCTTTCTGGGTTTCTTCAACGCGACGTGCTGCATCATTGAACGCAGCCGCGATCAGATCTTCCAGCATGTCTTTATCGTCTTCCATCAGGCTCGGATCGATTTCCACACGGCGGCAGTTATGCGCCCCGTTGATGGTTACTTTCACCAGGCCAGCGCCGGATTCGCCAGTTACTTCCAATTTGGCGACTTCTTCCTGCATCTGCTGCATTTTTTCCTGCATTTGCTGGGCTTGCTTCATCAGGTTGCCCAGACCGCCTTTACCAAACATAGTCGTCTCTCGTAGCAATGGGCCGCGCACGGTGCGCAGCGGTTAAATGGGGCGGATACTGTCTTCATCCAGATCTGCATCAAAGAAGCGACGCAGCGTCTGGATATTGGTATCCGCAACGATGGACTGACGCGCCTGCGCCAGTTTTTCTTCATAAATGGCTTGCCGCCACTCCAGCGGCGTACGCTCCGCCGGGTTTTCGTCTTCCACTACGGTCAGCTCAATCGGGCCGCCGTGCAGCTCGCTGAGCGCGTCGCATAACGCCTTTTGCGCCGAGGGGGTGTTCAGATGGCGCTGCGCAGGCCGCAGATGGAGACAAATCTTGCCGGGTTCCGACTGCTGTTTAAAGGCGTTCAACGCCAGTTGCTGCACCAGTTTCGGGATAGTCAGCCGGTCTATTTCCGCCGCCCACGGGTCGCGCGCGATTGACTCTACCACCAGTTTAGCCGACAGCTCGGGGGTTTTTTCATGTTCCAGCGCGGTACGCAGTGCCTTTGGCGTCGCCAGTGGTTCTGGCGCTGCTTCTGGCGCGGTTTGCGCCCGCCAGCGATACGCCTCCGGCTTGGCCGGTTTTTCCTTGACGATTTTTTCCGCCTGACGCTGCTGGCTGCGCTCAGTCACGGAAGCCAATCGCTCCAGTGCCGAGTTTGCCGGCCGCGCTCTTCCAGGCGCCGCCGGCTCACTCTTTTTTGGTGTAGATGCCCCCTGTTGCCGCTGCAACTGGGTGCGCGCCTTCAATAATTGCGCGGTGGCATCCGGTAAATTTACCGCCGGTGACGAGGGTGCGGCCTGCCCTAACGGCGGCGGCGTCTCTGACGGTGACGGCGCTGCCGACCTCGCCTGCGCTGCCGGGACGGCCGGCGTCACGCCCTGCGTCGAGGACGTTGGGGTAATCGCTACCGGTTCGGGGATCTGCGCCTTGGGGTGAAACGCCAACGCTCGCAACAGGGTCATTTCTACGCCCATACGGCGATCGGGGGCATAGGCCAGTTCTTTACGGCCCACCAGTAACGTCTGGTAATACAGTTGCACGTCGGTGGGCGGCAAGCTGCGCGCCAGCTCGCGCAGTCGCTGTTCGATAGCCGCGTAATGATGGTCCAGCACCGAAGGCAGCAATTGCACCATCGCAATGCGGTGCAACAGCGCCAGGGTTTCCACCAGCAGGTTTTCCCAGTCGACGCCGCGAGCTGCCGCTTGCGCCACCTGGGCCATGACTTTTTCGCCGTCGGCGCTCACCAGCGCTTCAAGGATCGCCAACGGCTGTTCGTCGTCCAGCGTGCCGAGCATATGGCTGACGGTGGCACTGGTGACCTGGCCCTCGCCCATGGCGATCGCCTGATCGGTCAGGCTAAGGGCGTCGCGCATGCTGCCGTCGGCGGCGCGCGCCAACAGTTGCAGTGCACGAGCGTCGCTCGCGATCTGTTCTGCCTGCAGTACCGTTTCCAGCTGATTGCGGATTTGCTCCACGTCCAGCGCCTTCAAATGGAATTGCAGGCAGCGTGACAGAATGGTCACCGGCAGTTTTTGCGGATCGGTGGTCGCCAATAAAAATTTCACATGCGCCGGCGGCTCTTCCAGCGTTTTCAGCAACGCATTGAAGCTATGGCGCGACAGCATGTGCACTTCATCGATCAGATAGACCTTGAAACGGCCGCGTGCTGGCGCGTACTGCACGTTGTCCAGCAGATCGCGGGTATCTTCCACCTTGGTTCTGGAGGCCGCATCGATCTCGATAAGATCGACAAAACGCCCCTGCTCAATCTCGCGGCAGTTGTCGCATTGGCCACATGGGGTAGCGGTAATGCCGGTTTCACAGTTAAGGCCTTTGGCCAACAGGCGGGCGATGGTGGTCTTACCCACGCCGCGCGTGCCCGAGAATAGATAGGCATGATGAATCCGCCCAAGCGTTAGGCCGTTGGCCAGTGCGGTCAGGACGTGTTCTTGCCCAACCACATCTGCAAAGGTTTGCGGGCGCCACTTACGGGCGAGAACCTGATAGCTCATTAATACCGGAGAAGTCGAATAATCTGGAGGGTCATGCTAACACAGCAGTGCGGCGATCCGCGATAGCCCATTCTGTTTCGAGCGACAGCGCCGTTGACCAATGGCCTGTGCCCCAGTCGCTCGATATTCGTCGGGATAGAACGTTAAATCAATGACCCGCGAAGTTGACCAGGCTGTAGCAATCGATGCCAAGCTTGTTCAGACGCGCTTCGCCACCGAGATCCGGCAGGTTGATGATAAAGGCGGCGTCTTTCACCTGGCCACCCAAACGGCGGATCAGTTTGGCGGTAGCTTCGATGGTACCGCCGGTCGCCAACAGATCGTCCACCACCAATACCACGTCGTCAGCGCTGATGGCATCGCTGTGGATTTCAAGCTGGTCGGTGCCGTATTCCAGCTCATAGCTTTCAATCAGCGTGGCACGTGGTAATTTGCCCGGCTTGCGCACCGGCACAAAACCCACGCCCAACGCCAGCGCCACCGGCGCACCAAACAGGAAACCACGCGCTTCGGTACCGACCACTTTGGTGACGCCTGCTTCGCGATAACGCTCAACCAGCAGCTCGATGCTGGCAGCGTAAGCCAGCGGATTCTCCAGCAGGCTGGTGACGTCACGGAACAGGATGCCCGGTTTAGGGTAATCCGGGATGGTTTTGATACTGTCTTTGATAAACTGAAGCTGCTGCGCAGTAGCGGTCATAATTATTGCCTGATAAAACTGCTTGAAACTGGAACGCAGGCCGCCTGACATCCCGCTTCACCCCAAGGGGCGAAACCATTAATCAAGGACGTTCAGGGAGGGTTCCCGCGCACGAAAACGCCCAAATCTATGCAAACTGGCTGACAATTGCAACTCTGCCCTGCATCTTTCCTGCCGCGCAGGGGTAGGCGAACGCCGTCGGGGCCTGCAGATTCATACGCTTGCCGTCAGTTGACGACGTCAGGCTAACAAGAATTTCACCCCGCCATCAGCGCCGTTTGTGCTGCTGTGGATCAACCACCGGCAGACGCAGCATGACGATCAACAGCGTCGCCAGCATCAGCAGCAGCAGACCGCGCACCCACCAGATTTTCACCAGCCATAACGACACGGCGAAAGTCAGCACGATAAACAGCATCGCCTTCCATTTGGCGCCCGGCGGCAATGCGCGGTGCCGTTGCCAGTGACGCAGATAACCGCCGAACCATGAACGGTACAGCAGCCATTGATGGAACCGCGGCGACGAGCGGGCGAAACACCAGGCCGCCAGCAGCAGAAAAGGGGTGGTCGGCAACAACGGTAACACTACGCCCAGCGTGGCCAACGCCACCGCTACCCAACCTACAGCGATCAACAGCCAACGCGTCATGCCGATCCTTTTAGCGAGTCATTATGCCAATGACTGTAACACCGGAACTACTGATAATGAATCTCGCCAAAATATTCCGAAAGCACCGCATAACGGCAATATTCAAACGGCTGATCGGCACCGCTGAGAAAAGTTTGCCGAGCGACCGACAGCAATGGCGTATTCGCCGCTATCTGCAGCAGTTCACACAGTTCACGAGATGGCAAGATGGCGTCGATTTTTTCTACCGCCGACCCGATGGCGATCTGATAACGCGCCATCAGCAACTGATAGAGCGATTGATTGGCCAGATCCTGCGGCTGCAGTTGCAACCCGGGGAAAAACGCCAGGTTGATATAGATTTTCTCATGGTTGAACGGCTTGCCCTTGGCGGAACGCACGCGCGAAATAAACAGGTATTTATTGCCGGGTGGCAGGTTCAACCCGTCCAGCAGGGCATCTTTGGCGCTGCGTAGCGCAATGTCGAGGATCTGGCTGTCGATGCGGATCTGGGAAAAACTGAGATCGGCGGTGATACCGCGGAAGGTATGACCGTAACTGGCGCCCTCCGGCAACGCATTGACCACCGAGCCGGTACCACGCTGCGACGCAATGATGCCGCTTTCCACCAGCGCGTTCCACGCCTGCTTTACCACAATCAGCGATACATCAAACTGGCGGGCGATGTCTTTTTGCGTCGGCAGGCGATCGCCCAGCCGATAGGTGCCGTCAAGGATCCGATGGCAGATAATGGAATATAACTGCTTGTATAATGGCGTATAGCTCGCCTTATCTACCACCAACGTAAAACCTCGCCTGGTCAGGTTGGAAGGGAAAGTTGCAGCGCTTTCCCTTGGTTATGCATTATTCGGTTATTGAACGCGCCAGCGCCTCCAGCGAGAAATGGTTCATTTTATCCAGCAGAGGCAGGTAATGTTCAGGCCAGGCCGCAGCACCATGGTATGCCCCTGAAATCGCACCGACCATGGTTGCGACGGTATCCGTGTCATTACCGATATTAACGGCGGAAATAATAGCATCAACCGGCGTAGCGGCACAGCAGGCAAATAATCCCAACGCCGCGGGAACCGCCTCACTGACGTGCAGCCCGGTGCCGATGATATCGTTCAGTTCGACGATCGCGGTTTCCCAGTGGCGGTGACGCTTGCCAATGGCAACGGCCAGTTCGATACGCCGACCGACCGACGGCCCGGCGATCGCCATCGCTCCCTGCTCTGCGGCCAGGACTAGCCCTTTATCCGCTCCGTAGATCGACGCGGCGACGATCGACGCGCTGCTGGCACTGGACGAGAGTGCTTCGGCGATCGCCGCCGCCATCGCGGCCGCGCCTGACATCGCCAAAACGTTATTGTGGGTAAAGCGCGCAATGTCGAGCGCACACTGAATAGCGCCGTCCAGATCGCCGGGGTGCAGCACCGCTGCGGGCCAGATCTTCATCGCCGATCCGTTGGTAGCCGCCGCATTGCCGCCGTTGATGATCTGTACCGACTGTTTTTCCCCTTCCAGTTCCCCCTGCAGCGACGCTCGCCGATCGTTGAAAATCGCCTTCATCGCCGCGCGCGTTGTCGGGCCGGTAAAATTGGCATAAAACGGATAATCCAGCCAGCGCTGGAAGGCTTCTTTCATTGCCGAGTCCGTGACTTTACGCCCATGAGCCAGCAGTGCATCCATAATATATTTAGCTTGAATAAAATCGTCAGTGCACATGCCGGCTTCGTTGCAACGCCCAAAGGTATCCGCCGGCGGCTTGACAAAGGTGGTCACCCAGCCGCCAAAGGTGTCTTTTATCTGTTGTTGTGTTCGCACTTCCGTAGCGGCGCCCATCGCATCGGCGGCGGCGGCGCCAATCAGGCAGCCTAAAACGTGGTCGTAATTTGCGTTCATCAAAATCTCCTTGGGGTTTATCGGGTCTGGTGGGTCATGAATGCCGCCAGTTGTTCGGCATCCGGCAGCGCCGTCATGGCGCCTTTTTGTGTTACTGCCGCCGCGCCGCAAAAATTGGCAACGTGCATCGCCGAGGTGAGCGATTGCTGCCGCCAGTCCGGTTGCTTCGCCAGCTCGAGCAGTAATCCGCCGACGAAGGCGTCGCCCGCGCCGGTGGTATCGACAACCTGCACCGGCAGCGCGGGATAATGCCGTTCTTGCCGTTGATGTATCAGATACGCCCCCGCGTCACCGAGCGAAATGACGGTGGTCGGGCAACCCAGTTCTCGGGCGTAGTAGCGGGCGGCGCGCCAGTCCTGCCGTTGAGTCAATCGACACAGCTCATCGGCCGAAATCTTGCAGATATCCGCCTGGGCAATGGCATTTTCGATTTGTGGCGCAATGTCAGCCGGACAGTCCCACATGGCTTCGCGTAGGTTGACGTCAAACAGCACCGACCCGTGCGCCAAACGCATGCGCTGGGCGCCTTGCAGACAGGCATCGCGCGCTGGCTGGCGAATCAGGCCGATGGAGTTGAAGTAAAACCATTGATTGGCAGCGAACGGCGGCAGATCGGCGGCGCAGACAAAACTGTCGGCGCTGGGGGCCACCAGATAGCTGAACGAACGTTCGCCGTCGGCCGCCAGATCGACAATCAGTACCGCAGTTTTCAACGCCGGGTCGAGGGTCAGATGGCGAATGTCGACCCCTTCACGCCGCAGGGTTTGTGCCAGAAAGTGCCCGACCGGATCCAGCCCCAGGCGGCCAATAAAGCCGCAACTGCCGGCCAGTCGGGCGACGCACACCGCCACGTTGGCCGACGCGCCGCCGGGGCATTTCAAATAGCGTTGTTGGTCATCGGGCACCAGATCGACCGAGGCATCGCCAATCACCCAGACGGTATTTTTAGTCTGCATATCAGCCTCGCTTGCCAAGCGCTAGCTTCAGCTCGGCATAATAGTGATTATTAATGATGTAACGCTTCATGATCAGGCTAATGGCAAAATGAAACAGAGCGGGAATTATCGTCATCATTAGCGCGATGCCGGCCAATGCCGTTGGCGATTGTTGCGCATCCGGCTGGTAACCGAAATAACTCAGCAGAAAACCCAATATTCCCCCGGCGATGCCCATGCCGAACTTCTGGAAAAACAGGATGCCGCCAAAAGCCAGACCGGAAACCCGTTTGCCATTTTTGTGTTCACCGTAATCTACCGCTTCGGCAATCGACGACCAGAAAATTGGCATTTGCATATCGCAGAAATAATTAATCAGGAAATAGGCGATAAAGGCCAACCACAGATCGCCCTGCCCCACCAGAAAATACATCGCCAGGCTGAGAATAAAGGTCATCAACTGGGTATGACGGAACAGTTTTATCTTGTCATAGGTCCGAGTTATATAGGTGGTAGATATCATTGCCAATATCGAAGCCACCACGCCGATGGTTAAAAAAGGTGAAATTAACGCGTCACCGCCATTCAGATAATATTTGGCGTAATACGCCGCTACCGAACCACGAATCACATATCCGCACATCAGCAGCATGATCACCACACCCAGCAGTAGCCATTGATCGTTACGCAATAGCAGCCTGAACTGTTCGCCGCTGCGCATGGTAGGGATTTCCGGTCGGCTACGTTCGCGCGTGGTCAGGAAGCAGAAGATGAACAGCGCCGCCCCGACCGCCCCCATCAGCCCCATAGACAATTGATAGCCCAGCGCCTTGTTACCCTGGCCGAGCCACACCGCCATTATCGGCACAATGATGGTTACCAGAAACGCGGCAATCTTGGTCATCACAAAGCGATATCCATTCGCGCTCAATCGCTCTAGCGGATCGTCGGTAATAACGCCAATCATTGAGATATAAGGAATGGTTATCGCGGTATAGACCACGGTCATCAGTATGTAGGTAAAATAGGCCCAGGCCAGTTTTGCTGTATAGGCAACATCTGGCGTAATAAACATCAGATAGACCGCAAAACCAAATGGCAGGGCAAACCATAATAGATAAGGGCGGTAACGTCCCCAGCGTGTATTGACCTTATCGGTATACATACCCATCAACGGATCGATAATGGCGTCGATAAAACG
The DNA here is from genome assembly GCF_041448735.1 of Serratia odorifera. Lineage (NCBI taxonomy): Bacteria > Pseudomonadati > Pseudomonadota > Gammaproteobacteria > Enterobacterales > Yersiniaceae > Serratia > Serratia odorifera. The sequence goes on along the minus strand of NZ_JBGMUT010000005.1, from coordinate 152,574 downwards.
CACCACCATAAATAACACGCCGACGTCGACCGCATGCAAGCCATATACGTCGGTATAAAAATAGGCCAGCAGCAATTGCATCGCAATCATGATGATATTGATTGCCATATCCCCGGCGCCAAAGCCTACTTTCTCTATTACTGACAGTTTCATCTGAGCACCTTTTAACGTATGACGCCGGCATCAACTGCGGGTCATTTTTATTATTCACAACCTGACCCGTTTGGCCGGTTGTTGACGACTCAAGCCGTTTGCTTGCTTCGCCCCCCTGGAACGTTGGCACCAACCCAGTGTAGTGAATATGATAAAAATATAAAGGTATACCATTATACTTTTTAATTGAGATCACAAAAAAAAGCTGCCATCGGGATTGTTGATGGCAACAACCAGACAAAAATTCTTTTGCATTCAAGCTGCTGGCGAAATAGCCGATAATGGCGATGGCGCTTGTATCAAACGACTATCGCGGGCAAGCTAGGCTTCTGTGAGTACAACTTGGGGATCGGCGTGAATACGCAGCATTTATTACAGGCTTTGCAGCAGCAAATCGCGGCGCTTGCCAGCGAAGTAACGCCGCGCGGCGATACACCGGTTTCGCAGGCGCGTTTCGATAGCGCGTTGTTTGCCAACCACGGGACGCGGCTGCGAGATTACCTGGCGCAGGTGCAGAAGAACTTCAGCCAATTGCAATCCGCCGTCCATGACAATCGCAACGCGCAAGTGGCGTTCCTGGCGGAAAAGCTGGTCGCGCAGATCGGCGCTCTGCAACGTGAACTGGCCACCCAGACGCTGCGACGTCAGAATCAACCCAAAGCACCGGCGCAGGTCGATCTGTACCATAAACTGGCGGAGCATCAGGATTATGAGCGTCGTTTGCTGGCGATGATCCAGGATCGCGAAAGCCTGTTAGGCCGACAGACCACTTTGGCTGGGCAGCAAAAAATACAGCAGGAGCTGGCGGCACTCGAAGGCCGGTTGATGCGATGCCGTCAAGCGTTGGCACGCATAGAACGCAGTATTGAAAGAAAAGAAAACGGTTTTTGAAGTTTTATCACATTATTTGAAGGAATATTCCCCTCCCCGGCCAGGGTTCACTATACTCAGCCAGTGTCAGAGTTCATTCACCTATCGCAAACCAAATAATGTTGGATTTATGTCCCTAGAAAATGCTTCACCAGAATTACAGCTGGCAGTCGATCTGATTTACCTGCTGGAATGTAACGAGATCGATCCAGCCACCGCGCTGGCGGCGCTGGATATCGTCAAACGGGACTATCAGGAAAAAATGCAGCGCAGCGGTGCCAGCACGCCGTATCTGCCCGGCACCCCGTAACACCGCGCAGCGGTTGCCCATCAGCCGGCCGGTTGTTCCGGCCCGGGATTGAAGTCACGCTTCACTTCCTGCACCTCATTGCCCTGCTGGTTATGCAAATACACTTCCAACTGGTTGAAGGCGATATTGATGTCGTTCTCGCGGCACAAGCGATCGATTGAGCGATTAAGCTCATCGACGGTATAACTGCGATCGCGCAGCTCGCGTACGTACAGGCGCAATTCATGATCGAGCGTGCTGGCACCGAAATTCAGGAAAAACACCTGCGGTTCCGGATCGGTCATTACCCGCGGATTATCGTGCGCGGCCTTCAGCAACACCTGTTTGACCTTGTCCAGATCGGAACCGTAGGCCACGCCTACCTTGATCAAGACCCGAGTAATGGTGTCGGACAGCGACCAGTTAATCAGCCTTTCGGTGACGAACGCCTTGTTCGGGATGATCACTTCCTTGCGATCGAAATCGGTAATGGTGGTGGCGCGAATGCGAATTTTACTGACCGAACCGGAAAAAGTACCGATGGTAATGGTATCGCCGATGCGCACCGGGCGTTCAAACAGGATGATCAAGCCGGAAACAAAGTTGGCGAAGATCTCCTGCAAGCCAAAGCCCAGCCCGACCGACAGCGCCGCTACCAGCCACTGCAGCTTGTCCCACGAGACGCCCAGCGATCCCAGCGCGGTTACGGTGCCTACCGCGGTGATCAGATAGGTCAGAATGGTGGTGATGGCGTACGACGCCCCCTGCCGCAGTTGCAAGCGTGACAGCACCAGCACCTCCAGCAGCCCCGGCAGGTTGCGCGTCATGACATAGGCGACTATCACCGCCAGCAACGCCACCATCAGATTGCCGAGCGTCACCGCCTGCGGCAGGCTGCTGCCGGCCACCACGCTGGTGTAATGCCACAGCGAGATGCTGTCCAGGTAGCCGAACACCGTGATCAGATCCGACCAAATCGCATAGAACGCGGTCGCGAACAGCAGAAACAGTGCCATGGTGGTCAAACGCAATGACTGCTGATTGATCTGATCCAGCGCCAACGGCGGCTCTTCCACCGGTTCGTTGCCTTCTGCGCCCTCTTTCGCCAGGCTTTGGCGTCGCGCCAGCGCCCGGCGGTAAGCCAAACGCCGCGCGGCAACGCTTAAGCCACGGATGGCGGTCAGATAAACGATATTCCACAGGAAAAACAGATACAGACTGTCGATCCAGCGCCCTGCCAGCCGCAGCGTGGTATAGAAATAACCGGCGAACATCAGCCCAAGCAGCATTAGCGGCGTCGCGGCAATGGCGGTAACAATCACCAGCCGTACCGCATGCGCGCCCTTTTCGCGCCAGCTGTCGCGGCAGAGCGGGAATACCAGCACCGCCAGCAGCAGCAGCGTCAACATCACCACCACCTGACCGATCACGTCCTCCACCAGTCGCAAAGGCGCCTTTTCACCCAGGACCGACCAGAAGATCAGCGGCAATAGCGCCAGTCCCAGACGAATTGTCTGGCGGCGGTAGTGCGCGCACAGGCTCGCCGCGAGGGCGAAGTGCCGCTCGGCAATCCCCCCTGGCGCCATCAGGCGGAAGGTGAAGCCGAACACCAGGTAAAACAGCGACAGCTGCTGTGACAGCGACCATAAAAAATCGCTGATGCTGATTTCCGAGCGGTAGCACCAAAAGCCGACGCCAAGCAGCAACGCGGCACCCGGCACCACTTTCAGCAAAATCAGCAACAGCGCTTTTGGCGTATGCAGCTGGCTGTCACGCTTCAATTGCCCCACGTCATTGCTGAGCTTTTGTATATGGCTGTCAATCAGACTATAGCGCCAGCGCAGCAGGCCGATAATCAACAGCATCGGCAGCAGGAACACCAGCACACGCAGTCCGCCGTCCAGCAGTTTGGCGGCTTTGAATTTGAAATCCAGCGACGCCAACTGTTGTTTGATGGCGCCGGGCAAGGCCTTCAGCCAAGCCAGGTCGATGGGTTTATTGCTGTTCACCCAAAAAATCTGCTGGGTCAGCGTGTCCTGCACCGAATCGTATACGCTGGTGAGCTGCTGCTGATTGATTTGCAGATTAATCGCCAGCGTCAGTTGATTGCTCAATTGGCGGTTAAGCTGATCCAGCAATTCGCGGCGCATATCAATGATTTCATTCAATGCATCAATCACGTCATCGCTGGCTTTTTCCTGGGCATTGGCCAACAGCTTATCGATGTAATCATTGCCCTTGAACAGCTCGTCCCGCTGCTGGTTAATGTCAAATTGCTCCAGACGCAGGTCGGCAATGTGGGTTTGCATATCTGCCACCAGCGCCCCCTGCGGCAGGCTCTGCTGCTGTTGGTACAGAATGCGCGACAGCACCAGGCTGCCTTTCAGCATCTGGATCTGTTCTTTCAGATTGCGTTCGGATTGCAGGCCGCGATCGAGCCAGCTTTTTACCTGGATATTTTGTTGGAACAAGGTGTTGCTTTCACGCGTTGCGGCAATCAGCCGCTGGCTGAGCTGGCGATTGAGGTCCAGTTCATTACGCACTAGCGCATCGTGCTGGATGTCGGTGGCATCTTCCGGGTTCTGCGCCGCTTTGGCGGTTTTTTCCGACAGCGTCAGGCGCTTGCTGTTGACCACGTTCTGCAGCATCTGCACCTGATGGTTCAGTTGCTCGATATGACCGTTGGTATAGTCACGCTGTTTCTGCAGCAAATCCTGGAGCGTGGTATTGGCTTCAAGGCTTTTACGTTGCAGTTCGATCTGCCCATTCAGCAAAACCTGCTCGGTAGCCAGCATCTCCTGTTGGCTGGTGCGCAACACCGCCTGCCCCGGCGATTGATCATTCAGTTGATTACGGATCTCCTGCAGGCGCTGCGATGCGGTGTACATGCTGGTTTGCACCCGTTCCGGCTGGGTTTGCAGCGACACCAGTTGGCTATTGTAGGTCGACAGGTTTTCCTGCGCGCTTTGCAGTTCATCCAGCGTTTGGTACAGGCGACCTTCCAATTGACGCAGCGACAGCGACAGCAGTTCGGCACGTACCGCGGCATCATCCGGCGGCGATTTCATCGCCTCAAGCTGCGCCGTCACCTGCCTCAGTTTCACCGGAGCCTGCTGTAGCTGCTGTTTCAACTGCGCCCCTTCCTGCCGGACATGCTCGAGAGCGTCCAGCAGTTCGGTGGTGCGGTTGAGATCCTGTTGTGACAGTTTTTCGACCGGCGTCAGATTTTTTTGCCTGGCCAACGCCTCAAGCTGATTCTGGATATCGCTGCGCGTCGGCAGGTCGCTATTATAGGAAATCTGTGCCAGCGCCGGCTGCCATAACGTGCAGACAATCAGGAGCAATAGCGCCACCGCACAGCGTAAGGCCATGCGCGACGGTAACAGTAAGGCCGAGGAAAAGGATGTGACGAACCTGCGACTCATGATTTGACTTCGTTTCAACCAACAAGTCTCAAGATTAGCATGTTCGCCACCTGGCAAAAAACGAGAAAAATATTGCCGATGATGAATGGCGCGACAGGCCGCCTGCTCAGAACGTCAGAACTTTGTCCGCTGCCAGCGTCCACTGCGCCAGTTCAATCAGTGTCCCGATTTCCACCCCGTCGACCAGCGTCAATCTGCTGACGCCACGCGCATCGGCGCAGGTTTTACACAGTCTGATCGGCACCTGTTGGGCGCTGAGAATTTCCAGCATCTGCTGCAGATGGTAGCCTTCGTGCGGCTGCTGCCCGGCGATACCGGCAATCACCGCGTCAGACATCAAAAACAGTTTCAAATCCAGCGCCTGTTGCTGCTCTTTCAAGGCAATCGCCAGACGCAGTGCATTGAACAGCGATTCCTGCCCGTAGGCCGCACCGCTGGCAATCAGTACCATTGAAGACATCATTCCTCCCTGCTTGCAGTTAAAGGGGGCAGTCAGCACGTTGCGACAACGCCGCCCGCTCACCCGGTTTGATACGCAACGTTGGGCAGTATTGCGCCATTTCGATAAACGCATCAACCAACGTTGCTGCCTCGCGCTTCAAATCAAAGCTTTCCGGCATAAAAAGCCAGTTTTCCATCAGGCCGGTAACATAGGCACGTAAAATAATAGCCGCACGGCGAATATGCAGATCCACCGGAAGCTGGTTATGACGGATGCAGTTCTGCAGCACCGATTCAATGCGTTCGTAGCTTTCCAGGTACAACACCTTGCGCACATCATGTAACGGCATCATTTCGCCCACAAACTCGCATTTATGAAATATAATCTCCATCAATGCGCGTCGGCGGACGTCCTCTACCGTAGCGGTCAAGATGTAAATCAGGATTTCCCTTAAAATCCTCAGTGGATTCTCTGGAAACTTTGCCTGATACTCTACTTCGAGGTCGCCTATTTTCGATTCTGATAATTCCCAAACTTCGTTAAACAGGTCTACCTTATTTTTGAAGTGCCAATAAATTGCACCACGCGTAACCCCGGCTGCGGTGGCAATATCTGTCAGTGACGTTGCAGAAACGCCACGTTCAGAGAATTCTCTAACCGCAGCATCAAGAATGTGCTGTCGGGTTTCTTGCGCCTGCTGTTTGGTTTTTCGTGCCATGGCGTTGTTTTTTAGGGGGACTGTGATTTACATACATTCGCGAATGTATGTACCATAGCACGCACATATAATTAACGCAGCAATGGGTTTTAATGCTTGTGATCCATTGATCATTTTGAAATCGGACACTTGAGGTTTTTCTATGAACAAAAACAGAGGGTTAACGCCTCTGGCGGCAGTTCTGATGCTTTCCGGCAGCTTAGTGCTTACAGGATGTAATGATAAAGAAGCCCAACAGCAAGGCGCTCAACAACCGGCCCCTGAAGTGGGTGTGGTGACCCTGAAAACCGAACCTCTCAACATTACTACCGATCTCCCTGGTCGCACCGCTGCGTATCGCATCGCCGAAGTTCGTCCGCAGGTCAGTGGTATTATTCTGAAACGCAACTTTGTTGAAGGCAGTGATATCAAAGCCGGTGAATCGCTGTACCAGATCGATCCCGCGACTTATCAAGCCACCTACGACAGCGCCAAAGGCGATCTGGCCAAGGCACAGGCCGCAGCCGACATCGCCCGTCTGACGGTCAACCGTTACAAACCATTGCTGGGTACCAATTACATCAGTAAGCAGGATTACGATACCGCCATCTCCACCTTGCAGCAGAACAATGCGGCAGTGGTCGCGGCCAAGGCTGCGGTAGAAACGGCGCGCATCAATCTGGCCTACACCAAGGTGACGTCACCGATTTCCGGGCGTATCGGCAAATCCGCCGTTACCGAAGGTGCGCTGGTGACCAGCGGTCAAACCAACGCGTTGTCTACCGTACAACAGTTGGATCCGATGTACGTTGACGTTACCCAGTCCAGCAACGATTTCCTGCGTCTGAAACAGGAACTGGCCAGCGGCTCGCTGAAGCAGGAAAACGGCAAGGCCAAGGTCAAGCTGCTGCTGGAGAACGGCCAGACCTACGCCCAGGAAGGCACGCTGGAATTCTCTGACGTGACCGTTGATGAAACCACCGGTTCCATCACCATTCGCGCCGTGTTCCCTAACCCGAAAGATGAACTGTTGCCTGGCATGTTCGTGCGCGCCCGTCTGGATGAAGGCGTTCGCAACGACGCGCTGCTGGTACCACAGCAGGGCGTAACGCGTAACCCGCGTGGCGATGCGACTGCGCTGGTAGTCGGTGCAGACAACAAGGTGGAACTGCGTTCACTGAAAGCGGATCAGGCAATTGGCGACAAATGGCTGGTCAGCGAAGGGTTGAAAGCCGGCGATCGCGTTATTGTCACCGGGTTGATGAAAGTCAAACCTGGCGCGCAGGTAAAAGCACAAGAAGTTGACACTCAGGCGCAAAAACAGCCGCAGGCTGACGCGCAGAAGTCATAAAAAGGAGCCGGTAATACATGGCTAAGTTCTTTATAGATCGCCCTATTTTCGCCTGGGTAATCGCCATCATCGTGATGTTGGCGGGGGTGCTTGCGATAATGAAACTGCCGATTGCGCAGTATCCGACTATCGCACCACCGGCGGTGACGATCTCCGCCACCTATCCTGGCGCTGATGCCACGACGGTGCAGGACACCGTGACACAGATTATCGAACAGAACATGAACGGTATCGATAATCTGATGTACATGTCCTCATCCAGTGACTCCTCTGGTAGCGTACAAATTACCCTGACGTTTGAATCTGGCACCGACCCTGACATCGCGCAGGTTCAGGTCCAGAACAAACTGTCACTGGCAACGCCACTGTTGCCGCAAGAGGTGCAACAGCAAGGCCTGAAAGTAGAAAAATCCAGCAGCAGCTTCCTGATGGTGGCCGGCTTCGTTTCCGACGATCCGAACATGACCCAGGATGATATTGCGGACTACGTGGCTTCCAACATCAAAGACCCGATCAGCCGTTCTTCCGGCGTGGGTGAAGTTCAGCTGTTCGGTGCGCAATACGCGATGCGCGTCTGGCTCGATCCGAACAAGATGAATAACTTCCAGCTGACGACCACCGATGTCACCAGCGCAATCACCGAGCAGAACAACCAGATTGCCGCAGGGCAGCTGGGCGGTATGCCTCCGGTACCGGGCCAGCAGTTGAACGCTTCGATCATTGCGCAGACCCGTCTGAAGTCACCGGAAGAGTTTGGCAAGATCCTGCTGAAGGTTAACAGCGACGGTTCGCAGGTGCGTCTGAAAGACGTGGCGCGCATCGAACGCGGTGCCGAAAACTATTCGGTAACGGCACGCTTCAACGGCAAGCCGGCGGCAGGTCTGGGTATCAAACTGGCTACCGGCGCCAACGCCCTGAACACCGCAGCTGGCGTAAAAGAAGAGCTCGGCAAGCTGGCTCCGTTCTTCCCGCAAGGGATGAAAGTGGTTTATCCGTACGACACCACCCCATTCGTCAAGATTTCGATTAATGAAGTGGTGAAAACGCTGTTCGAAGCGATCGTGCTGGTGTTCCTGGTCATGTATCTGTTCTTGCAGAACTTCCGTGCGACCTTGATTCCAACCATCGCAGTGCCGGTCGTGTTGCTGGGGACATTTGCCATACTTGCGGCGTTCGGCTTCTCGATAAACACCCTGACGATGTTCGGCATGGTGTTGGCGATAGGCCTATTGGTGGATGATGCCATCGTGGTGGTGGAAAACGTCGAGCGTGTAATGTCCGAAGAGGGGCTACCGCCGAAAGAAGCTACCAGAAAATCGATGGACCAAATCCAGGGTGCGCTGGTCGGCATTGCGCTGGTGCTGTCAGCGGTATTCGTACCTATGGCGTTCTTCGGCGGTTCTACCGGGGCAATTTACCGTCAGTTCTCGATTACCATCGTTTCGGCAATGGCCCTGTCGGTGCTGGTTGCGTTGATTCTGACGCCGGCGCTGTGTGCCACCCTGCTCAAACCGGTAGCGAAAGGCGACCACGGCGTGAAGACCGGCTTCTTCGGCTGGTTCAACCGCATGTTCGAAAAGAGCACGCACCACTACACCGACAGCGTAGCCAACATTCTGCGCAGCACCGGTCGTTACCTGCTGATCTACCTGCTGATCGTCGTCGGCATGGCGTTCCTGTTCCTGCGCCTGCCGTCCTCGTTCCTGCCGGATGAAGATCAGGGCATCCTGCTGACCATGGTGCAGTTGCCTGCCGGTGCCACCGAAGCGCGTACCTCGAAAGTGCTGGAAGAAGTCACCGACTACTTCCTGACGAAAGAGAAAGACAACGTAGTGTCGGTGTTTACCGTTGCCGGCTTCGGCTTTAACGGTAATGGCCAGAACAACGGTCTGTCCTTCGTCAGCCTGAAGAACTGGGACGAACGTCCGGGCACCGAGAACAAGGTTGAAGCGATTGCCGGCCGAGCCATGGCTGCCTTCTCGCAAATCAAGGACGGTATGGTCATTCCGTTCAACCTGCCCGCGATTATCGAGTTGGGCACCGCGACCGGCTTCGACTTTGAATTGATCGACCAGGGCGGTCTGGGACACGAAAAACTGACCGAAGCGCGTAACCAGTTGTTGGGGATGGCTGCACAGCATCCGGATATGCTGGTCGGTATGCGTCCTAACGGTCTGGAAGATACGCCACAGTTCAAACTGACCGTCGATCAGGAAAAAGCCAAGGCGTTGGGCGTCAGCATTACCACCATCAACAGTACGCTGACCACCGCGCTGGGTGGTTCGTACGTCAACGACTTCATCGACCGTGGTCGTGTGAAGAAGGTTTACGTACAGGCTGATGCGCCGTTCCGTATGTTGCCGAACGACATCAACAACTGGTATGTGCGTGGCGATAGCGGCCAGATGGTTCCGTTCTCCTCCTTCGCTACCGCGAAGTGGGAATACGGCTCACCGCGTCTGGAGCGTTACAACGGTCTGCCATCGATGGAAATCCTCGGCCAGGCTGCACCCGGCAAGAGTACCGGTGAAGCCATGAACCTGATGGAAGAACTGGCGTCGAAACTGCCAAGCGGCGTTGGCTATGACTGGACCGGTATGTCCTACCAGGAACGTCTGTCCGGTAACCAGGCCCCTTCACTGTATGCCATCTCGATTCTGGTGGTGTTCCTGTGTCTGGCGGCGCTGTATGAAAGCTGGTCGATTCCGTTCTCGGTGATGCTGGTTCTGCCACTGGGGGTTATCGGTGCGCTGCTGGCGGCAACCATGCGCGGTATGAACAACGACGTTTACTTCCAGGTGGGCCTGCTGACAACCATTGGGCTATCGGCGAAGAACGCGATATTGATCGTGGAATTCGCCAAGGATCTGATGGAAAAAGAGGGCAAGGGACTGATCGAGTCAACGCTGGAAGCGGTTCGTATGCGTTTGCGTCCGATTCTGATGACCTCGCTGGCCTTCATCCTCGGGGTACTGCCGCTGGTTATCAGCAGCGGCGCTGGCTCCGGTGCGCAGAACGCGGTAGGTACCGGCGTTATGGGCGGGATGATCACCGCAACCGTGCTGGCGATCTTCTTTGTTCCGGTGTTCTTCGTGGTGGTACGCCGCCGCTTCTCCAAGAAGAACGAAGACATCGAACATTCTCACCCGGTTGAGCATCGCTGATCCCCTTCTTCCCTGAATACCAAGGCCGCTTATGCGGCCTTTTTTTATGCTTCCCTCTCCCGCCACGCGCAATGGCCGCTGTGCGTCGACAATTTATACTTGATCGAATACGCCGTTCGGCGCATACTAATTGTTATAGTATAACATTACATGAGAGGTCATCATGAAAGCCGATATCCATCCAGAATACCGTACCGTGGTGTTTCACGATCTGAGCGCCAATGCCTATTTCAAAGTAGGGTCGACCATCAAGACCGATCGCACTATCGATCATGACGGGGAAACTCTGCCGTATGTCACCATCGACGTCTCTTCCGCTTCGCATCCGTACTACACCGGCAAGCAGAAAGAGTTTTCCAAAGAAGGCAGCACCGCGCGCTTCCAGCAGCGTTTCGGTCGATTTATTGGCAGTAAGTAAAGGGAATCAGCATGCAGGTTTTGAGTTCATTGCGTTCGGCGAAAAATCGCCATCCAGATTGCCGCGTGGTGCGTCGCAAAGGCCGCATCTACGTGATCTGCAAGTCCAATCCGCGTTTTAAAGCGGTACAGGGACGTAAGAAAAAGCGTTAACTGCCGTAGACAACCTGGTTTATCGTCAAAGCCCCGTGACTGTTCAACGGGGCTTTTTTATTTTCCATTAGCGGCCAGTTCTGACAAGCCCCGCCGTCCTGGCGGGGCTAAACCACGGTTACTTCATGCTGGCGACAAGGGTTTCGACGTTGTGTTTGAACGCCTGAACATAGGTTGCTGCCGGTCCCTGGGCGGTTGACAGGGCTTCAGGATACAATTCCCCACCGGCCTTGGCGTCGGTTGCCGCAGCGATTTGCTTCACCAGGCGTGGATCGGTCTGGTTTTCGATGAAATAGGTATGCACCTTTTCCCGTTTGATCTGGCTAATCAACTGGGCAACGTCACTGGCGCTGGCCTCCGCCTCGGTAGAAAAACCTACCGGCGCCAGGAAGGTCACGCCATATTGCTGACCAAAATAACCAAACGCATCGTGACTGGTCAGCACCTTGCGCTTTTCTGCCGGCACGGCGGCAAACTCCGCCAGCGCCCAGCGATCGAGCCGTTGCAGCTGCTGTATGTATTCGGCGCCGCGCTGACGGAAATAGTTGGCATCCTGTGGATCGGCGGCGATCAGCGCATTCATCACGTTCGTCGCATACTGGACGCCGTTTTTCATGCTGTTCCAGGCATGCGGATCGGTAATCTGTTTGCCATCCTCTGCCATCTGGCGAGTTGAAATTCCCTGTGAGGCGGTAATCAACGGACCATGGTAACCAGAAGCGCTCACCAGCCTGTCGATCCAGCCTTCCAACCCCAAACCGCTGACAAACACCAGATCTGCCTGCGAGAGCAGTTTGCTGTCCTGGGGCGACGGTTCAAAACTGTGCGGATCGCCGTTCGGCCCCACCAGCGACGCCACCTTGACGTGCTCGCCGCCGATCTGTTTGACGATGTCGCTCAACACCGAAAAACTGGCCACCGCGTTGACGGTATTGGCCATTACCAGCGGGCTGGAAAGCAGAGCCGCCGCCACCAGCGTTATTGATAAGCCTTTCATTGGTATCTCCTTGTACATGGCACTTCTCAACGACGCGCGCGGGCATAAATCCCACCACGCCTCCCAAATAGAATCGAAATGAAAAATATCAGACTGGCACTGAGCACGATCGCCGGGCCGGCGGGCAGCGATGCATAATAAGACCACAGCAGTCCGACGATACTGGCGAGTGCGGCGATCGCCATCGACGCCGCCAGAGTCTGCGGCAGATTACCTGCCCAGAAGCGCGCACTGGCGGCCGGTAACATCATCAGCCCAACCGACATCAGAGTGCCTAGAATTTGAAACCCGGCCACCAGATTGACCACCACCAACGCCAAAAAAAGACCATGCCCCCATGCCAGCCAGCGCGGTGCGCCAACGCGTAAAAAGGTCGCGTCAAACGATTCGATCACCAGCGCCCGGTACAACGCGGCCAGCGCCAGCAACGACACGCTGGCGATACCGCCCACCATCACCATGGCATGGCTGTCCACCGCCAGAATCGAGCCAAACAATACGTGCAGCAAGTCAACGCTGGAGCCGCGCAGCGATACCAGCGTCACTCCTAGCGCCAGCGAACCGAGGTAGAAACCGGCGAAGCTGGCATCCTCCTTGAGCGGCGTATGGCGGCTAACCAGGCCGGAAAGCATCGCCACCGCCAGACCGGCGATAAACCCGCCAATCCCCATCGCCACCAATGACATGCCGGAAATCAAATAGCCGATCGCCGCGCCGGGCAGTACCGCATGCGACAGCGCATCACCCACCAGGCTCATGCGGCGCAATAGCAGGAACACTCCGAGCGGCGCAGTGCTGAGCGACAGTGCCAGACAGGCCACCAGCGCCCGGCGCATAAAACCGAAGGATACGAAGGGATCGATCAGCAGATGAAGCAACATCATGGCGCAACCTTGATCCGGCTAACCGGGGAACTGGCGGCATGCAGCAACGGCAGTTGCGCGAGAACGCAGTCAGCATCGCCCCAATGGCAGTCCTGTGGCGTCAACAGCAATGCCTGAGGGAAATGCCCGGCCACCATCGCCATATCGTGTAAAACTGCGATCACCGTTTGCCCCTGCTGATGCAAACGTGCAATCACCTGCAGCAATAAGCCGATCGTCGCACTGTCGATGCCGGTAAAAGGCTCATCCAGCAGGATCAGCGGCGCTTGCTGGGCTAACAACCGGGCAAATAACACCCTCTGCAACTGGCCGCCAGACAACTCACTCACTGGCGAATGCGCCATCTGGCTCATACCCACCGTGGCCAAGGCATCGGCTATCCGCTGGCGCGCGCAGGCAGTTAACCCGCCCAGCATGCCCAGTTGCCGCCAACAGCCCATGGCAACCACATCGTTGACCACGATCGGAAACTGCCGATCCAGTTCCGCCTGCTGCGGCAAATAGGCAATGGAGGGAAATTTTTTGCTGCCATAATCGATACTGCCACCCTGCAACGGCAACAGCCCGGCGATGGTTTTCAATAAAGTGGATTTGCCAGCACCGTTGACACCGATCACTGCCGTCAGCGATCCACGGGCGAAACGGCCGTTTAATGGTGGGAACAGGGCGCCGGTGCCGTAACCAAAAATCGCATGTCGTAACGCAATCATGGCAATACCACCGCCCAGTCAATAGCCAGCCATAATGCCACCAACAACAGCAGCACAGCGGCGCAACGCGCCCCGGCGGAGGCGGTGAACCAGCTGTAAACCGGCTTTGGCTCCGATTTGCCGTAGACAGAAGAATGCTTCATGTCGCTAAACGCCTTTCAGTAAATGTTATAATATAACATCACAATAGTACCGCAGGCTCAAGCGACGGAGACGATTTTATTGCAACTTAACGTAACAACCGACAATACACCCTGCATTTTTTCTCTACGTAGAACATTGAAGGTTATTGCTAAGATTGTTCTTAAATAAGCAAGGATATTTCCGATGTGGTAAACGTCTGGGAACTGTAAAAAAACTATAGTAAGTGAAAAGTCTGCCGACGACCGGGCGAAAAAAGAGTAAGATAAGGCTAACGTTGTCGAGAGCAGGCAGAGATAAATGCACGTAACCTTGGCTTGTCAGCAGAACGTTAGCGCACTTTCTAGCGATCAATTAATGAAAGTGATTAACGATCGGCTGTCAGAGTTAGTTCCCGCGTTAACCAGCGGCCTGAACTTTTATTCAGAAAATGCTCACTACACTGAGGGTTCATTAGAAATATTTGAGTTACGGCAGCTATCCACGCTTGAGTATTCAATGAGTTACCGTTATCAGTGGTACATTTTCAATGCCTGCATTGATATCTATGCTCAGGAATACCTTAGTGACAGTGTGCGTTTTAGCCTGGGTCGACAAGAGTTGGTTTTTGATATAATCGACAACTCTCGCCCGTCAACGGCAGACGAATTGTAAGATTACGTAATAATTACAGGTCAGCTGCGGAAAAATGATTTATATTAATAATACGGAAAGTTTATATAGCATCACTTAAGCTACCTCCGAGAAAGAAGTCCATCAGCTTACTCACAGAGTGTTATCACACCGAAATTAAGACTTACGGAGGGGATGATATGGATGAGTATTCGCCGAAGCGGCACGATATTGCTCAGCTCAAATTCTTGTGCGAAACTTTGTACGACGAAGGCATCGCGACTCTTGGTGACAGCCACCACGGCTGGGTAAACGATCCAACGTCTGCGGTCAACCTACAGCTTAATGAACTGATTGAGCATATTGCTTCGTTTATCATGAGCTATAAAATAAAATACATGGACGAAAGCGATTTTTCGGAACTGGTCGAAGAATATCTCGACGATACCTACACGCTGTTTAGTAGTTACGGTATTAATGATTCCGATCTGCGTCGTTGGCAAAAAACCAAAGCGCGACTATTCAGAATGTTCTCAGGAGAGGGCATCTGTACTACGATGAAAACTTAGGGGATAATTATCCCCAAACTATATCTACGGTTAATAAGACTAAAGGTTATCATGACTAAAATTGACTATCTGATGCGTTTACGTAAATGCACCACGATTGACACGCTTGAACGCGTTATAGAAAAAAACAAGTATGAACTTTCTGACGACGAGCTGGAACTTTTTTACTCTGCGGCAGATCATCGGCTGGCCGAGCTGACGATGAATAAATTGTATGACAAAGTGCCGACTGCCGTTTGGAAATACGTAAGATAATCCAAGATTTGTCTGCGTTGAGCCGATGCCGCGATCGGCCTCAATGATAACGTTATTTAATACCCTTTTTATTCCTGAAAGATATTACGTCAATATCTGGCATCATGAACAATCAATTTACTTTTTGCGACTCATTGTATCCCAACCTGGATGTGCTTATGCCATCAGTTAAAGGCCGGTTCTTGTTCCGTTAATATCCAGGCAATGAATCCCCCACTCGCCTTGCCACCGTGCAAGGATACCGCACCCTGTGCAGTGCAGTTCACGCCAACAGGGTTCGTCTGAACAAGCTACCGTTGGCAACCGTTAAATGCCCCCTACCAATCTAAGACTCCCGCCTTTCATCTACCTGTTTGCCACCGAGTCAACAGGATGCGTGAGGTGGACAGATCCCGGCAGTGACAAAACGGGTTAGGCACAGACGGTAATCATGATATTCAGGAATTGAAGACGATAACGACAGGCAGCCAGAGCTGAAATTGGTGGAGGCCCTGCCAGCTACATCCCGGCACACACGTCACCTGCTGCGGCTGCTTCCTTCCGGACCTGACCGAGTTCACAAGTTAGTGTTGCGGGAGAACCAACAGGGCCCCCATTGACGACTTCTGTACTTCGAAGCGGTGGGCATTATCGTTGATGGCACCCCAAATAGCAAGCCAACCGGGCCTGACCGCTGTTTTCTTACCCACCCTTGCTGTGGCACACTGCCAACCTGGGTTTTACAGGGTAGGTAAACAGCAGATGGAATCGACAGATGCCACCTTCCGCCAACGGGTATTTCATGTCGTCGCGGCAATTCCTGCGGGTAAAGTCACCACCTATGGCGAGGTGGCGCAACTGGCGGGATCTCCGCGCGCTGCGCGCCAGGTCGGTGGCGTATTGAAGAAGTTACCGCCAGGCAGCAGTTTGCCATGGCACCGGGTGATCAATCGTCATGGCAAAATCTCATTGCGCGGAGAGGATTTTCAGCGTCAGCGCCAGGCGTTATTGGCTGAAGGTATCCAATTTGGCATCGACGGCGTGGTCGATCTGCGCCGTTTTGGCTGGCGCCTAGAATAAAACAGCCTTTGACCTGCTGGCCAAAGGCTGTAGAACAACGCGCCGAGATAAAAATTTATCGCATTATGGCATGGCGGTTGGCGTCGCCTGCACCGGGATGTTTTGTACCGGAACCAATTGCAAATCGGCACGGGTACCGTTGCGATTAACCACTTCCTGAATGGTGTCGGTGATAAAGGTCAATTGGCCATCCACGGTGATTGCCGCGCTCAGAATGATACGTGCGTTCGGCTGAATGTCCGCCGGGTTGAAGGGTATGGCGAAGTTAAACGGTGCCTGCTGACCTTCGGTGCGAATCACCCGCTGGGCAATCACTTTGGAAGGCGCATCGGCCAGCGAAGCATCCGAAAGGGTCACCGTCAGCACCGCATTCGGCGGCAGCGCGATACGTTGACGCATATTAACCGAACCTGTCACCGCCGGGCCCTGAACCTGCATTTGCTGCGCAGTCGCCGGGCTGCCTGCTGCCGGTGTTGGCACCTCTGCACTCTTCTGGGCGCAGCCGGCCAATGTGACGGTTAATGCAGTAGCTCCACCAAGGATTTGCCAGAGTTTCATGGATCGGTCTCCTTTTTTATTCTCAACATGCTGGTGGCTTTCACCACCTGACCCATTAAACCTAGCACAAAATCCTGAAAAATTCCTATTGGCCTACCTATTAATCACTTAGCGTTCTAATAACGCTCGCTATTAAGGCAATTTCGTCTGTGCCATAACGCAAGATATTGACGTCCCGCCGTGATATTCCGCACACTGCATAAAATGATTATTAAAAGGGTAACTTTTTATGAGCCAGGCACTGCAAAATCTCCTTGAACTGCTCGATTTGGAAAAAATCGAAGAAGGGTTGTTCCGCGGCCAAAGCGAAGATCTCGGTTTGCGCCAGGTATTTGGCGGCCAGGTCGTCGGCCAGGCGCTCTACGCCGCCAAACAGACCATCCCCGCCGAACGCAGCGTGCACTCGTTCCACAGCTATTTTCTGCGTCCGGGCGACAGCAGCAAACCCATCGTCTATGACGTCGAAACGCTGCGGGACGGCAACAGCTTCAGCGCTCGCCGGGTCAGCGCCATCCAGAACGGCAAGCCGATCTTTTACATGACCGCATCGTTCCAAAGCCCGGAAGAGGGTTTTGAACATCAAAACACCATGCCGGAAGTGCCGCCGCCGGAAGGATTGATGTCGGAATCGGCAATCGCACAGAAGCTGGCGCATATGCTGCCGGAAAAGGTACGAGACAAATTTATCGGCCAGAAGCCACTCGAAATACGCCCGGTGAAATTCCATAATCCGCTGCAGGGTAGCGTAGAAGAACCACATCGCTACGTCTGGCTGCGCGCCAATGGCAACATGCCGGACGACCAGCGCATCCACCAATATCTGTTGGGGTACGCCTCGGACTTCAACTTCCTGCCAACGGCGCTACAGCCACACGGCGTCGGCTTCCTCGAACCCGGCATGCAGGTTGCCACGATTGACCATTCGATGTGGTTCCACCGCCCATTCCGCCTGGACGACTGGCTACTGTACGCGGTTGAAAGCACCTCGGCGTCCGGCGCCCGCGGCTTTGTACGCGGTCAGTTTTACACGCGCGAGGGCGTACTGGTTGCCAGCACGGTACAGGAAGGGGTTATTCGCCAGCGTCAGGCCTGATACGTCAGCAAGGAAAAGGGCGATGTGATCATCGCCCTTTTTGCATCATCATTATTTTTTATGTTTAGCGCACTGCTCTTCTTTACGACTTACTGCTTATCTTACTGGTTATAGGCACTCTCGCCGTGACTGTTGACGTCCAGGCCTTCGCGCTCCTGTTCTTCCGGTACCCGCAGCCCGACGATGGCGCCGGCCACTTTAAAGGCAATGAACGCCGCTACGCCAGACCACACCAGCGTGATGATCACGCTTAACAGCTGTACCCACACCTGGTGACCCATGGTGACGCCCTCGGCGTAACCGGTGCCGCCCAGCGACGATGCCGTGAACACGCCGGTCAACAGGCAGCCGACAATGCCACATACGCCATGCACGCCGAAGACATCACAGGTGTCGTCCACTTTCAGCCATTTCTTCAGCGTGACCACGCCCCACAGGCCGGCAACGCCGCCCACCAGACCAATGATTAACGCGCCCCCCACACCAACGGTGCCTGCGGCCGGCGTTACGGCAACCAGTCCGGCGATGCAGCCGGAGCATGCCCCCAGCAGCGACGGCTTGCCACGCACAATCCATTCGGCAAAGGTCCAGGAAAGGATCGCGCCTGCGGTAGCAACCACGGTATTAAGGAACGCCAATGCCGCAATGCCGTTGGCCGCGCTGGCCGAGCCGGCGTTGAAGCCAAACCAGCCGATATACAGAATCGAAGCCCCGGTAAACACCATTGGCAAGTTATGCGGTTTGAACGCTTCTTTGCCAAAGCCGGCGCGCTTGCCCAACAGGTAAGCCCCCACCAGGCCGGCGCTTGCGGCGTTGATATGCACCACGGTGCCGCCAGCGAAGTCCAGCGCACCGTCCGCCGCCAGGAAACCGCCGCCCCACACCATATGCGCCACCGGCAGATAGGAAATGGTGAACCAGATGGCGGCAAAAATCACCACCGCAGAAAAACGAATGCGTTCGGCGAAGCCACCGACTATCAGCGCCACGGTAATGCAGGCGAAGGAGCATTGGAACGCTACGTGGATCATTTGGCTGAAGGTGCCTGTAACGCTGTCAATACCGATGCCTTTCAGCATCGCCGTTTCAAACCCGCCAAAAAAGGCGTTGCCTTCGCTGAAGGCCAGGCTATAACCGTACAGCACCCACAGTACGCACACCAATGCAAAGGTAACGGTAACCTGCGTCAGCATCGACAGGACGTTTTTCGAGCGCAGTAAACCGCCGTAAAACAGCGCCACGCCAGGTAAGGTCATAAACAGCACCAACGCGGTGCAAATCATCATAAACGCGTTGTCTGCCTTGTCTGCTACCGCCGGAGCGGCCAGAGCCAAAGAGGGAACCAGGGTCACCGTACTCAGGCCCAACATGGATAAAAGTTTTTTCATTATCAATCCATCCCATCTACTTAACTGAGCCAGTGTTTACAGTGCTGCTTCATCTGTTTCGCCGGTGCGTATGCGAATAACACGTTGCAATTCGGCAACGAAAATCTTGCCGTCACCGATTTTGCCGGTGTAGGCAGCTTTACTAATGACATCAACCACTTCATCTAATTGATCGTCAGCGATGGCGATATCGATTTTGACCTTTGGTAAAAAGTTGACGCTGTATTCGGCACCGCGATAAAGCTCGGCATGCCCTTTCTGGCGTCCGAACCCTTTCACTTCGGTTACGGTCAGCCCTTGAATACCTACAGAGGATAGGGCTTCACGCACGTCCTCCAATTTGAACGGTTTGATCACCACGGTAACCAGCTTCATATTGCCTCTCCACGATTAAGCCCAAACTCACCCTGGGTACCAGGCTAATAAAGCAAAGGTTGTGCCATAAATGGTTTTATATGCAGTTTCAGCCAATTACCCAGCATAAGGGCAATCGCCGACGACGAAAGCCGCGCCCAGCAAGGATCGATATGCAACGGTGGTCAATTAGTGTGCACTGCAATTGTGCAGCGTGCGCCGTGAGGGTGCATGGCAGGGCATTTTACCTGGCACGCTGCCTGATTGTGGTGCGAGAGGATTAATGCGGGAGCCGCAATGGCTCCCGAGAACAGATCATGCCGTTTGGATATCTTCACGGCTGCTGGCGGCCAGCTCTTCACCCACCAGCTGTAACTGATACATCTGGTAATAACGGCCTTTTTGCGCCAGCAGTTGCTGATGATGGCCCTGCTCCACCGCATGCCCGCGGTGCAACACCAGTATCGAGTCCGCATCGACAATGGTCGACAAACGGTGAGCGATCACCACCAGCGTGGTGTGCTCGCGAATCAGCCGCAGCGCGCGCTGGATCGCTTGTTCGGTACCGGAGTCGATATTGGCGGTGGCTTCGTCAAGGATCAGGATCTGCGGTGCCAGCACCAGCACCCGCGCCATCGCCAGCAGTTGCTTTTGCCCGACCGACAGATTATTGCCCTGTTCGCCAAGCCGCGTGTGGATCCCCTGTGGGAACCCCCGCACCAGTTCCGCCAACTGTACGGTTTCCAGCGCCTGCCATACGGCCTGTTCGCTGATATTGCGGCCAAGCGTCACGTTGGCCAGCACCGATTCGGCCACTACCACCGGATCCTGCTGCACCATCGCCACCCCTTGGCGCAAGGTACGGTGCGACAGACTCGACAGCGGTCGGCCATCCAGCCGTATTTCCCCTTCATTGACCGGATAATAGCCCATCAACAGGTTGGCCAGAGTACTTTTGCCACTGCCGGTATGGCCGACCAGCGCCACGAAACCGCGTGACGGCACCTGCAACGAGATATGTTGCAGCACCTTTTTGTCTTCACGATAAGCGAAGGTCAGGTTGTCGATTTCGATGCGGCCGCTTGCCAATGGATGTTCGTCGGTACCGTAACTCTGCTGACGACGATCCATCAGCTCAAAGATACGCTCGCCGGCCACCACCGCCTGCTGCAGAATCGATTGCTGCGACGTCAGCTCGATCAGCGGCTCATTCAGCCGACCGAGATAATTGATAAAAGCGTACAGAACCCCAACGCCGATGCTCCCTTCGCCGCTGAAGCCAAACAGCATCAGTAAGCCACACAGCACCAGCGCCGAGAACAGACTGAGTAGTGGCCGCAGCAGAAAGCCGTCCAGCCGCAGCGTCTGCATGCGCGCAGTATAATGCGACCAACTGGCATTGCTCATGCGCTCGCCAAAGCGAAGCTGCTGACGGAACTGCTGGATCACCCCCATGCCGTTGATCACTTCGTTAAAACCGTCGTTGATATCCGCCAGATAGCTGCGCACCCGCCGCACAATTGGCGTGCTGTAATATTGGTAAATACCCATTACGATCAAAACCGCCGGGAAGATGCAGATCGCTACCAGCGCCATGCGCCAATCGAGACTGAACATCGCCACCAGCATCGCGCCGATCAGCGCCGCGCTTTTCAGCACGGTGGAGACCACCATCACGTACAGATCCTTAATCACTTCGGTATCGTTGGTGACGCGGGAAATCAACTGCCCGACCGGCTGGGTATCAAACGCGCTCAGCGGCTGACGCAGCGCGGCGTCCATCACGTCGGTGCGCAGACGCTGCACCACGCCGACCGCCGCCTGATTAAACAAAATCGCCTGAAAATAGTGCAGTGCCGCCGCCAGCAGCTCCAGCAGAATATACGCCGCCGCCAGTCCGGTAACGATCGTCAGCGGCAGTTGCCCTTTGGCAACGTAGTTATCGATGAAATAGCTGACCAGGATCGGCCCGGCCACTTCCGCCGCCGCTGCAACCCACAGCATCAGCACCGCTATCCCCAGCGGTTTGCGGTATGGTGAGCCATAGGCCAATAGCCGTTTTAGCGTCGGCCACAGCGTTTGTACTTTACTCATTGGTTAACATCTCCACGCCGATTTCCGGCGCCTCGTCCAACGCGGCCTCCAACTGTTGATAACGATACATATCGCGATACCAACCGGGCTGCGCCGACAACGTTGCGTGCTCGCCGCGCTGTGCCACGGTGCCGTGCTGCATCACCAGAATTTCACTGGCTTCGGTCAGCGCCGACAAGCGATGCGCACTGATGATCACCGTGC
The DNA here is from genome assembly GCF_041448735.1 of Serratia odorifera. Classification (NCBI taxonomy): domain Bacteria; kingdom Pseudomonadati; phylum Pseudomonadota; class Gammaproteobacteria; order Enterobacterales; family Yersiniaceae; genus Serratia; species Serratia odorifera. Next base: position 130,695 of record NZ_JBGMUT010000005.1, on the reverse strand, counting down.
GGTTTTGCCCCCAGCTACGCAGATTGTGCAGGATCTGGTGCTCGGTACGGCCGTCCACCGCCGACAAGGCGTCGTCGAGGATCAGGATTTCCGCCTCCAGCAGCAGCGCTCGCGCGATTGAAATTCGCTGCTTTTGCCCACCGGACAGCATCACGCCCCGCTCGCCGACTTCGGTTTCATAGCCCTGCGGCAAGCGCAGAATATCGTCGTGAACGCTGGCCAGGCGCGCCGCCTGCTCGATTTGTTCCTGCGTAGCCCCCGGCTTGCCCAAGGCGATGTTATTCGCCACGCTGTCGGAAAACAGGAAAGGCGTTTGGCTAACGACCGACAGGCGCGCACGCCACGCATCCAGTTTCAATTCGGTCAGCGGCAGGCCGTGGTAACTGATATCGCCTTCATCAATATCAAACTGCCGCTGGATCAACGCCAGCAGCGTGCTCTTGCCTGCGCCGGTCGGACCACACAGACCAAGCATCTGGCCGGGTGCCAGATGCAGCGCCACATCATGTAACGCGCTATGCGCGTTTTCCGGGTAATGGAAACGGCGAATGTCGACCGCCAGTTGCCCACGCCCCGGCGGCAGTTCGCTGTCGCCGTCACGCACCGCCGGCGCTTCGGCCAACAGGCTGCGAATACGGCTGTAGGCCGCACTGCCGCGTTCAACGATGTTGAACATCCAGGCCAGCGCCAGCATCGGCCAAATCATCAGGCCGAGATACATGACAAAACTGGTCAGTTGGCCAAGCGTCAGCATCTGGTTGACTACCATCCAGCTGCCGCCGCCGATCGCCAACAGATTGGCCGCGCCAATGGCGATATAAATCGTCGGGTCGAAACGCGCGTCGACCCGCGCCACGTGCATATTCTTGGCGCCGGTCTGCGCCGCCACGTCGGCAAACTGATTGGATTGATGATCTTCCAGCCCGAACGCCTTGATCATACGGATACTGGTCATGCTTTCCTGAGCCTGATCGTTCAGGTTGGAAAACGCCGCCTGCGCTGATTTGAAACGCTGGTGCAGCTGATCGCCGTAATATTTGATCACGATAGCCATGATCGGCATCGGGATCAGCGACAACAGCGTCAGTTGCCAACTGATCTGGGTACTCATCACGATCAGCACCACCAGGCCCATCACCAACGAATCCACCAACGTCAATACTCCCTCGCCCGCGGCAAACACCACGCGGTCAACGTCATTGGTGGCGCGCGCCATCAGGTCGCCAGTACGATGACGCAAATAGAACGCCGGGTTTTGTCGGCTGAGCTGGCGGTAAAAATTCTCGCGCAGTTCAACCGCCAATTGATAGGAGGCACCGAACAACAGCACCCGCCACACGTAACGCAGCAGGTAAACGACAATGGCGGTGGCAACCATCAATCCCAGCCAGGCCATCAACACGCCGCTGGTCATATGATTTACCGTTACGCCGTCGACAATCACGCCCACCAGCTTGGGCGGCAGCAGTTGCAAAATAGCGATGATAATCAGCAGTGCCACCGCACCGAGGTAGCGGCGCCATTCACGGCGAAAATACCAGCCGATTTGAGCAAATAATCTCACGCAGTCTTATCCAAAATAGGTTGGTTTTTACTCTTGTTGTGCTTTAGCAGCGTAGAATACCACCGTTGAGCGGCCAATTCGGTGAACTTTTCACTCCGGAACCGGCAGCGCAGTAGTATATTTGATTTTTTCCATCGCGAAGCTCGACGTGACGTCAATCAATCCCGGTACGCCATTTACCAGCCGTTTGTAAAAGTTATCGTAGCTTTTCATGTCCGCAACCTGCACTTGCAGCAGATAGTCGTACTCGCCCGCCATGCGATAAAACGCCAGCACTTCCGGCATCTGCGCCGTGAGGTCGACAAAAGCCTGATACCACTCGCTGCTGTGCTGCTGGGTTTTGATCAGCACAAACGCCGTCAGCCCCAATCCGAGCTTTTCGTTATCCAGCAATGCCACGCGACCGCGAATGTAACCTTCATCCTCCAGGCGCTTCAGTCGCTTCCAGCACGGCGTCGAGGTCAGGTTGACCGCCTCGGCCATCGCCTGCAGCGACTGGGTACAGTCCTGTTGTAACAGGCGCAACAGCTTACGATCTGTTTTATCTAGCATAAGGCCACCATGGAGAAATATTTTCTCTTATTTGGCGATTAAACAGGAAAAATGGCAATCTTTTTTTCCTGGCAACGCGCTATGCTACGCGCAAAACAACTTACTAGTTTAAGGCCAGACGATGACAAACACTTGGGTAAAATATGCTATCGGTGAAATAGAAGCGGATTTCCAGCGCTCCGCCGACACCCACCTGATCCGCCTCAACCTGGCTGAGTTTCCCGGCATTCACCTTTATCTGAAGGATGAAAGCACCCACCCGACCGGCAGCCTCAAGCATCGCCTGGCCCGTTCGCTGTTTTTGTACGGATTGTGCAATGGCTGGATCAACCAGAATACGCCGATTATCGAAGCTTCTTCCGGCAGCACTGCGGTATCGGAAGCCTACTTCGCGCGCATGATTGGCCTGCCGTTCATTGCGGTGATGCCATCTTGCACCGCGCGGCGCAAAGTGGAGCAAATTACCTTCTATGGCGGCCGCTGCCACTTTGTCGATCATGCCGCACAGATCTATGCCGCTTCTGAACAACTGGCCCAAGAGCTGAATGGCCACTATATGGATCAGTTCACCTACGCCGAACGTGCGACCGACTGGCGCGGTAACAACAATATTGCCGACAGTATTTTTCGCCAGATGGCGCGCGAACCGTTCCCGGTGCCGAAACACATCGTGATGAGCGCCGGCACCGGCGGTACCTCGGCAACGCTGGGCCGCTATATCCGCTATCAAGGGCATGATACGCAACTGACGGTAGTCGATCCGGAAAACTCGGTGTTCTATGACTGTTTCCAGCACCACGATCGCACGCTGATCGGCAGCTGTGGCAGCCGGATAGAAGGTATCGGACGCCCACGCGCGGAACCGTCGTTTATTCCTTCGGTGATCGACAATATGCTGCGCGTACCGGATGCCGCCAGCGTTGCCACCATCCACTGGCTGGAAGGCATTCTGGGGCGCAAGGTGGGCGCATCCACCGGCACCAATCTGTGGGGAGCGCTGCAACTGGCCAGGCAAATGCGTGAGCGTGGAGAACAAGGCGCTATCGTCACCTTGCTGTGCGATAGCGGCGAACGCTATCTGGATACCTACTACAACCCGCAATGGGTCAGCAGCCATATCGGCGATCTGACGCCGTACCTGGAACAGCTGCGCAACCTGTAAGTCACCCGCGCATCCCGCAGGCGACAGCGATAAAAAAAGCCGGGTAATCATACCCGGCCGGCTGCAAGGGGGGCTCCGCTATACGGGGGTATATGGGGAGCCAGGTGAACACAGCCAATGGTTCAAATAGTGAGCCACCGCCTGCGTTTGGCAGTGGCCGATAACCGTAAGTTGCGGCAGTTGCGCTTTCAACTGCGGTAATGCATTGCCCATCACCACGCCGTGGCCGACGGCGGCGAGCATTTCCTTATCATTCATCGCATCGCCAAACGCCATGCACTCCGCCATGGAGACGCCCAGGTGAGCGCCGAGTACGGTCAGCGCCGCCCCCTTATTGCAGCCCAGCGGCAGCACTTCCAGGCAATCGTAAGCCGAAAAACACAGATCCACCCGCCCGGCAAAATGCGCCTGCAACTGCGTCTGCAACCGCATCAGTTCCTGATGCGCTCCTACGAAACATACCTTGCTGTTACCGCTGGTCGGCAGGTTGCGCGGATCGGTCAGCTGAAAATGAAAACCGCTCAGATGGTGCGCCCGCAACAGTTCCGGCGCAGCAAATTCGGTCAGCCATCCCTCATCACGAAAAACGTGCATGCTGGCCGAGGTATCCCACTGATGATGCAGCAGCTGTTCGGCAATCTGCGCCGGCAAATCGCTGGCATGCAGTTGCTGCCCGCGATTATCGTAGACCCGGGTGCCGTTACCGGTAATCAGGTAGCCCTGCAGGCCCAACTGCGCCATGATCGGTTGCGCATCAAGGTAATGACGGCCAGTGGCGAAGGTAACGATCATCTCGCGTTCAACCAATTGATTCAGCGCAGCCAGCGTTTCCGGCCCAATGCGATGGTCGGGAGTCAGCAATGTGCCATCCATATCGAACGCTGCCAGGCGATACATAAAGACCTCATAAATGTCGAATCAGTTACCGTGCTGAAAGTATGGGGTGGTATTTACGGAAGTAATAGTGAACAATTTGAAAAAACCGTTCCTGATTTATCAACGATAAATTCCATACCGCAGCCAACGGCGCGGCAGCATGGAATAACGAGGGGATGCCATGCGCCTGATTCACCGTCTTGGCCAGTATCAACGCCTGTATCAACAACTCGGTAGCGAACCGGTATTGATGACCATGGCGCAGCTGGCGGCGTTGTTTTATTGCAGTGAACGACACGCACGCACCCTGGTGCAACAAATGCAGCACCAGGGCTGGCTGAGTTGGCATTCACAGGCCGGTCGCGGCAAACGCGCCAGCCTGCAGTGTCTGAAAATGCCGGACGAGCTGCGCAGCGCACTGTTACAACGCCTATTACAGCAAGGCGATCATCAAGGCGCGCTGGCGCTGGTTCGATTGGATCCGCAACATCTGCAGGAGGTGCTGAGCCCGCACCTCGGCGGGCAATGGCAGGCGGATAGCCCAACGTTGCGTATCCCTTATTATCGGCGATTGGAATCGCTGGATCCGTTGTCGCTCACCGGTCGCGCGGAACAGCATCTGGTTTCCACTCTGCACGCCGGCTTGACTCGCTTTACGACCGGCAACCGGCTTCCACAGCCGGATCTGGCGCACCACTGGCAAATCAGCCCCGACGGCCTGCGTTGGCAGTTTTTTCTGCGTAGTCAATTGCGTTGGCATAACGGCGAACCGCTCAGCGGCCAGCAACTATTGCAGACCCTGGAAAAACTGCGCTCGCACCCGCGCAGCATGCCGAGTCTGGCAAGCGTCGCCGCGATCGCTCTGCCACATGCGTTATGCATCCAGTTCGATCTGCATACGCCGGATTATTGGCTGGCGCATCGATTGGCCGACTTGCCCTGCCTGATGACCCACCCGGAAAATGCTACGCTCGGCGCCGGCGCGTTCAAGCTGACGCTGAACGAACCGCACCTGGTACGGTTGGAACAGCACCCGTATTATCATTTGCAACACCCGTACCTGGAGAGTATCGAATACTGGATCACACCGGCGCTGGCGGCCGGCGGCGACGCCAGTTGTCAGCATCCGGTACGCATCACCATCGGCCAGCAGGAGGAACTGCCCTTTGCCCGACCGGTACAACGCAGCATGAGCCTCGGCTGGTGTTATCTGGCGCTCAACCTGCGACGCGGCACACTCAGCCAGGCCCAGGGCAAGAAGCTGCTGATGCTGATCCAGCAGTCTGGCCTGCTGGCCAACCTGCCGATCCCCAATGGCGTCATCACCCCCAGCCAGGAAATGCTGCCTGGCTGGGCCATTCCGCAGCACTCGGCCGCTAAAAACCTGGCGTTGCCACCAAAACTCACGCTGCTGTATCGCCCGCCGGTGGAACTGATGACGGTAACCCAGGCGCTGAAAGCGCTATTGGCCGAACACGGCTGTGAGTTGGAGATCCGTTATTTTTCCGGTAAGCGTTGGCAGAGCGCGGAACAAATCGCCGAGGCCGATTTGCTGCTGGCCGATAATCTGATCGGTGAAGCACCGGAGGCAACCTTGGAAAGCTGGCTGCGGCAGGACGCGCTGTGGCAGGCCATTTTGCCGCCGTCCGCGGCCCGCCAGCAGACGCACAGGCTGCGGCAAATTCAGCAATACCCGGACGAGTCGCGGCGCTTTGCCGCAATGCAGTCTTATTATCAACAATTGATGGAGACGGCGATCATCACTCCGCTGTTCAATTATCAATATCAGGTCAGTGCGCCGCCACGCATTCATGGCGTCACGCTCACCGCTCACGGCTGGTTTGATTTTTGCCAGGCCTGGTTGCCCCCGCCGGTGGCGTAACCGCCGCTACGCCCAGCCCGTCCGTTCTGCTACCATAATGCTGACCAATGTCTTTTATCAGGCCGCCCGAATGTGTATCGGGAATGGCCGCAGCAAAGGAATAATTCTATGAGACGTGCCGTAGTGGTATTCAGCGGTGGACAAGACTCCACGACCTGCTTGATCCAGGCTTTGCAGCAGTATGACGAGGTTCACTGCATCACCTTCGATTACGGCCAGCGCCATCGCGCTGAGATTGACGTGGCTCAGGAACTGTCACACTCGCTCGGCGCCAAGGCCCACAAGATCCTGGACGTCGGCTTGCTCAACGAACTGGCAATCAGCAGCCTGACCCGCGACAACATTCCGGTTCCGGCGTTTGGTAGCGAAACCGAGGGCGGCCTGCCGAGCACCTTCGTACCGGGCCGCAATATCCTGTTCCTGACACTGGCAGCCATCTATGCCTATCAGGTGGAAGCGGAAGCGGTAATTACCGGGGTGTGCGAAACCGACTTTTCCGGTTATCCGGACTGTCGCGACGAATTCGTCAAGGCGCTCAATCAGGCCATCGTGCTGGGCATCGCCCGCGATATTCGTTTTGAAACGCCGCTGATGTGGCTTAACAAGGCGGAAACCTGGGCGCTGGCGGATTATTACCATCAGCTTGACCGCATACGCCAGGATACCCTGACCTGCTATAACGGCATCAAGGGCGACGGCTGTGGCGAATGCGCTGCCTGCCACCTGCGCGCCAATGGCCTGACGCAGTATCAAAGCCGACAAGCCGACATCATGGCAAGCCTGAAGCAAAAAACCGGGCTGATCTAAGCTCTGCAAGGGCGGCACTCATAGCCGCCCATCGCCCGTGGCGTTGATTACCGGCTGCTGCAGGCTCATCAGGTGCTCACGCAGCTCCCCTTCAATCGGTAACGCCCGCTGAGTTTTCAAGTCAACGCAAACAAAAGTCAGCAGCGCATCCGCCACCGCTGAACCTTGTGGTTCCAGGGTCACCTTCTGGCTCAGCACGCCGCTTTTGCCGTTCAACTGTTCCATCCGGCTGTCGATGCGCAACCTGTCACCCAGCACCGCCGGCTTGCGGTAATTGATGTTGATATTCACCACGATGAAGGCGATGTTGTTTTCCGTCATCCAGCGGAAGGCATCCAGATTATCCAGCCATTCCCAGCGAGCCTCCTCCAGGAACTCCAGATAGCGAGCGTTATTAACATGTTGATAAACATCAAGGTGATAACCGCGGACTTTAATCAAGGTTTGCATAATGCACGTTCGCTCCTGCCCGGTGGTAACAAAATAAGGCGAGGCGATAGATTGCGCCCCGCCAATGTGAGAATGTGTCACACACTGGTATGACCTGTAAAAATGTAGCAGAGGAATGCGGCGGCCAGCATATTTTGCCACGCGGCCGCGATCCGGATCACATTTTCAGCCGGCCACGATTACGTTCAAACAACGACAAGCCTATGCCTGGCACCTCCTGTAACTGGTCAATTTCGGTAAACGGCCCATGCTGCTCGCGGTAGCGCACGATCGCCTCGGCCTTTTTCAACCCAACGCCATTGAGCACGCTGGCCAACTGTTCCGCATCCGCCTGATTGATGCTTACCGTCGCTTCAACCTCGGCGGCTGCCGTCGGCGCTTTTGCCGCAGAGGCCGTCGTGGCGGCTTTTTGGCCCGCAGCCGGTTTCTCCGCCGCCATCGCCGGCGCCAGCGTCAGCAGCAACAACGTGGTTGCCAACAGGGTTTTGATGCTGTGCCGATAACCTTGAACCTGACTGATTTCGTTTGATGTCATTGCTGTATCCTCCTTGTATTTGACAGCACGGTCACCTTGCGGCAGATACTCGGCGACAGCAATCGACGGATGTTAAATATGGAAAAGGCCGCGAAAGCGGCCTTTGGTGATTACATCGGGTTGCAGAAAAATGCGCGGGTTATTGCGGCTGTTGTTCGGCCGCGCCCATTTTGATCTTGGCTTCTTTGCGCAGATTGGCCAGCAGCGAATCGAAGGTTACGCCGATCGCGCTTTCCTGCATTTTGCCGGCAAAGGTTTTCATTTCATCAGCCGGCAGCGTTCCTGGCTTCACCGCCTCCAGGGCAATCAGCACTACGTTGTCCTGGCGATCCTGTGACATACCGTATACCGGCTTGCCTTGCTGCGGGTGCGGCAGGGCAAATACGCTTTCGGTCAGTTGGCTATCTTCCGGCGCACGCGCCATCTTCTGCACGGCACCAAAGCTCAGGCCGGCCGCTTTCAACGCCTCATCGCCCTTACCCTGCTTCAGTTCGACCAGCAGCTTCTCGCCCTGCAGTTTGGCCTGCTGCACCGCCTTGTTGCGCTTAACCAGCTCGGCAACGTGATCCTTTACCTTGTCAAATGGTTCAACGCCTTCCGGCTTGTGACCCGAGACGCGAATAACAAAGGCGCGATCGCCCTCAACGTTGATCACATCCGAGTTGCTACCCGGACTACCGTTTTCGCCGATCAGCGAGCCGTCGAAGATCGCCTGCACCACCGGTTTGAAGTTCAGTTCAGCCGGCACGTTATCCCGTGTGAACCAGGCGGTTTTCGCAGCTTTTACGCCTGCGGCTTCTTCTGCCGACGCCAGCGACTCGTTGTCATTGGTAGCGGCTTCGCTGACTTTTTGCTGCAACGCATAATAGGCGTCGACCGCTTTCTCTTGCTTGACCTTGTCGGCGATGCTGTCACGTACTTCGCTCAACGGCTTGAGCTTTTCCGGCTCAACGTCATTGAGGCGTACGATCAGGTAGCCTACCGAGGATTTCACTACGCCGGAAAGCTGGCCTTTTTCGCTCAGTTTGGCTTCTTTCAGCTCGTCTGCGGTGGTATCAGGCTCCAACCAACCCAGCTCGCCGCCGTTGCGTTTGGAGATGATGTCGGTGGACTTCTCTTTTGCCAGCGTGGCGAAGTCGGCGCCTTTGTTCAGCTCATCCAGCACCGCCTTGGCTTCGGCTTCGGTTTTCAGCTGGATGACGCTGTAGTTCTTGCGTTCCGGCTGGCCGTAGCTGCTTTTGTGCTGGTCGTAATACGCGCTGATGTCCGCATCGTTTACCGTGATCTTGCTTTGCATCGCGGCGGCATCCATCGGGATATAGCTGACTTCCACCTGCTCTGGCGCAATGAAGCTGTTCTTGTTCTGGTTGTAATACTCTTTGAGCTCGTCATCGCTGACGTTCTGCTTGGCTTGCAACGCATTCAGATCGATGGTTGCCAGGCGCACATCACGCTCTTGCAATACCAGCGCGGCCATCGCGTCAGACTCGCTCGGCAGGACGAAGCCGGAGTTGCCGAACGCCTGGATCACCTGCTGGTTAAGCAGTTGCTGGCGCATTGACTGCGCATAGTTGTCGGCGCTGTACCCCATGCGGGTGATCAGATCGAGATACTTGGCGTTATCGAACTGGCCGTTAGTCTGGAAATAAGGCGCTTTGCGAATCGCATCCTTGACCTGATCGTCGCTGATGCTCAGACCCAGTTTCTTGGCGTACTGATCAAGCAGCATGTTGTCGATCAGCTGTGACAGCGCCTGTTGGCGCAGCTGCTGCATGTAACCTTCATTACCGGCCAGCGCAGAGAACTGTTCGCCCAACTGCTGCTGCATACGGCTACGTTCGCTCTGGAAGGCCTGCTCCAGCTGAGCGCGTTCGATCACCTGGCCATTTACTTTCGCTGCATAATCGCCGGAACCGCCGATCAGGTAGTTACCCACCCCGGTCAATACAAATGACAAGATGATCAGGGCCAGGATTATTTTGAGCACGACGTTGTTAGCTGCCGCGCGTAAATTGTCCATCATAGTGTGACAACGCTCCGCTGTGATGTATTCCCTTTATGCGTCAGACTGCTGGCGCGCCGACTCCTGCACCTATCCCGACCGGGTACTGCGCGTACCTGCCGAAGGAGCGTTGCCGTCTTGCTGCAACCCGATGCTGCCGGGCATAGATTAAAAACCCTTGTGCAGGCGCGTTCCCTGCGACAAAAATAAAAAAAGCGCATCAAACGATGCGCCTTGTATCTTACCTTACCAACTCCGTTGCGTCAGGTGATTGTTTGACACAAAACCCATTGACGCTAACCGGTTAGACGCTGCAATCAGTTTACCGCGTCTTTCAGCGCTTTACCTGCACGGAAAGCCGGTACTTTGGCAGCAGCGATTTTGATTTCTTTACCGGTCTGCGGATTACGGCCGGTGCGGGCAGAACGCTCACGCACGGTGAAAGAACCGAAACCAACCAGAGCTACATCATCCCCTTCCTTCAGGGAGTCAGTTACGGATGCAATGATTGCATCTAAAGCACGTCCAGCTGCCGCTTTGGAAATATCAGCACCTGCGGCAATTTTGTCGATCAGTTGTGACTTATTCACTCTATCATCCCCTCTAGAATTCTATCGTCGCGCCGAAAAATCCCTACGGCGCGACAGCGCAGCTGTTATATCAAGCCCGTCGAACCTGTGCAAGTGCCCACAATAGGACAGAACGCAGGCCAACAGTAGTCTAACTTAGCGGCACAAAAAAATACTGGCAAGTCAGAAATGGCTTGCCAGCATAAGTTTTATCAATGGATTTTGCTATACGTCACTATTTTACCGCGATCGGCTGTGCACCGAAGGCCGGGTTCTGCAACGCAATGTTCAAAACTTCATCGATTTTCTGTACCGGATGAATCTCAAGATCGGCAATAACATTGTCAGGGATCTCTTCAAGATCGCGTTTGTTCTCATACGGAATCAATACGGTCTTGATACCGCCGCGGTGGGCTGCCAGCAGTTTTTCCTTTAGGCCACCGATTGGCAGCACCTGACCACGCAAGGTGATCTCGCCGGTCATTGCCACATCGGCACGCACCGGGTTACCGGTCAGGCAAGAGACCAGCGCGGTACACATCGCAATACCGGCGCTTGGACCATCCTTCGGCGTCGCACCTTCCGGCACATGCACGTGGATATCGCGTTTTTCATAGAAATCCGCATTGATGCCCAGCTTGTCGGCGCGCGCGCGCACCACCGTCAACGCAGCCTGAATCGACTCTTGCATGACTTCACCCAGCGAGCCGGTATAGGTCAGCTTGCCCTTGCCCGGTACGCAGGCGGTTTCAATCGTCAGCAAATCGCCGCCGACTTCCGTCCACGCCAGACCGGTGACCTGACCGATGCGGTTTTCGGTATCCGCACGGCCATAATCCACACGCTGAACGCCCAGATAGTCTTTCAGGTTGTCACCGTTGATCTCGATGTGCTTGATCTTCTTGTCCATCAACAGCGTCTTCACCGCTTTACGGCACAGCTTGGAGATTTCACGCTCCAGGCTACGCACCCCGGCTTCGCGGGTGTAATAGCGGATAATGCCGATAATGGCGCTGTCATCAACCGTCAGCTCGTTTTTCTTCAACGCGTTACGTTCGATCTGCTTCGGCAGCAGGTGCTGTTTGGCGATGTTCAGCTTCTCGTCTTCGGTATAACCGGACAGACGGATCACTTCCATACGGTCCAGCAATGGCGCCGGGATATTCATCGAGTTCGAGGTGGCGACAAACATCACGTCGGACAGATCGTAATCGACTTCCAGATAGTGGTCGTTGAACGCCACGTTCTGTTCCGGATCCAGCACCTCAAGCAGCGCCGAAGCCGGATCGCCGCGCATGTCGGAAGACATCTTGTCGATCTCGTCCAGCAGGAACAACGGGTTTCTCACCCCGACCTTGGCCATCTTCTGGATCAGCTTGCCCGGCATCGAACCGATGTAGGTACGACGGTGACCGCGGATTTCCGCTTCGTCACGCACGCCACCCAGCGCCATACGCACGTACTGACGACCGGTAGCGCGAGCGATGGATTGCCCCAACGAGGTTTTACCCACCCCTGGTGGCCCCACCAGGCACAGGATCGGCCCCTTGATTTTGCTGACGCGACTTTGCACTGCAAGATACTCAAGGATGCGATCCTTGACCCGCTCCAGGCCGTAGTGATCGGTATCCAGCACTTCTTGCGCCTTGACCAGATCTTTCTTCACCTTGCTGCGCGCGTTCCACGGTACCTGCAACATCCAGTCGATATAACCGCGTACCACGGTCGCTTCCGCCGACATCGGCGACATCATTTTCAGCTTTTGCAGTTCGGCTTCGGTTTTCTCACGCGCTTCTTTCGGCATTTTTGCCGCGTCGATCTTGCGCTTCAGCGCTTCGTGCTCGTCCGGCGCGTCGTCCATCTCACCCAGTTCTTTCTGAATGGCCTTCATCTGCTCATTCAGATAGTACTCGCGCTGGCTCTTTTCCATTTGCTTCTTGACGCGATTACGGATGCGTTTTTCGACCTGCAACAGATCGATTTCCGACTCCATCATCGCCATCAGGTATTCGAGGCGCTCGGTGATGTCAAACATTTCCAGCACCGATTGCTTGTCGCTGAGCTTCAGCGGCATATGCGCGGCAATGGTGTCCGCCAGGCGCGCAGCGTCGTCGATGCTGTTCAGTGACGTCAGCACCTCCGGGGGAATTTTCTTGTTCAGTTTGATGTAGCCTTCAAACTGATTGATTGCCGTGCGTACCAGCACTTCCTGTTCACGCTCGTCGATCGCCGGCGACTCAAGGTATTCGGCCTGAGCGGCAAAATGCTCGCCGCTGTCGGACAGGGTGGTGATACGCGCGCGCTGCAAGCCTTCCACCAGCACTTTTACCGTGCCGTCGGGCAGTTTCAGCATTTGCAGGATCGACGCTACGGTGCCGACCGAGAACAGATCGTTAATGCCAGGTTCATCCGTTGAGGCCTCTTTCTGTGCCACCAGCATGATCTTCTTATCGTGATCCATTGCGGCTTCGAGGCACCGAATCGATTTTTCCCGGCCAACAAATAACGGGATCACCATATGCGGATAAACCACCACGTCGCGCAACGGCAAGACGGGGATTTCAATGCGTTCGGAACGCTCAGGGTTCATAGAGCTCTCTCTTAGTTTAATTTCCGCCAGGATTTAGGGGATTCTCATGAGACGCAAGCATCAAACGTTTCATAAAATCTGGTTATTGAGTATATGGGGATGAATCTCTTACATTCAACGGCAAGAATGCAGGAAAAAGAAATGGGGGATAAAATCCCCCATTTTGTATTAACTTTCTGGTTTGACTGGCGAATTATTCACCGGATGCCTGAGCTTCCGGCTTGCCGTAAATCAACAGCGGTTTGGATTGGCCGGCAATCACCGATTCGTCGATCACCACTTTATCTACGCTGTCCATCGACGGCAGATCGTACATGGTGTCCAGCAGCGCGCCTTCAACAATCGAACGCAGACCACGGGCGCCGGTTTTACGCGCCATGGCTTTCTTGGCAATGGCGTTCAACGCTTCGTCACGGAACTCCAGTTCGACACCTTCCAGATTGAACAGCGCCTGATACTGCTTGGTCAGGGCGTTCTTCGGCTCTTTCAGGATCTGAATCAGCGCGTCTTCGCTCAGTTCGCTCAGGGTGGCTACCACCGGCAAACGGCCGATGAATTCCGGGATCAAACCAAACTTGATCAGATCTTCCGGCTCTGCCTGCAACAGCAGTTCGCCTTCGGTGGCTTTTTCTGCCTCGCCCTTCACGGTCGCGCCAAAGCCAATGCCGGAACCGGTATTCACGCGCTGGCCAATCACCTTGTCCAACCCGGCGAATGCACCGCCGCAGATAAACAGAATCTTGGAGGTATCAACCTGCAGGAATTCCTGTTGCGGATGCTTGCGGCCACCCTGCGGCGGAACCGCGGCAATGGTACCTTCGATCAGCTTCAGCAACGCCTGCTGTACGCCTTCACCCGACACGTCGCGGGTAATCGACGGATTATCGGACTTGCGCGAAATCTTATCGATTTCATCAATGTAAACGATGCCGCGCTGCGCTTTCTGCACGTCATAATCACATTTCTGCAACAGTTTCTGGATAATATTTTCCACGTCCTCACCTACGTAACCGGCTTCGGTCAACGTGGTGGCATCGGCCATGGTAAATGGCACATCCAGGAAACGCGCCAGCGTTTCAGCCAGCAGCGTTTTACCGCTACCGGTCGGGCCAATCAGCAGGATGTTGCTCTTGCCCAACTCGATGCCGTTGCTGGTATCGCCGTTGCGCAGACGTTTGTAGTGGTTGTACACCGCAACCGCCAGCACTTTCTTCGCCTGCTCCTGGCCGATAACATAATCATCCAGGTGGTGGCGGATTTCGTGCGGCGTCGGCAGCGCACTGCGCTCACGATGCGGGGCAACTTCTTTAATCTCTTCGCGAATAATGTCGTTACACAGGTCAACACATTCATCGCAGATATACACTGACGGACCGGCAATCAGCTTACGCACTTCATGCTGGCTTTTGCCGCAGAAAGAGCAGTACAGCAGCTTTCCTGAACCGTCTTTGCGCTTATCTGTCATCAGTAAACCTCTTCTTTTGTCTTTGTCCCGCAGGAAAATCATGGCGGCAGTGCGCCCAAACTGATACCGGGAACGCCGATAATGCTGTACAGAACGGGCTATCCCCGCTCTGTTTACTATAGTCTATCGGCTCGCACTTAACGCTCGCCGGCCGCGTGCTACTAGCTGCGGTGCGTCAGAATGCCGTCGACCAGACCGTATTCTACCGATTCTTCCGCAGTCATAAAGCGATCGCGCTCGGTATCGCGGTCGATCTGCTCCAGCGACTGTCCGGTGTGCTGCGCCATCAGCTCGTTCATGCGCGCTTTCACCTTCAGAATTTCCCGCGCGTGGATTTCGATATCCGTCGCTTGCCCCTGATAGCCGCCCAGCGGCTGGTGAATCATCACCCGCGAATTTGGCAGGCAGAAACGTTTGCCCTTGGTGCCGGCGGTAAGCAGGAATGACCCCATGGAGCACGCCTGGCCCATACAGATAGTGCTGACATCAGGCTTGATAAATTGCATGGTGTCGTAAATTGACATACCGGCAGTGATCACCCCGCCCGGCGAGTTAATGTACAGGAAAATGTCTTTTTCCGGGCTTTCCGCTTCAAGGAACAGCATCTGTGCCACGATCAGGTTGGCCATGTGGTCTTCAACCTGGCCGGTCAGGAAAATGATGCGCTCTTTCAGCAGGCGGGAATAGATGTCGTAAGAACGCTCCCCGCGTGAGGTCTGCTCAACCACCATCGGCACCAGTGCCATGTGAGGTGCAAATTGATCTTGTTCGCCACTGTATGACATTACCGTCTCCTAATAGAAATTGCCTTGGCGCCATTGTTTGTCGATTCTACTTGAGAACAGCCACGCTGACTACGTTCAAGCATCCGACTCGCGCCACATGACCCTGACGGTCGTTATCATCCCGTGCTCGGCAAACAGCCCTGGTTTATACCAGTTGGGGGGCAGCGGGCGAAATTTCAAGCCCGGTGCGCAACTTTCCGCGATCGCCAGCTGCAGCTTTCGCGCGCACAGGCACCATCATGCCAGCAATCAGCGCCGGCAACAGGGTAAATATAGTGCAAATTGCCTCGCTTAACCTGAGATTAATCAGCCACGTGGCAAAAAGAAAAGCCCGTAACCGAAGTTACGGGCTTTTTCAGATTACACCCGGGGTTCGGCACGCCGCCCCCGAGGTTCAGGCATTACGCCTGTTGAGTCTGGTTCATCAGCTCGCTGAAGGTAGTGGCTTTCTCGGTCACCTTCGCTTTGGCCAGCAGCGTTTCAACCGCCTGCTCTTCCAGGGCAACGTTGCGCATGTTGTTCATCAGCTCTTTGTTTTTGCTGTAGAACTCAACCACTTCGCTTGGATCTTCGTACGCGGAAGCCATTTCTTCGATCAGCGCTTTCACGCGATCTTCGTCAGCCTTCAGTTCGTGCGTGCTGATCACTTCGCCCAGCAGCAGACCAACGACAACGCGACGCTTCGCCTGCTCTTCGAACAGTTCACGTGGCAGTTCCAGCGCCTGCTTCTCGTTACCGCCGAAACGCTGTGCAGCCTGACGACGCAGCACGTCGATTTCGCCGTCGATCAGCGCAGCCGGCACGTCGATTTCATTGGCGCTCACCAGACCGTCGATCGCCTGAGTCTTGATGCGGTTACGCACCGCGCCTTTCAGCTCGCGCTCCATGTTTTTACGCACTTCGGCGCGCAGACCTGCAACAGAACCATCAGCCACGCCGAAACGCTTGATGAATTCTTCGGTCAGTTCAGGCAGTTCGCGCTCTTCGACTTTCTTCAGCACGATGGCGAACTTGGCTGCTTTCCCTTTCAGGTTTTCAGCGTGGTAATCTTCCGGGAAGTTGACGTCGATGGTGAATTCTTCACCGGCTTTATGACCTACCAGACCTTCTTCGAAGCCTGGGATCATGCGGCCCTGGCCCATGGCCAGCACGAAGTCGGACGCTTTGCCGCCTTCAAATTCTTCACCGTCGATAGAGCCGCTGAAGTCAACGGTCACGCGGTCTTCAGCTGCTACCGCGCGGTCGGTGTCTTTCCAGCTCGCCTGCTGCTTGCGCAGGGTGTCCAGCATGGTGTCGACATCGGCATCGTTAACTTCTACTACCGGTTTTTCAACTTCGATGCTTTCCAGGCCTTTCAGCTCGACTTCTGGATACACTTCGAACTCGACGGAGAAATTGAAGTCTTCGCCTTCTTTATACTCGCCCGGCACGTAGTTTGGTGCGCCGGCCGGGTTGATTTTTTCCTTGATGATCGCGTCAACGAAGTTGCGCTGCATCAGGTCGCCCAGCACGTCTTGACGA
The DNA here is from genome assembly GCF_041448735.1 of Serratia odorifera. Lineage (NCBI taxonomy): Bacteria > Pseudomonadati > Pseudomonadota > Gammaproteobacteria > Enterobacterales > Yersiniaceae > Serratia > Serratia odorifera. Next base: position 113,935 of record NZ_JBGMUT010000005.1, on the reverse strand, counting down.
ACAGAGGCGCCATAACGCTGCTCAACGATGTTCATTGGCACTTTGCCTTTACGGAAACCGTCAATACGCACGCTTTTCGCTGCATTGATCAGCTCTTTTTTTACTGCCTGCTTGATAGTATCGGCGGGTACAGTAATAGAGAGACGGCGCCCAAGGCCTTGAGTGGTTTCTACTGAAACTTGCATCTTGTTACCTCAAAAATATCACAGTGCTCGGTCAACCCCGTTCCAAGAACCAGGACGGCTGCATTACAGAACCGAGTTCCCTGATGCCGAGAGCGTCCCGAAACCATTCCGAAAAATAAGACGCGACATTATAGCGGCGCATGCGGAGCGAGTCGAGGAAAGCAAGACGGTGCATGCGCGTTAAAACTCACACTTTTACCGATTTCCGCTAAAAAATCGCCGTTGCCGACCTTTCTGCGTTGCATCTCGTATGGGCCGCGTCGTCGTCAAAAACAGAAACGGCCCGTAGGCCGTTTCAAAATTCATCAGTAGTAATACCCTAGATCGAGGCTAAAGTTCCACTGATACCTGAGTTTTTACGCTTCAGGCCAAGGTCCCAGCCCCGCGACAGGGTGGCGAAGCAGGAACGGTGTCCTGCAGGCCCTCCCATTCCTTCTGGGTATAGGTATGCAGCGCCAGCGCATGCACGCCGTCAGCCAGTTCATCGGCCAATACGCCATATATGGAACGATGGCGAGTCAGAAAACGTTCGCCGAGAAAGCGATCGCTGACCATTACCACCTTGAAATGACTTTCTGAACCCGCCGGAACGTTATGACGATAGCTTTCATCAACCACTTCCAGATACGCGGGCTCGAACGCCGCCCTTAACTTTGCTTCTATTTGCTCGCGAATCATAGGATCTCCTTACAACACCGGCAGAGGACCATGCCATCTAGTTCAATATTAGCCGGTTTTGCCCCCGTTAGAATATTCCTATCGTAAATTTCTGCACTTTGCGGTGAAAAAACAGCCAACGCCGGCCTTTGCTTGGGGTTTATCTGATTGAGAGCGGCAAAAAAGCATGTTTTTATCAACGGTAGGTAAAAAATTGTCACTCGGGCGCGTTGAGCACTTCCCCCGGCCGGCGGCGATGCTATGATGTCGACAATATATTGTTGGCTATCCCGCTCAGATTATTACTATTCCATCGAGAATGAGACAGTAACTATGTTAAAGAAACTTTGTCTTCCCTTCCTGGCCGCATTACTGCTGGCCGGTTGCGCTACCAGCAGCAATACCCTGAACGTTACGCCAAAGATTGTGCTGCCGACGCAGGATCCGACTCTGCAAGGCGTGACCATCAGTATCAACGGCGCTGACCAGCGTAAAGATCAGGCGCTGGCCAAAGTGAACCGCGACGGCCAATTGGTGACCCTCACGCCATCACGCGATCTGCGTTTCCTGTTGCAAGAAGTGCTGGAAAAACAAATGGGCGCTCGCGGCTACATGATCGGCCCGGACGGCGCGGTAGACCTGCAAATCATCGTCAACAACCTGTATGCCGACGTTTCCGAAGGCAATCTGCGTTATAACATCACCACCAAAGCCGACATCTCCATTATTGCAGTGGCGAAAAACGGCAACAAGCAGGTGAAGAACTACCGCTCAACCTATAATGTGCAGGGCGCGTTCACCGCGACCAATGACAAAATCACCAATGCGGTCAACACCGTGCTGGGCGACGTCATCGCCGATATGGCGCAAGACACCAGCGTCAACGACTTTATCAAGCAGAACGCACGTTAATGCGTTAGTGCCCAGTATTGCCCGGGCGACCGGGCAGTACAGACAGGGATCTCATGTCGAAACAGTACTTTAATATCTTCACCCAGCGTAACTCCGTGGTTCTGCTGCTACTGGGTTTTGCGTCGGGTTTGCCGCTGGCTCTCACCTCCGGCACCCTGCAAGCCTGGATGACCGTCGAGAATATCGATCTCAAGACCATCGGCATTTTTTCGCTGGTGGGTCAGGCCTATGTATTCAAATTCCTCTGGTCGCCGTTTATGGATCGCTACACGCCGCCGTTCCTTGGCCGGCGGCGTGGCTGGCTGCTGATCAGCCAGCTACTGCTGGTGGCGGCCATTGTGGCGATGGGCTTTATGAACCCGGCACAACACCTGTGGTGGCTGGCAACATTGGCAGTACTGGTAGCGTTTTGCTCTGCGTCGCAGGACATCGTGTTCGATGCCTACAAAACCGATTTGCTGGCGGCAGAAGAACGAGGTGCCGGCGCAGCGATTTCGGTACTGGGCTATCGGCTGGCGATGCTGGTTTCCGGTGGATTGGCGCTGTGGCTGGCCGATCGCTATTTTGGCTGGCAATCGACCTACTGGTTGATGGCCGGTCTGATGCTGATCGGCATTGCCGCTACGCTATGGGCGCCGGAGCCAGATGACAGCATTGCCGCCCCACGCACCCTCGAACAGGCAGTGGTCGCGCCGCTACGCGACTTTTTTGCGCGCAACAATGCCTGGCTGATCCTGCTGCTGATCGTAATGTACAAAATGGGCGACGCCTTCGCCGGCAGTCTCAGCACCACCTTTTTGATCCGCGGCGTCGGCTTTGATGCCGGTGAGGTCGGTTTGGTCAACAAAACGCTTGGGTTGTTTGCCACCATCGTCGGCGCGCTGTTTGGCGGCGTATTGATGCAGCGCCTCAGCCTGTTCCGCGCGCTGATGCTGTTCGGCCTGCTGCAGGCCGTTTCAAACCTGGGCTACTGGATCCTGGCGGTTACCGACAAGAATATCATCACCATGGGTAGCGCCATCTTCCTGGAAAACCTGTGCGGCGGCATGGGTACCGCAGCCTTCGTCGCGCTGCTGATGACGCTGTGCAACAAATCGTTCTCCGCCACCCAGTTTGCGCTGCTGTCGGCGCTGTCCGCCGTCGGTCGCGTCTATGTCGGCCCCATCGCCGGCTGGTTTGTCGAAGCGCACGGCTGGCCGTTGTTCTATCTGTTCTCCATTGCCGCCGCCCTGCCAGGACTGCTGCTGCTGGCGGTGTGCCGCCAGACGCTGGAATACACGCAAAAAACCGACCACTTCATGCCACGCAGCGAATTCCGCCAGCTCTACCGCTGGGCGCTGCGCCTGCTGGCTCTCGGTTGCTCACTGCTGGGTATCTGGTTGTTGCTGTTGATCGTTGGTGCGCTGGGCTGGGGCGTGCTGCCAGTGCTGACCGACGGCGTTTTACAGCTCGGCGCTGCGCTGAGCCTGCTGGGTATTGCCATGGGCAGTCTGCTGGACTATCTGGCGCTGCGCCGTACGCAGCTCGCCTGACGCCACGGCCGGCGTAACCGCCGGCCGTCAAAAAAGCGTAAGCAGGATGAATTAATTCTGCAAAAAAAATATAATTGCGGCGCAAATAATTTTTTTATCCGACTAATGCACTCGGAAATAAAATTAAATTCACCTTTGATGCACATTTATTTTACATTAAATAAACCTTTCCCTGTCATTTAAAAAAAACCGTTTTTGCTCGTTAAAACAGCTTACCTTTATTTTTCCTTAACATAGAGGTCACTCGTCACGATTCAGCGCGCCAACGCGTTGTTGCCATTGGTAAATTGTCACGCAACGTTACATCTGTGACCCCCTTAACAGAAAGTGTCAACAAGCCGCTGACACAACCCTAAGCATGTTTACAGTACTGCAACCTTCCCGTAAAATGCCCGCACACATGAAACGACAATAGAGCCTTTGTAATTGAGGTCGTTAGATGAGACTTAAGAAATACAATAAAAGTATTGGGATGCTGTCATTAATTGCATCCACTGTAATGCTCAGTGGTTGCGATATGGTTCTGATGAATCCCAAAGGAGCAATAGGTGTTGAGCAACGGACACTGATACTCACCGCGATCGCTTTGATGCTGATCGTGGTGATACCAGTTATTATCATGGCGTTCGCCTTTGCCTGGAAGTACCGTGCTTCCAACAAAGACGCCAAGTACAGTCCTAACTGGTCACACTCCAACAAGATCGAAGCGGTCGTCTGGACCATTCCTATCATTATCATCGCCATCCTTGGCACCATTACCTGGAAAACCACCCACGAACTGGATCCATTCAAGCCGATTGTCACCGACAAGAAGCCAATGACCATTGAAGTGGTGTCGCTGGACTGGAAATGGTTGTTCATCTATCCGGAGCAGGGTATCGCAACGGTAAATGAACTGGCCTTCCCGAAGGATGTTCCAGTCGAATTCAAGATCACCTCTAACTCGGTAATGAACTCGTTCTTTATTCCTCAGTTAGGTGGGCAGATTTATGCGATGGCCGGCATGCAGACCAAACTGCATCTGATCGGCAACGAAGCGGGCAAATACGACGGTATTTCCAGCAGCTTCAGCGGTCGCGGGTTCTCCGGAATGAAATTCACCGCCATTGTCACGCCGACCGAAGGCGACTTCGATCAGTGGGTGGCCAAGGTGAAAGAATCCTCCAAGAATCTTAATACCACCGACGACTTTAACAAACTGGCTGAGCCGAGTGAAAACAACCCGGTTGAGTACTTCTCCACTGTCAAACCGAATTTGTTCAAGGAAACAATTGGCAAATTCATGGGTGATATGCACACGCACAAGAGCGCAGTGACTACTGCACACGAAGGCATGGACATGAACCAGGGTATGGACATGGGCGAACATGCTCACGCCGGAGCCGAGGAATAATCTGATGTTGGGAAAATTAACGCTTGATGCGGTTCCGTACCATGAACCGATCATCATGGTCACCGTTGCTGCAATTATCGTTGGAGGCCTGGCACTGCTGGCGCTGCTAACATATTTGGGCAAATGGAAATGGTTGTGGAGCGAATGGCTGACCTCCGTTGACCATAAAAAAATTGGTATCATGTACATTATCGTGGCGATGGTCATGCTGTTGCGCGGTTTTGCCGATGCCATCATGATGCGTAGCCAGCAGGCGCTTGCGTCCGCCGGCGAGGCCGGATTCCTGCCGCCGCACCACTACGACCAGATCTTCACCGCCCACGGCGTGATCATGATCTTCTTCATGGCGATGCCTTTCGTGGTCGGCCTGATGAACGTGGTGGTTCCGCTGCAAATCGGTGCGCGTGACGTTGCCTTCCCGTTCCTGAACTCCCTGAGCTTCTGGTTCTTCGTGGTCGGTGTCGTCCTGATCAACATCTCCCTGGGGGTCGGTGAATTCGCACAGACCGGCTGGTTGGCGTATCCGCCACTGTCGGGCAAAGAGTACAGTCCTGGCGTCGGGGTCGATTACTGGATCTGGAGTCTGCAGATTTCCGGTCTGGGTACCTTGCTGACCGGTGTGAACTTCTTCGCCACCATTCTGAAGATGCGTGCCCCAGGCATGCCGCTGATGAAAATGCCGGTGTTCACCTGGGCAGCGCTGTGTACCAACGTGCTGATCATCGTTTCATTCCCAATTCTGACCGTCACCATTGCGTTGCTGACCCTGGATCGCTATCTGGGCACCCATTTCTTTACCAATGATATGGGCGGCAACATGATGATGTACATCAACCTGATTTGGGCCTGGGGCCACCCGGAAGTGTACATTCTGGTTCTGCCGGTGTTCGGTGTGTTCTCCGAAGTTACCGCGACCTTCTCGAAGAAACGCCTGTTTGGCTACACCTCTCTGGTGTGGGCAACCATCGCGATTACCGTGCTGTCGTTCATCGTATGGCTGCACCACTTCTTCACCATGGGGTCCGGCGCGAACGTTAACGCCTTCTTCGGTATTGCCACCATGATCATTTCCATCCCGACCGGGGTGAAAATCTTCAACTGGCTGTTCACCATGTATCAGGGTCGCATTCAGTTCAACTCGGCAATGCTGTGGACCATCGGCTTCATCATCACCTTCTCCATCGGTGGTATGACCGGCGTACTGCTGGCCGTTCCGGGTGCCAACTTCGTACTGCACAACAGCCTGTTCCTGATCGCGCACTTCCATAACGTGATTATCGGCGGTGTGGTGTTCGGTTGCTTTGCTGGCCTGACCTACTGGTTCCCGAAATCCTTCGGCTTCACGCTGAACGAAACCTGGGGTAAACGTGCCTTCTGGTTCTGGATCATCGGCTTCTTCGTTGCCTTCATGCCGCTGTATGCGCTGGGCTTTATGGGGATGACCCGTCGTATCAGCCAGAACATCAACCCTGAGTTCCACCCTCTGCTGCTGGTGGCTGCAGGTGGTGCGGTACTGATTGCCTGCGGTATCCTGTGTCAGTTGATTCAGATCTTCGTCAGCGTTCGTGACCGCGATCAGAACCGTGACCTGACCGGTGACCCATGGGGCGGCCGTACGCTGGAGTGGGCGACATCGTCTCCACCTCCATTCTATAACTTCGCTGTAGTACCAGAAATTCACGACCGTGATGCATTCTGGGACATGAAAGAAAAAGGCGAAGCGTATAAGAAACCGGCGAAATACGAACCGATCCATATGCCTAAGAATACCGGCGCCGGCGTTATCATCGCCTTCTTCAGCCTGATATTCGGTTTCGCAATGATCTGGGAAATTTGGTGGATGGCGCTGGCCGGCTTCATCGGCATGATCGTAGTCTGGATTGCCAAGAGCTTCGACCAAGATGTTGATTACTATGTGCAGGTTGACGAAATCGAGCACATTGAAAACCAACACTATGAACAAATCAGCAAAGCAGGCGTGAAACATGTCAACTGATACTCTGACTAACCATAACGCAGCCCATGCAGAGCATGGGCACCACGATGCAGGAGAAACCAAAGTCTTCGGATTTTGGATCTACCTGATGAGCGACTGTATTTTGTTTGCGAGCTTGTTCGCGACTTATGCAGTCCTGGTGAACGGGACCGCTGGCGGTCCCTCAGGCAAAGACATCTTCGATCTGAAGTTTGTTCTGGTTGAAACTTTCCTGCTGCTGTTCAGCTCCATCACCTACGGTATGGCGATGATCGGCATGAACAAAGGGAAAGTGGGCAGCGTCAATACCTGGCTGTTCCTGACCTTCCTGTTCGGTCTCGGCTTCGTGGCGATGGAAATCTATGAATTCCATCACCTGATCGCCGAAGGCTTCGGCCCGGATCACAGTGCATTCCTGTCCAGCTTCTTTGCGCTGGTCGGTACTCACGGTCTGCACGTGTCTGCCGGTCTGGTCTGGATCATCATCATGATGATTCAGGTGAGCAAGCATGGCCTGACGTCAACCAACAAGACTCGCCTGATGTGCCTGAGCCTGTTCTGGCACTTCCTGGACGTGGTCTGGATCTGCGTATTTACCGTTGTTTACCTGCTGGGGGTTATGTAATGAGCCATTCATCCCATGAAACCTCTCACGGCGGCGCAAGCCACAGCAGCGTTAAGTCATATGTGATCGGCTTTATTCTGTCGGTCATCCTGACGGTAATTCCATTCTCGATGGTCATGAGCGGCACCGCCTCTCATGCTACCATCCTGGCGGTCGTGGTCGGCATGGCGGTTATCCAGGTGATTGTTCACCTGGTTTACTTCCTGCACATGAATACCTCATCGGAAGAGCGCTGGAACCTGGTGGCATTGCTGTTCACCGCTATGATCATCGGTATCGTTGTTGTGGGTTCACTCTGGATTATGTACAACCTCAACATCAATATGATGGTCAGTTAAGAGCCGAGCTGCACGTGATGATTAAGCAATACCTGCAAGTAACCAAACCAGGAATTATTTTCGGCAATTTAATTTCTGTCGTTGGGGGATTCCTGTTGGCTTCCAAAGGAAGCATCGACTATCCCCTGTTTCTCGCTACCCTGGTGGGTGTCTCGTTGGTTGTCGCCTCGGGCTGTGTGTTTAACAACTACATTGACCGCGACATCGACAAGAAAATGGAGAGAACGAAGAATCGGGTGCTGGTAAAGGGCCTGATCGCGCCGAATGTCACTCTGGTTTACGCTACCGCGCTGGGTATTGCTGGTTTTGCGTTGCTGTATACCGCAGCCAACCCGCTGGCCATGTGGCTGGCGGTGATGGGCTTCGTAGTTTATGTCGGCGTCTATAGCCTGTACATGAAACGCCACTCGGTTTACGGCACCCTGATCGGCAGCCTGTCCGGCGCTGCGCCACCGGTTATCGGTTATTGCGCAGTGACCAACGAGTTCGACGCCGGTGCGTTGATCCTGCTGGCTATCTTTAGCCTGTGGCAGATGCCGCATTCTTATGCGATTGCCATCTTCCGCTTTAAAGATTACCAGGCGGCCAACATCCCGGTATTGCCGGTCGTAAAAGGTATTTCCGTAGCGAAAAACCACATCACGGTCTACATCCTGGCGTTTATGATTGCCACGCTGATGCTGACCCTGAGCGGTTACGCCGGTTATAAATACCTGGTGGTGGCGGCAGCCGTCAGCGTATGGTGGCTGGGCATGGCCCTGCGCGGTTACAAAACCGAAAATGACAGCATTTGGGCACGCAAACTGTTTGTGTTCTCAATCGTTGCCATCACTTCGTTGAGCGTGATGATGTCAATTGACTTCAGCGCTACCGCCTCACCGGACGCATTACTGACTTACGTTTGGTAACGAAAGGGCCGCTTAGCGGCCCTTTTTATTTGTCTCGTCGAAAATCGATCAAACTGTAATATCTGCTAAACAACAATACGTTTACCCCCCCTGCCCTTCACTTTAAAATGATGCATCTTTGCAGAGGCCATTCCGTCAGACGCTGTCGTTCAGAGTCTGACGGAATGGTTTTTATTGAGGTTTGATGGTGCATGAACGATAACACAATGACGCCGCTGGAACGCCGAGCGACTTGGGGACTAGGGACAGTATTTTCATTACGCATGCTGGGCATGTTTATGGTGCTGCCGGTTCTCACCACCTACGGCATGGCGCTGAATGGCGCCAGCGAGGCGTTGATCGGCATCGCCATCGGTATTTATGGCCTGGCGCAGGCCATTTTCCAAATCCCGTTCGGTTTGGTGTCCGACCGTATTGGCCGCAAACCGTTGATCGTCGGCGGCCTGCTGATCTTCGCGCTGGGCAGCGCGATCGCCGCAGTCAGCGATTCGATCTGGGGCATTATTATCGGTCGTGCGCTGCAAGGCTCGGGGGCGATTGCCGCCGCGGTCATGGCATTATTATCGGATCTGACGCGCGAGCAGAACCGCACCAAGGCGATGGCGTTTATCGGCATCAGCTTTGGCATTACCTTCGCTATCGCCATGGTGCTCGGCCCGATCGTCACCCATTCGCTGGGTCTGCATGCGCTGTTCTGGATGATCGCCGCGTTGGCGCTGGCCGGCATTGTCATCACGCTGGCGGTGGTGCCGTCGGCTGACAGTCACATATTGAATCGCGAATCGGGCATCGTGCGCGGCAGCTTTAGCAAGGTGCTGAGCAACTCACGCCTGCTGAAGCTGAATTTTGGCATTATGTGCCTGCATATTCTGCTGATGTCGAGCTTTGTCGCGCTGCCGCTGGCGATGGAAAAAGCCGGATTGGCCGCCAGCCAGCACTGGATGGTGTACCTGGTTACCATGTTGGTGTCGTTCGCCGCGGTGGTGCCGTTTATCATTTATGCCGAAATGAAGCGCCGCATGAAACAGGTATTCATGGGTTGCGTGGTGGTACTGTTCTGCGCTGAAGTGCTACTGTGGTTCTCCGGCCAGCACCTGTGGGGCATTATCGCTGGCGTGCAGCTGTTCTTTATGGCGTTTAACGTGATGGAAGCCATTTTGCCGTCGTTGATCAGCAAGGAATCACCGGCGGGCTACAAAGGAACGGCAATGGGCGTATATTCCACCAGCCAGTTTATCGGTGTGGCGATTGGCGGCAGTCTCGGCGGCTGGCTGTACGGGCTACAGGGCGCTGGCGCGGTGTTCATCGCTGGCGCGGTGATTGCCGCCGTCTGGTTTGTTGTCAGCAGCACCATGAAGGAACCGCCTTACGTCAGCAGCCTGCGCATTACGCTCTCCGAACTGGCCGTCAAGGATTCGGCGCTGGAAAGCCGTTTGAAAGCTCAGCCGGGAGTTGCTGATGTGGTTGTGGTGCCAGAGGAACGCAGTGCCTACGTGAAGATTGATACCAAACAGACCGATCGCGGCCGGCTAGAAGCGCTGGTCAACGCGCTCTAGAGCAAACACAGACCGGGCCATGCCGGTCTGTAGCTTTCTGATGCCGTACAATCACCGCCGCGACAATGTCAGTCGCGGAAATTCTTGAACTGGAACGGCTGCCCCAAATCCCCACCGCGCACCAGTGCCATAACGCTTTGCAGGTCGTCACGCGATTTACCGGTCACCCGCACCTCTTCGCCCTGGATCTGCGCCTGAACCTTCAGCTTGCTGTCTTTGATCAGTTTCACGATCTTCTTCGCCAGCGTGGTTTCAATACCCTGCTTCAATTTGGCGTTAACGCTATAGGTTTTGCCGCTGTGCTCCATCTCTTCAGGGATCTCCAGCGCCGCACCTTCTATACCGCGTTTGGCCAGTTTTTCACGTAAAATATCAACCAGCTGATTCACTTGGAAATCAGACTCGCTGGCTACCTTGATAGTTTCATTTTTTTCGTTAAGCTCGAAGCTGGCCGGAACATTGCGAAAATCCCAACGGGTGCCAAGATCGCGGGTCGCGTTCTCCACGGCGTTGCGTACTTCCTGCATATCAATTTCGGAAACGATGTCGAAAGATGGCATACTTCTTCCTCCTGAATTAAAGCCCAATTGAGCGGGCGATTTCGATGGCGAGCATGATACCCGCTTTACTGGCTCAGGCAAAACGCCAATGCCACGCTCAGCCCCCGAATCACAACGGAAAAGTCTATAATAAACCTGATATATGCGCGGGAAAACCGCCGTTACTCCAAGGAGGCTGGATGAAAATAACAATTCTTGGTTGCGGTGCACTCGGGCAACTGTGGCTTGCGCGGCTTTATCAGCAAGGCCATGATGTGCAGGGATGGTTACGCGTTCCGCAGCCGTTTTGCGCGGTTAACGTCATCGAGCCAGAGGGCAATTCCTTTAATCGCAATTTGCCTACCAACGATCCCGAACACCTGAGCCAGAGCGAATTGCTGCTGGTGACGCTCAAAGCCTGGCAGGTTTCTGGCGCGGTCAGCTCGCTATTGCCCAAGCTGAATCCGCAGTGCGCCATTTTGTTATTGCACAACGGCATGGGTACGCAAGATGAGCTACCGGCCACGCAGCAGCCGATGCTGCAAGGCACCACCACCCACGCCGCACGCCACGATGGCAATACCATTATTCATGTCGCCAATGGTACCACCCATATTGGCCCAACCAGCCCGGCGGCCACCCAGCTCAGTCATTTGGCGGAAGTATTGCATCAGGCGCTGCCAGATGTCGCCTGGCACAATAATATTGCCGCCGCCAACTGGCAAAAACTGGCGGTAAACTGTGTCATTAATCCGCTCACTGCGCTGTATGACTGCCGCAATGGCGATTTAGTGCAATACCCGGCGCAGATAACGGCGATTTGTCGCGAGGTTTCCAGCGTAATGGAAATGGAAGGACACCATACCTCATGCGAAGGTTTGCAGTATTACGTCATGCAGGTTATTGAAAGTACAGCGGATAATATTTCTTCGATGTTGCAGGACATCCGCGCCCAACGGCACACCGAGATCGATTACATTACCGGTTATCTACTGCGTCGGGCGCGCAGCCACGGCCTTATCCTAGAGGAAAATGCCCGGCTGTTTGATTTGATTAAGCGAAAGGAAAGTGTTTATGAACGTATTGGTCTGTCTGGCGCCTGGTAGCGAAGAAACCGAAGCCGTCACCGCCATCGACTTGCTGGTTCGCGCCGGCATTGACGTCACGACCGCCAGCGTAGCCAGCGATGGCGATCTGACCATTGTCTGTTCACGCGGTGTAAAGCTGCTGGCGGATGCCCCACTGGTGGCTATTGTTGACCAGCCATTTGACGCTATCGTGCTGCCCGGCGGAGTCAAAGGCGCGGAGTGTTTCCGTGACAGCCCGCTACTGGTAGAAAAAGTGCGGCAAATGCATTTACAAGGTAAGTACGTTGCTGCCATTTGCGCCGCACCAGCGCTGGTTTTACAGCATCACGATCTGTTCCCGGTCGGGAATATGACCGGCTTTCCTGGTTTGAAACAGCAAATCCCGCAAGATAAATGGATGGAACGCCGCGTGGTGTATGACGCACGGGTAAAGTTGCTGACCAGCCAAGGTCCCGGTACCGCCATGGAGTTCAGCCTGAAATTGATCGACCTGCTGTTGGGGAAAGCCAAAGCGGCTGAAGTAGCCGCACAGCTGGTATTGATCCCAGGGATGTACGATTACCGCGACGGCGAAGAAAATTAGGCCAGATGGCCGGCGCTACATTGCGCCGGCAGGCGATCAAAAACCGATTTGACTGGAGAACCCCAGCACCAGACGATCGGCTGGCAACGCTGCCGGTTTGATCAACGGCATGCCGGCAAAAATATCCATGAAAAATGGCCCCTTATCGGTTTGTATACCGAAGACGCCGCCAGCCAGTTTGCCGCCGACATCGCCCTGATGCTGACGCAGTTGTCCGTAATCAACCCCAACGTAGGGTTGTAGCATGTTGAGCTCCAGCATCAGCGTATTGCGTAGATAGCCTCCGTTGCTGCCGATCAGTTTATTGTCACCGCGAAATCCCCTTACCGTCGAACGATCGCCAATAAAACACTTGTCCTGTACCGGTTGCATCGCATCGGCGATTTGCCCTGACAGCTCACCAAGATAACGCAGACGATAGTCAGAAAGCGTAAACGGGCGCAGCACGCTACCAGCAAACTGCATCATAGGTTGCCGATTGTCGGCGCCGCTTCCCACCACCGCGTCAATGGCCAGGGAGATCTGCGCGTCTGCGGTGTAGTGCAAGTGGCTTGCCCCCAGCTTCAGGCTGGTCAGGCTGGCGCGTTGCAGGGCAATCTCGGTATCATTCAGATAATAGCGGTAGCTGCGTTGCAGCAACTGGCCGTTCAGCATGGTCTTTTGATTCATGCCGCGTGCGAGAGTGTATCGCGCCTGCATCCCCCAATACTCGGAGCGGCCGAGATAACGGTAATCTACTGCATGGCCATTGATGGTCTGCTGGTAACGACTGTCGCCCGCCAACGCGCCGAGGCTCCAAAAACCAAGCGGCAGACTGTAGTACAACGCGCGGCTTGCACTGTCTCGGCCTTGGGCCGCAAAAATGCTACGTGCCGCCGAGGCATACAACACGTCGTTTACGCCAGCCAGATTATCCAGATATAACGCGCCACCGGCCTGGTAACGGCCGGTTGAGCGCGTGCCCGCATCATCCAGCCAGGCGGTTACGCGCCAATATTTATCCTGGCGGCGAAAGATCTCGATGTCGCTCTCTCCGGGACGGGCTCCCGGAACAATGCGGATATCGCTGAGCACACCGGGTATCAGCCCGATGTTCTCCAGCCCTTGTTCCACACGCCGCAGATCCAGCACCTCGCCTGGTGCCAGAGGAAAGGTGAACGCCGGATGAAAATGCGGGCTACTGCCAGCACGCATGTTCAACTGCCCAATGCGGCCGTAATCCACATCAACCGTCAACCTTTCCGCTGCATGCCCCTCGCTGACCAGGCGTACCCGCGAAGTGATGTAACCTCTGGCAATCAGTTGATTTTGCAGTTGTCTTTGCATATGCGCCAGCCCCTGACTACCCAGGCAGTGCCCAACAGCGGATTGTGCCAGCCGGTTGAAAGCGCGTGGATTCTGCCGCTCTGTCGGCAGCGCGACGTGATGAATCACCACACAGGGCGACTCAACAATAAGCGGATCGAACGACGGCGGATGCTCCGATTCCGCCATCAGGCTGGCAGGCGCCGACGGCAACAGCTTGCGCTGCGTATCGCTGATAATGCTTTCCTGAGCGATGACCTCTTTAAGCTGTGGCGGGTACTGCTCAGCATGAGCGTCAATGCCGATCGCGGCAGCCAGCAATCCGATAAGAAGCGATTTTTTCATTTTTGCCCGCCAACGCCTCCGCACGCTGGCGGAGGCAATTGCCCCTGTTCTACCAGCTAAACGGCCAACCGTATGTTGGACGTTTGCGCGGCGGCAACGGCTTATTGATATCCCGCCCGTTATTGGTCACCACCCCGTTGCCGGCGGTCATGGTGCCCTCGTTGCGGAAACTGGTGCCAACGTGGCTGACGGTGCTCGCTGCGGTCACGCTGCCGCTATTGCGGAAAGTGGTGTCGCTAAGACTCACCGATGAATTCAGCGAGGAAATTTTGCCAGCGTTATTGAGAGTGGTGCCTTGGATATTGACCTTGCCGTTCGCTTTAATTACGCCGTTTTTGCCGTTCAGCATATTGCTGCTACCGATCTGCAACCTGCTGCCGGACAACAGTTGTCCGTCATTACGCAGCGTGGTGGCATTGAGCGACAACGGGGCGTTCAGCGACTGCATCTTGCCGCGGTTAGTCAGGCGGGTAGCGGCGACCTGCAGCCGATTAGCGTGGAACAGAGCGTTGTTTTGCAATTCGGTCGCCGTCACCGATACGTTCGGCCCGAGGATGTTGCCGTCGTTTTGCAACTGGGTCGCGCTAATGCTCAGCCGATCCGCGCCGATATCACGCTGATTGTATAGCGTCGTCGCGCTGATGCTGGCACTGCCGCCCTTGGCAAAAATCTGACCACGGTTGGCAACGCTGATATGGTTGAATGCGCCGCCGGAGCGTTGCTGCGCCGCATTGGCATTGGCGCTATTGACGCCAACGCCGTTTTCATTGGCCACCAGCCTGATCTTGCCGGCATACATTCCGCCCAGCTCGGAAACATCAATCAACACCTCAGGCCTGTCGCGAGAAAACGCGGCATTGCTGGCACCAGACAAATCCGCAGTGAGCGTTTTCTTGCCGGCGGAGACAAACAGCGCATCGGCATGTATCGCGGCGTTGACGTTGGCGGTGCGAGCAATGATCGCCGTGTAGTCGACGTCACCCTTTTTCATGCCCTGGCCATCCACCAGGATATTCCCTTGCTCGACCCGATAACCGCTAAAGGTGCCATTGCTGAACTGTAATTCCCCTGTGGTTAATACGCCGTTGCTGGCGTTAATAAACCCGCAGCCGTTACAGGTGATACCTGTTTTATTGGCAATCACCACGTCGGCGCGCTGCCCGGCCACTTCCACCATACCATTAAGAATACTTTTATTGGCTGAATCAACCTCATTGAGAATAACCGTCGCGGCACGACCGTTAAATTGACTATTTCCCGCTACCGCGCCAGCCAGCGTGGTTTGTGCACCGGCAAGGCTGTTATTCAGGATCGCGCCCTGCGCCCCGACGTCAAATTGCGAATAGCGGTTATGGGATACGCCATCCTGACTCGGCGCGTTGATGTTCACTACCGGTACCTGATTGACCTGGCTCACTGCACCCGCTGCTTGCGGGGTGATTTCCGCCTGGGCGGACAGACTCGACCCCAGCAGCGTCAATGCAGAAAGCAGCGTTACCCTTGTGATTTCCATTGGCCTTCTCCTTGCATAAAATAACTCATCCATTATTTTCATATAACCCACTCGCCAGCTTGACGTTCAAAACAGCCGGTGCGCCAGCGGATTATTCCTTTATAAAAAACGTAAGCTAACAACTTACGAAAATAATTCACACGACCGATAAACACGACGAAAAATACATAAATTAATTATGATTAAAAGCATCAGATCCGCGACAATTACCTAGCAGTGAATAACAGGCAGTCGCTCAATCATTGCGACAGAAATCAACTATAACGATAGTCGTAAATTAAAAAATCAATTATTTCTTAATATATTTAATATGAAAATAATAAAGAAACTTCAGTAAATATATTTATATATTCGAAGCCGTATAATGGGAAGTAACGCTGGCGGACACCGCAGCAGGACAATGAAGGGATAAGCAAGCCGGCGTCAGACAACGCCGGCAATGCTTGGTCGGTAGGACTACGGGCGGTAGACCTTGATATTGCCGTAGCCCTGCTCAATCAGGTACAGCGCCTGCAAGCGGCTCATTACGCCACGCTCACAGTACAGCAGATAGGTTTTACTCTGATCCAGATCGGCAAACTGGCTGCCAAGCTTATAAAACGGCAGCGACTTCACCTCGACCTGCTGCAGTTGCAATGGTCGCTCATCCTGTTCGTCAATCGCACGAATATCCAGTATCACCTCGTCGGCGCCAAATGCCGCCACGGTTTCCACTTCGGTGACCTGCTGTTGCATATCGCTGGCGATGGTACGGATATCGACGTTCTTGGCTTCGCGCACCACACGCTCGAGGATCTCGAAGTCGAAATGCCCTTCTTCTTCTTCGATTTTCTCTTTGACCGCTTTTACCGTTGGATTTTTGGAGATCACGCCACAGTATTCCGGCATGGTTTTGGCGAAATCTTCGGTACCGATCTGCCGCGCGACGTTAATGATGTGCTCTTTGTCGTGCGAAATCAGCGGCCGCAGGATCAACGTGTCGGAGGCGTTGTCAATCAGGCGCAGGTTGGTCAGCGTCTGGCTGGAAACCTGTCCCAGCGCTTCGCCGGTCACCAATGCCTGCACGCCGTAGCGCTCCGCCACTTTAGACGCTGCGCGCACCATCATGCGTTTCAGCACCACGCCCATCTGGCCGTCATCGACCTTTTCCAGGATCTCACCGACCACCGGTTCAAAATCAATCGCCACGAAACGCACCTTGTGCGAACTGCCGAAACGGTTCCACAAATAGTGCGCCACCTGCTTGACGCCGATTTCATGCGCCGAGCCGCCGAGGTTGAAGAAACAATAATGTACCCGACAGCCGCGACGCATCAGCATATAGCTGGAGACGCCGGAGTCGAAGCCACCGGAAATCAGCGACATCACGTCTTCCTGGGTACCGATCGGATAACCGCCGATACCTTCGCGACGCGCCTTCACCAGCATCAGCTTGTCGTCTTCGATCTCCAGGTTAACCGTTACCTGGGGACGCGTCAGATTGACGCGCGCGCTCTCAATATGCTGATTCAGGCCGCCGCCAACGTAACGTTCCACGTCCTGCGAATTGAAATCCTGCTTGCCGCGACGTTTTACCCGCACGCAGAAGGTCTTACCTTCCAGCTGTTGGCGATAGGCCTCCAGCGTTTGTTCAAAAATGTGGTGGATATCGGTGTATTCACGATCTTCCACTTCCAGAATATGGTGAATACCGGGGATACGCGTCAGCGCATCGGCAATCACCGGACGCTGGTTTTCGTCCTTGGCGCGGACTTCGATGAAGTCCCAATGACGAACAACCGCCAGGGTTTCATCATACTGCTTCAGAACGTTACGGATGTTGGTCGTCAGAATCTTAATGAAGCGCAAGCGCACAGATTGACTCTTGATGGTGATTTCCGGGAACAATTTAATGATAAACTTCATGGCGGTCTTTATGGTCAGATAAAATTAACGGTGCGGAGTATATCACCATCTGGTATGGCTCTGCGCACAAAACCACACGCGCACGCCATGATTTGCTAATCAAGATCCGCTAGGATAGGCTCTGGCGCCACTGTTCACATGATGATGTAAAAAGAAAATTATGCCTAAAAAACCCGCGCAATCAGACAGTACCGAGCAAAACGTCAGTTTTGAAAACTCCCTCACCGAGCTGGAGAGCATCGTGACACGCCTGGAATCCGGCGAGCTGCCGCTGGAAGACGCGTTGAATCAATTTGAGCGCGGCGTACAATTGGCGCGTCAGGGTCAGCAAAAGTTGCAGCAGGCGGAGCAGCGCGTACAGATTTTATTGAACGATAGCAACGATGATGCCGCATTAACGTCTTTTACCCCGGATGCCGAGTAATTATTGATGTCTGACTTTAACAGCCAGTTGCAGGTTTATCGTCAACGTGCCGACGATGCGTTACTGGGGTTTATCGCCCCGCTGCCGTTTAATAAAGACGCGATGGTCGAAGCCATGCGTCACGGCGCGTTATTGGGTGGAAAGCGCCTGCGCCCGTTCCTGGTTTACGCTACTGGCGAGATGTTCGGTGTATCGCTGAATAATCTCGATGTGCCGGCTGCCGCCATAGAATGCATCCATGCCTATTCGCTGATCCACGACGATCTGCCGGCGATGGACAATGACGATCTACGCCGTGGCCAGCCGACCTGCCACATCAAGTTTGGCGAAGCCAATGCCATCCTGGCCGGCGACGCGCTGCAAACGCTGGCATTCTCGATCCTGGCCGATGCCGATATGCCCGACGTCGCGCTGCGCGACAGGTTGGCGATGGTGTCTGAACTGGCCGGCGCCAGCGGCGTTGCCGGCATGTGCGGCGGTCAGGCTCTGGATCTGGCGGCCGAGGGTCGTCAGATTAATCTGGAAGCGCTGGAGCAGATCCACCGGCTTAAAACCGGGGCATTGATCCGCGCCGCGGTGCGCCTGGGCGCGCTGGCAGCGGGTGAACCGGGCCGAGCGGCGCTGGTGCAGCTCGATCGTTACGCCGCGGCGATTGGCCTGGCGTTCCAGGTTCAGGATGACATTCTCGACGTCATCGGCGAAACTGCCAAAATAGGAAAGCGCCAAGGGGCCGACCAGCAGCATGGCAAGAGCACCTATCCTGCGCTGCTCGGGTTGGAAAACGCCAAAGCCAAAGCCAGCGATTTGCACCTGGAAGCCTTGGCCGCGCTGGATACGCTGGCGGCACACTCTTACAATACCGCGCCATTAAGGGCGTTAGCCAGCTTCATTATTGAACGCGACAATTAACGTGTGACGTTATCGCCATTGGCTGTCATTGTGCCACAGGCTCAATGGACAATTAATGGCATACCTCTGATATGAGTATCGAATGAGTCTTGATATAGCCAAATACCCAACGTTGGCGCTGGCGGATAACCCCGAGGAACTCCGCTCGTTGCCAAAAGAAAGCCTGCCGAAGCTGTGCGACGAGCTGCGGCAATATTTGCTGGACAGCGTCAGCCGCTCGAGCGGCCACTTTGCTTCCGGGCTGGGTACCGTCGAACTGACGGTGGCGTTGCACTACGTTTACAACACCCCGTTCGATCATCTGGTATGGGATGTTGGTCACCAGGCTTACCCGCATAAAATTCTAACCGGTCGCCGCGATCGCATCTCGACCATTCGCCAAAAGAATGGCTTGCATCCTTTCCCTTGGCGCGCTGAAAGCGAATACGACGTGTTGTCGGTTGGCCATTCATCGACGTCGATCAGCGCCGGCCTAGGCATGGCCGTAGCCGCCGCACGCGAAGGCAAGGGCCGCCGTACGGTATGCGTGATTGGCGACGGCGCGATTACCGCCGGTATGGCATTTGAAGCAATGAATCACGCCGGCGACATCGATCCGGACATGCTGGTGGTCTTGAACGACAACGAAATGTCGATCTCGGAAAACGTCGGCGCGTTGAATAACCATCTGGCGCAATTGCTGTCGGGAAAACTGTATTCCACGCTGCGCGAAGGCGGCAAAAAAGTGCTTTCCGGCCTGCCGCCGATCAAGGAACTGATCAAGCGCACCGAAGAACATTTGAAGGGTATGGTAGTTCCGGGCACGCTGTTCGAAGAGCTGGGCTTTAATTACATCGGCCCGGTCGACGGTCACGACGTACAGGGACTGGTCGCCACGCTGAAGAACATGCGCGATCTGAAAGGGCCACAGCTGCTGCATATCATGACCAAGAAAGGCCGTGGTTATGCGCCGGCAGAAAAGGATCCGATCAGCTTCCATGCGGTACCCAAGTTCGATCCGGCCAGCGGCACTCTGCCGAAGAGCGCCGGCGGTCTGCCGACCTATTCTAAAATATTTGGCGAATGGCTGTGTGAAACCGCCGCCAAGGACAGCGCCCTGATGGCCATCACGCCCGCGATGCGCGAAGGCTCGGGCATGGTGCAATTTTCTCGCGATTACCCACAGCAATACTTCGACGTGGCGATCGCCGAACAGCACGCGGTCACCTTTGCCGCCGGCCTGGCGATTGGCGGTTACAAGCCGGTGGTGGCGATTTACTCCACCTTCCTGCAACGCGCCTACGATCAGGTGATCCACGACGTGGCGATCCAGAATTTGCCGGTGCTGTTCGCCATCGATCGCGGCGGTATTGTCGGTGCCGATGGGCAGACCCACCAAGGGGCGTTCGATCTCTCCTTCCTGCGTTGTATCCCGAATATGGTGATCATGACGCCGAGCGATGAAAACGAATGCCGTCAAATGCTGTTTACCGGCTATCACCACAACGACGGCCCAAGCGCGGTGCGTTACCCGCGTGGCAACGGTACCGGTGCCACACTGGAGCCGCTGGCCGCGTTGCCGCTGGGTAAAGGCGTGGTACGCCGCGAAGGCGAGAAAGTCGCCATTCTCAACTTCGGCACCCTGCTGCCGGAAGCACAGTTGGCCGCCGAGGCGCTCAATGCCACGCTGGTCGACATGCGTTTCGTCAAACCGCTGGATGAAGCGCTGGTGCTGGAAATGGCCGCCAGCCACCAAGCACTGGTGACGCTGGAGGAAAACGCCATCATGGGCGGTGCCGGCAGCGGCGTTAATGAACTGTTAATGGCCAAACGCCGCGTAGTACCGGTGCTGAACATCGGCCTGCCGGACGCCTTTGTACCGCAGGGTGGCCAGGACGAGATCCGCCACGATCTGGGCCTTGATGCCGCCGGTATTCAACGCCAAATCACCAACTGGCTGGCAGAATAAACCTTCTGGGGCTTCACTGAAGCCCCTTTTGTTCAATATCCCCCTCCTCGCGCCCCGATAATCCGCTACAGTTACTGTCGGAGCTAAACCGGAGGCAAGCATGAAGTATGTAAAACTGGGTAATACCGATCTTAACGTATCCCGCATCTGTCTGGGTTGCATGACCTATGGCGAACCCAATCGTGGCAATCACGCCTGGACCCTGCCGGAAGAGAGCAGTCGCCCGCTGCTCAAACAGGCGCTAGAAGCGGGCATCAACTTTTTTGACACCGCCAACAGCTATTCAGACGGCAGCAGCGAAGAGATCGTCGGCCGTGCGCTACGTGATTATGCGCGCCGTGACCAGGTGGTGATCGCCACCAAAGTGTACTTTCCGCTTAGCAATCTGGAGCGTGGCCTGTCGCGCGGCAAGATTATGCAATCGATCGACGATAGCCTGAAGCGACTGGGCACCGATTATGTCGATCTGCTGCAAATCCACCGCTGGGATTACGAGACGCCGCTCGAAGAAACACTGGAAGCGCTGCATGAGGTGGTCAAGGCCGGTAAGGCTCGTTATATCGGCGCCTCGTCGATGTATGCCTGGCAGTTTGCCAAAGCGCTTTACACCGCCGATTTACACGGCTGGACGCGCTTTGCCACCATGCAAAACCAATATAATCTGATTCAGCGGGAAGAAGAGCGTGAAATGCTGCCATTGTGCGCGGCGGAAGGGATTGCCGTCATGCCATGGAGCCCGCTGGCGCGCGGACGACTAACGCGTCCGTGGGGTGAGAGCACCGCCCGTCTGGTCTCGGACGAGTTTGGCAAAAGCCTGTATGACGACACCGCAGGCACTGACCAGATCATTGCCGAACGTGTAGCGACCATCGCCGAACAGCGCGGCGTTTCGCGCGCTCAGGTGGCGCTGGCCTGGCTGCTGAGTAAACCGGTCGTCACCACCCCGATTGTCGGCGCCTCGCGCAGCGAGCAACTGGAAGACGCCATTGCCGCCGTCGATCTGACGTTGAGCTCGCTTGACATTGCCGAATTGGAAACGGCCTATGTGCCGCATCGCGTCACCGGGTTTGAATAACCAACGGGGCGCTCGCTGGCGCCCCGTTACACGATCAAAATAGTCCGATCGGCCAATGGTGGCCTATCAGATAGATCACCCCGGCGGCAATTACCCCGGCGACGATATCGTCGATCATGATGCCCATGCCGCCGTGCACGTTGCGATCAAACCAGCGAATCGGCCACGGTTTCCAGATATCCAGCAGGCGGAAAATCACAAAACCGGCGGCAACCCAGCGCCAGTCGTTGATAGGCAACGCCATCAGCGTGATCCACATCCCGACAAACTCATCCCAGACGATGCTGCCATGATCGTGCACACGCATGTCTTTCGCCGTCTGATGGCACAGATAGACACCGATACAGATGCTGAACATCACCAACAGCGAATAGAGCTGCCACGGTAACTGGATCAGCAGCAACCAGAACGGTATCGCCGCCAATGACCCGACGGTGCCGGGCATGATCGGCGAGAGTCCACTGCCGAAGCCGGTGGCCAGCAGGTGCCATGGGTTGCTTAAACGCAACCGGCGCGTCGCTTCATCCATGCAATGCCCTATTCCACGCTAAAGTGATCAAAACCGGCCCACGGCAAATCCACCGCCTTGTCGTCGCGCAAGAATTGCAGGCCTTCGGAAAGCGGCCCTATCTGGCCAATACAGGTGTAATCGGCGCCCAAATGGCTCAGCGCCACTTCCAGCGCGCCACGGTTGATCTCCGGCACCGTAAAGCATAGTTCGTAATCCTCGCCGCCGGTCAACGCCCAGCGCAATGCCTGCTCGGCATCGCTATGGCCGGTCAGCGCCTGCGACATCGGCAATTCACCCAGATCGATACGCGCGCCGCACTCACTGGCTTTCAACAGGTGTTTCAGATCGGAAATCAGACCGTCGGAAAGGTCGATCGCCGCACTGGCCAGATCGCGCAACGCCTGCCCTTGCAATACCCGTGGCTGCGGCCGTAAATGACGTCCCAACAGATAATTGCGCGCGCTGGCATCGGCTACCGACAGACGATCCTGTAAAATGGCCAAACCGGCGGCGCTGTCACCCAGCGTACCGGTAACGTAAATCCAGTCGCCGATACGCGCCCCACCACGCGTTAATGCGCGTCCGGCAGGGATCAGGCCATTGATGGTCAGTGTCATGCTGAGCGGGCCACGGGTGGTGTCACCGCCAATCAGCTGCATGCCATAATAATTGAGCTGCTCGAACAGGCTATCGCTAAAGGCCTTCAACCAGCTCTCATCAACGCTTGGCAAGGTCAATGCCAGCGATAACCAGGCAGGATCGGCGCCCATCGCCGCCAGATCGCTGAGGTTTACCGCCAGCGCCTTGTAGCCAAGATCGGCCGGATCGATATCCGGCAGGAAGTGAACGCCCGCAACCAGGGTATCGGTACTGACGGCCAAAAGCTGTTTTTCTGCCACTGTCAGCAGTGCGCAGTCATCTCCAATGCCCAACTGTACGTCCCGGCGTACGCTCTTGAACCGGTCAAAATAGCGGGCAATGAGGTCAAATTCGCCGCATGCCATAATCATATTCCAATAGACTTTTCATCGCTCATGTTACCCACTCGGCCCTGTCCCCTGCCATTGACTTGGTCAAAACCAGGAATCGCTGCACCGGGCGGTGCAAAATGAATGACGTGGTGTACAGATGAATTTAAGGCCGGTAAACCGGCCTTAAAATTTATTTCTTCTTGCGGATGCTTGGCGCTGCTTTATCCAGCACGCCATTCACAAACTTGTGGCTATCTTCGGCACCGAAGGTTTTCGCCAGTTCGATTGCTTCATTGATTGCCACTTTGTAAGGGACATCTTCACGCATTTTCAGTTCAAACAGCGCAATGCGCAGCACCGCTTTTTCTACCTGGCCCAGCTCTTCGAGCTGACGAGACAGGTAAGGCGCCATCAGAGCATCCAACGTACCTGCATTCACTGCCACGCCGGACAGCAGCTCGCGAAAATAGGCGATGTCAACGTCTTTGACATCCTGCTCCGTCAGGAACTGTAATTCAACATCGGCAATGTCATTTTTTGACAACTGCCAAGAGTAAAGCGCTTGAACAGCGCACTCACGAGCGCGGCGACGAGCAGCAGGTTTCACGGAATTCCCCTTAACTAAATTCAGGCTTTAATAGCTTTGATAACATTAATCATTTCAAGTGCGGTCAGGGCAGCTTCTGCGCCTTTGTTGCCCGCTTTGGTGCCGGCACGCTCGATCGCTTGTTCGATGCTTTCGGTGGTCAGAACGCCAAAGGCAACCGGGATTTCAGCGTTCAGAGAAACGCTGCCCAGGCCAGAACTGGCTTCGCCTGCCACATATTCAAAGTGCGCGGTTCCCCCGCGGATCACCGTGCCCAGCGCGATAACGGCGTCGTACTTGCCAGTATTGGCCAACACGCGAGCGGTCAACGGCAGCTCATAGGCACCCGGTACCCAGACAACGGTGATATTGTCGTCTGCAACCTGGCCAATGCGTTTCAGCGCATCGATGGCGCCTTCCAGCAGGCTGTCGTTGATGAAATTGTTAAAACGTGCAATTGCGATCGCCACACGGGCATTTGGAGTAGCAACAACACCTTCGATAACGTTCATGGGCTTTCCTTAAAAATGGGTTCAATACCCCGCAGGGGGGCGGATTCTATCATATTCTTTGCACGCCTGCGCGGCGGTTTTGTAAAACCCGACGGGCTACCGTGCTGCAGGGCTGATTACGGGTGTTTGGCTTTCAGGCGCAAGCGTAAATCCGGCCCGACCTGCCGCACCTCGCTGAAGACGAACTCCGGTGCATCGATCAGTTGTTCCAGTCCCGGCAGGTGACAAAGGCCACGGCCATTATCCCCCAACAGTTTTGGCGCGATGTACAAAATGAGCTCGTCCACCAGGCCGGCCTGCAATAATGCACCGGACAGCCGGGCGCCCGCTTCCACCCAGATCGAATTCACCTGACGTTTCGCCAACTGCATCATCATCACTACCAGATCGATACCGCCGCCGTGCGCCGGGAATTGCAACTGTTCGACGTTTTGTGGCCATAAACCCTGGTCCGGCTGCAAACGCGCCAGCCAGGTGGTGCCGGGTTGCTGGATCAACTTATGCTGAGGCGTGACGCGGTTGTGACCGTCGAGAATGATCCGCAGCGGCTGGCGCAGGTTTTCACGCGGATAGCTACGCTGAGTTTCTGCGTCCAGTTCATCCCAACGCACCGTCAGCGATGGATCGTCCGCCAGCACGGTGGCGCTGGTACTGAGTATCGCCGCACTTTCGGCGCGTAAACGCTGTACGTCCTGACGCGCCTGGGGGGAGGTAATCCACTGGCTTTCACCGGAAGCCATCGCGGTGCAGCCATCGAGTGAAGCCCCCAGTTTGAGTTGCACATAGGGGAAACCGGTACGCATGCGCTTGAGGAACCCCAGGTTGACCGCTTCGGCTTCGGCCAGCATCAGGCCATGCCGCACCTCGATGCCCGCCTGCTGCAGTTTGTACAGCCCGCGCCCGGCGACCTGCGGATTGGGATCCTGCATCGCCGCCACCACGCGGCTGACGCCGGCATCGATCAGGGCGTCGGCACACGGCGGCGTGCGGCCATGATGGCTACAGGGTTCCAGCGTAACGTAGGCGGTGGCACCGCGTGCTCGCTTACCGGCCATGCGCAGCGCATGCACTTCGGCATGCGGTTCACCGGCGCGCAGATGATACCCCTCACCAACGATCTGGCCATCGCGCACAATGACGCAGCCGACGTTGGGGTTCGGCGCGGTAGTAAATCGCCCTAACCGCGCCAGTTCAAAGGCGCGCGCCATATACAATTCGTCGTTGTGCATTTCGAAACCTGTCAGTCCTGGAGCCTGGCGATCTCTTCGCCGAACTCGCGGATATCTTCAAAACTGCGATAAACCGAAGCAAAGCGGATGTAAGCCACCTTGTCCAGTTTCTTCAGCGCGTCCATTACCAGATTGCCGACCATTTTCGTCGGCACTTCACGCTCGCCGGTGGCCCGCAACTGGGATTTTATATGGTTGATGGCGTTTTCCACATCATCGGAGCTGACCGGGCGCTTTTCCAGCGCTTTCAGCATGCCGCGACGCAGCTTGTCCTCATTGAAAGGCTCACGTACCTCGTCACTTTTGATCACGCGCGGCATCACCAGTTCCGCCACCTCAAAGGTGGTAAAGCGTTCGTTACAAACCAGACACTGACGACGACGGCGCACCTGTGAGCCATCGCCTACCAGACGGGAATCAATCACTTTGGTATCAACAGCAGCGCAAAAAGGGCAATGCATAACACGTCCTGACAAGCGTTCTCATAGTTGAGAATAGTTTACCGCGAAGTTTGGTTACAACAAAGGGCATGGGGCATTTGTTGCGACGCCACGCCGCTTGACGCGGCATTGTACCGGTGTGCGCATGACTTTCATCGCGATTGCGACTAAGCTGATAACAGGAGTTATTGAATAGGAAATCACTGCCATGACAATTAGTTATCGTAAAGTTCTCTTGCTTGGCGCCCTGGTTACGCTGGCTGGCTGCGCGCAGAATCGCGAAGTGCCGAAATTGCAGAACCAGATGGTCGAGCTGAACCAAAAGCTGAATACGCTAACCGACCAGGCCACGGCGCTGGAGCGCCAGAATCAGTTGAACAGCAACTCCGCCAGCGGCGTGTATCTGCTGCCGACCGCCAATACTGGCGCACGTTTGCAAAGCGCACTCGGCGAACTGAGCGTATCACTTAGCCATGTGAAGACCGAAGCTAACGGTACCCAGGCAATACTGCATATACGCACGCTCTCCGGTAAATCGCTGCCAGCCTTCAAGGCCATGGTGGAATGGGGTCAACTGGACGCCAACGGCCAGTTGCAGAGCGCCGGAGCGCTTTCGCAACCTATCCAGAGCGGTGAATCTCTGCTGTCGAAAACCGAGCAGAGCTTTGAGCTGCGTTTCAGCGGCGTAACTCCGCAACAGCTGGGTTACATTCGCCTGCACGAGGTCGAGCCGCTCGGCGCTGACGTGGCAAAATAACCCCGTTCACCACGCTGCCGGCTCCCTCGGCCTACACCAATGCCGACTGCGTCATCAAAATAAAAAAAGAGCGCCAATCGGCGCTCTTTTTTCAGCTTGACCTACCGCAATCAGGGCAGAATTGAAGGCTGATCGGCGCCTTCTTTCTCTACTTTCTGCTGCAGCATGTGTTCACGCTTCATACCCAGCTTCAACGCCAGCGCAGACGCGACGTAGATGGAGGATACGGTACCGATGGACACGCCGATCAGCATCGCCAGCGAGAAGCCATGCAGCATCGCACCGCCAAAGATGTACAGCATCAGTACCACCATCAGGGTGGTCCCGGAGGTCATCAATGTACGGCTCAGCGTCTGGGTCAGCGACACGTTGATAATTTCGTAAGAGGTACCGCGACGGATCTTGCGGAAGTTCTCACGAATACGGTCGGAAACCACGATGCTGTCGTTCAACGAGTAGCCGATGACCGACATCAAGGACGCCACGATGGTCAGATCGACTTCGATATGGAACAGTGACAGCACCCCGAGGGTGATCACCACGTCGTGTGCCAGCGCAATAACCGCCCCAGCCGCCAGACGCCATTCAAAGCGGAAACCAACGTAAATCAAGATACAGATCAACGCCACCAGCAGCGCCATGCCGCCGTTTTGCGCCAATTCACTACCCACGCTCGGGCCAACGAACTCAACGCGCTTGACGGTGGCGTTTTTATCCACTGACGCGTTAATCACGCTGATCACCTTGTTGCCCAGCTCCTGACCGGCAGGGCCGGTCACCGGAGGCATACGCACCATGATGTCGCGGCTGCTGCCAAAGTTCTGCAGAACCGGATCCTTGAACCCGGCCTTTTCCAGCGTATCGCGCATCAGATCCAGGTTCGCCGGCTGTTCCAGGTTGATTTCAATCACCGTACCGCCGGTGAAATCCAGACCCCAGTTAAAGCCACGAACCGACATTACGGTAATCGACGCGATCAACAGCAGCAATGAGATGCCGAAGGCCACGTAATCCCAGCGCATAAAGTCATACACTTTACGGCCGTAGTTGAGTTGTTCAACAGTATAATCCTGTGCCACAACGCACTCCTCAGATAGACAGCTTGTTAATGCGTTTGCCGCCGTAAAGCAGGTTGACGATGGCACGGGTACCGACGATCGCGGTGAACATGGACGTCGCCACACCGATCGCGGTGGTAATCGCAAAGCCTTTAATCGAACCGGTGCCCACTGCGTACAGAATAATCGCGGTGATAAGCGTGGTGATGTTGGCATCGATGATACTGGAGAACGCGCCCTTATAGCCCTCATGGATCGCTTGCTGAACGGAGCGTCCGTTCTTCAGCTCTTCCTTGATACGTTCGTTGATCAGCACGTTGGCATCAACCGCCACCGCCAGCGTCAGCACGATACCGGCAATGCCCGGCATGGTCAGCGTTGCCCCTGGCAACAGCGACATGACGCCGACAATCAGCACCAGGTTGGCGACCAGCGCGCTGGTCGCAATCACACCGAATTTACGGTACCAGACCACCATGAACACGATCGACGCGACCAGGCCCCACAGACAGGCTTCCAGACCTTGAGTGATGTTTTGCATCCCCAGGGTTGGACCGATGGTACGCTCTTCCACGATCTGGATTGGTGCAATCAGCGCACCGGCGCGCAGCAGCAGCGACAGTTGACGTGCTTCATTCGGATTACCGATGCCGGTAATACGGAAGCTGTTGCCCAGACGCGATTGAATGTTGGCAACGTTGATGACTTCTTCCTGCTTAACCAGTACCGAGCGGCCGTTGGCGTCTTTCTTGCCGCTGTCCTTGTACTCCACGAACAGGGTCGCCATCGGTTTGCCGATGTTGTCCTTGGTGAAGTTGGACATGGCGTTGCCGCCAGCGCTGTCCAGCGAGATGTTAACCTGCGGCTGGTTGTACTCGTCCATGGTCGAGGTCGAGTCGGTGATATGATCGCCGGTCAGGATCACCCGCTTGTACAGCACAATCGGCTGGCCTTCACGGGTGTCTTTCACTTCGGAGTCGCCCGGCACGCGGCCGTTCGCTGCCGCCGTGGCATCCACGTTGGTGTTCACCAGGCGGAACTCCAGCGTTGCGGTCGCGCCAAGGATCTCTTTCGCGCGCGCAGTATCCTGAATCCCTGGCAGTTCGACCACGATACGGTCAGAACCCTGGCGCTGCACCAGCGGTTCGGCTACGCCGAGCTGGTTAACACGGTTACGCAGAATAGTGATGTTCTGCTGAACGGCATATTCACGCGCTTCACTCAAACGCGCATCGGTCAGGGTAGCCTTCAGCGTGTTGTTGCCATTGGACGACAGCACCAGATCGCGTTGACGCGGCGTCAGATAGCTGATGGCCTGATCGCGCGCGGCATTGTCACGGAAACGGACCTCAACGCCATATTTGTCCAGTTTACGGATTGACGCATAAGCAATGCCCTTTTCACGCAGATCGCTGCGCAGGGTATCCATGGTCTGCTCTTGCAACTTGCCAAGCGCGGTATCCATGTCGACTTCCATCAGGA
Source organism: Serratia odorifera (assembly GCF_041448735.1). Lineage (NCBI taxonomy): Bacteria > Pseudomonadati > Pseudomonadota > Gammaproteobacteria > Enterobacterales > Yersiniaceae > Serratia > Serratia odorifera. Next base: position 84,674 of record NZ_JBGMUT010000005.1, on the reverse strand, counting down.
AGTGCACGCCACCACGTAAATCGAGGCCCAGTTTCATCGGCTCGGCACCCAGCATGGTCAGCCAGCGCGGCGTAGCCGGAGCCAGGTTCAGCGCAACGACGTATTTGTCGCCCATCGCGGCCATCAGGGCTTCGCGGGCACGCAGCTGAACGTCGGGATCGGAAAAGCGAGCCAGGATTGCGCCTTCTTCCAGTGCAATCGACTTGCTCGCGATCTGGTCTTTTTCTAATACGGTACGGACTTGGTCCAGCGTAGCTTCACTGGCGGCGACACCGCGCGCGCCAGTGATTTGTACAGCCGGATCCTCACCATAAAGGTTGGGAAGCGCATAAAGCAGACCGACGATGATCACCACGATCAGCATCAGATACTTCCACAAAGGATAACGGTTTAGCACGGCAATTCCCTTCGGGAAAACAAAATTACAGGGCCTTCATGGTACCTTTCGGCAGAACGGCCGCCACGAAGTCACGCTTGATCATCACTTCCGTGGTGTCGTTCAGCGCAATAGCGATAATGCCGGTGTCGGCCACTTTGGTGACGCGACCGATCAGACCGCCGGTGGTCAGCACTTCATCGCCCTTGCCGATGGAGTCCATCAGCTTCTTATGCTCTTTGGCGCGTTTCTGCTGTGGGCGCAGGATCATGAAATAGAAGATCAGACCAAACACCACCAGCATAATGATCAGAGAGTACGGGCTTCCCTGAGCCGGAGCCCCTGCGGATGCGACGGCGTCAGAAATGAAAAAGCTCATTGAAATTCCCTCATTAAGTTATCAATTATTAATTCAAACAGTTAAAGGTGGAACCGGCTTGCCGATCCGACCATAGAAGTCCGCAACAAACGTCTCTAATTTACCCTCTTCAATAGCCTGGCGTAAACCCGCCATCACACGCTGGTAGTAGCGCAGGTTATGAATCGTATTCAAACGGGCACCGAGTATTTCGTTGCAACGGTCGAGATGATGCAAGTAGGCGCGACTGTAATTGCGACATGTGTAGCAATCACACTCGTTATCCAGCGGAGAAGTATCATCCTTGTGCTTGGCATTACGGATTTTTACCACACCGTCGGTCACGAACAGATGGCCGTTACGGGCGTTACGCGTCGGCATCACGCAATCGAACATATCGATACCGCGACGCACGCCTTCCACCAGATCTTCCGGTTTACCCACCCCCATCAGATAGCGTGGCTTATCTTCCGGAATTTGCGGACAAACATGTTCGAGAATGCGATGCATGTCTTCTTTCGGCTCACCAACCGCCAGGCCGCCCACAGCGTAACCATCAAAGCCGATCTCCACCAGCCCTTTTACTGAAACATCACGTAAATCTTCGTAAACGCCGCCCTGAATAATGCCAAACAGCGCATTTTTGTTATTCAGCTCGTCAAACCGTGCGCGACTGCGCTGCGCCCAGCGCAGGGACATTTCCATCGACCGTTTGGCATAATCCCAATCGGCCGGGTACGGCGTGCATTCATCAAAGATCATCACGATATCGGAACCCAGGTCATACTGGATTTCCATCGACTTTTCCGGACTGAGGAACACTTTGTCGCCGTTGATCGGATTGCGGAAGTATACGCCTTCCTCTTTGATCTTGCGCATCGCGCCGAGGCTAAACACCTGAAAACCACCGGAATCGGTCAGAATCGGCCCGTGCCATTGCATAAAGTCATGCAGATCGCCGTGCAGCTTCATGATTTCCTGCCCCGGACGCAGCCACAGGTGGAAGGTATTACCCAGCAAAATCTGTGCACCGGTCTCTTTGACTTCTTCCGGCGTCATGCCTTTTACCGTGCCGTAAGTGCCGACCGGCATAAAGGCCGGTGTTTCTACCACACCGCGTTCAAATACCAGGCGGCCACGGCGAGCGCGACCATCGGTTGTCTGTAATTCGTACTTCACAATGCCTCCAGCGTCAGAGAAACAGTCTGACGTCATAAATACCTGTCATGCTTGAAACGGCCTCTGTATTGGCGGCGTTCACTCACCCGAATCATTGACTCTCGCAAGCCCGTCGGGGGTCGCTCACATACTGCCTTGACGCCGTTTCAATTATTTTGGGTATACCTCGAAAATTTATTTGCCGACGGACTCGTTTTCCGCCTGCGGATTACGACTGATAAACATCGCATCACCATAACTGAAGAAACGGTATTGCTCGGCCACCGCCTGTCGATAGGCATTCATGGTGTTCTGATAGCCGGCAAAGGCCGAAACCAGCATGATCAGCGTCGATTCCGGCAGGTGGAAATTGGTGATCAGCGCATCAATGACCTGATAGTGATATCCCGGATAGATGAAAATACGGGTATCGCCGAAGAATGGCGCGATCGGTGCATCCTGGCTGGCCTTGGCGGCGCTTTCCAGTGAGCGCACCGAGGTGGTGCCGACGGCGACCACGCGCTTGCCGCGCGCCTTGCAGGCCAATACCGCATCAACCACCTCTTGCGGCACTTCGGCGTATTCGGCGTGCATCACATGTTCTTCGATGGTTTCGACCCGCACCGGCTGGAAGGTGCCTGCGCCGACGTGCAGGGTAACGAACGCCATTTCGACGCCCTTCTCACGCAGCGCCGCCAGCAGCGGCTCGTCAAAGTGCAGCCCGGCGGTTGGCGCCGCAACCGCGCCCGGCTTCTGGCTGTAAACGGTCTGATACAGTTCGCGATCGGCGTCTTCGTCCGGCCGATCGATATACGGCGGCAGCGGCATATGCCCCACCGCATTGAGAATGGTAAACACGTCGCGCGGATCGTCAAAGCGCAGTTCAAACAGCGTATCGTGACGCGCCACCATGGTGGCAGGAATGCTGTCGTCGTCACCCAGCAACAGCGCAGCGCCCGGTTTTGGCGCCTTGGATGCGCGGACATGCGCCAACACCCGATGATCGTCGAGCACCCGCTCGACCAGCACTTCGATTTTCCCGCCACTGGCCTTGCGGCCAAAGATACGCGCCGGGATCACCCGGGTATTGTTGAACACCAGCAGATCGCCGGCCTCCAGTTGATCCAGCAGATCGGTGAATACGCCGTGCGTCAACTTCCCCGTCGGTCCATCCAGTTGCAACAAGCGGCAACCGCTGCGTTGAGGTTGTGGATAACGTGCAATTAACGACTCGGGAAGATCAAAAGAAAAATCGGCGACGCGCATGGATAATCACTTCAGCTAAAAAAACAGGCGGCCTAGTCTAAAGCCGCCGGCCGCCGGCAGCAAGAAATAAGGAGGATTCGCCGCAGTTCGGGTATAGTTGACGGATGAATTTTCTCGCTCATCTCCATTTGGCCCAGTTGGCGGACAGCTCGCTGCTGGGCAACCTGTTGGCCGACTTCGTACGCGGCAACCCCGCAGCCGACTATGCACCCGAGGTGGTGGCCGGCATCATGCTGCACCGGCGCATCGACGTGCTCACCGACTCGTTGCCGCAGGTCAAGGCCTGTCGCGATTTTTTCAGCGATCGGCACCGCCGCGTCGCGCCGATTACGCTCGATGTGGTGTGGGATCACTTTCTGGCACGCCATTGGCAACAGATAGAGCCGTCGCGCAGCCTGGAACGTTTCACTCAGGAAGCGCGCAGCCAGATTGTGCCGCATCTGCCGCTGACCCCGGCGCGTTTTCAGAACCTGAATAACTACCTGTGGCCGGAACGCTGGCTGGAACGCTATGCCGAACTGCCGTTCATCGCCACGGTATTGCAGGGCATGGCCAACCGCCGCCCGCGATTGGCGGCGCTGGCGGGCTCGTTTGACGACGTTGAACGCCATTATCATCAACTTGAAACACAGTTCTGGCAGTTTTACCCGCAGATGATGCAGAAGGCAAAAGCCAAAGCGCTATGACCGCCACGTATCGCTACGACAAGAAAATGTTTTTAGCGCTTGCCCTTTTTTGCGAAAAGGTTATTTTTAAAGCTTGCTAAATTTAAACGATGAATTTAATAGGCGAAAGCTATCTCATTGATTGGTAGTTTGCCCTTTATTCACCGCACCAAGGCCCCTATACTGGCTCAAGTTTTTACCCAACGGCTGGTGGTTTACACGCCGATGGGTATACATCAACCCTTAACAACTATTACAGGAGTAATCATGGTCCTGGTAACTCGTCAAGCCCCTGACTTCACTGCTGCTGCCGTACTCGGCAATGGCGAAATCGTTGAAAACTTCAACCTGAAGAAGCACCTGAACGGCAAGCCTGCCGTACTGTTCTTCTGGCCGATGGACTTCACCTTCGTCTGTCCTTCCGAACTGATCGCTTTCGATCACCGTTATGAAGAATTCCAGAAGCGTGGCGTTGAAGTTGTTGGCGTTTCCTTCGATTCAGAATTCGTCCACAACGCATGGCGTAAAACCCCTGTCGACAAAGGCGGCATCGGCGAAGTGAAATACGCAATGGTTGCTGACGTGAAGCGTGAAATCCAAAAAGCTTACGGCATCGAGCACCCAGAAGCCGGCGTTGCGCTGCGCGGCTCTTTCCTGATCGACAAAGACGGCATCGTGCGTGCACAGGTCGTTAACGACCTGCCAATCGGCCGTAACATCGACGAAATGATCCGTACCGTTGACGCGCTGCAATTCCACGAAGAGCACGGCGAAGTGTGCCCGGCTCAGTGGGAAAAAGGCAAAGCGGGTATGGGCGCATCCCCAGACGGCGTGGCCAAATACCTGTCTGAAAACGCTGCCAAGCTGTAATTTCCACAGCCAAGCAGACAACCGGTCAGCCTCGCTGGCCGGTTTTTTTTTGCCCTTTTATCGTGCACGCTGCCCTTTTTTCGGGCCTGCCAACCTAATAATTCCTTGTTTCCGCTCACATTCCACCCTCTATTTTCAGCACGGACGCGACTGTAGCGCTACGCTGTAATCGCTGGCCTGCTGTTTGCAGAGCATCACAGTACCCCCGCACCATGACGGGGGCATCACAATAAAAACTGACAGGGTAGGAAGAACTATGCGTTTGCAAAAATGGAGTAAGCCCCTGACCGTGGCGGCGCTGCTGGTCAGCGGCAGCCTGTACGCCGCGTCAAACCCGGCGGTAGAAGCCCGGAATGGTATGGTGGTCACATCACAGCATCTCGCCTCGCAGATTGGCGTGGATATTCTCAAGATGGGCGGTAACGCCGTGGATGCGGCCGTCGCGGTCGGCTACGCTCAGGCGGTGGTCAACCCCTGCTGCGGCAATATCGGCGGCGGCGGTTTTATGACCATTCATTTAGCCGACGGCAGCGACACCTTTATCAACTTCCGTGAAACCGCCCCGGCGGCGGCCAGCGCCAACATGTATCTGGACGCCGACGGCAAGGTCAGGAAAGACGCCAGCCTGTATGGCTACCTGGCGGCCGGCGTGCCGGGCACGGTACTCGGGATGGAAACCGCCCGTAAAAAATACGGCAAGCTGAGCCGTGAACAGGTGATGGCGCCAGCAATCAAACTGGCGCGCGAGGGCTTCGTACTGACCCGCGCCGATACCGATATTCTTGATACCACCGTAGCCCGCTTCAAGCAGGATGCGGAGGCGGCCAGGATTTTCCTGCGCAAGGACGGATCTGCGCTGCAACCGGGCGATCGTCTGGTGCAAAGCGATCTGGCCAATACGCTGGAGGCCATTGCCAAAAACGGGCCGGATGCGTTCTACCACGGTAAAATTCCGCAGGCGGTTGAGGCAGCGGCAAAACAGGGTGGCGGTATTTTGACCGCTGCCGATTTTGCCAACTATAAAGTGACCGAAACGCCGCCGATCGTTTGCAGCTACCGCGGCTATAAGTTCGTTTCATCACCGCCGCCCAGCTCTGGCGGGGTGACGCTGTGTGAGACGCTGAACGTGCTGGAAGGCTACGATCTGAAAAGCATGGGCTTCAATTCAGCCGCCGCGATCCATACCATGACCGAAGCCATGCGTCATGCCTATATGGATCGCAACACCTATCTCGGCGATCCGGAATTTATCAAGAATCCTATCGACCGGCTGGTCAGCAAAAGTTACGCCGAACAGATCCGCAAGAAAATCGTCGCCGGCAAGGCAACGCCGTCTGAAAACGTGCAGCCAGGCATGGAACCGCATGAAAAACCGGAAACTACCCATTACTCGATTGTCGATCATCAGGGCAACGCGGTGTCCACCACCTATACCGTCAATGGCCGCTTTGGTGCAGTGGTGATCGCGCCGGGCACCGGTTTCTTCCTGAACGATGAAATGGACGACTTCACCGTTAAGGTCGGCGAGAAAAACCTGTACGGCCTGGTACAGGGCACCGCCAACTCCATCGCCCCCGGTAAGCGCCCACTATCGTCAATGAGCCCGACGCTGGTGACCAAGGACAATAAAATATTTATGGTTCTCGGCTCGCCGGGCGGTTCGCGCATCATCACTATCACGCTACAAACCGCGTTGAACGTGATAGACCACGGCATGGCGCCACAAGAAGCAGTCGACGCCGCGCGCATTCACCACCAGTGGCTGCCAGACGAAGTGTATTACGAACAGCGCGGCGTATCGGCCGATACGCTGAACATCTTGCACGACATGGGCTATAAAATGGTGGAACAAACGCCGTGGGGCGCCGCCGAGCTGATTCTGGTAGGCTTGCCGGGAGCTGCGGGCGTGACGCCGGCCAACTCCGGCAACGACTCGGCGGTGTCAGGCAAAGTACGCGAAGGCTACCTGTACGGTGCCAACGACGTTCGCCGCCCGGCCGGCTCCGCCGTAGGCTACTGAGCACCATGATGGGGCCGGTCAAACGGCCCCTGACGCAGCGCCTGATGCTATAAGGTCCACAGCGTCACCGACTGCTCAGCCAATCGCAGCACCACGCCGTCGTCGCAAGACTGCATATCCCCCAGTCCTTCCTGCCGCTGCCAATCTCCCGGCGGCAACAGCGGACTGTAGGGCAGCGCTATTTCATGGTTGCTGGCGTCGCGCTGCAGCGCCACCAATACCCGTTCATGCTGGTAAGTACGTACAAACACCAGCGTTTCGCCGTGCGCGAACAGCACCTGACAACCTCCACGACGCAGCGCCTTGCTCTTTTTACGCAATGCCGCCATCCGCTGGAACAGATTCAGCAGTGCGTAGTTCCACTGGCTCTCATCCCACGGGAACGGTTTACGGCAGAATGGGTCATTATCACCGTCCAAACCAATTTCGTCGCCGTAATACAGGCAAGGCACCCCTATCCAGCTCATCAGCCAGACCGCCGCCATCTGCATACGTGGCAGATTACCGCCCAACAGGGTCAGGAAACGCGGCGTATCGTGACTGTCTAGCTGGTTAAACATAATCAACTGGCGATTATGCGGCAGGCCGGCACGGTAGCTATCCATCCAGTGGGCGGTTTCAGCCGCGTCCAGCTTCAGTGGCTGCAATGCGACGTCCAGACCCGCGAGAAATCCGCGCAGTGGTAACGCAAAGCCCATGTAGTTCATCGCCGCATCTTCCACCCCGGCATGCAGCCAGCGGCGAGCGTCACCAAAATGCTCGCCCATGATGTAGGCATGAGGGTTCACCTCGCGAGCGGCCCGATGGATGCCAGCCAGGTGCTGCAGATTACCGCAGGCACCGCCGTTTTCCCCCAGCATGTGCACCACGTCCAAACGCCAGCCGTCAATGCGGTACGGCGGTTTCAGCCAATGGCGTACCACGCTGTCTTCATCGCCATAAATTGCGCGTGCCACCGCAGGTTCGGCATAGTTCAGCTTCGGCAGACTGGCGTTACCTTTCCAGGTCAACGCGGTACCGTCCGGGTAAAAGTTAAACCAGTTACGGTAGGGAGAGTCAGGGTGATGGCAGGCTCCCTGCTCCGTTTGCTGATGGCGATCGAACCACGGATGCGAGTCGCCGGTGTGATTAAACACCCCATCCAGGAGCAGTTTCATTCCCACCTTGTGAGTGCTTACTCGCAGGCGGCGAAACGCGGCATTGCCGCCGAAATGGGGATCAACCTGATAATAGTCTTCGGTGTCGTACTTGTGCACACTCGGCGCCTTGAAAATCGGGTTAAGGTACAGCGCGGTAACCCCCAGGCGTTTCAGGTAGGGCAACCGCTGAACGATACCGTCCAGATCGCCGCCGTAAAAGGTTGACGCATCATGCTGTGCTTCTAGCGGATGCTGCCAGTCACGGCGAATGACCTCGGTACCCGCCGCATGATGGTAATAACTGCCGCTCTGCAGGTTATACGCGGCGCCGCTGCTGGCAAACCGATCGGGGAAAATCTGATAAAACAGCTGATCGGCCACCCAGCCTGCGCCGCTGTCCGGTTCCTCCAGCGCGAATTGCGTCAACTGACCGATCGGCATCAGCGACCAGCCAAGTGGTCCAAACCACCGCTGGCGATCCTGCCACAGCAATTTGAAGCAATAACGGCGCGTCGCCTCCCCCTCGTTCAGCGGCAGGCTGGCCTGATAGCGCTGCCGGCCATCCACCGCACGCGCTTTCATCTCCAGCAGCCATTCTTCATTGTCAGGTTCGGCCCGCAGAAACACCTGTTTAGGCAGATCGTCACCCTGTAACCACAGGGTAATATCCAGGCGTTGTCCCTTTTTGACCACAAAAGGTGGAACCGGTTGATGCCAGGCGTCAAGCATACTGTTCTCCTACTGTACCAAACGAAATCGACGACATTGTCCACTGGCGCGAACAATGCCACGTTGAGTGCAATTCCCCCTCCTCTTTTCAGCCTAAAATCAGGGTGGAGCCGGGGGGTGGAGCCCGAGTTGTGTTAACCTAACCCAATGTAAAAAAAGGTAAACAGCTACACATTGGTTCTGATGGCCCTTAGGCTAACGTCTTATAAGTGTATTGGATTTTTTTCGGACATGTTTTAAGGAGCGGGAATGCAACAGCGGATTGCCCAATGGCTGGGGAAATTTGGCATCGAGTTCACCGATGTAATGTCATTGGTTATGGTACTGGGGCTGATCGTCCTGATCTCGGTAGTTATTCATCTGGTGCTGCACCGGGTGGTGCTGGCGGCCATTCAACGCCGCGGCCAGCAGTCGCAGCGAGTCTGGCAACAGGCGCTAACGCAGCACAAACTGTTTCAGCGTGCGGCGCTGTTGCTGCAAGGGGTGATCATCAACCTGCAGGCTATTTTGTGGCTGCATAACGGTAGCCAGACGCAGGCGTTCATCGTTACCGCCGCCCAGGTATGGATACTGGCTTTTGTGCTGCTGACGCTGTTTTCGCTGCTCGATACCCTGCTGGCGATGCTGCGCCAGAGCCCAGTTGCCAATCAACTGCCGTTGCGCGGGATTTTCCAAGGGATCAAACTGGTTGCGGCTATCCTGATCGGCATCGCGATTGTGTCACTGCTGATGGGCAAATCGCCGCTGTTACTGTTAAGCGGCCTGGGTGCGATGACCGCCGTACTGATGTTGGTGTTCAAGGATCCGATCCTCGGTCTGGTGGCGGGCATTCAACTGTCTGCCAACGATATGCTGAAGATCGGTGACTGGCTGGAGATGCCTAAATACGGCGCCGACGGCGCGGTCATCGACATCGGTCTGACCACGGTGAAAGTGCGCAACTGGGACAATACCATCACCACCATCCCCACCTACGCACTGATTTCGGATTCGTTCAAAAACTGGCGCTCGATGTCTGAGTCCGGCGGGCGCCGCATCAAGCGCAGCATTAATATCGACACCACCAGCGTACATTTCCTGTCTGAACAGGAGCAGCAACGGCTTAACCGCAACCCGCTGCTGCTACAGTACCTGAACGGCAAGGCGCAGGAACTGAATGAATACAATCGGCAAAAACAGTGGGATCTCAGCTCGCCGCTTAACGGCCGCCGCTTGACCAACCTCGGCACGCTGCGCGCCTATCTGGAAGCCTATTTACGCGCCCATCCGGATATTCACCAGGAAATGACGCTGATGGTTCGCCAACTGGCACCGACCCCGGAAGGTTTGCCACTGGAGATTTACGCGTTTACCAACACCACGGTCTGGGCAAAATACGAAAGTATTCAGGCGGATATCTTTGACCATATTCTGGCGGTGATCGGTGAGTTTGATCTGCGCATTCACCAAACGCCGACCGGCAACGATATGCGCAGCATGCTGAATCCACGGCATACAGGCAGCGACGTTTCCTGACCTCAACTGACGAAATAATTTCCACTGGTAATTATTCTGCTCTGATTGCCAGTAAATATCTCCCACCTCTTCCCATCTACGATTAAAACGGCGTTAATGCGGGCAGGCAAGCCCATTGCAGGAGATACGCCAATGCTGAAACGCCTTAAACACCGTTTATTGATCATGCTGTCAACCCTGCTGTTTGTCGGCTGTCTGCACAGCGCCAGGCTGGACGAAGCCCGTATGAGCAGCGCCTTGCAGCCGGCGCTGAGCGCGTTAAGCAGCAATATGCAGGATATCCGCGAAGCGTTGTCGCGCTGTGCGCGCGACGACGAAGAAGAAAGCAGCCTGTATGATGGCGCACTGGCGACCGAAGCACACATCTCTGGCAGTGACGACGAGGCAGAACGGCAGCGCTAAAAAAACACCGGCACAAGGCCGGTGTTTGAGAGTTAGTCCTGCGCCAACTGCGCGCGCTTTTTCTGGCGGTTGACCTTGAAGTAGTAGCCAGCCAATAGCAACGCCACCCACACCAGGCCGGCGTACAGCGACACGCGGGTGGTTGGGAAGTAGCCGATCAGACCAATGATGAACACCAGGAACACGATGGCGATCACCGCGGTGAACACCCCACCACGCAGCGGAAACTCCAGCTTCTTGACCTGCTCTTTGCTCAAACTGCGACGAAAAGCGATCTGCGAACACAGGATCATGATCCAGACCCAGACGGTGGCAAAGGTGGCCAGCGATGCAATTACCAGGAATACGCTTTCCGGCATGATGTAGTTGAGATAGACCGCAATCAGCAGCGCCGCCATCATCACCACCACCGTGACCCACGGAATGCCGCGTTTGGACACCTTGCTGAACATTTTCGGCGCATGGCCCTGTTCGGCCATGCCGTGCAGCATGCGGCCCACGCCAAACACATCGCTGTTAATCGCCGACAGCGAGGCGGTGATCACCACAAAATTGAGGATGCCGGCAGCCACGGTGATCCCCATGTGCTGGAAGGTCAGCACGAACGGGCTGCCGTTGGTTCCCACCTGGTTCCACGGGTAAATCGACATGATCACGAACAGCGTACCGACGTAGAACACCAGAATACGCCACGGTACCGAGTTGATGGCTTTCGGGATCGACTTCTTCGGATCCTTGGCTTCCCCGGCGGTAATACCGATAATTTCAATGCCGCCATAGGCAAACATCACCAGTTGCAGCGACAGGATCATGCCGATAAAGCCGTTGCTGAAGAAGCCGCCATTGCTCCACAGGTTGTGGATGCCGGTGGCCTGCCCTCCGTTGCCGATACCCCAGACGATGATGCCGATACCGGCTGCAATCATGATGATAATGGTGGCAACTTTAAAGAACGAGAACCAGAACTCCAGTTCACCGAACACCTTGACGCTCATCAGGTTGATGGCGCCAATGATCAGCACCACGCTCAATACCCAAATCCAGTGCTGCACCTCCGGGAACCAGACGCCCATATAAATGCCGAACGCGGTAACGTCGGCAATGGCGACAATCAGAATTTCAAAACAGTAGGTCCAGCCGGTGATATAACCGGCCATCGGGCCAAGATAATCCTGCGCATAGCGCGAAAACGAACTGGCCTGCGGATTGTTGACCGACATCTCGCCCAGCGCGCGCATGATGATGAACGCGACAATACCGCCGATCAGATACGCCAGCAGTACGCTGGGGCCAGCCATGCGGATAGCGTCCGCCGAGCCGTAAAACAGCCCGGTGCCAATCGCCGAGCCGAGCGCCATAAAACGAATGTGACGCGTACTGAGGCCACGCTTGAGCTTATTGGCCGGTGGGGTAGAGGGTGTTTCCTGTTGCATTTAAAGACCTGTCTTCTTATACGCAAAAAAGCCACGGACAAGTCCGTGGCCCAAAATTCTGACCGCTCGGTTATTGATGCACGGTAACTTCAGCGCGCGTACATACCCGATCGTAAATGGCGGCCAAGACCAGCATCAACATCGACGGCGGCAACCAGGCCAGTCCCTGTTCGGCCAGCGGCAGATGCGTGCTCCACGCCGGCAGCAGGTGCTGGAAGCTGGATGCCTTCACGGCGTCAAGGATACCAAACAACAGGCTGATGAGCATCACCGGCGCGACAATACGCGGTGCACTGTGCCACATCCGCAGCGTGAAGCTCAACACCACCAGTACAATGCACGGCGGATAGATGGCCGTCAGCACCGGAATGGAAATCTGGATCAGATGGCTCAAACCGAGGTTGGACACCAGCATCGAGAACAGACCCAAAATGAACACCAGCGTCTTGTAGGAAAACGGCAGATATTGCGCAAAGAATTCCGCACAGGCGCAGGTCAGGCCCACCGCGGTAACCATACAGGCAATGAAAATCAGCGCCGCCAGGAAGAAACTGCCCAGACTACCGAAGGTATTTTGCACGTAAGCGTGCAGGATCACCGCGCCGTTGGTGGCGTCAGGTACCAGCACCCCACTGCCGGAGCCCAGTTTGAACAGGCTCAGGTAAACCAGCGTCAGGCCGATACCGGCGATCAGACCGGCGAAAATAGTGTAACGGGTAAGCAGTCCGGCGTCCTTCACCCCACGCGAACGCGCGGCGTTGACTATCACGATACCGAAGACCATCGCACCCAGGGTATCCATGGTCAGATAGCCATTGACGAAGCCCGAGGAGAACGGCACGTTTTGATAGATGTCGATAGCGGGAACCGGCGAGCCTGCCGGCCACAGCAGTGCAGCAACGCCCAGCGCGCCCAGTGCGACGATCTTCAGCGGCGCCAGAATATGGCCCACGGTATCAAGCAGTCGCCCCGGATAGAGAGAGATGGCCACCACCAGCGCAAAATAGACCACGCTATAGATAAACAGCGGCGTAGCGCCGTCACCGGTCAACGGTGCGATGCCCACTTCGAAAGAAACGGTTGCGGTACGCGGAATGGCGAATAGCGGGCCGACGGCCAGATAGCAGACGGTGGCCAACAGTAAACCGGCTTTGCGACCGATTGGCGAGCTGAGGGCGTCAATACCGCCGCCAACCCGCGCCAACGCGATCACCGTCATCACCGGTAGGCCCACGGCGGTAATCAGGAAGCCGAGTGCCGCGGTCCAGACGTGTTCACCAGACTGCAAACCTACCATCGGCGGGAAAATGATATTCCCGGCGCCGACGAATAAGGCAAAGGTCATAAACCCCAATGCCAGAATATCTCTTGACGTTAAACGATGACTCATACGATGTCGTGTTGCCTGTTCAAATGAAAAAAAAGTTCGCTAGCATGGCGGCGTAGCGCCCCCATCCGGTTGTCGGCATGCCATGACATCACAGCGCAACAAGGTCGAAAAACGCACAACTCCCGGCGTTTCATCCTTAATGCAGAAGTAACCACTGTTGATGTTTGGCGAGTTTTAGAAGTTATAAAATGGAGGATTCATCCAACAACGGAGGGTAAGTAAATCGTTTATAGCGCCAAAAGGCAATACGTACGATAAAAAGCAGAGCTATTGACCAGACAATCTTTCACCGCCAGTCGATCATGTCGGTCATATGGAAATATGCCCTACATGATTTGTATCATTTTTAATCAACCAACTCACAAAACGTGAAACAAATACCGTCTCGCCGCGCGCAAATGCCATTTAATGACGGTTTTTCGCGCGGCGTTAACGCATCTTTCCGCGCTTACCAAACCTGCCCGGCAATGTTAACCACGCTACGCAGCTTGTCCCACTGCTGCTGTTCGCTCAGACTATTGCCCTCTTCCGTCGAGGCAAAGCCGCATTGTGTGCTGAGGCACAGTTGACGGCGGTCGACAAACTGCGCGGCCTCCTCCAGCCGTTGCTTCACCTGCTCAGGGTTCTCCAGTTCACCGTTTTTGGTAGTGATAAGCCCCAATACCACCTGCTGGCGGCCCGGCTTGATAAAGCGTAGCGGTTCGAACCCGCCGGAACGTTGATTGTCATATTCCAGGAAGAAGGCATCGATATTCACCTGGCCGAACAGGATCTCCGCCACCGGCTCGTAACCGCCCTCTGAAATCCAGGTTGAGCGGAAGTTGCCACGACACACGTGCAGACCAATGGTCAGATCCTGCGGCTTGTCGGCGATCGCCGCATTCAGCACATCGGCATAAATCCGCGCCAATTGATCCGGATCTTCGCCACGTTCGCGGATCTGGCGCCGTTGATCCTCGGAGCATAAATACGCCCACACCGTGTCATCCAACTGCAAATAACGGCAGCCGGCTGCATAAAATGCCGCGATGGCGTCACGATAGGTTTGCGCCAAATCGGCAAAATACGCATCCAGCTGCGGGTAGACCTGGCTGTCGATCGCCTGACGGCCGCCGCGAAAATGCAGCACGCTCGGGCTGGGAATGGTCATCTTCGGTACTGCGTCACCGGCAATCGTCTGCAAATAACGAAAATCTGCCAACATCGGGTGCTGTGGGTTAAAGCCCAGTTTACCCACCACTTTGATACTGCGCGCTTTGGTTTGCACTCCGTTGAACTGGATGCCCTGGTTGGCATCGTAGCCTTCTACGCCGTTCAGACCTTCCAGAAAATCAAAATGCCACCATGCCCGGCGAAACTCACCGTCGGTAACCACCGCCAAACCAAGTGCCCGCTGTGCATCAACTGCCAGACGAATCTGCTCGTCTTCCACCGTACGCAGCGCGGCGGCATCGATTTCGCCACGCTGATACTGCTGGCGCGCGGTTTTTAGCGCCGCAGGGCGCAACAGGCTACCGACGACGTCGGCGTGAAAAGCGTGGTGACATTCGCACATGATTTTGACTCCCAGTGACAGACAAGCGCTTACAACCGCTCGCTTTAATGATTTACAGATTGAATTATTACGCCGGGTTACAAACAGACATCCAGACGTCTAAACTTCCGAATTAATCCTGTCACGTACCAAGTAGAACGGCAACGGAAAAATTTTCATCGGCATTGAAGAAAATTCACTTTGATTTGTCGCATCGGAGATTGGCAGAGGAATCGTCGTTTATTGCTGGCCCGCCGCCGTAACGATCGTCGCCGGCGGATCGAGGCTTATTCCAGCCCCAGCAGGCTACGCGTTTTATGCAACGTGGTTGGCGGTAACGGCAGGTAGCCGTCATGGTTCACCAGGTTTTGCCCCTGCTCGGACAATACCCGATCGAGAAACGCGGCGGTGAGCGGTTCCAGCGGCTGGTTAGGTGCTTTATTGATGTAAATATAGAGATAACGGGCCAGCGGATAACTGCCGTTGCGCACGTTGTCTTCGGTCGGCGCAATGTAATCCTCGCCGCGGGTGGCCAAAGGCAGCAAACGCACGCCACTGGCACGGAAACCAATACTGGCATACCCCACGCTGTTAAGCGATCCGGCCACCGCCTGCACCACCGATGCGGAGCCGGGCAATTCATTCACCCGCGCCATAAAATCGCCGCCGCACAGGGCGCGCAGCTTGAAGTAACCGTAAGTGCCGGACGCAGAGTTGCGACCAAAGCGCTGCATGCTGCGCTGTGCCCAATCACCGCTCAGGCCAAGCTGACCCCAGCGTTGCAACGGCTGAGCTTCACCACAGCGACGGGTAGCGGAGAAAATCTGATCGAGTTGGCGCAGGTTAAGGCCGCGTAGCGGGTTGTCCTGATGCACCAAGACCACCAGCGCATCCACCGCTACCGGCACCGCCAGTGGCGCGTAGCCGTAACGATGTTCGAAGGCTGCCAGCTCGGCTGCCTTCATCGGCCGACTCATCGGCCCCAGTTGCGCGGCCCCGGCAGCCAACGCCGTCGGCGCGGTCGAAGACCCGGCCGCCTGTATCTGCAGATTAACGTTGGGATAGTGTTGACTGAAATCCTGCCCCCACAGCGCCATCAGATTGGCCAGCGTATCTGAGCCGACGCTGGACAGGTTGCCCGCCAGCATGCCGCCCGGCTGCGCCGACACGCCCTGGCTAAACAGTAGCGCCAGGCAGAGCCACACTCCTCGGGACAATCGCATCACTTCGCCTCACGCGTTAATGTTTCAGCGCATTCTCTGACAAAGCCGCAGGAACAATCAACCGGTTAGGCAAGGTAAAAATGAAACGTGTGCCGAGACCCGGTTCACTGAGCACTTCCAGCCGCGCATCGTGGTGACCCAGCGCGTGTTTGACGATCGCCAGCCCCAACCCGCTGCCGCCGGTCTGGCGGGAACGCGCCTTGTCGACGCGATAGAAACGTTCGGTCAGCCGCGGGATGTGCTCGGCGGCAATCCCCGGCCCGTTATCGCTGACCTGGAACTGCGCGCCATGCGGCGTCTGTTGCCAGCTGACTTCGATATGGGTGCCGGTCGGCGTGTGATTTACCGCGTTGTACACCAGGTTGGATACCGCGCTACGCAGTTGATCCTCGTTGCCAAACACCTTCAATCCGTCATTCACCCGGAAGGTAATCTGGTGATTACCTCCGCTCAGCGACTGGGCCTCGCGCTGCAACACCCGCAGCATCAACGGCACGTCGACCTTTTCGTTCATATCAACGATCGGCGCCGCCTCGATGCGCGAAAGCGTCAGCAACTGTTTCACCAGCCCGTCCATGCGCCGGGTCTGCTCCTGCATGGTACTCAGCGCCTTGCTGCGCAGCGAGCCGTCCATTTCCTGGTCGCTCATCATTTCCAGATAGCCTTGCAGCACGGTTAACGGCGTGCGCAATTCGTGGCTGACGTTGGCAAAGAAGTTGCGTCGGGCGCCTTCGAGCTGACGCATCTGGGTAACATCGCGGGCAACCATTAACAGCTGCCCTTCCGAATAGGGCATGACGCGAAACTCAACGTAATGTTCATTATTGAGTTGCAGCGTCAGCGGGCGCGAGAATTCCTGCTGTTGCAAATAGCTGCTGAATTCAGGATAACGCAGCAGGTTGAGAATATGCTGGCCATTGTCTTCCGGCCAGCGGAAGCCCAGCAAATGCTGAGCCAGTCCGTTGCACCAGAAGATATTCCCCTCTTCGGTGGTCATGACTACCGCGTCGGGCAACGACTCGGCACCGCTGCGAAAACGCTTGATCAGCAAGGCCAGTTCACGCCGACGCCGACGGTTGCGTTGCTGCATCTGGTAAAGGCCATAGAACAGCGGCTCCCAGCTCCAACGTCCGGGCGGCGGCGTCATGCTGCGATCCACCCATAGCCAGTGCGAAAGCTTGAGCTGGTTATAGAAGTTCCACATCAGCGCGGCCAGTACCGCCGTCAGCAGCCACCAGGACAGATACCCGAAAATCAGGCCCAGCAACAGCGCGGGCAAACAGAAAAGGGCCAGCTCCAAAGCCAGCCTCTTCCAGGAAAGGCGTTCTAGCACGTTATGTTCTCCAGCACGGCGCGTTTAATAGCGCGTTGAGAACCGGTAACCGGTGCCCCGAACGGTTTGAACCATCTTGTCATGACCACTGGTCTCCAGCGCCTTTCGCAGCCGGCGGATATGCACGTCAACGGTACGATCTTCCACATAAACGTTAGTGCCCCAGACGTGATTAAGCAACTGCTCGCGGCTATAAACACGCTCTGGATGGGTCATAAAGAAATGCAGCAGCTTGAACTCGGTGGGCCCCATATCCAGAGCCAGTTCGTTGGCCATCACCCGGTGTGAAGAAGGATCCAGGCTCAGGCCCTGCATTTCGATCACCTCTTCTACCGCCATCGGCGATATGCGACGCATGACCGCCTTGATACGCGCCACCAGCTCCTTGGGGGAAAACGGTTTGGTAATGTAGTCATCAGCCCCCACTTCCAGGCCGCGCACCCGATCTTCTTCTTCGCCGCGCGCGGTCAGCATCATTACCGGAATGTCACGGGTCAGCGCTTCGCGCTTCATATGCTTGATAAATTGAATGCCGGAGCCGCCAGGCAGCATCCAGTCGAGTAACACCAAATCAGGGAACGGCTCAGACAGGCGCGTCACGGCGCTGTCATAATCCTCGGCTTCCAACGGTTGGTAACCATTCTGTTCCAACACAAAGCACACCATCTCACGGATCGGCGCTTCATCTTCCACCACCAGTATGCGTCTTGCCATCGTCAATCCTGCCAATGTGTTAGCGATCACAATTTGATTGCGGGCGCCATTATGCGTCAGTTTTGTGACAGATTTATGAAATAAACCGCGTTGCAAAAGTCACTTTATGAATGCCATTAAGCATAGCGACAAATTCGAGCGTGCAGAAAAACCCTTTTTTGTTTCCCTGCCCTTATAATCATCGCAACATTTTTTACGCTACGGTAGAAACATGCGCCTGATACACACCTCCGACTGGCATCTTGGCCAACACTTCTTCACCAAAAGCCGCGCCGCCGAACATCAGGCATTTTTGCGCTGGCTGATTGAACAGATCGACCAACAGCAGGTAGACGCGCTGATCGTTGCCGGCGACCTGTTCGATACCGGTTCACCGCCGAGCTACGCGCGCGAGCTGTATAACCGTTTCGTGGTGGAACTGCAGCGCACCGGCTGCCAATTGGTGGTGCTGGGTGGCAATCATGATTCCGTGGCGACGCTGAACGAATCGCGTGAATTATTATCCTGCTTGAATACCACCGTGATCGCCAATGCACAGAGCGAACTCGACCGGCAGATCGTGATACTGAATCAACGTGACGGCCGACCCGGCGCGGTGCTGTGCGCGATTCCCTTTTTACGCCCACGCGATCTGCTGCTCAGCCGGGCCGGTGAATCCGGCAGCCAGAAACAGGCGGCGTTGCAAGAAGCGATTGCCGAGCATTATCAAACGCTGTATCAGGCCGCCTGTACGCGCCGTGATGCGCTCGGTGGCGCATTGCCGATCGTCGCCACCGGCCACCTGACTACCGTTGGCGTGACCAGCTCCGATTCGGTGCGCGATATTTATATCGGCACGCTCGACGCCTTTCCGGCGCAGGCCTTCCCACCTGCGGATTATATCGCACTTGGCCATATTCACCGCGCGCAAATGGTGGCGAAGAGCGAACACATCCGCTACAGCGGTTCGCCTATCCCGCTCAGTTTCGACGAGTTGGGTAACGCCAAAAGCGTGTTTATGGTAGATTTTGCCGACGGCGCGTTGCGTAAAATTACGCCGCTGGAAATCCCCTGCGTTCAGCCGATGCAGTTGATCAAGGGAGATTTACCGCAAATAGAGCGCCAGTTGCAGCAGTTCGCCGATTATCATGGCGAGTTGCCGGTATGGCTGGATATCGAGGTAGCAACACAGGATTACCTGAGCGACATCCAGCGGCGCATCCAACATCTGACGGATGAACTGCCGGTAGAGGTGGTGCTGCTGCGACGCAGCAAAGAACAGCGCCGTCAGGTGATTGACCGCCAGGACAAAGAGACGCTGAACGAACTGAGCGTCAACGAGGTCTTTGAGCGACGGTTAGCGCTGGAAACCGAGTTGGCCGCCCCCCGCCGCGAGCGAATGCGTGAAATGTTCCGCCAATCGGTGGACGCGGTGCAGCAACAGGAGCCTTCGGCATGAAAATCTTGAGCCTACGGCTAAAAAACCTCAACTCGCTGCAGGGTGAATGGAAAATAGATTTCAGCAGCGAACCCTTTGCCAGCAATGGCCTGTTCGCCATTACCGGCCCGACCGGTGCTGGGAAAACCACCCTGCTCGACGCGGTGTGCCTGGCGCTGTATCACCAAACACCGCGACTGCAGGTTTCCCCCAGCCAAAACGAACTGATGACGCGCCACACCGCCGAATCGCTGGCCGAAGTGGAATTCGAAGTGAAGGGCATCGGCTATCGCGCTTTTTGGAGCCAGCGACGGGCCAAAAACGATCCGAACGGCAACCTGCAGGCACCCAAAGTGGAGCTGGCACTGCTGGCCGACGGCAAGATCGTCGCCGACAAGGTGCGCGACAAGCTGGAGCTGATTGCCGCCATCACCGGATTGGATTTTGGCCGTTTTACCAAGTCAATGATGCTGTCGCAAGGGCAGTTTGCCGCATTTCTCAACGCCGATGCCAACGATCGCGCCGAACTGCTGGAGGAACTGACCGGCACCGAGATTTACGGCCAGCTGTCAGAACGGGTATTTGAACAGCATAAACAGGCACGGCTGGATCTCGATGCCCTGCAACAACGCGCCAGCGGCATAGCACTGCTGGACGATGAACAACGCCAACAGCTGGAAACCCAGCTCAACGCATTACGCAGCGAAGAAGCCGCGCTGAACCAACAGGCGCTGCAGGTTCAACAGGCGCTGAACTGGCTGCAACAGTGGCAGCAGGCGCAGAACAAACAGCAGGAATATCAGCAACGGCTGAGCGAGGTGCAGCAACAACAGCGCCAGGCTGAACCACAGCTGCAAGCGCTGGCGCGCAGCGAACCGGCAGAGAAACTGCGACCGCTGTTCAACGAACACCAGCGCTGTCACAGCGAGCATCAGACGCTGCAACAACAGATTGCCCAACTCGAGCAACAACGGCAGCAGCACAACGCCACCTTGGCGCCATTGCAGCAGGCGCTGGAGCAAGCGCGAGCCGAGCAACAAAAACAGACGTTACTGCGCCAGCAGCAACAGCAACTGATCGATGAGCAGGTGGTGCCGCTCGATCACCAGATTGCTCAACTAGAAAAAAATCGCCACGAACTGCGCCAAACGCTCGACGATGCCGAACGGCAGTGCGCGCAGCAGCAACGCACGCTGGCAACGATCAACGCCGAACGCAGCCAGTTGGCGGCGCAGGCGGAACAGCATCAAGGCACATCGGTTAGTCTGAACCAGGCGCTGGCAGCGCAGCAGCAACGGCAACAGGCGCTGGAGGCGCAAACACCGCTGGCAACGCTGCGTCAGCGCTTAAGCCAGCTCGGCGAACTGCGGCCGACGCGCCAACAGCTCTATAGCCTCTCGACGCTGAGCCAACAGATTAGCCAACGGCTGCAACAACAGCGACAGGAGTTCAACGACGGTCAGCAGCAACTGAGCCAGTTGGAGCCACAGCTGGAGCAGGCCCGTCTACTCTATCAACAGCAAAAATCGCTTGAGCAGGAAGTGGAAAAAACGCTGCGGCTGGAGCAGCAGATCGTCAGTCTGGAAGCCGAGCGCCGTCGTCTGCAACCCGGCGAGCCCTGTCCGCTGTGTGGCTCGACCAAACATCCGTCGATCGGCCATTATGAAACGCTGCAACCGTCGGAAACCGCCCAACGGCTGGACGGCATCAAGACGCAGACCGAGGTCATTTATAAGCAGGGCGTTGAGCTGCGTGCTCGCCATGACAGCCTCAGGCAACAGCTACAGCGCCAACAGCAAGCCATCACCCTGGATGAACAGCAGTTGGCGGCGCATCAGCAGCGCTGGCAGCAATTGACCGCCACGCTGGCGTTCAGTTTCGGTTTGCAGGATAGCCAACGTCTGCACGACTGGCTGGAACAATGTGAAAACCAAGAGCGTGAAGGCGGCCAACTGCTGACCCAGCATGAACAGGCGGCGTTGGCGGTACAGCAGGCCAAGGACGCGTTGGTCACGCTGCAAACGCAACAGCAACAGGCCGAGCAGCAGAGCGCTTTGCTCAACGAACGTTGCAACCTGCTGGAAAAAAACCTCGCTGAAACACAACGCCAGCAACAACGGTTGCAACAGCAATGGCAGCAGGCGCAGGAGCAACACGCGACGCTGCGTGCGCAACGGCTGACGCTGTTCGGCGAGCAGCAGGTCGCGCAGGTGCGCGAAAACCTGCGGGTACGGCAAGCCGCCGACGAGCAGAGCAGCAGCCAGGCCAGCGAGCGCTTGCAGCAGGCACAGGAACAACGCGATCGCCTGACCGGCCAGTTGGCCGGGTTGCAGCAGCAGCTGGCGCAGTTGGCCGAACGCCTGCAACATGCGCAGACGCGCTGGCAACAGGCATTGGCCGCCAGCGAATTCAGCGATGTAACGGCCTTTAGTGCCGCCTTGCTGGACGAGGCCGAACGCCAACGCCTGCAACAGCACAAGGAGCACTTGCAGCAACGCCGCGTCGAGGCTGACGCGCTGCTGGCACAGGCGATACTAACGCTGGAACAGCATCAACAGCAGCAGCCGAACGCGCTTGCCGACCCGCGGAGCGACGGCGAAGCGCTCGCCGCTCAGCATCAGGCATTACTGCAACAACTGAAGACGTTGCAGTTCCGCCAGGGCGAGCTGCGCCATCAGTTGGCAAGCGATGCCCAACGCCGCAACGACCAGCAGGCACTACTGGCGCAGATCGCCCAAAGCCAGCAACAGTACGATGACTGGAGCCTGCTCAATCAGTTGATTGGGTCAAAAGAAGGCGACAAGTTCCGCAAGTTTGCGCAAGGGCTAACGCTCGATCATCTGGTGTATCTGGCCAATAATCAGCTTGGCCGGCTGCATGGCCGCTACCTGCTGCAACGCAAAACCAGCGACGCGCTGGAATTGCTGGTGGTGGATACCTGGCAGGCCGACGCGTTGCGCGATACTCGCACCCTGTCCGGCGGCGAAAGCTTCCTGGTCAGCCTGGCGCTGGCGCTGGCGTTGTCCGATCTGGTCAGCCATAAAACCAGCATCGATTCTCTGTTCCTGGACGAAGGTTTCGGCACGCTGGACGCAGAAACGCTGGATACCGCGCTGGATGCACTCGACAGCCTGAACGCCTCCGGCAAAACCATCGGCGTGATCAGCCACGTCGAGGCGATGAAAGAACGTATTCCAGTGCAGATCAAGGTAAAGAAAGTCAACGGGCTGGGAGTAAGCCGCCTCGAGGCGCAATACCAGGTGGAACATCCCTGACAGGCCGGATGGAAATGTGATCGCGGCGGCAGTCCACGCGGAAATACGTTGAGCCGCCAGTAAGAACGTTTATCATGACTGGCAGTAGGATTGTTACTGCGCATGCAGGCAAAACCTGACCTCCAGGATGCTCTTGGACGTCAGGTTTTTTGTTTTTTAACGGTCTGTAACGGCGGAAAATGCATGAAAATAGAGAAAATACTCAATAACAACGTCGTTATTACGCTCGACGATCGCCAACAAGAAACGGTGGTGATGGGGCGAGGGATCGGCTTTAAAAAGAACATCGGCGACAGGCTGGATGAAAGCCTGATCGAAAAAGTGTTCACCCCCAACGGCAGCGCGATGACCGAACGTTACCAGGCGCTGTTGGCTGAAATTCCGCTGACCTGCATCACGACTGCCGACAAGATCATCAGCCTGGCCCGCCAGCGCCTGCCGGGCAAACTGCACAACATCGTTTATATCACGCTGACCGATCACATTCATTTCGCGCTGCAACGCCATGCGCAGGGGCTGGACATTCGCAACGTCCTGCTGTGGGAAATCAAAAAACTCTACCCTGCCGAGTTTGCCGTCGGGCTAGAGGCGCTGGCGCTGATCGCGCAAAGGTTAAACGCCGAGCTACCAGAGGACGAAGCCGGCTTTATCGCCCTACATCTGGTGAATGCGCAGCTTAACGACGAAATGAAAAACACCTTGCATATCACCCGCGTAATGCAGGAAATACTGAATATCGTCAAATACCATTTCCGCTTTGATTACAATGAGGATGCGCTCAGTTACCACCGGTTTGTGACGCATTTGAAATTCTTCGCTCAACGCCTGCTCGGCAGCAACTACGTCGACAGCGAGGACGACTCGCTGTATCAGCTGGTCAAAGCCAAATACCGCGAGTCATTTGCCTGTGCCGGGAAAATCAATCAGCATATTGCAGCCAATTATCAGCATCAGTTGACCGGTGAAGAGATGATGTTTCTGACCATTCATATTGAACGGGTACGCAGCGAAATCAGCGGCACATAACCGGCAAAGGGCTGGCCCTTCCCCCAACGCCCGATTACCGTTGCGGCCACAGCCAGGCTGCGCCGCGCACGCCGCTGGAATCGCCATGCATCGCCTTGCGGATCGGCGTTTCACATTCGCCGCCGAATACCCAGGGTTTTACCAACTGCGGTACGGTTTGATACAGCCGTTCCACGTTGCTCATGCCGCCCCCCAGGACGATAGCGTCCGGGTCGAACAGGTTGATCGCCTGTGCCAGCGACTTGGCCAGACGCATTTCATAGCGGGCGATCGCCCGTTCCGCCAACGCATCCTGCTGCTCGGCCAGCGCCATGATTTGCTGCCCCGTCAGCGACTGCCCACTCAGACGCGCATAGTCGGTGGCGAAGCCGGTTCCCGATATAAAGGTTTCGATGCAGCCCTGCTTACCGCAATAACACGGCACTTCAGCGCGATAGCGCAGTTCATCATCATCCAGCCACGGCAGCGGGTTATGCCCCCACTCGCCGGAAATACCGTTACCGCCAGCATGCACCTGGCCGTTAATCGCCACGCCAGCCCCGCAGCCGGTACCGACAATCACCGCAAACACCACTTTCTGGCCGGCGCCGGCGCCGTCGGTGGCCTCGGAAACCGCCAGACAGTTGGCGTCATTGGCCAGCCTGACGTCACGCTGCAACATCGCAGACAGATCTTTATCCAATCGCGTACCGTTGAGCCAGGTCGAGTTGGAGTTTTTCACCAGCCCGGTAAACGGCGACAGCGTTCCGGGAATGCCAACGCCCACCGAACCCTGTTCGCCGGTGTGGTCTTCGGCCATTTTGACCAGCCCGGTTATCGCCCGCAGCGTTTGCTGATAATCATCTCGCGGCGTGGCGATACGGTGACGAAACAGCTCGCGCCCGTCGTTCGCCAAAGCAATCACTTCAACTTTTGTTCCACCCAAATCGATACCAATCCGCACGATTTTCTCCTCAATGCGCTGCTGACATTTATCGTATTGCGCCGAGTGTGCCGCAATAGCTGCGCGCACGCAAATCAGAGGAATGAGGCGATTTTTCAGCGTCAATTGGGTATCATGCCGCCCTGCTTTTGATGAATCAGCGTGCGGAAAGCACGCCCAGCCAGGGATAACTTTATGCTGTGGTTTAAGAATTTGATGGTTTACCGTTTAAGCCGCGAGGTTGCGCTAAACGCGGATGAAATGGAAAAACAGCTTGGCGCGTTTTCCTTTACGCCGTGCGGCAGCCAGGATATGGCAAAAACCGGCTGGGTCTCCCCAATGGGCTCACACAGTGATGCATTGACGCATGCGATCAACGGCCAGATCGTGATCTGTGCCCGCAAGGAAGAAAAAATTCTGCCTTCGCCGGTTATCAAGCAGGAATTGCAGGCAAAAATCGACAAACTGGAAGGCGAACAGCACCGCAAGCTGAAGAAAACAGAAAAAGACGCGCTGAAGGACGAAGTGCTGCACAGCCTGTTGCCGCGCGCATTCAGCCGCTTCAATCAGACCTATATGTGGATCGATACCGTCAACGGTCTGATCATGGTTGATGCCGCCAGCGCCAAACGCGCCGAAGATACTCTGGCGCTGCTGCGCAAGAGCCTGGGTTCTCTGCCGGTGGTACCGCTGACCATGGAAAGTCCGATTGAGCTGACGCTGACCGAGTGGGTGCGCTCTGGTGAACTGCCAGCCGGGTTTATCATTCAGGATGAAGCCGAGTTAAAAGCCATTCTGGAAGACGGCGGAGTGATCCGTTGCAAGAAGCAGAACCTGATCAGCGATGAAATCGCGGTGCATATCGAAGCCGGTAAACTGGTCACCAAGCTGGCCGTGGACTGGCAAGAGCGTATTCAGTTGGTGATTGCTGACGACGGTTCGCTAAAACGCCTGAAGTTCGCCGACGCGCTGCGTGAGCAGAACGACGATATCGATCGCGATGACTTCGCTCAACGCTTCGACGCCGATTTTATTTTGATGACCAGCGAGCTGGCGGCGTTGATTCAGAACACCATTGAAGCACTGGGCGGTGAAGCGCAGCGTTAATCCGACCTGAAGGAACGGCACTCAGGGGCTCTGCATCGCGAGCCCCTTGCCATTGATTGCGGGTTTATTTACTCAAGTAACGGCACAGATAGGCCGTCGCGTCGGCAACCTGCACGTTGAACTCACTGTGCCCCGGCACAAAAAACTTCTCGCCAGGCATAAACACCTGCCAGTCCGGCGCCCCCGGCAACAGCACCTTCAGCGCACCGGTAATCACCGTCATTTCTTCCGGCTGGGCGGTGCCAAAGGTATATTCCCCTTCTTCCATCACTCCGACGCTGGTACGACCGATGCTGCTACTGTCGAAACCGATTGATTTTACTTTTCCGGCAAAATACTCATTCACATTCAGCATAGACTTGCACCCGCGTAATTATCTTTGTGGAACAACCATATTGGGGCATCGCGCCTATGCTGTCACTGGTTTTCAACGTGAAATGCGATCGCTGCGCAGAGGAAAATGCTGTGATTGGCAAACCGCTCGACAAAGCCTGTGGCCCGAGATGAAAAAACGGGGCCTGACGGCCCCGGACGGATGATAGAATGCGATTTTATTATTTTTTGAATCAGTCAATTAGCTCTGCCGCCAGCTTGGCGACCAGTACGTTGGACAGCAATACCGGAATATCCAGCCGGGCCTGCAGAAAGTCCCGGTGCCGCTGGTGATAGCCAATACAATCCAGCACCACCACCTCGGCCCCCTGCTGCTGCAAGGCGTTGGCCGCCTGTTCCAGCCGCGCCTCGTCGGCCAGATAGGGGCTGGCAACGGCAAAGCACGGCGGCGTCGCCAACTGCTGCCATTTTCCGGCCTGTTCGTTGATTTGCTCCGCCACCGGAACCACAATGCCCACCCGATGTTGGCTGACAATCGCGGCGATCAGCGGGGGGATGATGCGATCCGGCTCCAGCAATAGCGCCTGTTCGGCCTGCAAATGGCCAAACTCGCCGGTGCACAGCAGCAGGATCACCTCACACCCCCGTTGTTCCAGCTCGCGGATCTTCTGCTGCAGCCCCTGCTCCACACGCGCTGCTGCCAGTGTGACCTGTGAACCGTCCAGCAAGCGCGTCACCAGCCGTTTCTCTCCCGGCAGCGGAGCATAACGCGCCGCCACCTGATCCGCAGTCAGGCCATCCAACAGCCCAATGTGCGTCGTCGAGGATTCGGGCAGGTAGGCAGAAAGCAGCGGCATGATGTCACTGCGCGGCGCCTGGCCGATAGTCAGGGTGGCAAACGAAGCGCTCATGATTATTTCCTTGTTTGCAGGTGGCTCAGGCTACCGTACAGCGACAGTAGCCGGGCATATTCATCGACGTCATAAAAACGGCAGGTTCCGCGGCCAAATTCCTTCGCCACCTCCACCGCAAACTTGACGGTCAACGCAATGTCCACTTCATGGCTGGCGCCGGTACCGCAGCCAGGCACCACCGATTCGCTGCAAATCGCCACGCCGACCACCGGCGCGCCAGTGGCGGTCGACGGTTGCAGAATGCTGTTGAGATGGTGTACGCCGTTGCCGTATGGCGTAATGTCCTGCGTGGTGATCGGGAAGGTCACCGCCGGGCGACCGCTGGTCATTTCCATAATACGCAGCAGATCTTCCGCAACCCGCAGGATATAGCCCTCTTTCACCGTTGGCGACAACGCGTAGCCTTTGTGATTGATAATACGGTTGCCTTTGGTGGTATCGATCGACAGGATCGCATCGGCTTGCGCCACCACTTCATTGTCGTTCATCGTGACGTCATCGATCGGCGAATCCATAAAATCCACCGGATCGTGCGGCCGGGTCGGTGCATTCGGACAAATATGGGTGGTAACCACCACGTCGCCCGCCAGCACATCGCCCTTGCGCTGCATCTCGGCCAGCTTCAACGCGCTGCTGATGGCGGCAATCGCGCCGTCGCCGTCGGAAACCAGCCCAATGCGCGTCGGCCGGGCGCCAATGCCCCCCAAACGCCCGACAATACCCAGGGTTGGCGCATCGCCTCCCTGGCTCTTGCCGGCGCTGCCGGGGATGTCGATACGTACGAAGTCGGTCGAGCCTTTCGGCCCGCTGGCGCGCCGGGTGGTAGCCGTAACGCCGGGATAGCCGGCAAACAGATCGACCACGTCCTGGCCGCTGACGAAAGCATTATCAATTAATTCAAAAACCTGTAGGGTTTGTTGCAAGCTCATAATGTCAACCTTTCACCTAGTGATGTAACGGGCGAGTTATTTACCCTTGCTGGAAAACAGCGAGTTAAAGAAGCTGTACAGGGCGTCGCCGGCAATAAAACCGGCGGCCATGATTTCCATCGGCGTACGGCCTTTGTCTCCCCAGCGCTTGATAATCAGGATGCGCAGCGCGATCCCGACGATCACCGCCCAGCCGGCCAATGCGTTGTTGATCAGCAAGCCGGTGGCCAACAGTACGCCAAGCTGGCGCTTCGGCCCGCCGATCCACTGTACGATGGCGCCCGGAATCGCCCATACCAGCAGGCTCCAGGCGATCCCTGGCTGGGCACCGGCCTCGATGGTTTTGGCATACACCCGCGCCACCGGCGGCACCAGATCCTGCAAGAAATAGCTGCTGTAGGAGAAGTACACCACCGGAATGGCCACCACAAAGGCAATCAACGCCGCGCCCAATTGAATACGCCGCCCCAACAGCTCCTGCTGCAGGTCTTTGCCATGCCCGCGCAGGATAAAACCGGCCTTGAGATCGAAGCCCATATCCGCAAACGCCGGCCCGGTTGCGGCGGTGAAGCCGGTCAGAATACACAGCGCCAACGGCGGGAAACCGATCAAAATGCCGATAATCAGGGTTATCAGCGCCACGGCAAACGCCGGGAACCAGCCGGAGTGCATCGCCGCAATGCCGACAATCAATTCATGTACAAAGGCGGCAAAGGCGGCATAAATCACAAACAGCACCAGCAGGGTCAGTGACATTTCGCTGTACAATCCACCCGCCAGCGCCAGCAGCGCGGCGATCGCCACGTAGCCCACCGCGCCGAGGCCCAGCGCCTTGCGCACCTCGCTATCCGGCTGCGTGTGGCTGGAGCCGGCGTCGAGACGCTTGTTGCGAATCACCTGGATCACCTGGATCAACGCCACCAGCCCGGCGCCTACCATCACGCCGTGCGGAATATACAGCGCATTGATATCAACGCCGGCCACCGGTTCGGCATAGGCGCGCAGCAATAGACCCACACCGAACATGCTTAGCGCCCAGATATTGCCGATAAACGCGGTGCCAAACGCCGCCATCGGGATCTTCAGCATCGAGCCGGCAATGCCGATCGCTACGCCGACCACCAGCAACCAAGCCTGTTTGCCGCCCCGGTCACCGGCCTTGATGGCTTCCGCCGCCGCCACGCCCGGCGGCCAGGCATTGGCGGCCGGGAACACTTTGGTATCGAACAGGCGGTATAACAGATAGGCGTCCAGCAGCATCGCGGCCGCCACGCCGCAGAACATTGGCAGAATCAGCTGCGGTTGCCCCATGACATAGGGCACGGCAATCGGCATCAGCAAGCTGTTAGCCGCGCCGAAAGTGGCGGAAGAGATCACCGTCTGTGCCAGATTCTGCGTATGCACCGAACGATAGCGCTGGAAGAATTGCAACGGAAGACGCGCCAGCAGCATGGCCAGCAGCGCGCCGATAATCGAGGTATTCGGCGTCACGCCGAGCGTGGTAATAAGCTGCACGCCGATAATTGCGCCAATCACCGACAGCGCCACCATCACCAACAGCGTGCCGATATCCCGCAACGGATTGATTGTGGTATTTGGCTTCATTACGTCATTTCCCCTGAATAACCCTGCAACAGCGAAAAGAGATATTTATGGCAATAAGGCACCGTCGCAGTTCCAATATATGGAACTGCGAGCGATTTAATTCCGTTATTACCGGCCCAACAAATATACGTATTATTTTAATCATTAAATCGTTGGCAAATTCCCTGGTATTGGCGCCAATGATTTAGGGTAACGGAAAAAGGCCTACTCGACGCGCTATGGGATCTGACGCCAATAATCATCACCGAGCTTTTCTGCCAATTGCCGTGAAACGGTCATTAATTCTAATAATACCTCGGCGGCGAATGGCTGTTCGACGCTCTGGGTCGGGAAAGACAAACACAGCCCGACGGTTTCGCTGCGATGCTTGTTGGTCACCGTGGTCGCCAGCGAGCTAATGCCCTGCAAGGTTTCATTACGCGCCAACGACCAGCCTTGCTGGCGGATCTGCGCTAATTTTTGCAGCAGTGCCGCCAGCGTTTGTGGCGCATTGGGCGACGCCACCCGATAGCCGGCGGCAAAGCGCTCGGCCACCTGAGCGTCGTCTTCACGCGCCAGCAGCGCCCGGCCAACCGAGGTTTCCGCCGCCGGCGAGCGGCTGCCGACCGGCGTCACCACCTGCAAAAAGTGCCGCCCGGGAAATACGCGCATCACGACGATTTCGCTGCCGTCCAGCATCGAAATATAGCCGGTACAGCTGGTCAAGCCACTGAGCTGCACCATACCAGCCGCAGCGTTGTCGACCATCGGCGTCGACAGGTAATGACTGCTTACCGTCAGTAACAGCCGGCCGATTTTATACATGCGGTTTTGCGCATCACGCTCAAGCATCCCCTGGTTTTCCATGGTTTGCAGCAGCCGAGAAACGGTACTTTTTGGTAATGCCAGCTGTTGGACGACGTCGCTGAAAGAAATGCCCGGCTGGCCATGCGTCATGTGCTGTCGAGAAAACAGTTTTAGTACCGCTGCGGCATTTTCTAACGTCGTCATTGCGCTTCCTGTTCCACTATATGGAACCTGGTTCCTGTTCGATAATTAGAAAACTAAAACTCGCACAGTTTATCGTCAAGCAGTTTGTTATTTTCCGCGCAGTTGATTTATAGCGAATGATGCTGCTGAAAATAAAATTCATCAAAGATCGCGCAAATATTGCGACTGGATAGCTGGGGATATGCGCTGATAAGCGATATAAGCAGAGGATCGTACTGATTTATTGCGTTAGCCAAGCAATAAAATGAACCGGCAAATGCCGGTTCTGCAAAACAGCAGGCGACTTATTCGCCTAATGCTTTATCCTCGTAACGCCGTTTGGCATCTTTGGCTTCCTGTTCCGTCTCATGCTCACTGATCAGCGTATCGGGCTTTGGAAAATCCGCACGCAATTCATACCAGCGAACCTGACTGCCCTGCTCGCCCTTGTCGATCGCAACGATACGAGCTTGTCTCGGATAGGGAGGTTTCTGTGGCATATCGCTCTCCTGTGTGATTAACCTGTCGTTAAGTATAGACAATCACCGCGTTGCGTCAGTCAGTGGCGCCCCCCCAAGTCGCGATCGGCGCTATCGCCCGACAGCAAATGTGTCAGCTCGTCGCAGCGCACGATGCGTCCGGCACGGAGCGTAAAATGGGCCAACACCTGCACCTCGCAGCGGCGGCCATCGCATTTCTCCACCACCACCCGGTGGTGGGTCAGCACCGTTTCGCCCTGTTCCGCCAGCGCCAACACGTTTAGCCGCATACTGCGCGTCTGCTGCTTCAGCAACGCCATATGCTGCACGAACTGCGCATAATCCAAGGTATGGCCATCCACCTGCTGCTGGTAGTCCTGGCTGAAAAAGTCGGCAATAACCGCAGGGTGATGTTCCGGGCTGGCAACCACCTGCTGCAAAGCGCGAACCACGATTTCTGAAGGGGTAGAGGTATTCATGGCATACTCCGTTAGACTGGGTTAAGCCACCGATCATACCCCCGACGGCGGCTGGCATAATAACCACAGCAGGACCAAATATAACGTTAAACGGCCAAAAAAATGCAATTACACAGCGAACGTTTACTGCATCCCAAGCAACACCTGACGCCGTGGCATCAGCATCCGCACGGGCAAATTTACCTGCTGACCCAAGGTATGATGGCGATGGAAACCGAACGTCAGCAATGGGCGATGACCAGCGGCAGCATCGGCTGGCTGCCACCACAGTGCCGACATCAGGCGCAAGCCTGCGGCAACGTGGCGGGCTGGAGTCTTTACCTACCGCTGGCGCTGTGCGGCAAATTGCCACCACGGCCACAGCTGATACAGGCCAGTACGCTGGTACAGGCGCTGGTGGAGCGCATCGCCGGTTTCCCGGTCGCTACGCTGACCGGCGCACAGCGGCGCATGTTGCAGGTACTGTTCGATGAAATGCAGGGGGAGCAGCAGCAAGCGCTGCAACTGCCGTTACCGCAGGATGCCCGGCTGCTGAAAATCGCCCGGGCGCTGCTTGACGATCCGGCCAATGCGCGCCGACAGGATGAATGGGCCAGTTGGGCCGGACTGAGCGTGCGTAACCTGAGTCGTCTGTTTGTCACGCAGACCGGCATTGGCTTTGCCCGCTGGCGACAGCAGGCGCGGGTGATTCGTTCGCTGGAAGCCCTGTCGCGCGGCGAACCGATCGCTGCGGTGGCCGCCGATGTCGGCTATGACAATGTCAGCGCCTATATCGCGGCGTTTCGCCAACGCTTTGGCGTGACGCCGGGCATGTACTTTCGTTGAGACACCCAGCGCGGTTACTTAACCGTTTCCCGTTGCAGTACGCCGAGAATTTGCGCTACCACCTGTTGCGGATCGCCAGTACCGTCGAGCACGTGATGTGCCGCATCCTGGTAAAGCGCTTCACGCGCCGCCAGCACCTCCAACATTTCTTCGGCAATCGGCCGACCGGTCAAAGTCGGTCGCTGGGTATCGTCGGGGGATCCCTCCAGCCGCTGTGCCAATACCCTGGCCGGGGAGCGCAGATAGATCACCGTGCCATGCTGCTGCATAAAGCGGCGGTTCTCCTCCGCCAGGATCGCACCGCCACCGGTGGCAACAATGGTTGACGGCTGAGTAACATCCTGCAGCGCGATGGTTTCACGGCGGCGAAAGCCCAGCCAACCCTCCTGCTCGACCATTTCCGCCACGCTCATCTGCGCAGCCTGTTGCATAAACAGATCGGTATCGATAAAGCCAAAGCCCAGCGCCTGCGCCAGTGCCCGCCCAACGGTGGTTTTACCGGCTCCACGAGCGCCTACCATGAAAATGGTTTGTGTCATTATGGGTGTCCCTTGTCCGGTGACGTTGATTGTATCTGTTACGCGCGCAGGCTATGGCGCGTCATGTTCACGAAGGCGTTGTTGCTGCATCATACCGCCAACGTCATGTATTTCAATCTTTACGATAGTGTAAATTTCATGGCACAACGGCTGCCCAGCGGCAAACCGTGCTCGGCTTCACCCGCCATCTGACTGCGCAATGCCTCGGATAGCTCATGCGTCGCCAGGATCTCGAAACCTAGCGAACGGTAATACGGCGCGTTCCACGGCACGGTGCGGAACGTGGTCAGCGTCAGCTGGGTCACCCCGGCCAGCCGCGCCTGGTCGATCAGATGGGTCAGCAACTGACGTCCTATCCCGCGCCGCTGATGTGCCGCGGCCACCGACAACTCGGCGATATGCCAGTTGGCGTCATGCGGCTGGACGGCGACAAATCCCACGATCTGCGCACCGTCTTGCGCCAACCATTGATGCTGGCGAGCAATAAACTCGGCGTGTCGCTCCGCCGGCATGCCTTCGGCGTCGGCAATAAATGCCCACTGCGGCAATTGGCGAAACAGCGTGGCCGCCGAGCGTTCAACGGCGATCAGTTGCGCGATATCTGACGACTGCGCGAGTCGGATGTTCAGGCTCATGGTGGCTCCTTTAACGCTGCGGCCGGCTATTTAACCAGATTTATCCCGCGGCAGAAACCGGCCGCCGCAGCGGCCAGTGGCCGGGGTTAAAAGTCGACGCTGGCGCGCAGTACCACTTCGCGTGGCTCCCCCACGGCGATGCGCAGGTCGCCACCGCTGGAAGGATAATAGGTTTTATCGAACAGGTTCTTGACGTTGAGTTGCCATTTCACCCGATAACCGTTCACCGGCATGGTATAGGCGGCAAACGCATCAGCCACCGTGTAATGATCCAGATAGAAGCTGTTGGCAGCATCGCCTGGCCGACGGCCAACGTAGCGCGCGCCAGCGCCGATACGCATCTGATCGCCGCTGTACAACCCCGGAGAGCCCAGGTTCTGCGTCAGGAACAGTGAGGCGGTATGGCGTGCCACATTGGTCATTTCCTTGCCTTTGTTGTCCGGATCGTCCACCACCCGCGCATCGGTATAGGCATATGAACCGATCACGCTGAGGTTTTCGCTGATATTGCCGGCTACGTCCAGCTCCACGCCCTGCGAGCGCACGCGCCCGGCGGTGCGGGTAACGGTTTCACCGTCCACCAGTTGGCTGACCATCACGTTGCGTTTGGTGATGTCGAACAGCGCCAGCGTTCCGGTAATGCCATTGGGTAACTCGACCTTGCTGCCCACTTCCCAGGCTTTGCCCTGCTCCGGCGGCAAAGAGCCAATCTGCGTAGCGATAGAGGAGTTGGGTTTGAACGACTCGGTGTAGCTGCCGTATAGCGATAGGTACGGCGTCACTTTGTAGACCACGCCGCCGCGCGGTACCAGCTTGCTGTCCGAACTGTCGGTATTGGTAACAAACGGCCGCCCTTTGCCGGCGAAGACGTCGAAGCTGTCGTAACGCAGTCCGCCCATCACCAACCATTTGTCGGTCAGTTGGATGGAATCCTGCATGAACCAGCCGTAACTGGTGATATTCTCGCGTTGATCGCTGTCCTTGGCGCTGACGGCGGTGGACGCCGGCATTTGGCCATAAACCGGATTATAAATATTGAAATCGCTGTTCTTGCTGCCGCGAATCATATCGCCACGGTAGGTGCGACTGTCTTCAAAATCAAAGCCGAACAGCAGTTGATGGTTGACATGGCCCCAGTCAACGTCGCCGTTCAGGGTCAATTGCAGCGCATTGGCATGGCTGACCGCATCGGCGGTAGCGTCGGCCTGACGCGTCAACGCGCCGGTTTCCGGGTTCAGCGCGGTGGCGCGCGCCTGATTATCGCTGTAGCTGTTGCGGTTATAGGCATACGTGAAGGCGCTTTTCCAGCGCTCGTTCAGCACCTGCTCGATTTGCAGGGTGACGCTGTCCTGATCGCCGCGCGTGGCGTTGTAGCTTTCATCAAAGCGACGATCACGCGGGGTGTTTACCGGTTTACCGGTGCGCGAATCGATAATGGTGCCCCGATCGAACGGCGTCAGGTATTCCATATGCTCATACGCCAACCGCACGGTGGTGTTTTCGCCGTACCACATCAACGATGGCGCAATCACCGTCTGGCGATTGCGGCCAAAGTTGCGCCAGTAGTCCGTTTCGTCGTGATCGACAATCATCCGGTAGGCAAAGCCGGAGGTGCCGAGCGGCCCGGTCACGTCCAGTTGCCCGCCGCCGCCATTGAAGCTGCTGCCCCAGCCCTCAACGTGAGTATGTTGCTGCAACTGCGGCTTTTTGCCGATCATGTTGATCATCCCGCCGGGTTCGCCCATGCCGTACAGCATCGACGCCGGCCCCTTGAGCACTTCGACCCGTTCGGTGGTCGGCGTGAAGTTGCGTGCCTGGATCGATCGCACACCGTCGCGCAAGATCGAGCCGTCGCGGTTATCGCCGAAGCCGCGCTTCATCACCGCGTCCTGGGTGCCGCCCAGCGTGTTGGTCTGGGTAATGCCGCTGACGTTGTACAACGCCTCATCCAGACTGCCGACCGCCTGATCGACCAGCACCTGCTTTGGCACCACGTCCACCGCCTGCGGCACGTTGAGCAGGCTGGTTTCGCTGCGGGTGCCAGTCACGCTGGTCAGCGGTTGATAGCTTTCAACGCCGTTAACCGAACGGGTACCGACCACCACGATATTTTCCTGCTTGTCGGCGGTGGTTTCGGCCGCACGGGCAACGCTGACGCCAGCCGCTAGCGGTAGCACGCAGGCGCTCCACATCATTCGCTTCGTATTAATACGGCGAATGTATTTGTTATTATTCACGAGTTAACTGACTCCAATAGGTCCCTGAAAATGGTATTGGCAAGAATTGCTGATACAGCTGTTGGAAGGTCTGTTGCGGGTTGATGTCGGCAAACAGATCCGGATAAAACGCTTTGGCGAGCATTTCAACCGCCACCACATGGTAGGGGCTGAGATAGAAATTGTGCCAGAGGCTCCAGGCATGCAGGTTTTTTACCGCGCCGAGCTGGGCCAGCAGCGGCTGTTGATCGATCAGCCGGCGAAAACTGTCATCGGCCTGCCGCTGAGTCATCTGCGGCCCAAGCAGCAGGTCGGAATAGCGTTTGCCCTGCGCCCCAGCCATACCGGTGGCGATATAGACGTCAGGGTTGGCGGTCAGCGCGGTTTCCGGGTTCAGTTCGCCATAAACCCCCTTGATGCTGGCGTTGGCAATATTGTCGCCGCCGGCAAAGGTGACCAAATCCCCCAGGTTGCCATGAGCGGCCGTCGTGCAGCAGGTTTCACGCCGGCCAAGGTGCAGGTGCAACATCACTTTGGGTTTCGTGCCGGAATAAGCCGCCAGCCGGTCGCGCACCACCGCCATATGCTGTTGATAAAAGGCGATGAAATCCGCGGCGCGCCGTTGTCGATTCAGCACTTCACCCAGCAGACGCACGCTTGGCACCGTGTTGTGCAACAGGTCGATACGCAAATCGATATAAATGACCGGGATCCCCGCCTTGCTTAACGCATTGACCAGCGACTGCCGATCGCCGTCTTCACGGGCATAGCGCGCCAGAATCACCAGATCCGGCCGTAGCGGGATCAGGTTTTCGGCATTTATCTGACGGAAATTGCCCGCGCCGATGACCGGTATGGTCTTGATTTGCGGAAAGGCCTGACTGTAAATCTGCCAGCTTTGCGCATCATAGCGCGCCAGATCCTGCGGCCAGCCGACGAT
This sequence comes from Serratia odorifera, assembly GCF_041448735.1. Classification (NCBI taxonomy): domain Bacteria; kingdom Pseudomonadati; phylum Pseudomonadota; class Gammaproteobacteria; order Enterobacterales; family Yersiniaceae; genus Serratia; species Serratia odorifera. The sequence continues at coordinate 47,939 of NZ_JBGMUT010000005.1, read as the reverse complement.
GCGCTGCGCCGGATTACCTGGCTCCAGCAGCGCCAGCGTATACAGCATACGGCTCTCCCCCAGCACGATGCGCTGCGGGTTGTCCGGCACCGTCACCGTGCGGCCAAGCATGTCGGTGACCGTCTTCGCCTGCAGCGAAAACACGACGAAAAACAGAGAAAGTACCAGCAAAGCGGGGAATTTACGCATGGGGGGCAACAAAACGGCAAAAGGTTTGCGCATGATAATCACTCTCATTATCGTATTCAATCACAATAAGGTTCTGCGCAGTGAAACAGCGTAATTTCCCCGTTTTAGCCGCAAAACGGCGATAACGCGGGAAAAATGTGCTTTATAAAGTAAAAAAAACGGTCGCGCGGCGCGCTGAAAAACGGCTAAATGGCGATAAGTGACTCTGGAGGAAAGATGAGCCAACAAATCGTATTTCTCAGTGATTATCCACAGTATGCCGATGTTTGCGCCGCCTGGGCTTTTGGTCAATGGGGCAGTCAACGCGGCGGCTCGCTGGAAGGCGCGCGTCAGCGCTACGCCCTGTGCAGCCAGTCCAGCGCAGACCATTTCACGCTAATGATGATAGACGAGCAGCGCCCGCTGGCCATGGCCAGCCTGTGGCCAAGCGACGACCATCACCGCCGCGATCTCACGCCGTGGCTGGCCGGGGTGTTCGTTCATCCCGATCACCGCCGACAGGGTATCGCCCGGCGGCTTGAGCAGGCGGTGCTTGAGTTGGCGCAGCGCGGGGGCCATCCGCTATTGCACCTGCTCACCGATAAATGCGAAGCGCTGTACGCCGCCTGGGGCTGGCGCACCATTGAACGCCGTCAACAGTACGGCGACCAGGTGGTGGTAATGGAAAAGCGCCTCTAACGTGGGGTGCAGACATAGACCAGCGCAGGAGGGAAGTTACGCACCACCCGCTGCTTTTTCCAATGAAAATAACGCGACAGCAATTTTTCCGACAAATGGCTGTACTGGAACAACACCAGCGTCCCATCGCGGGTTCGCAGCCGTTCCTGCGCCTGCTGCAAGATGCGCATGCTGATTTTAAGCGGCATCGACAACAGCGGCAGACATGAAAAAATAACGTCATAATCGCGCTCCAGCCGTTCTGCCGATTGTGCCATCACCCGCAGGCGCGGCGCATCGATCTGCCGCAGCTGGTGCACAAAGTTGGGCTGAATTTCATAGGCATCCACGTCGGCATCGGCGCGTATGCGCCCGAGAATTCGTTTGGTCAGCACGCCATCAGCCGCGCCCAATTCTGCAATGGTCAACGCACGGGTCCATTCAATCTGGTTCAGCATCGCCTGGCAAAGCCAGGGGGAAGACGGTGCCAGCGTGCCAACGGTGCGTGGGGACGCCACAAACTGCTGTAGATAGGCAAAGTGATTTTTCAGTTGTAACCGTGTCGCGTTTATCATTGGAGACTCCTGCGTTAGGGATTCCCAATGTGCGCATAAATGCCAACGAGATCGTTAACATAATTCCGAAAGCGGCAGACACAGTTGTAATAAAATGCAACGGCAAAAAAATGGCCGCCTTCTTGGCGACCATGTTTTTATTATCGATGTTGTTAACGGTAAATAACGGCATTACCGCGCCAACTGCTGGAATCACCAGGATTATCCAAACCGATAATACGGTAATACGAGGCGCCCTGTTCGGTGGCTTTTGATTTCAGCGCACTGACGGCATCGTCCGGGGAGCCGGCAATGCCGGAAACCGAGACCACGCCGATGCTCTGCAGATTGGCGGCCCGATCGTGACCCACCTGCGTGGCGGCCAGAGAAGAAAATGAAGCGGTTGCCATAACGGCGGCTGCGATGTAAGGATAAAGTTTCATGACGGACTCCGAATATTGTTGGTTATTGTTAACATCACGTTGTTAATTATTGGCCAAGCAGTGAAAGCGGACGTCATGCAACGTAAAGAACATCAATCTTTGTGAGTAAAATAAGGAGAAAGTACGTGTGATTATGACCTGGTGATTACCGTCAAAGATTCACATCAGTAGCGAGGGGAATTTTATTTAAATAACAGCACGATGTCTGTCGATACCGTTTATTGTGCCGCAACAGGTTTGTTCTCCGGACAAAAAAATCTGAGCTAGTCTTGTTTTGACGGTTATCATTTAACAGGGATACTTATGACCCCCAACCTGCTGCGCGAACGAAATGGCCAGGGCGCTTCGGTTTCATTTTCCGAACTGCTGTTCGATCTGATCTATGTATTTGCCGTAACGCAACTCTCTCACTACTTGTTGCATCACCTGACGCTGACAGGCGCGCTGCAAACCCTGTTGCTGTGGTTTGCCATCTGGCTGGCATGGCAATACACCGCCTGGGTCACCAACTGGTTCAATCCGGATACTCGCCAGATCCGCCTGCTGTTATTTACCATCATGCTACTGGGGCTTTTTGTCGCCTCCGCATTGCCGCAAGCGTTTGGCGAGCGTGGGCTGATATTTGCCGGTTGCTACATCACGCTGCAGGTGGGCCGTACGCTGGCGGTGCTGGCGCTGCTGAAACAGCACGCGTTACGCAAAAACTTCCAGCGCATACTCGGCTGGCTGATCATTTCGGCGCTTTTCTGGCTGGCCGGGGGATTCAGCGAAGGCAGTACCCGTCTGCTGCTATGGGCCATCGCCGTATTGTGCGAATACATCTCGCCGATGTTTGGCTTCCGCCTGCCGCTGCTCGGCCGCTCGGACAGCGGCAGTGAATGGACGATTGAAGGCCACCACCTGGCCGAACGCTGTCAGCTGTTTGTGATTGTCGCGTTGGGTGAAACCATTCTGATTACCGGCTCCACGCTGAGCGAAATGGACATCTGGAGTGCGCCAACCCTGATTGCATCGCTGGTAGCGTTTATCGGCAGTCTGGCAATGTGGTGGGTGTATTTCGATACCAGCAGCAAAGCCGGCAGTCATGCCATCAGTCAGTCGGAAAATCCTGGCCAACTAGGCGCCTACTTCCACTATGTGCATGTGGCGTTGGTTGGGGCTATCATCATTTGCGCCGTCGCCAACGAGCTGGTTATCGCCCATCCCGACGGAGGTATTACCTCGGTTACCGCCGCCGTTCTGCTGCTCGGGCCGGCAGTCTATCTGTTCGCTAACGGGCTATACAAACGGCTGGTGTATCGGCGTTTCCCGCTGTCGCACCTGGTAGGCATCCTGGCGTTAGTCGTGCTGACGCCGCTGGCCTACCTGACCGATCTGTTGATGGTCAATGGATTAACCACGCTGATAATGCTCGCAGTCGCCATCTGGGAAAGCATTTCTCGCCGACGCACGCCACATGCTGCTCACGCCTGACCGCCTGCAGCGTCGCAAATGACCACAGGCTCCATTCGGAGCCTGTGGTTACTGCCGAGCGACTAGATCAACGGCTGTGGTAACGTCAGTACCCACAGCTCGCTCAACGATTGCGGTTTTTCCAGCGGCAACAGTTCAATACGCGTCGGCACCACCTTGCCGTCCAGCATCAGACCGCCCTGCGCATTCCGTTGGTAATCGCCTACCTTGTTGGCCTTCGGTTGTGCATCCACCAGCCTGGCCTGCAAGCCGAAATCATTGTCATTGATCACCGCCAGCGTGCGAGGGTCGATCAGCGCCAGACCTTCCACTTTTTCCTGCTGCCAGCCCAGCTTGCGCAGATCGGCCACTTCGCGTTTCTGTGCCAGCTGCACGCCGCGGCTGGCCAACGCTTTGGCATCATCATATTCCAGCGCTTTACCCTGGCCATCGAACGCCGTCAAATCGCTGGCCTGACGTAAATCAACCAGATATATCTTGTTGATCATCTGCTTGTTTTTGTCGCTACCTTGCTCGATAAGCAAAATACGCTGGTTATCTAGCGCCACGATATCGCCAATTTTGGCGTCTTTGGCTTTTTTATAGCTATCGATATCAATCGGATAGCCATATTGCGCGGTCTTGCCACTGGCCGGGTCAACGCTCACCAGACGGGTAAACTGCGCCGTATTTTTGGTTTTGCCGTCGACGTCGAGGGTGCTCTGCACCGCCGCCAGAATTCGGCCGTCCGGCAGACGCGTAATGCCCTCGAAGCCGCGGTTCGGCTGACGCCATTTAAGAATATTCGGCAGTCCAGCGGCTATCGCCTGCTCGCCCTGTTGCGGCTGCGGACCGTACTTGGCCAAAATCTTGCCTTTATTGTCGACGTGGATCAGGAACGGACCGTATTCATCGCATAACCAATAGCCGCCATGACCATCCGGCGTGATGCCTTCGGTATCCAGCCCGCGCTTATCGCTCGGCAGCGTCTGTAGCCGGTCGTTCAACGCCACCTCATTGGTTGAGCCGATAAGGCCCGCCGGCAACGGCAATCCGACGATCGGCCCCTGGCCGTCATGCAACGGCCGCGCATTGCCGGCCACCGCCTGACCGTCGCTGATGCGGATATCCATCAGTAATGGCGTAAACTGCGGCGCGGCAAAGATTTTCGCTTCCTGCTTGCCCACCGTCGGCGCATCGGCATTCGGACCACGATCGGTGACGGTAGTCAATTGCAGCACATTCCCCTGCCTGCCGTTGAATACCAGCCCGGAGCCAACGCCAACCGGCAGCCCCTGTGGAAAGTTGCTGGTAAATGCTCCTGCGTAACTGACGCGCTCGCCAGCGGGAAAACTGACGGCGTAACGCGCAACCTCGATCTCTGTCGCGCCGGCAGCCAGCGGGAACAGCGCAGACAACAACAGGAAAAGCGTTTTTCTTCTCATGATAGTTAAGCTCGGTAATGGGAAAGGATCGGCCGGCTGTCAGGGTAATTATCAGAAATGACGTTTTGATGACAGCGTTGCTTAATCTACTGAAATAACTGAAAACAAACCAATGGCAAATAGAAATAAGCAATTAACCACTAAATATCGAACGGTAAAATCATATGGCATTTTTAATCTTCTTCCATTCGCGTTTTTCACCTGCTCATTTTAAATTCGCCGCGTGCGCAATATTCCGATCCGATTGGCAAAAAATACCGCAATGAGTCGCCAGATTATGAAAATAACGCATTTCACATGGACAAAATAAGGCGACAGGGATTTAATAACCGCCCTAATCACAGGTGCACTAAGAAAGTTCTCAAGATACCTGCAATAAATAAAAAAGGTGTTCTATAGTTTTTAGTGCTAACGCCCGTTAGTTTATCCAGTAGGATGGAGTCTATGTCAAAGCGACTTTTTGCCGAATTTTTTGGCACATTTTGGTTGGTGTTTGGTGGTTGTGGCAGCGCAGTATTAGCCGCGGCTTTTCCTGAGTTGGGCATTGGTTTTGCCGGTGTCGCTCTCGCTTTCGGTCTTACCGTGGTAACCATGGCGTATGCCGTAGGGCATATTTCCGGCGGGCATTTTAACCCGGCCGTTACCGTCGGTTTATTTGCCGGCGGCCGCTTCCCGGCGAAAGACGTTATTCCGTATGTTATTGCTCAGGTCATTGGCGGTATTGCCGCAGCCGCGGTACTTTATCTGGTTGCCAGCGGCAAGGCCGGCTTTGATGTGACCGGCGGCGGTTTTGCTTCCAACGGTTACGGTGAGCATTCACCGGGCGGCTATTCTCTGCAGGCCGCCATCGTGATTGAATTGGTGCTGACCGCCTTCTTCCTGATTGTCATTCATGGTGCCACGGATAATCGCGCCCCTGCCGGCTTTGCGCCTCTGGCGATTGGTCTGGCTCTGACGCTGATCCACCTGATCAGTATTCCGGTGACCAATACCTCGGTCAACCCGGCGCGCAGCACCGGCGTGGCCATCTTCCAGGGCACCTGGGCATTGCAACAGCTGTGGGTGTTCTGGCTGGTGCCGTTGATCGGCGGCGTGGTTGGCGGCCTGATTTACCGTTGCCTGCTGGAAGAGAAAAAGTAACCGGCAGGCGATTGTTATTGCAGGGCAACCCTGGCGGTTGCCCTGCGTTTTGCAGCGATTACGCTTTTCTGGCGACCAGCATCATAATGTCGCAGGTAAAGGTGCCATCCTGCTGAATGGCGAAATGCTGTTTAACCTCGTCAGAAACGCTTTGCTGGTAGGCGCGAATGGCGGTGACAAAATGCTGCGGCGTACGCATACGCGCTACCCAGCTGTCAAATGCCAACGCCAGCCGATCGCTGGTTGCCGCATCAATCACCAGCCCGGCTTCGGTCAATAAACGCAGCCACTCTCCCGGCGCGTAATTGTGTACGTGCGACGTATCACGCAGTGCTTCCACGGTTTGCAGATAGATATCCAGCAGTGGGTGTCCCGGTGAGACCACGTCCATGAAAATCGCCGTGCCGCCCGGTTTCAATACCCGTTTCACTTCACGCAACGCCTGACCAACATCGTGCCAATGGTGTGCCGAATAACGGCTGATCACCAGCTCAAAACTGGCGTCGGCAAACGGCAGCGCCTCCGCCATACCCTGCTGCACCTGCACGTTTTGCAACCCTTTTTCGTCGGCGGCTCGAGTGACCACCTCCAGCATTTGCGCCGACAAATCATAAGCCACCACCTGCGCTACCTGCGCCGCGGCGGTAAAGCTGGCATGGCCGGCACCGCAGCCCAGATCCAGCAGTCGGGCGTGCGGGTGCTCGGCCAGTAACGCACTCAGACGCTGTAAATCCTTGCCCTGCGCGTGTACCGCGCTGGTCAGATAGGCATTGGCCTGTTCACCAAACTGGCGATCGACGGCATTTTGATGACTGTTGTGATTGCTCATGGTTGCTCCTTGATTATTGTGCGGCTCACGCCTATGCCGGATGGCTTTCGGCAACTATAATCAGCACCATATACGGGTACAATATGTGCAGTTATCCTAGTATCAACCGGTACCAGCCTATGCAAACTGATGATTTGTCCGGCCCGAAGGCCCTTGGCGCGTTCTTGCGCGCCCACCGTGAGCGCGTCACGCCAGAGATGATTGGCCTGCCCAGCAGCCCGCGTCGCCGTACCAGCGGCCTGCGGCGGGAAGAATTGGCGCAGGTCAGCGGTATCAGCGCTACCTGGTATACCTGGATTGAGCAGGGGCGAGACGTCTCGATATCACCGTTTACGCTGGCGCGCATCGCCAAGGCGCTGAAGCTCGGCTACGCCGAACGCCATTATCTGTTTACGCTGGCACGGGTGGCCGACCCGGAACAGGAACGCCAGCAAGACAGCGTCAACGACGCCGTCTTGCACAGCGTGCATCAGGTCAATGTCCCCTGCTATCTGCTGGATATCACCTGGAACGTGCTGGCATGGAATCAACCCGCGCAAGCGCTGTTTTCCGGCTGGCTCGGCCAGGCCAAGACCCCCAATCTGCTGCACTTTATGTTTTTCCACCCGTTGGCGAAAACGCTGGTCAGTGATTGGCACCATCGCGCGCGCCGGGTGGTAGCGGAATTCCGTGCCGAAACCAGCCACCATCAGGCAACCGATCCGATGCGCGCCTTCGTGCGCAACATGACGCGTAACAGCGACGACTTCAACCATTGGTGGCAGCAGCATGACGTAATGGCGCGTGAAGGCGGGGAACGGCTGTTTGAGCATCCCCAGCAAGGCCGCCTGTATTATCAGCAAGTTACCTTTAACCCTGCGGAGAACAACGTGCTGAAACTGGTGATGCTGCTGCCGTTGCCGTAATTGGTAACAAATTCGCAGACAGGTTTACCTATGGCGTATTTATTGGCTTGGGCAATCGCGCTAGGGTGGTAGGGCAAAACCCTATTGAGAGAATCCTATGCAATCTGAAGAACAACGCCTTATTGATGGTCTGTTCAGCCGCTTAAAGCAAGCCGAGACTCAGACGAGCCAACGGGATAGTCAGGCTGAGCAGCAAATTAACCAGCACATCCGCGAGCAGCCTTCCGCGCCTTACTATATGGCGCAGGCGATGATCATTCAGGAAGCAGCGCTAAAACAGCTGGATCAGCGGGTGAAAGAGTTGGAAAACCAGCTCGCGCAACGCCAGCAAAACGCCCCGAGCCAGCAGAGCAGCGGCGGTTTTCTAGCCGGTCTGTTTGGCGGCGGTAACCGACAGGCCGCCACCACGCGCGAAGCGTACCAGACTCAACAGCCCGCCAATAACGGCTGGAACAGCCCGACTCAGGGTAGCTATGCGCCGCAGCAGCCATATGCCCAACCGCAGGCGCCGTCACGCGCTGGCAGTTTCCTCGGTGGCGCGCTGCAAACCGCGGCCGGCGTGGCCGGTGGCGTGGTGCTGGCCGATATGCTGACCGGTATGTTCCGCCACTCTCAGCCGGAAGAGATAGTGAACATAATCAATGAACCCCCGCAAGATAACGCGATGGATAATATTGATACTGCCAACAATCTTGATACATTCAATAACGGTGACGGCAGTTTTCTTAATCAGGGCAACAGCGGCCTACAGGATGCCGATTATCAGAACGACGATTTCGCTGATTTCGCCGACGATGACGGCTTTAACGACGACGATTCCTTCATTTAATCCCCCGCTGTCAGCACGATATCGTGGCACTTACCTGAAATCCCCTACCGCCGCAGCGCATCAACTGCGGCGCTATTGCATCACCAGCGCGACACAACGGCGAGGTTTGCGCATGCAGGGATAACTCGACCAGGCGTCATCTGACGCGTTGAGCACATCGACGATGGAAAAGATGAAAGTTTGGCGGTTCACCCCAGACCGCATGCTGACCAGCAGCAGACGTTGACCAGGATGACTGAAGGTTACTGCGGTGTGTCGTCAGGCGCGATCTTTGCCAGCGTCCGGCGGTAGGTTTTTACCTTGCGACGTTTTTTCAGCCAGGTGGTGGTCGCCACCAGACAGATAGCGCCGGACATGGTCAATACGCCGACGGGATGGCCATAAAACACCATCAAGACAAAATAGCAGGCAGAAACAATCGCTACCCATTTTGCCATATTGCCAATGGCGTTCTTCTCTTGGCTGAGTCGGCGGATATTTTCTTCTTCGCTGATTCCCATGGGCTCTCCTTATTATCGAACAGACCATTATATGAGGGCGCACCGGTGCTATTTCAAGCAGTTAGCCGGTAAAAAAAAGTAAAGTTCAGCGCGGCCTGTCTCGTCCCCCCGGCAGATAACGCCAGGGTTGTTCACTGCCCGGCAAGTCCTGACCATCGTTGCGACCAAACCACTGATAACGGTTACGCGCAACGCCGTCATAGAGGGCGTCACCTAGCCGACGCGGCAGAAAGCGGGCGACAGATAACCAGCAAAAAGGCCAATCGAGCCAGCGCAGTGCCTGAAAAAACGCCGCCGAACGCAGCCAGTGCCGGCCCGACGCCAGCAACACCACGCTGTCAAAACGGTCGGTTGGCATCGCCAGGCTACGCAACATCTCCTGCCCGGTACTTGACTGTACGGTGGCAAAACGGAGGCGTCCATGGCGGTCTGCCCACATCAAAAAACGCACCAGCCGGTGGCATAAATTGCATTCGCCGTCGAATAACAGCACCGGTTCGACAGGCAGCGGCGGGGAAGAAATTACGCTAGGGTTCATCGCGCCTCCTGGTTTGTCTCCAGACTAGCGCGCTCCCCGGCGAAAGGCCAGCCGACCAACGTCGGCTGGGGTTATCGTCAGCGCAGCGGCGGGTTATCCGGCAACGCAACCACCGAAACGCGCACTTCATAGTGCTTGGCCTGGCTGGTCGGGATCACCGCCGTCAGTTTGTTAATGGTGTCCGTGGGGTTATCGCTGGCAGAGGTGGCGCAAAACAGTTCGCCGCCGTGGCAAAAACCGGGTTTAGGCATTGGGTGGCCGTCGGGGCCAGGGAAAGGTGGCCGTACGTTACCCTGCTGCCACTGCGGCGGTAATGGCTTGTCGGCTGGCGCAGGCGCGGAAAGCGCGCCAGTGCTGAATAATACCGCAGCGGTCAGAAAGGGCAGAGTCAGGGCTTTCAGGGTTTGCTTCATCGTTAGGATCTCATTGAACAGGAACCGCCCTAACCTACCCCGTCGCCGATGGGCATGAAAGCGGCTTTTCGCCGCCTTTTCACCCGCTTGATATTTGCTTACATCCCGGCATAAACGTGATGAATTACGCAGGATCGGGTAAAGCAGCGCGGCCAGCTGGCGCAAACGCCCATGCAAACCAGAAGGCCGGCCCGCGATAACGGGCCAGCCGAAGGGAGGTGCTCGCTCAGTCTCTGCCGCTAACGGTTTCAACCGCCGGCATGGTGCCAAAATTGCCGCTGTTGAAATCCTCAAACGCCTGCTGTATCTCGGCGTCGCTGTTCATCACAAACGGACCATAGCCGACGATAGGCTCATCGATCGGTTCACCGCTCAGCACCAACAGACTGACGTCGCTGTTGGCTTCAATGGTGAGGGTATCACCCACGCGGTCCAGCATCACCATCTGGGTTTCACGAACAATCTGCTCGCCGTTGACCAGTATCGCGCCATGCAGCATCACCAGCGCCAGCGTATGACCTTCCTGCACCGTTAGCGTGGTGGTGTGACCGGCATTGATCTTCATATCCCACACATTCAGCGGGCTGAAGGTGCGTGCCGGGCCAGCATGGCCAGCGAAGTCGCCGGCAATCACCCGAACCTGTCCCGCACCGTCCGCCAGCGCTACCTGCGGAATATCCTGATTGCGCAGCGTCTGATAACCCGGCGCAGCCATTTTATCCTTGGCCGGCAGGTTAACCCACAGCTGTACCATTTCGATGGTGCCACCTTTGCGAGAGAAGTCCGTTGAATGGAACTCTTCATGCAGAATACCGGAGGCGGCAGTCATCCATTGCACATCACCTGGGCCAATCACACCGCCGCTGCCGGTGGAATCACGGTGCTCCACTTCGCCCTGATAAACGATGGTTACGGTTTCGAAACCCCGATGCGGGTGCTGGCCAACGCCGCGTCGCCCGGTAGTTTCGCGGAATTTGGTGGGCGCGGCATGATCCAGTAACAGGAACGGGCTCATTTCCGCCCCCAGATCGTTATAGGAAAATAGCGAATTGACCAAAAAACCGTTGCCGACCCAATGTGCTTCAGGGCTGTTATAGACGCCTAGGATCTTTTTCATAAGGATCTCCCATTACCGGCCTCTCGGCCTTTATTTGTTGCCAACAGTGTAAACCCGCCGTGATTGCCGCAGTAGTCGGCAAGATATACACTCAGTGTTCTACTGGTAGGACAATGGAGCGGCAATGTTGATCGATTTGAACGACCTGTTTTTCTTCGCCAGCGTGGTGGAACATCAGGGATTTGCCGCTGCAGGCCGAGCGCTCGGCATACCAAAATCCAAACTCAGCCGCCGGGTGGCGCTGCTGGAGGAACGGCTCGGCGTGCGCTTGATCCAGCGCTCAACGCGCCGGTTTTCCATTACCGACGTCGGGCAGAATTATTATCAGCACTGCAAGGCAATGTTGGTGGAGGCCGAGGCCGCGCAGCAGGCAATCGAACAGACCCGCGCGGAGCCTTGCGGCACCGTGCGCCTGTCTTGCCCGATCGCGCTGTTGCATACCCGCGTCGGGGATATGCTGGCACGCTTTATGGCCGATTACCCCAAAGTGTCTCTGCACCTGGAAGCGACCAATCGCCGGGTCGACGTGGTGGGAGAAGGACTGGATCTGGCGTTACGCGTGCGGCCACCGCCGCTGGAAGACAGCGATCTGGTGTTGAAAGTGCTGGCGCAGCGCAGCTGGTGCGTGGCGGCCAGCCCGGCGCTGGTGCGGGCACTCGGCGACGTCAGGCAGCCGGAAGATCTGCTACGCTACCCGACGCTCGATCTTGGTCCGGCGCGCCCCCAGCACCAGTGGACACTGACCGGCCCGGATACGCGCCGCTTTGACTGGGAACACCTGCCAAGGTTGGTCACCGACGATATGCTAATGTTGCGTACCGCGGCAATTGCCGGCGCCGGGGTAGTACAACTGCCGAGCATGATGATGCGCGATCACATCCTGCGGGGCGATATGATGGCCTTGCTGCCTGACTGGCGACCACAGGGTGGCGTGGTACACGCGGTGTACCCGTCACGCCGTGGTTTATTGCCGGCGGTGCGCCTGCTGCTGGACTTCCTCGGCCAGCAGTTCGCCGCTCTGGAGGAAAGCTGATCAGGTGGTGATTTCGATGGCGTTACCGTCGGGCAGCAGATGTGGCAACCACATCACCTCCAGCGTTGGCCCTTCGTCCAGTTGAATAAAACGTGATACAAACCCTGGACGACGTTGACTGACATATTGCTCTCCCGCCACGCCGTTAAAGTAGCGCTAATCGGTTACCAACGTACGATAATAAATAAGAAAATTAGGGTTAGACGATTTTGGCCGACGGTTGTTGGCTATACTGTGGGAGGCAACGTTACCGCAGACGTAACGGCTTGGGCGCTAAGGGAAAACATATGCTATTGAGAATCGCAAGCTGGCTGTTTCAATTACCAGGCAGGCTGTTTGGCCGCATTTTTAACAGCCGTCTGACGCTATTTATTTTCTTTATGTTGATCGCCGTCGGGATATTTGGCACCAAACGCTATCTGCACGCTCAGCACCAGCAGGAGGAGCTGACCAGCACAGCGCCGGCCCATTACGACATCAACCGCGGCTTGCCGCTGCGTGAAGCTCGCGAACAGTGCGGTGGTCCGTTGCATGACAACGACGGCCAGCCATGGCCCGCCGCGGCGGGCTACCTCCACCAACCCGAACGGCCGGCCGGCAGCCGTTTACAGCGCATCACGCTGGAAAATCAACGCAATGACTTTGCCGTGGTGGTGAAGCTGGAAACCCCGGAACATCCGCAACAGTTGGCAGAAGTGTTCATTCCCGCTGCGGCCAGTTTTGCCGTCAACGTCTCGGCGGCTGGCAAGTACGTTTTAAAGATCCGCGACATAAAAAGCGGCTGCAGCTTTCGCTCGCAGCCGTTTCCGCTGGCGGTAGAACATAACTGGCGTCTGCCGCTGAGCCTGCATGGCCACGGCGAGGTGGAGTATCAGGCCATCAGCACCAGCGAGTTTTAATGCCGGCGCTGGGTTATTTCTTCACCGGATGATCGCGGCGGAACAGCGCCCAACTCTCCAGTTCCTCACCGCTTGGCAAGGTACAGGTCGAATACTGCCCCTGCGCATTCTGTTTGGCGTTTAGGGTACCGCCAATTTTGCTGCAGTAGACATCCGCCGGATTCGCCATACCGATCGAAGTAGTCTGCGGCGGAGGCGGTGCGTCGTGGGTTTTCACTTGTTGACATCCTTGCAGCATTGCCACACCGGCAAGCAGAGAAAACAGTACGCTCTTTTTCATATTCAACTTTTACTCACGCCGTTCAGGAAAGGAAGGATTTACCCTGTTCCAGTACCAGATCGCAGGCCTTTTGCTTCACTTTTTCGGTGATCTGCGAGGTGCCAAGGCTGTTCAGATCCAGGCTTTTACCTTCGCCGGTCTGCAACAAGCCACCCAACCCTTGTTGATACTCCTGGCTGTTGGCGTCGGCACTGCTGCTAATGCCCAGTTTATCCATCAGTTTGGTCTGCACGCCGGCAACGCCGTTTTGCGACAGCACGTTGTTTTTCACGCAATACTGCAGAATGCCGGCCGCGTTGGTCATGCTGCTGGAACTCAATGCCTTGTCGCCGCCGTTCAGCAGTCCGGTCAGGCTGGACAGTGACATACCGCCGCTTTCGCCGCCAGATTGGCTTAGACCGCCGGCTGCATCGCTAATAGAATCCATTAGGCCAGCCGCGTTTGCCGTACCGGCCATAGATGTGGTCAATGCTAACGCCAGCAGTAAACGATGCTTGCTGTTCATATGATTAAGCTCCTGTTTTATCTTCGGTAGGCGGCAAGCCGCCGGACACAGATTCGAACGTCATGCCCGCCAACAAGTTCCATCCGGCGGGCAGAAAACGCAATTTTAGGAATAGTCAGGACGAGGGAAAGAGTCAGAACTGCCAGCGCAGCCAGGCAAAGAATACGTTGCCATTGTTATAGGTGCCGGGGATATAGGTAGCCTGGAACGTCAGGCTTTTATAACCAATGGAGGCCAACGGCAATGGCGCCGGGATCGGGATATAGTTCCAGTTGTCACGCGCGGTGACGCTGGCTGTAAAGCCCAGGCCAAGGCGGAAATCCTTATCGTCCAGCGGGCGCCAGATCTTTTCATAGGCGTAGCCGCCAATAGGTTCCCATTTGTTAAAGGAATCCTTGAACGCCATCAGGTAGATGCCGTGCCAATCACCGTCCTGATCGAAGCGCGAAATACCATAACCTGCTCCCCATGGACGTTCGTTGTACTTGTCGATGTGTTCGTCGTCGTACGTCCAGCGGTTGTGCCAGGTGATCGCCGGCAGATAGATATCCTTGTTCGGCGAGTTGTTCCAGGTTTCAGCCACATTATGGGTAAAGCGCTGCCATAAGCCGGGCTGTTCAGCCTGCACGGCAGTGGCGTTTTGTGCCTCCGCCTGCGTCTGCGCGGCAGCGCCATTTTCTGCTGCCACCTGCGTCTGCACGGCAGTGGCGTTTTCTGCACCAACCTCGGCCTGCGAAGGTAGTGCAGAAAACATCAACGCCATACCGCATGCCAACGGTGTCCATTTATAAAACATCATAAAACTCCTGTATAAATTACGGCCGGGGATTCTTACCGATCGTACTTGCAAGATCAACCCAGACTTTTGCCAATCCCAGCGCTAAGCGATATTTGTTGTCGATTCATTAAGTTTAGCCGTTGGGCATTGTTATGTCCGATGGACTTGCAAGAGCGCTCCACGCACCGTGGCATCCTTAAACGCCATGCTAACGCCATCCCCCGCTGACGATCTGTCAGAAAACTCCGTTTCGACGTCAAACAATGAATCGCCACGCCGGCCGTTAACATAGCTTTACCCCCGCCGCCAAAGCGGATGTGATCGCCAGCGCATTATCTGGCCTGACCTGCTGGCATCAGTGTTATCCCCATCACAGCGCTTGCTGGTTGCCACCTTGTTATTATGGTGTAAATTAAAAGTAACACCGCCTAATATTATTACTATTACATAAGTTAATTATTGATTTCCGCAGAGGTTTCTCCAGCACATATTGCCGATTGCGGCTGAGCCGGGTCTGACTCCGCCGCGTTATGGCAGGTGATACGCCTAGGATTATTAGTAATCGTAAAAGTACCGAAAATATCTAATTGGGATTACTCCCCCGCTGTCTATCGCCAGAAATGGCATTAAGCACGGTTTTTTGCTGGCGAGAGAAATACCCGCTCAGGCTGCCAAAGCCGACCATTACCCTGTGCCATGGCATTTTTAAACGTAAAGCCCGGCGTACATAAATACCGTTCGGCCACTGGCCTGCCGATCTTGAAGCAATCAGCGCTTTCCATAACTGTTAATACCAGCAGGCGTAATACGCTTTTCGCGCCATTCGCTAACGCAATAACACCGGCAAAGCTGATTGCTGATTTCTGCCTGATAAAACCAACACAATAAATTCGGAGCAAGAGATGAAAGTCACCATCGGACAATTTATTCTGCAACAACTGCGCACACTGAATATCGACCATATTTACGGCGTGCCCGGCGATTATAATCTGTCGTTGCTGGAGTTGATTGAGCATGACAACCAGCTACAGTTTATTGGCAACTGCAATGAATTGAATGCCTCTTACGCCGCTGACGGCTATGCGCGCATGAAAGGCGCCGGTGCGTTGATTACCACTTATGGCGTTGGCGATCTGGCGGCATTGTCCGGCATTGCCGGCGCTTATGCTGAATCCTCACCGGTAATATGCCTGGCCGGCACCCCGCCGCTGCATGCCATGAAAAGCCATGCGTTAATGCACCATTCACTGGCCGACGGCAATTTTGACAATGTAATGAATTGCTTTAAACAGTTTACCGTCGCACAGGCGCTGATTACGCCGGAAAATGCCGCGGTGGAAATTCCACGGGTTCTGGCGGTGGCCTGGACCGAAAAGAAACCGGTCTATTTACAGCTACCGTCAGACATTTGCGAAGTAGAGATCGAAGTAACAAGCGCCGTGGTGGCGCCGCGCCTGCCGGCCAGCGATCGCTACAACCTGCAGCTGGCTGCCAGCGCCTTGCTACGACGCTTGCAACAGGCACAGCGGCCGGTGATGCTGATCGATCAGATGGTCGATCGTTATCAGTTGCAGCAACTGGTGGTTGAAGTTGCCCATAAATTCGCCATTCCGCTGACCAATATGCCAACCGCAAAATGCATTATCGCCGAAACCACCGCCGGCTGGATGGGCGGCTACAGCGGTAATCTGTCAAGACCGGAACTGTTTGCACTGATGGCGAACTCTGACTGCGTGCTGAACTTTGGCGCACGGCTGGTGGATTCGACCACCGGTTACTTTTCGCATCAGATCCCAACCGCAGGACAGATAGACATTCAGCCATACACGGTGAAACTGGACAACGTCGCCTATCCGGCAGTGGCCGCCGCCGATCTGTTGCAGGCACTGCTGGACGGTGCCGCCGGCGACGCGGCGACGCCAATGGCCACGCTGCCCAACCCACGCCACAAACTGGCCGCCCCCAGCGACGCACCGCTCGATCAGGCCTATTTTTGGCAGCGTATGAGCCGATTTATTGCCGAAGACGACGTGCTGGTGGTCGAAAACGGTACCTCGGGAGCGGCCATCGGTGGTATGCGCATGCCAGACGGGGTGAAAGTGGTGAATCAGCCGATTTGGGGCTCCATCGGTTATACCTTACCGGCGCTGCTCGGCACGCTGATGGCCGCGCCGGAACGCCGGCAAATACTGTTCATTGGTGATGGTTCGTTCCAGTTGACTGCCCAGGAAGTGTCAACGCTGCTGCGTTACGAGCAAAAACCCATTATCTTCCTGATAAACAATGACGGTTACACCATCGAACGTTATATCCTCGGCGAAGCATCATCGTACAACGATATCGGCCGCTGGGATTATGCCGCACTGCCAGCGGTGCTCAACACCGAGGCTCGCCCATTCTGCGCCGCCGTGGAAACCGGCCAACAGCTGGAACTGGCGCTGGAACACGCATCTCGCCAGGACCGGCTGGCGTTTATTGAAGTGAAATTGCCGATGATGGATACACCGCCGGTGATGAAAGAGTTCTGCAACCGCTGTAATAACTTCAACTTCGGCTTGCGCAACCCGCGCCGCTGCGCCTAATCAGTCGGGTGAGGGACAAACGGCCCTTCCGCCTCCCTCACCCATGAGGTTTTTTATTTGGCGCGAGCCAGGCAACGTTGACGGCGATCGTCAACCCGTTTGGCAAACCAGGCCGTGGTCAACTTGCGGGTAATTTTCGGGCTTTCAAGCGTAATGCCCGGCAACACTTCACGCGGCAACTTTTTGCCTTCGGTTTTTTCTGCCAGCGCAAACACCTGTTGGTAAACGTCGGTATGCTCGAAATCGAGGCTGTTGCCCTTCTCCAGCGCCCGCCGAATGGCGGAATTGCTGATAGCCAGTCGTTTGCCCAACGCGCGCACCGCCAGTTCAGTGGAGCCAGGCTTGTCGGTGCCGTAGTTGATCAAGTCACCGTCCAGCGCCAGCGGAATGCCGCTCGCACGGCTGACCGCGCTCTGGAATGCCGCATTACGGCTGGCGTACCAACCGGCGTTGAAATCGGCGAAACGGTACAGTGAACGGCTGTAATTGGCCGGATAGCCGAGCAGATGCATGATGCCGAAATACATGCCGCCACGCCGGCTGAACACTTCACGACGAATCGAACCGTCAATCGGATACGGATACCCTTTGGCATTGGCCTCGGCAAAGGCGATGCTCACCTGCATGGGTCCACCGGTATGCACCGGGTTCAGATTGCCAAACAGCCGTTGGCCCATCGGCACCATATCGATAAAGTCATCAAAGATGGCGCTCAGCTCCTTTTCACTGCGCACCTTGTCCAGTCGTGCGCTGTAACTCTTGCCGTTTGGCGAGGTGATCATCAGCGCGGTGCGCACCAGGAAATGCGGAATATGCAGTTGATCGGCGCGACGATCGATCTCTTTCCAGGCGATCTTCGGCAGCCCGGGCACCTGCGGATCGGCCTGGAAGGTCGATTCCTGCTCGGTAACCGCCAGTACGGAACAGATGTTCTCGTCGCTCGCGTCAAGGCCTTGCGCGGCAAACGCTGCGGTGATATCCGTTGCCCAACCCTGGCGATCCTTGGCGCTGGGCGGCATCAGTTTGATGACTTGCGCCTTGACATCTGCCGGTCGGCGCTCAGGCGCTTCGGGGGTGGTTTTGCTGGCACACCCGGCCAACACCAGCAACGCGGTCAGCATTAGCGGTCGAAAGGCGGGGAGTCGTTCAGAATGGCGGTTATAAAACATCTTTTCCCTGATTATCATGGCATCGGCGTAAAAGACGTTATCTCAGCTGCCGTTTATGATCCAGTACCCGCCGTCGAAAACTGCCCTGCGTTATGCTGCGGATGGTAAAACACACCAATAACATGCATTATATATGCAATTTAAATCAGACTTGATGCTGGAGAATGACATGTCGATCACCACGCAACCGGAAGACTACTTTCACCAAAAATACGGCCTGAGCCGTACCCACTCGGAAGTGATCGCCGCAGTCCGCCAGATAGCGGCAGGCAAGGCGCTGGATCTGGGCTGTGGCGGCGGGCGAAACTCGCTGTATCTCAACCTGAAGGGCTTCGAGGTAACCGCCTGGGACAAGAATGCGCTCAGCGTCGCCGAACTGAACCGGATCATTGATGCCGAACGCCTGAACCATATCAGCGCCAGCGAACAGGACTTGAATAGCCATCGCTTTAGCGGTGCCTATGACTTTATTCTTTCCACCGTGGTGATGATGTTTCTGCAACCCGCAACCATCCCCACCATGATACAGGATATGCAGGCCAGCACCGTCAGCGGCGGTCACAATCTGATTGTCGCCGCGATGGACACGCCGGACTTCCCTTGCCCGCTGCCGTTTCCGTTCACCTTCAAACCCGATGAACTGAAAAATTATTATCGCCACTGGGAAATTGTGAAATATAACGAGGATGTCGGTCAACTGCATAAAACCGATGCCAATGGCCAGCGTATCCAACTGCGTTTCGCCACCTTGCTGGCGCGGAAATGATGGTTCGGACAATGCAGATTGCCAAGCCCAACGCGCAGCGTTAGGATCGGGCACGGCCCAACCGGGGCCAGGGATAACGCCTGAGCGTTGCGCGTATTAAAAGGCTTGTGAGGTTAATGTGTTAGAGAGTTTTGGCATCCTGAATTTATGGACTTATCTCGCAGGGGTGATTTTTATCATTGTCCTGCCGGGTCCAAATAGCCTGTTTGTGTTGAAAATGGGTATTTCGCGCGGCGTTCGCGCCGGCTATACCGCCGCCCTGGGCGTATTTATCGGTGATGCCATTTTGATTTTTTGCGCCTATATCGGCGTCGCCACGCTGATCCGCACCACGCCGTTCCTGTTTACCCTGGTGCGTTATTTGGGTGCCCTGTATTTGCTGTTCCTCGGCGCCAAGCTCCTGTACGCCACTTTTATTCAAAAGAATCAAACGGCACAGCAGCCGCTGGAAAGTAGCAACAGCATTCTGCGCAAATCGTTGACGCTGAGCCTGACCAATCCCAAAGCCATTCTGTTTTACGTGTCGTTCTTCGTGCAGTTTATTGATTTTAATTACGCACACCCTGGGCTGTCCTACACCATTCTGGCGCTGATTCTGGAGTCGGTAAGCTTTGTTTACATGACCACGCTGATCTTTGCCGGCAGTATGCTGGCGCATTTCTTCAGCCATAAAAAACGCCTGGCCAAATTGGGCAATGGCCTGATTGCCCTGCTATTCCTCGGCTTCGCCACCCGGCTGGCCACCCTCAGTTCATAATTCGCTCCAGCAGCCAGCTCAGGTCGCGTTAGCGGGCGCGAGTGGCGGCTGTCACGCAGAGCAAATCGATTGTCAGGCAAACAAAAGCCGGCAGTGCAAAAACGCCTAGACTGGTGCCGTTAAGTGACCTTTTTGCCTGACAGGAGGGCGTATGCCTGACAATACCGTAACCATTCTGGACAGCGTGTCGCAGTTTCTCGATCGTCAACATGGTCTGTATATTGACGGGCAATCGCAGCCCTCGCAGGCCGAACAGCGGCTGCCGGTGCATAACCCTGCCGACGGACAGCAGATTTCCACTACCGCCGACGCCAGCGCCGAAGACGTTGCGCGCGCCGTGACCTCCGCCCATCGGGCCTTCACCGCCGGCGTCTGGGCACAGCGGTTGCCGGCCGAGCGTGAACGTATCCTGTTGCGCTATGCCGATCTGGTCGAACAGCACGCCGAACAGCTGGCACAGTTGGAAACGTTGGAACAGGGCAAATCCATCATGATTTCCCGTGATTTTGAGGTTGGCTGCACGCTGAACTGGATGCGTTACACCGCCGGCCTGGCGACAAAAATCACCGGCCAAACGCTGGACGTCTCTATCCCGATGCCGCCGGGGGCCCGCTATCAGGTCTATACCCGCAAAGAACCGATTGGCGTGGTGGCCGGCATCGTGCCGTGGAACTTCCCGCTGATGATTGGTATTTGGAAGGTGATGCCTGCGTTGGCTGCCGGTTGCTCGATCGTTATCAAACCGTCGGAAACTACGCCGCTGACGCTATTGCGCATGGCCGAACTGGCCAGCGAAGCCGGCATCCCGCCGGGCGTATTCAATGTGGTGACCGGCCGTGGCGCGGTATGCGGCAAGGCCTTGACCGAGCACCCGCTGGTGGCCAAAGTCAGTTTCACCGGCTCAACGCCGGTAGGTAAAGGCATCGCCCGTGCGGCAGCCGACCGCTTAACGCGCGTCACCTTGGAGCTGGGCGGTAAAAACCCGGCAATCGTATTACAAGATGCTGATATCACGCAGGTGGTTGAAGGCCTGATGATGGGCAGCTTCCTCAATCAGGGACAGGTGTGTGCCGCCAGTTCGCGTATTTATATCGAAGCGCCGATTTACGATAACGTGGTCGCCGGCTTTGAACAGGCGGTGAAATCGCTCAGCGTCGGCCCCGGAATGGATACCCGCGCGCAGATCACCCCGCTGGTATCGCGCAGTCACCGCGACAGGGTGGCCGCCTTTCTCGACGATGCCAAAGCCAAACATGCCGAACTGATCGCCGGCGCCAATGGCCCGGTGGGTGACGGCTTCTATATTCCCCCCACTCTGGTTATTAACCCGGCGGCAAATCTCAATCTGACACGAGAAGAGGTGTTTGGCCCGGTGGTGAACCTGATCCGCGTTGCGGATGGCGAGGAAGCGTTGCGGCTGGCCAACGACAGCGAATACGGACTGACCGCCAGCCTGTGGACCCGCAGTTTGCAAGCTGCAATGGCCTATACCCCACGCATTCAGGCCGGCACGGTGTGGGTCAACACCCATACATTGATTGACGCCAATATGCCGTTTGGCGGTTTCAAACAATCCGGCAGCGGCCGCGATTTTGGCCCGGACTGGCTGGACGCCTATACCGAGTCAAAATCCGTATGTATTCGTTACTGAGCGCCATGCCCTCAGCCCGCGGGGGCATGCTCCAACCACCGTTTATTGGTATTGCTTGCGATAGTCGCTAGGCGAAACGCCAAAACGCTGCTTGAAGGCGGTGGAAAAATGGCTATGGTCGCTGAATCCCCAGTCATAGCCAAGACCGGCCAGTTTTTGCCGCTCAGGCGCGTTGCGTAGCGCCTGAGCACACAGATCCAGACGCCGATGCTTGATGTACTGCGCCACCACCAGCCCCCGGCGGGCAAACAGCCGGTACAGGCTACGCAGCGAGACGCCAACCTCCGCCGCCAGCCATTCCGGGCGCAGCCGTTCGGATTGAATATGCCTATCGATCAGCACCAGCGCCTTGTCAAAAAGCGGCTGATGCAGCTCGGCGCCACGATCGTGGCTGGTCAGCGTCGGTCGTAACAGGGTGGCGATGGCATTCAACACCGCTTCGCTTTCTGCCGCACTCATCGCCGGATGCTTGATACATTCGGCGACCAACTGATAACTGAGCTGCACGACCGCGCGATCGGCACCGATACGTTTGGCGCATTGCACATCGGCAACGCGAAATGGTTGCTCCAGATAGCAGCGAGGCAATAGCAGAGAGATTTGCCGCGAATCCTGCGGAAAACTGAAATAGCTGGGCCGAGAGGCATCGATCAGCGTAACGTCGCCGGCGGTCAATAAACTCTGCTGTCCGCCCTGCGTCATCAGCGCGCTACCGCGCAGTTGGAAAACGGTAAAGAAGTGGCCGCCGTCACTTTGCGCGACTTCGCGCCGGGTACGGTACAGAGATGCCTGAGCCACATCCACGATACTCAGGCGTAAGGCATGCGAACGGAACTCCTGCAGTGCACCGCTGAACTCGGCACCGAGCGATTTGGCCGCAAAGCGACCGCAGGCGGCGTTGATACTGCACAGCCACTGCTCGAAACCGACCTCCCTCTCCTGTCTGGAAAGCGCCATGTTATCCCCTTTGCAATGTCGGTAATAAACGCACCACGGCAATATTGACCCCAAAATCAACATAGTCATTCGCCCAGTGACAAGCAAAATGGGTGCGAGGATTTGGCACAACGATCACAGATTGCGTTCAAGCAAGGTTGCCGGCGGCGATTACCCACCGCTGCCACCGCTGGCATACCCGCCAGCGGCCGGGCAACCCTCCTCGCCTCGGTTGGCTTAACGCGCCATCCTGATCCACGCTTAAACATAGCGATTTCTTGCCATTCTGGGAGGAGGATGTATGCCCGAACAATTCAACAGCTGTATCGAAGCTTGCTATGCCTGCGCAGCAGCCTGCGATCGTTGCGCGGCCTGTTGCTTGCAAGAAGAGGATCTGGCGATGATGCGCCAGTGCATCCGGTTAGACATTCAATGCGCAAATATATGCCGGCTGTCTGCGCAGTTTATGTCGCTGGACAGCGAATTTGCCCGCCAATTATGCAATCTATGCGCCGAACTGTGTGAAAAATGCGGCAATGAATGCGCCAAGCATCAAGCCGAACATTGCCAACTGTGCGCCAAAGCCTGTCACCGTTGCGCACAGGAATGCCGCAGTATGGCGTCTGCCGCCGGGGTTTAAGCGGAAACGCCGTTGCGACAATCTGTTACCGCCCTCTGAACCGGCAAAGCGCCAGGCATACGCTGGCGCATTTGAGCCAAAGCCGTGGCGATACGCCTCCAGACGGATAATGAGCAGACAGTTAGGATGTTGAATCAGAAGTAAAATGCTCGCATCGCCGTCCAACCCTGGATTCGGAAAGTTCGGAAAGCTTGGCATATTGCAGCAAGCACCTAGACGAGACCCTAAAGCATGACTACGGTATTAAGGTGTCCCATAATAGAAGTGAGAGCATATGGTATCTCAAGCAAGAAAGCGCAATGCTTGTATTAAACGCTTGATGTTGTACGTTATCGGCACCGTAGCAATACTCGTCGCCATGGCAGCAGTGATCTTTAACCCTCTACCGAACTGACCCCCTGCCTGGGGGTAGTTCAGAGAATTTCCCGCCCTACATCACGTACATTCACATCAGGAATCATAAGGCAAGGATCTTTGTGGTTCTCCTTCAGTTTTGCGCATTTTTCGGAAAAAACCTAAAAACTTTATGTTATGCTACGCCCACACACAGACAACAGCAGTAGCAACAGGTGAAGGGAAACTGACCTGTCAACCAAACAACAATTTGGAAGTACGCTATGAAGTTTATTTTTGACAATACTTTGCGCTGGATGATAGCGCTGTTCTTCGTTGCCGTCCCATTTAACCCGTATATCTCTGGAATAACACTCTACTTATGGATCTTTTTGGTATTTGCCGATACGACTTTCCTTAGCCGGCTACGAATATTAAGCGTCAGGATATTAGCCTTCATCTTTCTCTGGATGGCGGTTTGCTTTGCCGCATTCAATCCTTTCATCGCGATAAAATCAGCCATGATCGCCCTAGGTGTTTCCTATTTCGTATTGATGAAAGATGAAGTGGCAAAGAAAGTTTATTTCTGTTTTATACTGTCAATAATATGGTGCTTATTACAATTCACGGCGTTCTTTATCGATAAAAGCATCGCCATGGAAATGGGCCCTAAAAACATGTCTCAATTGATCTGGGGCTCTTTGGCAACGAAAACCTCCAGCAATCAGTTTGCCCTGTTCTTATTCCCCCGTATGTCAGGGCTTTCGCGCGAAGCCGGGTTCTTTGCATCACTACTGGCAATTATCTTCTTGATAAGGATCAGAGAAGGGAAACTTAATAAGAAAGAAAAATTCCTTTTTACCGCCGGTTATCTGGCCAGCCTATCCAAGGCCTCGTTAGCACTCATCATCGTGCTGTTACTGAGGCCTTTCAAACGCTTCATCAATAAGATCCCCAATCAATTTACCTTTGGCCTGGTATTTATTTTCTTTATGGTGGTGGCATCCTATCTCAACGTTGGCAGCCCTTCCTTCTATACCGCCAATGAGTCCCTAGCCCATCGCCTGTCTGCTTCATATATGATTCAGCATATGAGCATCGGCAACCTTATCTTTGGTTGCGACGTCGATTATACCTGTTTTGATTACCGTAATAGAGGCCTGGTTGATTTCTTAATGTCACGCGGTGGCGGATTTACGCCCAACGTCGGCATAAACGGCGTGTTCATCAATCTTGGGGTGTTAGGTTTCCTTGGCGTCGCGTTTGGCTTCCAACTGCTGAACTTCAAAAGTTTCGACGTGCTCATTTTGGTGATCTTCACTTCAACCGTTTCCCTGTTCACCATCGATGGGTTCGTGATCGCCATGTATTACTATATTTTTACCGGGCAATCCATTACCACGCGCTTACAGGCATCTGCGTCTACGGCAAACGCCCCCTGATAAGCCTAACGGTTATAAAGCGGTTAATATGCGTTACCAAAATACGGCGCAGAGTTTTCACTGGCCGTTCCAGGTAAGAGAACACGAGATCGAAATCGTGCCAGCATCTCCCGCCATCGTCGATGCCAGCGACGATGGCGAAGTGGTAGCCGGTACTGGAATAGGCATGGTGACACGTTTTATGGCAACCTCTCTGGTAAAAAACCGGCGTTAATTCCCGTTCTGACGGATTTCATGGTAAAGGGGCATATATTCCTGCAGTCTGGCTTGAAAGCCGTCGCTTCCTCGCAGTACGGGCATTTTCGGCATTTATGCTGGAACACTTTTAACACTCCTCGCCACGCATACTGCGTGACACACCATGAGATATCTCGTTCCCGCACTGGCGCAAACCTTCCGCAAACGGTGTCTATTACAGCATGAGTAAAGCGGAGATCTCTTACATCCTCGAAATGAATAACTCAAAACCCACGCCGTTGCGAACCATCAAGGCCTTCTATCTCTAGTAGTCTTCAGCCTGTTCAACCGCCGACCTGCTGGATGCGCGCGGCGGGCGCTCTGACTCAGCGGCGATCATACCGGCGCTACCTTACGCCAGACCATCATGAAGATGACTCATGTGGTAATGAAATTAAGTCGCTTTCACTCGTCCAATGGCTCTGGCATAAATTATGCAATGTTAGCTTTTTGAGAACATGAAGA
Source organism: Serratia odorifera (assembly GCF_041448735.1). NCBI lineage: Bacteria > Pseudomonadati > Pseudomonadota > Gammaproteobacteria > Enterobacterales > Yersiniaceae > Serratia > Serratia odorifera. The sequence continues at coordinate 22,455 of NZ_JBGMUT010000005.1, read as the reverse complement.
CTGCTCAACGAGAACGCCAACGTTTTTGGCAACTCATGGAATAAATTCAGTTTTCATATCAGAACTTAGGATGCAAGATCACCATGAACACAGATTTTACATTTACCATTAAGAGCAGCCTGTTCGATGAGAATTATAACCCCTCGGAGAATACGCGTATTACCACCAATTTTGCCAATTTGGCCAGAGGGGCCCACCGCCAGCAAAACCTGCGCAATACTCTTGTCATGATTGATAATCGTTTCAATACATTAGCGCATTGGGATAATCCAAAAGGCGATCGTTATTCTGTCGAGCTGGAAATCATTTCTGCCGAGATGCGCATTGAAGATCATGGTGATACCTTCCCGGTAATTGAAATATTAAAAACCAACATTATCGACAAGAAAAAAAACCAACGTATCGAAGGCATCGTTGGGAATAACTTTTCCTCTTACGTGCGCGATTATGACTTCAGTGTTTTGCTGTTGGAACACAACAAAAACAAATCTGAATTCAACATCCCGGATGACTTTGGCGATCTGCATGGCAATATATTCAAGCATTTCATCAACTCGACAGCGTATAAAAACAACTTTAAGAAGTCGCCTGTTATATGTTTAAGCATCTCAAGCAAAGATATCTATCACCGGACAGGCAACCAACACCCGGTGTTGGGCATCGAGTATCAGCAGGAAGGTTCTTCTTTGACTGAGAGTTATTTCAAAAAAATGGGTCTACAGGTTCGTTATTTCATGCCGACAAATAGCGTTGCGCCGTTAGCCTTTTATTTCACTGGTGATTTACTGGAAGATTACACCAATCTTGAGCTGATCGGCACCATCAGCACGATGGAGACATTCCAAAAGATTTATCGCCCTGAAATTTACAATGCCAACTCTGTGGCAGGACAATGCTATCAACCAAACCTGAATCATCAGGATCATTCATTAACGAAAGTTTTTTATGATCGGGAAGAACGCAGCCAGTTGGCAATCGAGCAGGGAAAGTTTACTGAAGAACACTTTATCAAACCATACAAGAATATTCTTGAGCAATGGTCTACCCATTACGCGCTGTGATTAACCGAAAATAAAAGGCTAGCTAATTATGAAAACATTGCTCCCCACTTCAACTGCCGGCAGCTTACCCAAACCGTCCTGGTTGGCACAACCAGAGACACTTTGGTCTCCCTGGAAATTGCACAATGAGGAATTGATTGAGGGGAAACAGGATGCCCTGCGTTTGTCCCTGGAAGACCAGATTCGGGCGGGGATTGATATTGTCAGCGATGGCGAACAAACGCGTCAACACTTTGTCACTACCTTTATTGAACACCTCAACGGCGTTGATTTTGAGAAGCGTCAGGTTGTTAAAATTCGTAATCGTTATGATGCTAGCGTGCCGACGGTGGTGGGGGCGGTGGAACGTCAAAAACCGGTTTTTGTGGAAGATGCCAAATATTTACGCCAACTCACCGACCGGCCGATTAAATGGGCACTGCCTGGCCCGATGACAATGATCGATACGCTGTATGATAGCCATTATAAAAGCCGCGAAAAACTGGCCTGGGAGTTCGCCAAAATTCTCAATCAGGAAGCCAAGGAATTAGAGGCGGCTGGCGTCGATATAATCCAGTTTGATGAGCCCGCCTTTAACGTTTTCTTTGATGAGGTAAACGATTGGGGGATCGCCACGCTAGAAAAAGCCATTGAAGGGCTGAAATGCGAAACCGCAGTACATATCTGCTATGGGTACGGTATCAAAGCCAATACTGATTGGAAAAAGACGCTGGGCTCCGAGTGGCGACAATATGAAGAAGCGTTTCCCAAACTGCAAAAATCGATGATCGACATCATCTCACTGGAATGCCATAACTCGCGTGTTCCTATGGATCTGCTGGAACTGATCCGCGGTAAAAAAGTGATGGTCGGGGCCATTGACGTGGCAACCAATACCATTGAGACACCCGAGGAAGTCGCCAATACGTTGCGCCAGGCGCTGCGCTTTGTCGATGCCGACAAACTCTACCCTTCAACCAACTGCGGCATGGCTCCCCTATCCCGTCGGGTAGCCAACGGTAAGCTGCAGGCGTTAAGTGCCGGCGCAGCCATCATCCGGGGTGAGCTCTAAACCATTAGGTTGCCAAAGACTGGTTCATCCAAAGGCAACCCGTTCCAGCGCCAGTTTCCCACAAGGATGTGGGTGAGAAAGGCCTCTGGTTCGCTACGCCTGTCCCTTGGCGCATGAGTCACCATCAGCGCGCAGCTGGCGTCTAATACGCAGTAACAAGGTGACTGCTCCGTGTTGTAGGCAATAGCCGTCTCTCAGATGTTTCCCACGGAATAAGATCGCATAAAAATATCAAGCGCGTGTGCCACCCGATGGTTAATTTCCTCATCGGTTAATGCGTTGCGTGCCCCGAGCTTGATCTCAAGACTCGTCATACCCAGCCATAAGCCAGCCAGATCGTCTGCGGCTTCACCAGGATCGCACTCCCGCAGCGTCCCCTTGGTAATGGCTTCCGCAATGATAGCTTCCAGCATCTGCTGTGCCCTGCCGGGGCCTGCGGCATAAAACCGCTTGGGTAAATCCGGATGACGAATAGAGGCTGATGCAATCAGCCTGTCCCATCCAGTTAACTCCCGCTGGTTGATGAAACGGACAAACCGATTTCCAAAGGCAGTCAGAACATTCGCTAGCGGTAGGTGATGCCGTTGTTCAAAATCATCATCACTGATTGTTAAATCTGATTCCTGGCGTAACACCGCCTCAATTAGCATCTCTTTATCAGCGAAATTTGAGTAAAGGGTCGCTTTTGCAACGCCGGCAACACGGGCAATTTCTTCCGTAGTAACCTCCAGTCCCTTCTCCAGAAACAACGTGCGCGCGGCCTGAAGTATCGCATGCGCTTTTAACGGATCTTTAGGCCGACCTTTCCTGCGGATTGTGTCATTCATCGTTTATGGCCCGAAAGAATGGCGCTCATCATTAACCCTCCAACAACGGTAATGTGTTCAAGAACGATATGGAACTCCTTGGTGCGTTCCGGCTCGCTAAAGGCCCAGAATGGATGACCCAGTGGGATGGTAAGCAATGTAAACACAATCAGCATCACCGATCCAACCCAGCCCAACCCGGCAACATTAAAAATAATCAGGGCCGAGCCGACAAGCTGGCACAGGATGGTTCCTACCGCGAACAATACTGGCCAGGGCAGGCCTACCGCCACCATTTCCTCAACGATAACGTCAAAATTGAATACGCCGAAAATGCCAGCCATCCAGAAGAAAAAAGTGACTACGACGCGTGATAAACACAGGGTTAAGAAGTAATTCTTTGAGTTCAGCATCTATTTTCCGCAAGCTCATTAAACAGACTGGCAAGTCTACATATAATTAATAGACTATCAAGTCTACTAATTGTACGGATATTGATTTTCAAGCAGATAGAGAGTACGTAAAGGCATCGGGCATCTGCCTCTGGCAGCAGGCAGGCCGGCCCACGGAGCATGACCTCGACCATGCGATGGGCAGACGTCGATGCATTGAATTTTTTTTTGGCTTGGCGCACTTTTCATTTATTGGTGGTTGTGGGAGTATTTAGGAATTGTTTGTTTCCTAAATGCTGAGAATGATGTCTGAGAAACTACGGGGAGTACGCGAGCGCGGTCGCCCCCGGCAATTTGATCCTGATGCAGCGCTCGATCTCGCCATGTTGGTATTCCGTGAAAAGGGTTACCACAGTGCTTCGATCAGCGATCTTAGCGAAGCGATGCAACTCACCGCAGGCAGTATCTACAAAGCATTTCGCGACAAACGTAGCCTGTTCCTACAGGTCTTTGCGCGTTATACCTCGCTGCGCAACAGGATACTGCGCCAGCGTTTGGCGCAACAACCTGATGGCCGGACCAGAATTGCAGAACTGCTGCGCTTCTATCTTGAGTCTACCCAGGATCTGGAAGGGCGACGTGGTTGCCTGGTGGTCGGCAGCGTCATCGAATTACAACAACTGGATGCCGAGCTGTCCGAATTGGTGCATGCCGCGCTTAAGCGTAATCAGCAAACTATCCTGCAACTGATTGAACAGGGCCAGCACGATGGTTCGGTGAATCCACAACAGGATCCTGAAGCGTTAGGCGGCGTGCTGTTGTGTCTGATTCTGGGCATGCGAGTAGCAGGCAAGGCGGGTGATTTACCGGCTCGCGACCGGCTGATCGCCACGGCAATGAGGTTGCTGGAATAAAATTTTATCAAATAAGGAAATGATCATTTCCTTAATAATTGGAGGTTTGAATGTCGGAACATGTCATCACACACCCTTGGTCACAACCGATCGCCAATATGCCCGGCTTTGCCCATTATTACACCACGGTAGAGGGAACTCGGCTGCACTACGTCAGAGGCGGCAATCCACAAGGTGAAGTATTGCTGCTGTTGGCAGGCTTCCCGCAAAGCTGGTACGCATGGCACCAGGTAATGACGCGGTTGGCTGCGCGTTACCATATCATCGCCCCCGATCTGCCCGGACAAGGCGACTCCGATAAGCCGCAATCCGGCTACGACACACAGGCTCTGGCCGAGAAAATAGCGGGATTGATGCAACAGCTTGGCATTGAACGCCATTATCTCGCAGCCCATGACGTGGGTGCCTGGGTAGCCTGGCCGTATGCCGTGCGTTATAGCCAGCAGGTGCTCAAACTGGCTCTGCTCGATGCGGGCATTCCGGGCATTCCGGGCATTACACTGCCGGAGAGCTTAGCTGTCACACAGGATAAAGCATGGAAAACCTGGCACTTCGCTTTCCACTTATTACCCGATCTGCCAGAAGCATTGATTAGCGGGCATGAAGAGATTTATCTGCAGTGGTTCCTGCGACGCAAAACCGCCAGCCCAATGGCATTCAGCGACGACGATATGTTGGAATATGTACGGTTGTTAAAACAGAACGGCGCACTGCGCGCAGGATTGGCACCCTACCGCGAGGTGGAGCTGTCGGCGGCGCAAAACCGGGCTCAGTGCAAACAGGGAAAATTGACGCTGCCAGTACTGGCCATTAGCGCCGATCAGGGGTCCATTCCTGATATGGCCACGCCGCTGCGCCAGTTTGCTGATAACGTCATTGGCATCACTATCGCGCATAGCGGCCACTTTATCCCGGATGAACAACCGCAAGCGTTGAGTGAGGCGATGGCGGAGTTTTTCCGTTAGGCATTAAGCACGTTAGCTCCGTGCCAAGAGACCGATAAGATTTTATTTCATGGTTACGTAACGATAACCAACCTCTTATTGAATAGAGATTGGTTATATTGTTGCGCCCTCGTCGACTGGCCTCCCCCAGCGGTGTTTGCCTGTGCTGGCAAACGGCAGGAACCCAGAACCGTCGGATCTGCTTTGAGTGAGGAGCGGACATCATATACACAATACACCTAGCTCAAGAGGCTCGGAAATGGTATTTTTCACGATGTAATATCCTTTTACTTTTGCCGTTTATGGAGCCGCTCTAATGGGAATAGATATAAGACAAGCCTTGATCACAGATGTCGATAGTATCTTCGATGTTAGAACTTCGGTAATTGAAAATCATCTGAGTCGTGAAGAAATGCGGCAAATGGGTATCACTGAAAGCGTAGTTGCCGATATGATCCAGAATGGCCCCTGTGCCTGGGTCGCTATTGATAACATGAAGGTTGTCGGCTTTTCAATGGTTTTGCAGGATGAAGGTTGTCTCTTTGCCGCATTTGTTCTTCCGGATCATGAAAATAAAGGAATAGGTCGTAGGCTTGTTATGGCGGCTGAAAAAGAACTATTCAAACATCACGAAGTAATCTGGTTGGAAACTGCAAAAAATAGCCGTGCAGCGAAATTTTACAAACATCTCGGTTGGGGTAATAAAACGGATGTTGGAGATGCTGATATCAGATTAGAGAAAAAAGAATAATTAAACTCAGAGACATTAAATAAAGTTAAATTTCTGTATTGTCCGCTGCCGGCACATCACAGACGCTTCAATTTTTTCCTCCCCCGCTATCTGAACTTAACGTTCAGATATAATGCAACTGCAGTGTAAGGGGGGCCGTATCCGGCGCCCCCATTTTACCCGCGTGGTTAATTCTCATACGCTGCAGTATGGAAATCTATTTCCCACTGAAGCACATCGCCATACAGCGCCGACAGCGCCTGCTTTTCGCGTTCACCAAGTGCCATGGCGCAGCGATCCAGTTCGTCCTTCAACCAGCGAGCCTGCTGGTAAAACTCCTCTTCCGCATGCATTTCTACCCAGAGCCGGACGTCTGCATCACTCTGGCTTTGCTCACTCGCCCGTCGGCACCAGACGTAATACATCCATTCTGCCCCGAACATCATGGTAATGATATGTTCATAACGCCCCTGCCGTGCCGTCTGCAACATACCATCGCGAAAGTGCCGTACACCGGGTAGATCGTCGGGGTAATCAGCGGAATTAATCCGGCGTTCAGACAACACCCTTTCAAACCAGGTAATCTGCGTTTCAACCAGCGCATTCAGTACACCGATCAACCAACGCTGCTGAGTAATATTCGGAGCCTTGCTGATGCCCAGAGCAAAAATCGCGATAGCCGTGGCGACAAAGTTACCCTCAAAGACCAGATAGCGGTTAAATACCCTGGTTGGTAACCGATCCTGCTCAATATCAACGACAAAACGGTGCTGCTGCATCGCCTGCCACACCTGCTGATGTTCGCGTAGCAGGCGATCGCTAAACGTTTCCATTACGCTTCCTCCAGAGCTGCCTGAGCGACCGACATAAAATGTTTGACCCTCGCCAGATCAACGTCGTTCCACCATACGCCATCAACCTTCATGGTGCTGGCGACGATCACCCCCTGGGTGCGTCCGAGGATCTGACAGACGTTCGCCGGTGTCACGCCGGACCCCACCAACAAGGGTAATTCTGTCGCAGCGCGAATCTCGTCAATTTCTTCTATGGTGGCGCTATCGCCCGTGCGCTGACCGGTGGCAATCACCGCGTCGGCCTCGAAGAAGTCCACATCGCGAGTCAGCTCCTGAATCGAGCGATCGGCAACGATGGCATGACTGCCGTGCTTAACGTGGCTATCGGCAAAGACGCGAATATGTTCAGCACGCAGCTTGCTGCGGTAGCGTAATGCCTTGGCCGCAGCCCCTTCAATAAACCCTTCATTGGCGATATAGGCATTGGCCCACTGGTTTACGCGGATGAAATCGGCCCCGCCCGCCAATGCGGTAGCCATCGCAGGAATCGCGGCGTTAGCCAATACGTTAATTCCAAGCGGCACACCGAAGCGCTGGCGAATTTTCTCGGTAATGACCGCCATCAGCGCTGACGTTTCAGGGCCAATATCTTCAGGTTTGGAAAAAGGAATATCGCCGTGGTTTTCTACAATCAGTCCGTGAACCCCACCTGAAAGATAATGTTCCGCATCACGAAGCGCGCGTTCTATAATATCACTAACTGATTTTCCTCGATATTTAGGCGTACCTGGGAAAGGTGCACAGTGAACAACGCCAATAACGACTTTACTACGTGAAAAAATAGCTTGTATTGCATTCGATTTTTCTGCTGAGATAGAAATCATCTTATCCATCCTTTTAAGGGAGCACTATGCGAGCTTACGTTACCGGTAATATTACCGTAGATGAAGCATGGTCCATTTCTGATATACCAAAGAAAGGATCATCGATACATGGAATTAAAACCTCTCAGGATATAGGCGGTAAAGGAGCGAACCAGGCAATTATCCTGTCCCGTTGCGGCATCGAAACGCGTTTAATTGCCGCAACAGGGAGTGACAGCAATGGCATCTGGATCCGTCAGAAGATTAAAAATGAACCCCTGACGCTGCTACCCGACTGCAATTTCAATCAACATAGCGACACCTCGATTATTTTAAATATCGCCGATGGTGACAATGCCATTATTACAACCACCGCCGCCGCAGATACATTTGGCCTGGATGATATTATTCCACACCTGGCTGACGCTGCCGTGGGCGATATTCTGTTACAACAGGGGAATTTCTCCCTGGACAAAACTCGCAGCCTGTTTCAGTTCGCCAAAGCGCAGGGTATGACCACGGTATTTAACCCTTCACCGGTTAATCCTGATTTTTGCCACCTGTGGCCACTTATCGACATCGCGGTGGTCAATGAATCCGAGGCAGAGCTACTACAACCTTACGGCGTGAAAACCTTGGTCATTACCCAAGGGGCTGCCGGAGCCTGGCTGATCCGTGATGGCCTGCGCCACTTCTGCCCTGCCACCTCTGTCGAAGCGCTTGATACCACCGGCGCAGGCGATACTTTCCTTGCCGTGATGCTGGCATCTGCGCTGCTGCGCGGGGTGGAGCCGGATGACCTGGCGCTGGCTCATGCCAGCCGCGCTGCCGCCATTACCGTTAGCCGCCGGGGTACGCTCAGCGCGTTTCCTGACGGCAACGAACTCGCCGCCCTGTTAGCCAAGGACGGCGCGCACTAACTTACTTGAACAGCGAACGGTAGCTATCAACGTTTGCTTTAGTCACCACCGTGGCCGGAACCAGAATGGTTTTCGGCACGGTTTTACCTGAAGTGATGCTGTTCAGCGCTTTCAGGGCCTCTGCCCCCATCTGTTCCGGATCCTGCTGCAGCACTGCGGTAACGTAGCCGCTGTCAATACCCGAAATCGCCTTCGCCGTCAGATCCCAGCCAAAAACTTTAATATCTTTTTGACGTCCCTGGTTTTCCACCGCGGCAATCGCCCCCAACAGCGCGGGTTCGCCGGTGGCATATATCGCCGTCAGATCAGGGTTGCCGGTAATCAGGTTTTCCGCTGCGGTCATCGCTTTATCCTGCACGTTTTGCCCATCGACGACGTTAGCGATGGTAATTTTCGGATTACTTTTCAGCGTCTCTTCGAATCCCTTCTGCCGTTGGTTCTGAATCGCCGAGTTCAAGGCACCGACGATACCCAACCGCGCCTGGCCACCCATCTCTTTCTGCACATAGTCAACGAAGTATTTACCAATAATTCTACCGCCTTCGATATTATCAACACCGACCTGCGCCGCCTGAGGTCCGGCCGGCAATACAGCATCAATAGCAATTACCGGAATGTTTGCCGCGGCGGCCTCTCTTACCGCCGGCATAATCCCGTTAACATCGATAGCAGCAACCAGAATGCCTTTAACGCCTTGCTGAATATAATTTTCAATCGCGTCATTTTGCGCAACCGGATTATCATTGGAGTTAAAAATAACTAAATCCTTGCCGCTGGACTTCGCTGCATCCTGCGCGCCTTTATTCATCAAATTAAAAAACAGAGCCTGCTGATTGATTTGTACCAAGGCATAAGTCGGACTCGCAGCACGAGCAGCAGAAATAAAAACAACTGATGCCAGCATCGCCGTTGCTATAGTAATAAAACGCAGTTTTCCGGTGTTAAATAACATCATCATTATCCTCGTCGGGAAGAGTGGATAGCCAGCAGAATTCCGCGCCGCATGCGAACGCAGAAGAGTTACTTTTTGGCGGGCAAATATCGTGTATATACCAGAACAATCAAGGACCGTTCGGCTAGCACCGGCCTAAATTCATTCCGGCAACCGGTCCGTTTCGGTGCGCTACTGGAATGGCTTAAGCGGGTTTGGGAATGACTTCCCGGATGATGCGGTAAACTGCCTATACAATTCTCCGCTGATTGAAATTTGTCAAGCAATTATTTCAAGTAATTGTTGCCAGAGAAATTGCTGTATCCACGGCGCTTAACTATGTTACAGATAGCCGATTCTGGCAGAGATGGCGCAGGAAATGAGTATAAAACGCGTATTGTTATCCGATGTGGCAAAGCTGGCGGGACTGTCGAAGGCCACCCTGTCGCGCTATATGAACAACAGTATTGTGCTGCCGCAGGAAACCATCAATCGCATCGAAACAGCTATCCACGAATTGGACTATCGTGGCAATAGCCTTGCACGCCGCCTCAGCAAGGGGGGTAGCGAAACTCTTGGCCTGGTGCTACCTGATATTACCAACCCTTTCTTTGCTGAACTGGCCGATGCCGCTGAAGAAGCCGCCTCTGCCAGCGGCTACAGCCTGGTGCTGTGCATCACCCGCAATAACCCGGAAAAAGAGTGTCAATTCATTCGCTGGCTGGATACCTGCCAGGTCGATGGCCTGTTGTTCACCACTAACCGCCCCGATAACGGCCTGCTGCGTAAAGAAATTCAACGTCACGAACGCATTGTGCTGCTGGATGAGGACATACCCGGTAGTAAGGTACCGAAAGTTTTTGCTGATAACGTGCAAGGCGGGCGGATTGCCACAGAAAAGCTGCTCGCCGCCGGGCATCGCCATATTGCCTTCGTCGGCGGGCCTGACAAGCTGATGAGCGTCCGCGAACGTTATCAGGGGTTCTGCACCGCTATGGAGCAGGCCGGTCTGAGCTGTCCACCTGAATGGGTCATGTACGGCGAATACCAGCGTGAGTTCGGCCAACAGGCGCTGGAATATCTGTTTAGCCAAGCGGTTCGCCCTACTGCCGTCTTTGCCGCCAGCGACTATCTGGTGCTGGGACTGCTCGACGGGCTGCGCGCCAACGGACTACAGGCACCAGCGGCATTGTCGCTAGTCGGCTTCGATGACGCCAACTATGCCGATTTTACCCAGCCGCGTATCTCAACCATCCGTCAGCCTGCACGTGAACTGGGCCGCACCGCAGTGAATATCATCCTGCGCCTGCTGAACAACGAGAAAGACATCCCCGCAGAAACCCGCCTGCCGGTCGAATGGATTAGCCGCGATTCAATCAAGATTTGTTAAGCATGTCCCAAAATGGCGCAAAAGCGCCCAATTTTGGCGCAAAAAACGATCAACTCAAAATCCCTTCACTATAATCAGTAAACCGGTTTACCGGGATGTGTTTAAAAAAAACCGATTTATTACATGGCGTTAAATGATAGGGCTGCTGTGTTGTTACTGCCCTGGCACGGATGCTGCAATGTTCTTACTGGCGAACAAATATCTCAAATAGCGTTGGCCTGACTGTGTTTGCGAGTACTTCACCCACCAGGTAAACCGGTTTACTAGATTGTAAACCGTGTTGGATGGAGTCTTTCGCACAGGACGGCGAACATTTTCCCTGCAATAGCGATGGGAGTTAACAGATGCAGCAGCCACAAACTATCCCGCCAAGGGTAGAGATGATCAATATCACCAAGACCTATGGGTCGATACGTTCACTGCGCGGTGTCAACCTGGAGCTGGCTCCGGGCGAAGTACTGGGTTTAGTGGGCGATAACGGCGCGGGGAAATCAACCCTGACCAAGGTGCTGTCTGGTGCGGTGATCCCCACCAGCGGCACGATCCGTATCGACGGCGAACAGCACCAGTTTACCAATCCTGCGGATTCTCGGCGCTGCCATATCGAGATGGTGTATCAGGATCTGTCGCTATGTGACACGGTCGATGTCGCGGGCAATCTGTTTATGGGCCGCGAACCGATGAAATCAGTGCTCGGCATCCCCTTTCTCGACGAAGCCAAAATGCACGCCGATGCCCGTGAGATGTTAAAAGGGCTGGGAATTTCCATTCCCGATACCCGCTTACTGGTCCGTAATCTCTCCGGCGGCCAGCGCCAGGCTATAGCCATCGCCCGCGCGGCGGCTTTTGCCCCTAAGGTGCTGATTATGGATGAACCAACCGCCGCGCTCGCCGTCGCGGAAGTAGAAGCGGTTCTGGAGCTCATCCGTCGCGTTTCTGCTCGCGGTGTGAGCGTGATTCTGATTACCCACCGCCTGCAGGACCTGTTCCTGGTCTGTGACCGGATCATGGTGATGTATGAAGGTACCAACGTCGCCGATCGGCGGGTGGCCGACACCAGCCTGAGCGATATCGTCAACCTGATAGTGGGCGAAAAATTCACCGCTCACTCTGCGGCTGCACACTGAGGTAACAGGATGAGTATCATGAACTTAAGCAGCTCCCGCATGATCCAGCATTCGCTGCCGCGACGCCTGCTGCATAACCACTCGGGCGTAGTCAGCATCGCTCTGTTTTTCGTCTTCTGTTGCGTGGTGTTTTCACTGATCACCAGTAACTTCCTCACCGGCACCAACTGGCTGAATATCATCCGTCAGAGCGCCCCGCTGCTGATCGTCGCGACCGCAATGACCCTGGTGATTACGACAGGTGGTATAGACCTGTCGGTTGGCTCCACCCTTGCGCTGGTCGGCGCGCTCTCCGCTATCGCCCTGAACAACTGGGGACTGCCGTGGCCGGTGGTTCTGCTCGGTGGTCTGTTGCTCGGCGGGCTGGTTGGCGCAATCAACGGTTTCTTCATTGCTTATGAAGGGATACCGGCGTTTATCGTCACCCTCGCCACCCTGGCTGTAGTACGGGGTATCGCGCTGCTGGTGACTCAGGGCTACTCGATTCCTGTTCCCGCTGACAGCCTGTTTACCTTTATCGGCCGCGCCTGGGTGATGAGTATCCCGATGCCGGCGCTGATTGGCATTATGATTCTGGTTATCGGGCATATCGTACTGAACCATATGCGCTTTGGCCGCTACGTTACGGCTATCGGCGCCAACGCCGAAGGCGCACGCCGCAGCGGGATTAACACCAAGGCAGTGACGATGAAGGTATACATCATCAGCGGAATGGCCGCTGCACTGGCAGGAATGATTATTACCGCCCGTCTCGGCAGCGGCTCCTCCAACCAAGGCGAAGGCTTCGAACTGCAGGTGATCGCCGCCGTTGTTCTTGGCAGCACCAGTCTGTTTGGCGGCTTCGGCACCATTATCGGCACACTGTTGGGCGCGCTGTCGATTGCGGTGATTCAGAACGGGCTGATCCTGTCGCATATCTCGCCGTTCTACACTCAGATAGCCACCGGCACCATTATCCTGCTGGCTATCTGGCTGAACACCCGCATTCTCAACCCCACGCGCTCTGCGGCAAAAGGATAGCTGATGAAAGGATCAATTTTTCGCCACCCTATTCCGTTGCCGGTAGGCGTCAGCAGCGGTTACGTAATGACGGTGCTGGGCCCGCTGCCTATTAACGAGATGGGCGTCACGCTGATGCATGAGCATATCCTGCTGGATGCCTCCGGCAAATGGGTGCCACCTTGCTGCTGTAGCGATCGCCATCTTGCCGAAATGCCCGTGAAAATAGAGAACCTCGGCGAACTGTCGCTCAATCCACTGATGAGCCGTGATAACTGTCAGCTGTTTGATGTCGACGTGGCAATTGAAGAACTGACCAAATATCGCGCCCTTGGCGGGGAAACGGTGGTCGATCCGACCAATATCGGTATTGGCCGCGATCCGCAAGCGCTGGCGCGCATCGCTCGCCTGACCGGGCTGAACATTATTATGGGTACCGGACTCTATCTGGAACCGTCGCATCCCGAGTGGGTAAAAAACAGCAGCGTCGAGCAGTTGACCGAACGGCTGATCTACGACCTCGGCGGTGCAGAAGAGAAGCCGGCAGTGCTCGCCGGGCTGATCGGTGAAATCGGTATCTCCAGCCGCTTTACGTCAGATGAAGAGAAGTCGCTGCGCGCCGCAGGCCGGGCAAGTGCCGCGACCGGTGTGCCGATCGAAGTTCATCTGCCAGGCTGGGAACGGCTCGGCCATCGAGTGCTGGATATTCTCGAACAGGAAGGCGCCGATCTACGCCATACGGTGCTGTGCCATATGAATCCCAGCTTTGCCGATAAGCGCTACCAGCGCGAACTGGCGCAACGCGGAGCGTTTCTCGAATACGACATGATCGGCATGAGCTACTACTACGCCGACGAGTCGGCGCAATCCCCCTCTGACGAGGAGAACGCTCGTGCCATTCGCGAGCTGATTGACGACGGCTATATCCAGCAGATTTTGCTATCGCAGGATGTGTTCCTGAAAACCATGCTCACCCGCTATGGCGGTCACGGCTACGGCTACATACTCAAGCATTTTGTTCCTCGCTTGCGGCGCCATGGCGTCAGCGGCGAACAACTCGAAACCTTGATGATTGGAAATCCCCAACGGGTCTTTGGCGGATAAAAGGAAAAAGTAATGCAGAAGAAAATCTTACTGGTGGGTGAATCCTGGACCAGCACTTCAACACACGTTAAAGGCTTCGATCAGTTTGCTACCGCCACCTGGCATACCGGCGCAACGGATTTCCTGGCCGCGCTGGCAGATAGCGACTATGCCATTACCTATATGCCTGCCCACGCGGCAGCGACCGAGTTTCCGCTAACGCAGGAAGCATTACGGCAATGGGATGCCATTATCCTGTCGGATATCGGTGCCAATACGTTGCTGCTGCATCCGGATACCTGGCTGAAAAGCTGCCGTACCGCCAATCGTCTGACGCTACTGCATGATTATGTTGCGGCTGGTGGTGCGCTGATGATGATTGGCGGCTATTACAGCTTCCAGGGAATTAACGGCGGCGCGCGCTATCGCAATACCGCAGTGGAGAAGGTGCTGCCAGTACGCTGCCTGGCATGGGATGATCGTGTTGAAACTCCGGAAGGTTGCTATGCCGAAGTGACGGGATCTCACGCGCTGTTTAACGATATGCCGGGCGAATGGCCGTGGCTGCTGGGTTATAACGAAGTGGAAATGCATCCGCAGGGCAAACTGTTGGCTACGATCGCCGGTACCGATCATCCGCTGCTGGCCGTTCGCGAATATCAACAGGGGCGCTCGCTGGTATGGACTAGCGATATGTCCGCACATTGGCTGCCAGCAGAGTTTGCCAAATGGCCCGGCTACCGCCAACTGTGGATTAACTGCCTCGACTGGCTGACGGAACGCGACTGATGACCACCACCCTAGAACTGGCCCGGCAACTGCTGGGCTTTAACACCATTAACCCGCCAGGCAACGAAGTCGATTGCATGCAGTTCTTTGCCGATTGGCTTCGCGAGAGCGGCTTTGAGGTTTTTCTGTCGTCGTTCGGTGAGGGACGCTGCAATCTGATCGCCAGGTTGCCAGGGGCGACGACAGGTAAACCGCTGGCTTTTACCGGCCATCTGGATACCGTTCCGCTCGGCAATGCGCAGTGGCAGTACGATCCTTTCGGTTCACAGATGGATGATGGGCGCCTTTACGGACGCGGAGCCAGCGATATGAAAGCGGCGATAGCGGCGTTTGCCATCGCCTGCCTTCGGCAGCGAAAAGACATTATCGCCGGGCATGGTGTGGTATTGCTGATCACCGGCGGGGAGGAAACCGGCTGTGACGGCGCACGGGCGTTGATCGAGTCAGAGACGATGCCGGCGATTGGC
This sequence comes from Serratia odorifera, assembly GCF_041448735.1. NCBI lineage: Bacteria > Pseudomonadati > Pseudomonadota > Gammaproteobacteria > Enterobacterales > Yersiniaceae > Serratia > Serratia odorifera. The sequence goes on along the minus strand of NZ_JBGMUT010000005.1, from coordinate 7,194 downwards.
GCGCTGATCGTTGGTGAACCCACCGCCAATTATCCGGTTATCGGACATAAAGGCGCGCTCTGGCTACGCTGCGAAACGCGGGGGAAAACGGCGCACGGCGCGATGCCCGAACTGGGGATTAATGCTATCTATCTGGCGGCGGATGCCTTGGGTAAGATACAACACTTTTCACCAGGTGCACCGCATCCACTGATGAAGCAGTCCACGCTTAACGTCGGACGCATCGAAGGTGGGCTAAATATCAACTCCGTTCCGGATCACACGCGTTTTGATGTGGACATTCGCAGCACACCCAATTTACAGCACGCCACCATTCGACAGCAGTTGACCACGCTGCTTGGCAAGAGCGTCACGGTTTCCACGCTGATCGATCTGCCGGCGGTACTGAGCGAAGAAGATAGCGTATGGATAAAGCAGGTTTATCAGCGCTGTCAGCCACTGCACGAAAAGCCGCTGCAACCTCGCGTGGTCCCCTACTTTACCGACGCATCCCTGCTGCTGCCGGCGTTGGGAAATCCACCCTGTATTATTCTCGGTCCCGGGGAGCCGTCAATGGCCCACCAAACCGACGAATACTGCCTGCTCAGCCGAATAGACGAGGCTGAGCAGCTATACGGAGAGATTATTCGCGACTGGATGTGTAGCACCTGAGCTTCTTAGACAGTAGGCGGCGCAGTGGCTTGCGCGGTACGGGGGCTGGCCGTCATGTCCGCGCCTTCGTGCGGGAGGCGCATAGCCACATGGCAAGAGCGCTGGCTGCTTCTTTTGTGCTTCTACGGCCCCCAATTGCCCACCGAAATACCATCGGTCGGCGCGCAGATGTCATCTTGATGATTTATAAATTGCTGCAGAACCGGTAGCGGTTCCTATAATGATTTAGCCAATATGAAAATCTGATTAAGGACTTGTTATGCCGGGTATAACCCTGACGCTGTCTGGCTTAAAGAATCAAAAACTCACCAAACAGTGTGTACTGCTAGCCACTCAAATCACCTGTGATGTTTTAAACAAAAATAGCTTCGAAACAATGGTCATAGTGAGACATGTCGATGACGATGACTGGTTTATTGATGGCAAAAGTCTGGCTGAGTGGGGGAAAAACTCGTTCAGGCTGGAGGTAACCGTCGTGGATGAAACCTGTAGCAAAGACCAGAAAGCGGCATACCAAAAAGCGATTTACCAGGCGATGGAACAAGCGATTGGTAACTTACATCCTCAGTCGAACGTTCATATCATCGACTGTAAAGCGGCCTCATACGGTTACACGGGGATCACTCAAGAATATCGCTACCAGCATAAAGAGCAGTTTTACACCCCATAACGCTATTTATCAACACATCTCCTGCCGCGCATCGCTCCAACATGCGCGGCGCATGTTAATTCTGATACCCCCCCACTTTGTGCCAGCATCAGGCTAATGGAGCCAGTATAAAAGCTTCGCTACGCCCTCAAGAGTTGATGAGACAACAAGAGATGAACCGGTAACCGAGCGTGATTTTACCGGCCACTCATGTACCCGCTGGTGGCACAGAATCGGCCATAGCGCCCCTGGCGGCGATGGGCGCAAAGCAGGCCTTTCCGCTCTCCACAGGTAGCACAAATTTAGCCGCCTCGGTGATATTCATCCATTTGACCAGTCACGGGGTGAAAGGTATGCAATACTCCCGTCCCCCTCAGAACACCGGAACACCCAACCCGCGTTTCACTTCCTGCAAAGTGCTCTGCGTGACTTCATGTGCCCGTTCGCTGCCTTTCTTTAACAGTGCCATCAGCATGCCTTTGTCCTGAATATAAGTTGCACGAAGCTCGCGCATAGGCGCAATCAGCTCTTGTAAACACATTTCAAGCTCATTTTTGCATGTCCGGTCACCCAGACCACCCCGTTGATAATGTGCCTTCATCTCCGCGACCTTGGCTTTATCGCTATGAAACGCATCCAGATAGGTGAAGACCATATTGCCGGTTACCTGCCCCGGGTCGGTCACTTTCAGATGATTGGCGTCGGTGTACATTGCGCCAACCGCGCGGTGGATGGTCTCCTCGCTGGCGGAAAGGAGCAGAGTATTGCCCAATGATTTAGACATTTTGGCGTTACCGTCGATACCCGGAAGGCGGCTGGTTTCGCTCAACATCGCCTTGCAATGGCGCAAAACAGGTTCGGGGAACAGGCTATTCATCTTATGGACGATTTCGTTAGTCTGTTCGATCATCGGTAATTGATCGTCGCCGACCGGGACTCTATCAGCTTTGAAGGCGGTAATGTCTGCCGCCTGGCTGATGGGATAGACAAGAAAACCGACCGGTAATGACCGTGCAAACCCTTTTTGTATTATTTCATTTTTTACCGTTGGATTACGCTCCACCCGCGCCACGGTAACGATGTTCATATACAGCGCGGTCAGTTCGGCAAGGGCCGGGAGTGCGGATTGCAGACAGAGGGTGGTGAGCGAGGGATCGATACCCGCGGCGAGATAATCGGCCAGAACTTCGGGAATATTGTCCCGAATTTTTTGCGGATTGCTGCCGTTATCCGTCAGCCCCTGCAGGTCTGCGATCAACACAAACTGTTGATAATCTCGTTGCAGGGCGACGCGCTGGCGCAGTGAGCCAACAAAGTGACCCAGATGCAGCGGACCAGTAGGGCGATCGCCGGTAAGAATAATGGATTTGCTGTTCATATAAGACTCCTTAGGCATCCGGCCGAAAGGGGGTCTTATCAATGAAATTAACCGCCTTTCGGCGGTTAATTGAAAATGGAAAATACAGATTCAGACCGCCTTTAAGAAGGCAGCCACCACAGGTTATGATTGAAAACGCTGATTTTGTATTCTGTATTCATCACTTGAACTTATCATAGCGAGGTATAGGCGTAAAGTAGCCGGGGCTTATCCCGTTTTTATAGCGGTTGTCGGTTGCGCCAGGACACATGGCCGGTGATGCCTACGCCGGCGCAAGGCATAGCGATGGGTTGCCAGCAAACGAATCGGAAGATCGATACTGGAAAACTCTAAAGCCGTGGCCAGTTTTTGTTGACCACTACACTTGTCAGATAACCCATTGAGACTCAGCAAATTGATGCAGCGTCCATTGGTAATGAATCTGCTAACAAAAAGTGTCATCCATCTGTAACACTTGCGCTAAATGACGTGCCTTTAGTGGTCTATTGCGAATAATGGTGAAACACTATTTATACTTCTTATTGACCTTAATCGGCGACTCTTGCGCATCGTATTTACCTACAATACCTTCTAGCGTTAGTCTCTCGAGCAGTGCCAGATCTGCCCGAGTATTTGGAATTCGGGGTTTGTCATAACCAACGTTCGTCAAGTTAGGGTAATCCCCATCAAGTAATCGCAGCACAGAAAACAGCTGTTGGCGGCTAATCGATTCCAGGTGCGGTTGTAAAAGAGGGATAACCAGCTCCGCCGCCACCCCATCTTCTGCCATCTTCTGAACTACTGACAGATCACAGGCATAACCATGGTGTGTTGCATATTTTGCCAGTTGATTAATACCAGCAAAATCCGCTAATGCGACGTATGAAGTTGCTTCATCAACTATTTTTGATTTTATCGAAGCTTTGATAACATCGCTGGCCAAAATCTCAACCAAGTCAGAGCAAACAAGTTCAGGCGTCATATACTCTTCAAAATGCGCTGACTCATTAATGAATGCCTGCCGGGTCGGCCAGTCAGTCCCAGCAAGATGTTCGTATGATTCCAAGTCATCCTCAATGAGGTCGTGCCTGAGCAATAACGCGAAAAGATCCCCCACTTCCGCATTTACATCGCTGATATCTAGGTAATGGCCGAGGTTTAAACTGTTCACCAGCTCTACACGCAGAGATGCAGGAGAAAGATATTCTCTGGCCGCGAGAATTGCTGTCGCCAAGGACGTCTTTTGTTCGTCTTCCGCTGGTTCAGCCTCAAAAATCGTGCCGCATGTAGAAAGCACTTGGGATAGGTGTGCATCGACTGCACCAAAGACAGCAATATAGCGAATGACATTATTAAATGTTGCGGGGAACCGGCAAAGTTCAGCGAGTGGCTGCCAAGCAGCCTCTGATACTTGCGCAAGATCCCTTACATGACAATCAGTATGAGCATGCTTAATTACGTCATTAAGATGAGACGCATCTTGAGCAAGTACCTCTTCGATGATTGTGATAAAGGAATCGGGGACATCAATTGTTAAAGATTTGCCTTCTATAGCCTTAAGGTACGTGCCCAGATTTGTAAGAACATAGCTAAAGACTGTCTCACTCGCAGTGTTTATTATGTCCAGCGCTACACTTTTTGCACTATCGATAGCAGTTAACAGGTTCTCATAGGTGATCTCATAAATGCTTTGGGACTGGAAGGCCCGACGAATCTGTCTACCCAAAGGCTGCAATCGAGGCACAATAATATGTGCTTCCTTGAAAAGCGTTCCAATACGTTCTGCCTGAGATGTAGAAATGGCATCTGAGGTAATGGCGGTAAGCTTAGCGTAATGAGTTAAGAGGTACACAGATGAAACTGAATCAGTCCGTTGTTTAAGTTTTGGAAGATGGGTCAGGGCAATATTAACAAACTGCAAGCGGGAGGCGTCATCTAAAGCCGTCAGGTTTACAATAAACGGAATGATTCTGGTAAATACATTTGTTAATCGCTCAATGAAAAGCGGACGCTGCTCCCCAGAAGAAAGGTATGCTTGCATGAACTTTTCAGCATTCTCGCTAAAATCCAATAAAGAATGGATCATAATATCAGCTAATTCGCTATCTTTAACGAGTAAATGGTCCAGAATATCGATGTTGTATAAGGCGGAATCTTTGAGCGACTCTTTACCACGCTCACGAACCACGGCATCAACATCTTTTGGCGTTAACTTGAAATAGATATCCATCAGGTCACGCTCAACATGATGAATAATATAGTTAGTGGCCGTCGTGCTCACACGTGTACCATGAAACGTTGACGTATAAAGTGTAAAATTACGATTAATATAACCTGCACGAATCAGTTGGTATGCAAGACCTGTTTTCAGCAGAGAACGTGCAATTGTCTCGAGAGGTAGATTATTATCCTCGTACGCCACCATAAATTCCGGACGTCTAATAAGATCATGAAGATCTGCGCTTCTCAGAAACTGAATATCGGAATTTCTATCTCCTATTTCATCAATAATAGATTCCCTTTCTTGATTTTCCCATAAATCTACGTCTAATGGCTCACCGAGGACTTCAGCAAGACTATCCCGAGTAAAATCCATAGTATAGTTTTGCCGAGTACGAACCTGGAATACAGTATCACCATCAGCTAATACTAAGTCTTGCCAGAATGACTCTCCTTTCAGCTCCTCTTGAGAAAATGCCATGCCCTTGAAGGTGAAAGTTGCGTTCGGGAGCTTATAATCAACGGCCTCTGCTGTTCTCTTTACATGGGCAAGCAATTCCTCACCTAATCGTTCACACTTTGAGGCTATTGTGTTGATATGCTCTAGCTTATAACGAAGACTAGCGTACTCATCCGCAAGCCTTTTAATATTAATGGCAACCAACTCACGACTGATTTTATATAAAAAATCCAGTTTACTCTTGCCGATCCTAATTGTCTCAAAATCCGTAAGATGGGTATTTTTATAAAGCATCATCGCAAACAAATCGGTTTTATTAAGATTGAGCTGTTCTCCATCACCAGAAAAAATCCTTTCACGGAAAACTATATACTCGTTGCGAACATTTTTGAGCAACCTCATATCCGGGACATATTGAGATGCCAGGTCGATAAGTTCAGGTGCTATCTGATTCTTCATATTCCCAAGCTGTTTCAACACGAGATTACGTGCACTTCTGTGGGTAATGAAGGGAACAACCGGGATAATGAGGTCGAAGAACTTTGTCCGGTTCGCACGAACTACCTCAGCGAGCGCTGGGTCGCCGTTTTCAAGTATCGCCTTTTCAATCTTACGTCCTTCCTCATTCAGGGCAATATTGTCGAAGATACTGTCTTTGACGGCATAAATGAAACAGACAGGCCTTTTGATCTGAGGCGATGCATTGAGTAATGAATTCAGTGCACGTAACGTTTCAAATATGTGCGAATCGTTAAAACGGTCAATATCCTCAAAAATGACGATATTGCGATCAGAAACTTCAAAAAAATATACGATCTCATCTAAATACTGGTCAAAGTACGATACAGAGTTATCATCAAGTGTGACCGTCGCGGCGCCAGCTGAAAATTGCTTAATATGAAGTTTGCCGTAGAACCGCCAGCGAATCAGAAAGGCAATACCTGATGCCACGCTAAAGATCCCTGCATGTATCCAGGCACCAAGAGCTTTCAATGAAGGTATTGCTGATACAACTTGGGCCGTCCACCCCGACAAGAGAAAAATGACAGCGACTGCGAATCCCAGCAAGCAAGCCGACACTGTTTCCCATTTCCATCGAAATCGCTCAATTCGTTTAAAGCGAGAGCCCGGTGTTTTACTCGGTTCTTCGCGGTAAAGCAGTTGTTTCACAATTTCCTGCTGAATGCGATTCGTTGGCGTCGTTGCCTGCTTTGGTACCGAATCGTCCAGCTTTGATACTTCTATAGGTGACAGGGTTGATAAAGAAATTTCGACTACATGATCATCCTTTCTTCGAGCAACTTCTTGCAAGATGCTACTCTTACCCACTCCGTAGTTACCCGATAAAGCGATGTTACGGATCTGCTTATCAGCAAGAGCAGCTTCAATTGCCAGAACATACCCAACATGTTCTTTCTCGATATACTCCGGCGTAAGCGATACGAGTATCGAGTGCTCGTCAACATCAATAGGCTTATTTTCGATCATATGGATATATTCTCTCCCTGTAAAATAGTGTTGTACTACTGTCTCGATACACAGCACTATCATAGCGCGTCGACAACAATGATTCATTGCAGTTCATTTCATTTCTGATCTCTTCCCTTTGTTCAGTACCGGCGTAAAGTAGAGTTTTCGGCCTTTCTTCTCCTGAAAAAAGAGGTCATCTGACATGAAAAAGACACGTTATACCGAAGAACAGATCGCATTTGCCCTGAAACAGTCGGAAACCGGCACGCGCGTGGAGGAAGTGTGCAGAAAGATGGGGATTTCTGAAGCCACTTTTTACAACTGGAAGAAGAAGTTTGGCGGCATGGGCGTGACGGAACTGCGTCGGCTGCGCCAGTTGGAGGAAGA
>NZ_JBGMUT010000004.1:335709-361229 GCF_041448735.1 Serratia odorifera | reverse complement strand
AAGCAGTCGTTGTTCCCGGTCAGTGGAGGCGCATTATAGGGAGTTCTCAGAAGGCCGCAACCCCTAATTTCAAAAAATCTTTCAAGCGAACAAAAAACAATCAATAAGCTTATTTTAGGATATTTATTAGCCTATAAATGACCATTTTCAGCCCTTCAACGTGACAACTCTCGCAAAAGCGCTAAAACAACCAAAGCAAAAGGGAGCGGTTGCCCGCTCCCTTTTTAACGTTGTTACCGTTTATCGTTACTGCCTGGCGACAATATGATCGTTTTCGACATCCAGCGTCACCGGTTTGCCTGGCACCAACGCCCCCGAAAGGATTTGCTGCGCCAGCGGGTTTTCAATCTCCTGCTGGATAGCGCGTTTCAATGGCCGTGCACCATACACTGGGTCGTAGCCGGTCTTGCCGAGCAGTGTCAACGCTGGTTCGGTAATCGTAACCGCGTAGCCGCGTTCTTCCAGACGTTGATACAAACGCGCCAACTGGATTTTGGCAATCTCGGCAATGTGCTGTTGACCCAATGGATGGAAGACCACCACCTCATCTATACGGTTGATGAATTCCGGACGGAAGTGATGACTCACCATTTCCATCACCGACTCTTTCATTTGCGCATAGTTCATCTGACCAAAATGTTCCTGGATCAGATCGGAACCCAGGTTAGAGGTCATGATCACCACGGTATTACGGAAGTCGACGGTACGCCCTTGCCCGTCGGTCAAACGCCCGTCATCCAATACCTGCAGCAGGATATTGAATACGTCCGGATGCGCTTTTTCGACCTCGTCCAGCAAAATGACGGAATACGGTCTGCGGCGTACCGCTTCGGTCAGATAGCCGCCTTCTTCATAACCCACATAGCCGGGAGGTGCACCGACCAGCCGCGAGACGGAATGTTTTTCCATAAACTCGGACATATCAATACGCACCATGGCATCGTCACTGTCGAACAGGAAAGATGCCAGCGCCTTACACAGTTCGGTCTTACCTACACCGGTCGGCCCCAGGAACAGGAAAGAGCCAATCGGGCGATTCGGATCCGACAGACCGGCACGGCTACGGCGAATGGCGTTGGATACCGCGGTCACCGCTTCGTCTTGGCCAATCACCCGTGAATGCAGTTCCTGCTCCAACCGCAGCAGTTTGTCGCGCTCGCCTTCCAGCATTCTGGCCACCGGGATACCGGTTGCCTTCGCCAGCACTTCTGCAATCTCGGCATCGGTAACGCGATTACGCAACAGCTTCATGGTCTTGCCTTCGGCCTGGGTTGCCGCAGCAAGCTGTTTTTCCAGCTCGGGGATCTTGCCGTATTGCAACTCGGACATCCGCCCCAGGTCGCCAACGCGACGCGCCTGCTCCAGGGTGATTTTCGCCTGTTCCAACTCGGCCTTGATATTCTGGGTGCCCGACAGTGAGGCCTTCTCGGCTTTCCACTCTTCTTCCAGTTCAGAATATTCGCGTTCTTTTTGCTCCAGCTCGCTGCTGAGCATTTCCAGTCGTTTCCGGCTGGCGTCGTCAGACTCTTTATTCAGCGCCTGCTGTTCCAGTTTTAACTGGATAACGCGACGTTCCAGCCGATCGAGCGCTTCCGGCTTCGAGTCCATCTGCATGCGAATGCTGGAAGCCGCCTCATCGATAAGGTCGATGGCCTTATCCGGCAACTGGCGGTCAGAGACATAACGGTGCGACAGCGTCGCCGCCGCCACGATCGCAGGGTCGGTAATCTGCACATGGTGATGCAGCTCATAACGTTCTTTCAGGCCGCGCAGAATCGCGATGGTGTCTTCAACGCTTGGTTCAGCGACGAACACCTTCTGGAAACGACGCTCAAGCGCCGCATCCTTTTCTATATATTGACGATATTCGTCAAGCGTGGTTGCACCGACGCAATGCAGCTCGCCACGTGCCAATGCCGGCTTCAGCATATTACCGGCGTCCATCGCGCCGTCAGCCTTGCCGGCACCGACCATGGTATGCAGTTCGTCAATAAACAGAATGACGCTGCCTTCCTGCTTGGCGAGATCGCTCAGTACGCCTTTCAAACGCTCTTCAAACTCGCCGCGGTATTTGGCGCCGGCAATCAGCGCGCCCATGTCGAGCGACAGTACTCGCTTGTGCTTGAGCCCTTCAGGCACTTCACCATTGATGATGCGCTGCGCCAGGCCTTCCACAATAGCGGTTTTCCCCACGCCGGGTTCACCGATCAGCACCGGGTTATTTTTGGTACGACGTTGCAATACCTGAATGGTACGGCGAATTTCCTCGTCACGACCGATCACCGGGTCAAGCTTGCCCTGTTCGGCACGTTCGGTAAGATCGATGGTATATTTTTTCAACGCCTGACGCTGGTCCTCAGCACCCTGGTCTTCCACGCTGTCGCCGCCTCGCATTTGCTCAATGGCCTTGCTGATTTTATCGGTTGTCGCGCCGGCGGCTTTCAGCAAATCGGTCAGTGTGCCGCGATCTTCCAGCACCGCCAGTACAAATAATTCAGACGAGATAAACTTGTCCGCACGCTTTTGCGCCAGCTTGTCGCACAGGTTCAGCACACGCACCAGTTCGTGGGATGGTTGCACGTCGCCACCGGTGCCTTCGACTTGCGGCAGACGGGAAAGAGCCTGTTCGATTTCGGTGCGTAGGCGCCCGGCGTCGATACCGGCAGAGGTTAATAATGGACGAACCGAGCCCCCTTCCTGATTGAGCAATGCGCTCATCAGATGTAACGGTTCAATAAACTGGTTGTCGTGCCCAAGGGCTAGAGATTGGGCATCGGCGAGGGCAAGCTGGAACTTGTTGGTAAGACGATCCAGACGCATAACACCTCCAATATAGGACAAAATTGCTACTGGAGATTAAATGAGGTCATCCCTCAAATTTTCAAGGTTATTTCGACACTATATTATGAGTACAACGTTATGCGTCGGTGGACCGTCCTAATTCAATAGGTTATATCAGCCAGATTAAACTTGCCAGACGTCCGGTTATTCGCTCGCGTCGATAGGAGAAAAAATGACTGATTTCGCTAACGGTACAACGATTGCCACCATAGGTTTCGGTGATTCCAACAGCTTGCAGCCGCTGGCGTGCCAATAAGTAGATATCGGCAAGGTATTTATCGCCGTGAGGGATAAAAGCAGCGTCAGCAGCGGCGTCGACCGCCATAAACGCCGCGCGCACTTCAGCGCCGACCTCAAAGCACTGCGGTCCGATGGCCGGTCCGAGCCAGGCAACGATCTGGCCAGGCTCGGCAGCAAATTCCGCAACCGTGCTTTCCAGCACCCCATCGCATAACCCACGCCAGCCGGCATGAGCGGCGGCGACTTCTTTGCCGGTCCGAGAGCAGAACAACACCGGCAGGCAATCCGCCGTCATCACCGCACAAACCTGTCCCGGCTGGTTACTGTACACCGCGTCAGCGCGCAGATCGGTCGGCGCCTGCCCTTCCAGGCGCAGTACGCGAGTCCCATGCACCTGCTCCAGCCAGTATGGCATCTGTGGCAGGCTGGCGCCCGCCACCAGCAGTTCACGGTTATGCCACACCGTCGATTCGACATCCCCGACGTGACTGCCGAGATTAAGCGAATCATACGGCGGCAGGCTTATACCGCCGTGTCGGGTGGTGCTACATGCCGCGACACCTTGCGGTAACGGCCAGTCGGGTTGGATGAGCGCGTCCATTACCAGTTCATCTGATCCTTGAATTCTTCGGTATCGGCCTTCAGCGCATCGATCAAATCAACCATATCCTGTGGTAATGGCGCATGCCATTCCATCTGAATACCGCTGATAGGATGATACAAACGCAGCATGGTGGCATGCAGTGCCTGACGGTCGAAGCCACGTAAAGTGGTGATAAACGCCTCTGATGCGCCTTTTGGCGGACGTGGACGGCCACCGTACAGCGGATCGCCCACCAGCGGATGGCTAATGTGTGACATATGCACACGGATCTGGTGGGTACGGCCGGTTTCCAGACGCAAACGTAAACGGGTGTGCGCGCGGAAATGCTCCATGATGCGGTAATGCGTTACCGCCGGTTTGCCCATCGGGTGAACCGCCATATGAGTACGTTTGGTGGAATGGCGCGCAATCGGCTCTTCCACGGTACCGCCGGCGGTCATGGTGCCGATCGCCACCGCTTCGTATTCACGGGTAATTTCCCGCAACTGCAGCGCTTCAACCAGACGGGTTTGCGCAGGCACGGTTTTGGCGACCACCATCAGACCGGTGGTGTCTTTGTCCAGACGGTGAACGATGCCGGCACGCGGCACGTCGATAATTTCCGGATAGTAGTGCAGCAAGGCATTGAGCACCGTGCCATCAGGATTGCCGGCACCCGGGTGTACCACCAGATCGCGCGGTTTGTTGATCACCAGAATATCGCTGTCTTCATAAACGATATCCAGCGGGATGTCCTGCGGTTCCCAACGCGCTTCTTCTTCAATCTGCGCATCAATGGCAACCGTCTCTCCCCCCAGTACCTTCTCTTTCGGTTTGTTTGTCGTTTTGCCGTTGACCTGCACCCGATCTTCCAAAATCCATTCTTTTATGCGAGAACGTGAATAATCGGGGAACAATTCGGCCAAAGCCTGATCTAAACGTTGTCCGAGTTGAGATTCGGCCACCGTTGCGGTGAGTTGTACTTGTTGTGCCATATGCAGCTTCTTCGTTAACGTTGGGTTTTCACGGCGATGCCGTTTAATATAATGTGCTATTGTAACTGGTCTTTGTCGGGAGCTTAACGGACAGTCTCCCGGAATAACACCCTGAGGATAATCAAAACGTCATGACGCGTATGAAATATCTGGTGGCGGCAGCCACGTTGAGCCTGGCGCTGGCAGGTTGCTCCAGTTCCAAGGATGCGGTTCCCGACAACCCGCCTTCGGAAATCTATGCAAACGCCCAGCAGAAACTGCAGGACGGTAACTTCAAGGGCGCGATTACGCAACTCGAAGCGTTAGACAACCGCTATCCTTTCGGGCCGTACTCCCAGCAAGTGCAGCTGGATCTGATTTATGCCTACTATAAGTCGGCCGATCTGCCACTGGCGCAGGCATCCATCGATCGCTTTATGCGCCTGAACCCGACGCATCCGAACATCGATTATGTGATGTACATGCGTGGTCTGACGGATATGGCACTGGATGACAGCGCATTGCAAGGCTTCTTCGGGGTCGATCGTTCAGACCGCGATCCACAGCATGCCCGCGCTGCGTTCCGCGATTTCAGCCAGCTGATTCAGCAGTATCCGAGCAGTCAGTATACGCCGGATGCGCAAAAGCGCCTGGTATACCTCAAGGACCGTTTGTCCAAGTATGAGCTTTCAGTGGCGGAATACTACACTAAACGCGGTGCTTACGTCGCGGTTGTTAATCGTGTCGAACAGATGATGCGTGAATACCCGGACACCAAAGCGACGCGCGATGCGCTGCCGCTGATGGAAAACGCGTACAAGCAGTTGCAGCTGAACGGCCAGGCGGACAAAGTGGCGAAAATCATCGCTGCCAATCAGGCCTGATCGCCATCCCGCATAGCAGATAACAAAACGGCAGCCTCGGCTGCCGTTTTTATTGGCGCACGCTGGCGCCAAATTGGGAAAATATGCAATTAAAAACACGGCATTAAAGAACAATCCACGCCGGTCAACCTATCGATAATGCGCGATCCGGCGAGAAGACTCAAGCGCTAGATGGCGGTTTCAGAGGCTAAATCACAGATTGAACTAACTTTGCAAAAGGTGACAAAAAAAGGTGATTTTCCTCACCCCTTTAGCCCTAAAGCGGGGTATGCTGAATCCATCCAAGACGGAAAGACAAGAGAGGTAAGTTATATGACAATCAACATTACCAGCAAACAAATGGATATCACCCCCGCAATCCGTAATCATGTCGAAGACCGTCTCAGCAAACTGGATAAATGGCAGGCCCAACTGATTAACCCGCACATTGTTTTATCCAAAGAACCTAAAGGGTTTGTGGCCGACGCCACCATCACCACGCCAAACGGCCCGCTGGTCGCCAGCGCCAAACACGAAGATATGTATACCGCCGTCAACGAACTGATCGCCAAGCTGGAGCGCCAGCTCAACAAAGTGCAGCATAAAGGCGAGGCACGCCGCGCACACGCCAGCGTGAAGGACGTCGTTCCGGAAGTCGCAGTAGAACCTGAACAAGAGTAACCCGTCCCGGTGTTTTCACACCCAGCGCGCCCAAGGGCGCGCTTTTTGTTCACCGGTTTTTATTGACAGAAAGAAAACCCAGCGGTTACTTTAAAACCTCACTCATTAGCCGATAAGCAGCCAATGCAACGCAAACCGTTTTTCTTCGCATTCTTTTTTACCTTCCCCTGATTGGGAGGCGTTTCGTCGTGTGATAAAGAATGCGAAGACGAACAGCAAAGCCTCCTGGAAACAGGAGGCTTTTTTTATGATTATTAGAAAAACACAGGGCAAAGCTGATTATGACTGACAACCCATTACTCGTGCTGCGTGAACGCATCAGCGCACTGGATCTGAAACTGCTGGCATTACTGGCGGAACGTCGTGAGCTCGCAGTCGAAGTGGGCAAAACCAAGTTGCACTCTCACCGGCCAATCCGCGATAAAGAGCGCGAGCGCGACCTGCTGGACGCCCTGATCACCGCCGCCAAACCCTATGAGCTGGACGGTTTTTACATCACTCGCCTGTTCCAGCTGATTATTGAAGACTCGGTACTGACCCAACAGGCACTGTTGCAACATCAACTCAATCAGACCAGCCAGCATTCTGCACGCGTTGCGTTCCTCGGGCCGAAAGGGTCTTATTCCCATCTGGCCGCGCGCCGCTATGCCGCACGCCATTTCGACCAATTGATCGAGCACGGTTGTCAGAAATTCCAGGATATTTTCACCCAGGTCGAAACCGGCCAGGCTGACTACGCGGTATTACCGATTGAGAACACCAGTTCCGGTTCCATCAACGACGTTTACGACCTGCTGCAGCACACCAGCCTGTCAATCGTCGGCGAACTGACCAATCCGATCGATCACTGCGTGCTGGTCGCCGGCGATACCGACCTTAACCAGATTGATACCGTCTACAGCCATCCGCAACCGTTCCAGCAGTGCAGCCATTTCATCAACCGTTACCCACACTGGAAAATCGAATACTGCGAAAGCACCGCTGCGGCAATGGAAAAGGTTGCCAAAATCAATTCGCCAACAGCCGCCGCATTGGGCAGCGAAGCCGGCGGCGCGCTGTATGGTCTGCAGGTGCTGGAACACAACCTGGCCAACCAGCAACAGAATATTACCCGCTTCATCGTGTTGGCGCGCAAGGCAATTGACGTGTCAGAACAGGTGCCGGCGAAAACCACTTTTATCATGGCAACCGGCCAACAGTCGGGGGCATTGGTCGAAGCGTTGCTGGTGCTGCGTGACAACGGCATCATCATGACCAAATTGGAATCCCGCCCGATCCATGGCAATCCGTGGGAAGAGATGTTTTACATCGACGTGCAGGCGAATATCCGCTCCGATGCCATGCAGAAAGCCCTGCAGGACTTGACGCCAATTACTCGCTCGTTAAAGGTGCTAGGCTGCTACCCAAGTGAAAACGTGGTCCCGGTCAATCCCTCCTGACGCGCAGAAAAGCGCCGAGTGGGGTACGGCAACCAGTTAGCCGACTCTTCAGCCTGGTGTGCAGGGGCTTGGTTTGATAGCTGACAGAGTCAGCACGTTGCAAGGTCTGGCATCTGCCAGACCTTTTTTGTGATGCATCGCGGGTTTTATTGACGACTGTCGTTAGCCTGACGCAGTAGTGAACGACTTTCTACCAGGAAACGCTCGGCATAATCACCGAACCAGTGTTCAACCTTTTGGAAGCTGTTGATAAACTGCTGTTTATCGCCATGTTCCAGCAGTTCGATCGCCGCGCCGAAACGCGTGTAGTAACGCTTGATCAGTTGAATATTTTCTTCCGACGACATGATGATATCGGCGTACAGCTGTGGATCCTGCGCAAACAGCCGCCCCACCATCGCCAGTTCCAGCCGATAAATCGGCGAGGACAGCGCCAGCAATTGCTCCAGTTGCACGTTTTCCTCCGCCAGATGCAGGCCGTAGGCAAACGTAGCGAAGTGGCGCAGAGCCTGAATGAACGCCATGTTCTGGTCATGTTCCACCGCGCTGATGCAGTGCAACCGTGCGCCCCACACTTGCAATTGCTCCAGCAGCCACTGGTAGGCTTCGGGCTGACGGCCGTCGCAGTACACCACCACCTGCTTGGCAACGCTGCCGACATCTGGGCCAAACATTGGGTGCAACCCCAATACCGGGCCGCCGTGTGCCGCAAGCATCGCCTGCAGCGGGCGGTTCTTCACCGATGCCAGGTCAACCAGAATGCAGTCGTCTGGCAGCGTAGGCAGCCGCTGAATAACTTGCTCGGTGACGTGGATCGGCACGCTGACAATCACCATGCCGGCATCAGCCAGCAGCGTTTCCGCCTGAGGCCAATCGTGCTGATCCAACACGTTTACCTGATAGCCCGACAGCGTCAGCAGCCGATTGAACAAACGCCCCATCTGGCCGTTGCCGCCGATAATCACAATCGGACGCAGCTGCGGACAGAGGGTTTTAAAACCTTTGTCATTCTCGCTGACGTACGATTCGCGCATCACACGACGCAATATGTCTTCAATCAGGTCCGGCGGTACGCCAAGCGCCGCCGCTTCCGCACGGCGCGAAGCCAGCATCGCCGCTTCACGCTCGGGTACATACACCGGCAGTCCGTGGCGGCTTTTGACTTCGCCCACTTCAGCCACCAGATGCAGGCGTTTCGCCAGCAAATCCAGCAGCGCTTTATCCACTTCGTCAATTTGATCGCGCAGCGCGGTCAGTTCAGCCACCATAACTCACTACTCTCCAGTGCGTGCCATCAGCGCGGCACCAAGCTGCTGATGCATGCGGCGCAGCAGCGTCTCGGTGTCGTTCCAGTCAATACAGGCGTCGGTGACGGATACGCCGTAGCGCATATCGACACGCGGCTGCTCGGAAGACTGGTTGCCTTCATGCAGATGGCTCTCCAGCATGATTCCGGTAATAGAACGATTACCTGCGTTGATCTGCTCTACCACCGACTCGGCAACCACCGGCTGACGGCGGTAATCTTTATTAGAATTGCCATGGCTGCAATCTATCATCAAGGACGGACGGAGTCCCGCTTCACGCATCTGTTTTTCACAGGCCGCAACGTCTTGCGCACTGTAATTTGGCGTTTTGCCGCCACGCAGGATCACGTGGCCATCCGGGTTGCCTTGGGTTTGTAACAGGCACACTTGCCCAGCCTGATTGATACCAACGAAGCGGTGTGGCATGGCGGCGGCCCGCATGGCGTTGATGGCGGTTCCCAGACTACCGTCGGTGCCATTTTTAAAGCCGACCGGCATCGACAGGCCGGACGCCATTTCGCGGTGGGTCTGCGATTCGGTGGTACGCGCACCGATTGCCGACCAACTGAACAGATCGCCGAGGTATTGTGGGCTGTTGGGGTCCAACGCTTCGGTGGCCAACGGCAACCCCATGCCAACCAGATCCAGCAACAGGCGACGCGCAATGTGCAAACCGGCTTCCACGTCAAACGAACCATCCATATACGGATCGTTGATCAGGCCTTTCCAACCGACGGTGGTTCTTGGCTTTTCAAAATAGACGCGCATAACGATATACAGCTGATCGCTCAATTCAGCCGACAGGGTTTTCAAACGACGTGCGTAATCCAGCGCCGCATCCGGATCGTGGATCGAACATGGCCCGCACACCACCAGCAGACGGTGATCGCGCCCTTGCAAGATATCGGCGATAGTTTTGCGAGCAGCAGCGATTTCATTTTCATCACTGGCGCTGAGCGGGAACTGGTTTTTCAGCTCTTCCGGCGTAATCAAAACCTGTTCTGCACTGATATGTACGTTATTGAGCGCGTCTTTTTGCATGATGCTGTTTCCTGTCGTTTGCCGTTATGCCTGAGCGTAAGTTAGTTAAACATTGAGCGTTACAGGGCCTACCTTACCATGCGTTGTAAAGTTTTCAATCCAAAATCCGTAAATAAAAAATTACTGACAACAGGGGAAGCATAAAGCCCCGAAAAACAAAACGAAATAAAACCAATAATATTATTTAAAAACAACAGGTAAAATAAAAACCTTCTCGACCAAAACCACCATGACGCGTTAGTGGTAAATCCTGTCAACACCCACCCCGCATGTAAATTTAAGTTTACACACGGCAGCTATCGCCATCCAATACGGTTTTATATCTCCCTAAAAGAGTTATTTCATGAATAAACATTGCGCAACCTCATAGTTCTCCCCCGGTAATTACTGAATGATGACGCTAAACGGTTCACACCTCTTTAGGGGTAGACCTGCATAGACAGGCCCCGTCACCTGCAAGGAAGGCTCATGAGCCACAGCATTACTTTTAACAAGGGACTCTCATGATAACTCTGCAATTCGCCATTATTATTCTTTGCTTACTGGTCGGTACCCGCTTTGGCGGCATGGGACTGGGGTTGATCAGCGGCATCGGTTTATTCCTGCTGAGCTTTGTGTTTGGGTTACAACCCGGCAAACCGCCGGTCGATGTCATGCTGACCATACTGGCGGTCATTGGCTGCGCGTCGGTGCTGCAAACCGCCGGCGGTTTGAATGTCATGATGCAATACGCCGAACGCCTGCTGCGTCGTCATCCACAACACATCACGCTGCTGGCGCCGTTCACTTCCTGGACGCTGACCTTCCTGTGTGGCACCGGCCATGTGGTATATACCATGTTCCCGATTATTGCCGATATCGCCATCAAAAAAGGCATTCGGCCAGAACGGCCGATGGCCGTGTCGTCAGTCGCATCGCAAATGGCCATCACCGCGTCACCGGTTTCGGTGGCGGTGGTTTCACTGGTGTCCATCATTGCCGCTGGCCATGGCATCGGCAAGGCCTATACACTGCTGGAGATATTGGCGATTTCAATCCCTTCCTCACTGGTCGGCGTATTGATGGCCGCACTGTGGAGCTTGCGCCGTGGCAAGGATTTAGACAACGATGCCGAGTTCCAGGCGCGGATCAGCGATCCCGAGCAGCGCGCCTATATCTATGGCGGTACCGAAACGCTGTTGAATCAACGCTTCGCCAAGCAGGCCTATGCTTCAACGCTGATCTTTTTTGCGGCGATTGCCGTCGTGGTGCTGCTTGGGGCATTTGCCGATTTGCGCCCGTCATTTGAGGCCAAAGGGGTGCTGAAACCGCTGTCGATGAATCTGGTGATTCAGATGATGATGCTGATCGCCGGCGCCATCATATTAATGAGCTGCAAAGTGAAGCCGGGCGAAATCGCCAACGGCGCGGTGTTCAAAGCCGGCATGGTGGCCATTTTCTCGGTATTCGGCGTCGCCTGGATGAGCGATACTTTCTTTCAGGCGCATATGGGTGAGTTAAAGCTGTTGCTGGAGGATGTGGTCAAAAGCCAGCCGTGGACCTATGCCATCGTGCTGTTTCTGGTTTCCAAACTGGTAAACAGCCAGGCGGCGGCGCTGGCGGCCATCGCACCGATGGGGTTGCAACTGGGGGTCGAGCCCAAAATGCTGCTGGCTTTCTTCCCTGCGGCCTATGGCTATTTCGTCTTGCCAACCTATCCGAGCGACTTGGCCTGCATCGGCTTTGACCGCTCCGGCACGACGCGTATTGGTAAATTTATCATCAACCACAGTTTTATTATTCCAGGCTTGATTGGTGTGTTGTGTTCCTGCATCACCGGTTATCTGCTGGTCAGCACCTTCATGTAACGCCCGTCGCGTGGCGGCAATGGGCCAACCGTTGCCGCCTGACGACACTTATGCTGAAAGGCCGCGTAAAGCTTAAGGATACATAGCATTTTATCGCGTCCAATCCGGTAAAATTAGCAGAAGACAAGAGAATAACTGGTAGTTAAAAATTAAAAACTTAAGCTAATCGGCGCTATTTTGGTCGGTAGCCTGAGTCGCTATAATGCGCCCGTTTTCACCAATCACCACTTAACAAACTGGATCCAAAATGCTCTCTTCACGCGCTCGTCGCGCTATTCCGTTGTACCTAAGCTGTTTGACCGCTTGCCTGTCTTTTTCATCCTTTGCCGACAATACGCTGTTTACCGCGATGGACGATCCGGCCACGGCAAAAAAGCCGTTTGAAGGTAATATTCAGGCTGGTTATAACGCGCAGTCCGGCAACTCGGAAAGTTCCACCCTGCTGGCCAACACGTCACTGACCTGGTTCAACACCGTCAGCGCGTACAGCCTGTGGGGATCGGCCACCAACACGACCTCATCCAATGTGCGATCCTCTGAGAAATACCAGGCCGGCGGTCGCACACGTTATAACATGACCGACCGTAACTATTTGTTTGGTCAAGCAAGCTGGTTGAACGATCGCTTCGCAGGTTATGATTCACGCTCAACGCTGACCGGGGGTTATGGTCGCCAGATCTTCAACGATCCGATTCACGATCTGCGCGTCGAATTTGGCCCGGGCGTGCGTCATGATGAATATCACGACGGTGGTCGCACTACCAAAGCACTGGCTTACGGTGCTGCCAACTATTCCTACCAGTTGACCGACAACACCAAGTTCACCGAAGGTTTCTCCGCGTTGGCAAACGAAGACATTACCTTGAACTCTGAAACCGCACTGAACGTGGCTATTAATGATCGGTTCTCGTTGCGCCTGGCCTATACCGTGACCTACAACAGTGAACCGCCGGCTTCTGCGCCGAAAAACACCGATACCACCACCTCGGTAACGCTGGTTTACGGCCTGTAATCACGCTGTCGCACCAACCCACCGGCTATCCTCCCCACCGGCTCCCGCAACGACATCAAACACAGTGGGTAAACGGTGGGTTTCTTATGCCTGTTGGGCCAGCGTCAACCAGACCATTCCCAACGCTTTCAAGGCGTCGGTGGAACATTGAAAATCAGCGTTCCCACCGCTGACCTGCAGCTGATTGCCTGGCAGACGCGCAATGTCGTAGACATCTATATTGCCATCAATGTCGATCAGCCAACGCCCATTGGCAATATGCGTAATAGCCAGGTCCACCAGCCATGCAGTGCGCCCACCGTCAACGTAAGCCGGTTGCAAAACGCGAGTGGGGATCAAGGTCGGATCGGCCAACCATTCCCCCGCAGGTTGCAATTGCCCTGCCAGCAGTTGATATTGTGGCAAGGCGCGAGCGCGACTGGTGGCGGGTGGCGCCGGCGTGGTCACGCTGTGCATATCCCCTTCGCCAGTCGCCAGCCATAACAACGGTACCCCGGTATCCAACGCACAGGTCACCACGATATCGCCAGGAAAATAGTTACGCCGCACCCAGGTACTCATGGTGCCTGAGGAAATACCCAGCAGATCGCCCAACTCTTTTTGCAGACTGAAACCGTACGCATCCAGAATGCGCCGCAACACCCCCTTACCGCCAGAAGCCTGCACCCGCTCATACAACGCTTTGCCACGTACCGCCGGCAAGACTTTCTCTCGCGGTTGCTGCTGTTTTGCTTTTTCTCCGGTCATCAGCCAGGTCAGATCGGCGCCGGTAGTCAGCGCACAATTGATAATCACCTGCCCCGGCACGCTGCCTCGTTGCTGCCAACTGCTGATATTGTTGGGCGCGATGGCCAAGGCCTCGCTCAGCTCTTTTTGTGTGGCTACGCCATAAGAAGCAAGGATTCTTTCAATCACTGCGCCGACGGCGGCATTGTCATTCACAGTTTCTTCACGCATAACTTCCCCGGTCATAAAATAATGTTGCTTTTACACATCGTCGTTGGCGAATCGCCAGCGCACAGCTGCGACAACCCGTATTGCCTGGCGTGACTTTCGCCTATCATTAGATTATGCGACATGAACCATGAAAATACAAACAGACAACGCGCAATAGCAAGTTAATGAACTTGAAATGCGACTTACACTTTCTTTGACTCCCCCACAGGCAGCAAAAACGATGTTTTTACCTTATCGTCTCAACCACTGACGCTTTCTCTCCCCGAGGTCTATCGGTAACTTCGTGGTTTCAACAAGATAGTTCTCTTATTAATCATCCAGGAATTTTACTCGGCAAATGACGCCACCACCCATTGACGGGTTTAGCATTTTGCTTAATACTGTATAAATAAACAGTATATTGCAGAGAGGGCATAAACAGTGGAAACCGTGGATAAACAACAACTAACACTGTCGCGCATCCAGTTCATCGCAGATGTATCCCAGGCGGCACAATGCAGCAGCTCTGAGTTTTTGATCGCCATGTCGCTGATTTCAGATCTGGCCAGTCAGGTGCTGCCGGATAATGATTATCAAGAAATATTTTACCCTGCCGACCGCCACAGCGACCGCTAACGCGTTATGCGTCGCGTGGCATAGCATTTTAGACACCCGCCGGCGCGGGTGTTTTTATTTGTCACCAATGCAACGTCTGCGGGTTGTGCCAGCGTATCCACAACCCACAGACGTTGCCGGCAGCAATTGGCAACTGGACACTGTGCCTAACCGGGCTCGAGGAACGAGAGCCCACTTTGTCACACGGTTAGCCGGTTGAGATGCCGGCGGCAACCGCCGCTGCCAAGCGGAACTCGAATAAAGGTAGGACTACACAATGGAAAAATTCACTTCAACGCTTTCTTATTTTATAGCCGCCTGCCTGGCGTGGTTTGGACGGCATTCACCTGAAGACATTGCGGTATTGGTGGGAGCTGCCGTTGGTGTCGGTACCTTTGCCGTGAACTGGTACTATCGCCGCAAAAGTTATCATTTACTACGTTCGCTCAGGAAAAGCGGTCTGAAGCGCCGGCTGTATGATGAACTCGATAACTGAAGCGAGTCGTGGCCTATCGCGCCGACTGGCGTTCACCGCGGCTGGCTTCTTGCACTTAAACATCGGATGTTCTCGCTTTTTCCTCTGCCGTTTCGCTACTTAACCTCGGCGTTAACACAGCAATTCCTCAATCAACATATGTAAAAACAAATCAGCCGACAACTCGCAAATTTAATCTTGCTTTTACGAGTTTACCGGCTAATATAATCACAATACGTAATGCAAACCACAAGAGGATCCGATCATGATGCACTGTCCACTATGCGGTAGCGTGGCCCATACCCGTTCCAGCCGCTACCTCAGCGAGTCGACCAAAGAACGTTATCACCAATGCCAAAACATTAATTGCAGCTGTACCTTCGCCACGCACGAGTCGGTGGCGCGAGTGATCGTAAAGCCGGGGGATATCATTCCCGCTCAGCCACATGCAGATAAGGGAAAGCAGCGCGCGGCTGCGCTGTAATGGCGTCGTTCGGCGTTGCAACCTCGCCGATCGGACATCGCCAATCCACTGGCCTAATGCGTATTTTTGCCGACCATCAACGGCTTTACAGCCGCAGCAAAGCCGGCAAGGCTGTCCACCAGGCGAGTTATACTGCACCGGGTATAAAAAAGGGGCTTACCATCACGGCAAGCCCCTTATGACTATTAACTTTTGGATGCAGCGTTAGCTGTATCTTAGTTAAGACGCTCTTTGATGCGAGCAGCCTTACCAGTACGCTCACGCAGGTAGTACAGTTTGGCTTTACGAACGGCACCACGACGTTTAACAGTAATGCTGTCGATTACTGGGGAGTGAGTCTGGAATACACGCTCAACACCTTCGCCGTTGGAAATCTTACGAACAGTGAATGCAGAGTGCAGACCGCGGTTACGGATAGCGATAACCACGCCCTCGAATGCCTGCAGACGTTTTTTGCTACCTTCAACGACCCATACCTTCACTTCCACGGAATCACCCGGACGGAATGCAGGTACGTCTTGCTTCATCTGCTCTTGTTCAAGTTGCTTAATAATGTTGCTCATAATATGTCTCTTACCCTAGGTAAACTGATATATCGGCTACGTCCTCGGACGTTGCCTTAATAGTCCTGTTACTCGGCGCGATGTTCCCGTTGGAACTCCGCCAGCAACACCTCTTGCTCGTCAGTCAGAGCTAGGCTTTCTAGAAGTTCAGGTCTTCTAAGCCAGGTACGGCCCAGCGACTGCTTTAAGCGCCAGCGACGTATCTCGGCATGGTTGCCCGACAGCAGAACCGGCGGTACTTCCATCCCTTCCAACACCTCAGGCCGGGTATAGTGCGGGCAATCCAGCAATCCATCGACGAAAGAGTCTTCTTCCGCAGAGGCCTGATGTCCCAGCACGCCCGGTATGAAACGGGCAACTGAATCGATCAGGGTCATTGCCGGCAGTTCCCCGCCGCTGAGAACGTAATCGCCGATTGACCATTCTTCGTCAATTTCGGTTTGGATCACGCGCTCATCGATCCCTTCGTAACGACCGCACACCAGAATCATCTTCTGATTGGTCGCCAGTTCGCAAACGCCGGTTTGATCCAGCTTGCGCCCCTGAGGTGACAGATAAATCACCTTTGCTCCCTCGCCTGCCGCTGCTTTCGCAGCTGAAATGGCTTCCCGTAAAGGTTGCACCATCATCAGCATTCCCGGGCCGCCGCCATAAGGGCGATCGTCCACGGTACGATGCCGGTCGTAGGTGAAGTCACGAGGACTCCAGCACTGCACGCTCAGCAGGCCATTTTTTACTGCCCGGCCAGTCACCCCGTAATCGGTGATTGCACGGAACATCTCTGGAAACAGGCTTACAATACCAATGAACACAAGCCAATCCCCATTGCGTTATTCCACTTGCTGCGATCGTGTGATCCGGAGGTCAAAAACCAGGATCCCAATCTGCCTCGATTACCTTGGCAGCGAGATCGACTTTCTTGATAACCTGCCCATGAAGAAACGGGACCAACCGCTCCTTCATGCCGAAGGCATCTTTCAGGTTTGCCCGCACGACCATTACGTCGTTCGAACCGGTTTCCATCATATCGATGACTTTGCCCAGTTCGTAGCCGGAAGTGGTGACTACCTGGCAGCCCATCAGGTCTTTCCAGTAGTAATCATCGCCTTCCAACGGAGGCAACTGCTCGGAATCCACCACAATTTCGCAATTGGTCAGTAGATTCGCCGCATCCCGATCGTCAATATCTTTGATCTTGATGATCAGGTCCTGATTGTGGCGCTTCCAGCTTTCCAGCTCGACAACCTGCCACTGACCCGCCTTTTGGATTAACCACGGCTGATAGTCAAAAATGCTTTCAGCGTTTTCGGTGGATGAAAACACTCTGAGCCAACCACGAATGCCGTAAGTAGACCCCATTTTGCCGAGTACAAGCGGCTGCTTAGGTGCTACCGGTTTGAGTTGCTTGCTCATTGCCACCACCGCGACAGATTAAGCTGCTTTCTTAGCGTCTTTGATCAGCGCGCCAACGCGATCAGAAACGGTTGCACCCAGGCCGACCCAATGTTCGATGCGGTCCAGGTCCAGACGCAGTGCTTCAGCCTGACCAGAAGCGATCGGGTTGAAGAAGCCTACGCGCTCGATGAAACGACCATCACGAGCGTTGCGGCTGTCGGTCACTACTACTTGATAGAACGGACGCTTTTTAGCGCCGCCACGTGCCAAACGAATTGTTACCATAACATCCTCTTTAGTTAATAAAACAGCCGGGCCCCATTGAGGGACGGGGCCCGGTTGCAATATAAAAAGCCCGAAAATTTTACTCATTTTGGCGCAAAAAGCAATCTAAAGCGTAGATTGCCGGCAATTCGTTTTGCGCCCCACTCACTTTCGGGCGGTTTTTGCCGCGAGCGGCAAATCGGTTAACGCGCTCCCCAGTGGGAGACCTGCGCGTTTAACGGCCTGGGAAGCCCGGCGGCATCATGCCTTTCATGCCGCGCATCATCTTCGCCATGCCGCCTTTTTTCATCTTTTTCATCATGCGCTGCATTTCGTCAAACTGTTTTAACAGTCGGTTGACGTCCTGCACCTGCATGCCGGAACCCATCGCGATACGGCGCTTGCGCGACCCTTTAATGATTTCCGGTTTGGCGCGCTCCTTCAGCGTCATCGAGTTGATGATCGCCTCCATGCGCACCAGTACCTTGTCGTCCATCTGCGATTTGACGTTGTCCGGCAGTTGGCCGGCACCCGGCAACTTGCTCAACATACTGGCCATACCGCCCATGTTACGCATTTGCTTGAGCTGATCGAGGAAGTCGGTCAAATCAAAGCCGTCACCCTTCTTCAGTTTATTGGCCAGTTTCTCCGCTTGATCGCGGTCGACCTTGCTCTCGATGTCTTCAATCAACGACAGCACGTCGCCCATACCGAGAATACGCGAAGCCACGCGATCCGGGTGGAACGGCTCAAGTGCGTCGGTCTTCTCACCAACGCCCAGGAACTTGATCGGCTTACCGGTAATATGGCGAATCGACAACGCGGCACCACCGCGCGCGTCACCGTCAACCTTGGTCAGCACTACGCCGGTCAGCGGCAACGCTTCGTTAAACGCCTTGGCGGTGTTGGCCGCATCCTGGCCGGTCATGGCGTCGACCACAAACAGGGTTTCCACCGGCTTGATCGCCGCATGCACCTGCTTGATTTCGTCCATCATCGCTTCGTCGACGTGCAAACGACCGGCGGTATCGACGATCAGTACGTCGTAAAACTTCAGCTTCGCCTGTTGTAACGCGCGGTTAACGATGTCGATCGGCTTGTCTTTGGCATCCGACGGGAAAAAGTCGATGCCGACGCCTTCAGCCAGCGTTTCCAACTGTTTAATCGCCGCAGGACGATAAACGTCGGCGGAAACCACCAGCACTTTTTTCTTTTGTTTTTCTTTCAGGAACTTGCCTAGCTTGCCGACGCTGGTGGTTTTACCGGCACCTTGCAAGCCTGCCATCAGTACCACCGCTGGCGGCTGAGCCGCCAGGTTCAGCTCGGTGTTCACTTCACCCATGGCGGCAATCAGTTCGCTCTTGACGATCTTGACGAACTCCTGCCCCGGCGTCAGGCTTTTGTTGACTTCATGTCCAACCGCGCTTTCTTTGACACGATTGATAAAGTCACGCACTACCGGCAGCGCAACGTCCGCTTCCAGCAATGCCATGCGCACTTCCCGCAGGGTTTCCTTGATATTTTCTTCGGTCAGCCGCCCACGGCCGCTGATATTGCGCAATGTGCGCGACAATCGATCGGTTAAATTTTCAAACATCGTCTCAGGCTCAACGTAAAGACAGGCCGCCATGGCGACACAATTGCAGCGATTATAACACGAAGCAGACACGATCTCTGCCTTGGCGTTGGAGATCGGTTGGAGCACGGCCCACACGACGCTATACTGGCAATCCAATTAATCACGCCGATGCAAAATTAAACGCTATGCCAGTATTTTCCATTGTGGCTTTGATAGCCTACCTGCTCAGCCTTGGACTGATCATTCCCAGCTTGTTGCGGAAGAATAGCGCATACCGTCGGCTTGCTCTGCTCTCTGCCGTGGTGGCGCTGGTGTGTCACGCCATCGCCCTGCAACAGCGTATTTTCGACGTTGGCGGTGGGCAAAATCTCAGCTTGATCAACATAGGTTCGATCGTCAGCCTGATTATCTGCACCGTGATGACCATCGTTGCATCCCGCGATCGCGGCTGGTTCCTGCTGCCGATCGTCTATAGCTTTGCGATGATCAATTTGGCGTTTGTCAGCCTGTTGCCGGGCGAGTTCATAACCCATCTGGAAGCCAGCCCGGAACTGCTGGTGCACATCGGCCTGGCACTGTTTTCCTACGCCACGCTGATCATTGCCGCGCTCTATGCTCTGCAATTGGCCTGGCTGGATTATCTGCTGAAGAACAAAAAGCTCAGTTTCAGCGCCGATATGCCACCGTTGATGAGTATTGAACGCAAGATGTTCCACATCACCCAGATAGGCGTGGTGCTGCTGACCCTCACCCTGTGCACTGGCTTGTTGTATATGGATAATCTGTTCAGTAAGGAAAACGTCCATAAAGCGGTGCTGTCGATCATGGCATGGTTTGTCTATATCGTTCTGCTCTGGGGCCATTATCATGAAGGCTGGCGCGGCCGCCGCGTAGTCTGGTTCAGTCTGGTCGGCGCGTTCCTGCTAACCCTGGCTTACTTTGGCAGTCGCCTGATCCAGGAAGTGATGGTGCGCTAAACTGCATTATGGCTACCGCCTCATTGTTCGTTGAGGTTACTTTTCTCCACAAATAAGGAATATCGCGTTGGAGCACGTTTCGACAGCCACCCTAATCATCATTATGGTGATCATGATAGTGGTTTCAGCTTATTTTTCAGGCTCCGAAACCGGTATGATGACGCTCAACCGCTATCGTCTTCGTCATTTGTCCAAACAAGGCAACCGTTCTGCCCGCCGGGTTGAAAAGCTGCTGCAAAAACCTGACCGCCTGATCGGCCTGGTACTGATCGGCAATAACCTGGTGAATATCCTGGCCTCGGCGCTGGCGACCATCGTCGGCATGCGCTTATATGGCGATCTCGGGGTCGCTATCGCCACTGGCGTATTGACCTTCGCGGTGCTGCTATTCGCCGAGGTATTGCCCAAAACCTTCGCCGCACTCTATCCGGAACGCATCGCTTTCCCCAGCAGCTTCCTGCTGGCGCCGTTGCAGAAAATCATGTTCCCGCTGGTCTGGTTGCTCAATGGCATTACCAGCATCCTGCTGCGCCTGTTCGGTGTCCACACCAATCAGCGGATCAGCGATGCGGTCAGCAAGGAAGAGCTGCGCACCATCGTTAACGAATCGCACTCACAGATATCACGACGCTATCAGGACATGCTGATTTCGGTACTGGACCTGGAAAAGGTATCGGTGGAAGACATCATGGTGCCGCGCAATGAAATCATGGGCATTGATATCAATGATGACTGGAAATCCATCATGCGTCAGCTGACCCATTCGCCGCATGGCCGCATCGTGTTGTATCGCGACTCGCTGGACGACGCCATCGGCATGTTGCGGGTGCGCGAAGCCTACCGGCTAATGACCGAAAAGAAAGAGTTCAACAAGGAAAACCTGCTGCGGGCCGCCGATGAGATCTATTACGTGCCGGAAGGCACGCCGCTTAACGTGCAACTGGTCAAGTTCCAGCGCAACAAGGAAAAGGTCGGCATCGTGGTTGATGAATACGGCGATATTCAGGGGCTGGTGACGGTGGAGGATATCCTGGAAGAGATCGTCGGTGATTTCACCACCTCAATGTCGCCTACGCTGGCGGAAGAGGTGAATCCGCAGAGCGATGGTTCGGTACTGATTGACGGTACTGCCAACGTGCGGGAACTGAACAAGGCCTTCAACTGGAACCTGCCGGCGGTTGATGCGCGTACCATCAACGGCATGTTGCTGGAAGAGCTGGAAGAAATCCCGGAAACCGGCACCCGGATCCGCGTCGGCCATTATGACTTCGACATTCTGGACGTGCAGGACAACATGATCAAACAGGTACGGGTGACGCCGATCAAACCTCTGCAGGCTAGCGTACAGAATCATTAAGCAGAGCGCTGCATAAAAGAAAAAGACGCGAAATCGCGTCTTTTTTACATTAACAGCCGACAAGTCTGGCTGACGGCTAGATATGCAGCTCTTGCAGTTTCTCTTTCGGCAACGCCAGCTCGTCATTGTGGTTAACCACTACATCGCGATCCAGAATGTGCTTGGCAATGTCCTGTGCTTCTTCCAGCGAATGCATATGGTAGGTGCCGCATTGGAATTCGTTCAGCTCAGGGATCTTGCGCTGATCGGTCACTTTCAACACGTCGGCCATTGCCGCTTTCCAGGCATCCGCCACGCGCTGCTCTTCAGGTACGCCAATCAAACTCATGTAGAAACCGGTACGGCAACCCATTGGTGAGATATCGATAATCTCCACGCCCTGCCCGTTCAGGTGATCGCGCATAAAGCCGGCAAACAGGTGTTCCAGCGTATGGATACCGCGCTCTGGCATCACTTCTTGGTTCGGAATGCAAAAACGCAGGTCGAACACGGTGATGGTGTCACCATGCGGCGTTTTCATGGTTTTCGCAACGCGAACCGCCGGGGCCGCCATGCGGGTGTGATCTACGGTAAAACTATCCAGCAGTGGCATTTAGCACCTCCTCGTTAAAAAAAATTATTTCGGATTTTTTCGCAATCCAAGGAAACCTTTTCCCACCCTGCAAGTCTGACTATGTGAAAGACGCGCATTTGTTATCATCATCCCTGTCATCAGAGATGCATATTTGGCCACATTGATGTGGCCATTTTCTTTTCAGCCCCCGCCATTGGCCTTCAGGAACTGTTCAAAGCTTAGCGTATCACTGGCTTCTATGTCGCGCTGACGCTGCCAAGAGGCTTCCGCTTCTTTAGCCAATGCCGCCTCGCTCAAAATCTCCAGCGGTTCGTCCCGCAGCATCTGACGGTACTGTTCCGCCAATGCCAGCCCTACACCGCCGTTGCCGGCGTCCTGCATGGCCTTCAGAATACGGGCGGAGAACGTCAAATCCGGATCGTCAAAGGCCGCAACCAATTGATCGCAGACCTGCTGATAAGCCTGGTTGCCCGCTTCGCTATCAAGCACTTCGGCTACGCGACGCAGGTCGGCAAACAGCGCCTTGCCGACCTGTTGCAGCGGTTTGCGCGTATCGTCGCAACCGATGCCGATGGTTTGCCCCGGCTTGCGCCCTTCCAGGATAACGCGGTTCCAGTTTTTGCGCGTACACAGCAGTTCATCGCTGTTCATTTCCGGCGCATCGGCCAACACGCACCACACCAGGAACAAATCGAGGAAACGCGCCTGTACCGCATCTACGCCGATTGGCGAGAACGGGTTAATGTCCAGCGAGCGGACTTCGATATATTCAATACCGCCGCGTAGAAGCGCATCTGACGGCGTTTCCCCACTATGGGTGACGCGTTTCGGCCGGATCGGCGCATACAGTTCGTTTTCTATCTGCAGCACATTGGTATTCAATTGCAAATAGCGATCGCCGTCTTTCACTCCCAGCTTGGCAAACTCTTCTGACGGCGTGACGATGGCCTTTTTCAGCCCCTTCACGTAGCTTTGCAGATCGTTGAAGGTAATGCCGAGGTTACTCTGCGACTTGTTGGTATAGCCCAGATCGCTCAACCGCAGTGAAGTGGCATAAGGCAGGTACAGCATGCCACGCCCGTTGCTTTCGAACGGCAGCGAGGTTTCACGCCCGTTGAGGAACGAGGAACAAATAGCCGGTGATGCGCCGAACAAGAACGGGATAACCCAGCCGAAGCGATAATAGTTGCGGATCAGGCGGAAATAGCCGGCAGATATCTGTTCCTTGCCACTTTCGGCATCTTCTACTCCGGCCCATGCCTGCCAGAACTCCAGCGGCAACGAAAAGTTATAGTGCACGCCGGAAATGGTCTGCATCAAGGCGCCGTAGCGGTTCTTCAACCCTTCGCGATACAGCGTTTTCATACGGCCGATATTCGACGAACCAAACTGTGCCAGTTCGATATCCTGCTCCGCGCCGATAAAGCACGGCATACTCAGCGGCCACATGCGTTCATCACCGATATTGCGCGCCACGTGGCGATGAATATCGCGCAGGAACGTCAATAAATGATCGATATCGTCATCAACCGGCGTAATAAACTCCAGCAGCGCCTCGGCAAAATCCGTGGTAATCCAATGATGCGTTAATGCCGCCCCCAGATGTTCCGGATGCCCGGTGGTAGCCAGTTTGCCGTCTGCAGTAACGCGCAGCGTTTCGCGCTCAATACCGCGGCGGATGCCTTTTAATGCCTGAGGGTGGGCTTCCAACCAAGAAAGCGCCTGTGATACGTCCGGGATCAAATTGACCTCCCGCTTCTAAAACGATAATTCGTAAGCATACTGAAACCGCACCCGATAGAATATTGAGTTATATTCACTTCGTTAATGCCACCAAGCGATACCCTGTAGCGTTATCATAGTCAAAACGATGTAGCGCAGTGCTTTTCCGATACACAGAAAAAGCACAACAGGACCCCACGGCATGCGCAGCCAACCTGCCAACACGCACAACAAATCGCCCACCACCGGCATCCAGCTGAGTAATAACGCAGCCGGGCCAAAGCGTTGCAACCAGCGCTGCGCCGTTGCCAGCCCGCGTTGTGGTTTCATCGCCGGTAGCAGGCGCCCGATAATTACATTGGTTACCCCGCCGAGCGTATTACCTAACGTCGCCGCCAATACCAACAGCTCCGGCGAAATACGACCATTGCTCAACAGAGCCACCAGATAGATTTCCGAGTTTCCCGGCAACAGCGTCGCACTGAGGAAACTACTGCCAAATAACGAAAGTAACGTTAGCGTACTACTCACAGCGTGCGGACGTCTACCACCGCCATATTGGCGCTACGTGCTGCCTGGATGCCGAAATCGGCATCTTCAAACACCACGCAGTGTTCCGGCGGTACACCAATCAGTTCAGCACAGCGCAGAAAGGTATCTGGTTCCGGTTTGTGGCGCTGAACGTCATCGGCACCAACAATGGCATCAAAGCATTGATACAGCCCTAAATGACGCAGCAATGCTTCCGCCATTCGGTGTTCGCTGCCGGTGCCAACCGCCATCGGGCGACGACCGTGATAGGATTTTACCACCTCAATCAGCGGCAAGGGGCGTACGGTATCAAGTAGCATCGCCTCTACCGCGCGCGTTTTTTCTGCCGCCAGATGATGGGGATCGAGATCGGCCTGATGCGCGGTGATAATCGCTTCGGCAATGCGCCAGCTTGGCGAACCGTTCAGCGCCACCATCGCCGCTTCATCGAACGCCATACCGTAACGCCCCAGCACCTGATGCCACGCTTTGCGATGCGTTGGTTCGGTATCCAGAATAGTGCCGTCCATGTCAAAGATCAGACCCTGGTAGCGATCGTACATCGTTACTCCATGATCATAGAGGAAAGAAAACTACTTTATCGCAAAGCAGCCATATTGTCGCTGATTGCGTGATGACGGAAAATGCCTTGGGTGGCGCAGGGATTTAGTTCGAACAAGCATGGCAGAAAGCGAAAAACCCGCCGAAGCGGGTTTTTCTTAGAGGGTGCATCCAGGAGGATGATTCGGCTTACGCCTCACCCTGCGGGCCGTTGCCAAGGCAACGTTGTCTCGCTACGCTCGGCTCGAACCTCCAACCGCTCTTCTCGCGGTCGGAAAAGCGAAAAACCCGCCGAAGCGGGTTTTTCTTAGATGGTGCATCCAGGAGGATTCGAACCTCCGACCGCTCGGTTCGTAGCCGAGTACTCTATCCAGCTGAGCTATGGATGCAATCTAACCTTTTACAGCGAATTCGTTTCTATCCGTGAAACGTCACTTTTAAGAATGGTGCATCCAGGAGGATTACTCAGCGTAACCGCTTCGCCCTGCGGGCCGTTGCTAAAGCAACGTTATCCCCTTCGAGCTACCTTTCAGCTCGCATTTACCTGAAAGCCAGAGCTTTTGATAAACGCTATAAAGAATGGTGCATCCAGGAGGATTCGAACCTCCGACCGCTCGGTTCGTAGCCGAGTACTCTATCCAGCTGAGCTATGGATGCAC
>NZ_JBGMUT010000004.1:190402-335613 GCF_041448735.1 Serratia odorifera | reverse complement strand
TATGGTGCATCCAGGAGGATTCGAACCTCCGACCGCTCGGTTCGTAGCCGAGTACTCTATCCAGCTGAGCTATGGATGCAAATGGCGGTGAGGCGGGGATTCGAACCCCGGATGCAGCTTTTGACCGCATACTCCCTTAGCAGGGGAGCGCCTTCAGCCTCTCGGCCACCTCACCAGTACGCTTCTTTCGAACTGTGCCTAACTCGCTTTAAAGAAGCTCATCGGCACTGCGTGGCGCACATATTACTTTCCCCGACTTATAAGTCAAACAATTTTTCCCAACTCCTGCGCGTTTGCACAAATCACAGGCAACATGAGTGATTTGACGGCAAAAAGAGTGTTTTATCAACAGTCAAACACCGATAATTCCACAACATAACGGAGAGGTAAGAAGAGAGAAATTATTGGTAGGAATGCACTAAAGCGGGGATAAGGCGCAAAAAAAGGCAGAAGCGTCTCGCTACGCAACGAGACGCTGCTTTCGAAATCAGTAAGTCGTCTGTTGAGACTTCTCTGCCTGGATACGTTGATAGATTTCTTCGCGGTGTACAGACACCTCTTTCGGAGCATTCACACCAATACGAACCTGGTTGCCTTTTACCCCTAGCACTGTAACCGTGACCTCATCGCCAATCATGAGGGTTTCACCAACTCGACGAGTCAGAATTAACATTCTTTGCTCCTTGAAAGATTAAAAGAGTCGGGTCTCTCAGTTTCCCCGTCATTATCCATCATATGTGGTGAAAAGGTAAGCCATAGAACCCACAATAAGTGTAAGTAGACTTGGTATCACCGCAGATAACGATAAGTTTAGCCGACCTGAGAAACTTTGTTCCCGTAATTGTAACTGCATTGTTTAAGCACAGTATAAAAACGCCATAATCAACAAAGAGTTATGGCGTTCAGATGTGCTATTTATTTATATTCACAGCTTGGAAGCCACCCAGGCTTCGACGCTGTCTAATGCCGCCGGCAGAGCGTTGACATCGCTTCCCCCTGCCTGCGCCATATCAGGACGGCCACCGCCTTTGCCGCCAACCTGCTGTGCCACGTTGCCAATCAATTCGCCGGCTTTTACCCGGTCGGTCAGGTCCTTGGTTACACCGGCAATCAGACTGACTTTGCCCTCAGCGGTGGTAGCCAGAACGATAATTGCCGAACCCAGCTGATTCTTGAGATCGTCAACCATGGTACGCAGCATTTTCGGCTCAACGTTATCCAACTGGCTCACCAGCAGTTTCACGCCGTTGACCTGCTTCGCCTTGCTGGACAGTGAGGCACTCTCCAACGCCGCCTGCTGGTCTTTGAGCTGTTGCAGCTCCTTTTCCAGCGTGCGGGTACGATCGAGTACCGCGCGCACTTTCTCTGACAGATTATTGCCGTCACCTTTTACCAGATGAGCAACCTCTTGCAACAGGTCGCTCTGCTGATGCAGCGTGGCAACCGCGCCTTCGCCGGTGACCGCTTCAATACGACGGATCCCCGCGGCGGTGCCGGATTCGCTCTGGATACGGAACAGACCGATATCACCGGTACGGCTGGCGTGTGTGCCGCCGCACAGTTCGGTCGAGAAGTCGCCCATGGTCAGTACGCGCACATGGTCATCGTACTTCTCACCGAACAGCGCCATCGCGCCCTTCTCTTTGGCATCATCCAGCGCCATCACTTCAGTCTGGACCGGCAGATTGCGACGAACCTGTTGGTTGACCAAATCTTCTACCGCACGGATTTGTTCCGGCTTCATCGCTTCAAAATGCGAAAAGTCGAAACGCAGATATTTATCGTTAACCAGCGAGCCTTTTTGAGCCACGTGCTCACCCAATACCTGACGCAGAGCAGCATGCAGCAAATGGGTCGCCGAGTGGTTCAGACGAATGCGATTACGGCGAACCTGGTCAATCAGCGCGTCGACGCTGTCGCCGACTTTCAGCACGCCCTGCGCCAATTTGCCCTGATGGCCGATAGCCTGACCGTATTTCTGCGTATCGCCAACCACGAACTCAGCAGCGGCGGACTTCAAGATGCCTTTATCGCCGACCTGACCACCGGACTCACCGTAGAACGGTGTGGCGTCCAACACGACTACCGCCTCTTCGCCGGCATGGATCTCGTCCACCGGTTGGCCGTCACGGAACAGGGCGGTGATTTTCGCCTGCTGCTGGTCATGATCATAACCACAGAACTCACTGGCTCCGTCAACGCGGATCAAGCTGTTGTAATCGGCGCCAAAACCACTGGATTCACGCGCACGACGGCGCTGGGCTTCCATCGCCGCCTCAAAGCCAGCCTCATCCACTTTCAGGCCGCGCTCGCGACAGACGTCGGCGGTCAAATCAACCGGGAAGCCGTAGGTGTCGTACAGGCGGAAAGCGGTTTCGCCATCCAGCGTGTCACCCTGCAGCTTGGCCAACTCTTCATCCAGCAGCGCCAGACCACGCTCCAGCGTGCGGGCAAACTGCTCTTCTTCGGTTTTCAGTACTTGCTCGACCATCGCCTGCTGGCTCTTCAGCTCATCGGCCGCAGGCCCCATAACGCCAATCAGCGGTGCAACCAATTTGTAGAAGAAGGTGTCTTTGGCGCCCAGCATATTGCCGTGACGCACCGCACGACGAATGATACGACGCAGCACATAGCCGCGGTTTTCATTCGACGGGATAACGCCATCAGAGATCAGGAAGGCACAGGAACGAATGTGGTCGGCAATAACACGCAGCGATTTGTTATCCAGATCGGTTGCGCCAGTGACCTTGGCCACCGCTTCGATCAGGGTACGGAACAGATCGATTTCATAGTTGGAGTTCACATGCTGCAACACCGCGGCGATACGCTCAAGCCCCATGCCGGTGTCCACCGACGGCTTGGGCAATGGCAGCATGGTGCCGTCGGATTGACGGTTAAACTGCATGAACACGATGTTCCAGATTTCGATGTAACGGTCGCCGTCTTCTTCCGCGCTGCCCGGAGGGCCGCCCCAGATGTGATCACCGTGATCGTAGAAGATTTCTGTGCACGGGCCGCAAGGGCCGGTGTCGCCCATCTGCCAGAAGTTGTCAGAGGCAAATGGTGCGCCCTTATTGTCGCCAATACGGATAATACGCTCTGCGGGGATGCCGATTTCGTTCTGCCAGATATTGAAGGCTTCATCATCGGTTTCGTAGACGGTCACCCACAGCTTTTCTTTTGGCAGATTGAACCAGTTTTCACCGGTCAGCAGTTCCCATGCATAGGCGATGGCATCGTTTTTGAAGTAATCGCCAAAGCTGAAGTTGCCCAGCATTTCAAAGAAGGTGTGGTGACGAGCGGTATAGCCGACGTTTTCCAGATCGTTATGCTTACCACCGGCACGCACGCAGCGTTGCGAGGTCGTCGCACGGGAGTAGGCGCGTTTGTCCAGCCCCAGGAAAACATCTTTGAATTGGTTCATGCCGGCATTGGTAAACAGCAATGTCGGATCATTGTTAGGTACCAGGGAGCTGCTTGCGACAACCTGGTGACCTTTACTATGAAAGAAATCGAGAAACGCTTGACGGATCTCAGCGGTGCTCTTGCTCATATTTTTCCCGGAAAGGCTAGAATAACGATACGTGAGCAAAGGGGCGCGTCATCCTGACGATGGTCCCCCGCTCACGAACAAAAAGTGGGGATAAGATAAATTTTCTTCACAGGGAAGTAAAACCCCGTGTGCGTTCATTGCGCAAATTCACGGTAAATTGACTGAATTTCTTCCTGAAAGAAGCCTCGATAGAGCAGATAACGCTGTACTTTAGCCTTGTCTTTCCATTCTTTCGGCAACGGCTCGCCAAATTTGCGCAGCGCAACCTCTCTGGCATGGGCGCACCAGTCAATCTCGCACTCGGCCAACGCCGTTTGCACCGTGTCCTTGTCGACGCCTTTTTGCATCAGTTCCGAACGAATGCGCTGCGCGCCATAGCCTTTACGGCTGCGGCTGCCGATGTAGCTGACGGCAAAACGCGGGTCGTCCAGCCAATTATGCTGATAACAATAGGCAATGACCTGTTCGACAACGGTAGGATCTATCGGTTCAACGGGCGTGGCGGTGGGAGGTTTTGTGGCCATTCTGCCACGGGCAGCAAACGGCTGCGCCGCAAGTTTGCGGCGCAGTTCGGCTTCACTGTGGTCGCGTTGCGATAACAAACGCATCGCGCGACTTAGCAGGTCATTAAAGGTGTTCCCAGCAGGCTGAGGAACGGCATCATTCATAACATCACAGCCTTGATAAAGGCGGCGCGCTCAAACGGCGCATCGCCTTCAGTGAGGGTTAAAACTCTTCGCTGGTTTCCGCTTCGTCATCAACGCCTTCGTTGGTGGCCATTGCCGACTCGTTGCTGCTGTGCAACAGCAGGTCACGCAGCTTCTTGTCCAGCTCGGCAGCAACCGCCGGGTTTTCCTTCAGGAAGTTACAGGCGTTGGCCTTGCCTTGCCCGATTTTCTCGCCGTTGTAGCTATACCATGCGCCGGCTTTTTCGATCATCTTGTGCTTGACGCCCAGATCGACCAGTTCACCGCGGCTGTTGATGCCTTCACCGTACATGATTTGGAATTCAGCCTGTTTGAATGGCGCAGCGATCTTGTTCTTCACCACTTTAACGCGGGTTTCGCTGCCCACCACTTCGTCGCCTTCCTTGATGGCGCCGATACGGCGAATATCCAGGCGAACGGAAGCATAGAATTTCAACGCGTTACCACCGGTAGTGGTTTCTGGGTTACCGAACATCACACCGATTTTCATACGGATCTGGTTAATAAAGATCAGCAGCGTATTGGCGTTCTTCAGGTTGCCGGCCAGCTTGCGCATCGCCTGGCTCATCATGCGCGCCGCCAGACCCATGTGGGAATCGCCGATCTCGCCTTCGATTTCTGCTTTTGGTGTCAACGCCGCGACGGAGTCGACGATGATCACGTCAACGGCACCGGAGCGGGTCAGCGCGTCACAGATTTCCAACGCCTGCTCACCGGTATCCGGTTGCGAACACAACAGGTTGTCGATATCCACGCCCAGCTTCTTGGCGTAGATCGGATCCAGCGCGTGTTCGGCGTCGATAAAGGCACAGGTTTTGCCTTCGCGCTGCGCGGCGGCGATGACTTGCAGCGTCAGCGTGGTTTTACCGGAAGATTCCGGCCCGTAGATCTCGACGATACGCCCCATCGGCAAGCCGCCGGCGCCCAGCGCGATATCAAGTGACAGTGAGCCGGTAGAGATCGTTTCCACGTCCATGGAGCGGTCTTCACCCAGACGCATGATGGAGCCTTTGCCGAATTGTTTTTCAATCTGGCCCAGTGCCGCAGCTAACGCCTTTTGCTTGTTCTCATCAATAGCCATTTTTGCTCCTCGTTACGCAATGTCGGTGTTACCCCACACTGCCACTGAATGTATGTTGTGCAGGAAATGCCACTAATTATACTGTATGGTCATACAGTATCAAGCCTAATTTTACAAAAATTCGTCAAGCGCGGTTTGCAGTGCAAAAAGCGT
Organism: Serratia odorifera; assembly: GCF_041448735.1. Taxonomy (NCBI): domain Bacteria; kingdom Pseudomonadati; phylum Pseudomonadota; class Gammaproteobacteria; order Enterobacterales; family Yersiniaceae; genus Serratia; species Serratia odorifera. Next base: position 330,119 of record NZ_JBGMUT010000004.1, on the reverse strand, counting down.
CGCCTGCCGCCTGACGGTGTCGCGGTCGCCGGCAAACCGCATTTTACGTGCCATCACACGGCCGGAACGTTCGGCAAAGCCGAACCATACCGTCCCCACCGGCTTTTCAGCGCTGCCGCCGTCCGGCCCGGCAATGCCGCTGACCGAAAGCGCCAGGTCGGCGCCGGCGGCATGCAATGCGCCCTGCGCCATTTCACGCACCACTTCTTCGCTCACTGCGCCATACGCCTGCAAGGTGGCTTCCGCCACGCCGAGCATCTGGTGCTTGGCCGTATTACTGTAAGTGACAAAACCGCGATCGAAATAGGCCGAACTGCCGGCAATGTCGGTAATCGCTTTGGCGATACCGCCGCCGGTGCAGGATTCCGCACAGGTGATCCAGCGCCCGCCGGCCTTGAGTTTATCGCCAACCGCCATGCTGAGTTTACGCAGCGTATCTTCGCTCATAACGCCTCCTTCAGGAACCAGGGTATATGCGCCCGATAGTAGCATTTATCAAGGCATCGCGCGGAGCGGTCGCCAACATTGCGCAGCGCGGCGCAAGACGGCGAGGTTTTAAGCATCCAGGCAAACTGCTAGTATCAAAAAGAGCGCCCAGCTTGCCGGGCTACAGGGAAAATCCACAGGGACGCCGGTTACCGGCCAATATCCGCCATGACTGAAGTAGGATGATCGTGTGAAAAAAACGTTAGGCGTATTCTTTCCGCTGTATACCACCACTCTGCTAATGTTGCTGGGCTCAGGCCTGCTCACCACCTATGTCTCGTTGCGCCTGACCTCAATCAACGTCACCGGCGGTACGATCGGCGCGATTATTGCCGCCAACTATATCGGCCTGGTGATCGGCGGCAAGGTCGGGCATTTTCTGATTGCGCGCGTCGGCCATATCCGCGCCTATGTGTCCTGCGCCGGCATTATCACCGCCGCGGTACTGGGGCACGGCCTGACGGAATATATCCCGGTGTGGGTGGTGTTGCGACTGATCATCGGCCTGTGCATGATGTGCCAATACATGGTGCTGGAAAGCTGGCTTAACGATCAGGCGGAATCCAGCCAGCGCGGCGTGGTATTTGGCGTGTATATGGTGGCCACCTATCTTGGCATGTCGCTGGGTCAGGTAGTACTGATGCTGCAAAGCGGGCTGGGCATCACCACGCTGCTGCTGATTGCGCTATGCTTCGCGCTGTGCCTGGTGCCGATAGCGCTTACCACCCGCACCAATGCGCGTCACATGTCTCCGGCGCCGCTTGAGCTACGCTACTTTATCGGCGCCATTCCCAAAGTGCTGGCCACCACGCTGGTGATCGGCATGGTAGTCGGTTCATTCTATGGGCTGGCACCGGTGTACGCCAGCCAGCAGGCGCTGTCCACGCAGCAGACCGGGTTGTTCATGGCTCTGGCGATTTTCGCCGGCCTGGTGGCACAATTCCCGCTCAGTTGGCTCTCGGATCGCTACAACCGTACGCTGCTGATGCGCGTCAACGCCATTCTGCTGACCGTGGCGGCGCTACCGCTGGCGCTGCTGCCACACATTGATTTTCACCTGCTGCTGGCGGTCGGTTTTATCGTCAGCATGCTGCAGTTCACGCTGTACCCGCTGGCCGTCGCGTTGGCCAATGACCTGATCGAGCCAGAGCGACGCGTGTCGCTGGCGGCCTGCCTGCTGATGGCATTTGGCGTTGGTGCCAGCGTTGGTCCGCTGGCGGTCGGGGTGCTGATCCAGCCGCTCGGCGGCAATATCCTGTATGTATTCTTCGCCCTGTGCGGCGTACTGATCGTCGGCTTCAGCCGCACGGTAAAAGAAGACGAGTCGCAATTTGTCGACGATGCGCCCCTGCCACATATCGCCATGCCCGACAGCCTGGTCAGTTCCCCGCTTTCACCGGCGCTGAACCCGACCTTCGATGAGCAGATGATTCAGGAGACCATGCCGCCACCGGAGGCCGCCCCCGATCCGCTCGAGCAAGACAACGCGACCGGCGACGCGTCGCCAGAGCCAGAGTCGCAGCCAGTAGAAAGCGAGCCTGCGTCACCGCAGGGGGCCGATCCTGATGACGATACCGGTTTGAAGAAAGCCTATACCATGCTGTAAAAAAAGGGCCGGATTCGGCCCTTGTGCTTTATCGATCAAAATCAGAAGACGTTGCCGCGCCGCGCTCGGCTCACTGCCTCGCCCAACTGCCACACCGCCATGGCATAATGGGTGCTGTGGTTGTAGCGGGTAATGGTGTAGAAGTTCGGTAGGCCAAACCAGTATTGGTATTCGCTGCCCATATCCAGGCGCAGCAGGCTCACCTGCTGATCGTGACCCAGCGCGCCCTGCGGCGTCAGCCCCGCCGCCTGCAACGCCCCCACGGTATAGCGGGTTTTGAAGCCGTTCTCCATCAGCGGTGCTTGCCCGCTGGCGGGGATCGCCACCGGCGCGTCACGCTGCCAGCCATGAGCACGGAAATAGTTGGCCACGCTGCCGATGGCGTCTTCCGGATCCCACAGATTGATGTGGCCATCACCATTGAAGTCAACGGCATAATCCTTGAATGAGGTTGGCATAAACTGGCCATACCCCATTGCGCCGGCATAAGAGCCGCGCAGATCCAACGGATCGCGGCCTTCCTTGCGCGCCATCAGCAGAAAGGTTTCCAGCTCGCCGGTGAAGTAGGTGGCACGGCGAGGATAGTCAAACGACAGGGTGGCCAACGCGTCGATAATGCGCGTTTTGCCCATGACGCGACCCCAGCGGGTTTCCACGCCGATAATGCCGACGATAATTTCCGGGGGTACGCCGTAAACCTGATGCGCACGCGCCAATGCATCCGCATACTGATTCCAGAAGGCAACGCCGTTAGGAATATTATCCGGAGTGATAAATTTATTGCGATAACGCAGCCAGGCACCGTTCGGGCCGGACGGCGGTCTACCGGTCGGCGTCGGTGCCTGACGATCCATCAAACGGATCACCCAGTCCAGCCGCCGGGTTTGCGCCAGCACGCTGTGCAACTGTTGCCGATCGAAGCCGTGTTCGTTGACCATCTTGTCGACGAAACGTTGCGCTGCCGGATTATTGGCATAATCACCGGTTAATATCAGCGGATTGGCATGCTCGGCGTCCAACAGAAAACCGCCTTGAACGGCATGAGGCTGCTGGGGAGCGGTCGTGGTTTCCGGCTCGCTGCTACAGGCAGAAAGCAAAAGTGCCAGAGGAAGAAAGCTTGCAAGGTGTCGCATCAGATATCCATCAGCCAGGCTACAAAGTTAAACGCTATGGTAAATCATAGTCTGGCGTGAACAAACTGGAATATCAGGCGAAATTACCCGTTCTAACGGCAACATGAGCGATGTGCAACTGCGAACAGTTTCGCAGAGCTGTTTAAAACCGCATCATGGTTTGCAGATACGTTTGAAACCGCGGTATCACCTGTTAACATCTTCCCCCAGACTAAGCAGCCGGCGTTTCACCTTTTAGCAGGACGCTTTCAATAATATGGCAAGCATCAAGCTCGCGACGCATAACCAGAACATAACGCAGTGAATATTATGGAAAACAAAGAATACGTTGACCACACCCCCATGATGCAGCAGTACCTGCGCCTCAAGGCCCAGCATCCTGAAATTCTGCTGTTCTATCGCATGGGCGACTTTTATGAGCTGTTCTATGACGACGCCAAACGCGCCTCACAGCTGCTGGATATATCACTGACCAAACGCGGCGCCTCGGCGGGCGAACCCATCCCGATGGCCGGGGTACCGCATCATGCGGTGGAAAACTATCTGGCCAAGCTGGTGCAACTGGGTGAATCCGTCGCCATTTGCGAACAGATTGGCGATCCTGCCACCAGCAAAGGCCCGGTGGAACGCAAAGTGGTGCGCATCGTCACCCCAGGCACCGTCAGCGATGAAGCCCTGTTGCAAGAACGCCAGGATAACCTGCTGGCCGCCATCTGGCAGGATGCACGCGGCTTTGGCTACGCCACGCTGGACATCAGCTCCGGCCGCTTCCGCGTCACCGAACCGGAAGACCAGGAAGCCATGGCTGCCGAACTGCAGCGCACCAACCCGGCCGAACTGCTCTACCCCGAAAGCTTCGAACAGATGTCGCTGATCGCACAGCGCCATGGTCTGCGCCGCCGGCCGCTGTGGGAGTTCGAACTGGAAACCGCGCGGCAGCAGCTCAACCTGCAGTTCGGCACGCGCGATCTCACCGGCTTTGGCGTCGAGCAGTCGCAACAGGCGCTACGCGCCGCTGGTTGTCTGCTGCAATATGTAAAGGATACCCAGCGCACCTCGTTGCCGCATATCCGCGGCATCACCATGGAACGCCAGCAGGACGGCATCATTATGGATGCCGCCACCCGCCGCAATCTGGAAATTACCCAGAGCCTGTCCGGCGGCAGTGACAATACGCTGGCCGCCATTCTGGATTGCACCGTGACGCCCATGGGCAGCCGCATGCTGAAACGCTGGCTGCATATGCCAACCCGCGACGTCAACGTGCTGAACCATCGCCAGCAGGCCATTGGCGCATTGCAGGAGATCGGTAGCGACGTACAGCCGTCGCTGCGTCAGGTCGGCGATCTGGAGCGTATCCTGGCGCGCCTGGCGTTGCGTACCGCTCGGCCGCGCGATCTGGCACGCATGCGTCATGCGTTCCAGCAATTACCGGATATTCGCGACATGCTGCAAGATATCGCTACGCCGCATGTGCAAAAACTGCTGGCGCAGATCGGTCAGTTTGACGATTTGCAGCACCTGCTGGAACGTGCCGTAGTGGAAGCGCCGCCGGTACTGGTACGTGACGGCGGCGTGATCGCGCCTGGCTACAACGCCGAACTGGATGAATGGCGCGCGCTGGCCGACGGTGCCAGTGATTATCTCGATCGCCTGGAAATCCGCGAGCGTGAAAAGCTGGGACTGGATACGCTGAAGGTCGGTTTCAATGGCGTGCACGGCTATTACATCCAGGTCAGTCGCGGCCAAAGTCACCTGGTGCCGATTCACTATGTGCGTCGCCAAACGCTGAAAAACGCCGAACGCTATATCATTCCGGAGTTGAAAGAGTACGAAGACAAGGTTCTGACCTCCAAGGGCAAGGCGCTGGCGATTGAAAAAGCGCTGTATGACGAACTGTTCGATTTGCTGTTGCCGCACCTGCCGGCATTGCAGCAAAGTGCCAGCGCGCTGGCGGAACTGGACGTGCTGACCAATCTGGCCGAACGCGCCGAAACGTTGAACTATACCTGCCCGACCATGAGCGAACAGCCCGGCATCCGCATCGTTGAAGGTCGTCACCCGGTGGTGGAACAGGTGTTGAGCGAACCGTTCATTGCCAACCCGCTTTCCCTGTCACCACAACGGCGCATGTTGATCATTACCGGGCCGAACATGGGCGGTAAAAGTACTTATATGCGGCAAACGGCGCTGATAGTGCTACTGGCGCACATCGGCAGTTACGTGCCGGCAACCAAAGCGACCATCGGGCCGGTGGACCGCATCTTTACCCGCGTTGGCGCCGCCGATGACCTGGCTTCCGGCCGCTCCACCTTTATGGTGGAAATGACCGAAACCGCCAATATCCTGCATAACGCCACCGAAAACAGCCTGGTATTGATGGACGAAATCGGCCGTGGTACCTCCACCTATGACGGCCTGTCGCTGGCGTGGGCCTGTGCCGAGAACCTGGCCAACCGTATCAAGGCGATGACGCTGTTTGCCACCCATTACTTTGAGTTGACCACCCTGCCGGAGAAAATGGCAGGCGTGGTCAACGTGCACCTGGATGCGCTGGAGCATGGCGATACTATCGCCTTTATGCACAGCGTGCAGGAAGGGGCTGCCAGCAAGAGCTACGGGCTGGCGGTGGCGGCGTTGGCCGGCGTGCCGCGTGACGTGATCAAGCGTGCGCGCCAGAAGCTGCGCGAACTGGAAGCGCTGTCTAACCACAGCGCAGCCGGTACGGTAGACGCTACGCAGATGACCTTGCTGACCGAGGAACCCTCGCCGGCGGTTGAAGCGCTGGAGGGGCTGGATCCCGATGCGTTGACGCCGCGCGAAGCGCTGGACTGGATCTATCGCTTGAAGAAGATGATGTAACCGGGGGCAACGCGGATAAAAAAACGGTGAGCCTGAGCTCACCGTTTTTTATTTAATGCAGTAATGTGTTATTCGCGGAACAGCGCCTCAATACTCAGGCCCTGCATTTGCAGAATCTCACGCAGACGACGTAAACCTTCCACCTGAATCTGACGAACACGCTCACGTGTCAGACCAATCTCGCGGCCAACGTCTTCCAACGTAGCGGCTTCATAGCCCAGCAGGCCGAAACGACGCGCCAGCACTTCACGCTGTTTGGCGTTCAGTTCGAACAGCCATTTCACGATGCTTTGCTTCATGTCATCGTCTTGCGTGGTGTCTTCAGGCCCGTTGTCTTTCTCGTCGGCCAAAATGTCCAGCAGCGCTTTTTCCGAGTCACCGCCCAATGGCGTATCAACAGAAGTGATACGTTCATTCAGGCGCAGCATGCGGCTAACGTCATCAACCGGCTTGTCGAGTTGCTCGGCAATCTCTTCGGCGCTTGGCTCGTGATCCAGTTTATGAGAAAGCTCGCGCGCGGTGCGCAGATAGACATTCAGTTCTTTAACGATGTGAATCGGCAGACGAATGGTACGGGTTTGGTTCATGATCGCCCGTTCAATGGTCTGACGGATCCACCAGGTGGCATAGGTAGAGAAACGGAAGCCGCGTTCTGGGTCGAACTTTTCCACTGCGCGGATCAAGCCGAGGTTACCTTCCTCAATCAGATCCAGCAGCGCCAGGCCGCGATTGCTGTAGCGACGGGCAATTTTCACCACCAGTCGCAGGTTACTTTCAATCATACGACGGCGGGATGGCACATCACCGCGCAATGCCCGCCGTGCGAAGTAAACTTCTTCCTCTGCGGTCAGCAGAGGCGAATAACCAATTTCGCCCAGATAGAGCTGTGTCGCATCCAGAACGCGTTGGGTAACACCCTGAGACAACAGCTCTTCTTCAGCTAAATCATTCTCACTGGCTTCTTCCTCTGCCAGCGCTTTTTCATCAAATGATTCAGCCTCCGTTCCATTCTCGTCGAAATCCGCATCATCATGTAACTCGTTAACTTTCAGCGTATTTTGGCTCATAAGCTGCTCCTACCCGTGATACCGCGAGCAGAATACCAGCGTATTCTGCCCAATCTATCGCTGCGGAAGATAACGCAGCGGGTTTACGGATTTCCCCTTGTAACGAATTTCAAAATGCAAACGTACTGAACTGGTTCCGGTGCTTCCCATGGTTGCTATTTTTTGACCCGCCTTCACTTCTTGTTGTTCCCGGACCAGCATTGTGTCGTTATGAGCGTAGGCGCTCAGGTAATCATCATTGTGTTTGATGATGATCAGATTACCGTAACCCCGTAAGGCGTTGCCTGCGTACACTACACGGCCATCGGCGGTAGCAAAAATGGCTTGCCCACGGGAGCCTGCGATATCGACACCTTTATTCCCACCGTCTGATGAGGAAAAGTTATCAATAATCTTACCGTCGGTTGGCCATCTCCAGGTACTGACTGGCGCACTGTTGCTGACGGTGCTGCTCACCGGTGGTGTTGCAGCTGGCGCGGTAACAGGGGTTGTAGCGCTTCCTGCCACAACTGCACCTGATGCAGGCAACATCTTGCCTACATTCTGTTTACCCGAATTGTCAGAATACGCGTTAGTTGGTTGAGAATCAACCGTCGCAGTCTGGATCTGACTGCTGGATGGCGGTTTAGGAATACCGCCACTTGTAGCGTCGGTTGCCGCCACCATGCCGCCGCCGCTGGCGGCAGAACCATTACCAAGCTGAATGGTTTGGCCAACATTCAAGCCGTAGGGTTCTGGAATATTGTTACGTTGAGCCAGGTCACGGAAATCATTGCCCGTGATCCAGGCAATGTAAAACAGCGTATCCCCACGTTTTACCGTATAGGTGCTGCCACTGTAACTCCCTTTCGGGATCGCCTCATAACTGCGGTTATAGACTATGCGCCCTTGTGGGGACGCCTGCGCGCCGGCAGTCGCAGCAGCGGCATTTCCGCCTTCAACGCTGCTAATCGGCGCCGATGACGAACCGGTATTCGTACAGCCAGCCAACCACATACCTACCATCGTACACACCGCAACCCGGCGTAAAGTCATTATTGGGCTTCCCGTGCTCATGCTTCCCCCGTCACAATACTCTATCCAAAATACCCTATACATCGTAGCTGAGCTTTAAGGCTTTTCTCAGTTTCTATGAAGCAAGGCGCCTCGGCCGATGTCTGAACGCCAGACCCTCTTCCGCCAGAGGCATAAAAGCAGCGTCGCCAATGTAGCCACATCAGCGCTACCACACCATAAGATAACCACTCAGAAAGGCAATTGTATTGAAAATTGGTCTTATTGGAACGCTAAATACCACTTATGAAGCGATGAAAGTGCAACAGTTTTTGCGTTTTGCCGATAAATCAGCCAAACGCTATGCCAGTTCGCCTTTGACCAACGGAACAAAGCGCACCGCCTCAACCGCGTCAATGGCAAATTCATTACCGTGGCGCTGAATGCGTTTAAGGATTTGCGACTGTTCCCCGACCGGCAGCACCATGATGCCGCCGTCGTCCAACTGTGCCATCAACGCCGATGGAATTTCCGGCGGCGCGGCGGTGACGATAATCGCGTCGAACGGCCCGCGTGAAGCCCATCCCAGCCAGCCGTCGCCATGGCGGGTGGAAACATTATGCAAGTCAAGCTGCTTCAGCCGCCGTTTGGCCTGCCACTGCAGCCCCTTGATACGTTCGACCGAACAGACGTGCTGCACCAGATGCGCCAGAATCGCCGTCTGATAGCCGGAACCGGTGCCAATTTCCAACACCCGCGACGTCGGCGTCAGATTCAGCAACTCGGTCATCCGCGCCACCATATACGGTTGGGAAATCGTTTGACCCGAGCCTATCGGCAACGCGGTATTTTCATACGCCTTATGCTCAAGCGCTTCATCTACAAAACGTTCACGCGGTACCGATTCGATCGCCTGTAACAATCGCTCGTCCCGGATCCCCTGCTGACGCAGCTGCGCCAGCAATGTTTGCATCGGCTTGTTCACCATTACCCGCTAACCTCTGCTTTGGTTAACCATGTTTTTACCACGTCCTGGGCGGCATAGGCGGTCAAATCCACCTGCAACGGCGTCACCGCCACATAGCCCTGCTCTACGGCGGCGAAATCGGTCTCCGGCCCGGCATCGAATTTATCACCAGGCGGGCCGATCCAATAGAGATTCTGTCCACGCGGATCCTGCTGGCAAAACACCTTGTCCGCCGGGTGGCGGCTGCCGCAGCGCGTGACGCGAATGCCCCTGATCTGATCGAGCGGCAGATCCGGCACGTTGATATTGAGTATTTTTCCGGTGCGCAGCGGCTCGCGCTGCAAGGCGCGCAACAGACGGCAGGTGATTGCCGCCGCCGTCGCATAGTGCTGATGGCCATTGAGCGATACCGCCAATGCCGGCAAGCCCAGATGTCGACCTTCCATCGCCGCGGCTACCGTACCGGAATAAATCACGTCGTCGCCCAGATTCGGGCCGGCATTAATGCCGGAAACCACGATATCCGGCGCTGGGCGCATCAACGCATTGACGCCCAGATAGACACAGTCGGTCGGCGTACCCTGTTGCACCGCCACGTCGCCGTTGGCCAGAGTCAGGGTGCGCAACGGTGAGTCCAGCGTCAGAGCATTGGAAGAGCCGCTGCGGTTGCGATCGGGCGCCACCACCATCACGTCGGCAAATTCACGCAGCGCCGCTGCGAGCACCTGAATACCCGGCGCGCTAACGCCGTCGTCGTTACTCAGTAATATCCGCATCACTGTTATCCTGCCGCATGAGTTCGCGAACCACGCTGGTGGCAAAACTGCCCGCTGGCAGCCAGAAGCGCAATTCTACGGTAACGTCATCCCACCAGTTCCACAGCATATTTTGCGGTTGCAACAGCAGGGCCCGACGAGCGGGTTCAACGCGCTCGCGCTTTAAAAGCGTAAGCAATTCCGGCTGTTCCGCCAAGCAACGCTGTTCAAATTCCAATGCAGCGCCGGCGCTGCCCGGTGCGCCATCCCCCGGCAACGGTGCCGTCACCTGCAATTCTCCGGCGTCGAGACGCTGTTGCAGACTGTCCAGCTCGTCTGCCTGTGCCACAAACCAGCTACCGCGCCCGGTAAGTTGCAGCGCATCGCCATCCAGCACCGTTCGATGCTGTTGATTAGCCAACCGGGTCGACGCCAGCAGATTGAACAGCGCACTGCGACTGGCGGAAAGATAGAAGCTGCGCTTGTTGCGCTCTTTGACGCGAATTTCATCGTTCGCCCAGCGGCGCGCCATCAGCAGGTTGTTACCACCGCGGCCAAAACGCTGGCTGCCAAAATAATTGGGTACCCCAGCGGCGGCGATCGCCTGCAATCGTTGTTCTACCTCGTTGCGATCGCTGATTTGCCGCAGCACCAGCGTAAAGGCATTCCCCTTCAGCGTACCAATGCGCAGCTTGCGGCGATGGCGAACCGCTGCCAGCACTTCGCAGCCTTCGAGTTCAAACTGCGAGAGATCGGGATCGTCCTTGCCGGGCAGGTGCAGGCAGAACCATTGCTCGGTCACCGCATGGCGGTCTTTCAGGCCGGCGTAACTAATCGCTCGACCGTGAATGCCGGCAAAGCGCGCCAGATAGTCGGCGACGAACTGGGTATTGCAGCCTTTCTTGCGAATATTGACCAGCAGATGCTCGCCCTCGCCGTCCGGCTCGAAGCCCAGATCTTCCACCACCACAAAGTCTTCGGGGTTGGCTTTCAGCAGCCCGGAGGCCTGCGGCTGGCCATGCAGCCAACTCAACGTTGCCATATCCATCGGTTTACTCCCTGACTAACAAGGCAACCGCTTCGCAGGCAATGCCTTCACCGCGGCCGGTGAAGCCCAGTTTTTCCGTGGTGGTCGCTTTAACGTTAACCTGATCCATATGGCATTGCAGATCTTCCGCCAGGAAAATGCGCATTTGCGGGATGTGCGGCGCCATTTTAGGTGCCTGGGCGATGATGGTGATATCCAGATTGCCAAGGTGATAGCCTTTGGCGCGGATACGCCGCCAGGCTTCACGTAACAGTTCACGACTGTCTGCGCCCTTGAAGGCCGGATCGGTATCCGGGAACAGCTTGCCGATATCCCCTAACGCCGCAGCGCCGAGCAACGCGTCGGTAGCAGCATGCAGCGCTACGTCGCCGTCGGAATGGGCCAGCAACCCCTGTTCGTAAGGAATGCGGACACCACCGATCACCAGCGGACCTTCGCCGCCAAATTTATGTACGTCAAAACCGTGACCGATACGCATCAGACATGCTCCTGTTGATTCTGGGTTAAATAGAACGCCGCCAGCGCCAAATCCTCCGGCCGCGTCACTTTAATATTGTCCGAACGCCCCGCCACCAATAATGGATGATAGCCACAGTGCTCCAGCGCCGAAGCTTCGTCGGTGACGTTTGCGCCGTCGTCGAGGGCGCGTTGCAAACAGCGTTTGAGCAACTCAAGCGGGAACAGCTGCGGAGTCAGCGCATGCCAAAGATCCTGGCGTTCCACCGTATGGGCAATGGCGCTGATGCCGCTTTCCGCTCGTTTCATGGTATCGCGCACCGGCGCGGCGAGGATCCCGCCGACCTGGCTGTGCGCGGTAATCGCCAGCAGGCGTTCAAGATCGTCGGCGTGCAGGCACGGCCGCGCGGCGTCATGCACCAGCACCCAATCCGCGCCTGTCGCCAGCTGCAAGCCGGCCATCACCGAATCGGCACGCTGTTTGCCGCCGAAGGTAACCCGCACGCGCACATCGGCCGCGATCGGCAAGGTAGCGAAATGGGTATCTTCCGGGCCAATCGCCACGATCACCTGTTGAATGCTCGGATGACGCAGCAAAGCGTGGATGGCGTGCTCAAGCAGGGTTTGGCCGCCGATAGTGAGATATTGCTTCGGGCAATCCGTTTGCATACGACTGCCGATACCGGCAGCCGGCAATACGGCAATCACCTGTGGAAAGGAACCTGCGGAGTGATTCATGCGTTATTTTACGTTGTTTTGCGAAGGAGTCGCCGCGCCACGTCTGGATTGGTCAGGAACCAGACGATAAAAAGTTTCGCCGGGCTTGATCATGCCCAGTTCATTACGCGCGCGTTCTTCAATCGCTTCCTGACCACCGTTCAGATCGTCGATTTCGGCGAACAGCTGATCGTTACGCGCTTTCAACTTGGCATTGTTGCCCTGCTGGGCCGCAACGTCTTCATTGACTCGCACGTAATCGTGTACACCATTTTTGCCCAGCCACAGTGAATACTGTAACCAACCGAGCAATGCCAACAATAGTAGCGTAAGTTTTCCCATCCCCGCCCCCTGAAAAACCGACCAATCATCCCACAACTTTTCGTTGGACTCCACACTGAGAGCGGCATTTCGCCGCCAGTTTCAGAATACGGATGAGAATTTATTGAGTTTATAACCTAAAACCACGCTGAAAGCGGTAAAAAAAGCCGCTTAATTGCCTTTACCGTCGCCAGCAGGTCACCGATCGTTCCCACTGACTGTTACCCACTATGCAGCCAAAACCACTGGCTGATTGCCTTCTCGCCGCAAAATACGCGCGCCATACGAAAAAAATGAATATTTAACACCACACTGATTTACATACCAATGTAATAGTTGTGTTTTTATTCATTATTCTTTATTTTTATGCAGTAAATATGAATAAATAAATCCAATACATAACCTTTAACTTACGGGGATCACCATGTTTAAACGTCTTGTCCTGATTGGGGCCTGCCTGGCCGCCAGCCTGTCAGCCGGCAGCGCCGTGGCAGAAACCACCTACGTCGTCGGCTCGGGCGGCACCTATCGTCCGTTTGAGTTTGAAAATAGCAGCAAACAGCTGGAAGGGTTTGATATTGATATCATCAAAGCCGTGGCCAAGGCCGAAGGCTTCCAGATAAAGCTGGTCAACACGCCGTGGGAAGGGATCTTCGCCACTCTCAATTCCGGCGACCGTGACATCATCATTTCCGGCATTACCATTACCGATAAACGCAAGCAGATGGTGGATTTCTCTGCGCCTTACTTCCCGGCAGAGCAGGCCATCGTGGTGCCCAAAACCTCGACGGTAGATTCTATCGCGGCGCTCAAGAGCCTGAAGGTCGGCGTAGTCAATTCCAGCACCGGTGACATCGTGGTATCTGACGTGCTGGGCAAAAACAGCACGGCGATCAAGCGCTTCGATAACACCCCGCTGATGCTGCAGGAACTGTTTGAAGACGGCATCAGCGCTGCGGTTGGTGACGTCGGCGTCGCCAAGTTTTATATCAAAACCCACCCGGAAAAACAGTTCAAGCTGGTGACCGATGCCAAGTTCCAACGCCAGTATTTCGGTATAGCGGTGGCCAAGGGCAACGTGGAATTGCGTGACCGCATCAATGCCGGACTGAAGAAAATCGTCGCCGACGGCACCTACGCCAACATCTATCGCAACTGGTTCGACAGCAACGTGCCGACGCTGCCGGCCGAATAATCGCCACCGGGCGCTCACTGCGCCAAATGCGGATACATCGACGTCGTGGGCCAAATCATCCTGGTATTGAGCACAGCTCGCCGCCAGGATGACGCCCCGCAGTCGTCTTAACATTAAATAAGGATCAAACCTTGAACTTCCGTTGGGAGATTATCCAGGAGTACGCACCGCTGTTTATGGAAGGCGCCTGGATGACCATCAAATGTACCCTGATCTGCGTGCTACTGGGCACCACCTGGGGGCTTATCCTCGGCCTCGGTCGACTGGCGCAGGCACCGCACGGCATCTGGAAACACATTTTGCACTATGGTGTGCAATGGCCGGTGCGCATCTACATCAGCGCCTTCCGCGGTACACCGCTATTCGTGCAGATTATGGTCGTGCACTTTGCCCTGGTGCCGCTGTTTATCAACCCGCGCGACGGTCTGCTGGTCACCAGCGGCATCATGAGCAGTGATTTCGCCCGCGCGCTGCGCTCCGATTACGGCGCGTTTCTGTCCTGCGTGGTGGCCATTACGCTGAATGCCGGTGCCTACGTGTCGGAAATATTCCGCGCCGGCATCCAGTCAATCGATCGTGGCCAGATGGAAGCCTCCCGCTCGCTGGGCATGAGTTACGGTAAAACCATGCGCAAGGTGATCCTGCCGCAGGCATTTCGCCGCATGCTGCCGCCGCTGGGCAACAACGCCATCGCCATCGTCAAGGATTCCTCGCTGGCTTCCGCCATTGGTCTGGCCGATCTGGCCTATGCCGCACGCACCGTGTCCGGCGCCTACGCGACCTATTGGGAACCCTATCTGACGATCTCACTGGTTTATTGGGTCATCACCTTCGTGCTCTCGCTGATGGTGCAACACATGGAAAAGAGGTTCGGTAAAAGTGATTCGCGTACATAATCTGCAAAAGCAATTTGGTGAAACCCATGTGCTGCGCGGCATTTCGTGTCAGATAGCCGCGAACGAAGTGGTGTGCATCATCGGCCCGTCCGGCTCCGGCAAGAGCACCCTGCTGCGTTGCATCAACGCACTGGAAACCCTGTCCGGCGGCGAAATCGACGTCAACAGCTTCGCCATCCATCATCAGAAGACCAACCTTAATAAAATGCGTGAAAGCGTTGGCATGGTATTTCAGCGCTTCAATCTGTTCCCGCATATGACGGTGCTGGAAAACATCATCATGGCGCCGATGGACGTGCAACGGCTATCTCGTGCCGACGCGACGCTACGCGCCGAAGCCCTGCTACGCAAAGTGGGGTTGCTCGACAAGATCGACGCCTATCCCGCCAGCCTGTCCGGTGGCCAGCAGCAGCGAGTCGCCATCGCGCGGGCGCTGGCGATGGAACCGAAAATCATGCTGTTTGATGAACCGACCTCGGCACTGGATCCGGAACTGGTAGGGGAAGTGCTGGCGGTGATGAAAGCGCTGGCGCACGAAGGCATGACCATGGTGGTGGTGACACACGAAATGGCCTTTGCTCGCGAAGTGGCGGATCGGGTGCTGTTTATCGATCAGGGAATTATTCAGGAAGAAGGTACGCCGCAGCAGCTCTTTGGCAACCCGAGCAATCCGCGCACCCAGGCGTTCTTAAGCAAAGTTTTGTAACTTACCGCACGGCTTTGACATCTCTCCGGGCGCCACCCTGCGCCCGGCATTTCACCAACCGGTCAATAGACTGAACACCAACCAGAACAGGCACAGCACCGTAATGCCGGTCAGCAACAGCGTGAAGATCAGGCGCCCACGCAACAACATGCTGAAGACAATACCGATCAATACCGAAACCGGCATCAGCGCAAGGAAGAATGGCCAAGTATACAGCAGGAAAAACAAGGTATTAGAGCCATAAACCATAAACGGCACCGCAAACGCCAGCCAATAGAAGACAAAGCCGCTGACGCCGCCGAGGAAAGAATATGAGGGTTCTTCTTTTTCCGGTGTTGAATCAATCAATATAGGCGAGACATTTTGCATAATAATCCCTGGTTATTCATATCTTTCAGCCTGCTCTGCGGCGGCTTAGAGTAAAAAGCGCATGGCGTTTGAGCGCCACACGCTTCTTTCGAATTCAGGGTTTGATAATAGCCTGACCACGCAGCACGTCTAACAATTGCGCAACTAATTTTGTTACTAATTGTTCGCCTTTCAGGTGGACATCCGGCGCTTCCGGCGCCTCATAAACCGAGTCGATACCGGTGAAATTGCGCAGCTCGCCGGCACGCGCTTTCTTGTACAACCCCTTTGGATCGCGCGCTTCGCAAATCGCCAGCGGCGTGTCGACGAACACCTCGACAAATTGCCCGTCGTCCAGCAGTTCACGCACCATGCGGCGCTCGGCCCGGTGCGGCGAAATAAACGCGGTCAACACCACCAGTCCGGCATCGACCATCAGTTTCGCCACTTCGCCAACGCGGCGAATATTCTCACGCCGGTCGTCATCGGAAAACCCGAGATCGCGGCACAGCCCGTGGCGGACGTTATCGCCGTCCAGCAGATAGGTACTGACGCCGTGAGCGTGCAGCGCCTGCTCCAACGCGCCGGCAACGGTAGATTTCCCCGAGCCGGACAGCCCGGTGAACCACAGCACCACGCCACGATGACCATTGCCGGCTTCACGATCCGCACGCGTTACCGCATGCGGATGCCAGACCACGTTTTCGTCTTGCGGCTCGTTCTGCCGCAGCTCAACGTCCGTCACCTCATTTGCCCCCAAGCAGGTCGCGTGCACCCCAATGCGGGAAGTGCTTGCGCACCAGCGCATTCAGTTCCAGTTCAAACGCGCTGAACTCGCCATTGCCGGCCGGCGCCTGCTGCAGCGTTTCGCGCACCAGTCCGGCGCCGACGGTAACATTGCTTAGCCGATCGATAAAAATCAGCCCGCCGGTCACATGATTGCGCTGATAGCTATCGAGCAGCAGCGGTTCATCGAAGGTCAATTCCACCAGGCCGATGCCGTTAAGCGGCAGCGTATCCGCCTGATACTGTGCCAGCGAGTTGATTTCCACCTGATGGCGAATGCTTTCAACCCGGGCGCGGGTTTTCTTGCCGGCCACCTTGATGTCGTAACTCTGTCCCGGCAGCAACGGCTGTTCCGCCATCCACACCACGTCGACCAGCGCGCTTTGCGCCGCCTGCAGCGTTTCAGCGGCATCCACCAGCAGGTCGCCGCGGCTGATATCCACTTCGTCCTGCAACACCAGGGTAATCGCTTCGCCCGGCAGCGCTTCCTGCAGATCCCCGTCAAAGGTGACGATGCGCGCCACGCTGGTTTCCACCCCGGAAGGCAGTACCTTGATACGCTGGCCAACCCGAACCACGCCAGCAGACAGCGTACCGGCATAGCCGCGAAAATCGAGGTTCGGGCGGTTGACGTACTGCACCGGGAAGCGCAACGGTTGCGCCTGCGCCTGGTCAATCACGTCCACCGTTTCCAGCACCTCCAGCAGCGTTGGGCCACTGTACCAGGGCATGTTGACGCTCTGACTGGCCACGTTGTCGCCGTCCAGCGCCGACAGAGGCACGAATTTGATATCCAGATCGTTTGGCAGCTGCTGGGCGAAGGTCAGGTAATCCTGCTTGAATTGCTCAAACGCCGTTTCGCTGTACTCCACCAGATCCATTTTGTTCACCGCCACCACCAGGTGACGGATGCCCAGCAGCGTGGCGATAAAGCTGTGGCGGCGCGTCTGATCCAGCACGCCTTTACGTGCGTCGATCAGCAGGATCGCCAGATCGCAGGTAGATGCGCCGGTCGCCATATTGCGGGTGTACTGCTCATGCCCCGGCGTATCAGCGATGATAAATTTGCGCTTTTCGGTAGAGAAATAGCGGTATGCCACGTCGATGGTAATGCCCTGCTCGCGTTCTGCCTGCAATCCATCTACCAGCAGCGCCAGATCGAGTTTTTCACCCTGCGTGCCAAGACGCTTGCTGTCGGTATGCAGCGTCGACAACTGATCTTCGTAGATCTGGCGGGTATCGTGCAGCAGGCGGCCGATCAGCGTGCTCTTGCCGTCATCGACACTGCCGCAGGTCAGAAAGCGCAGCAGGCTCTTGTGCTGTTGCGCATGCAAATAGGCTTCTACGCCGCCCTGTTCAGCGATTTGTTGTGCAATTACGTTGTTCATCCGGCGGCTCCTCAGAAATACCCTTGACGCTTTTTCAGCTCCATCGAACCGGACTGATCGCGGTCGATCATGCGGCCCTGACGCTCACTGGTGGTAGAGACCAGCATCTCTTCGATGATCTCGGGCAGCGTCTGCGCCTCGGACTCCACCGCACCGGTCAACGGCCAGCAGCCCAGGGTGCGGAAACGCACCATACGCTGGCTGATCACTTCGCCCGGCTGCAGATCGATACGATCGTCATCCACCATCAGCAGCATGCCGTCGCGCTCCAGCACCGGACGCGGTTTCGCCAGATACAGCGGCACGATGTCGATCTTCTCCAGGAAGATGTATTGCCAGATGTCCAGTTCGGTCCAGTTCGACAGCGGGAAGACGCGAATACTCTCGCCTTTGTTGATCTGCCCGTTGTAGTTGTGCCACAGCTCCGGCCGCTGGTTTTTCGGATCCCAGCGGTGGAAGCGATCGCGGAACGAATAAATACGCTCTTTGGCACGTGATTTCTCTTCATCACGACGCGCACCGCCGAAAGCGGCGTCAAAGCCGTATTTGTTCAGTGCCTGTTTCAAGCCTTCGGTTTTCATAATGTCGGTGTGTTTGGCGCTGCCGTGCACGAACGGATTGATGCCCATCGCCACCCCTTCCGGGTTTTTATGCACCAACAGCTCGAAACCGTACTCTTTGGCGGTGCGATCGCGAAACTGGTACATTTCGCGGAACTTCCAGCCGGTATCGACGTGCAGCAGCGGGAACGGCAGGGTACCCGGATAAAATGCCTTGCGCGCCAGGTGCAGCATCACCGAGGAATCTTTGCCGATCGAGTACAGCATCACCGGGTTGCCAAATTCTGCGGCGACTTCACGGATGATATGGATACTCTCCGCCTCCAATTGCCGCAAGTGAGTGAGTCGTTTTTCGTCCATAACAGATCCTTAAGCCAGATTCACAACGGGGGAAACCGTCTGAGATTGTTGCCCAAACCAGGCGATTTGATGGTGCAGTTGCACCACCTCGCCGATCACCAGCAAAGCCGGCAGCGGCGCCCGTTGGGCCAGTTGTTCAAGTTGTTGCAGCGTGCCGGTCAGCACCTGTTGGTCGGCACGCGTACCTCGGCTGATCACCGCCACCGGGGTATCGGCCGCACGGCCGTGCGCCATCAGGCGCTGGCTGATATCCGCCGCCTTCATCGTGCCCATGTAGATCGCCAGCGTTTGCCGCGCCCGAGCCAGATCGGCCCAGTCCAACCCGTCGCCGTCGGCACGGGCATGGCCGGTAATAAAGGTGACGCTTTGCGCATGATCGCGATGCGTCAGCGGAATGCCGGCATAAGCGGTGGCACCAGCCGCCGCCGTCACGCCGGGCACCACCTGAAACGGTATACCCGCCGCCGCCGCCACCTGCAGCTCTTCGCCGCCGCGGCCGAAGATGAACGGGTCGCCGCCCTTCAGGCGCACCACGCGTTTCCCTTGCTGCGCCAGTTCCACCAGCAGGCGGTTGGTTTCTTCCTGAATCACCGAATGCGCGCCGGCACGCTTGCCAACGCAAATACGATCCGCGTCACGGCGCACCAGATCGAGGATCTCATCACTGACCAGATGGTCATACAGCACCACATCCGCCTGTTGCATCACCTGCAGCCCGCGCAGCGTCAGTAGGCCAACGTCGCCCGGCCCGGCGCCGACCAGGGCTATTTCGCCCTGTGCACCTTCGTTGCCGGCGGCAAACGCCGCCAAATCCTGCGCCAGCTGTTGTTCGGCCTGCGCTTGCTGACCGTTAGCCACCAGCGTGGCAAAACGGCCGTTGAGAGCCTTTTCCCAAAAGCGTCGACGCGCGCCGATCGCTCCCAGCGTCTGTTTCACCCGTTGGCGAAAACCACCGGCCAGTTGCGCCATCGGCCCCAGGCTGGCTGGCAATAGCGCCTCGAGTTTTTCCCGCAGCATGCGTGCCAGTACCGGTGCCTGCCCGCTGGACGACACTGCCACCACCAGCGGTGAACGATCGATGATCGACGGAAAGATGAACGAACAGCGCGGCTGATCGTCCACCACGTTGGCCAACACCCGGCGCGCATCCGCCTCGGCATACACCGTGGCGTTCAGCGCGCTATCGTTGGTTGCCGCAATCACCAGAAACACATCATCCAGCTGTTCGGGAGCAAAAGCCTGCCCCAGCCAGTGAATGCGCCCTTCCTGACGACGTTGTTCGAGTTCGGGTGAGAGCGACTGCGCAACTATCCGTATTTCAGCCCCGGCGCGCGCAAGCAGTTCCACCTTGCGTGCAGCGACTTCACCGCCGCCAACGACCAGCACCGGGCGTTGTTTCAGATCGGCAAATATTGGTAGATAGTCCACAACAGCCTTTTCATATAACAGAAAGATAGGGAGACTATACGGGCTACGATTTCGCCTCTGAAATGACGAAAAGGAATGAGTAGTGCGATAATGGAATAAGGCCACCGCAACGCGCGCGCCAGAGCAAATTTAAGAGCGCAGGAAATTGAGTAATTCGCCCTGGCGTTTCATACTGGCAACCACAAAAAATACTCGGCATCGCCGATAGCAAAACAGAAGGACTTTCGGAATGTTTTCCCGTTTTTGCCTGCAAACCAGCCTGCTGGCCATGGCATTTTGCAGCGTTTTCAGCGTTTCGGCCGCAACACAGCACGCCAAGGATGCCCCACTGGGCAGATACGCTGCCGAGCAGATTCGCCATATCGCCACCTATTTCCCGGGTCGCATGGCCGGTAGCCCGGCGGAGCTGCTCACGGCAGATTACCTCAAACAGCAGTTTGCCAAGATGGGCTATCAGAGCAACATCCGCAATTTCAACACCCGTTTTCTCTATGTGAATAAAAATGCCAGCGAAAACTGGCATAACGTTGCGGTTAACTCGGTGATTGCGGCAAAGAATGGCGAGCAGCAGAAACAGATCATCATCATGGCGCATTTTGATACCTATATGCCGCGCAGCGATGACGAAGTGGATAACAACCTGGGTGGCCTGACCCTGCAAGGGGTGGACGACAATGCTTCCGGCGTGGGCGTAATGCTGGAACTGGCGCAGCGGTTAAAGGATATTCCGACTGGCTACACCCTGCGGTTCCTCGCCACCAGCGGCGAAGAACTGGGCTCGCTCGGCGCCAAAAACTATCTGGAACGCATGAGCCCGGAAGAGCGTGCCAACACCGTACTGGTGATTAATCTCGATAGCCTGATCACCGGTGACAGGCTCTATTTCCACGCCGGTCGCCAGACGCCGCCACAGATGGCGAAGAAAAGCCGCGATCGCGCGCTGGACATTGCCCACCGCTACGGCATCGCCGCCGCCATCAATCCAGGCAGTAAAAAATACCCGAAAGGCACCGGTTGCTGTTCCGATCAGGAAATATTTGATAACGCCGGTATCCCGGTGCTGGCCGTGGAAGCCACCAACTGGTCACTGGGCGATAAGGACGGTTATCAGCAGCGCGCCATCAGCCCGCACTTTCCGCAGGGCACCAGTTGGCATCAGTCACAGTACGACAACCTGAACTACCTGGAGCGTTACCTGCCTGGGCGCATCGACAAACGCAGCCGCGACAGCGTGCAGATCCTGCTGCCGCTGATCAAAGAGCTGGCGCAGGCGCACCCGGATCCGCACGCGCAGAAGACAAAATAGCCAAAGGCCGCAAATGCGGCCTTTTTACCTTCACATACGCGCAGCTAGCGTCATGCCAGCATCGGTTTACCCTTCGTGTAGCCCGCACTCACGCTTGAGGCCAAAGAAGCGGGTTTCTTCTTCGCTCATGCCCGGCTCCCATTTGCGCGAGGTGTGGGTGTCACCCACCGACAGATACCCCTGCTCCCACAGCGGGTGATAACTCAGCCCGTGCTCGGTCAGATACTGATAGATCTGCCGATTGTCCCAGTCGATGATCGGCAGCATTTTGAACACCCCGCGCTGCACCGCCAGTACCGGCAGGTTGGCACGGCTGCCTGACTGCTCACGGCGCAGACCGGCGAACCAGGTTTGCGCGCCAAGCGTTTCCAGCGCGCGGTTCATCGGTTCGACCTTGTTGATCTGGTTGTACTTTTCGATACCTTCTACGCCCTGTTCCCACAGTTTGCCGTAGCGCGCTTCCTGCCAGGCCGCCGACTGCTCGGCACGGAACACCTGCAGGTTCAGCTGCAAACTGTCGGTCAGCCGATCGATAAACTGGTAGGTTTCCGGGAACAGATAGCCGGTGTCGGTCAGGATCACCGGAATATCCGGTCGAATGCGGGTTACCAGATGCAGGCACACCGCCGCCTGAATGCCAAAGCTCGAAGAAAGCACGAACTCGCCCGGCAGGTGCTCCAGCGCCCACGCCACGCGCTGTTGCGCAGACAGGCTTTCCAGCCGCCCATTGAGTTCGGCCAACGCCAGCGCCTGCCCGGATTTGGGCAGCGCATTCAGCGCCGCCAGATCGAATTCAGCCATCTTGTCTGCCTCCACGATTAATCCCAGAAATCCTGCGCCGGATCCACCACCGGCCGCACAATGCCGGTACGGATGGTGAAGTCGCCAAAGCCCTCGTCCGCGTTGCGCTCCTGCGCCCAGCGGCCGACCAGTTGGTCGATCTCCTTCAGGATTTCGTCTTCGTTGATATTTTCGCGATACATGCGCGGAATACGCGTGCCGGCCCGGTTACCCCCTAAATGCAGGTTGTAGCGGCCGACGGCCTTGCCCACCAGGCCAATTTCCGCCAGCAGCGCGCGGCCACAGCCGTTCGGGCAACCGGTGACGCGCAGCACGATGTGCTCATCGCCGACCCCATGCTGATGCATGATGCCTTCAACCTTGGTGACAAAGGCCGGCAGGAAGCGTTCGGCCTCCGCCATTGCCAGCGGACAGGTCGGGAACGACACGCAGGCCATCGAATTTTTGCGTTGCTCGCTGACGCCGTCGTCGATCAGACCGTGTTCACGTGCGATGGCTTCGATCTTTGCCTTTTCGCTTTCCGGCACGCCGGCCACGATCAGGTTCTGGTTGGCCGTCAGACGGAAATCCCCCTGATGAACCTTGGCGATCTCGGCCACGCCGGTTTTCAGCGGACGCCCCGGATAATCCAGCAGGCGGCCGTTTTCAACAAACAGCGTCAAGTGCCAATGGTTGTCCACCCCCTTGACCCAACCGATGCGATCGCCGCGGCCGGTAAACTCATAGGGGCGAATCGGTTCAAAAGTAATACCGGCGCGCTTTTCCACTTCGGCGCGGAAGGTATCAACGCCGACGCGCTCCAGCGTGTATTTGGTTTTGGCGTTTTTACGATCGGTACGGTTGCCCCAATCACGCTGGGTGGTCACTACGGCTTCCGCCACCGCCAGCGTATGTTCCAGCGGAATGTAGCCAAATTCGCTGGCCTGACGCGCATAGGTTTTCTTGTTGCCGTGTTCGATCGACAGGCCACCGCCGACCAGCAGGTTAAAGCCCACCAGTTTGCCGTTTTCAGCGATCGCCACAAAGTTCATATCATTGGCGTGCAGATCCACATCGTTTTGCGGTGGGATCACCACGGTGGTTTTGAACTTGCGCGGCAGATAGGTGGCGCCCAGAATCGGCTCTTCGTCGGTGGTCGCCACTTTTTCCTGATCCAGCCACACTTCGGCATACGCTCGCGTACGCGGCAGCAGGTGCTCGGAAATCTTCTTCGCCCATTCATAGGCTTCCTGATGCAGCGCGGATTCCACCGGGTTTGAGGTGCACAACACATTACGGTTTACGTCGTTGGCGGTGGCCAGCGCGTCCAGCCCCAGCTTGTTCAACAACTGGTGCACCGGTTTGACGTTGCCCTTCAGAATACCGTGGAACTGGAACGTCTGGCGGTTGGTGATACGAATGCTGCCGTACAGCGTGCTTTCCTGCGCAAACTTGTCGATGCCCAGCCACTGCTGCGGACTGATGATACCGCCCGGCAGACGGCAGCGCAGCATCATCGCATGGCGCGGCTCCAGTTTCTGTTCGGCACGCTCGGCCCGAATGTCGCGATCGTCCTGCTGGTACATGCCGTGAAAACGGATCAGCAGAAAGTTGTCGCCATTGAAACCGCCGGTCAAACCGTCATTTAGATCTTCGGCAATGGTGCCGCGCAGAAAATTGCTCTGTTGCTTCATGCGCTCGGCATCAGCCAATTTGCCTTCTACCACCAGAGGCCCCGGGTGTTTGTCACTCATCAGTAAACATCTCGCTGATAACGGCGCTCAAGGCGCAGCTCACTTAAAAATTCATCGGCCTGCTCGGTATCCATGCCACCGTGCTCGGCTACCAGTGCCAGTAATGTGTTCTCAACGTCTTTCGCCATGCGATTGGCATCGCCGCAGACATAAATGTGCGCGCCTTGTTCGATCCAGCGCCACACTTCCGCGCCCTGTTCGCGCAGTTTGTCCTGAACGTAGACTTTTTGCTGCTGGTCGCGCGACCAGGCCAGATCGATACGGGTCAGCAAACCGTCTTTGACGTAGCGCTGCCACTCAACCTGATACAGGAAGTCCTCGGTAAAATGCGGGTTGCCGAAGAACAGCCAGTTTTTGCCCGCGGCGCCGTCGGCGTCACGCTGCTGCATGAAGGCGCGGAACGGTGCAATACCGGTGCCGGGGCCAATCATGATCACCGGCGTGTCCGGGTTGGCCGGCAAACGGAAATTATCGTTGTGTTCAATAAACACCCGCAGGTCGCCGTCTTCTTCCAGCCGATCCGCCAGGAAGCTGGACGCGCCGCCAGCACGCGCGCGGCCGTCGATGTCATAACGCACCACGCCTACGGTGATGTGGACTTCGCTTTCGTTTTCCGCCTGCGAAGAGGCGATGGAATACAAACGCGGCGTCAGCGGGCGCAGCAGGCCAATCAGTTGCTCGGCAGAAAGATCGGCCGGCGCCTGGCGCACCATGTCGACAATCGGCGTGTTGTGCGCAAAATGTTGCAATTTGGCCTTGTCGGCCAGCAACGCGATCAATTTTTCGTCGCGCGACAGGGCGGCATATTTTTCGACGATCGGCGTAGTGTTCTGCGTCAGCTCGAAATGGCTGCGCAACGCGTCGGCCAGCGGCAGGTTTTTGCCTTCCACCGCCACCGGCTCGTCGCCTTTCAGCCACAGCAGTTGCACCAGTTCGTCCACCAGCGCCGGATCGTTGTCAAACCATACGCCAAGCGCATCGCCCGGCTGGTAGCGTAGCCCGGAGTCAGAGAGATCGATCTCGATGTGCCGCACATCTTTATCCGAATGGCGACCGGTGATCTTTTGGTTGACCGCCAGCTGCGCCGTCAGAGGCTGTTCTTTGCTGTACGGACTGCTGTCGATCACATCGACCGCACCGCTGGCCAGCGTGCCAGGCGCGGCATTTTCCGCCGGCGCGCGCGCTTTCAATACCGATACCACCTGCTTGCGCCAGGCAACGGCCAACTCTTGATATTCCACGTCGGCGTCGACGCGCTCCACCAGACGTTCCGCCCCCAGCTCCGCCAGTTTGGCATCGAAGTCCTTGCCCGACTGACAGAAGTTTTCATACGAGGTATCGCCCAGGCCAAACACCGCAAACGCAGTATCGGTCAGTTTGGGCGCTTTCTTGGAGTGAAGGAACTTGTGCAGTGCCACCGCCTCTTCCGCCGGTTCGCCTTCACCCTGGGTGGAAGCCACGACGATCAGCAGTCGCTCCTGGGCGATCTGCTTGAATTTGTAATCGCCGGCATTGACCAGGTTGACGCTGAGCTTGGCCGCCAGCAGATCGTCGCGCAGCTGTTCCGCCAGGCGACGCGCATTGCCGGTCTGCGAAGCGGAAATCAGCGTAATGCTGGCCGCCGTTGCGGCAGGTGCGGCCGGCAGCGCCACGGTGCCAGGTTGTTGATTCACCATTCCCCAGAAGTAGCCGGACAGCCACGCCAGCTGCGTCGGCGAATAATCACCGATGGCAGCTTGCAGGCTCGCCAGCTGATCGGGCGTCAGCGGGAGCAAGGATGTAGGAGGAGCCTGAGTGGTCATTGCGTCACGAATTCCGTTATATATACCCGCTGCAACCGGGCAAAAATAGTTCATTTAAAAGGTAGGAAGGTAAGGTTACCGAGTGGAATCATAACAATTAAAGAAGTGATGGAAATAATTAATAACCAAATGAGCTAAGTGCTTTTGCGGGTATTGTTTATCGCTAAAAGTGGTAATCATAAGATGGATATAACAATATGAAAGATAAGAATTTAACCACTACGGCCGGCCGCCGACGCGTTAGACGACCGGTAACAGGCGCCGGTTATTCCGGCAGCCAGGTGGGAAAATTAACGCAACTTGCCGCCGCGCTCATCGCCACTGGACAGTCAGCCAACACCAGCGGCTGCGGATGCATCGGCGTGGTAAACCACACGCCAACTTCCACATTCAACTGCCGTTCCAGACTGTCACGCCGCTGTTTTTGTTGCGCTGATAGCAGTAACGGGAACCGCAGCCAGCTGTTTTCTGCTCCCGCAATGTGGAGCGGCAGCCGGTAACCATGGGCCGCAGCCCAGCGTTGCCAAAAGGCCGCACCGCGCCGGCGTCGCTCAAGTAACGTCGGCAACCGGTTCAATTGCAGACGCAGCAGCTCGGCGACCGGTTCGGCCATCCGCCAGCGGTATTGCGGGCTGAACAGACCGCTTAATTCGGCAATCTGCATTTGCGGTACACGTTGCTCCAGCGGCCAACCGGCGTCCGCCGCCGCCTGGCCGTCCCGCGCTATCGCCACCGCATGGCGCAACGTGTGCAACAGACGCCGTATAAAGACAGGCTCGGCGTCGGCGCTGGCGGCATACACCTGTTGCAGTCGTTGTTGCAACGCCGGCGAATGCGTAATTACCCAGCCACCGTGGATGGTATTGACCACCTTGGAACGTTCACTGCTGAAAAAGGCGATATCACCCAAGCTGCCGAGCAATTGCCCGCGGTAGCGCGCGCCGGTGGCATGCGCACAATCTTCTATCACCCATAGCCGATGCGCACGCGCCAGCGCCAGCAACGCATCAAGATCGCGGCACACCAGACCAAAACTGTACTGAATCATGACCGCTTTGGTATTGGGCGTGATCGCCTGTGCCATCGCCGCCGCACTGATGCCAAAAGTGTCAGCCTCGATATCGACAAACGCTATTTCGATACCGTTATAACTAAAGGCATTGGTCACACACTGACAGGTAAACGCCGGGATCAGCACGCGATCGCCCGGCTGCAAGCCAAGCGTGCGGATCACCGCATACAACGCCGCACGCCCGGCCATAAAGCTGGCTACGCCGTCAGTTTGCCAGATCTCGCCAATCTGCCGATGCAGCGCCTGCACCTGTGCTGCGGGTGCCATCGCCCTATCATCCGCCGGTGCCAACCAACGGCGAGCACAGAGGTCCTCTTGTTCAGTCAGCGTGGCGTTTAACAACGGCACCCGGCGCGCAAAGGGTGGAAAAGTCATCGCGGCTCCTTGACTTGCCAAAAAAAGTGTTGTTATTTTGCACTGCCGTTATAAAAAAATATAACACTCAATACAACAATAAATTATTCCACGACCTGATTTTCTTATACGCAAACACAACGATAAGGGAAAGTAATGGACATAATAAGCAACTGTTTTGAAAGAAAATGGTTTTATATCTTCATGTTTATGTATCTGCTGATCATGCTGCCGTTGCCATTTTTCTTTAACACGCAATACCAACCAGGCTGGCTAGGGATTCCAACATTCATCTTCGGTTGGCTAATACATGGCATAACAGTATCGGCGCTGATTATTCTGTTCGCCTGGCAGTGCCTGAAACGCCCGGAATATCAGGGCAACATCGACGAGGAGCAGCCATGAACAGTCATCTCGCGACCCTGTTGCAACCGGAGCCGATACCGTTTTACACCACGCTGATCCTGTTTCTGCTGCTACTTGGCGGCATCGGTTGGTACGCCGCGCGTGCCACCAAATCGCTGAGTGATTTTTTGGTGATGGGCGGCAAAGCCGGCGCGCTGGTCGGCGGTTTTGCCTACTTCGCCAGCCAGTACAGCATGAGTACCTTTATGGGGGTGCCGGCGATGACCTACAGCACCGGCTTTGCCGGCATGAGCGTATCCGTACCGGGGTTGGCATTTTCCATGATCGTGCCAGTGCTGTTCGTCGGCCGCAAACTGATGCTGATGGGCCGTCGCTACAACATGATGACCATGAGCGACTACCTGTCCGACCGCTACGACTCCACCGCCATTCGCGGTGTACACGCGGTAATGATGGTGATCTTTCTGATCGCCATGATGGGTGCCCAAACGGTCGGTGCCGGGGTGATCCTCAATACCTTTACCGGCTTGCCGGAGTGGATCGGCGTGGTGGTGATGGGCGTGGTGGTGGTGCTGTACTGTATGACCGGCGGTATGACCGGCGCCATGATGACCGACGTGTTGCAGGGAGGGCTGATGATCGCCACCGCCGTGGTCACCTTTGTGGTGTCGGTCCATGCTGGCGGCGGCATGGAAGCGATCACCGGCAAACTGGCGGCCGAGATGCCCAGCCATCTGACCCATCCCGGAGCCAAGGGCGACTTCCCCTGGCAAACCTATGTGTCGATGATCGTAATGTGGAGCTTCTTCACCATCGGCCAGCCGACGCTGTTTACCAAGTTCTTCACCATGAACAGCTACCGAACCATGTTTAAAGCGGTGATCCTCGGCACCCTGGGCATGTTGTTCTCGGCGACCATGATTGAATGGTCCGGCGTCAATGCCGCCACCTTTATCAGCGGTCTGAGCGGGCAGGAAACCGATTTTATCGTGCCGGTGATCCTGCAACAGAATCTGTCGCCATGGATCGCCGCACTGTTGATCACCGGCATCGTTTCTGCAGGGATGTCGACCATTTCAGCGCTGCTGGTGGTCGCCACCGGCGGTATTACTCGCGACATCTATCAGAACGTTTTCCGGCCGCGGGCCTCTGCGGATCAGATCCTGCGTCTGTCACGCTGGATAACGGTGCTGCTGGGCATCGCCGCCATCGCCATCGGCATTATCAAACCGGCAGGGATCTTCGCTCTGATCCGTTTTGCCTTCGGCGGCCTTGGGATCTGGGTGGCGCCGGTGATCCTCGGCATGTACTGGAAGCGCGCCACGCTCGCGGCAGCCATCAGTTCGGTGATCCTTGGCGAGCTGGCCTACGTGGCGATGAAACTGTGGTTCCCGCAGTTGGCGTTCGGCTTTGATCCGCTGATTGTCTGCTGGAGTTTTACCATGCTGGTGATGGTGCTGGTCAGCCTGTTCACCCGCCCAAGCAGCGATGCTACTCTCAGGCGTCACTTTGACGATCTGACAGCATTGTGTGCCGCACGCGCCCGACGGAGCGCACCGGCAACCGTAACCCCAACCGAATAACCGAGGCCTGCATTATCAACATCGACAAGAACTTGCCCATTGCGCTGCAAACGCAGATCGTCGGGGCCATCGAATACGGCATCATGGCCGGTACCTATCGCCATGATGTCGCGCTGCCGTCGGTGCGCGCGCTCAGTAAACAACTGGGGGTAGCGCAACTGACGGTCAGCCATGCCTATCAAACCCTGAAGAGCATGGGGCTGATCGAAACCATCGCCGGCAAAGGAACCTATGTCGTGCGCAACCGGCAGGAGATGGTCCATGAAGATCAGGTCAGCCAGCTACACCAGCGCTTTCAACAACTGTTGCAGGATGCCGCGCGGCTAGGCTTGTCGGAGTCGTTCTTTATCGGTGCGTTGAATCAGATGCAGGCGGCCACCGCTCCCCCCGTCGCGCTGCGCATGGCGATGGTGGGGAATTCCAACCGTATCAATCGCAGTTATATCGCCAGCATCTGCGACGTTCTGGGCAACCAGCAGCAGGTCGATACCTATACCTTCCGCGAATTCGCCGAACTGGCAGCGGACAAACTGGCCAGCTATCAGTTCTGGCTGACCATTCCACACTGTATCCCGCGCTTGCGCCAGCGCATTGATCCACAGACGCCGGTATTTGCCCCGTACCTGATCCCTGCCGAAGATACCCGTACCCGGCTGGCTCAGCTCAGCGCCGATAGCTCGGTGCTGCTGGTTTCACGCTATCAGGCCTTCCTGCCTGCCATGCTGGAAGGGGTAAAAACCTTTGCGCCGCATCTTGGCCAGATAGCCATCGCCGCGCTGGAAGATGAAGGTCTGACGGCGGCGCTGGCAAGCCACAAAACCATCATTTACAGCACCGGTTGTCACAGCCATTTGCAACCGCTGCTGCCGGCGTCCAGCAGCGTATTTGAATATCGCCATACCCCGGAACCCCGCTATCTGCGGGAAATCTTGCGTCCCGCCTGGCATCACTATTGCCAGCACCTGGCTCTTCAAGGAGATAATAATGAAAATCAGTGAAATGAACTGGTTTCAAGTACAGGAATACCTCGCTCGTGACGATCGGGTTATTCTGTCGCTCGGCAGCACCGAACAACACGCCTATCTCAGCCTGTGCACCGACCACCTGCTGGCTTCCCGGCTGGCTGAACAGGCCGGCGAACGACTGGGCATTGCGGTGTATCCCGGCTTGCCGTTCGGTATGGCCCCCTATTTCAGCCAATTCCCCGGCACCATCAATTTACGACCGGCAACCTATAACGCGCTGCTGGAGGATCTGCTCTCCAGCCTGTACCAGAGCGGTTTTCGCCGTATATTTCTGCTCAATGGCCACGGCGGCAACAGCCCGGTACAGGTACAGATCCATAACTGGCTCAACCAGCATGACGACGCGCGCGTGCAGCTGCACAACTGGTGGGCTGCGCCAAAAGTGATGGGATTGGTGAAAAGCTTTTCCGCCAATGCCTCCCACGCCTCGTGGATGGAGAATTTCCCCTGGACGCGTCTAGCCGGCGTCGCCATGCCGCAGCAGGAAAAACCGGCCATCGAGGTTGCCAGACTGGCGCAGCTGCCGGCCAGCGCGGTGAAGGCGTATATCGGCGATGGCAACTATGGCGGCGAATATCAACGCAGCGACGACGATATGCAGCGCATCTGGCAGACCGGCCTTGAGGAAACCTGCCAACTGCTGGAACGGGGGTGGATGTAATGAGCTACAGCCTGATCGAAAACGCCCGGCTGCTGACCGAACACGGTATTCAACGCCAGCAGCTGTTGATCGGCATGGGCCGGATTCTGGCCATCGGTGCGGATTTGTCAGCGCCGGCGCTGCAACCTTGCCAACGCTTTGACGCCGGCGATCGTCTGCTGGCGCCGGGGTTGATCGACCAGCATGTCCATCTGATTGGCGGCGGCGGCGAAGCCGGGTTCCACACCCGCACGCCGGAAGTGCAACTGTCACAGCTGTTGCGTTGTGGTATTACCAGCGTGATGGGGCTGCTCGGCACCGACGGCGTAACGCGCCACGTACAGTCGCTGTTCGCCAAAGTGATGGGGCTGCGTAACGAAGGCATTTCCGCCTGGATGCTGACCGGCTCCTATCAGGTGCCGACCATTACCGTCACCGGGTCGATACGCGATGACATCACCTTTATCGAGCCGATATTGGGGGTGAAAACGGCGATTTCCGATCATCGTTCTTCACAACCCAGTTGCGAGGCGCTGATCCATATCGCGACCCAGGCTCGCGCGGCAGCCTTGTTGACGCAGAAACCGGGGCTGGTGGTGATGCATATGGGCAACGCGCAGGCCGCCCTGACGCCGTTGGAAGAAATTCGCGACCGCTGCGAGGTGCCGCTCGGGCATTTCTTGCCTACCCACGTCAATCGGCAGCAGCACCTGTGGCGGCATGCCATGCGCCTGGCCAGGCAGGACGGTGTCAATCTCGATCTAACCTCGGGGATCAGCCCGCATCTGGGCGCCCGTGGCGCAGTAAAACCCAGCGAGGCGGTACTGGAGGCGCTGGACGAGGGGATCCCACTGGGGCAACTGACGCTCAGCTCCGATGGCAACGGCAGCATTCCGGCCTTTGACCACGCCGGCAATGTTTGTGGCATGGCGGTCGCCGGTTTCGGCAGCCTGCTGGACGAAATTCGCGATCTCAGCGGCGATCTGCCGCTCGAACAATGTTGGACGTTGGTGGCATCCAACGTCGCTCGGCGCTTGAAACTGCAAGACAAGGGCGAGATCGGCGTCGGTAAAGATGCCGACCTGCTGCTGCTGGATGACGCCTTGCAGCCCTGTTCGCTGTGGGCAAAGGGGCGTTTGATGCTGCATCACGGCGAGCCGCTGGTACGAGGAACCTTTGAATAAAACGGCAAGCTGATAGCCCCCGGCGTACATTTCCGGTAGACTTCGCCGGTTTTTGAGTCAATGAGGCCGTAATAATGGCAACCACGCTGTTTAAAGATTTTCAGTTTGAAGCCGCACACCGTTTGCCGCACGTGCCGGAAGGGCATAAATGTGGCCGTCTGCATGGGCATTCGTTTATGGTGCGTCTGGAAGTGACCGGTGAGGTCGATGCCTATACCGGTTGGGTAATGGATTTTGCCGAACTTAAAGCGGTGTTTACTCCCGTCTGGGAACGGTTGGATCACCATTATCTGAACGATATTCCAGGGTTGGAAAATCCCACCAGCGAAGTGCTCGCCGCCTGGATTTGGCAGCAGTTGAAACCGCAATTGCCGGAACTGAGTGCCGTGATGGTCAAGGAAACCTGTACCGCTGGCTGCGTGTATAAAGGCTGATCCCTTGCTACTTGACGTGGCATCGGTGAGCGCCGCCCGCACCGATGCCACGGCCATTATTTTTGGGCTCGACGCCCTGCACTGTTAAGCAATATTCAAATACTTATGGGTTTGCATCGATAACCGCCAGTTGCGGGCGATGCAGGTTTCAATGCACAGTCGGGTGGCCTCGTCTTTCTGACTGATCGGTTGCAAGGCGATAATCCGCCGCTTCTCATCGTTCAACGTATCCAGCAGCGCATCCAGCGCTTCGATATCACGCTGACGCCCCACCGGGTGCTTGATTTCATCGGCGCGCATCAGCGCCTGCTCCAATACCTTCATGCCACCACGCATGTTCACTTTGGGTGAAACCGTCACCCAGGTGCTTGGCGTGCACAAAATCTCATGGGTGCCGCTGGTTTCGATCTGACAGGCGTAGCCGTTAAGTTCGAACAGTTTGGTCAACGGGATCAAATCATAAATGCAGGGTTCGCCGCCAGTGATGACGATATGGCGCGCGGTGTAACCCTGCCGTTGCACCACCTCGAGCAGCTGTTCTGCCGTGGCGCTGCCCCAGGCGTCGCTTTCTTCGGTTTTGACCAGGATCCGCTGCATGTCCACTTCCCGATTGGCTTCCTTTTCCCAGGTGTGTTTGGTGTCGCACCAGCTGCATCCCACCGGGCAGCCCTGCAGGCGGATAAAAATAGCCGGAACGCCGGTGAAGTAACCTTCACCCTGCAAGGTCTGGAACATTTCATTAATCGGGTACTGCATCGGTTTCTCAATTCGGAAGGATAAAGCGTGATTATCGCAGATTCCACGGCGGCGACCAAATCGCGCAGCAGAAGATCGACCGCCTCGCAAAATCTAACAAACAAGCAACAGATAAGATAAATGTATTTGACATTTTTGCTCGCCGACGCCCAGATGTATAGACATGCAAACACAAGCCGGGCGTGCGTTCCGGTAACAACAACAACCGTGAAACAGGCCCACATCAAGCGGCTTGCAGGCAATTCCCCTGCAACTAACGGCATGGCGGGCCGGGAGGGACTATGGCATTTTCCAGCGAGTTGAATATCCAGCAGGCAATTGACGACAGCAGGTTTTCGTTATTCCACTGGACCCTGATTATCCTCGGCTTTCTGATCCTGGCAATTGACGGCTTCGACACCGCAGCAATGGGTTACATTGCGCCGTCGGTGGCAAAAGACTGGGGTATCGTCAAACAGGATCTCGGGCCGGTGCTGAGCGCCGCGCTGTTAGGTCTGTCGCTCGGCGCCCTGGTGGCCGGGCCAATGTCTGACCGCATCGGCCGCAAGCGGGTGCTGGTGTTTTCCTGTCTGTTCTTCGGGCTGTCCAGCCTGGCCACCGCCTATGCCGGTTCGCTGAACAGCCTGACGCTGTGGCGTTTCCTTACCGGCCTGGGCCTGGGTGCGGCGATGCCCAATGCCATCACGCTGATTTCTGAATACGCGCCGCAGCGCTGTCGGTCGCTGGCGATCAACACCATGTACTGCGGCTTTCCGCTGGGCGCGGCGGGGGGCGGTGCCATCTCGTCCTGGTTGATTCCGGCGTACGGCTGGCACAGCGTGCTGCTGCTGGGCGCCATTGCTCCACTGGTGCTAACGGTGTTGCTGGTGCTGTTTTTGCCGGAATCGGTCAAATATATGGTCAATCGCGGCCATGATGCGCAAAAAATCAAGCGCATCGCCCAGCGCTTTGTCAGCCAGAACATCAGTCATGTCACCCACTTCCTGCTGTACGAAGAAAAACTGGCCACCTCGAAAACCAGCGTTGGGTTGTTGTTCAGCGGCCCGTACCTGGTCGGTACCCTGATGCTATGGATCACCTACTTTATGGGGCTGGTGATCTACTACGTACTGCTCAGCTGGATGCCGATCCTGATGCAGGGTCTGGGTTACCAGTTGGAACAATCCGCGCTGCTGACTTCGCTGTTCACCTTTGGCGGTACGCTAGGCATTTTGATCGCCGGCTGGCTGATGGATCGCTGGAATGCGCATAAGGTGGTGTCGAGCGGCTTTGTCGTCACCGCGCTGCTGATCGCGGCCATGGCGATGGAAGACCGTCATATCGTACTGCTGGGGGCGTTGATCTTCCTGATGGGCATCGCGATGAACGGCGCGCAGTCCGGGCTGCAAACGCTGGCGGCCACCTATTACCCTACCCATAGCCGCGCTACCGGTATCGCCTGGATGCAGGGCATTGGGCGCTTTGGCGGCGTAGCCGGTACCTTAACCGGCGCGCAACTGCTGGCACTGCAATGGGAGGTGCAAAGCATCCTGATGTTCCTGTGCGTGCCGGCGCTGGTCGCCGCCATCGCCACCGTGTTCAAGATGACGCGTCGCCCGCTGTTGCAACCAGCCAGCTAAGCCGCGAACGGGCGCAGAGGGTGCGCCCGTTACCGCCAGCGATACGCTTTACTGATATCCCGCCACAATCTGTAATGCATATGTAAAATTATTGTGACTTAACGCTCAGAAATGACGCGATTTTAATTCGATTTTGTTGAATAGCTCACTATTCCTGGCGGCTCCCCCGCAGCCAACGGTGGAAAAAACAAAAACAACCCACTGATTTTAAACATTAATAATTTTTTCTTATGCTATTTTTCGGTATTTCGCCCTTGATGTTGCATATGCTTGTACATACAAGTATATGTTAATAAACCCTACGCACCATTACGACGAGGCACTAACCCAGCCGCGTCATGCAATCTGTACCGATACTGTTTGAGGAAAAAGCTGTGACTGCAAATAACAAAGTTCGCAACGTCGATGTACGCGCGCCTCGCGGCACAACACTAAACGCAAAAAGCTGGCTGACCGAAGCACCGCTGCGCATGCTGATGAACAACCTCGATCCGGAGGTCGCGGAAAACCCGCACGAACTGGTGGTATACGGCGGTATCGGCCGAGCTGCCCGCGACTGGGACTGCTACGACAAAATTGTCGCTACCCTGAAAACGCTGGAAGACGACGAAACGCTGCTGGTGCAATCCGGCAAACCGGTCGGCGTGTTCAAGACCCACAGCAACGCGCCGCGCGTGCTGATCGCCAACTCCAACCTGGTGCCCCACTGGGCCACCTGGGAACACTTCAACGAACTGGATGCCAAAGGCCTGGCAATGTACGGCCAGATGACCGCCGGCAGCTGGATTTACATCGGCAGCCAGGGCATCGTACAGGGCACCTATGAAACCTTCGTCGAAGCCGGCCGTCAGCATTACGACGGCAAGCTGCAGGGCCGCTGGGTTCTGACCGCCGGTCTGGGCGGCATGGGCGGTGCGCAACCGCTGGCCGCCACGCTGGCCGGCGCCTGTTCGCTGAACATCGAATGCCAGCAAAGCCGCATCGATTTCCGCCTGAAGACCCGCTACGTCGACGAACAGGCTAACGATCTGGACGACGCGCTGGCGCGCATCAAACGCTATACCGCCGACGGTAAAGCGGTGTCCATTGCTCTGTGCGGCAACGCGGCAGACATTCTGCCGGAGCTGGTGAAACGCGGCGTACGCCCGGACATGGTGACCGACCAAACCAGCGCCCACGATCCGCTGAACGGCTATCTGCCAAAAGGCTGGAGTTGGGAAGAATACCGTGAACGCGCGCAGCGCGAACCGGCGCGGGTCGTACAGGCCGCCAAGCAATCGATGGCCGAGCACGTACAGGCGATGCTGGCGTTCCAGCAAATGGGCATTCCGACCTTCGATTACGGCAACAACATCCGTCAAATGGCCAAAGAAATGGGCGTCGACAATGCCTTTGACTTCCCGGGCTTCGTACCGGCGTATATCCGCCCGCTGTTCTGTCGTGGCGTCGGCCCGTTCCGCTGGGCTGCGCTGTCTGGCGATCCGCAGGACATCTACAAAACCGACGCCATGGTCAAAGAGCTGATCCCGGACGACGCGCACCTGCACCACTGGCTGGACATGGCCCGCGAGCGCATCAGCTTCCAGGGGCTGCCGGCACGTATCTGCTGGGTTGGCCTTGGTCAACGCGCCAAGCTGGGCCTGGCGTTCAATGAGATGGTGCGCCGCGGCGAACTTTCCGCACCGATCGTTATCGGCCGTGACCACCTCGACTCCGGCTCGGTCGCCAGCCCGAACCGTGAAACCGAAGCCATGCAGGACGGCTCCGACGCCGTTTCCGACTGGCCGCTGCTCAACGCCCTGCTGAATACCGCCAGCGGCGCAACCTGGGTTTCACTGCACCACGGCGGCGGCGTCGGCATGGGCTTTTCACAGCATTCCGGCATGGTGATCGTCTGCGACGGTAGCGACGAAGCCGCCGAACGCATCGCCCGCGTACTGCATAACGATCCAGCTACCGGCGTAATGCGTCATGCCGATGCCGGTTACGACATCGCCATCGACTGCGCGCGCGAACAGGGCCTGAACCTGCCGATGATCGCTGCGACTCAGGGGAACAAAGCATGAAAACCTTGATTATCCGCCCAGGCAAACTTCAGCTATCGCAACTGCGCGAAGTGTATCAACAGCCGGTAAAACTCCAGCTTCCGGACAGCGCCTATGCGGCGATCGATCGCAGCGTGGCCTGCGTTGAACGCATTGTCGAAGAGAACCGCACGACCTACGGCATCAATACCGGCTTTGGTCTGCTGGCCTCGACGCGTATTGCGCGCGAGGATCTGGAAAACCTGCAACGTTCGATCGTGCTGTCGCACGCCGCCGGCGTCGGTGCACCAACCGACGACAATCTGGTACGGCTGATCATGGTGCTGAAGATCAATAGCCTGTCCCGCGGCTTTTCCGGCATTCGTCGTGAAGTGATCGAAGCGTTGATGGCATTGGTCAACGCCGAGGTCTATCCACACATTCCGTTGAAGGGCTCGGTCGGCGCATCGGGCGATCTGGCGCCGCTGGCGCACATGAGCCTGCTGCTGCTGGGCGAAGGCAAGGCGCGCCATCAGGGTGAATGGCTGAGCGCCGACGCCGCACTGGCGAAGGCCGGGCTGAAGCCATTGACGCTGGCGGCCAAAGAAGGCCTGGCGCTGCTGAATGGCACCCAGGTGTCTACCGCCTTTGCGCTGCGCGGCCTGTTTGATGCCGAAGATCTGTACGCCGCCGCCACGGTGTGTGGCAGCCTGACGGTGGAAGCGGCGCTGGGCTCGCGCAGCCCGTTTGATGCACGTATTCATGACGTACGCGGCCAGCGCGGTCAGATCGACGCCGCCGCCGCTTACCGTCACCTGCTGGGTGAACGCAGCGAGGTCTCCGATTCGCATCGCAACTGCGACAAGGTGCAGGATCCCTACTCCCTGCGCTGCCAGCCGCAGGTGATGGGCGCCTGCCTGACGCAGATCCGCCAGGCCAGCGAAGTGCTGGAAGTTGAAGCCAACGCGGTGTCAGACAACCCGCTGGTGTTCGCCGAACAGGGCGACGTACTGTCCGGTGGCAACTTCCACGCCGAGCCGGTAGCGATGGCCGCAGACAATCTGGCGCTGGCGCTGGCGGAAATCGGCTCGTTGGCCGAACGCCGCATTTCACTGATGATGGACAAACACATGTCGCAACTGCCACCGTTCCTGGTGGACAACGGCGGGGTGAACTCCGGCTTTATGATAGCCCAGGTGACTGCCGCGGCGCTGACCAGTGAAAACAAGGCGCTGGCGCACCCGGCCAGCGTCGACAGCATCCCGACCTCGGCCAATCAGGAAGATCATGTGTCGATGGCGCCAGCCGCCGGTCGGCGACTGTGGGAAATGGCCGACAACGTACGCGGCATTATCGCCGTGGAATGGCTGGCCGCCTGCCAGGGGCTGGATCTGCGCAAAGGGCTGCACAGCACCGAAGGGCTGGAACAGGCACGCCGCCTGCTGCGCGAACACGTCAGTTATTACGACAAGGATCGTTTCTTCGCCCCCGACATTGAAGCCGCCAGCCTGCTGTTGGCGGCCGGTCATCTGACGGCGTTAGTCCCTGCGGCGTTGTTGCCAAGCCAGGCATAACCGCCGCTACCCTACATCAAGTTCGTACCTATCCCGCCGGGACAACCCTGGCGGGATAGCGCTGCCCGTCCGATAACAACGCAAAATACGGAGAGCAACATGCGTAACGACGAAACACAACCTTCTCAGTTGCGGCGCGGCCTGAACGCGCGGCACATTCGTTTTATGGCGCTCGGTTCAGCCATTGGTACCGGGCTGTTTTACGGTTCGGCCGGCGCTATCCAACTGGCCGGGCCGGCGGTACTGCTGGCCTACCTGGTCGGCGGCGCGGCGGTGTTCATGGTGATGCGTGCACTGGGAGAAATGGCGGTACACCAGCCGGTTTCCGGTTCGTTCGGCCACTATGCCAGTCACTACCTCGGCCCGCTGGCCGGTTTTCTGACCGGCTGGACCTATACCTTCGAAATGGTGATCGTCGCACTGGCGGACGTCACCGCCTTCGGCATTTACATGGGGCTGTGGTTCCCGGATGTCGCCCAGTGGGTGTGGGTATTGAGCATTATCTTCTTCATTGGCGCGCTCAACCTGTGCAACGTCAAGGTGTTTGGCGAAATGGAATTCTGGCTGTCGCTGATCAAGGTCGCCGCGATCGTGGCGATGATCGTCGGCGGCGCGGCGGTCATGCTGTTTGGCTTCGGCCAGACCCAGGCCGCCACCGGCTTTGACAACCTGTGGCAACACGGCGGTTTTATGCCGAACGGCATCGGCGGCGTGGTGGCCTCGCTGGCGGTGGTGATGTTCGCCTTTGGCGGTATCGAAATCATTGGCATCACCGCCAGTGAAGCAAAGGATCCGGCCAAAATGCTACCGCGGGCGATCAATGCGGTACCGTTGCGCATCCTGCTGTTTTACGTGCTGACGCTGCTGGTACTGATGGCGATATACCCGTGGAACAGCATCGGCCAGAACGGCAGCCCGTTTGTCGAGATCTTCAGCAGTCTGGGCATCAGCTCTGCCGCTCACCTGCTTAACCTGGTGGTGATCACCGCCGCCATTTCCGCCATCAACAGCGATATTTTCGGCGCCGGCCGCATGATGTACGGCATGGCGCAGGAAGGTCAGGCGCCGAAGAGCTTTACCCGGCTGACCGGCAACGGCGTGCCGTGGATGACGGTGCTGGTGATGTCGCTGGCGCTGCTGCTGGGGGTGGTGCTCAACTACCTGATACCGAAACAGGTATTTATGATCATCGCCTCTATCGCTACCTTCGCCACCGTCTGGGTGTGGCTGATGATCCTGCTGTCGCAGATCGCCATGCGCCGCACGCTGAGCAAGGCGGAGATTGCCAGCCTGAGCTTCCCGGTACCGTGGTGGCCGCTGGCCCCCTTGCTGGCGACGGCGTTTATGTTCTTTGTGATTGGCCTGCTCGGTTACTTCGAGGAAAGCCGGATCGCACTGTATGTCGGACTGGTCTGGGTGGCATTGCTCACCCTGGCTTACTGGATGTGGGTGCGCAAAAAAGGCGGGGGATCACCTGTCGCCACCTCACCCCAGGGTCTGTAGTGACGGGGCCCGCCGTTCCCGGGCCCTTACATTCTCCCAAACACATAATGGGGAAAGATAATCATGCAAACCACAACGTCAGTTATTTTTAAAACACTATGGGTACCGCTTATTGCACTCGGATTAACGTTTGCCAGCAGTTCTGCCAAGGCGGCCGGCTGGTGCGAGTCCGGCAAACCGGTCAAGTTTGCCGGACTGAACTGGGAAAGCGGCATGTTGCTGACCGACATCATGCAATACGTGCTGCAAAAGGGTTATGACTGCAAAACCGATGCGCTGCCGGGTAACTCTATCACCATGGAGCAGGCGGTCGGCACCAACGATATCCAGGTGTTTGCCGAAGAGTGGATTGGCCGCAGTGAAGTGTGGAACAAGGCCGAAAAAGCCGGCAAGGCGGTCAGCGTCGGCGCGCCAATCGTTGGTGCGGTGGAAGGCTGGTATGTGCCACGCTATGTGGTCGAAGGCGACGCCAAACGTAACATCAAGCCGTCGGCGCCCGATCTGAAAAGCATTCCGGATCTGGCGAAGTACGCGCAGGTATTCAAGGATCAGGAAGAGCCGAACAAAGGCCGCTTCTATAACTGTCCGGCGGGCTGGACCTGCGAGCTGGACAACACCGCCATCCTGAAAAAATTCAAACTGGACGACAAGCTGACCAATTTCCGCCCCGGCACCGGACCGGCGCTGGATACCGCCATTCTCTCCAGCTACCGCCGCGGCGAACCGATCCTGTTCTACTACTGGTCGCCTACGCCGCTGATGGGTCAGCTCGATTTGGTCAAACTGGAAGAACCCGGCGTGGATAAAAACATTCAGATCAAAGTCGGTCTTTCCAGCGTCTTCAATCAGCAGGCGCCAGAACTGGTGGCGGTGCTGGGCAAGATCAATCTGCCGCTCGATCTGCTGAACCAGAATCTGGCACGGATGAGCAAAGAGCGCATCCGTTCAGACAAGCTGGCGCTGGAGTTCTTCAAGCAGCACCCGGAAATCTGGCAAAGCTGGGTGAGCGAAGACGCAGCGAAGAAAATCCAGGCGTCCCTGTAAGGCGACTGACGTTAGATAACTACCGGGGCCGGCTGAACCCCGGTCCAGACAGGGGCTATATCTATGTTTCCAGAACGCTTTACCTTCTCGATTGCCGATTGGATTAATGGCTGGGTCGATATCCTGGTCAACAACTACGGCGATATGTTTCGCAACATTTCCGACAGCCTGCTGTGGGCGGTGATTCAACTGGAAGGCCTGCTGCGTGCTACGCCGTGGTGGCTAATGCTGGCGGTCGTCGGCTTGCTGGCCTGGCATGCGACCCGCCGCTGGCTGCCGACAGCGGTGATGGTCGGGCTGCTGCTGCTGGTTGGCGCCGCCGGCATGTGGGACAAACTGATGCAAACGCTGGCGCTGGTGCTGGTTGCTACGCTGCTGGCGGTGATCATCGGCATCCCACAGGGTATTTTGGCCGCGCGCAGCGATCGCGTGCGGGCGGTGATGATGCCGCTGATGGACGTAATGCAGACCATGCCAAGCTTTGTCTATCTGATCCCGGTGCTGATGCTGTTCGGCCTGGGCAAGGTGCCAGCGATCCTGGCGACGGTGATTTACGCCACGCCGCCGCTGATCCGCCTGACCGATCTGGGTATTCGCCAGGTCGATAAGGAAGTGATGGAGTCGGTCACCGCATTTGGTGCCAACCGGTGGCAAAAACTGTTCGGCGTCCAGCTGCCGCTGGCACTGCCGAGCATTATGGCCGGTATCAACCAAACCACCATGATGTCGCTGTCAATGGTGGTGGTGGCGTCGATGATCGGCGCACGCGGGCTGGGCGAGGACGTACTGGTGGGCATCCAGACGCTGAACGTCGGGCTGGGGCTGGAAGCCGGCCTGGCCATTGTCATTCTCGCCGTGGTCATTGACCGCATCACTCAGGCCTATGGCCGCTCTGCGGTTGTTGCGAGGGAATCCTGATGAATAAAATCGAAATCAAAAACGTTTACAAGATCTTCGGCCAACGCACCACCGAGGCGCTGGCGCTGAGCCAGCAAGGGAAAACCAAGCCAGAGGTGCAGTCAGCAACCGGCTGCGTGATCGGCGTACACGATCTGTCGATGAGCATCGCTGCCGGTGAGATTTTTGTCATTATGGGGTTGTCCGGATCGGGAAAATCCACCCTG
Source organism: Serratia odorifera (assembly GCF_041448735.1). Taxonomy (NCBI): domain Bacteria; kingdom Pseudomonadati; phylum Pseudomonadota; class Gammaproteobacteria; order Enterobacterales; family Yersiniaceae; genus Serratia; species Serratia odorifera. Next base: position 288,097 of record NZ_JBGMUT010000004.1, on the reverse strand, counting down.
GTGCGCCACTTCAACCGCCTGATCGAGCCGACCAGCGGCGAGATCCTGGTCGACGGCGAAGACATTCTGCGCTACGACGAAAAACAGCTCGAACATTTTCGCCGGCACAAAATCAGTATGGTGTTCCAGAGCTTCGGCCTGCTGCCGCATAAGACGGTGCTGGAGAACGTCGGCTACGGCCTGAAGGTGCGCGGTGAAACCAGAGAAGTTTTTCAGGCGCGAGCGCAACACTGGATCGACACCGTTGGCCTGAAAGGCTATGAGAAATCCTATCCGCATCAACTTTCCGGCGGTATGCGCCAACGCGTCGGACTGGCGCGCGCCCTGGCCACCGACACCGATATCATTCTGCTGGATGAAGCGTTCAGCGCCCTCGATCCGCTGATCCGCGCCGAGATGCAGGATCAACTGCTGGCACTGCAAAAAGAGCTGCATAAGACGCTGGTATTCATCACTCACGATCTGGATGAAGCGGTACGCATCGGTAACCGTATCGCCATCTTGAAGGACGGCAAGCTGATCCAGGTCGGCACCCCGCAGGAGATCCTGAATAATCCGGCAGATGAATACGTCAACCGTTTTGTACAGCGCCGATTGGCGCTGGATGAAAACATGCAAAAACCGCGTCCAATGATGATGGCCAGCGCCTGAGGAGAACCATGATGCATTCCGTTTCCGGCGTGGAGATTGATCGCCAGCCGCTGCGCTGGCAGGACGTGGTGGCAGTAGCGCGCGACGGTGCGCCGCTCAGCCTGTCCCCTGCCGCCTGGGCGCGTATCGACAATGCGCACGGCATCGTCAGGCAGATTGTCGACGGCGAACAGCGCGCTTACGGCGTTAATACCGGACTCGGCGCGCTGTGCAATCAGGCGCTGCACGGTGAACAGTTGGCGCAACTGTCACGCAATACCCTGCTGAGCCATGCCTGCGGTGTCGGTGCGCCGCTCAGCGATAGCCAGACGCGGGCGATCGTCTGCTGCGCCGTGATCAATTACAGCCACGGCAAATCCGGCATCCAGCGTCCGCTGGTGGAAGCGCTGCTGGCGTTGCTCAACCGTGGCATTACGCCACAGGTACCTGCGCAGGGTTCGGTCGGCTATCTGACGCATATGGCGCACGTTGGCGTGGCGCTGCTTGGCCTCGGTCAGGTCAGCTATCGCGGACAGATTGTCGCCGCCAGCCAGGCACTGGCCGAGGAACAGATTGTGCTGCCACCGCTCGGCGCCAAGGACGGTCTGTGCCTGGTGAACGGTACGCCGTGCATGACCGGTCTGGCCTGCCTGGCACTGGCCGATGCCTGGAGTCTGCTGCGTTGGGGCGATGTACTGGGTGCGATGAGTTTTGAAGCGTTACGCGGTCAGCAGGCGGCCTTCGACCAGGAGATCCTGGCCTTGAAGCCGCATCCCGGCATGCAACAGGTGGGGCATAATTTGCGCGCCTTGCTGAGCGGCAGCGAAGTGATTGCCGCCGCAGAAGGCATCCGCACCCAGGATGCATTGAGCATTCGTTCCATACCACAGGTGCACGGCGCCTGCCGCGATCAGTGGGCGCATGCCGCACGGCAGATTGAAAACGAGCTGAACGGTGCCAGCGATAACCCACTGCTACTGGGCACACCGCAACGCTACCGTGTGGTATCGCAGGCCAATCCTCACGGCGAATCGGTAGCAATGGCCGCCGATCTGCTGGCGATTGCCCTGGCAGAACTGGGGGGGATCGCCGAACGCCGCATCGATCGCCTGATCAACCCACTGGTCAGCGGCCTGCCGGCGTTTCTGGTCAGCGAGCCGGGGGTCAACTCCGGCATGATGATCGCTCAATACGTCGCCGCCGCGCTGTGTGCGGAAAACCGCCAGTTGGCGCAGCCGTGCGTGGTGGACAACTACGTCACCTCGGCATTGCAGGAAGATCACCTCAGCCTCGGCACCGGTGCGGCGCTGCGCTTGCATAAGGCGGTGGCCAACTGCCGACAGATTCTGGCGATTGAATACCTGCTGGCCGCCCAGGCGTTTGAGTTCCTGACGCCTACCCGCTTCGGCGTCGGCACCGGGCGTGCCTGGCAACGGCTGCGACAGAGCGTTGCGCCGTATCACCAGGATCGCTGGCTGGCGCCGGATATTGCCGCCAGCGCCGCCCTGATTGCCGATGACGGTGTCCTGGCCGACATCACCCCGTATCTCGCTTAAACCGCTGCGGCCCTTTCGTCGATCAAAGGGCCGCGTCTCCCCTGGAATCACTTCACCTTTGCCAGCGCCTGTTCGATATCGGCGCGCAGATCCTCCACGTCTTCCAGACCGGCAGACAGACGGATCAATCCGTCACTGATGTGGTGACGTTGGCGCTCTTGCTCGCTGTAGGCCGAGTGAGTCATGCTCGCCGGGTGCTGCGCCAGCGTTTCGCAATCCCCCAGGCTGACCGCCCGCAAGATCAATTGCAACGCGTTGAGGAAAGCGATGCCTGCCGCCATTCCACCTTTCAGTTCACAGGCGATCATGCCGCCGGGACGCGCCATCTGCCGCTGTGCCAGCGCGTACTGCGGAAAGGTGTCCAGGCCCGGATAATATACCTGCGCCACCGCCGGATGGCGGGCAAGCATTTCCGCCAGCCGCTGAGCGGTATCGCAGTGTCGTTGCATACGCAGCGGCAGCGTCTTCAAGCCACGTAGCAACAGCGCCGCATCTTGCGCCGACAGCACCGCACCGTTCATGTCCTTGAGGCCGATAAGGCGGATCTGTTGCGCCAGTTCCGAGGTGGTAATCACCAAGCCGGCCAGCAGATCGCCATGACCACCAAGGTATTTGGTGGCAGAATGCACCACGATATCCGCCCCCAGCGCCAGCGGCTGTTGCAGATACGGCGTGCAATAGGTGTTGTCGACCAGCAGCAGCGCGCGCTGGCGATGCGTAATCTCCGCCACCGCCTGAATATCCACCAGACGCATGTTCGGATTGGCGGGCGTTTCGCAGTACACCAGACGGGTACGCGGGCCAATGGCCGACGCCAGCTTCTCTGGCTGCGTCATGTCAACGTGCGTCACCTTGACGCCAAAACGTGCCAGACCATGATGAAAATAACTGAACGTGCAACCATAAATGGTTTCATCAACGATCAGTTCATCGCCCGGCGCCAGCAGCGTCCAGCAACAGGCGGTCACCGCCCCCATGCCGGAGGAAAAGGCCACCGCCGCCTCGCCGCCCTCCAGATTGGCAATACGCTGCTCCAGCAGGTGCAGGGTCGGGTTGGCAATGCGTGAATAAAAATAGCCGTGCTCAGTGCCGGCAAAGCAGGCACCGCCATACTCCGCCGAGGGAAAGGTAAAGGTCGAACTCATAAATACCGGTGGGCAAAGCGCGCCGTGATACTGCTGCGGATCATAACCGTAATGAATCGCACGAGTGGCAAAAGCCTGTTTGACTGGATGAGTAGACATAGACGCGTCCTGTACGATGAACAGTGGAAGAATTACTCTTCGGGGGATTCCGCCGGTAAGCGGCTGCTACGCATACGCTGCCCGATGATTTGCAACGTGCGCAATACCAGCATCAACCCCAGCAGGGTATCCGGTTGGCGCAGCACCCCATATAACGCACGCAAACTGGCGGTCGGCGCATCGCGTTGCAGTTCGCTGTGCGCCATTTTTAGTGCCATGCCGCCTTCCCAACCCAATGCGGTGAGATCCTCAAACAGCCCTGCCAGTTTCTCCACCAGCGCGTTGTCGGCGATATCGGTCAGATCCGACAGCAGCGACAGCAGGTCGACAACGTTGTCCAACCTGCCGCTCGCCAACAGCGGAGATAATTTATCCATCAGCGCCGTCAGCGCTTCGTTCTGCGTTGCTTCCATGGCGCCTCCTTAAATCAACCCGCGTACCGTGGCCCAATACAGACCGCGGTTAAATCCGTTGCGTAGCATGCCGCCCAGCTTGGTGGCCGGAGTCGGCACCACGTCGTGACGGTAGTCATAAACCAGCGGCATACCCGCCTGCAGCCCCATTTGCGCCACCGCCTGCACCTTGCCGTCGTAATGACAGATCGGTTGTCCAAGCCGCATTTCCGCTACGATATTGTCGGCAATCACCGGCGCCTGATTATGGCAAGACCCTCCAGCCTTGCTGATCGGCAGATCCACCGTATCGCCAATCACATACACTCCTTGCTGGCCATAAACCTGCAACGTTTGCGGATCGGTCGGCAGCCAGCCCTCACCGTTATCAATGTCGCTCAAACCGGTATTGCGTACCGCCTCCACCGCTCGGATCGGTGGCGTTGCCATCAGAATATCGAACGGTTGCTCTTCCCCCTCGGAGGAATAGGCCACGCGCCGTTCGGTATCCACCCGATCGAGAGTGAATCCCCGCTGGTGCCTGATGCCGCGCGCTTCAAATATCGCCGGCAACGCTTCACCGGTGGGGCGTTGTAAAAACAGGCAGTTGCGCAACAGCTGTGAAATCGTCGGATAGGTGTAAACAATCTCGACCGCCTTGCGCACCCCACGCCGCCGCAGATAATCATCCAGCATCAGCGTGGTTTCAATCGGTGCGATGCCGCACTGATGTGGGACGTTGGGAGTCTGTGGGAAGGAAACGGTAATAAAGATGCGGCCTTTTTCAATGGTCGCCAGCTTGTGCGCCAGTTGCCGTGCTGCCGTATATTGATAGAAATGATCGCCGGCCTGCGCCAGGCCGGTTATTTTATCCGGCCAGGGAACGCAGCCGGTAGCGAATACCAAAAAATCGTAGCCGTATTTATTTCCGCTATGCGTTACAACCTGGCGCTGCTGGAAATCAAAACGTTCCGCCTTATCGACGACAAATTTAATTTCTGGCCGCAACAGACTTTGCTGCGAGCGCATTAATTCCTGTTTAAAAAATGCATTAAACGCCACATACATAAATGCTGGCTTGTAATAATGCAGCGCCGTTTGCGATATCATTAATAACTCGACTTTATTATTAATAATTTCACGATGCAGCTTGGCGGCAAGAAGGTTAGCCAGCATGGTGCCCCCCGTACCGCCACCAACGATCACAATTCTTTTGCGCATGGTTCCCCACTCTGCCAATTTTTATCACCTTGGCCACAGTATGAAGTTTATTTGCCAGAATTGAGTCTAGTAACAGATGAATATAACGCAAAACCAAATGGAATAAATAAATATTTATTTTTATTAGTTAAATAAAACCAAAGGGATAAGAATATTGTTTAAATGAATTAATAATACAGGAACTACTATCAAACTATTTATAACCGCACTCACCGTTATTATTGCCTATACGATCGACAGCCATAAAAAAACCCGCCGTAGCGGGTTTTAAATTAATCACCGGGAAAAGCGTGATTACTGACCTTTAACTTCTTTGAGGCCATTGAATGGCGCGCGGTCGCCCAGCGCTTCTTCGATACGAATCAGCTGGTTGTATTTGGCGACGCGGTCAGAACGGCTCATGGAACCGGTCTTGATTTGGCCAGCCGCAGTGCCTACCGCCAGATCGGCGATGGTCGCGTCTTCGGTTTCACCTGAACGGTGAGAGATCACCGCGGTGTAGCCAGCATCTTTAGCCATCTTGATTGCAGCCAGGGTTTCGGTCAGAGAACCGATCTGGTTGAATTTGATCAGGATGGAGTTGGCGATGCCTTTCTCGATGCCTTCTTTCAGGATTTTGGTGTTGGTAACGAACAGATCGTCGCCAACCAGCTGGATTTTGTCGCCCAGCACTTTGGTCTGGTAAGCAAAACCGTCCCAGTCAGATTCGTCCAGACCGTCTTCGATAGACACGATCGGGTACTGCTTGGTCAGCTCTTCCAGGAAGTGGGTGAACTCTTCAGAAGTGAAGGCTTTGTTGCCTTCGCCAGCCAGCACATATTTGCCATCTTTGTAGAATTCGGATGCTGCACAGTCCATCGCCAGGGTCACGTCTTTGCCCAGCTCGTAACCGGCCGCTTTCACCGCTTCGGCGATAACTGCCAGCGCTTCGGCGTTGGAACCCAGGTTAGGCGCGTAGCCGCCTTCGTCGCCAACGGCGGTGTTCAGGCCTTTGGCCTTCAGCACTTTCGCCAGGTGGTGGAACACTTCGGAACCGATACGTACCGCGTCTTTCAGCGTCTTGGCGCCAACCGGCTGAATCATGAACTCCTGAATGTCGACGTTGTTGTCGGCGTGCTCGCCGCCGTTGATGATGTTCATCATCGGCAGAGGCATGGAGAATTTGCCTGGGGTGCCGTTCAGTTCAGCGATGTGCTCGTACAGCGGCATGCCTTTAGAGGCCGCAGCCGCCTTGGCCGCAGCCAGGGAAACCGCCAGAATGGCGTTGGCGCCGAACTGGGATTTGTTCTCGGTGCCGTCCAGCTCGATCATGATCTTGTCGATGTTCGCCTGGTCTTTGGCATCTTTGCCCAGCACGGCCTGAGCGATTGGCCCATTTACTGCTGCAACGGCTTTCAGTACGCCTTTACCCAGGAAACGAGACTTGTCACCGTCGCGCAGTTCCAGTGCTTCACGGGAACCGGTAGAAGCACCTGACGGCGCAGCAGCCAGACCAACGAAACCGCCTTCCAGATGCACTTCGGCTTCAACGGTTGGGTTGCCGCGTGAATCGATGATTTCACGGCCGATGACTTTAACGATTTTGGACATATAGGTTTTCCTCAGTCACAAGTTGAATATACCCTTGGTTTTTCAAGCCGCATCGTTGTTGGCTGCGGCTGCTCGCCCCAGTCACCTGGTGGTCCAGGCTGTCGAGGATGCACATCCTTGCCGACTGAATGCAGCTCGAAATCCGTTGGGTAACAAATCCCAGACAAACAACGCGCGGTTTATGCCGCGCGTTGCCTACCAAAACTCTTATTTCACTTGACGCTTCTGGTGCTCACCCGCCGCCTTGACAAAGCCAGCGAATAACGGATGCCCATCACGCGGCGTCGAAGTAAACTCAGGGTGGAACTGACAAGCAACAAACCATGGGTGGTTCGGCAGCTCGATAATTTCTACCAGCTTGTTGTCTGCGGAACGGCCTGCCACACGCAACCCGGCAGCTTCGATCTGCTTCAACAGCATGTTGTTGACTTCATAACGGTGACGGTGACGCTCAACGATGGTGGCTTCGCCGTACATCTGGCGCACCAGGCTGTTGTCGGTCAGGTGACATTGCTGACCACCGACGCGCATCGTGCCGCCCAAATCGCTTTCTTCGGTACGCACTTCAACGTTGCCGTCTTCGTCGCGCCATTCGGTGATCAACGCCACCACAGGATATTTACAGTCTGGCACAAATTCGGTCGAGTTGGCGTGTTCCATACCCGCTACGTTACGGGCGAACTCCATCAGCGCAACCTGCATACCCAGGCAGATGCCCAGATACGGAATATTGTTTTCACGCGCGTACTGCGCGGTCATCACCTTACCTTCAACGCCACGGTAACCGAAGCCGCCAGGGATCAGGATCGCATCCAGACCTTTCAGCACGTCGACACCGCGGGTTTCAACGTCCTGCGAATCGATCAGCTTGATGTTGACCGTCAGACGGTTCTTCAGGCCACCGTGCTTCAACGCCTCGATCACCGACTTGTAGGCATCCGGCAGTTCGACGTACTTGCCGACCATGCCGATGGTTACTTCGCCGCCTGGGTTCGCTTCTTCGTAAATCACCTGTTCCCATTCGGCCAGATTGGCTTCCGGCACGTTCAGGCTGAATCGTTTACAAATATAATCATCAAGCCCCTGAGATTTCAATAGGCCTGGAATTTTATAAATAGAATCAACGTCTTTCAGCGAGATAACCGCTTTTTCCGGCACGTTGCAGAAAAGTGCGATTTTGGCGCGTTCGTTAGCAGGAACCACGCGATCGGAACGGCAAATCAGCACATCCGGCTGGATACCGATGGAAAGCAGCTCTTTTACGGAATGCTGGGTAGGCTTGGTTTTTACTTCACCGGCAGCGGCCATGTACGGCACCAGCGTCAGGTGCATGTACAGCGTATGCTCGCGGCCCACTTCAACCGCCATCTGGCGGATGGCTTCGAGGAACGGCAGCGATTCGATGTCGCCGACGGTACCGCCGATTTCCACCAGCACCACATCGTGGCCTTCGCCACCTTCGATGATGCGTTCCTTGATAGCGTTGGTGATGTGCGGGATAACCTGTACGGTCGCGCCCAGGTAATCGCCACGGCGCTCTTTACGCAGTACGTCGGAATAGATACGGCCAGTGGTGAAGTTGTTACGGCGCGTCATTTTGGTGCGGATGAAGCGCTCGTAGTGACCCAAGTCCAGATCGGTTTCAGCGCCGTCTTCGGTGACGAAAACTTCCCCATGCTGGATCGGGCTCATGGTGCCCGGATCCACGTTGATGTACGGGTCCAGTTTCATGATGGTAACGTTGAGGCCACGGGCTTCAAGAATAGCCGCCAGAGAGGCTGCGGCAATGCCTTTACCCAGAGAGGATACGACCCCGCCGGTCACAAAAATATAATTAGTTGTCATGCTGAACCTGAGAGTTTAGGTTTAAAGACGATGGAAGAACCAAGACGGGAAAGTAGTATACCCGAACCTCTCTTGACCTACAAACGATCGTTTTACTCGCCATCATCTCTGTCGTCACCGTATGTTCCTCGAGGTTTAGCCTGTCAGCGCCGTCGACTCACTCTTTTCAAAACAATGAGTTAGTGGGAAAAGTTTTTGTTTAATGCCATTCTGCCGCGCTAAAACGTCTTACATTTCAGTTTGTTGGCCTTTTCCCCTCGCCCCGATGCACGGCGGCGAAACCATTTCCAGCTTAACCGTTTCAGCTTGGACGAACCTTGTCACCGATCAAACAAGCGGCAGGATTACCCTACCGCTGATGAGACAACAAAAAGGCCGTTTAGTTTTCGGCTTTCTTCACCTGTTGCCAGGCCTGCTCCATCTGTTCCAGCGTGGCCTCCTCCGTCGTCAGGCCCTGCTGCGCGATCAGGCTTTCCACCTGACGGAAGCGTCGCTCGAACTTGCGATTGGCGGCCTGGAGCGCGGTTTCCGCCTTATGGCCCAGATGGCGTGACAGATTCACCGTGGCGAACAGCAGGTCGCCGATTTCCTCTTCCAACTTCTGTGGGTCGACCACCGCCTGCTGCGCTTCGTGCATCACTTCGTCGATTTCTTCGTACACTTTGTCGAGCACCGGACCAAGGGTATGCCAGTCAAACCCCACCGAGGCACAGCGCTTTTGAATTTTGTGCGCCTTCATCAGCGCCGGCAGCGCCGTGGGAATGTCGTCCAGCACCGAATGCAACGCCTTCTCCGCGCGCTCCCCGGCCTTCAGCTGTTCCCAGCGGGCAGCCACCGCACCGACATCGCGCGCCACGGCATCACCAAAGATGTGCGGGTGACGCCGCTCCAGCTTATCGCTGATGGCATTACACAGGTCGTTGAAATCGAACAGCCCCTGCTCTTGCCCCATCTGGGCATAGAACACTACCTGGAACAGCAGATCCCCCAGCTCGTCGCGCAGATCGGCATAGTCGCGACGCGCGATGGCGTCCAGCACTTCGTAGGTTTCTTCCAGCGTGTAGGGCGCAATGCTGGCAAAGGTCTGTTGGCGATCCCACGGGCAACCGCTGTCGGGGTCGCGCAGCGTTTTCATGATGGTAAGCAGACGCTGCAAGGCAATAGGTTGAGTCATGTAAACATCTCTGGCAAAAGAAAGGGCCGGTTACGGCCCATAGGGGGTGATGCCGGAGGGATCTCCCCCCGGCAACCAGACGGCACGAAACACGCCGGGGATTCAGCTGCCGTGCAGCCGCTTGGCATCGATCACGTCCGGCAACTGGTTCAGCTTGGCCAACACCCGCCCCAGCACCTGCTGGTTGTAGATTTCGATATCCATATCGATGGTTGCCACCTGCTTTTTGGTATCGCTCCTGCTGGCCACGCCCAGCACGTTGACCTTTTCATTGGCCAGGATGGTGGTGATATCGCGTAGCAGACCACTGCGATCGTTGGCCGTTACGCGCACCACCAGCGAATAGCCGCTGGAATAGCTTTCGCCCCACACCGCGTCGACGATACGCTCCGGAGCATGGGATTGCAGTTCGGCCAGTTGATCGCAATCGGCGCGGTGGATCGAGATCCCACGCCCCTGGGTGATAAAGCCAATGATGTCATCGCCCGGGATCGGTTGGCAGCAACGCGCGATGTGATGCATCAGGTTGCCAACGCCCTCCACCACCACCCGACCGTCGTCCTTGCGACGCGTAGTCGGCGGCGCCTTGTGCTGCACCAGTTGACGCAGGGCTTCGCGATCCTGCTCCTCGGCGCTCGGTTTGTTGAACTTGCCTTGCAGGAAGTTGACCATCTGATTGAGGCGAATATCGCCGCCGCCGATCGCCGCCAGCACTTCATCCAGCGAGTTCATGTTGTAACGCGGGATCAGCAGCTTTTCCGCGTCCTTCAGGCTGATGCCAAGATGCTCCAACTCATTGTCGAGCATTTGCCGTCCGGCCAGTATATTCTTGTCACGATCCTGCTTGCGGAACCAGTTGTGTATCTTAGAACGGCCGCGGCTGGTGGTCACGTAGCCCAGGTTCGGGTTCAGCCAGTCACGGCTGGGGTTCGGCTGCTTCTGGGTGATGATTTCGATCTGATCGCCCATCTGCAACTGATAGGTAAACGGCACGATGCGCCCGCCAATCTTGGCGCCAATACAGCGGTGACCGACATCGCTGTGAATGTGGTAGGCGAAATCCAGCGGCGTAGAGCCGGCCGGCAGATCCACCACGTCGCCCTTCGGCGTAAATACGTACACCCGGTCGTCGAACACCTGGCTGCGTACTTCGTCGAGCATTTCGCCGGAGTCGGCCATTTCTTCCTGCCAGGCAATCAGCTTGCGTAGCCAGGCAATACGTTCTTCATAGCCGGAGCGCACCGTGGCGATGGCGCCCTCTTTGTATTTCCAGTGTGCCGCCACGCCCAGCTCGGCGTCTTCATGCATCTGCCGGGTACGGATCTGGATTTCAACCGTTTTGCCGCGCGGCCCGAGCACCACGGTATGGATTGACTGATAGCCGTTCGGTTTCGGGTTGGCGACATAGTCGTCGAACTCGTCAGGCAGGTGGCGGAAATGGGTATGCACGATGCCCAGCGCCGCGTAGCAGTCTTGCAGACGTTCGGCCACGATACGCACCGCGCGCACGTCGAACAGCTCATCGAACGCCAGCGCCTTCTTCTGCATTTTGCGCCAGATGCTGTAGATGTGTTTTGGCCGGCCATAAATATCGACCTTGATGCCTTCGTCGACCATCGCCTTGCGCAACGAGGAGACGAAGTCGTCGATAAACTGCTCGCGATCGATGCGTCGTTCATGCAACAGCTTGGCAATGCGCTTGTATTCTTCCGGGTGCAGATAACGGAAGCAGAAATCCTCCAGCTCCCATTTCAACTGGCCGATACCCAGCCGGTTAGCCAGCGGCGCATAAATGTTGGAACACTCTTTGGCCGCCAGTACACGTTCGTCTTCCGGCGCGTCCTTGACCTCTCGCAAATGGGCGATACGCTCCGCCAGCTTGATCACCACGCAGCGGAAATCTTCCACCATCGCCAGCAACATGCGGCGCACGTTATCGACCTGCTCAGAGCCCATCGAATCGTTGTGCGTCGCCTTCAATTGACGAATGGCGTCCATGTCGCGCACGCCGTGCACCAGGGCGACGATGCCCTTGCCGAAGGTCTCGCTCAGGGTATCTTCCGCCACCACGTTGGCATCAACCAGCGGGAACAGCAGCGCGGCGCGCATGCTGTCGTTGTCCATGCTGAGCGTCGACAGGATTTCCACCATTTCCAGACCGCGCCATAACAGGATCGGCGCATCGGGATGATGCTGAGTTTGCTGCTCACAGTAGCGCCAGGTTGCGGCTAAACGCTCACATGACTGCGGGTTAGGTAGCCCAAGGCTTTCGATCCACGCATCGAGCGCGAATTCGCCCGCCGTGTTCAGATGTGCACTTCTTACCGCAACCATACCTTCTCCCTACTTTGCAGCGGCCCCTGACGCCGTGTCGTTTATAAACAGCGCCATTGATTCAAGATGCCCCGTGTGCGGGAACATATCCAACATTCGCACACGCGCAAGACGATAACCGGCGGCCAGCAATACCTTGCTGTCGCGTGCCAGCGTGCTGGGATTACAGGAAACGTAAACCACTCGCTCTGGCGCCAGTTTTACAATATGTGACATCACACCAGCCGCACCCGCGCGGGCAGGATCCAGCATCACTTTATCAAATCCCTGTGCTGCCCAAGGCTGCCGCTCAACGTCATCTTCCAGATTCTCATGGAAGAAAGACGCATTATTCAGCAAATTCTTATGTGCATTATATTGCCCATTCGCTACCAGCGTGGCAACACCTTCGATGCCCACCACCGCTTTGGCGCGCCGGGCCAGCGGCAGGGTAAAGTTGCCCATGCCGCAGAACAGATCCAATACACGATCATTGGGTTGTAGCTCGAGCCATTCAAGGGCCTGAGCCACCATTTGCTGGTTTACCGCGTCATTGACCTGAATGAAGTCACGCGGACTGAAGTCTAAGCGTAGTCCGTCAACCTGATAATACGGCGTTTCACCGCACAGTTTTTCCAGCCGTTCGCTGTTGGCCGCCAGAAAAACTGCTAGCGTATGCTGCTCGGCAAACGCCAGCAGCGCCTGGCGATCGGCCGGTTTCAGCGCGTCAAGATGGCGCAGCACCAGAAGCGGGCCGTTGTCCGCCAGCACCAGCTCCGCATGGCCCAGGCGATTGGCGGCTTGCAGGCTGCTCAGGCAGGCGTGCAGCGGTTGCAGCAGCCGCTCCAGCGCTGGTGCCAGCACCGGACAGTGGCTGATGGGCACCAGATCGTTGGATGCCGCCTGGCGGAACCCCATCGTCAACGACTGTCGCCGGGGTTGCCAGGCCAGCCCCAGACGTGCACGGCGCCGATAACCATACTGCGGCCCGGCAATCACCGGTTCCGGCGGCACTCTGACGCCGGTTTCCCGTTCGATCATCCGCCCCAGCGCCGCCGCCTTGCTCTGCTGCTGCAACGCCGCATCGGCGTGCTGCTGCTGGCAACCGCCGCACACGCCAAAATGCGGACACTGCGGCTCAACCCGCTGCGGGCTGCGCGTCAGCAGGCGTTTCAGCTTGCCTTTGGCGAACTGACGCTTATCTTCCGTCAGCTGAATTTCCGCCTGTTCGCCCGGCAGTACCCCGGCGACAAATACCGCCTTGCCGTTGTGACGCGCCACGCCCTGGCCAAAGGGATCGAGATCGTCCACGGTAACGGTCAATATTTGTGGACTTTGCCGGGTCGTCACGCGGCGTTTGGGAGAGTAGAATTGCGCCATAAAATTGTCGATTGCTGGTTCATTAAGCTAGGATGAGCGCAATTCTCCCACATTGGATTCCCATGACCAAATACAGTCTGCGCGCACGCATGATGGTACTGATTCTGGCCCCGACGTTATTGATCGGCCTGCTGCTCAGTACCTTCTTTGTGGTGCACCGTTACAATGAGCTGCAAGAACAACTGGTTGATGCCGGCGCCAGCATCATTGAACCGCTGGCAGTGGCCAGCGAATACGGCATGACATTCCGCAGCCGCGAGTCGGTACGCCAGTTGGTCAGCCTGCTGCATCGCCGCCATTCGGACATTGTGCGCTCCATCACGGTGTTTGACGCGCAGAACAACCTGTTTGTCACCTCCAATTATCACCATAATTTTGGCCAGTTGCAGTTACCGAAGGGTGTGCCAATGCCCACAGAACTGATGCTGACACGGCGTGGTGATTCGCTGATCCTGCGGACCCCGATCCTGTCGGAAAGCCAATACCCCGACGAAACCGCCAGTGCCGACGTGCAACCGAATAATAATCTCGGCTACGTGGCGATTGAGCTGGATCTGCAATCGGTACGCCTGCAGCAGTATAAGGAAGTGTTTGTTTCCACCCTGCTGTTGCTGCTGTGCATGTGCATTGCCATTCTGTTTGCCTACCGCCTGATGCGCGACGTCACCGGCCCGATCCGCAACATGGTCAATACCGTCGACCGCATCCGCCGCGGCCAGCTCGACAGTCGGGTCGAAGGCTTTATGCTCGGCGAACTGCATATGCTAAAGAATGGCATCAACTCAATGGCGATGTCGTTGACCGCCTATCACGAAGAGATGCAGCAGAACATCGATCAGGCCACCTCCGATTTGCGCGAAACGCTGGAGCAGATGGAGATCCAAAACGTCGAGCTGGATCTGGCGAAGAAACGGGCGCAAGAAGCGGCGCGCATCAAGTCCGAGTTTCTGGCCAACATGTCGCACGAGCTGCGTACCCCGCTCAACGGGGTGATCGGCTTTACCCGCCAGACGCTGAAAACCGATCTGAGCGCCACGCAAACCGACTATCTGCAAACCATCGAGCGCTCGGCGAATAATCTGCTGACCATCATTAACGATGTGCTGGACTTCTCCAAACTGGAAGCCGGCAAACTGGTGCTGGAGCACATTCCGTTCGCACTGCGCGAAACGCTGGACGAAGTCATCGTGCTGCTGGCACCCAGCGCGCATGAAAAAGGGCTGGAGCTGACGCTGGATGTACATAACGACGTCCCGGAGCAGGTGATCGGCGATTCGCTGCGCTTGCAGCAGGTGATCACCAACCTGTTGGGCAACGCGGTGAAATTTACCGAAACCGGCAATATTGATATTCGCGTCGAATTGCGCAACCGCTTTGAACGTCAGGTTGAACTGGAAGTACAGATCCACGACACCGGCATCGGTATTTCCGAGCGCCAGCAATCGCAGCTGTTCCAGGCCTTCCGCCAGGCTGATGCCAGCATTTCCCGCCGTCATGGTGGCACCGGCCTTGGGCTGGTGATCACCCAGAAGCTGGTAAAGGAAATGGGCGGCGATATCTGCTTCCACAGCCAGTTGAACCGCGGTTCGACCTTCTGGTTCCATATCACCCTCGATCTGAACGAAGGCATGCTGACGTTGCCGTCACGCTTACCTGAGCTGCAGGGGAAAACGCTGGCCTACATTGAAGCCAACCCAACGGCAGCACAGGCGACGCTGAATATGCTCAGCGTAACGCAGCTGATCGTTACCCATTCGCCGACCTTCGCCCAATTGGCGAAAAACGACTACGATTTTCTGCTGGTCGGCATACCGATCCCGTTCCGCGACACCATTGGCCAGCATAAGGAAAAACTGCAAGAAGCGTTGCAACTGGCCAAACGGGTGATCCTGGCACTGCCCTGCCAGTCACAGATCGATGCCGAACAGCTTAAGCAGCTTGGCGCCGTGGGTTGCCTGACCAAGCCGATTACCGCCAATCGCCTGTACCCGCTGCTGCGCATGGAAAACCCGGCTCGGCAGAACGCATTGCCGGAACGCCGACGTTTACCACTGACGGTGCTGGCAGTGGACGATAATCCGGCCAATCTGAAGCTTATCGGCACGCTGCTGAACGAGCAGGTGGAACAGACCTTGCTATGCGAAAGCGGCGAGGAAGCGATCGCGCTGGCACGCGATAACGTGCTCGACATGATCCTGATGGACATTCAGATGCCGAACATCGACGGCATACGCACTGCCGAGCTGATCCGCCAAATGCCACATCACAATTCCACGCCGATCGTGGCGGTCACCGCCCATGCCGTTAGCGGCGAACGCGAGCACCTGTTGCAATCCGGCATGGATGACTATCTGGCAAAACCGATCGACGAGGCGATGCTGACACGCGTGCTGTCGCGTTATCACAGCGACGGTGACCCACAGTCAGCGGCGCTACCGCATGCCGGCGATGCGCAGCTCTCACTCGATTGGCCATTGGCGCTACGCCAGGCAGCCAATAAAGAGGATTTGGCGCGCGATCTGTTGCACATGCTGCTCGACTTCCTGCCGCAGGTTAAAAAGCAGGTGCAGGCCCTGCTGGACGGCACGCTGGAGGTGGAAATTATCGATATCATTCACAAGCTGCACGGCAGTTGCAGCTATAGCGGCGTTCCACGCCTGAAGCAGCTGTGTTTTTATCTTGAGCAACAGCTGCGTCTGGGCGTCAGCCGCAGCGATCTGGAGCCGGAATGGCTGGAACTGCTGGATGAGATAGAACTGGTCAGCCAGGCGGCGCGCCAACATTTACGCTAGACATGCAGACCGGCGCATACCGCCAGACGCTGAGGCCCCCCTGGCCAATATCTCGCGTTACAGAGCGGCCCCTGTAACTCAGGCAGGGGCCAGACGCTACCCTTGCTGCGCCAGTCGCAACGTCGCCGCAATATTGCGCGCCGCCATGCGCACGTTGTCGGCCGCGCCGTTCAGCGCCTCCTCCAGGGTACAAACGCTGTAAAGCACGCTAAATACCGCATCCAGACCGTGTTGATGCACCACGCCGACGTCGGTGCTCAGGCTACCGGCAATGCCGATCACCGGCTTGTTGTGACGTTTGGCCACCCGAGCAACGCCAATCGGCACTTTGCCGTTGATGCTCTGGCTATCGATACGCCCCTCGCCGGTGATCACCAAGGTGGCATCGCGCACCAGAGCATCAAGACCCAGGGCTTCGGTAACGATTTCGATACCCTGCCGCAGTTCGGCCTGACAGAACGCCAACAGCCCGGCCCCCATGCCCCCTGCCGCTCCGGCGCCAGGCACCCGTTCAACGTCGATACCCAGCGTGCGCTCAATCACCTGCGCATAGTGCTGCAAGGCACGGTCCAGCTCGGCCACCATTTGCGGCGTCGCGCCCTTCTGCGGGCCAAAAATGGCGGAGGCGCCATCGGCGCCGGTCAATGGATTGCTGACGTCGCAGGCGACTTCGAATTTGCACTGACCGATGCGCGCATCCAGGCCGCTAAGGTCTATATCGGCCAGCGTCGCCAACGCCGCACCGCCAAACGCGATGTCGTTGCCCTGCTCATCCAGCAAGCGTGCGCCCAACGCCTGCACCATGCCCGCACCGCCGTCATTGGTGGCGCTGCCGCCAATGCCGATAATGCAGTGCTTCACCCCGTGATCGAGCGCACAGCGGATCAGTTCGCCGGTGCCGTACGAGGTGGTGTTCAGCGGATTGCGCCGTTCGGCCGGCAGCCGCTCCAGCCCGCTGGCCGCGGCCATTTCAATAAATGCGCTTTGTTCATCACCGGACAGGCCAAAAAATGCCCGCGTTTTTTCTCCCAATGGCCCGGTCACCTCCACCTCGATTGTCTTGCCACCGGTTGCGGCCACCATCGCCTCAACCGTGCCCTCGCCACCGTCGGCCAGCGGTAATTTAACGTATTCCGCATCGGGGAAAATCTCCCGGAATCCGGCTTCAATACCGGTAGCTACCGCCAGGGCAGATAAACTTTCTTTGTATGAATCCGGCGCAATCACTATTTTCATAAGCAGCCTGCGTTACCTCTGACGAGTGACTTCAACCTGGGCCAATTTTTCGTAATAGCAGGCCAACGCACTGTGATCGGCATTGCCGAGATCGTCAACGCGCAGCGCCTGCATCATTTCCATCACCGCGGCGGTGAGCGGCAGCTGCGCGCCAATGCCATGCGAGGTATCCAGCGCATTGGCCAGATCCTTGATATGCAAGTCGATACGGAATCCCGGCTTGAAGTTGCGATCCATCACCATCGGCGCCTTGGCATCCAGCACCGTGCTACCCGCCAGCCCGCCACGGATTGCCTGGTACACCAGATCCGGGTTGACGCCGGCCTTGGTGGCCAATACCAACGCTTCGGACATCGCGGCAATATTCAGCGCCACAATCACCTGATTAGCCAGTTTGGTGACGTTGCCGGCGCCGATTTCCCCGGTGTGCACCACCGAACCGGCCATCGCTTTCATCACTTCGTAGCAACGCTCAAACACCTCTTTATCGCCGCCAACCATCACCGACAGGCTACCGTCAATCGCCTTCGGCTCGCCACCGCTGACCGGCGCATCCAGCATCGCAATCTGCTTGTCCGCCAGTCTGGCGCTGATTTCACGGCTGGCCAACGGCGCGATCGAGCTCATGTCGATCAGCACGCTGCCCGGCTTGGCGCCGTCGATAACGCCGTGTTCACCTAACACTACCTGCTGTACCTGCGGGGAATTGGGCAGCATGGTGATCACGATGTCGCTCTGCGCCGCTACCGCTTGCGGCGTCTCGGCCGACTCGGCGCCCAGCGCCAGCAGCTCGGCGGTGGTGTCGGCGTGATAATTGAGCACCACCAGTGAATACCCGGCTTTCAGCAGGTTTTTGCTCATCGGCTTGCCCATGATCCCCAGACCAATAAATCCAACTTTCATCGTATTCCCCTTATTTCTCGCTAGTTTTAAAACGGTCGCACAGTGCCTGGGTGGCATTGCGCAACACCCCCAGATCGCTGCCGACGGCGACAAACTGCGCGCCCCATTGCAGGTAGCGACGCGCATCGGCCTCCGCCGGCGCCAAGATGCCGCTCGGTTTACCGGCGGTTTTGGCTCGGTCGAAAATATGGCGGATCACCGCCTGCACTTCCGGGTGATTCGGCTGGCCGAGATATCCCAGCGCCGCCGACAGATCGCCTGGCCCGACAAAAATACCGTCCACGCCGTCCACTGCGGCGATCGCATCCAGGTTATCGACCCCAGCCTGGGTTTCGATCTGCACCAGTACGCTGACGTTGTCATTGATGGTGGCAAAGTAATCCGCCACCGTACCGTAGCCGTTGCTGCGGTGCGAAACCGACACGCCGCGAATGCCGGCCGGCGGGTAGCGCGTCGAGGCCACCGCCTGCAGTGCCTGCTGTTCGCTTTCGACGAACGGGATCAGAAAGTTGTGAAAGCCGATATCCAGCAGCCGTTTGATGATCACCGGCTCGTTGCACGGCGGACGCACCACTGCGGCACTGTCGCTGCCTTTCAATGCCATCAGTTGCGGTACGAAGGTGGTAATGTCGTTGGGGGCATGTTCGCCGTCCAGCACCAGCCAGTCAAAACCGGCCAGCCCCAGTACTTCGGTGGAAATCGGATTGCCCAGCGCCGACCAGCAGCCGATAAGGGTTTCCCCCTGCTGCAATGACTGGCGGAAGCGGTTGTGGCAACTTTTCATGGCGTTTCCTTGTATTTTGCGTTGGGGAAGAAATGCATCGGCGATTAACGCACCAGGCATGGGCGTTTAGGGTCAAAGGTCCAATTGGGGATCAGGTACTGCATGCCCATGGCGTCATCGCGCGCACCGAGGCCGTGGGTTTTGTACAACTCATGGGCCTGCATCAGCCGATCGCGATCGAGCTCGATCCCCAGCCCCGGTTTCTGCGGCACCGCCACGCGGCCGTCGGCAATGCTCAGCGGTTCACGCGTCAGGCGCTGGTTACCCTCCTGCCAGATCCAGTGCGTGTCGATGGCGGTGATATTGCCCGGCGCCGCGGCGGCTACGTGAGTAAACATCGCCAGTGAAATATCAAAATGATTATTGGAGTGAGAGCCCCAGGTGAGACCGAATTCGTGGCACATCTGCGCCACTCGCACCGAACCGCTCATGGTCCAGAAATGCGGATCCGCCAGCGGGATATCCACCGACTGCAATTGCAGCGTGTGGCCCATCTGCCGCCAGTCGGTGGCGATCATGTTGGTGGCGGTCGGCAGGCCGGTGGCGCGGCGGAATTCCGCCATCACCTCGCGGCCGGAAAAACCCTGTTCTGCCCCGCACGGATCTTCCGCGTAGGCCAGCACGTGGCGCAGCTGTTTGCCGAGGCCAATCGCTTCCTCCAGCGACCAGGCGCCGTTGGGATCGAGGGTAATGCGCGCCTGCGGAAAACGCGCCGCCAGCGCCGTGACCGCCTCAGCTTCCTCACTGCCGGCCAACACGCCGCCCTTCAGTTTAAAATCGTTAAAGCCGTATTTTTCATAGGCGGCCTCCGCCAGCCTCACCACCGCCTGCGGCGTCAGCGCGGCTTCGTGACGCAGCCGATACCAGTCGCAGGCGTCGTCAGGCTGACTCTGGTACGACAACGGCGTTTTACGGCGATCGCCGACGTAGAACAGATAGCCAAGCATGTCGACCGAATCGCGCTGCTGCCCATCCCCCAGCAGCGCGGCCACCGGCACCTGCAGGAACTGGCCAAGCAGATCGAGCATCGCTGCCTCAATGCCGGTCACCACGTGAATGGTGGTGCGCAGATCGAAGGTTTGCTGGCCACGCCCCGACGCATCGCGATCGGCGAAACGCTGGCGCACCGCCGCCATGACATTTTTGTATTCACCGAGCGTCTTGCCGATCACCAGCGGTTGCGCGTCCTCCAGCGTCTGGCGGATTTTCTCCCCCCCGGGGATCTCCCCCACGCCGGTGTTGCCGGCGTTATCCTGCAAGATAACGATATTGCGCGTGAAGAACGGCGCATGCGCGCCGCTCAGGTTGAGCAACATGCTGTCGTGGCCGGCAACCGGCACCACTTGCATGGCGGTAATTTTTGGAGCTGCCTGAGTCGTTGTCATGTTCCTGTCCTTTTCGTTAAGTTCAGCGGCCAAACGCCGGGCGCTTGCGATCGAACTGCCAGCCGGGAATCAGATATTGCATTGCCAACGCATCGTTGCGTGCGCCGCTTGGCAGCGCCTGGTGCAGCCGGTGCGCCTGTTCCAGCGCCGCCCAGTCAAGCTCGACGCCCAGCCCCGGCCGATCCGGCAGGGCAATTTTGCCGTCGACAATCTGCAGCGGGTTGTGAGTCAGGTGTTGACCTTCCTGCCAGATCCAGTGGGTATCAATGGCGGTAGGATTGCCCGGCGCCGCCGCGCCGACGTGGGTAAACATCGCCAGTGAAATGTCGAAATGATTATTGGAGTGGCACCCCCAGGTCAGCCCCCACTCGTCACACAGCTGCGCCACGCGCACTGCGCCGTGCATGGTCCAGAAGTGCGGATCCGCCAGCGGGATGTCCACCGCCTGTAGCATCACCGCATGGTTCAGCTCACGCCAGTTGGTGGCGATCATATTGGTGGCAACCGGCAAACCGGTGGCGCGGCGAAACTCGGCCATCACCTCACGACCGGAATAGCCCTGCTGCGCCCCGCACGGATCCTCGGCATAGGCCAGAACGCCCTGCATGCCTTTACATAGCGCGATGGCCTCGTCCAACAGCCATGCGCCATTCGGATCGACGGTGATGCGCGCTTCGGGAAAGCGTTTTGCCAGTTGGCAAACTGCGTCAATCTCCTGTTCGCCCGGCAGAACCCCGCCCTTCAGCTTGAAATCCTTGAAGCCGTAGCGATCTTGCGCCGCCGCCGCCAGCTCGACGATCGCCGCGCTATCCATCGCAGGCCGGTGGCGCAACTGGTACCACGGATGCCGCCCGCTTTCACCGGCCAGATACGGCAAATCGGTCTGTTGCCGATCACCGATGTAAAACAAATAGCCGAGCACCGTAACCTCATCACGCTGTTTACCGGGGCCTAGCAGTTCCGCCACCGGCACGCCGAGAAACTGCCCCAGCAGATCGAGCAGCGCCGCTTCAAGCGCCGCCACCGCGTTGACCCGCAGTTCAAAGGTCCATGCGCCGTTGCCAAAGGCGGCGAAATCCGATGACTGGTTACCGCTATGAATGGCGTGCACCAGCTTGTTCATGCAGGCGATTTGCTGGCCTTCCACCTGCGGGATCGCCGCCAGCAAGGTCTGATAGATCACCTCGCCGCCCGGCGCTTCGCCAACGCCGGTATGCCCGGCGCTGTCGGTCAGCACCACGATGTTGCGAGTGAAGTAGGCGCCGTGCGCACCGCCGATGTTCAGCAGCATGCTGTCATGGCCGGCGACCGGAATGACGCGCATGGCGGTAATCACCGGCGTCGCTTGCGTGTGGCTCATGCGGCACTCCTTGCCATCGGCTTCAGTTCGATACGTTTGATTTCACCGACGATGAACAGATAACTGGCTACCGCCAGCAGCGCATGGATACCAACGTAAATCAGGGCGCCGTTGAATGAACCGGTGGTGCCGATGATGTAGCCGATGGCGATCGGCGTGACGATGCCGGATACATTGCCGAACATGTTGAACAGGCCGCCGCTCAGCCCGCTGATCTCTTTTGGCGCGGTATCCGCCATCACCGCCCAGCCCAGCGCCCCAACCCCTTTGCCGAAGAACGCCATCGCCATGATGCCGACCACCATCCATTCGGTATCGACGTAGTTGCAGAACACCATCGACATCGATAACAGCATGCCAAGCACGATGGGAGCCTTGCGCGAAAAGGTCAGCGACTGGGTACGGCGCATCAGATAGTCGGAAATCACCCCGCCGAGCACCCCGCCGACAAAGCCGCAGATTGCCGGAACCGAGGCCACGAAACCGGCCTTGAGGATCGACATGCCGCGCGCCTGCACCAGATACACCGGGAACCAGGTGATGAAGAAATAGGTCAGCGCATTAATGCAATATTGGCCGATATAGACGCCAATCATCATGCGCGATTGCAGCAGTTGCTTGATCTGGAACCACTTTTCGCCTTTGATTTTTTGCGTTTTTTCCTGCTTCTGATCCATGTTGATCAGCGCACCGCCGGCCTCGATATAGTCCAGTTCGGCCTGGTTGATTCCGGGATGATCCTTGGGATTGTGCAGCACCTTCAGCCAGACAAAGCTCAGAATGATGCCCAGCCCGCCCATAAAGAAGAACACGTGCGCCCAGCCGACCGCATGAGTCAACCACCCCATGATCGGCGCAAAAATCACCGTGGCGAAGTACTGCGCCGAGTTGAAGATTGACACCGCAGTGCCACGTTCATGCGCCGGGAACCAGGCTGCAACAATGCGGCTATTGCCAGGGAAGGAAGGCGCTTCAGCCAGCCCGACCAGAAAACGCAGGGCGAACAGGGAAACGACGATGCCAAAGCCGCTGAAGATGTCCACGAAGCCTTGCAGCAAGGTAAACAGCGACCAGATGAAAATACTCCAGAAGTAGACGCGCTTGGAGCCGAAGCGATCGAGCAGCCAGCCGCCAGGGATCTGGCCGATAACGTACGCCCAGGAAAATGCGGAAAAAATGTAGCCCATTCCGACCGGATCGAGGCCGATATCTTTCGCCATCGATGAACCGGCAATCGACAGCGTTGCGCGGTCGCCGTAGTTGAATGAGGTGACGATAAATAACATCACCACAATCCAGTAACGCGTATTGGTCCTTTTTATTACACTGGTCGCGGAACTGATAGTAGACATGGTGTTCTCCTGAATCTAGCCGTTGCTATATTCATCCTGAACTACATAAATTTCTCAGAACGAAATTGATTGAATTGAATGTCAGCCGTTGTTGAGCAGTGCGATTAATCCGGCAGCGGCAATACCAAACTCAATAAATTTCTCTACGGCAAAAAGTATATGTGCCCGTCCAGGCAGACTCATCGGGCAATACCCCAAGGATCGGCGCAATATTGCCGTTTGTTTATGGCATCTGCCCTATGCTGCGCTGTACAGCTCACGAAACCCGGCCGCGCCGTGAGCCGGCTCACAGCCTATTGGACCGATGCCAAACAATTGAGTCTCCTATTCGCGTAATACCGGTCATTTGCATAATGCCGCCACCAGCCCCCCCCACATATACTGTTCCCTGAGCAGCCCGCCGGTGATATCCCGTAGCGAATAACAATAATAAATATGGCAAGTGAGGTTTTAATGTCTGAAGCAAATAACAATCATGACGCACCGCTGTATATAAAAGTTCATGCGCAAGATAATGTCGCCATCGTGGTTAATAATGACGGCCTGCCAAAAGGAACGCTATTTCCCTGCGGCTTGCAATTAATGGAACATATACCGCAAGGGCATAAGGTGGCGCTGGACGATATTGCCAGCGGCGGCAATATTATTCGCTATGGCGAGATCATCGGCTACGCGCTGCGCAACATCGCCCGCGGCAGCTGGATTGACGAGTCGCTGGTGGTACTGCCGGAAGCGCCCGAGTTGCACAGCCTGCCGCTGGCCAACCGAGTACCGGCGCCGTTAGCGCCGTTGACGGGCTACACCTTTGACGGTTATCGCAATGCCGACGGCAGCGTCGGCACCAAGAATCTGCTGGGTATCACCACCAGCGTGCACTGCGTGGCCGGCGTGGTGGACTTCGTGGTGAAAATCATCGAACGCGATCTGCTGCCAAAGTATCCCAACGTCGATGGCGTGGTGGCATTAAACCACCTGTACGGCTGCGGTGTGGCAATCAATGCCCCTGCGGCGGTAGTGCCGATCCGCACTATTCACAATCTGGCGCTCAACCCCAATTTTGGCGGCGAAGTGATGGTGGTCGGGCTGGGCTGTGAAAAATTGCAGCCGGAACGCCTGCTGCAAGGCACTGACGATGTGCAACCGATCTCGCTCGACGCCGGTGACATCGTGCGCCTGCAGGATGAAAAGCATGTCGGCTTCAAATCGATGGTCGATGATATTCTGGCGCTGGCCGAACGCCATCTGCAACGCCTTAATCAGCGCCGACGCGAACCCTGCCCGGTTTCCGAGCTGGTGGTCGGCATGCAATGCGGCGGCAGCGATGCCTTTTCCGGCGTGACCGCCAATCCGGCGGTGGGCTACGCCTCGGATTTGCTGGTGCGCTGCGGCGCCACGGTGATGTTTTCCGAGGTAACCGAAGTACGCGATGCCATTCACCTGCTGACACCGCGTGTAGCGAACCAACAGGTTGGCAAGCGCTTACTGGAGGAGATGAGCTGGTACGATGATTACCTGAGCCAGGGCCAAACCGATCGCAGCGCCAATCCCTCTCCCGGCAATAAAAAAGGAGGCCTGGCCAACGTGGTGGAAAAAGCGTTGGGTTCGATCGCCAAATCCGGCACCAGCGCGATTGTAGAGGTACTGTCCCCTGGCCAGCGTCCCACCAAACGCGGCCTGATCTTTGCTGCCACGCCGGCCAGCGACTTTGTCTGCGGCACCCAGCAGCTGGCCTCCGGCATCACCCTGCAGGTGTTCACCACCGGCCGCGGCACGCCGTATGGCCTGACGGCGGTACCGGTGATCAAAATGGCCACCCGCAGCGCGCTGGCCGAACGTTGGCACGATCTGATGGACATCAACGCCGGCACCATCGCCACCGGCGAGGCAACGATTGAGCAAGTCGGTTGGCAGCTGTTTGAGCTGATTCTGGCGATCGCCAGCGGCCGTCAGAAAACCTGGTCGGATCAATGGGGGTTGTATAACGCGTTGGCAGTGTTTAATCCTGCGCCCGTCACCTAAATTCCCATCTCCTTCGCCTTTCGCCGCCTAGCGTTGTTGGCTACGCGGCGGCACCCCGGTCACTGACCAATGTCAGCTCCCGGGGATTTAACCTGTTGCCGCCTGGCCACACGACGATATGCCTGGAGCCGAAAACAGCGCGTTATACCTCATCCAGTTGCAGCCCGACGTACAGCAACAGGCGATCGTCGAAACTGGACAGATTTAACCCGGTCAGTTCAGAAATGCGGTTGAGACGGTATTCCAGCGTATTGCGGTGAATATACAGCGCCTTGGCGGTAGCGCTCGGCTGGACGTTATTGAGAAACCAGGCATTCAGCGTACGGCGTAGCAAACCGTTACCGTCCATCGCCTTGAGCCGCGCCAGCGGCCTGACCAATTCATCGGCCTGCCAACCGCCGCGCAGGCTGTCCAGCAGCACCGGCAGCATCAGATCCTGGTAGTAATAGGCGCGTTGATCGAACATCCGCTGTTTGCCAACCGCCATGGTGGTGCGCGCGGTGCGATAAGAACGGGCGATGCTGCCCGGTCCGGTAAAGAAATTGCCCAGCGCCACCCGCACCCGCAGACGGCTGCTTTCATTCATGCGCGACAGCAGGTTTTCCACCCGCCGTCGATGGTCTTCGGCGTCCCAGCGGCCATGCGCGTTAAGCGCCGGCTTCAGCACCACCATTTCGCTCAGTGAAACGATGGCGATCAGGTTGTCGCGCTCCGGCAAGGTCAGCAACGCTTGCAGCTGCTGCAATTCCGCCATCGCGCTGTCAACCCCGAGCTGCCCGCTGTCCACTTCCACCACCGCCACAACCCGCGGCTGGTTAGGATCGATGCCTAACCGCTGCGCCCACTCCATCAGCGCCGGCGACAGCTCTTCGGTGCGGATCAGGTTGAGTACCAGCTCTTCGCGAAAGCGGCTGTCCTGCGCCAGCATATGCATCAGACGCGCCTGTTCGAGCATCATTTCGGCGGTCATGCACACCAGTTCGCCATATTGCCGCAGTTGCGCCGGATTGCCGGTCAGGCCGATAACGCCGACAATTTTCCCGTCGATGCGCAACGGGAGATTGATTCCCGGTCGCACACCGTGCAGATGACGGGCGACCGCCTCATCGATGTCAACCACCCTGGCCTGCGACAGCACCAGCAGTGCACCTTCATGCAACTCGCCGACACGCTCACGATCGCCACTACCGATAATTCGGCCGCGCGCATCCATCACATTGACGTTACCGTCAATGATTTGCATGGTGCGGGCAACGATTTCCTGCGCCAGCTTGCCGTCAAGATGGTATTCCGCCATTCAGTTCTGCCCCAAGCCAATTTAGATAAGCGCCCAGCATACCGACGCCATACGGCCTGCACATTGTGCATATGCCCAAAGCGTTTTGGCAGCAGCGGGAGTTGTGGTGAGCTTCACAATTTTAAGGCATAAAAAAGGCACGCAGAATGCGTGCCTTTATCAGCATAAACCGTGGTGATTACTGCATCAGCAGATACAGCGTACTATCACCGCGCTGAACGTTCAGCGCCAACACTGGCGGCTTGCTGTCGAGAATTTTACGCAGCTCGCCCAGGTTCTGGATCGGTTGTTGGTTAACCCCGAGGATCACATCACCTTTTTTCAGACCGATACGCGCCGCGGCGCTGCCAGGCTTGACGCTGTCCACTTTAACGCCTTTCTGACTGCCCGCCTGGGTATTGCTCAGTTCGGCCCCTTCAATGCCGGTATAGATGTTGCCGGAATCGACCTGCGTCTGTTTGCTCTGTTCCAGCGTCACGTCCACCGTTACCGGTTTGCCGTCGCGGATCAGACCCAGCGCCAGTTTGCTGCCAACCGGCAGCGTACCGACTTCGGCACGGAAGGAGGCAAAACTGGAAATCGCCTTGCCGTTAAGCGTAACAATCACGTCGCCGGCTTTGATACCCGCCTTCGCGGCGGCAGATTTTGGCAATACCTGACTGATAAAGGCGCCGCGCTGGGCGTCGACCTTCATCGCTTTCGCCAGCTCAGAATTCAGTTCCGTGCCCATGATACCCAGCTCGCCGCGTTTCACCTGGCCATATTCCACCATTTGCGCCGTCAGGTTTTTAACCATGTTACTGGGGATGGCAAAGCCGATGCCGATATTCCCGCCGTCCGGCGCCAGGATCGCGGTATTGATGCCGATCAGTTCGCCGTTCAGGTTGACCAACGCACCGCCGGAGTTGCCGCGGTTGATCGCCGCATCGGTCTGAATAAAGTTTTCGTAATTTTCAATGTTGAGGCCGCTACGACCCAACGCCGACACGATACCGGAAGTGGCGGTTTCACCCAGCCCGTACGGGTTACCGATCGCCACGGTATAATCGCCCACCCGCAGCTTGTCGGAATCCGCCATTTTGATCGCAGTCAGATTCTTGAAGTCTTTCAATTGAATCAGCGCGATGTCGGAACGCGGATCCTTACCGATCATCTTGGCGTCGAAACGTCGGCCATCGCTTAACTGCACCTGGATCTTGCTGGCGTTATCCACCACGTGGTTATTGGTAACGACGTAGCCTTTAGCCGCATCAATCACCACGCCGGCGCCCAGCGCCTGGAACTTCTGTTTGGCGCCCTGATCGCCCGGCCCACCTTGCCCGCCCTGACACATCGGCGAACCCTGGAACGGCGAACCGTCCTGACAGAACGGCGAATCTTCACCGAAGAATTGCTGGAACTGCTGTGGCATGCGCGGCGTATTAACGGCAGTGCTGCCTTCAACGTTAATGCTCACCACCGACGGCATGACCTTTTCCAACATCGGCGCCAGGCTCGGCAATTGCTGCGAAGGCGTGCTTGCCGATGCGGTCTCTGCGGCGCTGGCCGTTACCGGGCCCATCGCCATACCAATGCTGAATGCCAAAGCGCTCAGAACTAATGCTGTTTTTTTCATCTGTGTGTCTCTTTAAAATTATTGGGATAACTTTTTGTTGTGTTTAATGAGAACCTATTAATAGCGCGAAGTTCCAGCGTAGTTTGTTGATAATGGTAAATAAATATTGGGCATCTTTACAAAACTCCAAACAGCATGCCCGCCGAATTTCGCCCGGCGGGAAATAGAGTCGTCAACCTGCAGAATTATTCCGCTGCCATTAACCGACGGTATTCGTCATAGGCATAAAGATCGGTCATGCCACTGATATAATCCTGCACTAAACGCGCGCGGAAATAATACTCGCGGATCGCCAACTGTTCCTGCGATAAATGCTGCAGCCCTTCCACCGCTTCCTGATAGGCCAGTCGGTGTTTGGTCGACAATTTGTGAAACAGCCGCGTTTCAATCGGGTAATCACGGTGGCTGTCATCTTGCACCAGACGGCTGAAGTCCGCCAACGGCATCGCCAGCAACGGACTGTAGATATCCAGCAGGCCGCTGATGACGCGGTAGCCCTGCAGTTCCAGCTGTTCCACTTCCGGGTGATTGAACACGTGCTTGAACGCCACGTTCTTGAAAATCTTCAACAGCTGGTATGCCGGGCTGGAATCCTCCAGTAACGCCTGATTGAAATTGCCCTGATAGACCGCCTCCAGGTTGTCGATAAAGCGTTGCGCAGCATGCGGCACCAGGCGCGCCACGGTAAATACTCGCAAATACATGAAGAACTGATCTTCGGCGCTACGCCGCGCGCCACCGCGGTCGATTTTACGGAAGGCGCTGGCAACGGTTTTATCAAACAGATCGCCCGGGGTGACCACGCCCCATTCCTGGGTCAGATGCAGATAAAGTTGCTCAACGGTAAAGATATTTTTTTCTACCGCGTCTTCCAGGTCGGCAACGCAATAAGAAATATCGTCGGCGGCTTCCATAATATAGGTCAATGGGAAACGATCGAACTCCCCCATATTCAATTCTCGACGCAGCCGATCGACAAAGGCCTCTTCCGCCAGATAAAAACCGGGCTTCTTCATCAAATAACTGTGACTGGCTGGAATATCATCCGCCCAATATGCCGGACGGGTATATTTTAATATACAGCCCACCTGCGCGTAGGTCAGGTTCAATTTCAGCAGGGTATACACCAGTCGAATAGCCTGGGCATTACCCTCGAAATGACTGAGATCGTGACGAATGCGGCTGCGCAGGCGGTTAAGATCGCTTTCCCCCTCATGCAGACGCAATACCTCAACCGAGCAGCGATCCTGACTGCTCGGCTGGCTGCCGCAGCTGGCAGGATCCAGGCGCTGGCTGAACCAGTCGTTAATCGCCGACTCGCCAAAATGGCCAAACGGCGGATTGCCGATGTCATGCATCAGGCAGGCCATTTCCACGATGCTTTCAAACGGATCGAGCAGGCGGGTCAGGCCGAGCCGATCGATGCGTTGCTCCTGCTTGAAACGGTTGAGGATCTCTTTGGCAATATGTCGCCCAACCTGCTGCACCTCCATCGAATGGGTCAGACGACTGCGCACCGCGGCATTGCGCTCCAGCGGGAAAACCTGGGTTTTTTGCTGCAATCGGCGGATCGCTGCCGAATTGACGATCCGCCCGCGATCGCTCTCGAATTGACGAATGATATCGTATTCTTCCTCGGCTTCGATCGGTTTACTGAACGGCCGCTGGAAGCTGATTTTCTGTTTAAAGTCGATCCCGGACATCTGGTTCTCTCCCCTTGGCGCATTACCCCCGTGATAACAATTCCCAACGGCGGATGCAACGGATTATCTCTCTTTCAGAGCCATGATAGACTATGCGCAATTCTCACACCCAATCAGCGAGTATTATTTATGAAAGTAGGCATCATCGGCGCCATGGAACAAGAAGTGACCCTGCTGCGCGAACAAATTGAAAACCGCCAGACGATTCAACGCGCGGGCTGTGAAATCTATACCGGCCAGATCGGCGGCGTCGAGGTGGCGCTCCTGAAGTCTGGCATCGGTAAAGTTGCGGCGGCGCTGGGTACCACTTTGCTGCTGGAACATTGCCAACCGGACGTGGTGATCAACACCGGATCCGCCGGCGGCCTGGCCTCGACGCTGAAAGTAGGCGATATCGTGGTGTCGGAAGAAGTGCGCTATCACGATGCCGACGTGACTGCCTTTGGCTATCAACCAGGCCAAATGGCCGGCTGCCCGGCGGCCTTCGTTGCCAATGATGCGCTGATTGCGCTGGCAGAGAACTGCATCAAACAGCTGGAACTCAATGCGGTACGTGGCCTGATTTGCAGCGGTGACGCCTTTATCAACGGCGCAGAGCCGCTGGCGCGCATTCGCGCCACCTTCCCAAATGTAGCGGCGGTGGAGATGGAAGCGGCGGCCATTGGCCATGTTTGCCACCAGTTCAACACGCCGTTCGTCGTCGTTCGCGCCATTTCCGACGTCGCTGACAGCGAATCGCACATGAGCTTCGACGAGTTTCTGGTGGTCGCGGCCAAGCAGTCCTCGCTGATGGTCAATGCGATGCTGCAGACGCTGGCCAAACGCGGTTAATGTGAAGCGACGCGGCTCTTTCTTTCCGTGGCTGCTGGCGCTGGCACTGGTATTGCCGGCATCGGCGGCGCAACGCGTCATCAGTCTGGCGCCGAATACCACCGAGCTGGCCTACGCCGCAGGCATGGGGGATAGCCTGCTGGCAGTCAGTGCCTTTTCCGATTATCCCCCACAGGCCAAAAAGCTGGAACAGGTAGCCTCCTGGCAGGGGATCAATCTCGAGCGGGTGTTGGCATTGAAGCCGGATCTGATCCTGGCCTGGCGCGGCGGCAACCCGCAGCGGGTTCTGGATCAGTTGGCGTCTTTCGGCATCCCGATTTTTTATGCCGATGCGAAAAATATCGACGACATAGCCCAGTCGCTGGACGACCTGGCTCGTTACAGCCCACATCCGCTGCAGGCACACCAGGCGGCAGAACTGATTCGTCGGCAAACCGCACAACTGAAAGCCCGTTATGCCAGCAACCAGCCGCGCCGCGTCCTGTTGCAGTTCGGCACTCAACCGCTGTTCACCAGTTCGGGCGCTACGCTGCAAAGCCAGGTACTGTCGCTGTGCGGCGCTGAAAATCTGTTCGCCGACAGCCGCATGCCCTGGCCGCAAATCAGTCGCGAACAGGTACTGGCGCGCAAACCGCAGGCGGTCGTCATAACCGGCGGCGCCAGACAGGTCGCCAGCGTCAAGGCGTTTTGGGCTCCGCAACTGCAGGTGCCGGTGATTGCGCTGAACGAGGACTGGTTCAACCGCGCCGGGCCGCGCATTATGCTGGCGGCGCAGCAGCTGTGTAGCCAACTGGCGGAGATCCGCTGATGTTGGTGTTCTGGCTGGATATTCTGGGCACCGCGGTATTTGCCATTTCAGGCGTACTGCTGGCGGGCAAATTACGCATGGATCCGTTCGGCGTTCTGGTGCTGGGGGTGGTCACCGCGGTCGGTGGCGGCACTATCCGCGATATGGCGCTGGCCAACGGGCCGGTGTTCTGGGTGCAGGATCCCACCGATCTGGTGGTGGCGATGGTCACCTGCGTACTGACGCTGCTGCTGGTGCGACAGCCGCGCCGTTTGCCGAAATGGATCCTGCCGGTGCTGGACGCCGTCGGACTGGCGGTGTTTGTCGGCATCGGCGTCAATAAAGCCTTTGCCGCCGGTAGTGGACCACTGGTGGCCATCTGCATGGGGGTGATTACCGGCGTTGGCGGCGGTATCATTCGCGATGTGCTGGCTCGGGAAATTCCGATGATCCTGCGCACCGAAATTTACGCCACCGCCTGCATTATCGGCGGCATCATCCATGCAACCGCCTATTACAGCTTTGGCATGCCACTCCAGCAGGCAATGATGCTCGGTATGGCCATTACGCTGATAATCCGGCTGGCGGCGATTCGCTGGCACCTGAAACTGCCGGCCTTTATCCTCGAACAATAGGCAATAAAAAACCCGCCAACGGTGCTCCGTTAGCGGGTTTTGGCCATGCAGTGCATCAGATGCTGAATGAAGAACCGCAACCGCAGGTGGTTTTGGCATTCGGGTTGGTGACCACAAAACGTGAACCTTCCAGCCCTTCGGTATAGTCCACCGACCCGCCGACCAGATATTGCAGACTCATTGGATCAACCACCAGCGCTACGCCCTGTTTCTCAATGGTCATGTCGCCTTCGTTGATCTTGTCGTCGAAAGTGAAGCCGTATTGGAATCCGCTGCACCCACCGCCGGTAATGTAAACCCGCAACTTCAGGTCCGGGTTTTCTTCATCAGCAATCAGGAATTTCACCTTCTTTGCTGCCGCCTCGGTAAATTGCAGGGGCAGTGCCGTTTCATCGCTCATACTCGTTACTCCCAACATTGTTCAGCCTCAGGTCGCGACGATGGCAGCCTGATTAATATTAACGATTATCCAATACCTGAGTGTTGCGTTCAAGTATTCGCCGCATTTGTTGCATCTTCTTTACCTGTTTTATCGGCCGTGGCCTGGGTCTGCTGCGCTTCCTGCTTTTCTAACGTGCGGGCCAACAGTGAAGAATACAAGGGCTTACCACCGAGTAATTGCGCCACCAGCGTCGCGCCGAGGCAGGTTATAATCATTGGTAATATCAACTGATAATTGTCGGTCATTTCCAGCACCAGCACGATGCCGGTCAGCGGTGCACGTACCGTGGCGGCAAACAGCGCGCCCATTCCGGCAATGGCGAAGGTACCGGCTTCAAGGCCGTACTGCGGAAATAAATGCCCGCTGGCCAAGCCAAATGCGGTACCGAACAAGGTGCCCAACGCCAGCATCGGCGCAAAAATGCCGCCAGGCGCGCCGGAGGCAAAGCACAACAGGGTGGTTACAACGCGCGCAATAAAAATGAACATCAGCATGCCGACGGTGTAATTGCCCGCCGCAGCAATCGGTATCAGGCCAAAACCGCCGCCCGCCGCCTGCGGCTGGATCAGGCCGAGAATGCCGCACATGCCGCCGAGTAGACCGCCGATCAGCAGGATCTTGCGCATGTTGCCGCCGTGAATACGTGCAAACATATCCTGAGTGCGAAATATCAAGCGGTTAAACATCACGCCAACCGCACCGAATACCGCGCCGAGCACCAGATACAGCCACAGGGTATTGGTGGGTGCCGAAGACAATTTGCCCACCTCAATCACCGAGTGTTGCCCATTGAAAATCTGGAACACCACCGCCGACATGATCACGCCGATAAACACCGCTTTTATCGAAATCAGGTTATAACGAAACTGCGGTCGCATCTCTTCGATAATGAACAGAATGCCGGCCAATGGCGCGTTGAACGCGGCGGAAAGCCCGGCAGCCGCGCCGGTGGCCAACAGAGAATGGCGCGCTTCCGCGCCGCGAATGCGGAAAATATCCAGCACCATGCGCCCGACGTTGCCGCCCATCTGTACCGTTGGCCCTTCGCGCCCGAGCACCATGCCAGCCCCCAGCGTGCCCATGCCGCCGATGAATTTCACCGGAATCACTCGCCACCAGCGCACCGGCCGTAACTCTTCCAGCGCACCTTCGATTTCAGGAATGCCGGATCCGCCGGCTTCCGGTGCAAAGCGTCGCACCAGGTAATAGCCAAGCACCGCCAGCGCTGCGGAGAAAAGAAACGCCAGCGGCCAGACCAGAAACCAGTAATTGGCAACATAGGCCAGACCGGAGAGCCGTTGCTGCTGAACCCAATCCACGGCTTTCTCAAACGCGACGCCCAGCAGACCGGCCAGGGTGCCCACCAGCGCCGCCATCACCAGTATCGCCACCGGCGTTTTGTCGCGACGCATAAATTGGCGCACCCGGTCGCTGGGCTTCAGGTGCGCAAAACGCACCCGCGGAGGTTGCTTTTGTAAATCAGTCATCATGAGTTATTTATTATTGGCAAGATAAGTAATACAAATAGCGAGCGGGTCATTCTAGCGCAGACTGACGCTTGCCGCCCGGCGAAATAGGTATCTGACTGTGATCGTTTCATAACGGCGCACACTTCTCTAGAATATGCCGGTCAAATTAATTTAATGAAACTTCCAGGAGCCGATTTA
Organism: Serratia odorifera; assembly: GCF_041448735.1. Lineage (NCBI taxonomy): Bacteria > Pseudomonadati > Pseudomonadota > Gammaproteobacteria > Enterobacterales > Yersiniaceae > Serratia > Serratia odorifera. The sequence continues at coordinate 253,944 of NZ_JBGMUT010000004.1, read as the reverse complement.
TGAGCTTGCACAGCAAGTCCGAAAGTCTGTATGCACAGGCGCAACAGTTGATCCCGGGTGGGGTTAACTCTCCGGTGCGTGCATTCACCGGTGTAGGCGGTGTACCGCTGTTTATCGAGCGTGCCGACGGCGCTTATCTGTTTGATGCCGATGGCAAAGCCTATATCGATTATGTCGGTTCCTGGGGCCCGATGGTGCTGGGACATAATCACCCGGCCATCCGCAACGCGGTTATCGAAGCGGCCGAACGCGGTCTGAGCTTCGGCGCACCGACCGAGATGGAAGTCAAAATGGCCGAACTGGTGACCGAACTGGTACCGACCATGGATATGGTGCGCATGGTGAACTCCGGCACCGAAGCCACCATGAGTGCCATTCGCCTGGCTCGTGGCTATACCAACCGTGACAAGATCGTCAAGTTTGAAGGCTGTTACCACGGCCACGCCGACTGCCTGCTGGTAAAAGCCGGTTCCGGCGCTCTGACGCTGGGTCAGCCCAACTCTCCGGGCGTGCCGGCAGATTTCGCCAAGCACACCCTGACCTGCACCTATAACGATCTGGATTCGGTGCGCAGCGCGTTCGAACAGTACCCGTCAGAGATCGCCTGCATCATCGTTGAACCGGTTGCCGGCAACATGAACTGCGTGCCGCCGCTGCCCGAATTCCTGCCCGGCCTGCGCGCGCTGTGTGACAAATACGGCGCACTGCTGATCATCGACGAAGTGATGACCGGTTTCCGCGTGGCGCTGGCCGGGGCACAGGCCTACTATCAGGTGGAACCGGATCTGACCTGCCTGGGCAAAATCATCGGTGGCGGTATGCCGGTAGGGGCGTTCGGCGGCCGTCGCGAAGTGATGGCGGCGCTGGCGCCGACCGGCCCGGTCTATCAGGCCGGTACGCTGTCCGGTAATCCGATCGCCATGGCCGCCGGCTTTGCCTGCCTGAATCTGGTTGCCCAGCCGGGCGTACACCAGACGCTGACCGAGCTGACAGAAATGCTGGCAACGGGCCTGCTGCACGCCGCCAAAGAGGAGAATATCCCGCTGGTAGTCAACAACGTCGGCGGCATGTTCGGCCTGTTCTTTACCGACGCCACCACGGTGACCTGCTATCAGGACGTGATGCAGTGCGATGTGGAACGCTTTAAGCGTTTCTTCCACCTCATGCTGGATGAAGGGATTTATCTGGCGCCGTCGGCCTTCGAAGCCGGTTTTATGTCGGTGGCACACAGCAAGGAAGATATTCAGCGCACCATCGATGCGGCACGCCGCTGCTTCGCCAAACTGTAAGCGCGTCAGCTAAAAAGGATAACGGGCGCCTTATGCGCCCGTTTTTTGTTTACAGCAAGGTGCCGTAAATCGTCAGCAGCGCCACCACCACCACCACTACCATGGTAACTTTACGCGCCAGCGTCACCGCAGCACGTGGCGTTTGTACCGGATCGGTATGTGGCTCGCGCGCCAAAGAGAACTGCGCCAGACGAGTCAGCACCTGATACTGCGAGGTGCGGCGATCGCCCAACGAGGCAAACCAGGCCGGCAGCGCCTTTTCACCATGGCCGATCAGCGCATACGCCACGCCCACCAGGCGTACCGGGATCCAGTCCAGCCAATGCAGCACGCTGTCGATGCCGGAGCGCGAACGTTCCAGCGGTGTATTGTGACGCGCCAGCCAGGTCTGATAGGCACGCAGAAAGGCATAACCGGCCAACGCAATCGGCCCATAAGGCCCGCTGACCACAAACCAGAACAACGGCGCCAGGTAATAACGGTAGTTGATCCACAGCAGCGCATTCTGCAATTCGCGCAACCGATCTGCTTCACTGCAATCCACCGGTAGCCCGTGGATCAGCGCCAGCTCTTCCGCCAGTTGATCGCTGGCATGGGCGTCGCCCTGCCGCGCCGCCTTCAGATAGGCACGGTAGTGCTTGCGTTTGATACCGGCCCCTACGCACAGCAGGCTGATAATCACCCACAGTGCCAGCGTAAGCACGCCGAAGAACAGCCCCTGCGACAGCCACAAAAGTGCGCCGACCACCACCATCCAGCCGAGCACCAGAGCCAGCGTTTGCACCAGCGAGAAGCGCTGCAGTCGATGAAACACCACCTCCAGCCGGTGATCCAACTGCCAGTGTTCGCCCAGTTTGAACAGGCGTTCCCATGCCAGAACCAGTAACAGCGTAAACAGCGTCATTAGCTATGTTTCTCCCTTATTATCACGCCCAGCCGGGTGCCAGGGCTAAACTGCGTTGCTCCACAGATGCCAGATAATTCTTGCTGCCGATATCGGATAATACCTGATTCATATTTCAGTAACAGCGACCCGCTCTGCCGGTGGTACTTATCTTTGCAACAGAGTAGCATGTTTCAACTTCTTCCTAAGTCCCCTTTTCGGAGTCACCTATGCCGACACGTCGCTACAGTGCCGACAGCCGCCGCAGCGAGCTTCTTACACGAATTGAGCATGACATTCCCTATGCCGTAGCCCAGGCGCTGCGGGAAGATCTGGGAGGTGAAGTGAATGCGGATCGTGATATTACCGCCCAGTTGCTGCCGGCCGACAAACAGGCGCAGGCCACTATCATCACTCGCGAAGCCGGCGTTTTTTGCGGGCAACGCTGGCTGAACGAAGTCTTTATCCAATTGGGCAATCAGATCCAGGTTGAATGGCTGGTCGCCGACGGCGATGCGCTGATCCCCAACCAGCCGCTGTGCCGTTTGCACGGCCCGGCCCGCATTTTGCTGACCGGCGAACGCACCGCGCTGAACTTTGTGCAGACCCTGTCCGGCGTCGCCAGTGAAGTCAGCCGTTATGTCGCTCTGCTGGCTGGCACCCGCACCCGTCTGCTGGATACCCGCAAGACGCTGCCAGGCCTGCGTACCGCCTTGAAATATGCGGTGCTGTGCGGCGGCGGCGGCAATCACCGTTTGGGGCTGTCCGATGCGTTTCTGATCAAGGAAAACCATATCATCGCCGCCGGCTCGATCAAAAACGCGGTGGAGCAAGCCTTCTGGCTACACGACGATGTGCCGGTAGAGGTGGAAGTGGAATCGCTGGACGAACTGCAGCAGGCGTTGGAAGCCGGGGCCGATATCGTCATGCTGGACAATTTCAGCGTCGACATGATGCGCCAGGCGGTTGCCCTGACCCAGCAGCGTGCCCAATTGGAAGTCTCCGGTAATGTCACCCATGAAACTCTGCGTGAATATGCTGAAACCGGCGTCGACTATATTTCGGTTGGCGCGCTCACCAAGCATGTTACCGCACTCGATCTGTCCATGCGCTTTAATTAACGCCCTCATCTTACCGTCTCCCGCATCAGGCGGGAGACAGGTCTACCAAGTCAGATTGCGCTGCATGCCGCATAAATCATGCCGCTCGCTGCAACAGCCAGTCTTTTTGTCAAAACGGCGCGCAACCTGACCAACCGCCCCTCGCCCGACGTCATTCCAGGTATTACCGTTGCTGCCTTATTCATAAGGAGCAAGCAATCAATGGACAGCCAACGTGGATTTACCCTGATCGAACTGATGGTCGTGATCGCCATCATCGCCATTCTCAGCGCTATCGGCGTCCCCGCCTATCAGCGTTATGTCCAGAAGGCCGCCATGACCGACATGTTGCAAGCGATGGCCCCGTATAAAATGGCGGTCGAGCTTTGCCTGCTGGACCACGGCAACCCGAGCAGCTGCAATGCCGGCAGCAAAGGTATTCCAGAAGGCGCGGCATCCCGCTATGTCAGCAATGTTCAGGTACAGCAAGGTGCGATCGTCCTTACCGGCAGCCAAACGCTGCAAGGCCTGACGGTGGCGCTGACGCCAGAGCAAAATAGCGTCGGACTGACGCGCTGGACCCGCCGGTGCAGCGGCGACAGCGACGCGTTGAAACAGATATGCCAGGACGTGTTCCGCTTCGATGATACGGCTCAAGAGGCATGACGGGCCGCGACATCAGCGATGAAATCCAGGTGCTGTGTCAACGCTACCAGGCGCTGGCGCTGAGCCAGGATGAAACGCGGCTGACCATCGCCTTGAATGGCGATCTACCGACCTTGCTGTTGCAGGCGCTGCGCCTGGCCAGTGGCAAGCAGGTGGTGGTCGAGCAATGGCCGCTGGCGCGTCTGGAGCAGGCGCGCAATCAACAGCAGAATGTGGCATCGTCAACGCAACGCATCGCCAGCGATGACGCCACGCCCTCGCTAAATGATGACAGCGATGCGCCAGCGGTGCGCTTTATCAATCTGACATTGCGCAGCGCGATCCAGCGCCGGGCCTCCGATGTGCACTTTGAACCTTATCAACACCAACTGCGCGTACGCCTGCGCATCGACGGCGTGCTGCAGGCCGTGGTTTCGCCGCCCTTCGCGCTGGCAACACGGGTGATCGCACGGCTGAAGATCATGGGACAACTGGATATCGCAGAACGCCGCTTGCCACAGGACGGGCAGCTCGGCGTACAGTTGGATCACGCCAGCTATTCGATGCGCATTTCCACTCTGCCGACGCTGTACGGCGAAAAAGTGGTTTTACGCATCTTGCAAACCGACCGGCAGGAGCTGTCGCTGGAACAGTTGGGCATGAGTCCGGCCGATCGCGATCGCTTTGCCGGCGCGCTTGCCAACCCTCAGGGTCTGATCCTGGTCACCGGCCCGACCGGCAGCGGCAAAACCGTCACGCTGTACAGCGGCCTGCGGCAGTTGAACGATCAACAGAGCAATTTGTGCAGCGTCGAAGATCCAATCGAGATCCCGGTATTCGGCATCAACCAGACCCAGATCAACGCGAAAACCGATCTAGGCTTTGCGCGGGTATTGCGCGCATTGCTGCGGCAGGATCCGGACGTGATCATGATCGGCGAGATCCGCGACGCGGAAACGGCAGAGATCGCCGTCAAGGCGGCACAGACTGGACATCTGGTGCTGTCGACGCTGCATACCAACTCCACCAGCGAAACCTTGACGCGCTTGACTCACATGGGGGTGGCCGGCTACCTGCTGGCCGCCAGCCTCAAGTTGGTCATCGCACAGCGGCTGGTGCGCCGGCTGTGCGTACATTGCCGCTATCTGCTCGCCGAGCCGCAACGCTTCCCGCCGGACATCTGGCCCGAACCGCTAGTCCCCTGGCGCGCGGAGGGCTGCGAACACTGCTTTGGCGGCTACTACGGCCGGATCGGCATTTATGAACTGCTGTATATCACGCCGGAGGTGCAACAAGGGCTGCTGCAAAATCTGGCCGCCAGCCAGTTGGCTGCCATTGCCCGTCAACAGGGGCAGCATTCGCTGCTGCAAGCCGGCCTGGCGCTGGCGACGCAGGGAGTGACCTCGCTGGAAGAAGTGTACCGGGTAATTGGCAGCAACCAGGAGCGACAGCGATGAAGGCCCGGCGGCTATTCCGTTGGCAAGCCGTTGATGCACAAGGTGAGCTTCGCCAGGGCGCCGTACTGGTCGAGGCAAAGCCACAGGTTTATCTCTGGCTGATTGAACAGGGCTTGCAACCCTGTCGCGTCGGCGGAGGTAAACGGATCGGCGCTCGCCAATGGCGTGGTGAGGCGTTAATCCAGTTCACCCGGCAGTTGGCCACCCTGCTACAGGCCGGACTCCCGCTGGTCAATACGCTGCAATTACTGGCTCAGGAGCATCCGTGCGCCGCGTGGCGCTGCCTGTTGGCCGATCTCGGCGCGCTGGTCGCGCAAGGTCAGCCATTTTCCGAAGCGATCGCCGATTACCCACAGATTTTTCCGCAGGTATACCGACAGCTGATTGCCATTGGCGAACTGACCGGCAACCTCGATCGCTGTTGTTGGCAATTGGCGCAGCAGCAGGATCAACAGCAAAAATTGCAGAAAAAAGTGGTCGCCGCGCTGCGCTACCCGCTATTTGTCTGCACGGTGGCATTGCTGGTCAGCATCGTGATGCTGGTGATGGTGCTCCCCGAATTTGCCAAGGTTTACCAATCGTTTGATGCCCCGCTGCCGTGGTTTACCCAGGGGTTACTGGCGTTGTCCAGCCTATTGATTGATGTCGGGCCTTATCTGTTGACGATAACCGCCGGCGTAGTCGCGGGCTACTGGCGCTATTTGCATCCCCGCTCTGACTGGCAGCGGCGAGAGCAACGGCTGCTGCTGCGGTTACCGCTGATTGCACGTCTGATCGCTGGCGGCTGCCTGAGCCAGATATTCCGCACGCTGAATATGACCCAGTTGGCAGGATTAACGCTGGTTGACGGGCTGAATGCGGCACGGTTGGCGGTAGACAATCCGTTTTTTCGCCAGGCGTTGGAGAGCATCCAGCAGCAACTGGCGCAGGGGGTGTCTTTCCACCGCGCACTGGGGGAGCAGCCGCTGTTCCCGGCTCTTTGCCAACAATTGGTTCGGGTTGGTGAAGCGTCCGGCACGCTGGACACCCTGTTGGGAAAATTGGCACAGTGGCATGAACAACAGACACACGAGCTGGCGGATACTTTGGCGCAAACGCTGGAGCCGGTATTGATGCTGACGGTGGGCGCTATTGTCGGCGGCTTGGTGATCGCCATGTATCTGCCGATCTTTCAGTTGGGAAACGTGCTGGGTTAACTGGCAAAACCCCCGCGGCTGCGGGGGTGAGGCACATCGGTTACTTGGCGCCGAAAACGCGGTTTTCCTGCTCCGCCACGCGAATAAAGGTAGTGCGCTTGGTCAGCTCTTTCAGGCGTTCTGCCCCTACGTAGGTACAGGCCGAGCGCAACCCGCCAAGGATGTCGCGAATGGTGAACTCCACCTCGCCGCGCAACGGCAGCTTGACCGTCTTTCCTTCCGCCGCGCGGTACTCGGCGACGCCGCCCACGTGGCGCTTCATTGCCGATTCTGAGCTCATGCCGTAGAACAGCATGAATTTCTCGCCGTTTTCTTCCACCACGCTACCTTCGCATTCGTCATGACCGGCCAACATACCGCCCAACATGACGAAATCGGCACCGCCGCCAAAGGCTTTTGCCACATCTCCCGGCACCGAACAGCCACCGTCGCTAACGATTTGTCCGCCCAGACCGTGCGCAGCATCCGCGCATTCAATCACCGCCGACAGCTGTGGATAGCCGACGCCGGTTTTCACCCGCGTGGTACAGACGGAGCCAGGACCGATGCCAACCTTGACGATATCCGCACCAGACAGGATCAGCTCTTCGACCATTTCACCGGTAACCACGTTGCCGGCACAGATGACGTGTTGCGGGCAGGCTTCGCGCGCTTTTTGCAGGAAGGCGACAAAATGCTCGGAGTAGCCATTGGCTACGTCGATGCAGATGAATTTCAACGCCGGAGACAGTGCCAGGATCTGCTTCATTTTCACAAAGTCGGCGTCAGAAGTGCCGGTAGATACCATCACATGGCGCAATGTGGCTTCGGGAACGCGCTGAACAAATTCAGCCCATTGTTCAACGGAATAGTGTTTATGCACCGCGGTGAGGACGTCAAAAGAAGCCAGGGCTTCAGCCATGCGGAAGGTGCCCACCGTGTCCATATTGGCGGCGATGATCGGTACGCCTGACCATTTACAACCGGAGTGTTTGAATGCGAACTGGCGGGCCAGTTCAACCTCAGAGCGGCTTTTCAGCGTGGAGCGCTTAGGGCGGATCAGTACATCTTTAAAACCCAACTTCAAATCTTCTTCAATACGCATGACAACTGATTTCCTGGTTTATGGCGACGGATCGCAGGGTGGTGATCGAATCTTTTAGTGCCAGTTCCAGTGGAGTTATCATACGCCGGAATAAACACGCGGCAAGACTGCGATTTCATCTTTATTTACGCTACAATCACAGAAATTTACCCATGCAAATGCAGTGTGATGCTGCGCTCACTTTTCCTGCCGTAAGCAAAACTCCCGGTCTTGCGTGACCGTGACAACAGAGTGCGTGCGTCAACTTGCACTTCTGTGCGATCGCTTTATGATTCGTCTATTATTTTTTTATGAATTTCGGGTGCATCCACAGACCATGACCTACATAGTTGCGTTGACCGGCGGTATTGGCAGCGGTAAGTCCACCGTGGCTGACGCCTTCGCGCGCCATGGCGCGCCAATCGTTGATGCCGACGTGATCGCCCGCCAGGTAGTACAGCCCGATACGCCGGCATTGGCCGCCATCGCCGCGCATTTTGGTAAGGAAATATTGCAGCCGGACGGCACGCTTGACCGCGCGACGCTGCGTGAACGCATCTTTAGCCAGCCGGACGAAAAGGCCTGGCTTAATCAACTGCTGCATCCGCTGATCCAGCAGGAAACTCAACGGCAACTGGCTCAGACTACCCACCCGTACGCGTTGTGGGTGGTGCCGCTGCTGGTCGAGAATCATCTCCAGTCGCGCGCCGACCGCGTGCTGGTGGTCGATGTCGATCGCGAAACACAGTTGGCCAGGACCATCGCCCGCGACGGCATCAGCCGCCAGCAGGCGCACAACATTTTATCTGCCCAGGCAACGCGCGAGCAGCGCCTGGCCGCGGCGGATGACGTTATTGACAATAGCGGCACCGCTCAAGGGATAGAGCCACACGTCGCCGCCTTGCATCGCCGCTACCTCGAACTGGCAGCATCGGCGCCCCAACAGGATTAAACTGAATGAGTGACGCTTCTCCAACCGTTCTCTTTGAACACCCGTTGAACGAAAAAATGCGTACCTGGCTGCGCATTGAATTTTTATTACAGCAGTTGCACGGTCAGCGAGCGCTGAGCGAAACCGCTATCGCCCTGACTTTCTTTCGCACGATTTCCGATCTGCTGGACGTGCTGGAGCGCGGAGAAATTCGTACCGAACTGTTGAAAGAACTGGAGCGCCAGCAGCAGAAACTGCTGCAATGGGCCGACGTACCGGGCGTCGACATGACGCGGGTCGATCAACTGCGCAATCAGTTGAAACAACGCTCAAGCCAGTTGATGTCCGCGCCGCGCATGGGTCAGGCATTACGCGAAGACCGCCTGATCGCCCTGGTGCGGCAACGGCTGAGTATTCCTGGCGGCTGTTGCAGCTTTGATTTGCCGACGCTGCATATGTGGATGCACGCCGCGCAACATGAGCGTGATGACGACGTCGCACAGTGGCTGCAAACCCTGGAGCCGTTGCATCAGGCACTGACCATGATCCTGAGCCTGATCCGTCAGACCGAGCCGTTCCGCAACCAGATCAGCCTGAACGGCTTCTATCAGGATAATGCCGAAGGTGCCGATCTGCTGCGTTTGCGCATCGATCTGGTGCATCAGCTGTATCCGCAGATCTCCGGCCACAAGACGCGTTATGCGATCCGTTTTTTACCGCTGGACAGTGAGCACGGCCAGGTTCCCGAGCGTCTGACATTTGATTTGGCGTGTTGTTAGTTTTTGAATAAAAAGGCCTTTGGCATTAACCAAGGCTAAGGAAGCAAGATGACTACCGTAGTAAAATGCCCAACCTGTGGCAAAGGCGTGGTATGGGGCGAAGTCAGCCCGTATCGTCCGTTTTGCAGCAAACGCTGCCAGCTGATCGATCTTGGCGAATGGGCCGATGAAGAAAAGCGCATTCCCAGCAACGGTGATTTGAACGAAAGTGATGAATGGTCTGAAGAACAGCGCGATCGGGATTAACGACGCGTGCACCAACAACAGCACCACTGGCGGGCACCCAGTCCAGTGGAAGCGCTGCTAACATTGTTTAAACGGCCTGCTGATGCAGGCCGTAATGATTATTGTGCCGCGTTGGCCAGTGCTACCAGCCGTTGTACGATGGTGAGGTTGGCCGGCGGAAACTCGTCCGCCTGCAAATCTGCCTGCCTGACCCAGCGCATCGGTTGCCCCTCTCGACCAAACGGTTCGCCCTGCCAGCTTTCCACCAGATAGAAATTCAGCGTCACGATACGATCGGTAAATTGGTGCTCCAGCACCTCCAGCAGTTCGGCGCCTTCGGTCTTGATTCCGGTCTCTTCCAGCAATTCTCGGGTCAACGCCTGCTGCGGCGTTTCCCCCTGTTCAATTTTACCGCCTGGGAACTCCCAGAATCCGGCCATGTGCGCATCTGCCGCACGGCGGGTGATAAAGATTTCCTGTTGAGCATTACGGATGATGCCCACGGCGATGTTGACATGTTTCATCGCAAACTCCTTGATAGCGGCGTGATATTGCAGCCCATCTGACGGCAGCGCCGGATACAGCTGGGGCCGGACATGCCGGCCCCAACGGGTTTAATCAAGCTGCACCGCAGCTTACTTTTGCAAACGGCCGTGACACTGCTTGTATTTCTTACCTGAACCGCACGGGCAAGGATCGTTACGTCCTACCTTGCGCTCGGCGCTGGCCGGCGCGTTCGGATCTTCCGTTACCAGCGAATTCTCATCTTTATGGCTCAGCTGTTGCTGCTGCGCCAGACGTTCCGCTTCTTCACGGCGCTGTTGCTCCAGCGCTTCCACTTCTTCCGGCATCCGTACCTGAACCTTGCTCAGCACGCTAATCACTTCATACTTCAGCGACTCAAGCATTGCGGCAAACATGGCGAACGATTCACGCTTGTATTCCTGCTTCGGATCCTTTTGCGCATAGCCGCGCAGGTGGATGCCCTGACGCAGGTAATCCATCGCTGCCAAATGCTCTTTCCACAGGGAATCCAGCGTTTGCAGCATCACGCCTTTTTCGAAGTTGCGCATCATCTCGCTGCCCACAACCTCTTCTTTGCGCTGATACTCTTCTTTGGCGTTGTCCAGAATGCGCTCGCGCAGCGTTTCTTCGTGCAGCTGCGGTTCTTTGTCCAGCCATTCCGCAATCGGCATATCCAGATCGAAATCGTTTTTCAGGCGCTCTTCAAGGCCCTGTACGTCCCACATTTCTTCCAGCGACTGCGGCGGAATGTAGTTATCGATGGTGGCCTTAAACACGTCTTCACGGATGCTGGCAATGGTTTCGCTGACGTCGGACACGTCAAGCAGTTCATTACGCTGGCTGTAAATCGCGCGGCGCTGATCGTTAGCCACATCATCGTATTCCAACAATTGCTTACGGATGTCGAAGTTACGGCTTTCCACTTTACGCTGTGCGTTGGCGATGGCCTTGGTCACCCACGGGTGTTCAATCGCTTCGCCCTCTTTCATCCCCAGTTTGCGCATCATGTTGGAAACGCGATCGGAGGCAAAAATACGCATCAACGCATCTTCCATCGACAGATAGAAGCGTGATGAACCGGCATCACCCTGACGGCCGGAACGACCGCGCAGCTGGTTATCGATACGGCGAGATTCGTGGCGCTCGGTACCGATGATGTGCAGACCGCCGGATGCCAGCACCGCGTCGTGACGCAGTTGCCATTCCTGTTTGATAGCGGCAATCTGCTCTTCGGTTGGCGCTTCCAGCTTGGCAATTTCTGTCTGCCAGCTGCCGCCCAGCACGATGTCGGTACCGCGACCGGCCATGTTGGTAGCGATGGTTACCGCGCCAGGCTGACCAGCCTGTGCCACGATGTCCGCTTCCATGGCGTGGAATTTGGCGTTCAATACCTTGTGGTCAATGTTAGCCTTCGCCAGCTCGCGGGAAATCACTTCCGACTTTTCGATCGAGATGGTCCCCACCAGCACCGGCTGACCATTCGCCGTGCGTTCACGGATATCTTCAATGATTGCACCGATTTTCTCGAGCTCGGTCATGTACACCAGATCCGGCATGTCCTTGCGCAGCATTGGACGGTTGGTCGGCACCACGATGGTATCCAGCTTGTAAATCGAGCTGAATTCAAACGCTTCGGTATCGGCGGTACCGGTCATGCCGGCCAGTTTTTCATACAGGCGGAAATAGTTCTGGAAGGTGATCGAAGCCAGGGTCTGGTTTTCGTTCTGAATCTCTACGCCTTCTTTCGCCTCGACCGCCTGGTGCAAGCCGTCCGACCAGCGACGTCCCTGCATGGTACGACCGGTGTGCTCATCGACGATAATCACTTCGCCGTCTTTCACGATGTAGTCAACGTCACGGGTAAACAGCACGTGGGCACGCAGGGCGGCGGTGACGTGGTGCATCAGCATGATGTTGGTCGGTGAATACAGGGATTCACCCTCTTCCATAATGCCGGCGTCGACCAGCATTTCTTCGATCAGGATCAGTCCACGCTCGGTCAGGTGAACCTGGCGCGCCTTTTCGTCCACCGAAAAGTGGCCTTCGCCCTGGAAGCTGTCAGAGTCTTCTTTTTCCTGGCGAATAAGTTTTGGAATCAGCTTGTTAACCTTGATGTACATTTCCGAGCTGTCTTCCGCCGGGCCGGAGATGATCAGCGGCGTACGCGCTTCGTCGATCAGGATCGAGTCAACCTCATCCACCAGCGCATAATGCAGCTTGCGCTGTACACGTTCTTCAGGGCTGAACGCCATGTTGTCACGCAGATAGTCGAAGCCGTATTCGTTGTTGGTGCCGTAGGTGATGTCTGCGGCGTAGGCTTCACGCTTGGCCGGCGCCGGCATGCCCGGCAGGTTGATACCGATGCTCAGACCGAGGAACTCGAACAGCGGACGGTTGTTTTCGGCATCGCGCTGCGCCAGATAGTCGTTAACGGTTACCACGTGCACGCCGCGGCCGCTCAGGGCATTCAGGTAGGCAGGCAGTGTTGCAGTCAGGGTTTTACCTTCACCGGTCCGCATCTCGGCGATGCAGCGGTCGTTCAGGACGATACCGCCCAGCAGCTGGACGTCGAAGTGACGCATGCCGAATACGCGCTTGCTCGCTTCACGCACTACGGCGAAGGCTTCAGGGATCAGCGACTCCAATACTTCGCCTTTCTTCAGGCGTTCGCGGAATTCGTTGGTTTTGGCTTTCAGCTCGTCATCGGACAGTTTTTCCATGTCCGGTTCCAGACGGTTGATTTGCTCAACCACTTTGCGCATACGGCGCAGTGTACGATCGTTACGGCTACCAAAAACTTTGGTCAATAATTTAGCTAACATAATATTTGATATCTCTGTCATGACCGCCCAGACAGGCGATCGACTTGCTGTTATTTTGTTGGTATCGGTGCCCAGAGGGCGAGAATCAGCTGCGAAGCGTCGGCCCGGCGCGAATGCCCTGCACCTGCGCGAGCCATAGCCCCGCCTGATGCTGCGCCAAAGAAGGATGGACAGAATGATGGGTATCACGAATGATGGTCGGCGGCTTCGGCTCATGCGTCAGCAACGCGTTCAGCGTTGACAGCAGCGCCAGTCGTTCCACCTGCAGTGGCGGTTCGGCGGCTTCAACCTCGCTTTCCTGTACCCGGGCATAAACTACCTGCGGTGCCAGGGCAAAAGAGAGGTGACGAATGACGGTACGTAGCGCATGCTGCTGCCAATAGTCGACGCTAAAGGTCGGGCGACGGGGCGCATCTTGCAACAAAGCCAGACTGTTAAAGGCGTTGGCTGCGGAATTTTGCCGGTTAAGGCTGGACGAGGTACTCGGCAAGGCGGCCTGTTCGGCGTTGCCCGACAGATTTTGCGGTACGCCAAGCGTGGCCGCTACCATCCCTAGCAGGAGATGAGGCCAAAAATAACGTCTGCCAAATTGTCGCCAACGATTTAGAATACCGATCACAAGTTTATAATCCGCCGGAGCCCATTATGCGCGATAGCCGTCCACAATTATTAGATGTCCTGTTCGACGAAGCGTCCGCAGCAGATAAGGGGCCGTTGCACAATGTACAACAGCGCGCCGTAGCGCTGCTGAAGCTGAATCGTGCGGTCAAGGGCTTATTGCCTGCTCAACTGCACCCCTGGTGCCGCGTCGCGAACTTCAGACAGGGTATTTTAGTGCTGGAAACGGCAAATGCCAGTTGGATGATGCGCTTGCGCTACGAACAGCCTAACTTGTTATCAGCACTAAGAGCGCAAATTCTACCATCATTGTCATCGATCGACATCAGGATTAATCCTGCGTTGATGGCGAAAAGCGCTAATCTGCAGCAGAAGACGGATAAAACGCCGGCGAACGGTCAGACAGATGCGCCAATGCGCACGCTAAGCGTGGAAAGTGCGGAACAACTGAGGGGATTGGCCAGTCGCAGCCCGGAAAAATTGCGCAAGACGCTGGAACGACTGGCATCGATGGCCGGAGAGGGTGCCAACGCTACCAGTCGTGACAAATAACCAGCGATATCTACCCGTTACGCTTCAAGCCGCATCGCAGGCGCGCGGTTCAGCCCATCCCGGTCGTTTGCCTGAGCAGATGACTCGGGAGGGTGAGCTTGCGTTTAGCTCGGCCTGTTGACCGCGCTGCGCCGCCGTGATGCGCTCGACGTTCTCGGGTACAGGCTTATGCCAATACGGTGGACGGTGCCTTGAATGCCAATGGCATTTCGGCTTCGTCCTGGAAGGTGACGAATTCCCACGCTTCCTGTTTGGCCAAGACGGCCTGCAGCAATTTGTTATTCAATGCGTGGCCAGACTTGTACGCGGTAAACGCGCCAATGATGTTATGACCGCACATAAACAGGTCGCCGATGGCGTCCAGCATTTTGTGGCGCACGAATTCGTCTTCAAAACGCAGACCGTCTTCGTTCAGCACACGGTAATCGTCGACCACGATGGCGCAATCGAAGCTGCCGCCCAGGGCCAGGCCACGGGATTGCAGATATTCGATATCACGCATAAACCCGAAGGTACGCGCACGGCTGATTTGACGCACGAACGAGTCGGCAGAAAAATCCAGGCGGTAGCGCTGGGTGCTGGCATCAATCGCCGGGTGGTTGAAATCAATGGTAAAGTCCAGGCGGAACCCGTTATGCGGGGACAGCTCGGCCCATTTATCGCCATCTTCAACACGCACTGTGTCTTTCAGACGCAGGAATTTCTTCGCTGAGTTCAGTTCTTCGATGCCGGCATCCAGCAACAGGAAGACGAACGGACTGGCGCTACCGTCCATGATTGGGATTTCGGCGGCGTCAACTTCAATAATGATGTTGTCGATGCCAAGCCCAGCCAGTGCGGCATTAAGATGCTCAACGGTAGAAATACGCACGTCATGCTCGTTCACCAGACAAGTACAGAGCATGGTATCACGCACGGATTTTGCATCAGCCGGAAAATCAACCGGTGGATTCAAGTCAGTGCGACGATAGATGACCCCGGTATTAGCCGGCGCTGGGCGCATGGTCAGCGTGACTTTCTTGCCGGTATGCAAACCGACACCAGTCGCCTGAACAATACGTTTTAATGTCCTTTGTTTGATCATCGTTTTATCTCGCAATGTTATCCATCCTACCAGCCAAGCATACAGCAAGGCCGGCGGGACAGTTTAGCACAAAGAGCGGAGATTCCAAATTATCAGGAAATTCTTAGTCTGCCTGCTTGCGCAGGAAGGCCGGGATATCCAGATAGTCAGGCTCTTTATTCGGTTGCGCGTTCTGATCGTTAACCACCTTGGCAGCAGGCTTCACTTCCTGTTGCAGCGGAGCCATACCGTGCTGCTGGTAACGGTGATCCATCACTGGCTGGCTGACCTGCTTGTTGGTCACCAGGGTGATTTCAGGACGTTTGTCCATGCCAATACCGGTAGCCACTACGGTGACACGCAGTTCGTCGTTCATTTCCGGATCCAGTGAGGTACCGATTACTACGGTCGCATTGTCGGAAGCAAACGCACGGATGGTGTTACCCACGGTTTCGAACTCATCCAGACGCAGGTCGAAGCCGGCGGTAATGTTAACCAGAACGCCGCGCGCGCCGGACAGATCGATATCTTCCAGCAGCGGGCTGGAGATGGCCATTTCAGCGGCTTCTTCAGCACGGTCTTCACCGCAGGCAACGCCAGAACCCATCATCGCGTAGCCCATTTCGGACATCACGGTGCGCACGTCGGCGAAGTCGACGTTCATCAGGCCCGGACGGGTGATCAGTTCGGCAATGCCCTGCACCGCGCCTTTCAGCACGTCGTTGGCCGCACCAAAGGCGTCCAGCAGAGAAATACCGCGTCCCAGTACTTTCAACAGCTTGTCGTTCGGGATGGTGATCAGTGAGTCCACGTGCTTGGACAGTTCGGCGATACCCTGCTCAGCGAACGCCATGCGTTTCTTGCCTTCAAAATTGAAAGGCTTGGTAACCACGGCTACTGTCAGGATCCCCAGATCCTTGGCAACTTCGGCCACCACAGGTGCAGCACCGGTACCGGTACCGCCGCCCATACCGGCTGCGATGAAGACCATGTCTGCACCTTCCAGAGCGGCGCGCAGGGCTTCACGGTCTTCTTCCGCCGAATTGCGACCCACTTCGGGGTTCGCGCCTGCACCCAGACCTTTGGTAATACCGCTACCAATCTGGATGGTTTGGCCAACTGCCGTTTTACGAAGCGCCTGAGCGTCTGTATTAACGGCAAAGAATTCAACACCTTCGATGCGCTCACGCACCATGTGTTCAACGGCGTTACCGCCGCCACCGCCGACGCCGATGACTTTAATCACCGCGTCATTGGTTAGTTCCATTGGTTCAAACATAGTTTCTCTCCGTTTTGTGCCTGTCGCTGCGAGATCATAAAAAGATTACTCAGCATGATCTCTTAGTTGAAACATTAAAACTCTTTTCTCAGCCAGCTATTGATACGTTTAAACCAATTGCCCACCGAGGCGCGTTTTTCTACTTCTGACTCACCGCTGAGGTGAGACTCTTTTCCATAGTGCAGCAGACCTACCGCCGTTGAGTAGTAAGGCTCCTGCGCATAATCCGTCAGACCCGTGATGTTCAAGGGTTGGCCGATGCGTACCTGGGTGTGGAACACCCGTTGCGCACAGGCTGCCAGGCCATCAATCTGGGCGGCACCGCCGGTCAGCACAATACCCGCTGCCAGATGGTGCTTCACCCCTTGCTGACGCAGTTGCTCCTGCAATTGCAAAATTTCATCGTTAACCAGATTCAACAGTTCGGCGTAGCGTGGCTCAATGACTTCAGCCAGTGTCTGTCTTTGCAGACTACGCGGAGGACGTCCCCCGACGCTAGGCACCTCTACACTCTCATCCTTGCTAACAATCGACCCAAGCGCACAACCGTGTCGAACTTTAATTGCTTCTGCATCCGTCGGCGGCGTGCCGAAGGCGTAGGCGATATCGCTGGTGACCACGTTGCCGGCATACGGGATAACCTTGGTATGGCGCAGTGCGCCACCGGTATACACCGCCATGTCCATGGTGCCGCCACCGATATCCACCACGCAAACGCCGAGTTCGCGTTCATCTTCGGTCAGTACCGCATAGCTGGCGGCCAGACCGGCGAAAATGAGTTGGTCAACTTTCAGACCGCAACGTTCAACCGCTTTGACAATGTTTTTTGCCATGTCGTTATGGCAGGTAATCAGGTGCACCTTGGCTTGCATACGCACGCCGGACAACCCCACCGGGTTTTTGATGCCTTCCTGATAGTCGATGGCATATTCCTGAGGAATCACATGCAGAACGCGATGCTCATCGCGCACACGCACCGACTTGGCGGTATGGACGACGTTCTCCACATCCTCCTGGGTCACTTCCTCTTCTGAAATAGGAACCATCCCTATTTCGTTCTGGCAACTGATATGTTTGCCCGATAATGCGAGGTAGACCGAAGAAATCTGGCAGTCAGCCATCAGCTCGGCCTGATCGATAGCGCGCTGTACGCACTTCACTACCGACTCCAGGTCGTTAACGCCGCCCTTATCCATACCCCGGGACGGACAGCTGCCCACCCCGATAATGTTGACCATGCCATCGGGCAGAACTTCCCCTACCAATGCGGCGACTTTCGCCGTACCGATCTCCAGTCCAACTACCAGTTTTCTGTCCGTCGACTTGATCATTGTTGTTTTGCCTGTGCCTGATTTTGTTGCTGATTACTGTTTTGCTGTTGACGTGCCGCCGCATCGCCTGCCTGCGAGTCTATCGGCAACGGGGACCAACCCACCGATGCACCTGCGTCATAACGCAGGTCGACATAACTGACACGCTTGCCTTCCGCCTGGCCCTGTTGCTCCAGTACCGGATACAGCTCGATAAAGCGTTGCAGGCGCCCCGCGCGGTCGTCACGCCCCAGTTCCAGCCGGACATCGTTATCCAACGCCAGTTGCCAAGAGTGACGCGCCGTCATCGACGCCATCTTCAGCGTAAACTTGCCGGTCGCCAACGCATTGCTCATGGTCCGATACCCTTCCAGGACGTCTTGTTCGCTCCCTTCCGGACCATAGAGCAACGGCAATTTCTGCTTGCCGACACGTGCTGCCGGCACGCTGAACGATTTGCCCTCGGCATCCACCATGTGCAAATCATTCCAACGCGCCACCGGGACATATTCCACCAAATGGATTTTCAGCTCATCCGGCCATTGCTTGCGCACGCTGGCCTGCTTAATCCACGGCAACCGCTCAATCTGCTGCTGGATGACATCGACATCCTGCGTCATGAACGTGCCTGGCGATCCCAGTGCCAGAATAGCCTGGCGAATATCATCGTTGGTGGTGTAATGGCGTTCGCCGGTTACCACCAGCCTTGAGAGCGGCAGGCGACTGGCGTCTTTCATCCAGCCAATCACCGCCCAGCCGCTCCACAGGACCGTTCCCAACACCATCAGCAGGAAAACGATCCCTGCCAATTGGCTTCCGTTGCTGCGACGCGGGTTATTTTCAACCTCGCGTTCGCGCGCATTCAGGGCAGCTTGCGACATATCAGTCGGCCAATTCCAAAATTCTCGCCACCAGCTGCGAGAAATCCAATCCAAACTGGCGCGCTGCCATCGGCACCAGGCTATGACTGGTCATGCCTGGCGAGGTGTTCACCTCAAGCAGATAGAAGCTGCCATCGTTATCCTGCATTACGTCAACCCGACCCCAGCCGCTGCAATCAAGGCCACGATAGGCCCGAGCCGCCAGCGCAGCCAGCTCGCTTTCCTGCTCGGCGCTCAAGCCGCTCGGACAGAAGTACTGGGTATCGTCCGAGATGTATTTGGCCTGATAGTCGTAAAACACGCCGGCCGGCTGAATGCGGATTGACGGCATCAATTGGTCACCCAAAAATGCCACGGTATATTCCGGGCCACTCAGCCACTTTTCGACCAGCACGTCGTCGTCATGACGGAACGCCTCGTCCAGCGCCGCGACGAGTTCGCCGAATTCGCTGACCTTGCTCATACCGACGCTGGAACCTTCACGGCTCGGCTTGACGATCAGCGGCAGGCCCAGTGCCTCCACGCTTGCCAGCAACTGGCTTTTCGCCTCACCGACAAACTCCGCACGGTGCAATGCCACGTAGGGTGCTATCGGCAGCCCCATCGACTGCCACACCATTTTGGTGCGCCATTTGTCCATGGTCAGCGCCGATGCCATCACGCCGCTGCCGGTATACGGCAGGTCGAGGAATTCCAGCATCCCCTGCAGCGTACCGTCTTCACCGCCGCGGCCGTGCAGCGCGATAAATACTTTGCTGAAACCCTGCGCCTTCAACTGGGCCAGCGGGAAGTCACGTGTATCAATGCCGTGGGCGTCGATACCGGCTTCGCGCAACCCGGCCAGCACCGCTGCGCCGGATTGCAGAGAAACCTCACGTTCAGCGGAGGTGCCACCCATCAGGACGGCGACTTTGTCAGCCATGCTGTTCCTCCTCGTTGTTCGGCGACTGCAGTTTCAATTCAGCTAGTTTACGGGCGATTTTGCCGACGTTGCCGGCGCCCTGCACCAACACCAGATCGTCATTTTGCAACAGCTGCGCCAAGGTTTCCGGCACCGTATCCGCGTCGGACACCAGGATCGGATCCAACTTGCCGCGGTTGCGAATAGTACGGCACAGCGAACGGCTGTCGGCACCCGGGATCGGCGCTTCCCCCGCCGGGTACACGTCCAGCATCAGCAATACGTCAACCTGAGACAGCACGTTGGCAAAATCGTCGTACAGATCGCGCGTACGCGTGTAACGGTGCGGCTGGAAAATCATCACCAGACGCTTGTCCGGCCAGCCGGCGCGCGCCGCTTTGATGGTGGCGTCCACTTCCGTCGGGTGATGGCCATAGTCATCCACCAGCATCGCACTGCCCGCCTTGCCGTTAACCGGCGTCAACGGATACTCGCCAAGAAAGTCGAAGCGACGGCCGGTGCCCTGGAAGCCTGCCAGCGCGCGCAGAATATCGTCGTCGTCAATGCCTTCTTCGGTGGCTACCGCCACCGCCGCCGCCGCGTTCAGCGCATTATGGCGGCCCGGTGCGTTCAGGGTCACCGTCATCAGCGGCTTGTCCTGACGGCTCAGGGTAAAGTGCCCTTGCGGACCACGCTGGCTATAGCTCTCAATACGCACGTCGGCATCGTCGCTAAAGCCGTAGGTAGTGACGTGGCGACCAACGCGTGGCAGCAGTTCACGCACCACCGGATCGTCAATACACATCACCGCACGGCCGTAGAACGGCAGGTTGTGCAAGAAATTGATAAACGTCTGTTTCAGGTTCTCGAAGTCGCCATGGTAAGTGTCCATGTGGTCGGCTTCGATGTTGGTGACAATCGCCACCATCGGTTGCAGATGCAGGAACGACGCATCGCTCTCATCGGCTTCCGCAATCAGGTAACGGCTCGACCCCAGACGCGCATGGGTGCCTGCCGCCTTTACCAGCCCGCCGTTGACGAACGTCGGATCCAGGCCGGCTTCCGCATAAATGCTGGAAACCATCGCCGTGGTGGTAGTTTTGCCGTGCGTTCCCGCCACGGCGATACCGTGACGAAAGCGCATCAATTCGGCCAGCATTTCTGCGCGACGGATCACCGGGATACGCGCCTCGCGCGCGGCGACGATTTCCGGATTGTCGGACGGGATCGCCGTCGACACCACCACCACGCTGGCATCCAGCACGTTTTCCGGCCGGTGATGGAAGTAAATTGTCGCGCCCAGTGCGCTCAACTGCTGGGTCACCGGGTTCGGTGCCAGATCCGAACCGCTGATCTGATACCCTTCATTAGCCAACACTTCGGCGATACCACCCATGCCGGCACCACCGATGCCGACAAAGTGAATGTGCCGGACGCGTCGCATCTCGGGCACGAAAGTACGTAGTTTCGCCAGTTGCTGTGTATTCATCACTCTCTCTAATCCAGGTTCGGCGCACCGAGCCCTTACATGACGTTGCTGTATTTACAGGCCCGGCGAACCAGACCCTGCATGTTTTATTTGGCGACGCGAATCAGTTCCGCCGCGACGCGTTCGGTCGCATCGGGGATCGCCACCGCGCGCGCCTTGTCGGCCATCGCCAGTAACGTTGGACGATCCCAGCCGGCCAGCAGTTCGGCCACCGCATCGGCGTTGAACTGCGGCTGTTCAATGATTTTCGCGGCGCCGGCTTCTTCCAGCGGACGCGCGTTCCAATACTGCTGACGATCCTTGTGCTGGAACGGTACAAATATCGCCGGCAGGCCCGCCGCCGCAATTTCGCTGACGGTCAAGGCGCCGGAACGGCACACCACCACATCGGCCCAGGCGTAGGCGGCCGCCATATCATCGATAAACTCGGTCACCTTGTGCCCGGTCTGCCCTACCCTTTCATATTCACGCTGAACCGATGCCAACGCACCTTTGCCAACCTGATGCCAGAGCGTAATTCTATCGTCCAAACGCGCCGCGACTTCAGGAACTGTCTGATTCAGCACGCGGGCCCCCTGACTTCCGCCAATAACCAGCACGCGGATCGGCCCTTCTCGCCCGGCCAGACGTTCTGCCGGCAACGGCAGCGCCAATACGTCGGTACGCACCGGATTGCCCACCACGGCGGCATTCGGGAACGCGCCGGGAAACGCCTGCAATACCGTTTTGGCGATGCGCGCCAGCCAGCGGTTGGTTAACCCGGCAATGCCGTTCTGTTCATGCAGCACCACCGGCACGCCGCACTGCCAGGCGGCCAGGCCGCCAGGGCCGGACACGTAACCGCCCATGCCCAGCACCACATCCGGCTGGTAGCTGCGCATAATCGCCTTCGCCTGGCGCACCGCGCGCCAGATGCGCAGCGGCGCGCTCAACTGAGCCATTAATCCTTTGCCACGCAGGCCGGAGATGCGGATAAAATCAATCTCGATCCCGTGCTTTGGCACCAGATCGGCTTCCATTCGGTCTGCGGTTCCAAGCCAGCGTACCTGCCAGCCCTGCGCCATCAGATGATGCGCGACCGCCAGCCCCGGGAACACGTGTCCACCGGTACCGCCTGCCATCACCATTAAACGCTTAGCTTTCCCGCTCATCCCTTACCTCTTCACAAACGCCTGGGCTTTCGCCAGACGCGTTTCAAAATCAATACGCAACAACAGCACAATGGCCGTCGACATGATCAGCAGGCTGGAACCACCGTAACTGATCAGCGGCAGCGTCAGACCTTTGGTCGGCAACATACCCGCCGCGGCACCCACGTTAACCAGCGCCTGGAAGCTGAACCACACGCCGATCGAACAGGCCAGAAAGCCGGAGAAACGCTGGTCGAGCTCTAATGCCCGGCGGCCAATCGACATCGCGCGAAAAGCGACGAAGAATACCATTAACAGGGCAAAAACCACACCGATATAGCCCAGCTCTTCCCCAAGGATCGAGAAGATGAAATCGGTATGCGCTTCTGGTAAATACTCCAGCTTCTGCACCGAGTTCCCCAGGCCTTGCCCCCAGAATTCACCGCGACCAAACGCCATCAGCGATTGGGTCAGCTGGTAACCGCTGCCGAATGGATCCGCCCACGGGTTCCAGAACGACGTCACACGGCGCATACGATACGGTTCGGCAATGATCAGCAGCACCACGGCAAATACGCCGGAGCCGATGATCGCCAGGAACTGCCACATTTTGGCGCCGGCCAGGAACAGCATCGCCAGCGTAGTAATGAACAGCACCACCACAGTACCGAGGTCCGGCTGTGCCAGCAGCAGTACCGCCAACACCACCATCACGCCCATCGGTTTGCAAAAACCCCAGAAGTTGCTGCGCACTTCTTCTACCTTGCGCACCAGATAGCTGGCCAGGTAGCAGAACAGCGACAGTTTCGACAGCTCTGCCGGCTGAATACGCAACGGCCCAAGCGAAATCCAGCGCGATGCCCCGTTGACCGAGCTGCCGACCACCAACACGATCAGTAACAGTACGATTGACGCCAACAGCATCACGTTGCTGTAACGCTGCCATACCGCCATCGGGATACGCAGCGTGACCAGCGACAGACCGAACGCCAGCCCCAGATACAGCGCATCACGTTTGGCGAACAGGAACGGATCTTCCGCCAGACGCTGACCGATCGGCATCGAGGCCGAGGTCACCATGACAAAGCCGATAATCGCCAGGCCGAAGGTCAGCCACAGCAAGGTGCGGTCATACAGCACCATGGTAGCGGCATCGCTTTCACGCGATCCCATCACCCAGTCTTTCAGTCTGTCGGTCAAACCGAAGTTCGGCACCCGTAGTTTCATCCGCCAAGCTCCTGTGCCAGACGGGCAAACTCATTGCCACGTACTTCAAAATTACGGAACTGATCGAGGCTGGCGCAGGCCGGTGACAACAGCACCATATCGCCCGGCTGCACAACGGCAGCAATCGCCCGCATCGCCTGTTCCATGGTGTCGGTTTGCGTTGCCACATCCGGGCGCAGCTGCGCCAGTTGAGCACCGTCGCGACCGAAACAGTACAAACGAATATGGTCGCCCTGCAGATAACGCGTCAGCGGCGAGAAATCGGCGGATTTGCCGTCACCGCCCAGCAGCAGGTGCAGCGTGCCGTCCACTTGCAGGCCGTTCAGCGCCGCTTCGGTACTGCCGACGTTGGTCGCCTTGGAGTCGTTAATCCAGCAGACGCCGTTGTGGTCTAACACCCGTTGGAAGCGGTGCGCCAAGCCGGCATAGGTAGTCAATGCCGTCAGGCTGGAGGCTCGCGGGATATTCACCGCGTCGGCCAATGCCAGCGCCGCCAACGCGTTGGTGTAGTTGTGGCGGCCGCTCAGTTTCATTTCTCGGGTGTTCAGCACTTTTTCACCGTGCACACGCAGCCAGGTTTCACCCAGTTGGCGATTCAGGTGGTAATCGCCCACGTCCGCACCAAAGCTGATGCAACGCGGGTCGGCGCCGCGAACCGGCATGGTCAGCGCGTCATCGGCATTCACCACACACACCTTGGCGTTCTCGTAAATGCGCAGCTTGGCCGCCCGGTATTGCTGTAAACCGAAGGGATAGCGATCCATATGATCTTCGGTCACATTGAGAATCGTCGCCGCAGCGGCATGCAGGCTGTAGGTGGTTTCCAGTTGGAAACTCGACAACTCCAGCACGTACAGCTGATATTCCTGCCGCAGCAATTCCAGTACCGGCAGACCAATATTGCCACCCACGCCCACCGCCCAGCCGGCGGCCTTCGCCATTTCACCGACCAGCGTGGTAACGGTGCTTTTGCCGTTGGATCCGGTAATGGCAACGATCGGCGCCTGCGCTTCGCGACAGAACAGCTCCACATCACCGACGATGTCCACCCCGGCATCCGCTGCGGCACTCAACGCCGGTGACGCCAACGCCACGCCTGGGCTGGCGACGATCAGATCCGCTGCCAGCAGCCAGTCTTCCTGCAGATCGCCGAGGTGGCGTTCTACGCTTTCCGGCAACTGGTCCAACCCTGGCGGAGACATGCGGGTATCCATGACGCGCGGCGTCACGCCACGTGCCATAAAGAAATCAACACAGGACAGACCGGTCAGGCCCAACCCGATAATGACGACTTTTTTACCCTGATAATCCGCCATGATTAACGTACCTTCAGCGTTGCCAGGCCAATCAGCACCAGCATCAGCGAAATAATCCAGAAGCGCACGATCACCCGTGGTTCTGGCCAGCCTTTCAATTCATAGTGGTGGTGAATCGGCGCCATGCGGAAAATGCGTTGTCCGCGCAGCTTGAACGACCCCACCTGCAAGATCACCGATAGCGTTTCAACCACGAACACGCCGCCCATAATCACCAGCAAAAATTCCTGACGCAGCAGTACTGCGATGGTACCCAGCGCGCCGCCCAGCGCCAGCGAGCCGACGTCGCCCATAAAGACCTGTGCCGGGTAGGTGTTGAACCACAGGAACCCCAGCCCGGCACCGACGATGGCCGTGCACACCACCACCAACTCACCGGCATGTCGCAGATATGGAATATGCAGGTAGTTGGCGAAGTTCATGTTACCGGTCGCCCAGGCCACCAGCGCAAAACCGGCGGCGACGAATACCGTCGGCATAATCGCCAGACCGTCCAGCCCGTCGGTCAGGTTGACCGCGTTGCTGGTGCCGACAATCACGAAATAGGCCAGCAGCACATACAGCAGCCCCAGTTGCGGCATCACGTCCTTAAAGAACGGCACAACCAGCTCGGTGGCTGGCGTGTCTTTTCCTACGGCATACATGGCAAATGCGACAATCAGTGCAATCACCGACTGCCAGAAGTATTTCCAGCGGGCAATCAGCCCTTTGGTGTCCTTGCGCACCACCTTGCGGTAATCGTCGACGAAACCGACGATGCCATAACCGACCAGCACAAACAGTACGCACCAGACGTACGGGTTGGACGGGTATGCCCACATCAGCACCGAAACGGTGATGGAGGTCAGGATCATGATGCCGCCCATGGTCGGCGTTCCGCGTTTGCTGAAGTGCGACTCAGGGCCGTCGTTACGCACCACCTGGCCAAAGGACATCTTCTGCAGATGTGCAATCAGTCGTGGCCCCATCCACAAGGAAATAAACAGCGCGGTCAGCAGGCTGACAATGGCTCGGAACGTCAGATACGAGAAGACGTTAAAGCCGGAATAATATTTGACCAAATGTTCGGCCAGCCAAACTAACATGGTGCTTTCTCCTGTAACGCGCGTACTACCTGCTCCATTGCGGCACTACGTGACCCTTTGATTAATACGGTAATTACCGTATGTTCCGTCAGTAATTCCGCCACGCGCGCGATCACTGCTGCCTTGTCTTGAAAATGTTCGCCCTGGCCCGATGCAGCGCTTAACAGCTGGCTCAGCGAGCCAACGGTCAATACTTTGTCGATACCCGCCAGACGGGCGGCTTCGCCCACCTGACGATGGCATTCTTCCGCTTCGTCGCCCAGTTCGGCCATATCACCGGCTACCAGCACGCGGTAACCCGGCATCTCTGCCAGCACCTGCGCGGCGGCGGTCATTGAACCGACGTTGGCGTTATAGCTATCGTCCAGCAACAGCTGGCCGGGTTTGAGCTGAATCGGGAATAAACGCCCCGGTACTGCCTGCAATTGGCCCAATCCGACGCGTACCGCCTCAAGCGAGGCACCGACCGAGGTTGCCAGTGCCGCAGCCGCCAGCGCGTTCGCCACGTTGTGGCGGCCCGGCAACGGCAGTTCGATTGCCACCGCGCCAAACGGGCTGTGCAACGTAAACTGCGTCCCCTTGCCGTTCACGCTAATCTCGCTGGCGAAGAAATCCACGCCGTCGGTGGCCTGCGGCGAGAAGCGCCACACGGTTTTGCCCACCAGCTGCGTCTGCCAATGCGGCCAGTCATTGTTATCGGCGTTAATGATCGCCACGCCATCCGCCGGCAAACCGGCGAAAATTTCGCCCTTCGCCTGCGCCACACCGGCCAACGAACCGAAGCCTTCCAGATGCGCCGCCGCCAGGTTATTCACCAGCGCAGTCTGCGGACGCGTCAACGCGGTGGTATAGGCGATTTCACCGATATGGTTGGCGCCCAGTTCAATCACCGCAAAATCATGCTGTGGCTGTAAACGCAGCAGCGTCAGCGGCACGCCGATGTCATTGTTGAAATTGCCGGCGGTATACAGCACCTCGCCGCATTGGCGCAAAATGGCAGCGGTCATTTCCTTCACCGAGGTTTTGCCCGATGAACCGGTCAAGGCAACCACCCGAGCCGGCACCTGCTGTCGTACCCAGGCAGCCAGTTGCCCCAGCGCCAGGCGGGTGTCCTTGACCACCAGCTGCGGAGCCCCCAGCGGTAAGCGCTTGCTGACCAGTAATGCACCGGCACCGGCGGCCAGCGCATCGGCGGCAAAATCATGCGCGTCAAAACGTTCGCCTTTCAGCGCCACAAACAGGCAGCCAGGGGTAATCTGGCGGGTATCCGTCGTCACCTCATTGATTTGGCAATCGGCACCGATCAATTCAGCGCTCAATACATCGGCCAAGGCCTGAAGGGAGACAGAAATCATGCGATTACCCCCAGCAAACGTGCCACGGTGGTGCGATCGGAGTAATCCAGACGACGATTCCCCACCAGTTGGTAATCTTCATGGCCCTTGCCTGCTACCAGCACCACGTCCTGTTGTTTCGCCTGCATCACCGCGCTGGTGACCGCTTCGGCACGGCCATGAATGACCAGAGCACGCCCCGGATCCAGCAGGCCGGTCAGGATGTCGGCGATAATCGCCTGCGGTTCTTCGGTACGCGGATTGTCGTCCGTCACGACCACACGATCGGCGAACTGCTCGGCGATGCCGCCCATCAGCGGGCGTTTGCCCTTGTCGCGATCGCCGCCACAGCCAAACACGCACCACAGTTGCCCCTGGCAATGCAGGCGCGCCGCGGCCAGCGCTTTTTCCAGCGCATCCGGCGTGTGGGCATAATCCACCACTACCGTCGGCTTGCCCGGCGCAGTGAACACTTCCATACGGCCGCAGACCGGCTGCAACTGGCTGCCGGACTTCAGCAATGCCGCCAGCGGGTAACCCAGCGACAGCAAGGTCGCCAGCGCCAGCAACAGATTGCTGACGTTAAAGGCGCCCATCAAGCGGCTTTCGATTTCCCCGTCGCCCCAGCTTGAGCTGAAACGCACGGTCGCGCCGTTATCGTGATAATTGACGTCGGTGGCTTTCAGCCAACGACCACGGCAGCCCGGTTGCAGGTTGCCCTGCATGGTCACTGCCACCGCATCCGGCAACTGCGCCAGCCAGCGCTGCCCTACGTCATCATCGGCATTGATGATTGCCTGCCCCACTTCGTGTCCGGCGAACAGCGACCACTTGGCGGCTTCGTAGCTGGCCATGTCACCGTGATAATCGAGGTGATCGCGGCTCAGGTTAGTGAACACCGCCGCGGCAAACGGCAACGCCGCCACGCGGTTCTGCACCAGGCCGTGGGAAGAGACTTCCATCGCGGCAAAGGTCGCACCGCGCTCGGCCAAATCGTTGAGAACATGCTGCACATCAACCGCCGAACCGGTGGTGTTTTCGCTCGGACAAACCTGGCCCAGCAGGCCGTTTCCGACGGTCCCCATCACCGCAGCGGTTTCCCCCAACAGCTGGCTCCATTGCGCCAACAGCTGGGTAGTGGTGGTTTTTCCGTTGGTGCCGGTCACGCCGACCAGGCGCAAACGTTCGGCCGGCTGATGATAAAAACGCCCGGCCAACGCAGACAGACGCTGATTGAGCTGGCTCAGGTAAATTACCGGTACGCCGTGCATTTCGCGGATTTCACCGTCGGTGGCCTCACCTTCGGCCTCGGCGATCACGGCGGCAACGCCCTGGGCGATGGCTTGCGGAATATAGCGGCGTCCATCTGTCTGATGGCCGACGACGGCGACAAACAGATCCCCGGCAGCCGCAATTCGGCTGTCTAATGTCATTTCCCGCAGCGCGCGCTCGGGTGCCGTCGGCACCCATGGAGCGAGTAATTCGCGCAAATTACGATCTGCCACCTGAACCCTCTTTTTTATTGATTACCAATTCGCTTTTATCCGCGGTGGGCAACGCGTCCGGCTCGACGTTCATGGTACGCAGTACGCCGCCCATAATGGCGCCAAACACCGGCGCAGAGATTGCGCCACCGTAGTACTTGCCACCCTGCGGGTCGTTGATGACCACCACCAGGGCAAAACGCGGGTTACTTGCCGGCGCAACGCCGGCGGTATAAGCGATGTATCGGTTGACGTATTTGCCGTCCGGGCCAACCTTCTTGGCAGTACCGGTTTTAATGGCGATCCGGTAGCCCTTGATGGCCGCCTTCACGCCACCGCCGCCCGGCAGGGCCACGCTTTCCATCATGTGCACCACGGTGCGAACCAACGGTTCAGGGAAAACGCGCTCACCGGCGACCGGCGGGTCAACCTTGGTAATCGACAGCGGACGATAGACGCCCATACTGCCGATCGTTGCATAGACTCGCGCCAACTGTAACGGTGTTACCATTAGCCCGTAGCCGAAAGAGAAGGTGGCCCTCTCTATGTCAGACCACCGTTGTTTTTTTGGGTATATGCCACTGCTTTCTCCGACCAGCCCCAAATTGGTCGCTTTTCCCAGTCCAAAACGCGAGTAAGTATCTACTAACGCCGAGGACGGCATCGCTAACGCCAGCTTTGAAACACCGACGTTACTCGACTTCTGCAAGATCCCGGTGACCGACAGTTCCGGATAACGCGCCACATCTTTGATTTCATGGCCGTTAATGCGGTAAGGCACGGTAT
This sequence comes from Serratia odorifera, assembly GCF_041448735.1. NCBI lineage: Bacteria > Pseudomonadati > Pseudomonadota > Gammaproteobacteria > Enterobacterales > Yersiniaceae > Serratia > Serratia odorifera. The sequence goes on along the minus strand of NZ_JBGMUT010000004.1, from coordinate 224,574 downwards.
TGAGCACGCTGTTTTCTCTTACTACGCCGTGCTGCAAGGCCGTCATGACCACCATCGGTTTTACGGTCGAACCAGGTTCAAAAATATCGGTAATGGCACGGTTACGCATGGTGTCCTTCGGCGTACCGGCCATATTGTTCGGGTTGTAGGACGGGCTGTTGGCCATCGCCAGCACTTCGCCGGTGTTGACGTCGATCAGCACCGCCGTACCGGACTCGGCCTTGTTGAACGCCACCGCGTTGTTGAGTTCGCGATACACCAGCGCCTGCAGGCGCTCGTCAACGCTCAACACCAGGTTGTGCGCCGCCTGGCTGTCAACCGAAGAGATATCCTCGATCACCCGCCCATAACGGTCTTTGCGCACCGTACGCTCGCCCGGCTGACCGGTCAGCCAGCGATCGAAGCTTTTTTCAACCCCTTCAATGCCCTGACCGTCAATGTTGGTGACGCCGATAATGTGCGACGTTACCTGACCGGCCGGATAGTAGCGGCGCGATTCCTGACGCAGATAGATGCCCGGCAGCTTCAGTTTGTGGATGTAATCGCCGATGGCCGGGTTGACCTGACGCGCCAGATACACAAAGCGCCCTTTCGGGTTGGCGTTGATGCGGCTGGACAGTTTGTCCAGCGGGATTTCCAACGCATCAGACAGCGCCTTCCAACGGCTGTCGAGCGTGATGCCGCCGCGTTCGTTCAGTTCCTTGGGGTCGGCCCAGATGGCATTGACCGGTACGCTGACCGCCAGCGGACGTCCAGCCCGGTCACTGATCATCCCACGGGCGGTCGGCACCTGCTGAACGCGCAAAGAGCGCATATCGCCCTCTTTGACCAGCCGATCGGGGTTAATCACCTGCAGATAGGCGACACGCAGCATCAACCCGACCAGCGCCAGCAAAATACAGCCGCACAGCAACGCAAAACGCCAGCTGACAAAGCTGGCTTGATCTTCCTGGCGTTTCAACTTACCGGGGCGTGCTGCTTTCATGCGTTCCCTTTTTGCTCCATGTTAGGCGGTCGGTTAAACCATTCATTGTTTAACGATGATATTTTCTTGCGCCGGATCCACATGCTGCAGTTGCAGTTTTTCCGTTGCGATACGTTCCACCCGGCTATGATCGCCCAGGGCGTTTTCTTCCAGAATCAGGTTGCGCCATTCGATATCCAGCGCATCTTTCTCTAGCACCAGTTGCTCGCGCTCGGCGGTCAGCAGTCGGGTGCGGTGCGCCGTGGTCACCACCAAAATGGCGGAGACCAGTACGGCGATCAGCAAAATCAGCGGGATCTTGGCGTTGCGCAGCAAATCGCCGCCAATCACCCCGACCAATCCATGACGCTCGTTGCCAATCACGCCGGCATCCTCTCGGCGATGCGCAGTACCGAACTGCGCGCACGTGGGTTTTCCGCCACTTCCGCTTCCGACGGCATCATTTTGCCCAGCGATTTCAGATTGCGACCGCCCAACTCACGCAGTTGCGCCTCGGTCAATGGCAGGCCGGCCGGCACCTGCGCACCGCGGCTGTGGTGGCGCATAAAGCGTTTGACGATGCGATCTTCCAGCGAGTGGAAGCTAATGATCGACAGCCGCCCCTGCGGTGCCAGCACTTCCAGTGCGCCGTCCAGCGCACGTTCGATTTCTTCCAGTTCGCTGTTAATGTAGATGCGGATCGCCTGGAAGCTGCGGGTTGCCGGGTGCTTGTGCTTTTCACGGAAAGGACTGGCGTCGGCGATCAGATCGGCCAGCTCTTTGGTGCGCGTCATTGGCTCGGTCTTGTTACGTTCGACGATGGCACGCGCGATACGCTTGGCAAAACGTTCTTCGCCGAAGGTTTTCAGTACCCAGGCGATATCGTCTGCTTCAGCTTTCAGCAACCATTCGGCCGCTGACTGTCCGCGCGTGGGATCCATGCGCATATCCAGTGGCCCGTCGCGCATAAACGAGAAACCGCGTTCTGCGTCATCGAGCTGCGGGGAGGAAACGCCCAGATCGAGCAGTACGCCGTCGATTTTACCGACCAGTTCGCGTTCGCGCACATAATGTGACAAATCGGAAAATGGGCCGTGTACGATAGTAAAACGTGGATCTTCAATAGATTTGGCGGCTGCAATCGCCTGCGGATCGCGGTCAATTGCCAGCAAGCGTCCTTCCGGCCCCAGTTGGGACAGAATCAGACGAGAATGGCCACCGCGACCAAAAGTACCGTCGATATATATGCCGTTGCTGCGGATGTTGAGGCCATTAACCGCCTCATCCAACAGCACGGTGGTGTGTTTATAGTTTTCCAACATGCTTATAGCGACAAGTCCTGTAGCCGCTCAGACAACGGTTCCTGAGACGACTGTTCAGCGTCAATATCATCCTTGACTTGTTGATACCAGGTCTGTTCATCCCACAGCTCAAACTTGTTGAACTGCCCGACCAGCATCACTTCTTTAGTGAGCGCGGCGTGTTGACGTAGCGTACTGGCTATCAGCAACCGACCGGCGTTATCCATCTGACATTCACTGGCATGTCCCAACAGCAAGCGCTGAACGCGGCGCTCGGCGGGATTCATGCTCGACAGACGGGATAATTTTTGTTCAATGATTTCCCATTCAGGCAATGGATAAAGCAGCAGGCAGGGCTGATGGAGGTCAATGGTGCAAACCATTTGGCCTTGCGATTCTTCGATCAGCGTTTCCCGATATCGGGTAGGTACGGCCAGCCGGCCCTTGCTGTCGAGATTGACCATCGTCGCGCCACGGAACATCCCCGAGCTACCCCTTCATGACCTTTTTCACCACTTTACCCCACAAATTCCCACATAAAGGAGTTTACGGAGGGTATGAAAACCTTGTCAAGCCAGAGCGGCAGTGCTTTGGCAATATTTCTCTGGGTATTTTGGGAGCTGGCTCGCGAAAGGAACTGTTTTTATTCGACGATTAAAAATTAACATCATGATAAACGAGGAGAATTTTCATAACGGAAAGCGTGCGGTTAAAAACCTGACAATTTGGTTATTAATTGGCTCAATACTTTCTTCTGCAATCGAGGTCTCATTTTTCACTTCGGTAATCACAGCCCTGTAGCCCGCTCACCGCCGCAGCCGATAAGGCCTCGCCGGGAGTTTGCCCGCTGCGGTGCCAACCGCTGATGCCGGCGTTAATAACGCGCAGCCGCGGCAACGCCACAACGAGGTCGCTATATTACTTCAATTATTCGAGCAATACAGAGCGGGAGAAAAAAATAAATAGCTCGGATATTACGAGGTGGGTAAATTTCGATTTAAATCATTCGGCTAAGATTATTCCCAAAATAACCGATGACGAAGGGAGTTTCATTTTCTTACATGTTTATTCCTATCGATTTTTGCATTTTAATTCGGAAAAAACAGCCAAAAAATTCAACTCATTGTTTTATATAAATTTATTAAAAAATCCGATTTTGCGCCTTGGTCGCGACGCGCTGCCGCCCCCGTTAGCATTAAACAGGGATTCAACGCTCGAATCCCTGTCAGCCAATGCTATTTGCGGCTCAGACTGCCACGCCGAAACAGATTGCGACGGATACGCGTCAAACCCGGTTTCGGTTTGCGCGGTTCGTCCAGGCTGGCCAGCACCAGCTCCAGCACACGCTCGGCGACGTCGCGGTGCCGCTGCGCCACCGCCAGTACCGGGCATTCAAGGAAGTCCAACAGCTCGTTGTCACCAAAGGTGGCAATGGCCAGATCGGTCGGCAAACGGCCCTGTTGCTTGAGCGTCACATCCATCACGCCCTGCAACAACGAAAACGAGGTGGTGAATAATGCCTGCGGCATCGGGTTGGTTTTCAGCCAGTTGGCAAACAGCGTACCGGCGGCTTCACGCTCATAGCTGTTGGCATAGAGATAATCGACGTGCCGCTCGTCGTCCTGCCAGGCCTGTCTGAATCCCTGTTCACGCAGGAAACTGACCGACAGTTCGGGCAATGCGCCAAGATACAGCACCGATTTTGCCGGGAAGGTGCGCAATTCCTGCGCCAGGGCGAAGGCGTCTTCCTGATCGGCGCCGACCACGCTAATGAAATGTTCGCGATCCAAGGCGCGATCCAGCGCGATAATCGGCAGCGGATCGTTGGCCCAACGCTGATAGAACGGGTGCTCCGGCGGCAAGGCGGTGGAGACGATAATGGCGTCCACCTGACGCTGCAACAGATGTTCGATGCAGCGCATTTCGTTATCTGGCTGGTCTTCCGAACAGGCGATCAACAGTTGGTAACCACGCTGACGCGCCTGACGTTCGAGATAGTTGGCAATGCGGGTATAACTGGTGTTTTCCAGATCGGGAATCACCAGGCCGATAGAACGGGTCCGACCGGCACGCAGCCCGGCCGCGACGGCGTTCGGATGATAATTATGCTCCCTGACCACGGCCATCACTTTCTCGACGGTTTTATCGCTAACGCGATACTGCTTCGCCTTTCCATTGATGACATAACTGGCCGTGGTGCGCGAAACGCCTGCGAGACGCGCGATTTCATCCAGTTTCACGTTAACCCCTTACTGAAGCTGATATGTAGAGTGTGACGGCTGTCGGCGGATCTGGCTTCCCCTCGTCCGGCCCAGCGATCTAACAGCAGAAAACGCCATCGGGCAACCGCTTTTGCCGAAAGCGGTTGGTAATCAGACAATTTCTGCTGGAAATATTGACCAAAAACAAAGGGCGCGCCGTGCCGCCCTCCACATAATCAGCATGTTTTATCTTTCAGCGCATGATTTTGTCGCCGCGCGACACGCCAACCACGCCAGAACGCGCCACCTCAACGATTTCCGCCACTTCACGTACCGCGTTGATAAACGCATCAAGCTTGTCGCTGGTGCCGGCCAGTTGCACGGTATACAGCGTCGCCGTGACGTCAACGATCTGGCCACGGAAGATATCCGCGCAGCGTTTGACCTCTTCACGTCCGTAGCCGCTGGCTTGCAGTTTCACCAGCATGATTTCACGTTCAACATGTGCACCCTGCGCCAGCTCGCTGACGCGCAGCACGTCCACCAGCTTGTGCAGCTGCTTTTCGATCTGCTCGAGCACCTTTTCGTCACCGACGGTCTGAATGGTCATGCGCGAAAGGGTCGGATCGTCGGTTGGCGCCACCGTCAGACTTTCAATATTGTAGCCACGCTGCGAAAACAGCCCAACCACCCGCGACAGGGCGCCGGATTCGTTTTCCAGCAGTACAGATAAGATACGGCGCATGATCAGGTCCTCTCCGTTTTGCTTAACCACATTTCGTCCATGCTTCCACCGCGGATCTGCATTGGATACACATGTTCGGTTTCATCGACGGTCACATCGACAAACACCAGCCGGTTCTTTTCTGCCAACGCCTGCGCCAGCTTGCTTTCCAGCTCGTCCGGCGTGCGAATGGCAATACCGACATGGCCATAGGCTTCAGCCAGCTTGACGAAGTCGGGCAGAGACTCCATATAGGACTGAGAATGGCGGCCAGAGTAGATCATGTCCTGCCACTGCTTCACCATCCCCAGATAACGGTTATTGAGATTGACCACCACCACCGGCAGATTGTATTGCAGCGCGGTGGACAACTCCTGGATGTTCATTTGAATGCTGCCGTCGCCGGTGACGCACACCACGGTTTCATCGGGTAGCGCCAGCTTCACGCCCAGCGCCGCCGGCAGCCCAAAGCCCATGGTGCCGAGCCCGCCGGAGTTGATCCAGCGGCGTGGCTGGTCAAACGGATAATACAGCGCGGCGAACATTTGGTGCTGCCCGACGTCCGAGGTGACGTAGGCATCGCCTTTGGTCAGGCGGTGCAGGGTTTCGATTACCGCCTGCGGTTTGATGGTCGGACCGGTTTTGTCATAGCCCAGGCAATCGCGCGCGCGCCATTGTTCGATCGCCTGCCACCAGTCGCGCAACGCATCGTGATCCTGCTGCTTTTCCCCTTGTCCCAGCAGTTCGAGCATCTGCGTCAGCACCTGTTTGGCGTCGCCGACAATCGGGATATCGGCATCCACCGTTTTCGAAATCGAGGTGGGATCGATATCGATGTGCAGCACCGTGGCATCCGGGCAGTACTTGGCCAGATTGTTGGTGGTGCGATCGTCAAATCGCACGCCAACAGCAAAAATGACATCGGAATGATGCATGGTTTTGTTGGCTTCATAGGTCCCGTGCATGCCCAGCATGCCTACGCTCTGACGATGCGTACCAGGGAATGCGCCCAACCCCATCAGCGTGCAGGTTACCGGCAGGTTGAGTTTTTCTGCCAGTTCTCGCAGTTCCTGATGGCAGGCGGCATTGATGGCGCCGCCGCCGACATACATCACCGGCTTTTTGGCCGCCAATACGGTTTGCAACGCCCGCTTTATTTGCCCACGATGCCCCTGCACCGTCGGATTGTAAGAGCGCATGCTGACGTCCTGCGGGTAAGCATAAGGCATTCTTACCGCCGGCCCGACAATGTCCTTTGGCAAGTCGATGACCACCGGGCCAGGGCGACCGCTGGCCGCCAGATAGAAGGCTTTTTTCAGAATGGAAGGGATGTCTTCGGTGCGTTTCACCAGGAAACTGTGCTTTACCACCGGACGGGAAATACCCACCATATCGCATTCCTGGAAGGCATCGTAGCCAATCAGCGAGCTAGGGACCTGGCCCGACAGTACCACCATCGGAATCGAATCCATATAGGCGGTAGCAATGCCGGTAATGGCATTGGTCGCACCGGGGCCGGATGTCACCAGCACCACCCCGACTTCGCCAGTGGCGCGCGCGTAGCCGTCGGCCATGTGCACCGCGCCCTGCTCGTGACGAACCAGCACGTGATCAATGCCGCCAACCGTGTGCAGGGCATCATAAATATCGAGCACCGCCCCGCCCGGGTAGCCGAATACATGTTTTACGCCCTGATCGATCAACGATCGGACGACCATCTCGGCTCCTGATAACATCTCCATGGGTTTGCCTCCAGGCTTGCTTATTCTTGTCTGGCACCGGAACGTGGCGCCTACAGTGGGGAATGCCCCAACGTTTTTTATGGTCTGTTTATAACCTCTTAACATAACGTCAGAGTATGAGGCAGGCAAACGGCAAAATGGCGCAATAATCGCACAGAAAGGGCAACAGGCTGGCGTCAGACGACGACTTAAAACAATGCACTAGCCAGTAGGCCGTTCGGCTAGGCATTGTTTTGGCAAGGACGGTAATTACAGAACTATATCGGGTGAATGGTGCGTCGATTTTTTCGGCAACATCCGTTCAAAAAAAGTCCAAAATAGCCGTTACTGGTACATGGCCTCAATTTCATGCTGATAACGCTGAAGAATGACTTTGCGGCGCAGCTTGAGCGTCGGCGTCAGCTCGCCCAGTTCCATCGAGAATGCCGCCGGCAGCAGGGTGAACTTTTTCACCTGTTCAAAGCGCGCCAGTTCGTTTTGCATCTCACGCAGACGCGCCTCGAACATCTCGATAATGTGGCCGTTGCGCAGCAGTTCCAGGCGATCGTGATACTTCAGGTTGATCGATTTGGCGTACAGTTCCAGCGACTCAAAACACGGCACAATCAGCGCGGAGACAAACTTGCGCGTATCGGCGACGATCGCCACCTGCTCAATGAAACGATCCTGTGCCAACCTGCCCTCCAGCATTTGCGGAGCGATATACTTGCCGCCAGAAGTTTTCATCAGGTCTTTCAGACGCTCGGTAATGAACAGGTTACCCTGGGGGTCCACCGTACCGGCGTCGCCGGTTTTCAACCAGCCGTCGGCGGTAAAGGCATCGGCGGTTTCCAGTGGCTTGTTGAAATAGCCACGCATGACGATTGGCCCACGAACCTGGATTTCGTTTTCTTCCGCGATACGCACCTCGAGCGTCGGCAACGGTTTGCCGATCGAGCCGAAACGGAAATCCTGCTCTTCCCAGCACGATACGGTGGCGCAGGTTTCCGTCATGCCATAACCGTATTTAATGTTCACGCCCATCGCCTGGAAAAACAAAATCACGTTGTCATCCAGTTTGGCGCCTGCCGCCGGCAAAAAGCGCACCCGGCCGCCTAAAATGCCGCGCAGCTTGCTCAGTACCAGTTTATCTGCCCAACGGTGCGCCAGCGCCAGCGTTTTACCTATCGGTCTGGCGGCACGTTCCTGCAAGAACTTTCGTTCGCCACAGCCGATCGCCCAATGGAACAGCTTTCTGCGCCACCACGGCGCACGCGCGACCTTTTCGTGAACCGCACTGTAGATCTTTTCATAAAAGCGCGGTACCGCACACATCACACTCGGCCGCACCGCCGCCATCGCGTCACGCACCCAATCGGTATTCGGCAAAAAGACGTTCTGCGCGCCGGAATGCATGATAAAGAAACTCCAGGCGCGCTCGAAAACGTGCGACAACGGCAGGAAGCTGAGTGAAACGTCGTCGGCATCGACGGTCAGGCGCTGGTCATGCAGATACAGCTGCGCCGCCATATTGCGGTAGTCGAGCATCACGCCCTTGGGCTCACCGGTGGTGCCGGAGGTGTAGATCAGGGTAAATAAATCCTGCAAATCCCGACCAGCAATGCGCTCCGTCAGGCAGGCGTGGTGCTGCTCAACGTCGGCTTCGCGCTCAATATGACTCAGATAGCGGGCAATATCGCAACCACGCAAATCGACGGCATCGTCAAATACCACAATATGCGCCAACCGTGGACAAACGCCGCGCAGCGCAAGCGCCGCATCCATTTGCGCCTGCTCGCCAACGAATAAAATGCGCACATCGGCATCATTGACGATAAATGCCGCCTGCGCTGGCGTGTGGGTAGCATACAGCGGCACGCTGATCGCCCGGAGATGCAAAATCGCCAGGTCGGCCAGCGACCATGCCATGCTGTTATTGGCGAAAATTGCCACGCGCTCCTGAACCTCGACGTTCATAGACAGCAGCGCGCTGGCAATATGATTGATATGCGTGCCAACCTGTTGCCAGCTCAGTTGGCTCTCTCCCGCAGGCGTCCATTGGCGGAAAGCCACGCAATCGGCACGTTGGGAAATCTGGTGCTGTATCCGGTTAACCTGGTGGTATTGTTGCAAGTCTTTGATCATAAAAGCTCGAGCCTGAAATAAATCAAAAAGTCAGCCTTTACCAGGGCCACAGCCCGGCATCTCAGCTTACAGGTGTTTATTTTTTTCGCGCAGTCTACCTACACTCTCGCCACGGGGAAAGGATTTTCAGCGTAGGACTGTGCGCCAAACACCGCCAGCATCGAGTGACGGACTCAGCACAGCCGCTTAACGGACAGGGAATTTACCGGCACGGTGCCAAAGCAAAAGCCAGCCAACGCAGCAGAATAAAACTCTGTTATACAAAAAATTAGTGGTGTTTAATATTAATAAAAAATTCGTTTCTCAACCAACATAAAAATATAAATTACTAACTACACATTAGATTATTAAATAAGAAAATACTGCCAGATAAATAAGTATTTTCTTATTTATAAAACACAAAAACCTATTAACCCGGAGCCGCTACCGGCTCCCGGAAGAATAAACGCTGACTTAACGCAACAGATCTACCTGACTCAATACAGATTTTATCCATTGATGCCCTTTGTCCCGCTCGGCAGATTCATGCCAGGTTAGGTAACAGGTGGCCTGGTTTTGCTCCGAGGGTAACGCCAGCACCCTGAGATTCAGCGCGTCGGCATATTGCTCGGCGAACCAGCGCGGCACCATTGCTACCCTATCCGTATGCGACACAATATGCAGCGCGCTATAAAGATCGGTGCATTGCTGCATCACCGTGCGCAACATGATTTCCTGCAGATAGTAAGGCTTGCTGAAAGAACAATAATTATCCAATGCCACCACGGCATGTTGTTCCGCCAATAGCTGCTCATGAGTGATGCTGTCGTGGATGCGCGGGTGCGTCTGCGACACCACCAGCACTAATGGATCGGAAAATAGCGGTTGGTTTTGAAACTCGTGATGGGTAAATGGGCTATAGCCGATGACGAATCCCACTTCCTGGAAACGTAACTGGTGCTCGATATAATCATTAAAGCAGCCACTGACCCGCAAGCGGATATGCGGTGCCATGCATTTTACATTGTTCAGCACTTTGGCCGTCAAACGCAAATCCAGCGGACTGCAAATGGCAATCGAAAATAGCCGATCGCTGGTCTGGCTGTCGAACCCGGTGCCAGGCAGCTCGTTTCTGACCAATTGCAGTGCCTGCCGTACCGGCCCGAACAGCTGCCGAGCCCGTAGGGTTGGTTGAATACCACGCCCAAAACGCACGAACAGTTCGTCATTGAACATGATTTTCAACCGGGCCACCGCATTGCTCACTGCCGGCTGCGACATGCCCAATACGTTTGCCGCACGCGTAATATTCTGCATTTGCATTACCGCATCAAATACGGTGAGTAAATTAAGATCAACACCACGTAAGTGAATATCTGCATGGTCCTTTTCTAAGACATTTCCTGAATTATATTCAGACATATCTAACCCCACTCCGTCCTATGTCATTAATATCACCTATGCACGGAACAGTGCGAATTATCGCCGTCACACTGTTGTATGTTCATTAAGCGAAATGCGTTATCGCGACTACTACCTGGCTGGCATGACAATCGAGCGCGATCCGATGGGATATCGCCTCCAGACGCGTTTACACCGACTGAAAATCGCGCATTTATTGGACGGTTAACAGCAAAGTGATAAACATCATCCGCAGGCAATCTTCAGCCCGCATCGCTGCACGGTGAATAAAATCATGATATAGACAGCCAACAATACATACAGATGCGCCGCCAATAAAGCAAAGCATTGCATTATTGTTAACAGAATATAAAAGTAGAATTAATTTATATGCACCTATCAAAAACCATTAATTGCAAAGAATAATTAGAGCAGTGCCAATCATCCTTGGCTGCAACCAATTTGCTTGTCATGTCAGGTCGCAATTTTAACCCAGCGAGACGGATAAGCAACGCGTTATCACTTTATTCAGCTGATTTATGCCAAGCGGCTCGCAATTCCGAATTTTTCGTTTAACTGAAACTGCCGTTTTTTACAGAACTATCTTCTGTTCGATGTTCTCTGTCGATAATCGCGAGACCGATTCGCGCCATTTTCAATCAGCAGTTGACATCGGCTGGCCAATAACGTATCAAATTAAACAACGCACACATTTAGAGACGTTGAATCACATGATCCGAATTACTCAACTACTAGGCCTACTACTTAACGCATCTTCTTTGCGCGGTATGCCAGTGGGCAGAGTTCGGGGCTGATTCAGCCACTCACCCATAAGAAACCCGCGCTACTGCGCGGGTTTTTTTTTGCCCGCTTAGCGTGAAACAGACACGATAAGGAACAATCAGATGAGCCAACAAGTCATTATTTTCGATACCACGCTGCGTGATGGCGAACAGGCGCTGCAAGCCAGTCTGAGCGTAAAAGAAAAGATCCAGATCGCCATGGCGCTGGAACGCATGGGCGTTGACGTAATGGAAGTCGGCTTCCCGGTCTCTTCGCCGGGTGATTTTGAATCGGTGCAAACCATCGCTCGTCAGATCAAAAACAGCCGGGTATGCGGTCTGGCTCGCTGCGTCGACAACGATATCGACGTCGCCGCCGAAGCGCTGCGCGTCGCCGACGCGTTCCGTATCCACGTGTTTCTGGCCACCTCGACGCTGCACATCGAATCAAAATTAAAACGTTCCTTCGACGAAGTGCTGGAAATGGCGGTACGCTCGGTGAAGCGCGCGCGCAACTATACCGATGATGTCGAGTTTTCCTGCGAGGATGCCGGCCGCACGCCGATCGACAACCTGTGTCGCGTGGTGGAAGCCGCGATCAACGCCGGCGCCACCACCATTAATATTCCAGATACCGTCGGCTACACCACGCCGAACCAGTTTGGCGGCATCATCACCACCCTGTACGACCGCGTGCCGAACATCGATAAGGCCATTATCTCGGTACACTGCCACGACGATCTGGGCATGGCGGTCGGCAACTCGATTGCCGCAGTTCAGGCTGGGGCACGTCAGGTCGAAGGCACCCTGAACGGCATTGGCGAACGTGCCGGCAACACCTCGCTGGAAGAGGTGATTATGGCGATCAAGGTGCGCCAGGACATCATGAATGTGCACACCAATATCAACCACCAGGAAATCTATCGTACCAGCCAGTTGGTCAGCCAGTTGTGCAATATGCCCATCCCGGCCAACAAGGCCATCGTCGGCTCCAACGCCTTCGCCCACTCCTCCGGCATCCATCAGGACGGCGTGCTGAAAAACCGCGAAAACTACGAAATCATGTCGCCGCAGACCATCGGCCTGAAGGACGTGCAGTTGAACCTGACCTCACGTTCCGGTCGCGCGGCAGTGAAGCACCGCATGGAAGAGATGGGTTACAAGGAGCAGGACTACAACCTGGATGACCTGTACAGCGCCTTCCTGAAGCTGGCAGACAAAAAGGGTCAGGTGTTCGACTACGATCTGGAAGCGCTGGCGTTCATTAACAAGCAGCAGGAAGAGCCGGAGCATTACAGCCTGGGCTACTTCAGCGTCCAGTCAGGCAGCAGCATTATGGCAACCGCATCGGTCAAACTGATCTGCGGCGGCGAAGAAAAAGCCGAAGCCGCGACCGGCAATGGCCCGGTTGATGCCGTTTATCAGGCCATCAACCGTATTACCGATTACCCGATCGAACTGGTGAAGTATCAACTGACCGCCAAGGGCCAGGGCCGAGATGCGCTGGGCCAGGTCGATATCGTGGTTTCCTATAACGGCCGCCGCTTCCATGGCGTCGGACTGGCAACAGACATTGTCGAATCCTCCGCCAAGGCGATGATTCACGTATTGAACAATATTTGGCGCTCCCAGCAGGTAGAAAAAGAAAAACAGCGTCTGCAACAAAATAAACATCAAAATAATCAGGAAACGGTGTGAACATGACGAAGAGCTACCACATTGCCATCTTGCCCGGAGATGGCATCGGCCCGGAAGTAATGGCCCAGGCACGCAAAGTGTTGGACGCGGTGCGCCAACGCTTTGATATTCGCATTAGCGCAGCGGAATATGACGTTGGCGGCATCGCCATCGATCGCCACGGCAGTCCGCTGCCGGCGGCAACCGTTGCCGGCTGCGAACAGGCGGATGCGATCCTGTTCGGTTCAGTAGGCGGGCCCAAATGGGAGCATCTGCCTGCGGCGGAACAACCCGAGCGCGGCGCGTTGCTGCCGCTGCGCAAGCATTTCAAGCTGTTCAGCAACCTGCGCCCTGCCCGTCTGTATCAGGGACTGGAGGATTTCTGCCCGCTGCGCGCGGATATCGCCGCCAACGGCTTTGACATCCTGTGCGTACGCGAGCTGACCGGCGGTATCTATTTCGGCCAGCCGAAAGGCCGCGAAGGCCAGGGCATGCAGGAACGTGCATTCGACACCGAGGTTTATCATCGCTTCGAGATCGAACGTATCGCACGCATCGCCTTTGAATCCGCCCGCAAGCGTCGCGGCAAGGTGACCTCTATCGATAAGGCCAACGTGTTGCAGAGCTCGATCCTGTGGCGCGAAGTGGTGAACGGCATTGCCAAGGATTACCCGGACGTGTCGCTGTCGCACATGTACATCGACAACGCCACCATGCAGTTGATCAAGGATCCGTCGCAGTTCGACGTACTGCTGTGCTCCAACCTGTTCGGCGACATTCTGTCTGACGAGTGCGCGATGATTACCGGCTCGATGGGCATGCTGCCTTCTGCCAGCCTGAACGAGGACGGTTTCGGCCTGTATGAGCCGGCAGGCGGTTCTGCGCCGGACATCGCCGGTAAGGGCATTGCCAACCCGATCGCCCAGATCCTGTCCGCCACCCTGATGCTGCGTTACAGCCTGGGAGCCGACGAGGCCGCCGACGCGATCGAACGTGCCATCAACCAGGCGTTGGAACAGGGGTACCGCACTGCCGATCTGGCCGGTGACGGCAAGGCAATCAGCACCGATGAAATGGGCGACATCATCGCTCGCTTTGTGGCACAGGGGGCTTAACATGGCCAAAACGTTATATCAAAAATTGTATGATGCCCACGTGGTGTACGAAGCGCCGAACGAAACACCGTTGCTGTACATCGATCGCCATCTGGTGCACGAAGTCACTTCTCCGCAGGCGTTTGACGGCCTGCGTGCCATGGGTCGCAAGGTTCGCCAACCGGGAAAAACCTTTGCCACCATGGATCACAACGTCTCCACCCAGACCAAAGACATCAATGCCAGCGGCGAAATGGCACGCATCCAGATGCAGGAACTGATCAAGAACTGCGCTGAGTTCGGCGTATCGCTGTATGACCTGAACCACCCGTTCCAGGGCATCGTACACGTGATCGGTCCGGAACAGGGTATGACACTGCCGGGCATGACCATCGTCTGCGGCGACTCGCACACCGCTACCCATGGCGCCTTTGGTTCGCTGGCGTTCGGTATCGGCACCTCCGAAGTGGAACACGTGCTGGCCACCCAGACCCTGAAGCAGGGCCGCGCCAAGACCATGAAAATCGAAGTGACCGGCGACGCTGCCGACGGCATCACCGCCAAGGACATCGTGCTGGCGGTGATTGGCAAGACCGGTAGCGCCGGCGGTACTGGCCACGTCGTGGAATTCTGCGGCAAGGCCATTGAAGCACTGAGCATGGAAGGCCGCATGACGCTGTGCAATATGGCGATCGAAATGGGCGCCAAAGCCGGCCTGGTGGCACCGGATGACGTTACCTTCGATTACCTGAAGGGCCGCCAGTTCGCCCCAACCGGCGACAACTGGCAGCAGGCAGTCGCCTACTGGCGTACGCTGAAGTCCGACGATGACGCCCGCTTTGACAGCGTGGTAACGCTGCGTGCGGAAGATATCGCGCCACAGGTAACCTGGGGTACCAACCCCGGCCAGGTGATCGCGGTCAATCAGGCGATCCCGGCGCCGGAGTCGTTCAGCGATCCGGTTGAACGCGCCTCAGCGGAAAAAGCCCTGGCCTATATGGATTTGAAGCCGGGTATCAAACTGACCGAAGTGCCGATCGACAAAGTATTTATCGGCTCTTGCACCAATTCGCGCATCGAAGACCTGCGTGCAGCGGCAGCCATTGCCAAAGGGCGTAAAGTGGCCAACGGCGTACAGGCGATCGTGGTGCCCGGTTCCGGGCCGGTCAAAGCTCAGGCGGAGGCGGAAGGCCTGGACAAGATCTTTATCGACGCCGGTTTTGAATGGCGCCTGCCAGGCTGTTCAATGTGTCTGGCGATGAACAACGACCGTCTGAATCCGGGCGAACGCTGCGCATCCACCAGCAACCGTAACTTCGAAGGGCGTCAGGGGCGTGGCGGACGCACCCATCTGGTCAGCCCGGCGATGGCGGCCGCAGCCGCCGTCAGCGGCCATTTCGCCGATATCCGTGAATTGCACTAAGGAGCACGACCGTGGCTAAATTTACTCAACATACGGGCATCGTCGTGCCTTTGGATGCCGCCAACGTCGATACCGACGCCATTATTCCAAAACAGTTTTTGCAAAAGGTGACGCGTACCGGCTTCGGCCAGCACCTGTTCAATGACTGGCGTTTCCTCGACGACGCCGGCCAGCAGCCGAACCCCGAATTCGTGCTGAACAAGCCGCGCTACCAGGGGGCCAGCATACTGCTGGCGCGTGAAAACTTCGGCTGTGGCTCTTCGCGCGAACACGCGCCCTGGGCACTGACCGATTACGGTTTCAAGGTGGTGATTGCGCCGAGCTTTGCCGACATTTTCTACGGTAACTCGTTCAACAACCAGCTGTTGCCGGTGACGCTCAGCGAGCAGGATGTCGATACCCTGTTCCGGCTGGTTGCTGACACCGAAGGTATCGAGTTTACCGTCGATCTGGAAAACCAGACGGTCAACGCCGGCGGGCGCAGCTACCCGTTTGACATCGACAGCTTCCGCCGCCACTGCATGATCAATGGCCTGGACAGCATCGGTCTGACGCTACAGCACGAAACGGATATCACGCGTTACGAAGCGCAGCAGCCGGCATTTTTGAACTGATCGTCAGTCAATAGCTGCAATCATTGACGCCGCCGCCCGGCGGCGTCAACCATCGCGAGGATTACCAGAATCCCAGCCACTTCCACCATAAACTGCCAATTATCAGCCAGATCGCCAGGTTGACGACACTCATTACCAGACCGGTTTTCCACCATTCACCCAGCGTGACATAACCCGAACCGAAGATGATCGGCGCGGTGCCGGTTGCATAGTGGGTTAGCGACATCATCAGCGAAGAGGAAAACGCCAGGATCAGGCCAAGCAGTACCGGCGGCGCACCAAGAGCAATACCGGCGGCGAAGAAGGCGGCAAACATCGCGGTGACGTGCGCGGTGGTGCTGGCAAAGAAGTAATGGGAATAGAGATAAACCAGCGTCAGTAACAGCGTGCCTCCCACCCAGCTCATCCCCATATGGGCGATGGCGGCTCCTACACTCTGCGACAGCCAGGTAATCAACCCGAGCTTGCCCAGATAGGTCGCCATCATCACCAGCGCCGAGAACCACACCACGGTATCCCAGGCGCCCTTGTGTTTCAGTATGTCATCCCAGCTCAGCACCCCGCTGGCCAATAGCACCGCCAGACCAACCAGGGCCGCGGTGGTTGGGTTCACCGCCAGCGCCGGACCGAATATCATCGCCGGGATGCCGGCCCACAACACCAACAACAGCGCGAACACCGCCAGAGTGATTTTCTCCGGCAGCGTTACCGGCCCCAGCTCGCGTAGCTTTTCCTGAGCAAAATGCGGTGCATTCGGCGTGCTTTTGATTTCCGGCGGATAGAGAAGATAAATAACCAACGGCATCACCAACAGTGAACAGACCCCTGGTACCAGCGCCGCCAGCGCCCACATGCCCCAGGTCAGCTCCACGCTGTCGTGGGTGCCTTTGGCTATCAGGCTGACCACCAGCGGGTTAGGGGCGGTGGCGGTAATAAACATCGCCGAGGTCACCGGATTGATGTTGTAATTTACCAATGCCAGATAGCGGCCAATTTTTCCCGCGGTGTTCAGTTCAGCTTTAGAGCCAAAGCTGTCGGCAATCGACTTCATGATCGGGTGGATGATCCCGCCACCGCGTGCGGTGTTGCTTGGCGTTACCGGCGCCAACGTGGTTTCCGCCATCGTCAGCGCATAGGCGATACCCAGCGTTCTTTTGCCAAACAGCGAGATAAAGTAATAACCGATGCGCCCACCGAGGCCGGTTTTGTTCAGGCTGAGGGAGATCATGATCGAAAAGCCGATCAGCCAGATCAGGGGGTTGGAAAATCCGCTCAGCGCATCACTCAACGCCGCCCCGGGCTGGCCAGGATGGGTAACTTCGGTGAGCGCCACCAGCGCAATGGCAATAACCGATACCGCGCCTATTGGCATCGCTTTGCCGATGATGGCAATGATAGTACCGATGAACAGCGCCAGCAGCTGCCAGGCATTGGGTTCAACGCCCTCGGGGGCCGGAATAACGAACCAGATAAGCAGCGCAGCGGCGACGGCAATCAACGTAGGAACGGGCTTGAGCGGTGTCAGTTTGTCCATAACATACCCACTTTTTCAACGGATCGGCATCTCAAACAAGATGGCTGGGCGCGCTGCAATCAACGCGCGGGAAGTCCGTTCAGCTTGGGGGTATGACGTAAGTTTCTCAATGACATACGTCAATGATAAGGAGGATCACGGTTATGCTTCGCGTACCCGGCTGCATAGCCATAGCGACAGGGCGGCCAACGCCGTCGCCAGCCAGTACACCGCGTAATGGCCAAGGTTCTCCACCAGCGCGCCCTGCAGGATACCCGCCAGGATGACGCCGGTCGATATGCTGTTGGTAAACATGGTGGTGGCCGCACCGGGCCGACCCGGCATCAAATCCTGGAAGTACAGCATGCCAATGCCAGCGATGATACCGATAAAAATCGCATTGAACAGTTGCAGCACCATCAGCGCCAGTTTGAACTGGAACAGCACCAGACCGGCGTAGAATACGATGCCGGCCACGATGGCAAACAGCATCATGCTGCGCTTGCCGAAGTGTTTGACCACATAACCTGCCAACAACATCGCCGGGATCTCCAGCGCGGCGGCGGTGCCCATCAACAGCCCCGCCAGCCGTTCCGGCAGTCCGAGATCGCTGGTAATATACAGTGGCATGTCAATGATATACATGGTATTGCAGGTCCACATCAGCATCGATGCAACAAACAGCCGCCGCACATCGCGGTCGCGCCAGGCGCTCGGCGGCGCAATCGGCGAGGCGTCGAGGCTACCGGTCTGCGCTGCGCGCGGTACCGACGGCAGGCAAAACCACACCAGTATTGCGCAGAGCACGAAAATACCGGCGGCAATCAGAAACATCACGGTAAAACCGTAATTCAGCGCCAGCGTAAACGACAGCGGAGGGCCAATAACCCACGCCAGAGACAGTTGGGCGCGCATCACCGAACTGAACATCACCACTTCGCGTGCCGAACTGTCGGCATATTCACGCGCCAGGGCAAAGATTTGCGGCATGGCGGTATTGGCAATCGCCGCCAGCAACACCCCGGCGGTAATCAGTGTCATATAGTCACGATTGAAGGCAAACAGTACGCAGTTCCCCACCGCCATCAGACAGCACAGTAAAATCAGCTTACGCCGATCGCCGCGAGTGTCCGAACGCTTGGCCAGCAAAAAACTGACAATAATGCCGGCCACGGCATTAACGGTATAAAACAGCCCGACCCACAACGGCCGCACTTTGACTTCGGTGGTTAAAAACAGACTCAGCGTCGGCGCCTGCAACGCGCCGGCGATGCCGGCAAGAAAGGCAACAATCAGGAAAGCGGTGAAAATCGGGTTAAAACGGCGTGGCAACCAGCGTTTGGAATTCATACCTGCATCCCTGACCAGAGGTAAAAACATTATGCTACAGAAGGAAATTCGCAGAAGAAAGCGGCAGCGAAAGATAAAAAAACCAGTGGGTCGCCCCACTGGCTGGTGAAGTGCACCATTACTCAGAAATTCGGTTATTCCAGCCCTAGAGGCGCTGACGGTATTCCTTGTCCGACAGTGTCGGCAGATCCCACTGGGTGAGATGAGCCAGCATCTCCATACGCGCCTGCGGCGGTACCAGCGTCAGCCAATCGGCTTTTTGGCGGCCAACGGCGGCGAAATAGCGCTGATAAAACTGTCTGGTCAATAAAAGGTTCATAAGCCGCACCTCCGCGCTTTCATCTGACAAAATTATCGGCGTAATATAGGGAAAGATAAATTGACGAGTTAACCGCGGAGTGTTCCTCTTTTATGTCCACCTCACGCCTGCAGCAACAATTCATCCGCCTCTGGCAACGCTGCCATGGCGAAACCACCGAAACCACCTTGCAGGAACTGGCGGAGGTGCTCAGCTGCTCTCGTCGCCACGTGCGCTCATTGCTGGGCGCGATGCAGCAGGCCGGTTGGCTGACCTGGCATGCGGAGGCTGGGCGCGGCAAACGTTCGCAGCTGACCTTCCACTACACCGGCCTGGCGCTACAGCAGCAACGGGCGGAGGAGTTACTGGAGCAGGATCGCATCGACCAGTTGGTGCAGCTGGTCGGCGACAAAAACGTGGTACGCCAGATGCTGCTTTCCCAACTGGGGCGCAGCTTCCGCCAGGGCAAGCACATACTGCGCGTGCTGTATTACCGCCAATTGTCCAACCTGTTGCCCGGATCGGCGCTACGCCGCTCGGAAACCCATCTGGCACGGCAAATTTTCAGCGGGTTGACGCGCATAAATGAGGAAAACGGGGAACTGGAATCCGATCTTGCCCACCATTGGCAGGCGTTAACTCCGTTGCACTGGCGTTTTTATCTACGACCGGCGATTCACTTTCACCATGGCCGCGAACTGGATATGGAGGACGTGATCCAGTCGCTGACGCGCCTGATGCCGCTGCCGCTGTTTTCCCACCTCGATCGCGTCACCTCGCCAACGCCGTATGTTATCGACCTTCATCTGCACAGCCCGGACTACTGGCTGCCATGGCTGCTGGGCAGCGTCCATGCGATGATTGTGCCGCGCGAATGGCGTAGCTTGCCAGACTTCGCCCGCCATCCGATTGGCACCGGCCCCTACAGCGTGGTGCGCAATCATCAGAATCAATTGAAAATTCATGCCTTTGACGATTATTTCGGTTTTCGCGCACTGATTGACGAGGTCAATATCTGGGTGCTGCCGGAGGTCACCGAAGAGTTGGTACACTCCGGCGTACAGCTGCAAGCCGATGACACCGGCAAAAACGAACTGGAGAGCCGGCTGGAAGAAGGCTGTTATTTTTTGCTGTTCGACCAGCGTTCGGCGTTGGCCGCCGACCCGACAATCCGCAGCTGGCTGTGTGAGCTGATCAACCCGATTGCGTTGCTAAGTAATGCCGGGCCGGTATATCAGCGCTACTGGTCCCCCGCCTACGGCATTTTGCCGCGCTGGCACCACAACCGCCAATTGGCACAACAAAGCAAGCCGCCAGGTCTGACCGAACTGACGCTCACCTACTACAGCGAGCACTCCGAATTTTATGCCATCAGCGAAGCCATTGAGCCGCTGCTGGCACAGCACGGCATCAGGCTGAAGGTACAAATCGTCGATTACGATCGCTGGCATCAGGGCGCAGCGCACAGCGATATCTGGCTCGGCAGCGCCAATTTCTACTTGCCGCTGGAGTTTTCGCTGTTTGCTACGCTGTATGAATTACCGCTGATGCAGCACTGCATGAGCGAAGACCTGAATCAGGACGCGACGCAATGGCGCGACAATACCCTGCCGCTGGCAGAGTTTTGCCAACGCCTGGTCAGCCGTCATCACCTGCACCCGCTGTTTCACCACTGGCTGCAATTGCATGGCCAGCGCAGCATGCGCGGGGTGCGCATGAATACCCTCGGCTGGTTCGATTTCAAATCCGCCTGGTTCGCACCGCCGGAGGCATAATCGTCTTTCGCCGAAGACGCAGACTCTTTACAATAGCGCCGTCTCAACGGGGTGCGGAAGACAGTTTCCGCTGAGAGCAAACCCGTCGAACCTGAACCGGCTAATACCGGCGGAGGGATTTGAGCATCGCCAACGGATAACCCGCTTGCTTTCTCAGAGACCTTGCCCCCTTATTCCAGGAGTGCAACGTGATCAAAAAATACCTGCCCTGTCTGTTAATGCTGCTGGCCGCACCGGCGCTGGCCAAAGAAACGCTGACGGTTTACACCTACGACTCCTTTGCCGCCGATTGGGGCCCCGGCCCGGCGATCAAAAAAACCTTCGAGGCCGACTGCGACTGCGAACTGAAGTTCGTCGCGCTGGAGGATGGTGTTTCCCTGCTTAACCGACTGCGGATGGAGGGCAAAAACAGCCCGGCCGACGTCGTACTGGGACTGGACAACAACCTGCTGCAGGCCGCCGAGCAAACCGGGCTGTTCGCGCCAAGCGGCGTCGACACCGCCAGCCTGACGGTTCCGGGCGGTTGGCAAGACCGTACTTTCGTACCCTACGATTACGGCTACTTTGCTTTCGTCTACAACAAGCAGAAGTTGAAAAACCCGCCGAAGAGCCTACAGGAACTGGTCAGCAGCGATCGGCCGTGGAAAGTCATTTATCAGGATCCGCGTACCAGCACTCCTGGTCTGGGCCTGCTGCTGTGGATGCAGAAGGTGTATGGCGATCGCGCGCCGCAGGCGTGGCAACAGCTGGCAAAGAAAACCGTCACCGTGACCAAGGGCTGGAGTGAAGCCTACGGCCTGTTCCTTAAGGGTGAAGGCGATCTGGTGCTGAGCTACACCACCTCGCCGGCCTATCATCTGATCGAAGAAAAGCAAGACATGTATGCCGCCGCCAACTTCAGCGAAGGACACTACTTACAGATCGAAGTGGCCGCCAGACTGAAAGCCGGCAAGCACCCGCAACTGGCCGAGCGGTTTATGCAATTTATGCTGACGCCGGCATTCCAGAACACCATTCCTACCGGCAACTGGATGTATCCGGTAATCAAGACCACGCTGCCGGCGGGCTTTGATTCGATGCCGGTACCGCAGACCGCGTTACAATACAGCGCGCAAGAGGTAGCCAAACAGCGCAGCAACTGGATCCGTACATGGCAAACCGCCGTCAGCCGCTGATCCCCGCCTGGCTGTGGCCGGGACTGATCGCCGCGGGTCTGATCCTGCTGGTCGCCGCGCTGGCGTTTGGTTCGCTATGGCGACACGCGCCGCAAAGTGACTGGACGGGCGTCTGGCATGACGCCTATTTATGGCACGTGGTGCGCTTCACCTTCTGGCAAGCGCTATTGTCCGCGCTGATTTCCGTGCTGCCGGCCATTGCGCTGGCGCGGGCGTTATATCGCCGGCGCTTTCCCGGCCGCGCGCTGTTGCTGCGGCTGTGCGCCATGACGCTGGTGCTGCCAGTGCTGGTGGCGGTATTCGGGCTGCTCAGCGTCTACGGACGGCAGGGATGGCTGGCGACACTGTGCGGCTGGCTGGGGATCGACTACCAGTTTTCGCCATATGGGCTGCAGGGCATTCTGCTGGCACACATGTTCTTCAACTTGCCGTTGGCGACGCGATTATTGTTGCAGGCATTGGAAAACGTCCCGGTGGAACAACGCCAACTGGCTGCCCAGTTGGGCATGAACGGCTGGCAGCAGTTTCGCTTTGTCGAATGGCCGGCATTACGTCGTCAAATATTGCCGAGCGGCGCGCTGATATTCATGCTGTGCTTCGCCAGCTTTGCCACCGTGCTGTCACTAGGCGGCGGCCCGCAGGCGACCACCATCGAATTGGCCATCTACCAGGCGCTGAGCTATGACTACGATCTTGGTCGCGCGGCGCTGCTGGCGCTGATCCAGCTGGCCTGCTGTCTGGGGCTGGTGGTGCTCAGCCAACGGCTGGGCCAGGCGCTGCCGGTCGGCCATACCCAGGGTGCGCACTGGCGTAATCCGCAGGACAGCCACCGGCAACGCATAACCGATTTTATGCTGATCGCCGCCGCCCTGCTGTTGCTGTTGCCGCCGCTGCTGGCGGTGATCGTCGATGGCGCCAATCAGGCAATGGTCAGCGTACTACGCCAACCGGTGCTGTGGCAGGCACTGCTGACCTCACTGCGCATCGCCGTCGGCGCCGGTCTACTGTGCGTGTTGCTGACCATGATGCTGGTGTGGAGCAGCCGCGAGCTGAAACTGCAACAGCGTATGCGCTGGGGGGAAACGCTGGAACTGAGCGGCATGGTGATCCTGGCGATGCCGGGTATCGTGCTGGCTACCGGTTTCTTCCTGCTGCTGAGCGATACCGTCGGGCTGCCGCAGTCACCGTATGCACTGGTGATCCTGACCAATGCGCTGATGGCGGTGCCGTACGCCCTGAAGGTGCTGGAAACGCCGATGCGCGATCTGGCGGAGCGTTATAATCCCCTGTGCCTGTCGCTGGGCATGCAGGGCTGGCAACGGTTGCGCTGGGTTGAACTGCACGCGCTGCGGCGACCGCTGGCGCAGGCGCTGGCCTTCGCCTGCGTACTGTCGATCGGCGATTTCGGCGTGGTGGCGTTGTTCGGCAATGAGCAGTTCCGTACTCTGCCCTTCTACCTTTACCAGCAGATTGGCGCTTATCGCAGCAACGACGGCGCGGTTAGCGCGCTGTTACTGCTGCTGCTGTGCTTCCTGCTGTTTACCCTGATTGAACGCTTACCGGGCCGTACGACCCGCTAGATGTCACGCCGTCAACGGCGGCAACCAAGTGCGCTCCCGGCAGCCGCTTGCTGAAGAGACGGGAATACCTGACGCCAGCCAACGGTGCGGCAATGTGAAAGATGAAGGATCTATGCTAGAGCTTGATAACCTGACCTATCTGTACGAACACCTGCCGATGCGCTTTGATCTGCATCTTCAGGCGGGTGAACGCGTGGCGGTGCTTGGCCCGAGCGGTGCCGGCAAAAGCACCCTGCTCAGCCTGGTTGCCGGTTTTCTGCCGGCCGCCAGCGGCAGGCTGCGGCTTGACGGCCACGATCATACCCACACGCCGCCGGCGCAGCGGCCGGTGTCGATGCTGTTTCAGGAAAACAACCTGTTTGCCCATCTGACGGTACGGCAGAACATCGGTCTGGGGCTGGATCCCGGCCTGCGTCTCAACGCCGATCGCCAGCAGCGTCTGACGCAGATCGCCGAGCAGGTCGGACTGGCGGAGCATCTGTCCCGCTTGCCGGCGCAACTGTCTGGCGGCCAGCGGCAACGCGCGGCACTGGCCCGCTGCCTGATACGCCAGCAGCCGATTTTACTGCTCGACGAACCGTTTTCAGCGCTCGATCCGGCACTGCGTAGCGACATGCTGCAACTGCTGGACACGGTGTGCCACCAGCGCAATCTGACGCTGCTGATGGTGTCGCACAATCTGGATGACGCCGCACGTATCGCCGCACGAACGCTGCTGGTGGTGGACGGACGGATTTATTACGACGGTTCAACGCAGGCGCTGCTCGACGGCAGCGCGCCGGAAGCGCAGGTGGTGGGAATTTCGGCAAAATCGTGATCTGACGCGCGTTTTTTATGCTGCGCCAATAAACCTGTTGTGCGAATTTTACGCCTGTGGTTTTATAAAATTCTGTTTTTCATTATTGATGATAAGGTCCCCATGATCGCATCCTCGCTGACTTCGACCCTACTAGTTACCGCGCTACCAGCCGCGGTGGTCGTCGTGCGTGTGGTGGTGGTCGTCGGCAGTGCGCCGTAGGGTCCGAATCAACGCATCGATTCCCAAACCCCGCCGGCGCAAACCGGGCGGGGTTTCTTGTTTCTACACCCTGCTCAGCGAAGCACACCGGCTCTGAGAAAAGGATAGAAACATGGCAATTTCGGGCACGCCTCATCCCAAGCAACGCTTTACCGGCGCGCAGTTGATCGTGCATCTGCTGGAACGCCAGGGCATCACTACCGTCGCCGGCATCCCCGGCGGAGCCGCCTTGCCGCTGTACGACGCGCTGAGCCAGAGCCGCACCATCCAGCACGTGCTGGCCCGCCATGAGCAGGGCGCGGGCTTTATGGCGCAGGGCATGGCGCGCACCAACGGTAAAGCGGCGGTGTGCATCGCCTCCAGTGGCCCCGGCGCCACCAACCTGGTGACCGCCATTGCCGATGCCAAACTCGACTCTATCCCACTGGTGTGCATCACCGGCCAGGTGCCGTCGTCAATGATTGGTACCGACGCATTTCAGGAGGTCGATACCTACGGTATTTCCATCCCGATCACCAAGCATAACCATCTGGTACGCGACATCCGCGAACTGCCGCAGGTAATTTACGATGCGTTCCGCATTGCCGAATCCGGCCGCCCCGGTCCGGTGTGGATCGATATCCCGAAAGACGTGCAAACCGCCGAAATCGACCTGGATCGGTTGCCGCCGATCGCCGAACCCGATGCAGCACCGGCATTTGCCGCCGCCGAGGTCAGCCAGGCGGCAGTGATGATCAACCAGGCCAAACGGCCGATCCTCTATCTCGGCGGCGGCATCATCTGCGCCGAGGCGCACCGGGCGGCACTGGATCTGGCAGAGCGCGCCAACCTGCCAACCACCATGACGCTGATGGCGCTGGGCGCCATGCCGGTCGACCATCCGCTGTCGCTGGGCATGCTGGGCATGCACGCCGCGCGCAGCACCAACTTTATTTTGCAGGAAGCCGACTTGCTGATCGTGCTGGGCGCGCGCTTTGACGATCGCGCCATCGGTAAAACCGAGCAGTTTTGCCCCAATGCCCAAATCATTCACGTAGATATCGACCGCGCCGAGCTGGGCAAGGTAAAACAGCCGCAGGTGGCGATTCACGGCGACGTCGGCCAGGTGCTGCAACAGCTGTTGCCACAGATCGACGCACAGCCACGCAGCGCATGGCTGAACACCGTCAACGACCTGAAGCGCGAATTCCCGTTCAGCATGCCGAACGCCGACGATCCACTGAGTCACTATGGGCTGGTACTGGCGGCGGCACGCTGCGTCGACGACGATGCAATTATTACCACCGACGTCGGCCAGCATCAGATGTGGGTGGCGCAGGCCTACCCGTTGCGTCGTCCGCGCCAGTGGCTGACCTCCGGCGGGCTCGGCACCATGGGGTTCGGCCTGCCGGCGGCGATCGGTGCAGCGCTGGCCGAACCACGGCGCAAGGTTTTATGTTTTTCCGGTGACGGCAGCCTGATGATGAACATTCAGGAAATGGCGACCGCGGTAGAACACGATCTGGACGTGAAAATTATCCTGATGAACAATCAGGCGCTGGGGCTGGTGCATCAGCAGCAAACCCTGTTTTACCAGCAGCGCATTTTTGCCGCCGCCTATCCTAAGCGTACCGATTTCCTGAAAATCGCCGCCGGTTTCGGCCTGGACACCTGTGATTTAAACGCCGCCGCCGATCCGCAGGCAGCGCTGGCGGATGCCATCCAACGCCCTGGCCCGTGCCTGATCCACGCCCTGATCGACACCAATGAAAAAGTATTCCCGATGGTGCCGCCGGGTGCCGCCAACATCGACATGATTGGAGAATGAACATGCAACCAGTACAAAAAAACCCGCAGGTGATTCTGGAATTGGCGGTGCGTAACCATCCAGGCGTGATGTCGCACGTCTGCGGCCTGTTTGCCCGCCGCGCGTTCAACGTCGAAGGCATTTTGTGTATGCCGCTAAAAGATGGCCAGCAGAGCCGCATCTGGCTGTTGGTGGCCGACGATCAGCGCCTGGTGCAGATGATCAGTCAGGTAGAAAAACTCGAGGATGTACTACAGGTAAAACGCCACAACGAAGACGTACGGGTGTTTGAGCAATTGGCCACTTTCTTTCAGTAAACTGCCGCAGCGGGGCCGTCATCCGGCCCCGCCCTTCACCCCGCCAGCACCTGCCACAGCAGGTGGCGGTAAACCGGCATCAGCGGCTGTTGGTGCATCAGGTAAAAACAGGCGACGGCGGCCAACCAGGCCAGCACGCAGGCCAGGCGCAAGCGTAGCGGCGTCAGCCAGGCGCTTAACCGGTCATTGCCGCGCTTGCCTTCGCGCCACCAGCGCCAGCTCAGCCAGGCCGCCAGCCACACCAGCACCACTACGCCAAACAGCAGCCATTTGAACAGTGCGCTGTGGCTGCCAGCGGGAATATCCAGCGCCACCCCGGCCAGGATACCGGGGAAGAAGTAGACCGGCGGCCAGGTCAGGCAGCCGATAATGTTCGGCAGAGCAAACTTGTACGGCGGCAGATCGAGCATGCCGGCCACCATCGGCACCAGCGGGCGCGTCGGCCCGACAAACCGGCCCAGCAACACGGTAAAAATGCTGTGCTGGTGTAGCGCATGTTCAGTGCGGTCGAGCATCGCCTTGTGCTTTTTCAGGAAGGACCAGCGGTGTAGCGGCCCCTTGAACGCCCGGCCAATAAAATAGGAAATCCAGTCTCCCAGCAGGCAGCCAACCATACCCGCCGCCCACGCCAGATAAAAATCAATCTGTCCGCTGCCAATCAGCGCACCGATGCTGGCCATCATCACCGTGCCTGGCAGCAGTAGCCCGACCAGCGCCAACGACTCCAGGAACGCCACCAGCGCAATCACCATCAGGGTGAAGGCCAGTGACTGAGTAATCAGATGCTGCAAATAGGCTTCCATTGAACCTCTAGTGAATTGAACATCGCCGGGTCGGGGATTGTCCGGTCAGTGTATCAATGAGTCAACCGCTGAATTGTATGCGTTTTTGGCAGTCGCACCAGAAGATGGACAATCACTGTATAAAAAACCATACTATTAACTCTGTCTCCATCGGATAAGCCTAGCCGTTGAACAATACCGTCACCTCCCCCATGCAGGGATTCCTGCTTACCCGCCACTGGCGCGACACCCCCGCCGGCAGCGAAATCGAGTTCTGGCTGGCCACCGACAGCGGCCCGCAGCAGCTGCGCTTGCCGCCGCAAACCTCGGTGGCGTTCATCCCCGTCGAACAGCGTCAGCGCGCCGAACTGCTGCTGCGCGGCGAACGGCAGATCGAGCTGAAAACGCTGCCGTTGAAGGACTTTCACGCCCGGCCGGTGCTGGGTCTGTACTGCCGTCAGCATCGTCAGCTGATCAAGTTGGAAAAACTGTTGAAAGAAGGCGGCGTCAACGTCTACGAGGCCGATATCCGCCCGCCGGAACGCTATCTGATGGAACGCTTCATCACCGCGCCGGTCTGGTTCAGCGGCCAGCCTAATGGCAACGGCCCGCTGCTGAACGCGCAGTTGAAACCCGCGCCGCAATATCGCCCACGGCTGAAAATGGTGTCGCTGGACATTGAAACCACCGCCCATGGCGAGCTGTATTCCATCGCGCTGGAAGGCTGTGGCCAACGGCAGGTGTACATGCTGGGTCCGCCCAACGGCGGCAATCAGCCACTGGATTTCGATCTGCACTACTGCGCCAGCCGCCCTCTGTTGCTGGAACGGCTGAATCAGTGGCTGGAACAGCACGATCCCGACGCTATCATCGGCTGGAACCTGATCCAGTTTGATCTGCGGGTACTGCAAAAACACGCCGACCGCTATCAGATCCCGCTGCGTTTTGGCCGTGGCGGCAACCTGCTGGAGTGGCGCGAACACGGTTTCAAGCAAAATCACTTCTTCTGCTCCGCCGCCGGTCGGCTGATTATCGATGGCATTGAGGCGTTGAAATCCGCCACCTGGAATTTCCCGTCGTTCAGTCTGGAGTCGGTGTCACAAACGCTGTTGGGCGAAGGCAAGTCGATCGATAACCCGTATCAGCGCATGGCCGAGATCGACCGTCGCTTTGCCGAAGACAAACCCGCGCTGGCCCGCTATAACCTAAAGGACTGTGAGCTGGTGACGCGCATCTTCGCCAAAACCGAGCTGCTGACCTTTTTACTGGAACGCGCCACCGTCACCGGACTGGCGGCCGACCGCAGCGGGGGTTCCGTGGCCGCTTTCAGCCATCTGTACCTGCCGCGCATGCATCGCCAGGGTTACGTTGCGCCCAATCTGGGGGAGCTACCGGAAGAGCACAGCCCCGGCGGGTTTGTCATGGACTCGCAGCCCGGCCTGTACGACTCGGTACTGGTGCTGGATTACAAAAGCCTGTACCCGTCGATCATCCGCACTTTCCTGATCGATCCGGTCGGGCTGGTGGAAGGCGGGCAGCATCCAAGCGATGCCGACTCGGTTGCCGGCTTTCGCAATGCGCGCTTCTCACGCAGCAAACATTGCCTGCCGGCGATCGTCAGTCAGATCTGGCAAGGGCGCGAAACCGCCAAAAAACAGCACAACAAACCGTTGTCACAGGCGCTGAAAATCATCATGAATGCCTTCTACGGCGTACTGGGTGCCAGCGGTTGTCGGTTCTTCGATCCGCGCCTGGCTTCCTCGATTACGTTGCGCGGCCATGAGATCATGCGACAAACCCGAGAGCTTATCGAAGCTCGCGGCTATCAGGTCATCTACGGTGATACCGATTCTACCTTCGTGTGGCTGAAGACGCCTCACAGTGAAGCGCAGGCGGCGCAGATCGGTCGCCAACTGGTGGAATACATCAACAACTGGTGGCAACAACATTTACAGCAGCAGTACCGCCTGGACAGCGCGCTGGAACTGGAGTTTGAAACCCATTACTGCCGTTTTCTGATGCCGACCATTCGCGGCGCGGAACAGGGCAGCAAAAAACGCTATGCCGGGCTAATCGCCCACCCCGACGGCAGCGAACAAATGATCTACAAGGGGCTGGAAACGGTACGTACCGACTGGACGCCGCTGGCGCAGCAGTTTCAACAACAGCTGTACCAGCTGATTTTCAAGCGTCAGCCCTATCGGACGTTCGTGCTCGATTACGTGGCCAAAACCCTTGATGGCACCTTCGACGATCGCTTGATATACCGCAAGCGCCTGCGGCGACGACTGGACGAGTACCAGCGCAACGTACCGCCGCACGTACGCGCCGCGCGCATCGCCGATGACTATAACCGTCAGCAGGGACGACCGCTGCAATACCAGAGCGGCGGCTGGATCAGCTATGTCATGACGGTCGCCGGCCCGGAACCGCTAGAAACACAACGGTCCGCCATCGACTACGATCATTACCTTGAGCGCCAGCTGCAACCGGTGGCAGACGCTATACTTCCTTTCCTGCACGATGATTTCGCCACGCTGGTCACCGGGCAGATAGGTTTGTTCTAAACGGCAGTGGGTCAAGTAAATTCGTACTTTTTTTGCCGAATTGCCATCGAATGCGGGAAGTAAAAAATCCTCAAGTTTTGCAGGTGACGAACGCGCTGCCTTCCATTACCATAGCGCCCTTCCCAAATTCTGAATCATTACCCGTGGCGTTGTAGAACGTATACATGGGAGCTATAGCTATTGCCCGCCAAATCACAATAAATCGGGTTTAATACAGGTCGCTGCACCGTAGCGACAGGACTTACTTAAAGAATCGAGCCGACAATATATGCCTTTTACACTTGGTCAACGCTGGATCAGCGATACGGAAAGCGAGTTAGGTCTGGGAACCGTCGTAGCGCTGGACGCGCGCATGATTACTCTGCTTTTCCCCGCCACCGGCGAAAACCGCCTCTATGCCAGAAATGACTCGCCGATCACCCGCGTGATGTTCAACCCGGGAGACACCATCAGCAACCACGAAGGTTGGCAACTGCTGGTTGAGGAAGTAAAAGAAGACAATGGACTGCTGACCTACATCGGGACGCGCCTGGACAGCCAGGAAAGCGGCGTGGCAATGCGCGAAGTGCTGCTGGACAGCAAACTGACCTTCAGCAAGCCACAAGACCGTCTGTTCGCCGGCCAGATCGATCGCATGGACCGTTTTGCGCTGCGTTTTCGCGCCCGCAAATATCAGAGCGAGCAATATCGCCTGCCGTTTGCCGGCCTGCGCGGTATGCGTGCCAGCCTGATCCCACACCAGCTGCACATCGCCTACGAAGTCGGCCAGCGTCATGCGCCGCGCGTGTTGCTGGCCGATGAAGTCGGGCTGGGCAAAACCATCGAGGCCGGCATGATTATTCACCAGCAACTGCTGGCCGGGCGCGCCGAACGCGTGCTGATCGTGGTGCCGGAAACCTTGCAGCACCAGTGGCTGGTCGAAATGATGCGCCGCTTCAACCTGTACTTCTCGCTGTTCGACGACAGCCGCTATGCCGAAGCCAAGCTCGACAGCAGCAACCCGTTCGAAACCGAACAGTTGGTGATCTGCTCGCTGGACTTTGTGCGCCGCAACAAGCAGCGCCTGGAAGAGCTGGCAGACGCACAGTGGGACTTGCTGGTGGTCGATGAAGCACACCACCTGGCCTGGAGCGAAGAAGCACCAAGCCGTGAGTATCAGGTTATCGAACAACTGGCCGAGCATATTCCCGGCGTGCTGCTGCTGACCGCGACGCCGGAGCAGTTGGGTCAGCAGAGTCACTTTGCCCGTTTGCGCCTGCTCGATCCGAGCCGCTTCCACGACTATCAGGAATTTGTCACCGAACAGCAGAAATACCGCCCGGTCGCCGATGCGGTCACTCTGCTGCTGAGCGGCGAACGGCTGGCCGACGACAAGCTTAACCTGCTGGGAGAGCTTATCGACGAACAAGACATCGAACCGCTGCTGAAAGCGGCCAACGGCAATGGTGAGCAAGCCGAGTCGGCGCGTCAGGAACTGGTCACCATGCTGATGGATCGCCACGGTACCAGCCGGGTGCTGTTCCGTAATACCCGTAACGGCGTGAAAGGCTTCCCGCATCGTCACCTGCATCAGATCAAGCTGCCGCTGCCGACCCAATATCAGACCGCCATCAAGGTGTCTGGCATTATGGGCGCCAAAAAGAGCGTTGAGGCACGGGCACGCGATATGCTGTACCCGGAGCAGATCTATCAGGAGTTTGAAGGCGAGAACGCCACCTGGTGGAACTTTGACCCACGCGTCGAATGGCTGCTGAACTATCTGCTGGCCAATCGCCACGAAAAAGTGCTGGTGATCTGCGCCAAGGCTGCCACCGCGCTGCAACTGGAACAGGTCTTGCGCGAACGTGAAGCGATCCGCGCTGCGGTATTCCATGAAGGACTGTCAATTATCGAACGTGACCGCGCCGCTGCCTACTTCGCCTCGGAAGAGGACGGTGCGCAGGTGCTGCTGTGCTCCGAAATCGGCTCCGAAGGCCGCAACTTCCAGTTTGCCAGCCACCTGGTGATGTTCGACCTGCCGTTCAACCCCGATCTGCTGGAACAGCGCATCGGCCGTCTCGATCGCATCGGTCAGTTGCACGACATTCAGATCATGGTGCCATACCTGGAAAACACCGCGCAGGCGGTGCTGGGTCGCTGGTTCCACGAAGGTCTGGACGCCTTTGAACACACCTGCCCAACCGGTCGTACCATTTATGACAGTAGCTACGAACGCCTGATCGGTTATCTGGCAGCGCCGACCGAACAGGAGGGGCTGGATGAGTTTATCCACGCCTGCCGTCAGCAGCATGACCAGTTGAAAATTCAGCTGGAGCAGGGTCGCGACCGCCTGCTGGAGATGCATTCCAACGGCGGCGACAAGGCGCAGGCGCTGGCCGATGCGATTGCCGAGCAGGACAACGACGTTAATCTGGTGGGCTTCGCGCTTAACCTGTTCGACATCGTCGGTATCAATCAGGAAGATCGTAGCGATAACCTGATCGTGCTGACCCCGTCCGATCACATGCTGGTGCCGGACTTCCCTGGCTTGCCGCAGGATGGCTGCACCGTGACGTTCGATCGCGATCGCGCACTGTCGCGTGAGGACGCCCAGTTCGTCAGTTGGGAACACCCGATCATCCGTAACGGGCTCGACCTGATTTTGTCCGGCGACACCGGCAGCTGCGCGGTTTCACTGCTGAAGAACAAAGCGCTGCCGGTCGGCACGCTGCTGGTTGAACTGGTGTACGTGGTTGAGGCGCAGGCGCCGAAACACCTACAGCTGACCCGCTTCCTGCCACCGACGCCGATTCGTATGTTGATGGATCGCAAAGGCACTAATCTGGCGGCGCAGGTGGAGTTTGAAAGCTTCAACCGCCAATTGAACGCGGTTAACCGCCACACCTCGAGCAAGTTGGTGAACGCGGTACAGCAGGACGTGCACGCCATGCTGCAACAGGCTGAAGGGCTGGTGGAAGCCGAAGCGCGCACGCTGATTGAACAGGCGAAACAGGAAGCCGACGATCGGCTAAGCACCGAGCTGGCGCGTCTGGAAGCCTTGAAAGCGGTCAACCCGAACATCCGCGACGACGAAGTCGAAGCGCTGGAGTTCAACCGCAGGCAGGTACTGGCAAACCTGAACGAAGCAGGATGGCGTCTGGACGCTATTCGCCTGGTGGTGGTCACTCACCAGTAACTCGCCGCAACGGGGGGCTGAGGCTCCCCGTCAGGCCCTCTAGCGGAGCTGTCATGCAACCCTACAATCCCCCTACCGGTGCGATGCACATTCTGTATCAGGATGAACATATCATTGTGGTGAATAAACCCAGTGGTTTGCTGTCGGTACCCGGCCGCGCACCGGAGAACAAGGACAGCCTGATGACACGCATTCAGGTTGACTTTCCAGCGGCCGAATCGGTGCATCGGCTGGATATGGCCACCAGCGGGGTGATTGTGGTGGCCTTGAACAAGGCCGCCGAGCGTGAACTAAAGCGTCAGTTTCGCGAACGTGAACCCAAAAAATCCTACATTGCCCGGGTCTGGGGCCATCTGGAACATGACGAGGGGATGGTGGATTTGCCGCTGATTTGCGACTGGCCAAATCGACCGTTGCAGAAAGTGTGCTTTGAAACCGGTAAATCGGCGCAGACGGAATACCAGGTGTTATCGCGCGACGCCGATGGCAGCACGCGGGTCAAGCTGACGCCGATAACCGGGCGTTCGCATCAGTTGCGCGTGCATATGCTGGCGTTGGGCCACCCGATCCTTGGCGACGGCTTCTACGCACACCCACAGGCCAAAGCCATGGCAGCGCGGCTGCAACTGCACGCACAGGAACTGCGCATCACCCACCCGGCATACCAAACGCCGATGCATTTCCGCGTTGAGGCGGATTTCTAACCGTATCTCGCCCGGCTATACCCTAACTCGTTGGCGTTGCCTCCCGGCGGCAACCAAGCGCACCCCGGGAGCGTACATCAAGTACCTGACCGGGGTAAACGCGGGC
>NZ_JBGMUT010000004.1:0-190303 GCF_041448735.1 Serratia odorifera | reverse complement strand
GAGATACCCTAAATAGTTGGCGTTGCGTCGCGGCGGCAACCAAGCGCACCCCGGGAGCGTACATCAAGTACCTGACCGAGGTAAACGTGGGCAGCCAACAAAGAGGCGGCGTCAAATATGACCTCGAGATACCCTAAATAGTTGGCGTTGCGTCGCGGCGGCAACCAAGCGCACCCCGGGAGCGTACATCAAGTACGTGACCGGGGTAAACGCGGGCAGCCAACAAAGAGGCGGCGTCAAATATGACGGGTATCGTTATTTGAAGCCTTTCTCACGCTTGATCAGGTCATACGCCGCCTGAATCTCCTGCGCTTTCTGCTTGGCCATTTCCATCATTTCTGGCGGCAGGCCTTTTGCTACCAGTTTATCCGGGTGGTGTTCGCTCATCAGCTTGCGGTAGGCGCGCTTGATGGTGGTGGCGTCATCACTGCTGTCGACCCCCAGCACCTTGCAG
This sequence comes from Serratia odorifera, assembly GCF_041448735.1. Lineage (NCBI taxonomy): Bacteria > Pseudomonadati > Pseudomonadota > Gammaproteobacteria > Enterobacterales > Yersiniaceae > Serratia > Serratia odorifera. The sequence goes on along the minus strand of NZ_JBGMUT010000004.1, from coordinate 189,849 downwards.
GCGTCTTCCAGCGTCGGCCCACGTTGCGCCTGCTGATGCCCGCCGTGCGAATAACCGCCCTGCTGCTGATAGCCGCCGCCGAACTGCTGGCCGCCTTCCATCATGCGCAGGAACTGATCGAACTGGGCTCGTGAAATACCCAGTTCTTCGGCAATCACGTACAGCACCTGACGTTCGTTCGGGTGCAGCGAACCATCGGCAAACGCCGCCTGGATCTGAATTTCCAGAAACATCCTAATCAGATCGAAACGACCAAAACAGATGCTGCGAAACTGCTGCAGGGTTTCACGCAGCGGGAAATTACCCTGCTTGCCTTCGCGAAACGCCTGCTGGGCAGCGGTACGCGCTGCGCCGTGTAGCTGCATGCGATCCATAAACAGGCTGGCGATTTGTATGTCAGCCTCGGTAACGCGCCCTTTTGATTTGGTGAGGTGCCCCATTACCTGAAATGTGGTGCGGAAAAACAACGTTTGCCGCGTTTGCTGGTCAGCGAAAAAGCCTCGGCTGCGCTTATTGTTGCGCGCAGTATCGATCATATGGCCGACAATCAGCCCCAAAACTACGCCCCAGAAGCCCGCGCCAGACCAAATGGCGACAATGACTCCGAGCAGTTTTCCCCAATACTGCATATACTCCTCAATTATATTACTTTCAGCGCAATGCCCCGCCGCAATAGCTAAGGGTTAGGCGATTTTTCCCAAGATTTCGATTATCATACCTGTCATTTATCGCTGCGCCTAACAACGACGCAGTTAAACGGCAGGATTTAACTAGCGCAACGCAGATGAGTGATATAGTCTCTGACCGTTTGCCGGACATGACGCCTCTGATGACGGAACACCAAAACCGCGTATGAAAAAAAGTTTCCCAACACTGCTGGCCACGATGATTTGGACGGCACTCTACAGTCAGCATGCGCTGGCTGATCTGGCCGAGCAGTGCATGCTCGGCGTTCCTACCTATGACAAACCGCTGGTCAGCGGCGATCCCAACAGCCTGCCGGTAACCATCAATTCCGATGATTCCCGCGCCGACTATCCGGGTAGCGCGTTGTTCAGCGGTGATGTAAAAATCGAACAGGGCAACAGTACGCTGACGGCGAAACAGGTCGAGCTGAACCAGAAGCAGGAGCCGGGTCAAAGCGATCCAATCCGCACCGTCACCGCCACTGGCGATGTGCACTACGACGATAACCAAATCAAGCTGAAAGGGCCGAAGGCCTGGTCGAACCTGAACACCAAGGACACCGATGTCTACCAGGGTGATTACCAGATGGTCGGCCGTCAGGGGCGTGGTGACGCGGACAAGATGAAAATGCGCGGCCAGAATCGCTACACCATTCTGGAAAACGGCACCTTTACCTCTTGCCTGCCGGGCGACAACAGCTGGAGCGTAGTCGGTTCCGAAGTGATCCACGACCGCGAAGAGCAGGTAGCGGAAATATGGAATGCGCGCTTTAAAATCGGCGGTGTTCCGGTGTTCTACAGCCCGTATCTGCAATTGCCGGTGGGCGACAAGCGGCGTTCAGGCTTCCTGATCCCCAATGCGAAATATGGCAGCAATAACGGCTTTGAATTCATGCTGCCGTATTACTGGAACATTGCGCCCAACTTCGACGCCACCATTACGCCGCACTACATGACCAAACGCGGTTTGCAACTCCAGAACGAATTCCGTTACCTGACGCAACCGGGCGCCGGCACCATCGAATTTGACTGGCTGCCAAACGACAGCGAATACAACAAGGACAACCCGCAGGACAGCAACGATACCCGCTGGCTGTTCTACTGGAACCACAGCGGCGTCATGGATCAGGTGTGGCGCTTCAACGTTGACTACACCAAAGTCAGCGACTCGCAATACTTTAACGATCTGGACTCGCTGTACGGTTCCACTACCGATGGCTACGCGACGCAAAAATTCAGCGCCGGCTATGCCGATGAAAACTTCGACGCCACCATCTCGTCCAAGCAGTTCCAGATCTACGACAATACCAGCCGCACCAGTGCGGATACCTACAAGGTATTGCCGCAGATTGACATCAACTATTACAAGAACGACCTTGGTCCGTTCGACTTCCGCGTTTATGGTCAGGCGGCCAAGTTCGTCAACATTAACCCTTACAGCCCGGATGCCACACGTCTGCACCTTGAGCCGACGCTGAACCTGCCGTTGACCAACGGTTGGGGCTCGCTCAACAGCGAAGTGAAGCTGATGGCGACGCACTACCAGCAGGATATTCCGGACGGTTTCGCCGGCAACTACAAGAGCCGAACCGGTCGTGACGCGCCGGAGCTGGACGACTCGGTCAACCGGGTACTGCCGCAGTTCAAGGTTGACGGCAAGATGGTCTTCGACCGCAATATGGACTGGGCGAAGGACTTTACCCAGACGCTGGAACCGCGCCTGCAATACCTGTATGTGCCGTATCGCGATCAGAGCAACATCTATTCCTACGACTCCACGCTGCTGCAGACCGATTATTCCGGCCTGTTCCGCGACCGTACCTACAGCGGTCTGGATCGTATTGCTTCGCAGAACCGTCTGGCCGCCGGGGTAACGTCGCGCGTTTATGATGATGCGCTGGTTGAACGTTTCAACGTTTCTGTGGGTCAAATCTATTACTTCAGTCGTTCGCGCACCGGCGATCAGAACTCCGGTTACGACAACAATGATGACACCGGCAGCCTGGTATGGGCTGGCGACACCTATTGGAAGATCGACGATCGTTGGGGTCTGCGCGGCGGGGTGCAATACGACACCCGCCTCGACAGCGTGGCGCTCGGTGATGCAGTACTGGAGTACCGTCAGGACGAAAACCGTATGGTGCAGTTGAACTACCGCTACGCCAGCCCGGAATATATCCAGGCGACGTTGCCGCAGGTCACCAGCCCGGGCTATCAGGACGGCATTTCGCAGGTTGGCGTTACCGCCAGTTGGCCAATTGCCGATCGTTGGGCGATCGTCGGGGCTTACTACTACGATACTCGCGCGCAACAGTCCGCAGATCAACTGGTTGGCCTGCGTTACAACACCTGCTGCTGGGCGGTTAACCTCGGTTACGAACGCAAGATTACCGAATGGGATACGGGTAATCAGTCCAGCAAATATGACAACAAAGTTTCATTCAACATCGAACTGCGTGGCCTGAGCAGCGATCATAGTCTCGGCACCGGTGAAATGCTGCGTTCAGGCATTCTGCCATACCAACGTGCGTTTTGATGTTCTGTAATACTTTGAAAAACGAGAACTTTCACCCGCATTTGCGGATTACATAATGGGAAATGTATGAAGAACTGGAGAACGCTTATTCTCGGATTGGTGGTTTGTGCCAATGCCGCGTTCGCAGCACCCCAAGAAGTGGATAAAGTCGCCGCCGTCGTGGATAACGGCGTGGTACTCGAGAGCGACGTCAATGGTTTACTGCAGTCGGTGAAGCTCAATGCGCAGCAGGCCGGCCAGCAATTGCCGGACGATAAAACACTGCGTCACCAGATCCTCGAGCGTTTGATCATGGATAACATCCAGCTGCAGATGGCCAAGAAAATGGGCATCAACGTCACCGATGCCGATCTGGATAAAGCCATCGGCAACATTGCCGCGCAAAACCGCATGTCCATCGATCAGCTGCGCAGCCGTCTGGCTTACGAAGGGTTGAACTACAACACTTACCGTTCGCAGATCCGCAAAGAGATGCTGATCACCGAAGTACGCAACAACGAAGTACGTCGTCGCGTCACCATCCTGCCGCAGGAAGTCGATGCGCTGGCGAAACAGGTCGGCGCGCAAAACGGCAGCGACACCGAAATGAACATCAGCCACATCCTGATCCCGCTGCCGGAAAACCCGTCGCAGCAACAGGTTGATGAAGCGGAAACGCTGGCCAAACGTCTGATCGGCGAAATCAACAGCGGTGCCGACTTCGGCAAGCTGGCTATCACCTATTCTGCCGACTCACAGGCGCTGAAAGGCGGTAATATGGGCTGGGGTAAACTGCAAGAGATCCCTACCCTGTTTGCCGAACGTCTGGTCAGCGCTAAAAAAGGCGATGTCGTCGGTCCTATCCGTTCAGGCGTCGGCTTCCATATCCTGAAGGTCAACGATCTGCGTGGCGCCAGCCAGTCCATTTCGGTTACCGAAGTTCACGCACGTCACATCCTGCTGAAACCGTCGGTGGTGATGACTGACGATCAGGCGCGGGCGAAACTGGAAGAAGTGGCGGCAGCGGTCAAAAGCGGCAAAGCCAAATTCGCCGACGAAGCCAAACAGCTGTCTCAGGATCCGGGTTCTGCCCTGCAGGGCGGCGACCTGGGTTGGGCGTCACCGGACATCTATGACCCGGCCTTCCGCGATGCGTTGTTGAAACTGCAAAAAGGCGAAGTCAGCCAACCGGTGCATTCGGCATTTGGCTGGCACCTGATCCAGTTGCTTGATACCCGCCAGGTGGATAAAACCGATGCGGCGCAAAAAGAACGCGCATACCGCATGCTGTTCAACCGCAAGTTTGCCGAAGAAGCGCAAACCTGGATGCAAGAACAGCGCGCTGCGGCCTACGTAAAAATTCTTGATGGCAGCAATGCGCAACAATAATCGTCTGGTAATTACCCCCGGTGAACCCGCCGGGGTGGGGCCGGATCTGGTGATAGCGCTGGCACAGCAGGCATGGCCTGTTGAGTTGGTGGTATGCGCCGATCCGGCCCTGTTGCTTGCACGTGCCCAGCAGTTGAACCTGCCGCTGCAGCTGCGCGAGTATCAACCGGGCAGCGCGGCCCAGCCCCAGCAAGCCGGCAGCCTGACGGTGTTGCCGATCGCGCTGGCGGCACCGGCGATTGCCGGTCAGTTGGACGTCAGCAACAGCAGCTACGTGGTGGATACTCTGGCGCGCGCCTGCGACGGCTGCCTGAACGGTGAATTCGCCGCGCTGATCACCGGTCCGGTCAACAAGAGCATTATCAACGAGGCCGGCGTGCCGTTCAGCGGTCACACCGAGTTTTTCGCCGAGCGCAGCCAGCGCGATCGGGTGGTCATGATGCTGGCTACCGAAAAGTTGCGCGTCGCACTGGCCACCACGCACCTGCCGTTGCTGGCAGTGCCGGGCGCCATTACCGAGCAAAGCCTGCACGAAGTGATCACCATTCTTGACCATGATTTGAAAACCAAGTTTGGCATCGCGCAGCCGCAGATTTATGTTTGCGGGCTTAACCCGCATGCTGGCGAAGGCGGCCATATGGGCCGTGAAGAGCTGGACGTGATCATTCCGGCGCTGACCGCGCTGCGTGCTCGTGGCATCGCGCTGACCGGCCCGCTGCCGGCCGATACGCTGTTCCAGCCAAAGTATCTGCAACATGCAGACGCGGTGCTGGCGATGTATCACGATCAGGGTCTGCCAGTGCTAAAATACCAAGGGTTCGGCCGCGCGGTGAATATCACGCTCGGCTTACCTTTTATCCGTACCTCGGTGGATCACGGTACCGCGCTGGAACTGGCCGGCACCGGCACCGCCGACGTGGGCAGTTTCAAAACGGCGTTAAATCTCGCCATTAAAATGATAAATAATTGTAATGAATAATAGAGTCCACCAAGGGCATTTTGCCCGCAAACGCTTTGGACAGAACTTTTTAACCGATCAGTTTGTCATCGATAGCATCGTTTCCGCCATTCACCCGCAGCCGGGCGAAGCCGTGGTTGAAATCGGCCCAGGGCTTGGCGCATTGACCGAACCGGTCGGCGCTCGCATGGATCGCATGACGGTGATTGAGCTGGACCGCGATCTGGCGGCTCGCCTTGCCAGTCACCCACAGCTGAAAGACAAACTGACCATTCACCAGCAAGATGCCATGACGGTCAATTTCTCCGAAATGGCCGAACAGGCTGGCCAACCGCTGCGCGTGTTTGGTAACCTGCCGTATAATATTTCGACACCGCTGATGTTCCACCTTTTCAGCTATACTCAGGCTATTCGCGACATGCATTTTATGTTGCAGAAAGAAGTGGTTAATCGCCTGGTTGCCGGTCCGAACAGCAAGGCCTACGGCCGTTTATCGGTAATGGCGCAATATTATTGCAACGTTATTCCGGTGCTGGAAGTTCCGCCTACCGCTTTCGCGCCACCGCCAAAAGTGGACTCTGCCGTGGTACGTCTGGTTCCGCATGTGGTCATGCCGCATACCGTCAGCGATGTTCGCATGCTGAGCCGCATAACCACCCAGGCTTTCAATCAGCGTCGTAAAACCGTGCGTAATAGCCTTGGCGATTTGTTCACGCCGGAACAACTGAGCGAGCTCGGCGTCGATCCTACGCTCAGAGCAGAAAATATTTCTGTGGCGCAATACTGTCAGCTGGCAAACTGGCTATCAGCCAAACCGGCGCCGCAGCAATAAGGAGTCGAGACCATGATTGATTCACCCCGTGTGTGTGTTCAGGTACAAAGCGTATATGTGGAATCACAGTCGCAGCCGGAAGACGATCGCTATGTCTTCGCCTATACCATCACTATCCGCAATCTGGGGCGTTTCAACGTGCAATTGCTGGGCCGTTACTGGTTGATTACCAACAGCAACGGTCGGCAAACTGAAGTTCAGGGCGAAGGCGTGGTTGGCGAACAGCCAATCATTCAGCCCGGCAGTGAATTCCAATATACCAGCGGCGCGATCCTCGAAACGCCGCTGGGCACCATGGAAGGCCACTACGAGATGGTTGATCATCTGGGTCAGTCGTTCCGCACCGCTATTCCCGTCTTCCGACTCGCTATCCCAACGCTGATCCACTAACTATGTCGACATATCTTATCGGCGACGTTCATGGTTGTTTCGATGAACTCAAGTCGCTATTAGCTCAGGTTTCTTTTGATCCGCAGCAGGATACGCTGTGGTTGACCGGCGATCTGGTGGCCCGAGGGCCGGGATCGCTGGAAGTGTTGCGTTTTGTGCGCTCGCTCGGCCCGGCAGTGCGCATGGTGTTGGGCAATCACGATCTGCATTTGCTGGCGGTGTACGCCGGCATTAGCCGCAATAAGCCCAAGGATCGCATTACTCCGTTGCTGGAAGCACCTGACGCCGACGAACTGATCAACTGGCTGCGTCGCCAACCGGTATTGCAGGTGGATGAGCAACAACAGCTGATCATGGCGCATGCCGGCATCACGCCGCAGTGGGACATCGAAACCGCCAAAATCTGCGCGCGCGAAGTGGAAGCGGTGCTCAGCAGCGACAGCTACCCGCTGTTCCTCGATGCGATGTACGGCGACATGCCGAACAACTGGAGTCCCGAGCTCAGCGGTCTGGCACGTTTGCGTTTTAGCACCAACGCCCTGACGCGCATGCGCTACTGCTTCCCGAACGGTCAACTGGACATGATCAGCAAAGATGCGCCGGGCACCGCGCCCGCGCCGCTAAAACCCTGGTTTGCCCTGCCGCGTCTGGTGGATCCGCAGTACACCATCATCTTCGGCCATTGGGCGTCGCTGGAGGGCAAGGGCACCCCTGACGGGATTATCGCGCTCGATACCGGCTGCTGCTGGGGTGGAGAGCTGACGATGTTGCGCTGGGAGGATAAACGCTACTTTACCCAGCCATCCAACCGGCGGGAGATGTTGGACGGCAGCGATACGCTGGCGGCCTCATAACCGACTCAGCGTAAAATCAACAAGGGCGCCATTGGCGCCCTTGCTGATTAAGCCTGGTCAGGCGGATCAGGCGCCAATCACCCCGCCATCTTTGCGGGTGATCATCAATACCGAAGAGCGTGGACGCGGACTGTTATTCGGGAAGTGAGAATCCCCTTCCTCTCCAGGGTGCTGAACGTTAACAAACATCGTTTTGTAATCTGGCGTGAAGGTAATACCGGTCAGTTCGCATGACTTCGGTCCGACCATAAAGCGGCGGATCTCGCCGCTTTGCGGATCGCCCACCAGCATCTGGTTGTTACCCTGCCCCTGAAAATCGCCTTTATTACTGTACTTGCCATCGGTCAGGATCCACAGACGCCCTGCCTTATCGAACCCCAGGCCATCCGGGCTGTTAAACGTATTTTCAGCCGTGATGTTTGGCGTGCCACGGTTGACCCCTTCCGGATAGGCGATCGGGTTGCCACACAGCACATAAATGTCCCATGAGAACGTTGCTGCCGTCGCGTCACCGCCTTCGTCCCAGCGGATAATCTGGCCGTAAACGTTCTTGGGACGCGGGTTGGCGGCATTCAACGGCATGCCTTCTTCGCCGCGCTTGCTGTTGTTGGTCAAGGTGCAGTAGGCGCGCCCGTCATGCGGGTTGACGGCGATCCATTCCGGGCGATCCATTTTAGTGGCGCCAACCTGCGCGGCAGCCTTGCGGGCAAAGATCAGCACTTCTGCCGCATCACGGAAGCCGTTTTCCGGCGTCAGGCCGTTTTTGCCAAACTCCAGCGCTATCCAGCGCCCTTTGCCTTTGAGCGGCGTGCCGTTGGCGTCACCGTCAAACTGCGCCACGTACAGCGTGCCGTCATCCAGCAGTCCGCGGTTATTCGCCGGGTTGGCGACGTCAACCTTACCTTTGGAAACGTATTTATAGATATGCTCGCCGCGTTCATCGTCGCCCATATACACCACCAGACGCCCATCCCTGGCCACGGTTACCGCGGCATTTTCATGTTTAAAACGCCCCAGCGCGGTGTGTTTTATCGGCGTCGAGGTCGGATTCATCGGGTCGATTTCCACAATCCAACCGTGGCGGTTAAATTCGTTCGGGTTCTTCGCCACGTCGAAACGGTCGTCAAAATCCGGCCAGTTACGTTCTGGCTCGCTGACGTTGAGCGTGTAGCGCTGCTGTTCCGGCGTGGTTTTATAATCGGCCTGTTTGGTGCCGAAATAGGTATCGAAGTTCTCTTCGCAGGTCAGATAGGTGCCCCACGGCGTTTTGCCGTTGGCGCAGTTGCCAAAGGTGCCCAGCACCTTACGGCCGGACGGATCGGCTGCGGTTTGCAGCAACGGGTGGCCGGCTGCCGGGCCACTGAATTGCATTTCGCTATTGGCGGTAATGCGGCGGTTGTAGCGCGAAGGGCGCTCGACTTCCCAGCGCTGCGTGTCGCCAATGCGTTTCACCGCCACAATCGAGACGCCGTGCCCGGCCTGAGACTTGCGCACCTCTTCCAGACTGGTGGCCTTGCTGCCGCCATGGGCGAACAGGTACTGCTCGTTAACGTATTCGTTATTGATCGCCATCACCCCGTGACGATCGTCGATCGGGAAGAAGCTCATGCCATCGTTGTTATCGCCGAATTGTTTTTCCTGATCGGCCGCGCTATTACCGCCATTGGCATCAAACGCCGCTGCGCCGTCAACCAACGGCTCCCCCCAGGAGATCAGCACTTCAGCCTGGTATCCCGGTGCGATCGCCACCTCATCGGCGCTAGAAGCAGCAATCCCTTTAAAGCCCAGCAGCTTGTTGGCCGGCAGATCCTCGGCCAACGCTTCAGCCGATACGCTCAAAATGCCGCCGCCGAGGAAACCGGCCAGGCCAACGGCGCCGGCGCTGCCCAGCAGCAATTTACGACGGGTGGGATCGATCAGGCGATCGGCATTTAATTGCTCAATTTTATTGGTCATGATTTTAGCTTCCTGGTAGACGGCGCCACGATCAAAGGTCACCAGAGTTGCCGAGGCGCTCAAGGTTGGGCTTCATACTAATCAGGAAGTGTGACGAAAATGTTACAGAGGTCAGGCAGGGACACAATTTGCCGGCAAAAGCAAAATAGCTCGCTAAAACAAAGCGCTCAAAATTCCCTGGCGCGCCTGATAATGCTCAGTCAACCGTCTGGCGCGTTGATGTGCCGCGCGCTAAGTCGCTCGGTAGCGTATAGCGTTCAACCTGTGGGGCTGAGGAAGGCCTCCGCAGGGACGCAATCACTTTGTTCCCTGCGGGTGTTTTACGGCTTACGCTGCGTGACTTGTCGATTAACGACGTTCGAGAATTTCAAAACAATAGCTGTGCGAGTTCTGCTCGTCTGCGTCATGGAATTCGCTAAACGAGGTTTCCCATTCGTCTGGTTCGTAATCCGGGAAATGCGTATCGCCACCGACTTCGGCGTCGATGTGTGTCAGATACATGCGGTTGGCACGCGCCAGGAACTGGCTATAGATACGCCCGCCGCCCATCACCATCACTTCTTCCACGTCGCCCGCGGCAGCCAGTGCTTCATCCAGCGAGGTTGCCCAGGTCACGCCGGTTTCAACGCCCGCTCGGCTGCTCAACACGATATTATGGCGCCCCGGCAATGGGCGGCCAATCGACTCAAACGTCTTGCGGCCCATAATGACCGGCTTATTTAACGTGTTACGTTTAAACCACGCCAAATCGGCTGGCAGATGCCATGGCATGGCGTTTTCCATACCAATTACGCGATCCGCCGCCAAGGCAGCGATCAGGCTGATAATCATTGTTAAACCCTGTATAGGCAGCAAAATTGCTCACACTATACGTAAAGCCCCATCGGCCGTCGATAGGGCAAACAAGCAATGTGAATATATAAGATAGCTCTTATCAGAATAGCTAATAATTACCGGCACTAAGCTATACCCCCGGGCGTTTGCGATACAACCATAATCCCGGTAACGACAGGCCGATCGACAACGCGCCGACGATAAAACAGGCTTTGAGAAAATGCGTCACCATCACCGCCATCAGCGCCTCGCTATAGCCAAGGTGTGAGATCTCCACCAGCGTAATCATGGCGGTATAGGCTGGGATGCCAGGGAACATCGGGATAACCGCCGCCACGGTGAATACTTTCGGATGCGCCAGCAACCAGCGCGACCAATATATACCGATAATGCCAATCAGCACCGCCGCCAGAAACGACGCCCATTCGATATTGATGCCCCCCGCCATCAGCAGCATGCGCGAGCCGTGCCCCAACGCACCAAGCAAGGCGCAATAGCGCAGCGCGCGCAGCGGCACGTTGAACACCATGGCAAACCCCAGCGCCGGCACCGCCGCCAGCAGCATATCGCGCCCCAGCGCCCATAACAGCATCATGACCACCCCCGCAAACCCCACAGCGACATCGCCATTATTACGCCAATGCAGGTGGCGAGGGTTAACAGGCTGGCCATTGCCCAGCGCGCCAGGCCGGTATTGACATGCCCCTTGAACATATCCGCCACCGCATTGATCAGCGGAAAGCCCGGCACCAGCAGCAATACGCTGGCGGCCATCGCCACGCTGGCCGTCTGATTAAACCACGGCAGACGCAGCAGCAAGCCGGATGCCGACGTGGCGACAAACGCCGTCAGGCAGAAGTTGATCAGCGGGTTCATCTGCCGAGCGGTCAACATCTGCCGTACCCACATCGCCAGACCACTGGCGATAAAGGTCACGGCGAACGCATCGCTACCGCCGCCGTTAAGCATGCTGAAGCAACCGCAGGAGAGTGCCACCATCAATACCACCAGACCGCGTGGGTAACGCAGCGGGCGGATCTTGTCGAGGCGCTTTGCCACCTCGCCGACGTCCGCCAGCCGATGTTCCGCCAGAATCACCACGTGCTGCACCTCGGTGACCATCTGCATGTTGATACCGCGATCGATGTTCTTGCGCGTCGTGGTCAGACAGGCTCCGTTGCTGATAGTCGTCAGCACCACCGCGTTGGCGGAAATCGAGCTTTCTACGCTGTCCATGCCCAACGCCAGCCCGAGGCGGGTGGAGAGTTGTTCAACCACCATGCTTTCGGCACCGTGCTGCAACAGCATCAGTGCGCATTGGATGCACAGTCGGGTGATGTCTCGTTGTTGCCGGTTAGGCTCCGGCATGCTGATGATGGCTTGCTGCTTCATACTGCCCCGTGATTCACGCTGAATGAATGTTCATCATATTGCTTATTCTGCCCACAATGGGTTGATGCGCGTCAGGGTGCTCAGCGTTATTATCAATGCAATGACATTTTTTACCGAGACTGTGACCATGCTTGAAACCACACTGTTCGTCGCCGGGATCGCCACGCTGGGCATGTTGTCGCCAGGGCCGGATTTTTTCCTGGTGATCAAGAACGCCGCACGTTATCCACGGCTGGCGGCGATGATGACCGCCTGCGGCGTGATTTTCGGCGTCGCGACCCATATGTCGTACTGCGTCGCCGGGCTGGCGGTGGTGATTACCACCACGCCGTGGCTGTTTAACCTGCTGAAATATGCCGGTGCGGCCTACCTTATCTGGGTTGGCATCCAGGCGTTGCTGTCACGCGGCGGCGGTAAAATGAACGTCAGTAATCTGCCACAGCAGCAGGTCAGCCTGAAAAATGCCTTTATGCAGGGTTATCTGTGCAATCTGCTGAACCCAAAGGCCACGCTGTTCTTCCTGGCGGTGTTCACCCAGGTGTTGCAGATCGACTCCGGCATCGGTGAAAAATTGTGGTATGCGGGGATAATCCTTGGCCTGTCGGCGCTGTGGTGGCCGCTGCTGGTATATCTGATTCAAAGCGGGCCGGTACGCCGCGGGTTGGAAAAAGTGCAGAAGGTGGTCGATAAACTGCTGGGCGGCATGTTGATTGCGCTTGGGATTAAGGTCGCACTGAGCTAAGCCGCTAAAAACGCGCTCTCCCGCGGAGAGCGCATCTGACTTACCCTTTGGCTTCCACCACCTCGTCTTCCGGCGCCTTGCCGTCGATGCTGCCGCGCCAGCCGGTTTGCTGAACCCGTACCAGACGCGACCGATCCTGTTCGATGGCGGTACTGAGCATCTCCTTCGCCCGCTGCAAGGTGGCGATGCGGAATTCGGTATCTTCGTAATTCTCCATCATCGCTTCCAGCATTTGCAGATTGTAACGGCGGAAAGTGTCCGCTTTCTCACGCGCCTCGTAGGCATCCAGCCCCAGCAATTCCAGGGTTTCGCGGCCAATGCGCAGCGAGCTTTCGAACGTCTCGCGTTCCGGGTTTTCCACGCCCAACTGTCGCAGCTGATACCAGTGGTCGACGTCGCGCGCGCGCGCCACCACCTTCAAGTGCGGGAAATGGCGCTTGGCCAGCTCGGTCAGTTGCAGGTTGGCCTCCACGTCATCGATGGCGTTAATCAGCACTTTGGCGTGCTCTGCGCCAGCGGCCTCCAGCAGATCGGCGCGCGTGGCATCGCCATAAAACACTTTGGTGCCGAACTTGCGCAGCGTTTCGATATGATCCGGATCGTGATCCAGTACCACGGTGTGTACCCCGTTGGCCAACAGCAAGCGACCGGCGATCTGGCCAAACCGGCCAAAACCGGCGATGATGACGCTGGCGTTCTCTTCATCGATCACATCCGCCGGACGATCGTCCTTCGGCGCATTGTTCTCCCGTCGGGCGGCGATAACCAGCAGCAGTGGCGTTGCCGCCATTGACAGTGCCACCGCCAGCGTCAGCGCTTTCGCCCACTCCACCGGCAGCACGCCGGCCATTTGCGCTGCGCCGAAAATCACAAAGGCAAATTCACTGCCCTGGCCAAGCAGAATGGCGAACAGTCCGCGCTGACGCTTCGGCACGCCCAGCAGCGGCGCAATCAGCCACAGCATGGCGGCCTTCAGCAACATAAAACCCAACAGCAGCGTGGCGATCAACAGCGGATGACTGAACAGCGTGCCAAAGTCGATCGACATGCCCACGCCGATAAAGAACAGGCCAAGCAGCAGGCCTTTGAACGGCTGAATGTCGCTTTCTAGCGCATGGCGGTATTCCGAGCTTGCCAGCAGTACCCCGGCAAGGAACGCCCCCATCGCCATCGATAAACCGGCCATTTCCAGCAAAATGCCGAAGCCGAAAACCAGGAACAACGCCACGGCGCTGAACACTTCACGCATGCCGGAACGTGCGACAAAATGCAGCAGCGGCCGCGTCACATAACGGCCCAGCAACACTACCAGCGCCAGCGCTCCGACCACCTTTGCCGCTGACAGCGCAAAGGCTTCCAGCGTGGTAGCCGCGCCGCTATTGGCCAACAGCGGGATCATCGCCACCAGCGGAATTGCCGCGATGTCCTGGAACAACAGCACCGCAAAAGCACCGCGGCCAATCGGCGACGGCGTCAGGTTACGTTCGCTCATCGCCTGCATGGCAATGGCGGTAGAAGACAGCGCCAGCGCCAGGCCAATCAGCAGCGCCACTTTCCAGTCCAGTCCCAAGAAATAACAGAATGCACTGAGCACCAGCCCGCAGCCGGCCATCTGTAATCCGCCACCGCCAAACACCGACGCGCGCAGCGTCCATAACCGTTTCGGATCCAGCTCCAATCCGATAATGAACAGCATCAGCACCACGCCGATTTCCGCAAAGGTCAGGATCGATTCGGCATCTGATACCAGCTTCAGCCCCCATGGGCCGATGATACAGCCGGCAATCAGGTACCCCAGTACCGATCCCAATCCCAGTCGCACCGCGATCGGCACCAACAGACCTGCCGATCCCAGATAGATCAGCCCTTCAAGCATCATGCCGTGATTATCCATTTTCGGCTCCCAGTGCCAGCGGTTGTTGACGATCCAGCAGATATTGCATCAAACGCTGGCGGTAAGCCTCACCGGCGGATATCAACGCCGGCTCGTTGCAGGTGAAAGTGTTATGTACGGCAAAGTACGGCTGCCAGTGCATGCCGCAATATATCGCCGTTGCCTGCAACGGTTGCCCCAGCACCGCAAAGTTGGGGTAGTCACCCAGTTCGAAGTGGTGTTCATCGCCGCCGCTGGTCACCGCCCACAGACAGTCTTTACCCACCAGCGCATTGCCTTCATGGCCATAGGCCCAGCCGTGTTCCAGCACTTTGTCGATCCACAGTTTCAGTAACGGCGGCAGGCTGTACCACTGGATCGGATGCTGTAACACCACCAGATCGGCACGCTGCAGCGCCTGCTGTTCGGCGTTGATATCAATATTAAAATCAGGATAAAGCTCATACAGCGAACGGACTTCCACGTCGGGAATGTCCTTTACCGCCTGCAATAAGCGCTGATTGGCATGGGAATGCCGGGGATACGGGTGTGCGTAAATGATTAGAATCATGCTGTTCTCGTCGTTCCTTGCCAATACATCAAGCATATATACCAATCACACAGCCTGACAGGTTGTTGTTTGATTGATAGCGGAAATTTTTAACGCGAGCCAACAAATTTGCTGAATGAATTTAACCAGCAGATGAAAAAACCGTCGGAGCGGTTGCAGGAGCCTGCAAAGCAGGCTCCCGTCTGGCATCAGAACTGATAATTGGCAGTGACAGAAACGCTGCGTGGCGCACCGTAGACCGCATAACTGCCGAGGTAGTCGTAATACTCTTTATCGAGCAGGTTATTCACGTTGGCCTGTAGCGAAAACTGCTGGTTAACCTGATAACGCGCCAACAGGTTAACTAACGCATAGCTGCCCTGTTCGGGACGCGATGCCCCCGCCGGGCCGGCGTCGTCACGCCAGGTATGGTTTTGCCAGTTGACACCGCCGCCGATGGTCAGCGCCTGTAGTGCCGGCACTCGGTAGCTGGAAAACAGCTTCAGCGTGGTGCGCGGCATAAACGGGTTCACCGCCTCGCCATCCTTGTCTTCGGCAACAAAACGCGACGCGCCGAAGGTCATCTGCCAGTTGTCGGTCAACGCGCCATTGACTTCAAACTCAACCCCGCGGCTCACCGTACCGCTGATCGATTCATACGCCATTTCGGCAGTGCCGGGAATATAGGCACCGGTGCTGACACCCAGGTTGTCCTGCTCGGTACGGAACACCGACAGTGAGGCCGTCAGGCGACTGTTATGCCAATCGCCCTTAATCCCCGCTTCGTAGTTCTTGCCGGTGGTCGGGTCAAGATAGTTGCGGTTGGCATCGCGAACCGTTTGCGGCTGGAAGATTTCGGTGTAGCTGATATAGGCCGAATAGGTGTCGTTAATGTCGTAGATCAGCCCGGCATAGGGCGTCACCGCGTCTTTGCTGCTGGTGGCGGTGGTACCGTTGGCGCGCCAGTCGGTATAACGCGCGCCAACAATCAGCGACAGCGGATCGGCCAGCGAGAAACGCACCGCACCGTAGAATGACTTTTGTCGCAGCGTATCATCGGCGTACACCACCCACGGTGACCAACTGCCCTGCGTGACGTTGCCGTCCCAGTTGTTATAGTTGCCGACGTCGGCCGTGGACAGCATCGACTGTGAGTTGAAGTAATAGTTGTTCTGCTTGCTGTAGCTGCCGCCGGCCACCAATTCATGCTGGCGGCCGAACAGCTCAAACGGTCCGCTGGCATAAGCGTCCAGCGAGTCGAGTTTGCGCGTGCCCTTGTTCCAGCCACCGTAGGCCATCACCCCGTCGCCGGTGATTTTATCCGGGTAACCCGAGGCATACATCAGTTTGGAATCAAAGGTGGTTTTGGCGTGGGTTGCATTCACGCGCGCCTGCCAGCCGTTGTCAAAACGCTGCGTCAGATCGGCAAAAATCTTGTTCGACTCCTTGTCCGAATACGCCCAGTCCGGCGCCGGGTTGAAACTGCGATCGTAGTGAGTCCGGCTGCCGTCGCTGTACCAGGTCGGTAAACCGCCCCAGGTCGGGTTGCTGGTGTGGCTCTGCTGGTATTCCCATCCCAGCGATAATTTGGTCGAGTCGGTCAGATCGGCATCCAGTACGGTATACAGAAATTTTTTGCGGTTGCCGTAACGGTCCAGCCAACCATCGCCATCCTGATAACCAGCCACCGCCCGCCCACGCACGCTACCGTCGGCGTTGAGCGGCGTGCTGACGTCACCGACGTAACGCTGCTTGTTCCAGCGACCGTAGCTGGCGGACAGATTGCCGGTCAGCTCACGGCTGTCGGCATGTTTGCGCACCATATTAATCGCCGCAGACGGGTTGCCCGAGCCGGTCATCAGGCCGTTGGCGCCACGCACCACCTCGATGCGCTGATAAATTGCCGTATCACCGGCGGCGTCGCCAAAGTTCCACACTTCATCGACGGTGGTCGGAATATCGTCGTACAGATAATTGTTGATAAAGAAGCCGCGCGAAAAATAGGTCGAGCGTTCGGAATCGATATTGTTGGCGCTGATGCCGGTGGTGTTGCTCAGCACGTCGCCGATGGTTTGCAGATCCTGATCCTGCATGCGCTGCTGAGTGATCACGCTGACTGATTGTGGAATATCGCGTGGCGTCAGCGCCATTTTGGTACCGGCGCGAGTTACCGGCACCGCATAGTCCTGCTCCGGCAGCATACTGCCGTTGGCTGTAGCGTCGACGGTAATGGTGTCTTCACTTTCCGCTGCCATGACTACCGGCGTGGAACAACACGCTGCCACCAGTAACGCCAGACTGGAACGTGTAAAACCGCCGACGGCAGACGGCCGGAAGCCGCAGGCATGGTTTCCCCTGAGACGAGAAGCAACGAAGGACATGATGATTCCTCAATATAGTTTTTATTGTGCCAAGGTGCTCGCACCCCAGGCAGGCCACGAATACGTTTATTTGACGGCGCAGACATGCAAAAACAAATGAGAACTATACGCATTAGCTTTAATGGGGTAAACCGCTGTTTCAAAAAGTTCCAAGAAATTTCTTAATTGAGCGTGGGTCAAGGCGGGAGAAGGTAACGGCAGATGACGAAAAGGCGGAAAAAAAGGCGGAGATGACCGAGCGGCACTCTCCGCCAGCGTTCGCCAGGCAATCCCCCGGCGAACGCTAGTGCGGTATTTACTTGATACGGGCGTGCATTTCCTGCACCGAGGTCACCTGCTCGGTTGGATCGGCCTTCAGCGCCATGGCGGTGGCAAAACCGCCGTTCAGCGTGGTGTCGTAATGCACTTTATATTGCAGGGCGCTGCGGCGGATCAGTTTGGAATCCTCAATCGCCTGGCGGCCTGCGGTGGTGTTGACGATATAGGTGTACTCGCCATTCTTGATGCGATCCTGAATGTGCGGACGGCCCTCATGCACCTTGTTGACCAGGCGCGGGTTAATCCCCGCCTCACCCAACACCACCGCGGTGCCGTGGGTCGCATCCAGCTCAAAGCCCTGCTTCAGCAGGCTGGCGGCCAGATCGACCACTCGCGCCTTGTCGCCTTCGCGCACTGACAGCAGCGCACGGCCCTGTTTTTTCATGCCGGAGTTGCTGCCAAGCATCGCTTTGGAAAACGCTTCTGCAAAGGTGCGGCCAACGCCCATGACTTCGCCGGTGGAGCGCATTTCCGGCCCGAGAATCGGGTCAACGCCTGGGAATTTGTTGAACGGCAGCACCACTTCCTTCACCGAGTAGTACGGCGGGATCACTTCTTCCGTCACGCCCTGTTCGGCCAGGGTTTTGCCAGCCATCACGCGCGCCGCCACTTTCGCCAACGGCACGCCGGTGGCTTTCGAGACGAATGGCACGGTACGCGCCGCTCGCGGGTTGACTTCAATCAGGTAGACTTCATTATCCTTGACCGCAAACTGCACGTTCATCAAACCACGCACCTGCAGTTCAAACGCCAGTTTTTCCACCTGTTGGCGCATCACGTCCTGGATTTCCTTGCTCAGCGTATAGGCCGGCAGTGAACAGGCCGAGTCGCCGGAGTGAACGCCCGCCTGCTCGATGTGCTCCATAATACCGCCAATCAGCACGCGTTCGCCGTCGCAGATGGCGTCGACGTCCACTTCCACCGCGTCGTCCAGGAAACGGTCCAGCAATACCGGCGCGTCGTTGGAGACGCTGACCGCATTCTGGAAGTAGCGACGCAGATCGACCTCGTCGTAGACGATTTCCATCGCGCGGCCGCCCAGAACATAGGAAGGGCGCACCACCAGCGGATAGCCGATGCCGGCCGCCTTTTCTACCGCCTGGTCGATAGCGGTAACGGTGGCGTTGGCCGGCTGTTTCAGACCGAGACGGTTTACCGCCTGCTGGAAACGCTCGCGGTCTTCGGCGCGGTCAATCGCGTCCGGACTGGTACCGATAATCGGTACGCCGGCCGCTTCCAGCTCACGCGCCAGCTTCAGCGGAGTCTGGCCGCCGTATTGCACGATAACGCCCTTCGGCTGCTCGATGCGCACGATTTCCAGCACGTCTTCCAGCGTGACCGGCTCGAAGTACAGGCGGTCGGACGTGTCGTAATCGGTGGAAACGGTTTCCGGGTTACAGTTGACCATAATGGTTTCGTAACCGTCTTCGCGCAGCGCCAGCGAGGCGTGCACGCAGCAGTAATCGAATTCGATGCCCTGACCGATGCGGTTCGGGCCACCGCCCAGCACCATCACCTTCGGTCGGTCATGGGTCGGGTTGGATTCGCACTCTTCTTCATAGGTGGAATACATGTAAGCTGTGTCGGTAGAAAACTCCGCCGCACAGGTATCCACGCGCTTGTAAACCGGGTGCAGACCGTAACCGTGACGCAGTTTGCGCACGGCGCTCTCCGCTACGCCGGCCAGTTTGGCCAGGCGCGCATCGGCGAAGCCCTTACGCTTCAGGGTGCGCAGGAACTCCGGCGTCAGCCCGTTGATGCCGGACGCTGCCACCTGCTCTTCCAGACGTACCAGCTCTTCAATCTGCACCAGGAACCAACGGTCGATGTTGGTCAGGTTGAACACGCCATCGACAGACAGGCCTGCGCGGAAGGCATCGGCGATGTACCAGATGCGCTCGGCGCCGGCGTCTTTCAGTTCGCGGCGTATTTTGGTCAACGCTTCCGGATCGTCCAGGCTGACTTTCGGATCGAAACCGGTAGCACCCACTTCCAGCCCGCGCAGCGCCTTCTGCAATGATTCCTGCTGGGTACGGCCAATCGCCATGACTTCGCCGACCGACTTCATCTGGGTGGTCAAGCGGTCGTTGGCGCCGGCGAATTTTTCAAAGTTGAAACGTGGGATTTTGGTGACCACGTAGTCGATCGACGGCTCAAAGGAGGCCGGAGTGCGACCACCGGTGATGTCGTTCATCAGCTCGTCGAGGGTGTAACCCACCGCCAGCTTGGCGGCGATTTTGGCAATCGGGAAACCGGTCGCCTTCGACGCCAGCGCCGAGGAGCGTGACACACGCGGGTTCATTTCGATCACGATCAGGCGTCCGGTCTTCGGGTTCACCGAGAACTGCACGTTGGAACCGCCGGTTTCCACGCCGATTTCACGCAGTACCGCCATCGAGGCGTTACGCATGATCTGGTATTCTTTGTCGGTCAGGGTTTGCGCCGGCGCGACGGTGATCGAGTCGCCGGTGTGGATGCCCATGGCGTCGAAGTTTTCGATAGAACAGACGATGATGCAGTTGTCATTCTTGTCGCGCACCACTTCCATTTCATACTCTTTCCAACCGATCAGCGACTCATCGATCAGCAACTCTTTGGTCGGCGACAGATCCAGGCCGCGTTCGCAGATTTCCTCGAATTCTTCGCGGTTGTAGGCAATGCCGCCGCCGGTGCCGCCCATGGTGAAGGACGGACGAATAATGCACGGGAAGCCGACGTCGGCGGCCACTGCCAACGCTTCTTCCATGGTATGGGCAATACCGGAACGCGCGGTGTCCAGGCCGATTTTCTTCATTGCCACGTCAAAGCGGCGACGGTCTTCGGCCTTGTCGATAGCATCGGCGGTGGCGCCAATCATGGTCACGCCAAATTCCGCCAGCACGCCCTGACGCTCCAGTTCCAGCGCGCAGTTCAGCGCCGTCTGGCCGCCCATGGTCGGCAGTACTGCGTCCGGACGCTCTTTTTCGATGATTTTACGTACCACCTCCCAGTGGATCGGCTCAATGTAGGTCGCATCGGCCATTTCCGGGTCGGTCATGATGGTGGCCGGGTTGGAGTTAACCAGAATAACGCGGTAACCCTCTTCACGCAGCGCCTTGCAGGCCTGAGCGCCCGAATAGTCGAATTCGCACGCCTGGCCGATAACGATCGGGCCAGCGCCGAGGATCAGGATGCTTTTTATATCAGTACGTTTTGGCATTTTATCAAGGCTCCTGATTATTTGGCGTTGGAACGGTAAGTCTCAATCAGTTCGATGAAGTGATCGAACAGCGGGGCGGCATCGTGCGGGCCCGGGCTGGCTTCCGGGTGCCCCTGGAAGCTGAACGCCGCTTTGTCGGTACGATGAATACCCTGCACGGTGTGGTCGAACAGCGATTTGTGCGTCACGCGCAGATTGGCTGGCAGGTTGTTCTCGTCAACCGCAAAGCCGTGGTTCTGCGCGGTGATCATCACCGTATGGTTATCCAGATCTTTCACCGGATGGTTGCCGCCGTGGTGGCCGAGTTTCATCTTCACAGTTTGCGCACCGCTGGCCAGCGCCAGCAACTGGTGGCCAAGGCAGATGCCGAACACCGGGATGTCGGTGTCGAGGAATTGCTTGATGGCGTCGATGGCGTAATCACATGGTTCCGGATCGCCCGGACCGTTAGAGAGGAAAATGCCGTCTGGCGCCATTTTCAGCACCTCTGCCGCCGGGGTCTGCGCTGGCACTACCGTCAGGCGGCAGCCGCGATCCACCAGCATGCGCAGGATATTGCGCTTGACGCCGTAGTCATAGGCCACCACGTGGAACGGCAGCGCGGCCGCGTCTTTGGCTTCCGGCAGCTCGCCCTCAAGCGTCCAACTGCCCTGTTGCCAGGCGTAAGCTTCCTGGGTGGTCACTTCTTTTGCCAGATCCATTCCTTTCAGCCCTGGGAAGGCCTTGGCCTTTTCCAGCGCCAGCGCTGCGTCCGGCGCGTCGCCGGCAATGATGCAGCCGTTTTGCGCCCCCTTTTCACGCAGCAGACGCGTCAACTTGCGGGTATCGATATCGGCAATCGCCACAATGTTGTTGCGCTTCAGGTATTCCGACAGCCCTTCTTCACAGCGGTAGTTGCTGGCAATCAACGGGAGGTCGCGAATAACAAGGCCTTGAGCGTGAACAGCGGAGGATTCTGCGTCGGAAGCATTGGTGCCGACATTGCCGATATGGGGATAAGTAAGAGTAACGATCTGGCGGGAGTAGGAAGGATCGGTGAGGATTTCTTGATAGCCGGTCATCGACGTATTGAAGACCACTTCCCCCACTGCCGTACCTTCTGCCCCGATGGCCCGACCGTGGAATTGGGTTCCGTCTTCCAGAACCAATAGCGCTGACTTAATCAAAACACCCTCCGAGGAATAATCAATCACAATATTTGCATATTAATTCAGATATCGCGATCTAAATCAATGCAAAAACCGGCCTCAAGGCTAATTTTTGGCAAATTGGGCGCATTTTAATGATGGGTGCTCGGTTTGTCTACTCCAAGTGGCATTTTTCTAGTTATTTTTGCATATTTCACGCATTTCTTGCTATCTCAGCCATAAAAACACATGGAAACCCGCAATGGGTAAACGGTTGCGAGCCACAATGACAGAAAATCCGGCGCATCGCCACCTGACGGACGATAACCGGGCGTCAAAAAGGTTAACAAGCCAATAAAAATCCGAGTTAACCATTAAAAACACAAAAAAAATCAACCTATCGCGTCGAAATCGCTATTTTTCATGTTAAAAAAAAGGACAATAAAAATATTGTCCTATTATCATATCGTTATGATTAACTCACACACATCACGATGATGTTCGATAAATTATAACTGGTGCAAACCCAGCACGTCACGCATATCAAATAGACCATTTTGCCGATCTGACAGCCAACTTGCCGCACGAACCGCACCATTGGCAAATGTCATGCGACTGGAAGCCTTATGGGTAATTTCTACCCGTTCCCCGATGTCGGCAAACATGGCAGTGTGCTCACCGACGATATCCCCGGCGCGAATAGTGGCAAAACCGATGCTGTGCGGATCGCGTTCGCCGGTATGCCCTTCACGGGCATACACCGCACAGTCTTTCAGATCGCGGCCCAGCGCATCGGCGATGGCTTCGCCCATCGCCAGAGCGGTGCCCGAGGGTGCATCCACCTTATGGCGGTGATGTGCTTCAACAATTTCGATGTCGGTATAGTCGCCCATTACTTTGGCGGCCTTCTCGAGCAGTTTCAGCACCACATTGACGCCGACGCTGAAGTTGGCGGCAAACACGATGCCAATCTGCTGCGCGGCATCGCGAATAGCCGCTTTGCCAGCATCGTCAAAACCGGTGGTGCCAATCACCATCGCCTTGTGATGCTCGACGCAAAACGCCAGATGCGCCAGCGTGCCTTCCGGGCGGGTGAAATCGATCAGAATGTCGAAGTCATCCGCCACCTTTTGCAAACTCTCGCTCACGGTCACGCCCAGCGCGCCGATACCGGCCAGTTCGCCAGCATCGGTGCCCAGCAGGCTGGAGCCTGGACGCTCCAATGCCGCCCCCAGCACCACACCCTGTGCCTGCTGTACGGCCTGGATCAATTGACGTCCCATCCGGCCACCGGAACCCGCAATCGCAATGCGAATCTGTGAATCAGTCATGCTTTATCTCTCTTTTTGATTTGATGCCTATTCCATAGGCTATCGATTCAGGGTAACCGCCCCACCTTACCACTGCCAGAGGATTTAAATCATGATTAGAAAATTATGTTATCCCCGGTTTTTTATCAGTAACGCTATCAATGGCTGATAACTCAGCTCGCACGGCGTCAACCGCTGATTGTACATAATCATGCAATTTTGTCGCAGGGCATCACGCACCGATCCTCAGGGGGCCGGCGTGGCCAGACGGCTTTTGTCGGCAAAGGCTGCCGGCGCTTTGCCACTGAGCGTAAAAGCCGAAATACAGGTGAACAACAGCGCAATGCAGCCCAGGATCAGATAGGCCGTCTTAAAGCCATACGCCGCATACATCATACCGGCCGCGTATGACATGACGATCGCCGAAAGCTGCTTGAAAAAACAGAAACCGAACAGGTAGATCGAGGCCGACAGCTTGACGTCGAATTGCGTGGTGATGTACTTGAAAATACCGACCAGCAAAAACGGCACTTCAAACATATGCAAGGTTTTCAGCACGATCACTGCCGGCACCGAATCCGCAAAGGACGATCCGATGATCCGTAGCGACATGATGACTCCAGCGATCAACAAGGCATTCTTGCCGCCAATGCGGTTGATAATCAGCGGTGCGAAAAACATGATGAAGGCGTTGAGAAACTCCCCGAGGGTGGTGACATAGCCAAACGCCTGGGTGCCGGCATGACGATCCGCGAAGAACGAGGTGAAGAAGTTGGCGAACTGCTGATCGAATACGTCATAGACGCAGGCCACGCCAACGATATACAGCACCAGATACCAAAACTTGCGCATCTTCAGCAACTGCAAAGCGGATCGCAGGCTGACCGGGTTCTTGTTCAACGCCAACTGGTCTGCCACCGTCACGGTATGGCTTTTTTCTGGCCGGAACAGAAACAGCAGCAGCGCCAGGATCAGCGTGCAGCCCGACGCCAGCCAAAACGAAAATTGGTTATTGATGGTAAACATGTAGCCGACGATGGAAGCGCAAATCGCCCAGCCGATACAGCCAAACAGCCGCACCCGGCCATATTCGAAATGGCTGCGGCGGCTGACTTTTTCAACATAGGCTTCGATCGCCGGCGAACCGCCGCTGGCAACCAGTCCTAAATAGAGGCCGCACAGCAATGCGCCAAGCCAAAAATGCGTTTGCAGCAGTGGTGATATCACATAGATAAACAACGGCGCCAAAAACATCAGCAATATGATAATCATCCACAACAGATGTTTTTTCAGTCCAAATTTATCGGTGATCACGCCAAATACCGGTTGGCAAACCAGGGCAAAGAACGCAGTGATCGAAAACACCAGGCCGGTTTGCTGTTGGTCAAGATGATTGACGTCATGCAACCAGATGGGAAAGAAGGGCAGAATCGAACCAAGAATGAAAAAGTAGAAGAAGCAAAAACCGCTGAATATCCAGAAATTCTTGTTTTTTAGATAGAACATAGCTCGCCATCCCTTTTTGCAGGCGCGGGATCCGCGCCTGTGATGTTATTGGAGGAAGTGATGCGCAGGAGAGAACGGTTAGTGGTATGCCGGCAGCCAGTCGCCGTGAGCTTCGATCAAGGCATCGCACAGCTTGCGAATGTCATCGATGGATAATTCGGCCGAAGTATGTGGATCAAGCAACGCGGCATGGTAAATCGCCTCGCGTTTCTGGCTAACCGCCGCTTCGATGGTCAGCAATTGCGTATTGATGTTGGTGCGGTTAAGCGCCGCCAGTTGCTCCGGCAAGTTACCGACGTGACACGGTGTGACACCCTGCCCATCCACCAGGCAAGGCACCTCCACGCAGGCCTCATTGGGCAGGTTGGTGATCACCCCGCTATTGAGCACGTTGCCGCCGATCTTGTACGGCCGATCGGTTTCCATCGCCTCGATGATGTATGAGGCGTATTCATGGGTCCGCGTGTGGCTAAGGTGGCTATCATGGGTCAATGCCTGCTTTTGCTGCTCCCATTGGGCAATTTGCTCGACGCAGCGACGCGGATATTCATCCAGCGGAATATTGAACCGCTCTATCAGTTCCGGGTAGTTGCGCTTGATCCAGTAAGGCATATATTCGGCGTTATGTTCGGAAGACTCGGTCACGTAATAACCGAAGGTTTTCATGATCTCATGCCGCACCATATCATCGTGCTTGCCGTGCAGCGCGGCGGCGCGACGCTTGATTTCCGGATAGAGATCCTGACCGTGGCGACGGATATCCAACAGCCAGGCCATGTGGTTGATGCCCGCGATATGGAACTGCACGTCATCGCTCGGCATATCAACA
Source organism: Serratia odorifera (assembly GCF_041448735.1). Lineage (NCBI taxonomy): Bacteria > Pseudomonadati > Pseudomonadota > Gammaproteobacteria > Enterobacterales > Yersiniaceae > Serratia > Serratia odorifera. The sequence goes on along the minus strand of NZ_JBGMUT010000004.1, from coordinate 164,208 downwards.
CTTTTCAACAGCGTCTCTGCGCATACCTGGACGCTGTGACACAGCCCTACGGTTTTCACGCCGGTATAACGCAGCATCGCGCCGGTCAGCGAGGCCATCGGATTGGTGTAGTTCAGCAACCAGGCGTCCGGGCAAACCTCTTCCATATCGCGCGCAAAGGAGAACAGCACCGGGATGGTGCGCAGGGCACGGAAGATGCCGCCAATGCCCAGCGTATCGGCGATGGTCTGGCGCAGGCCAAATCGGTTCGCCACCTCAAAGTCGGTGATGGTACAGGGATCGTAGCCGCCGACCTGGATGGCGTTTACCACGTAATCGGCATTTTTCAGCGCCGCACGGCGCTGCTCGACGCCGAGGTAAGGCGTGATGATCGCTTTACCGCCGTTGACGTTTTGATTGATGTTGTTGAGCATGGTCAGCGATTCATTCAAGCGGCCGCTATCGATATCGTACAGCGCGATTTCCACTTCCTGTAACACCGGGGTGCACATGATATCCCCCAACACATTCTTGGCGAAAATAGTGCTACCCGCGCCCATAAACGTCACTTTAATCATCTCATTTCTCCACTGTTGCGAGGCGAATTACCGTTGGTGTGTGTTGAAAGTAGTGGTCAAGCGAAGGGTTGTATATGGAGGAAAGTGACCTGATTATGGGTAAAAATGACGCCAGGAAAAAAGTGTGAGCTGAGTCTTGCTGTACTTAACCAACAACATACGTCATGACAACAAGCTGCTACCGTTAATGTCACAGCGTGCCGATAGCAAGGGAGCAATTGATGCATAAGAGTTTTGTCCTGGCAAACACCTCGAACATCGAACTGAACGTGTTCCAGTTTGGCGTCGAGGATTGCGCGCCAGGCCACTGTTTTGGTCCAGCGGTGCGCCAGCATTACCTATTTCATTATGTGATATCCGGCACCGGCACCCTGCATACCGACCATGGCGCTTTTAGCGTGCATCCCGGCGAGGGCTTTCTGATTTACCCGCACGATGTCACCACCTACAGCGCCGACCAACAGCACCCCTGGCACTACATGTGGATCGAAGTTGACGGACTGATGGCGGCCAATATCTTTCAACAATGTCGCCTCAGCCGCCAAATGCCGATTTATCGCCCGCAACGTTATACGCCGGACGCTGCTGAGCGAGGTTATCTGACAGAGATCGTCGCGCATCAACAAAACGAAGCCTGGCTGAAGATTATCGGCTTGAGTTACCTGTTTTTTTCCGCGCTGATTGCCAATGCGCATGCGCAACCAAAAGAAAAACCGCCGGAAAAGCAGCGTCACCTGGCAAAAGCGATAAAATATATCGAGAGTCGTTACCACGAGAATATCTCTATCGCCCAGTTGGCCAATTATTGCAGTATTAATCGCAGTTATATGAGCCGACTGTTCAAGGCCGAGTTTGGCCTCGGGCCAAAAGAATATCTGTTGCAGTATCGTATGAACATCGCCGCCGGCCTGCTGCGCCACGGCAGTGCGGCCATCAAGGTGGTGGCTCTGTCGGTGGGTTACGCCAACCAACTGCATTTCTCCAAGGCGTTCAAGCAGGTACATGGCCTGACGCCGAGCGCCTGGCGCCACGGCGCAGACAGCCAGAGCCTTGATGCGCGCATCGCACCTCGGCTGATTGCACCGACGCTGTAACGCAAAACGGGGAGCCGAAGCTCCCCGTTATTTTATCGTTATTGGCTCAATCGACCTGCTTGATGTCTACCCGCAGCTCTTTCGGCACCTCGAACACGATATTCTCTTCACGGCCGGTGATTTCATGCACCTCCTTGCCGCCCAGCGCCTTCAGGCGACCGATCACATCCTGCACCAGCACGTCCGGCGCAGAAGCGCCGGCGGTAACGCCGATGTTGCTGGCGTTTTTCAGCCATTGCTCCTGAATATCTGCCGCCGAATCAATCAGATATGCTGGTTTACCCACCCGCTGCGCCAGCTCGGCCAGGCGGTTGGAGTTGGAGGAGTTCTTTGAGCCAACCACCAGCACCACGTCCGCGTCGCCCGCCAGATTGCGTACCGCTTCCTGCCGGTTGGTGGTCGCGTAGCAGATATCGTCCTTGCGCGGACCGATGATTTTCGGGAAGCGTTGACGCAAGGCGTCAATCACGTCCGAGGTATCATCGACCGACAACGTGGTCTGCGTCATAAAGCACAGGTTGTCTTCGTTCTTCACCTGCAGTTTCCAGACGTCTTGCGGCGACTCAACCAGGTACATGCCTCCTTGCGGATTGCTGTATTGGCCCATGGTGCCTTCAACTTCCGGATGACCGGCGTGACCAATCAGGATCGCCTCGGTGCCCTTGCGGCTGGCGCGCGCCACCTCCATATGCACTTTGGTCACCAGCGGACAGGTAGCGTCGAACAGCATAGTCAGATCGCGCGCTTTGGCTTCGGCGCGCACCGCCTGCGAAACGCCGTGTGCCGAGAAGATCAGAATCGAGCCGTCCGGCACTTCGGCAATCTCTTCAATAAACACCGCCCCACGTGCGCGCAGGCTGTCCACCACGTAGCGGTTGTGCACCACTTCGTGACGCACGTAGATCGGCGCGCCGTAAAGCTCCAGCGCGCGTTCCACGATGCTGATCGCACGATCAACCCCGGCACAAAAGCCGCGGGGGTTAGCCAGCAATATTTGCATGCGTCTCCTCCTGCTGCGGATCGATTTCCAGTACCTCGATATCGAAGGTCACCGGGTGTCCCGCCAGCGGATGGTTAAAATCAACGGTCACCGAGTCTTCTGCGACTTCACGCACCACGCCCGGCATTTCGCTGCCGTCGATGGCGGTGAACAGCATAATGGTGCCCACCTCCGGTACGCCGGTTTGCGCAAAGTCACGGCGCAAGAAGAACTGAATCAGATCCGGGTTATTGTCGCCAAACGCGTCTTCCGGTTGTAGCGTGAACGCGCATTTGTCGCCGGCACGCAGGCCAACCAGTTGCTGCTCCAACGGCGCCGACAAACTGCCGTCGCCCAGTCGAAACAGCGCCGGCTTACCGTTACCGCGCGTGGATTCCGCAGTGGAGCCGTCTTCCAGTTTCAGCGTAAAGTGCACCAGCACCGCGCTGTCGGATTGTACTTGGGCCGTCATGTTACTCACCTTGTTGCTTGTTCTGGCTGTCGCTTGCGCGCTTGCTGGCCGGCAAGAAACCTTCCAGTACGATCATCGCTGCCCCTACGCAGATGAAACTGTCTGCCAGGTTAAAGGTCGGGTAATGCCAGTTGCCGACGTAAAAATCGATAAAGTCGACCACGAAGCCGTGCCACAGACGATCGAACAAATTACCCAGCGCGCCACCGATAATAAAAGCGTAGGCGATATTGTTCAGCTTCTGCGTCGCCTGGCTGCGATACATCATCACCAGCAATACCACCACAATGGCGATGGCAATGCCGGCAAAGAACCAGCGCTGCCAACCGCCATGGTCAGCCAGGAAGCTGAACGCCGCGCCGTAGTTGCGTGCATAGTACAGGTTAAACGAAGGGATCAAGGGCTGGGACTGGCCCAGCACAAAATGGCTCAGGATCCACTGCTTGCTGGCGAAATCCAGCACCAGCACTACCAACACCAGCCACAGCCAACGCAGGCCGGTCGTACAGATCGGTTTTCTCATCAGGCGCTTGTTCATTAGGCAAAGTTACGCTTTTCGCCGTCGCCGGCAACGTTGGTTACACAGCGGCCGCAGAGATCTGCGTGCTCCGCCACCTTGCCGATGTCGGTGGTGAAATGCCAGCAGCGCGGGCACTTCTCACCTTCAGCGGTACCGAAGGCGATTTTCAGGCCTTTCAGCAATTCGCTCTGCTGGGCATCCGCCGGAGCGTCCGTCAGCGGCGCAACGCGCGCAGCGGAAGTCAGCAGCACAAAGCGCAGCTCATCCTGCAGGCTGTTCAAGCGGGCTGCCAGCGCGTCATCGGCATACAACGTCACCGCTGCCTCCAATGAACCGCCGAGGCGTTTGTCCGCCCGCGCCTGTTCCAGCACCTTGTTCACTTCGCCACGTACCTTCAGCAGCTCGGCCCAAAAGGCGTCGTTCATGCTTTCGCCCTCGGCCAGGCCGAACAGACCGTCATACCACTCTTCGGTAAAGACGTATTGCGCACGTTTACCCGGCAGGAAGCCCCAGATTTCGTCTGCGGTAAAGGACATGATCGGCGCCATCCAGCGCACCAGCGCCTCCGCAATATGGAACAGTGCGGTCTGGCAACTGCGGCGAGCGACGCTGTCGCTCTTCGCGGTGTACTGGCGATCCTTGATAATATCCAGATAGAACGACCCCATCTCGACCGAACAGAACTGCATCAGACGCTGTACCACTTCGTGGAAATCGTAATTGGCGTATGCCTGCTCGATATCCAGCTGTGCCGCCTGTGCACGACCGACTGCCCAGCGATCCAGTACCACCATCTCGTCCGGCGCCACACAGTCGCGGCTCGGATCGAAACCATTGAGGTTGGCCAGCAGGAAGCGCGCGGTGTTGCGGATACGGCGATAGGAATCCGCTGCACGTTTCAGGATTTCGTCAGACACCGCGATCTCGCCGGTATAATCGGTCGAGGCGACCCACAGACGCAGAATATCGCCGCCCAGCTTGTTCATCACGTCCTGCGGACTGATGGTATTGCCGATCGACTTGGACATTTTGCGGCCCTGACCGTCGACGGTGAAGCCGTGGGTCAGCACTTCTTTATAAGGCGCCTTGCCCTTCATGGCGGTGGAGATCATCAACGATGACATAAACCAGCCGCGATGTTGGTCGGAGCCTTCCAGATACATGTCCGCACCATGGCCATGGAATTCGGGACGCACGTCAACCACCGACGCGTGGGTCGAACCGGAGTCGAACCAGACGTCCAGCGTATCCGGCACCTTGACGTAGTCGGCCGCTTCCGCACCGAGGATATCGGCCGGTTGCAGATCCCACCATGCCTGGATGCCGTCCTGCTCTACGCGTTTGGCAACCTCTTCCATCAGCTCGACGCTGCGCGGATGCAGCTGTTCGGTGTCTTTATGCACGAACAGCGACATCGGCACGCCCCAGGTACGCTGACGCGAGATACACCAGTCCGGGCGGTTCGCCACCATCATTTCAATGCGCGCCTGGCCCCAGTCAGGGATCCATTGCACGCCCTTGATCTCTTCCAGCGACTGCTGACGCAGGCCTTTTTGATCCATGCTGATGAACCATTGTGGCGTGGCGCGGAAGATGATCGGCGTTTTGTGACGCCAGCAGCATGGGTAGCTGTGCACCAGTTTTTCAACGTGCAGCAACGCGCCCGCGTCACGCAGCATCTCAACGATCAGATCGTTGGCCTTGAAGACAAATTTACCGTCCAGCAGCGGATGAGTGCCGGTCAGGTAACAGCCGTTCGGCCCTACCGGATTGGCGATTTCCAGGCCGTATTTCTGGCTGATCACAAAGTCGTCCGGGCCGTGGCCGCCGGCGGTATGCACCGCACCGGTACCGGCGTCCAGCGTAACGTGCTCGCCCATGATCGCCGGCACGTCGAAGCCCATGAACGGATGCTGGAAGCGCAGCAGCTCCAGATCGGCGCCCTTGCAGCTGCCCAGTACCTGCCAATCGGCGATGCCGGCGCGTTTCATCACGCTCTCCACCAGCTCCGCCGCCAGGATCAGGCATTGGCCGTCAATCTGTACCAGCTGATAGGCGAACTCAGGGTGCAACGAGATGGCACGGTTAGCCGGCAGAGTCCACGGCGTGGTGGTCCAGATAACCAGCGAAACCGGGCCGTTGACGTTACTGACGCCGAATTTGGCAGCCACCGCAGCCGGATCGACCGCGTGGAACGCCACGTCGATCGACGGCGAGGTCTTGTCGTAATATTCCACTTCCGCTTCAGCCAGCGACGAGCCACAATCAGTACACCAGTGCACCGGCTTGGCGCCTTTCAGCAGATGGCCGTTGCTGATGATTTTACCCAGCGCGCGGATGATATTGGCTTCGGTTTTGAAGTCCATGGTCAGGTACGGGCGATCCCAGTCGCCCAGCACGCCCAGACGGATGAAGTCTTTTTTCTGGCCTTCAACCTGCTCGGCGGCATACTCGCGGCATTTCTGGCGGAATTCCGCCGCCGAGAGCTTTTCGCCCGGCTTGCCGTACAGCTGTTCCACTTTCAGTTCGATCGGCAGACCATGGCAGTCCCAGCCCGGCACGTACGGCGAGTCGAAGCCGGACATCCCTTTCGACTTGATAATAATGTCTTTGAGAATTTTGTTAACCGAGTGACCAATGTGAATGCTGCCGTTCGCATACGGAGGGCCGTCATGCAGAATGAAGGATTTTTTGCCCTTTTTGGCAGCACGAATAATCCCGTACAAATCCTGTTCATACCAACGTTGCAGCATGCCAGGTTCGCGCTTGGCGAGATCGCCGCGCATCGGGAACCCTGTTTCCGGCAAGTTCAGGGTGTTCTTGTAGTCACTCATTAGATTCTCGATCTCGTTTCGGTTTGTGAGATTAAACCGGTGTCTTTAGCCCGAAGAAACTCCGGGCCGTCACCACATCATTGGCGATTTGCTGCTTCAGCGCATCGAGCGAAGCAAAACGCTGTTCGTTGCGCAATTTTGCGCGGAGCACCACGTCAAGGTGGCGCCCATAAAGATCCATTGTGACATCCAGCAGATGCACTTCCAGCTGCTGACGCACGCCGGCAACGGTCGGGCGGGTGCCGATATTGGCCACGCCCGGCAGCGGCTGCGGCCCCAGGCCGTACACCTCTACCGCGTAAACCCCTTTTACCGGAGCAACCAGACGCTTGAGCGGCAGGTTGGCGGTGGGAAAACCGATGGTGCGCCCCAGTTCGTCGCCGTGCACCACACGCCCGGAGATGCTGTACGGATGCCCGAGCAGCTTTTCCGCCAGCGGCAGGTCGTCATCACGCAGCGCATTGCGAATCGCCGTGCTGCTGATGCGCCGGTCGCCTTCACGGAAGGTGGGCGTGCTGACCACCTCAAAGCCGTATTCCTCGCCGGCTTTTTGCAACAGCGGGAAATCGCCAATGCGATTGGCACCGAAGCGGAAGTCATCTCCCACCATCAGGAACCTGACGCCCAGTTTCTCCACCAGCAGCTCGGCAATGAACGCCTGCGCGGTATTGGCGGCAAAACGGGGATCGAACTTGACGCACAGCAGGGTATCTACCCCGGCCTGCGCCAGATATTTGGCCTTGTCACGCAGGCGCGTAAGCCGGGCCGGCGCCTTGTCCGCTGCGAACAGTTCCAGCGGTTGCGGCTCAAAAATCATGACTATCACCGGCAGCCCAAGGCGTTTGCCCTCTTGCTCCAGCTGCTCCAGCAGCGCCTTGTGACCGCGATGAACGCCGTCAAAGTTGCCGATGGTGAGCACGCAACCACGGTGGCGTGCCCGGATATTGTGAATGCCGCGAATTAGCTCCATAGCTGGCTCAAAACAGTGGAAATCGGCGGATTATACCTTGTACAGCGGTTAAGGTTAACCCGCGATTGCTTCCTTGAATGTAATAGTCACACCATACCGGAGATACGCGGCCGGAGAAACGCCTAAACCACAGTTTCTCCGACGGCGAATGCCGGTTTTACGCCCGGCGGCAATGGCTTGGCATCATCATGCAGTAAACAGTGGCGAATTTTCTCGCGAAACACTGTATTCCCATGGCCGAAGCTGGTAAAATCCTGCGCCATCACAACGTAGCAAGTGCCGCCCGTACAAACGGCGCTTATTTGCACAAATCCATTGACAAACGAAGGCTAAAAGGGCATATTCCTCGGCCTTTGAATTGTCCTCAATAGAATATATTTGGGAGTTGGACCTTGGCTAATATCAAATCAGCTAAGAAACGCGCCGTACAGTCTGAGAAACGCCGCAAGCATAACGCTAGCCGTCGCTCAATGGTGCGTACCTTCATCAAGAAGGTAGACGCAGCTATCGCAGCTGGCGATAAAGAAGCAGCACAAAACGCATTCACCGTAATGCAACCACTTGTGGATCGCCAGGCAGCTAAAGGCCTGATCCACAAAAACAAAGCAGCGCGTCATAAGTCAAACTTGTCCGCGCGCATCAACGCAATGCAATAAGCATTACGTTGTCTGCTTGTTAAAAAAACCGGCCTTGGCCGGTTTTTTTACGCCTGTCGTCAGCGTCAGAAGTTGAACAACGCCGAAAAATCCTTGTTACACACCCGCTGCACCGCCGGATGCTGGATCATTCGCTCGGCAAAGATGATGTAATATTCTTCCTGCACGTTATCGATACGGCCGATCTCCACCACCGCGTCATCATTATAGGTATCTTGCGCATACAGCGTTGGCGCCACGAAGATGGCATTGTGATACATGCCGAACGCCTTCATCAGTGCCGCATCGTCAAACTCGCCGAGAATTTCCACCTGAATGCCCTGAGTATTGAACCAGTTGAGCAGTTGGCGCCCGAGCATGGAACGACGACCGGGAATCAACAGTTTACGCTGCTCCAGACAGGCGGGGAACGGCAGATCCGGTACCGGCTGACGACAGAAGAAACTGATGCCGCATTCGCCCAGCTTCAACGAAAACAGCCCTTCCTGCTGGCTGGAGTCCACCGGGCAGTCTGAAATAATCATGTCCAGTTTGTGCTGGCTTAGCTGTTCCAGCAGCATCTCGTGCGTCGATTCAAAGCAGCGCAGGTGAATCTGTTCGTGATCGACCACGGCGGTTTCCAGCACCTGGCTAACCAGCCGTTTGGACAGGGCATCTGCCACGCCAACGTCGAACAGCAGATTGGACTCTTTACGGTAGTTGACGATATCCAGCATTTCCTGGCTGAGCATAAACATCTTGTCCGCGTAGCGGAATACCAACTGACCCAGTTCGGAAGGCACCAGCCCCCGCCCCTGGCGTTTGAACAACTTGCCATCCAGCCGCTCTTCCAGCGCCTTGATCTGGCCGGTGATGGTCTGCGGTGTCAGGAACAGCGCTTCAGCAGCGCCAACCACCGATCCTTCTTTGCAAACCTGCCAGAAGTAATAGAGATGATTAAAGTTGATATGCGACATTCTCACGCGGTGTTCTCCTTACGTTTCGCTGCGGCAAACGGTCTGCCGGGTTAAGCGACAAACTCCTTTTGTTATTCGGACCACGAATTACAACGCTTGCTCCAAACAACGTGGCCGAAGCTACAGGAAAAATCCCCTACAGCTCCGACCAGATAGTGTAGTGCATCGAATAGATGAATGGATAACCTAATCGAACTACCTTACTTTTGGCAACGAAAGGCGCAGCAGACTATAGCCAACTATCGCCGCCGTCGTCGACCCCAACAGGATACCCAGACGTGAATAGGTGCTCAGAGTAACCATGGTTTCGCTGAAGGCCAGCGAAGCGATAAAGATCGACATGGTGAAACCAATACCGCACAGCACCGAAACGGCAAATACCTGTTTAAATCCGATCCCCTCCGGCAGACGCGCGATACCCATCTTCACCGCCAGCCAGCTGAAGAGAAAGATGCCCAACGGCTTGCCGATAAACAACCCGGCGGCAATGCCTACTGGCAGCAACGAGGTCAGCCCGTCGAGCGTGACGCCTTGCAGTGATACGCCGGCATTGGCAAAGGCAAACAATGGCAGGATCAGAAACGCCACCCACGGATGCAGCTCATGCTCGAGGGTCTCCGAAGGCGACGGGCCCTTCTTGACGTTCAACGGGATCATAAAGCCGACAATAACACCGGCCAGGGTTGCATGCACTCCAGACTTCAGGATCGCCACCCATAGCACCAGCCCGACAATCATATAAATGGAGGTTTTGCCCACCCCGCGCCAGTTCATGATCGCCAACAGCGCTACCGCCGCCGCTGCCACTCCCAGTGCCGTCATCGACACCTCATGGGTATAGAACAGCGCAATAATGATAATGACGCCCAGGTCGTCAATGATGGCAAGCGCCAGCAAAAAGACTTTCAGACTGGTCGGCACGCGGTTGCCCAGCAGCGCCATCACGCCAAGCGCAAAGGCAATGTCCGTCGCCGCCGGGATCGCCCAGCCCTGACGCGTCACTTCATCGGCGCCGTTGAACAGCAGGTAAATCAGCGCCGGCGCCAGCATGCCGCCCAACGCGGCAATGGCCGGGAAAACGGCTTTATCCCGCCCGGCCAGCGAGCCTTGCATCAGCTCGCGTTTGACTTCCAGCCCGACCACCAGGAAGAAGATCGCCATCAGGCCATCGTTGATCCACAGCAGCAGCGGCTTGGCAATTTCCAGCGAGGAAATCTTCACCATCACCGGTAAATTCAGGAAGGCCTGATAAATCCCCTGGGCCGGCGTGTTGGCCATGATCAATGCAATAATGGCCGCCACGATCAGTATTACGCCGCCAGCGGCTTCCTGACGTAAAAATTGACGAATAATATTGGTCACTCGGTTTACTCCCGGTATCAGCATCGCGTTTCCGCTTCGCTTTCCAAACGATAAACTGAGTATAGCCCGCATAATGATTCGAAAAAATAAGTTTATTAATGCTGTAAAGATCGTAATTTCCGATCAATTAAGGCCTTAAGTCACACTTTTAATAGGGTTATCGCAGATCTTGCGGCAAATAAAAACCCCGGCTAAAACCGGGGTTTTTCATAGAAGAATAACGGCAACGCTTAACGTGTCAGATCGTCAAAGAACTTTTTCACCCCATCGAAGAAGCTCTTCGAACGCGGGCTGTTCTTGTCACCTGACGGGCCACCCAGGCTCTCTTCCAGCTCTTTGAGCAGCTGTTTCTGCCGATCGTTGAGTTTGACCGGGGTTTCCACCACTACGCGGCACAGCAGATCGCCCTGGCTGCCGCCACGTACGGATTTAACCCCTTTGCCGCGCATGCGGAACAGCTTGCCGGTCTGAGTTTCCGCTGGCACCTTCAGGTTGACGCGTCCATCGAGCGTCGGCACTTCAATTTCACCGCCTAACGCTGCCATGGCAAAGTTGATCGGCACTTCGCAATACAGGTTGTTGCCTTCACGTTCGAAGATCGGGTGAGCCTTCACCTGAACCTGAACGTACAGGTCGCCAGCTGGCGCACCATGTTCGCCAGCTTCGCCCTCGCCCGCCAGACGGATTCGGTCACCGGTATCCACGCCGGCAGGAATTTTCACCGACAGCGTTTTGGATTTTTCCACCCGGCCGTGACCGTGGCATTTATTGCAAGGATCTTTAATGATCTGGCCGCGGCCATGGCAATGTGGACATGCCTGCTGCACGGTGAAGAAGCCCTGGCGCATTTGCACCTGGCCCTGGCCGTGACAGGTTGGACAGGTCACCGGTGAACTGCCCGGCTTGGCGCCGCTGCCATGGCAGACGTCACACTCTTCCAGCGTTGGAATACGGATCTCTTTGGTTACGCCACGCACCGCCTCTTCGAGGGTCAGTTCCATGTTGTAACGCAGATCGGAACCGCGGCTGGCGCGCTGACGGCGACCGCCGCCAAAGATATCGCCAAACACGTCGCCGAAAATATCGCTAAAGTCGGCACCGCCGCCAAAACCGCCGGCGCCACCGCCCATCCCGCCCTGCTCAAACGCGGCGTGACCGTATTGGTCATAAGCGGCACGTTTTTGGTCGTCGGTCAGGATCTCGTACGCTTCCTTGATCTCTTTAAACTTGGCTTCGGCGTCTGTTTCCTGGTTACGGTCCGGATGGTATTTCATCGCCAGGCGCTTGTAGGCCTTTTTGATTTCGCGCTCATCCGCCGTTTTGGCGACGCCAAGAACCTCGTAATAGTCTCTTTTCGCCATTATTTTGCAAACCCTTAACATGCGTGCACGGGCGTAGAGTTGCCTCGACGCCCGTGCTGGTTTCCGGTAACGCCACCGTCGGCGTTACCGTGCCCGCTTAAGGGCGATTATTTTTTATCTTTAACTTCTTCAAACTCGGCATCGACCACGTCGTCGTCTTTCTTCGCCGCGTTGTCTGCACCGGCGTCAGCACCCTGTGCCTGCGCCTGAGCCTGTGCCATTTCCAGCAGTTTGCCGGAAACCTGCACCAACGCCTGGGTTTTCGCTTCGATGTCGGCTTTGTCTTCGCCCTTCGCTGCGGCTTCCAGATCTTTCAGTGCGCTTTCGATAGCCGTTTTGTCTTCAGCCGGCAATTGCTCACCTGCTTCTTCCAGTTGCTTACGAGTGCCGTGGATCAGGTGATCCGCCTGGTTACGCGTTTGTACCAGCTCTTCGAACTTACGGTCAGACTCGGCGTTGGCTTCGGCATCACGCACCATTTTCTGGATTTCTTCTTCGTTCAGACCAGAAGAAGCCTTGATGGTGATTTTCTGCTCGCGACCGGTGTTCTTGTCTTTGGCAGAAACGTGCAGAATGCCGTCGGCATCAATGTCGAAAGTCACTTCGATCTGCGCCATGCCACGCGGTGCTGCCTGAATGCCGTCCAGGTTGAACTGACCCAGCGACTTGTTATCGTTGGCGCGTTTACGCTCACCCTGCAGCACATGGATGGTAACTGCAGACTGGTTGTCTTCAGCGGTCGAGAATACCTGGCTGTGCTTGGTCGGGATGGTGGTGTTTTTGGTGATCAGTGGCGTCATCACACCGCCCATGGTTTCGATACCCAGCGACAGCGGGGTAACGTCCAGCAGCAGCACGTCCTTCACATCACCGGCCAACACGCCGCCCTGTACCGCAGCACCGATTGCTACCGCTTCGTCCGGGTTAACGTCTTTACGCGGCTCTTTACCGAAGAAATCGGCAACTTTCTTCTGTACCATTGGCATGCGGGTCTGGCCGCCCACCAGGATCACGTCCTGAATGTCGGAAACCGACAGGCCGGCGTCCTTCAGCGCAACTTTCAGCGGTTCAATCGAGCGTGCAACCAGATCTTCTACCAGTGACTCCAGTTTTGCACGGGTCACTTTGATGTTCATGTGTTTAGGACCGGTGGCGTCTGCCGTCACGTACGGCAGGTTTACGTCGGTCTGCTGAGCAGAAGACAGTTCGATCTTCGCTTTTTCCGCCGCTTCCTTCAAACGCTGCATCGCCAGCGGATCGTTACGCAGATCGATGCCCTGGTCTTTCTTGAATTCATCAACCAGATAGTTGATCAGACGGCTGTCGAAGTCTTCGCCGCCCAGGTGGGTATCACCGTTGGTCGCCAGCACTTCAAACGTTTTTTCGCCGTCAACGTCGTCGATTTCGATGATCGAAATATCGAAGGTACCGCCACCCAGGTCATAAACCGCGATGGTGCGGTTGCCGACTTCTTTATCCAGGCCATAGGCCAGAGCCGCTGCGGTTGGTTCGTTGATGATACGTTTTACTTCCAGGCCCGCGATACGGCCGGCGTCTTTGGTCGCCTGACGCTGCGCATCGTTGAAGTAGGCCGGAACGGTAATAACCGCTTCAGTTACCGGTTCACCCAGGTAATCTTCCGCCGTCTTTTTCATTTTCTTCAGCACTTCGGCAGAGATCTGCGGCGGTGCCATTTTCTGGCCTTTCACTTCCAGCCATGCGTCGCCGTTATCAGCCCCGATGATTTTGTACGGCATGATGTCTTTGTCACGCTGTGCTTCTTCGTCCTGGAAGCGACGGCCAATCAGGCGCTTGATCGCAAACAGGGTATTCTGCGGGTTAGTAACAGCCTGACGCTTAGCCGGCTGGCCAACCAGAGTTTCACCATCCTGGGTATATGCAATGATCGAAGGAGTTGTGCGGTCGCCCTCGGCGTTTTCCAGCACGCGTGCCTTGTTGCCATCCATAATTGCTACACAAGAGTTGGTAGTACCCAGGTCGATACCAATAATTTTGCCCATCTAAACGTCTCCACTAATAAATTCATGTTCGGTCAGGTTGCTAACCAATATGCGGGCGTTTTTTTGCTTTTCAACTGCCCGAAAGTTCACGCCTCAACGCGGTTAGCAACTGCGGTTGAGAATAAGATGGGGTCATCCAGAGCGGCATCAAGGGGCAAGGCGAAAAAAATTTCTTTTTTATGCCCTGTCAGATCATTGTTTCCTGCTCGGCGGATCATTATGATGCCGCGCGCTCTGATGGAAATTAGCCTTTTTTCCGCCACTCAGGCCATTTCTTTTTTAAATAAGCTGTTTTCATTAATTTTCTGTTATTACAGAGGACATATGCACACCAACAAGTTGGCGAATCCTGGCCCTTTGGGTCTGATGGGCTTCGGGATGACCACCGTCTTGCTGAACCTGCACAATGCGGGCTTTTTTCCACTGACGTCCGTTATTCTCAGCATGGGGATTTTCTTCGGCGGGCTGGCACAGATTCTCGCCGGGCTGCTCGAATACAAGAAAGGCAATACCTTTGGCTTGACCGCCTTCACCGCCTACGGCAGTTTCTGGCTGAGCCTGGTCGGCATGCTGCTGCTACCACGCCTGGGGCTGGCTGAGCCAACCGACGCCCCCTTCCTCGGCGTCTATCTGGCCCTGTGGGGCATCTTCACGCTGTTCATGTACTTCGGCACGCTGCGCGCCAACCGGGCATTACAGTTGGTGTTCGCCAGTCTGACGCTGCTGTTTGCCTTGCTGGCGATCGGCAACATCACCGGCAACGCGGCTATTTTGCGCTTTGCCGGTTACGAAGGGATGCTGTGCGGCGCCAGCGCCATTTATCTGGCTATGGCAGAAGTGCTTAACGAACAGTTGGGCCGCAAGGTGCTGCCGATCGGCGAAGTCAAGCCGACGGCAGAAGCCAGGCTGGCAACACAAGCATAAACTGTATCAATATCAGGCCCTGCGGGTTAAACGCAGGGCTTTTTTCATACCAGCGATCCGCTACGCTGTGCCTGATGTTCACTGTTCAGGTCGCGATGCAGGTAAATCCCCAACGCCAGCCCAATCGCCGACAGCGCCAACACATAGTAAGCGGGTGCTAACGGGGTTAACTTCATGATCAAGGTCACAAATATTGGGGTTAAACCACCAAAAATGGCGTACGCAACGTTATATGAAAACGAAATGCCGCTAAATCGCACTTCCGCAGGGAAAGCACGCACCATCACATAAGGTACCGCTCCCACCACGCCCACGCTAAACCCCACCAGCGCGTAGCAGGCAAACAGCATTTCAGGGCGAACGCCCACCGTCTGATAGAACCACCAGCTGCATGCCGCCAACAGCACGCTCCCCACCATAAAGGTTTTACTGGCGCCAAAACGATCCGCCGCCAGCCCGGCGCTGATACAACCGAAAATCAGCATGATGGTGGCAATACTGTTGGCCTGCAAGGTTAGCGCCGGTGCGATACCGAACTGTTTTTGCAGGTAGGTGGGCGTCATCAGAATCACCACCACGATACCGGCCGACAACAGCCAGGTCAGCAGCATCGACACCACCACTTCTTTCTTATGGTTTACCACCACCGATTTTAGCGGCAACTCTTCCGCCAGCGCCTTGCGCGCCTGCATTTCGATAAAGATCGGCGTTTCCCGCAACCAGCGGCGCAGATACATGGCTACCAAACCAAACACACCGCCCAGCAGGAACGGAATACGCCAACCGCCGGCGACAATGCTTGCCGGGCTGAGCGTGGTATTGATAATGGTCGCCACCAACGACCCCAGCAAGATGCCGACGGTAAGCCCGGCGGTCAGGGTCCCGCAGGCGAAGCCAATGCGCTGGCGCGGTACGTGTTCGGCCACAAAGACCCAGGCGCCCGGCACCTCGCCGCCGATCGCGGCACCTTGCAGCATGCGCAACAACAGCAGCAATAACGGCGCAGCGATGCCAATATTGGCGTAGGTGGGCAACAGGCCCATACCCAGCGTCGGCAACGCCATCAATAAAATGCTCAAACTGAACATCTTTTTACGGCCCACCAGATCGCCAAAATGCGCCATGATGATGCCGCCCAGCGGCCGGGCCAGATAGCCGGCGGCAAAGATACCGAAGGTCTGCACCAGGCGCAGCCATTCAGGCATGTCTGCCGGGAAGAACAGTTCACCCATGACTGCGGCGAAGAAAACGAAGATGATGAAATCGTAAAACTCCAACGCCCCGCCCAGCGCCGCCAACGTCAGAGTTTTATAGTCTTGCCGGTTCAACCGGCGATTATTATCGTCATGCATAGGGTACCGTCAGAGGAAGCAGATGGAATCGCGCGTATCCGCAGACACGCTGTAAACGTATGCTTACTATAACGGCAAAATATTTTCACACCACCCTACTCTTTAACCTTTTGCCGCCGCCGTTATCAGTTGGATTCCCGGCGCGCGTTTTTAGGGCGAAAAGCGGCGACCACCGTATCATGGGTTTCCACGTACGGGCCTTCCAGCAGTTGGATACAGTACGGCACGCTGGCGAAAATGCCATGCACCACCACACCGCCCTGCGGATCCTTGACGCCTTCCAGCGTTTCCTTGATCGACTTCGGCTGCCCCGGCAGGTTGATGATCAACGCCTGCTTACGGATCACCCCCACCTGGCGTGAAAGAATTGCCGTCGGCACATAGTGTAGGCTGATTTGCCGCATTTGTTCACCGAACCCCGGCATCACGCGGTCGGCAATCGCCAGCGTGGCGTCCGGGGTCACATCGCGTCGCGCCGGGCCGGTACCGCCGGTAGTCAGCACCAGATGGCAACCCATCTCGTCCACCAGCTCACACAGCGTGTGTTCAATCAGCGTCTGTTCATCGGGGATCAGACGGGTTTCCAGTTTGAACGGCGTCGCCAGCGCGCCAGCCAGCCATTCGGTCAACGCCGGAATGCCTTTGTCCTGATAAACGCCGCCGGAAGCGCGGTCAGAAATTGAAACCAAACCAATGCGTAATGTATCCATGCTTAACCTCTACTGCCTGATGGAGTCGGACGGGTTGTTTCCCCTCCTGTTATCAATGCGCAGAGTATACGGCGTCTGGCCGTCGGCGGGAGCCGCGCACATAAAAAAAGGCGGCCTAAGCCACCTTTTTCCAGGTTGTCTGCGGTTATTACAGCAGATCGGCGATCATTTTTTCCAGTTTGCCCTGGTCTACGGCAAACTTGCGGATACCGTCGGTCAGTTTTTCAACTGCCATTGGGTCCTGGTTGTGCTGCCAGTAGAATTCAGGCTCGGTCAGCGGCGCCGGACGCGCTTTGACTTCACCGGTGTAGGACAGTTTGCGCTCCAGCGCGCCTTCGCTTTCTGCCAGCTCTTTCAGCAACGCAGGCGCGATGGTCAGACGGTCACAACCGGCCAGCTCGATGATTTCACCAACGTTACGGAAGCTGGCGCCCATCACGACGGTGTCGTAGCCGTGCTGTTTGTAATACTGGTAAATCTCGGTAACCGAAACCACGCCCGGATCTTCGTGTGGCGCGAACTCTTTCTTGTCGCCGTTCGCCTTGTACCAGTCGAGGATACGGCCAACAAACGGAGAAATCAGGTAGACGCCTGCTTCGGCGCAGGCGCGAGCCTGAGCGAAGGAGAACAGCAGCGTCAGGTTACAGTTGATGCCGTCTTTTTCCAGACGCTCCGCCGCACGGATCCCCTGCCAGGTCGAAGCCAGTTTGATCAGAATGCGATCGTTGCTGATGCCGGCTTCGTTATACAGTGTGATCAGACGCTTGGCCTTGGCAACGCTGGCTTCGGTGTCATAAGACAGACGCGCGTCCACTTCGGTAGAGATGCGACCTGGCACCAGCTTCAGGATTTCCAGACCAATGTTAACCGCCAGTTTGTCGGCGGCGTCGGCGATTTGCTGCTCGCGATCGCTGCTCTGCTCACGCGCCCAGGCAATGGCTTCGTCGATCAGTTTGCGGTATTCAGGAATTTGGGCTGCATTGAGGATCAGCGAAGGGTTGGTTGTGGCGTCTTGCGGTTGATACAGCTTCATTGCAGCAATATCACCCGTGTCCGCAACCACCGTAGTGAGCTGACGTAGGGAAGTCAATTTATCGGTCATGTTGGCATTATCTCATCGTTTGTGCATGAACTTTTGGCATCGTTCAACCATGCCCTTTCCTGATAATAACATGCGCGAGGCCCGGCGCAAGGCTGGAAAATCGTGGCCAGACAGCAGGTGTTTTATCCTTGGGCGAGCAACCGTTTACGCCGATATCTTTCGCCATTTCCTACAGGTTTAAAAGACAATAACGTGCTTTGGGTTGAAAAAATTATGTTAAATTTCCAAAATTGTGTGCAATTGACAGAAAAACCTGAGAAAAACCTCGGCTCGCCAAAACGCGCCCGCTTTCGGCTGAACGCGAGTAAAAAAACCAGACCCATGCATTTTCACCCCCGGTGAATGCCGCGCTGTGCGCCTTACGTCGCTAACAAGGAGGGATCCGTGACGGATCTGATTAATTTCATTAACAATATCTTATGGGGTTCGGTACTGATCTATCTGCTGCTTGGTACCGGCATTTACTTCACCCTGCGCACCCGTTTTATTCAGTTACGCCACTTCGGCCACATGTTCTCGGTGCTAAAGAACAGCAATAAAAGCGACAGTTCAGGAATCTCTTCCTTTCAGGCGCTGTGTACTACGCTGGCCGCTCGCGTTGGCACCGGCAACCTGACCGGCGTTGCCATTGCCCTGACCGCCGGCGGCCCGGGTGCCATCTTCTGGATGTGGGTGGTGGCCTTCATCGGCATGGGCACCTCGTTCATTGAAAGCACCCTGGCCCAGCTGTATAAAACCCGCGACGATCGCGGCAACTACCGTGGCGGCCCGGCGTATTACATGGAAAAGGGCCTTGGAATGCGCTGGATGGGGGTGCTGTTTTCCATCTTCCTGATCATCGCCTTCGGTCTGGTATTCAACGCGGTTCAGGCCAACTCCATTGCCCAGGCCAGCGCAGTCGCCTTCGACTTTAACCCGCTGTATGTCGGTATCGGTCTGGTGATACTCAGTGGCATCGTGATCTTCGGCGGCATTCGCTCCATCGCCCGCGTGGCGGAACTGGTAGTGCCGATCATGGCTATCGCCTATCTGCTGCTGGCCTTTTGGATTATTGCCCAGCATATTGAGCAAATCCCGGCCATTTTCACCCTGGTGGTCAAAAGCGCCTTCGGTCTGCAAGAAGCCGCGGCCGGGGCGGTGGGCTACGGGATTTCTCAGGCCATGACCCACGGCGTACAGCGCGGCCTGTTCTCCAACGAGGCCGGCATGGGGTCGGCGCCGAATGCCGCGGCATCTGCAGCGCCCTATCCGCCGCACCCCGCTTCGCAAGGTTACGTACAAATGCTCGGGGTATTTATCGACACCATCGTCATCTGTAGCGCCACCGCGGCGATTATTCTGGCTTCCGGCGCGCTGGATAACCCGACCGCCGGCATCAGCGGTATCGAACTGACGCAGCGTGCGTTGTCCAGCGCGGTCGGCAGTTGGGGATCGCCGTTTGTCGCCATCGCCATCTTCTTTTTTGCCTTTACGTCGATTATTGCCAACTACGCCTATGCCGAAAACAATCTGATCTTCCTGGAGCACAATCACCCCGCGCGCTTGCTGGTCTTCCGCTGCGTGGCCCTGGGAATGGTGATGTTCGGCGCGTTGGCGGAGCTGCCGATGGTGTGGAAAATGGCCGATACCGCGATGGCGCTGATGGCGATCACCAACCTGACGGCAATCCTGCTGCTTTCCCGCGTGGCATTGAAGCTGGCGCGCGATTACAACCAACAGCGCGCACTGGGCAAATTGCCGACCTTCGATCCGCAGCATTATCCGGAGCTGAAATCCCAACTGGAGCCCGGCGTCTGGGATAATGACAAGCCGCAGTAACCAGCAACGATTCAGGGCGCACCTAAAGTGCGCCCTATCAGACCAATTGCCCCTTTTCCCCGCGCTTTTTGCTACAGTATCCACACTTTGATAAACAGGATGTGGCCATGCTCGTTATTATTTCCCCTGCTAAAACCCTCGACTACCAAAGCCCGCTGGCAACTGAACGCTTCACGCAACCTGAACTGCTGGATAAATCCCGGCAGCTTATCAAGATCTGTCGTGAACTGACGCCGGCGCAAATTTCCAGCCTGATGGGCATTAGCGACAAGCTGGCCGGGCTGAACGCCGCACGTTTTAGCGACTGGCAACCGAGCTTTACCCCGGACAACGCCCGCCAGGCGCTGCTGGCGTTCAAGGGCGACGTTTATACCGGCTTGCAGGCGCACGACTTCAGCGAGCAGGACTTTGACTTTGCACAACGGCATTTGCGCATGCTGTCCGGCCTGTACGGCGTATTGCGTCCGCTGGATCTGATGATGCCGTACCGTCTGGAGATGGGCATCCGGCTGGAAAACCCCAAGGGCAAGGATCTGTACAGTTTCTGGGGTGAGCACATCACCAAAAAGCTGAACGAAGCGCTGGAGCAGCAAGGCGATAACGTGGTGGTGAACCTGGCGTCAGACGAATACTTCAAGTCGGTCAAAACCGCCAAGCTGCACGCCACGCTGATCAAACCGGTGTTCCTCGACGAGAAGAACGGCAAGTACAAGGTCATCAGCTTCTATGCCAAGAAGGCCCGTGGCCTGATGAGCCGCTTTATCATCAAAAATCGTCTGACCAACGCCGAACAGCTGGCCGATTTTAATCTGGAAGGCTACGCCTTCGATCGGGCGGCATCCAGCGGTAACGAACTGGTGTTCAAGCGCCCGGAACAGTAAAAAAAGCCGTCAGATGACGGCTTTTCAACGCTGGCTGCGCGACCGTCAGGCCGGCAATGCCATCAGGAACTTGCGCAATTCGGCAAAGTCGGCGCTCAGCGAATGCGACAGCAGCGGCAGTTCGGCACGCAGCGCCAGCGCCTTGGGCAACGCCAGTTGCTGCTCCAGGATCGCTTCAACGCTCTCCTTGAACTTGGCCGGATGCGCGGTACCCAGGAACAGCCCGAACTCCCCTTCCTTCAGTTGGTCGCGCAGCAGTCGATAGGCAATCGCCGCATGCGGCTCGGAAATGTAGCCCAGCGCCGCCAGCTCCTTCATGGTTTCTTTGGTGGTTTCATCACTCACCGCGCCATAGCCCAGATCCTTCAACTGCCAGATTTTGCGACGGAACAGCTCTTCCACCCGCGGCCAGTTGTTTGGCTGGCTGACGTCCATGGCGTTGGACAGGGTAGCAACGGTGGCATTAGGCTGCCATTGACCGTTCACCAGGAAACGCGGCACCGTGTCGTTGGCATTGGTGGCGGCGATAAAACGCTTCACCGGCAGGCCGAGCGACTTGGCCAGCAAACCCGCCGTCAAATCACCAAAGTTGCCGCTGGGCACCGAAACCACCAGCTGGTTACGGGCTTCCTGTGGCAGTTGCGCCACCGCTTCGAAGTAATAGCAAATCTGCGCCAGCAGGCGGCTGATGTTGATCGAGTTGGCGGAATTGAGATGCAGCGCCTGTTTCAACTCCCGATCGTCAAACGCCTGTTTTACCAGAGCCTGACAGGCGTCGAAATCACCGTCGACAGCCACGGTATGGATATTGCCGCCCAGCGTGCAGAACAGTTTTTCCTGCAGCGGGCTGATCTTGCCCTGTGGATACAGGATCACCACGCGCACGTTTTTCAGGCCATAGAACGCATGCGCCACCGCGGCACCAGTATCACCGGAGGTGGCGGTGAGAATGGTCACCGGTTCATCGCCAGCCACTTCCGCCAGCATCTGCGCCATAAAACGGCCGCCGAAATCCTTGAACGCCAGCGTCGGGCCGTGGAACAGCTCCAGACAGGCGATGTCATCTTGCACCTGCTTCACCGGTGCCGGGAACTCGAACGCCGCCTTGACCCGCTTGTGCAGCGCTTCTTCGCTGACTTCCTCACCGATAAAGGCAGACAGAATACGCGTGCTGCGGGTAACGAAATCCAACTCCAGCAGATGATCGATCTCGGTCAGTTCGAACTCCGGCAGTTCCAGCGGGAAGAACAGCCCCTGCTGCTTGCCCAGGCCCTGTTTGATCGCCTGTGCGAAGCTGACCTGTTCGTTGTGATCCTTAAGATTGTACAGTTTCATGCGTTATCCCAATAGTCGTGCGCCTGCGGTATCCAGACGGCAAATATGAACAAAACCTTCGTCGTTTTGCAGATAGTGATTCTTCAGCCAGTCGGCCATGCGCTGTGCGGTTGCGCCGTCGTCACAAACGGCAAACAGCGTGGGGCCGGAACCCGAAATACCGCAAGCCAACGCACCGATATCCTGCGCGGCCTTGCGCGCTTCGGCGAATCCTGGCAACAGACGGGTGCGATACGGCTCGGCAATCACGTCCTGCATCAGTTTGGCCGCCAGTTTCGGCTGCTGGGTGTGGCAGGCATGAATAAAGCCTGCCAGATAACGCCCGTGGCTGATGCAATCCTGGCGGCGGTACTGAGCCGGCAAGATAGCGCGCGCTTCGGCGGTGGATACCTTGATGCCCGGATACGCCATCACCCACAGCCAGTCGTTAAAGCATGGCACTTGCTGGCTGATGAAGCCTTCTTCTTCCAGCATCAGCTGCAGGCCGCCGAGATAGCAGGGGGCGACGTTGTCGTAATGCACGCTGCCGGAAATACGCCCTTCCAATTCGCCCATCAGCGCCAGTAACTGCATTTCATTGAGCGGACGATGGCAGAATTCGTTCATCGCCATCAGCCCGGCGACCACCGAGCAAGCGCTGGAGCCGAGGCCGGAACCGATCGGCATGTTTTTTTCCAGCCGCATCGCCACCGGAACCTCGCGACCGATTTCCTGACAAAAACGCTGCCAACACTGATAAACGATGTTGTCTTGCGGATCGGCAGGCAGCTTGCTGACGAAACGCCCGGCATTTTCCAGGCTGAACGCGTCGGCTGCCTCAACGCTGACGCAATCCCCCAGCAATGTGCCGTCGATCGGTGAAACGGCCGCGCCGAGCACGTCAAAACCGACGCTGACGTTACCGATTGAAGCCGGTGCATACACCTTAACCATATTAAACTCCCAACTTCCATGACAGTGTGCGCAACAGATCGGCAAATACCCCCGCCGCGGTCACATCATTGCCAGCGCCATAACCGCGTAACACCAACGGCAATGGCTGATAATAGCGACTGTAAAAAGCCAGCGCGTTTTCGCCGTTTTTGACTTTATATAATGGATCGTTGCCATCAACAGCATCAATACGCACCTGACAGCGCCCCTCTTCGATAACGCCAACATAGCGCAGCACTTTGCCCTGTTCTGTGGCATCGGCCACGCGACGGGTGAATGCCTCGTCCAGCGCCGGTAAACGCGCCAGGAAGGTGTCTACATCGCCGCTGGCATCAAAGCCTGGCGGCAGCACCGATTCCACCTCGATGTCGGCCAACTCCAATTTGTAACCGGCTTCGCGTGCCAAAATCAACAGTTTGCGCGCCACGTCCATACCGGACAGGTCGTCGCGCGGATCCGGCTCGGTATAGCCGTTGGCCTTGGCCTGCAGGGTGGCGGCGGACAGCGACATGCCTTCATCCAGTTTGCCGAAGATAAATGACAGCGAACCGGACAGGATGCCGGAAAAACGGGTCAGTTCGTCGCCGGCGTTCAGCAGGTTCTGCAGGTTTTCGATCACCGGCAAGCCGGCGCCGACGTTGGTATCGTAAAGGAATTTGCGTCGCGATCCGGCAGCGGCGGCGCGCAGCTGTTGGTAGAAATTCATCGACGAGGTGTTGGCTTTTTTATTCGGCGTGACCACATGGAAGCCGTCGGCCAGGAAGTCGACATATTGATCCGCCACCGCCTGGCTGGAGGTACAGTCGACGATCACCGGATTCAACAGATGATACTCTTTCACCAGGCGAATCAGACGCCCCAGATTGAACGGCTCTTGCGCACCGGCCAGCGCCTCGCTCCAGCTGTCCAGCGCGATGCCATGGACGTCGGTCAGCATGGCACGGGAATTGGCAATGCCGCACACCCGCAAATCGATGTGTTTTTGCTTGAGCCACGGCTGCTGACGATAAATCTGTTCGATCAGCGCGCCGCCAACGCCGCCGACGCCAATCACGAACACCTCAATCACCTGATCGGTGTTGAACAGCATCTGGTGACACACGCGCACGCCGGTAGTGGCGTCTTCGTTACTGACCACCACCGAGATCGAACGTTCGGAGGAGCCCTGCGCAATCGCCACGATATTGATATTGGCGCGGGCCAGCGCGGTAAAGAAGCGCGCCGAAATACCGCGCAGCGTGCGCATGCCATCGCCAACCACCGAAATGATCGCCAGGTTTTCGACCACGTCCAGCGGCTCCAGCAGGCCATCCTTCAGTTCCAGATAGAACTCATCGCCCAGCGCGCGGCGAGCGCGTTGCAGCTCGTTTTGCGGTACGCAGAAACTGATGCTGTATTCGGAAGAGGACTGGGTGATCAGCACCACCGAAATGCCGGCGCGCGACATCACGGCAAACACCCGCGCCGCCATGCCAACCATGCCTTTCATGCCTGGGCCGGAAACGTTGATCATCGCCATGTTGTTCAGGTTGGTAATGCCTTTGACCGGCGTATCGTCAACCACGCTTTCACCGCCGATCAGGGTGCCTGGCGCTTGCGGATTGGCAGTATTTTTAATCAGGCAGGGGATCTGGAATTGAGCAATCGGCGTGATGGTGCGGGGGTGAAGTACCTTGGCGCCGAAATAGGACAGTTCCATCGCTTCCTGATAGGACATCGACTTCAGCAGCCTGGCATCCGGTACGGTGCGCGGATCGCAGGTGTACACCCCATCGACGTCGGTCCAGATCTCGCAGCAGTCGGCACGCAGGCAGGCGGCCAGCACCGCGGCGGAATAGTCGGAGCCGTTACGCCCCAGCACCACCAGCTCGCCCTTGTCGTTGCCGGCGGTAAAGCCGGCCATCAGGATGATATGGTCGGCCGGGATCGCTGCCGAAGCAATGCGCAGCGTGGACTCGGCAATATCGACGGTAGACTCCAGATAGTGCCCCTGCGCCAGCAGTTTTTCCACCGGATTGATCACCGTCACCGGGAAGCCTCTGGCCTTGAACACCTCTTCCATGATGGCGATCGACAGTTTTTCGCCGCGGCAGATGATCGAGGCATTAACGCTGTCCGGGCACTGGCCGAGCAGCGCTACGCCATGCAGTACCTGTTTCAACTGCGCGAACTCCTGATCGACTACGCTTTTCAGCCGAGGGGAGTCAAAGTTCGGCAGCGATTGTGCCAATCCGCTCAACAGATCGGCAAAAATACGTTCCGCGTCGCTCATATTGGGCAGAATGTCTTGCCCCGCTACCGTTTTTTCAATCATCGCCACCAGATGGTTGGTGATTTTAGCCGGCGCGGACAACACTGTGGCCACCTGTCCCTGACCTGCGTTACTTTCCATGATATCGGCAACGCGTAAAAAACGTTCCGCGTTCGCCACCGAGGTTCCGCCAAATTTCAGCACTCGCATTTCTGTTATCTCCCGAATTTACGCCGAAAAAAAAGCCCGCACTGGTTAGGTGCGGGCTTTTTTCTTCATGTTTCCTGTACGCGTCAGCCCGCCCCGTTACCTGTGGTATCGGTGGTGGTAATAATTGTGGTGTTCAGGCTGATGGTTCGCATTTTGTCTGTCTGTCTCATTAGAATCTCTGTCCCCTCTATTGGTTAAAGCAATCGCGATCCCAAGTCAAATTATTTCTTGTTTTTGCGTATTTACTGTCCAATGACCAGGTTGCGCAATGAGACCAGCACAAAAGCCATAAATCAGAACATAAAACGGCCATACGACAATATTGCAGTCAATCACACCACAGATTCCCTGTGGCGTATCGTCATCACTTGGTCAGTTTTTTTTCTATGTCGTGCAACAAAGTATGTAACATCACGGTATCGCGTTGCGGCAGTGAGCCCAACCGTTGATGTAGCCAATCACGCAACTTCTGGTCGTCACCCACCTCCAGATTTTGCAATAACCGATCGGCACGCTGACGCAGCGCCTGCAACTGACCGCCATCGGCGGTCGGCGATGGCGGTGCCGCCACGCTCATCAACGCAGACAGCTGGTAGCAGTAGACCATTACCGCTTGACCGAGGTTGAGCGACGGGTAATCCGCCTGCATTGGCACGCCGGTCAGCAGATCGGCCAGCTCCAGCTCTTCGTTGGTCAGCCCCGAATCCTCGCGACCAAACACCAGCGCCGCCTGCGACATCCACTGGCTGCGTTCACTTAATTGTTCCAGCAGCGCCTGCGGCGTGCAGTAATAGTGGAAGCGGGCGCGGCTGCGGGCGGTGGTGGCAACGGTGAAGTCGACGTCTGCCAGCGCCTGTTCCAGGGTGGGAAAGGTCTGAACCGCATCGAGGATCTCACCGGCGCCATGCGCAACCCAACGTGCCGCCGGCTGCAAATGCGCGTCACTGTCGACGATGCGCAGCGAACTGAATCCCATGGTTTTCATCGCCCGCGCTGCTGCGCCGACGTTTTCCGGCCGAGCCGGCGCCACTAAAACAATATGTAACTGCATCGATGCTCCATTACTGCGCGCTGGCTTTTGACTGTTCAGCGATGACTGATTATATTTACAAATGCGTAACAAAAACTCACTAGTATGATGAATGAATAACAAAACAAGCGGTTGATGCATCAATTTGCGCCAAACAACCATAAATATAAGTTACGTTTTTTATTTTTTATTCATCAACCAGTTAGACAACAGAGTTTGGCACTCCATCGAGAATTGTAACGCATTAATCCCGTTAATGCTGAATCGTTAATACTTTTTGTGGTTCCAAGACATAAACCGGCAGCCCGGTAAGTGTTTTTCACAAATCTGTTAACGTGCTACAATTGAATTTGATATATGTCAACAAACCGTAGTTTTGTTGGGTGATGAATTCGGCACGCACTGTTATATTGCTGTTAATAGGGTTAGGATATGCGCCGTTTTGGCACCTTTGGGGTTGTAGGGAATAGCATCCCCACCAAGCTAGCGATCTTGTTGACATGAGATGGAAAGTGCATCAAGAACGAGTTTACGTACTTTAGTCATTTGGTAATGAGGGAACGTGAGCAATATCTCTGCCCTCGTCTAACAAAACAAAGACTTCTGTACTTCCTATTTTCTATTTTGTTGGCAATTTTAGGTAGCAAATATGCAGACCCCGCACATTCTGATTGTCGAAGACGAGTTAGTCACTCGTAACACCCTGAAGAGCATTTTCGAGGCGGAAGGCTACGTTGTTCATGAAGCCAATGATGGTGCAGAGATGCACAACATTCTGTCTGAAAATGATATCAACCTGGTTATCATGGATATCAACCTGCCGGGCAAAAACGGCTTGCTGTTGGCACGCGAACTGCGTGAACAGGCCAGCGTAGCACTGATGTTCCTGACCGGCCGCGATAATGAGGTAGATAAAATCCTCGGCCTGGAAATCGGTGCCGATGACTACATCACCAAGCCGTTCAACCCGCGTGAGCTGACTATCCGCGCGCGCAATCTGCTGTCTCGCACCATGAATCTGGGCAGCATCGGCGAAGAGCGCAAGCTGGTGGAAAGCTACAAGTTCAACGGTTGGGAGCTGGACATCAATAGCCGTTCACTGATCAGCCCTGCTGGCGAACAGTACAAGCTGCCGCGTAGCGAATTCCGCGCCATGCTGCACTTCTGCGAAAACCCGGGCAAGATCCAGTCCCGCGGAGAACTGCTGAAGAAAATGACCGGCCGCGAACTGAAGCCGCATGACCGCACCGTTGATGTGACCATCCGCCGTATTCGCAAGCACTTCGAATCCACGCCGGACACGCCGGAAATCATTGCCACCATCCACGGCGAAGGTTACCGCTTCTGCGGCGAGCTGGAAGAGTAATCTTCCGCCTCGGCGATTAAAAAGGGTTCAGCACGCTGAACCCTTTTGCATTAGCGAGCGCCGTTCCATGGGATGATCGGCACCGCGCTCAAGGCGTTCTTCGGTGAACCGTCTACCACTTTGTCCGAATAGGTCAGGTACACCAGCGCGTTGCGCTTGGCGTCGTAGAAACGTACCACCTGCAGTTTCTTGAACACCAACGAGGTGCGTTTCTGGAACACCACGCTGCCCTTGTCCTTGCCGTTCCTGATTTTGTCGCTCAGATCAATCGGCCCGACCTGCGAACAGGAAATCGCCGCATCCGCAGTGTCTTCCGCCAGCCCCAGGCCGCCTTTGATACCGCCGGTTTTAGCGCGACTGATATAACAAGTTACATTTTTAACATCCGGATCGTCGAAGGCTTCGACCACAATTTTATGATCCGGACCAAACAGTTTAAATACGGTATCTACCGAGCCTACCTGTTCCGCCTGCGCGCTGGTAACCGTGGCGCAAACTAATCCCAACAAAAATATCCATCCTTTTTTCATTCACTTAACTCCAGCTAAAAGTGCGCGGTAATACCGAGGTTTATTATTAATCTTATTAATGCTTTTAGGCATAAAATAGTGACCTCCCTGACCCATGGCGTTCTTTTTAGCACAGCGAGTGAAAAAAATCTTTGGAAGTCTCAAACGAAAAAAATTGCTATCATGCGGCGGCGTTATTTCTTTGCGCCTGAAGGAAGAATTGCCCCTTCACACGTTGGCCATGCAGGCATCAGGTGGCAAAGAGTGCAACGCAGAACCGCTTGGGACAAGCGTTCGTGACAGGCACCCGCGCATTGAATAAACAGTTCGGGTTCCGACCCCAAAAGCTCTACGAGGAAGATCTATGGATCAAGCCGGTATCATTCGTGATCTGCTTAGCTGGCTGGAAAGCCATTTGGACCAACCTTTGTCACTGGATAACGTGGCGGCAAAAGCGGGCTACTCAAAATGGCATCTGCAACGGATGTTCAAAGATATTACCGGTCATGCCATCGGCGCATACATCCGGGCCAGACGACTATCCAAAGCGGCGGTGGCGCTGCGTTTGACCAGCCGACCGATTCTGGATATCGCTCTGCAGTACCGCTTTGACTCACAGCAGACCTTCACGCGCGCATTCAAAAAACAGTTTGCGCAGACGCCGGCATTGTATCGTCGTTCCGAGGACTGGAGCGCATTCGGTATCTGCCCGCCGATCCGTCTGGGGGCGTTTACCCTGCCGCAACCGGAGTTCATTAGCTTGCCGGAACAGCAGCTGATTGGCCTGACGCAAAGCTATTCCTGCACGCTGGAACAGATCTCCAACTTCCGCACCGAACTGCGCGCGCAATTCTGGCGACAATATCTCGGCGACAGCGATACGCTGCCACCGGTGCTGTACGGCCTGCACCACTCGCGCCCAAGCCAGGAAAAAGACGACGAGCAGGAAGTGCTGTACACCACCGCGCTCGAACCGCATCACGTGCCGGACAACGTGTCGGAAGGCCAGCCTATCATGCTACAAGGCGGCGAATACGCGCTGTTCCGCTACGAAGGACCGAGCTCGGGCCTGCAGGACTTTATCCTGACGCTGTACGGCACCTGTTTGCCGGCGCTAAAGCTGACGCGTCGCAAAGGCCACGATGTCGAACGCTTCTACCCCAAGGGGAGTCGCCGACCACCGCAGCCACCAACCGAGATCAGTTGCGAATACCTGATCCCGATTCGCCGTTAACGCTGTAATTCGTCCAGCGCGGGCATGTCGAGATGCGACACATCGCCCGCGGTTTCGACGATCCAGCCCGACGCCAGCCACGGGCTCTGCTGGTGATCGATCCGTGACAATGAGCAGTTACGCAGGCGCAGACGGCGTTCGGCATACGGCGGTAAACCCAGTACCGTACTGATAAGGCAGCCCAGCGCAATACCGTGGCTGACAATCAGCGGCTTGCTGCCTTCCGGCAACATCAGGCAGCTTTCCAGCGCACCACGCATGCGTTCCGCCAGTTCGATCATCGATTCACCTTGAGGGATACGGCCGTCGGCAGTACCATCGACCATCTGCTTGCGCCACTGCTCTTCCTGCGGCGTCAGGCTGTCGATCAGACGTTCTTCCAGAACGCCCATGTGCAGCTCACGCAGGCGAGGCTCGTCGATCACCTCGCAACCGCAGGCCTGTGCGATGATTTGCGCGGTGCGGCGGGTTCGACCCAGGTCGCTGGTGATCACGTGCGTGATACCTTCACCACTGACACGTTTGGCAACCAGATGGGCCTGGTGTTCGCCGGTGGCGGTTAACGGGCTGTCAGATTGGCCCTGGATGCGGCGAGCCGCGTTCCATTCCGTTTCGCCGTGGCGAACGAGGTATACCTGTAACATTTTTCTTTTCCGTTATACTGCGTGAAACTTGAGTTTATCTTCCGAGGTCAAGCGCATGCGCCCGTGCCCGGTATTCAGGATAGGCTCTTAGCTTAAGGATGCTAAACCCGTTATGTACCATGTTGTTGCTGCTACCACCAACCCGGCAAAGATCAAGGCTATTCAATTGGCCTTTGACGATACCTTCGGTGCCGGCCAATGCCGCATCGAACCCCTTGACGTCGCAAGCGGCGTCTCACTGCAACCCATCGGCAATGCCGAAACCCGCACCGGCGCGCGCCAGCGCGTGATGGAAGCGCGGCAGGTACGCCCGGAAGCCGACTTCTGGGTCGGCGTCGAGGCTGGCATTGAAGATAATATGACATTCGCCTGGATGACCATCGAGAATCCACACACCCGTGGCGAGTCGCGCTCAGCCAGCCTGATGCTGCCGGAAACGATTTTACAGGGGATCCGTGCAGGGCGCGAACTGGGGAGCGAAATGGCGGATATTTCCGGTAATGCCGAAGTGAAGCGCCAGGGCGGGGCTATCGGCTTCTTCACCGACGGGCGTTTAAGCCGCACCAGCGTCTATCAACAGGCGTTAATGCTGGCGCTGGTGCCTTTCATTAATCCGATTTACCAAAACCACATCGCCAGTTCCCCGAATCAGTAAACCGCCTGGGCGCGGCGCTACTGTGCTTCGCCCAGCAGTTGCTGTTCCAGCCATTGCTTGAGCGCCGGCGGTGCCGCCTTCAGGCTGTTGGAGCCACGGGTTATCGTGGCAATCCCGGCCCCCAGCTCGTTCTTCAGTTCACGCTGGCTCATCTCGCCGCGCATCAGTTCCTGAATAATACGCACGCGCGTACCCAACGCGGTGCGCTCGTCCGGCGTCAGCAGCAGTTGCATCAACGGCTGGTGCAGATCCTGGTCAAAGGCGTTCTGCAACAGCGCGACGAAGCGCAGCCAATCTTCATTGCCTTGTTCTGAAAGAGCGGGATCGTTAAGTGATAATTGCGTCATGGCAGCCACCATACTATTTAACTAGTACAGCAGCATACCATAACGAAACTGAAATCAGTAACGCCTCTGCCATTCGGCATCGGTTAACACTTTTGCCTGCTGGTGCATGAAGTAGCGATAAAACGCGTCATAGGCCAGCACGTTCTTCACGTAGCCGCGGGTTTCCGAAAATGGAATGCTTTCGACAAATGCGATCGCGTCGATGCGGCCATCGCTGCTGCCTAGCCAGGTATTGACCCGCGACGGTCCCGCGTTATACGCCGCCGAAGCCAGAATACGGTTGCGGCCAAACTGCTGATAGACCGACTCCAGATACTGGGTACCAATGGTAATGTTGGTTTGCGGATCAAACAGCTGGCTCTGGCTTGAATAGCCAGGAATGCCGAACTTCTGCACCGTGTGCTGGGCGGTGCGTGGCATCACCTGCATCAGGCCGGCGGCCCCCACCGGCGATTGCGCTTTCGGGTTCCAGGCGCTTTCCTGGCGTGCGATCGCCATCGCATAACTAGGGGTAATACCTTTGTCATCGGTGGCGCGGCGGAATTCGTCCGGCCAGGCCATCGGGAAACGCTCCTCCAGATGATCCCACATTTTACCGACGATGGTCGCCTGAACGCTCAGGTTGGCCCATTTCTGATCGAAGGCGTAACGCGCCAGCGCTTCCTGTTCCGGACGGCTGCGGCTGGCCACAAAGGAGCTCCACTCGCTGCGCGCCAGGTTATCCATATTCCAGTACATCAGTTCCCGCACTCGGGCTACTTCCGGGCCGCTGACCAGTGGGGCGCGCGGCGTAGCGGCCACTGCCACCATCACTGGGTAAGTGACGTTCAGTTTCTGCGCCGCCACCATCGGGTAGAAACCGCGATCGTTCATCAGGTTACGCAGCATCTCTTCGCCTTGGCTGCGCTGACCTTGATCGATCAATACGCTGGCGCGCCAGTAGCGCCATTCATCTTTATTGCGCGACGCCTCCGGCAACCGTGCCAGCCAGGTTTTCAGCCCGGTCTTATCGCCAGCGCCCAGTGCCATACGCACCCGACGCTCCAGCAGCGACGGCGACTGGCTGCGCAGGATCACCGCGTCGCGCCACTGCGCCTGTTCATCGCTGGCGTCGTTGCCCATCAGACGCCAGGCGACCGATTCCTCCAGCTCCAGTCGTTCGCTTTCGCTCATCTTTTGCAAACGGGCCAGGGTCGGGATCATCAGACGGGCATTTTCGGCATCCTGTCTCGCCAAACGGGCAAAGGCGATGCCGGTTGCCGCACGGGTGAAATCGGTCGGGCCGACGCTGCGGGCAAACGCTTCGACGCTGGCCGGATCGTTTTGCAAGCTGACCAGCGCATCACCCATGGTTTGGTAATCCGACGGCAATTGCCGCGCCAGATGGTTCACCAGCCCGCTGTTACCCTCTTTCAATGCCAGCTTCATGCGTTCCAACGTGATCAGCGGCGTTTGCCTGCCGGCGGCCTGCCAGACGCTGAACAGCTTGTCGCAAGCGCCCGGCAACGACTTGCCAGACAGCCAGATCTCTTCCGTGCCGGCCCAGGCGGCCTGGCGATCGCCGGTTGCCCATTTGGCATAGTAATAATTACAGCGGGCGGCGACCGGTTTTGGCGCCTGTGGACTGAACGTCAGCAGCGTTCGCCAGTCTTCGCGACGCGCCAGTTCGTTGACAAAACGGGAGGAGAGCGACTTGGCCGGCGGTAACGTCGGGTGCTGCTGAATAAACGTACTGACCTGCGAATAGCCGACGCTGCCAAGATCCTGCGTTAGCTGACGGTACTCCAGATACGGATAAAGCGGATAATCACGCAGCGTTGGCATCAATTGCGCCACCACATCCATTTGCTGATTGTCCCAGGCCTGCTTGATTTGCTGGTAGCGCTGGCGTTGAGCATCCAGCGAATCCGCCGCAGCCATCCCCGAAAAGGCCGTCAGGCAAAAACCCACCGCCAGAAACCGCCATTTGTCCACCTTGACCATACTGATTCTATCCTCGCTGATTGTGGTGCCTGGAGCCGACGCCCCGTTGCCGCGCCGCGCCAGCAGTCAACGAGCCGTGATGTTCACTCCACGAGTGTCTCACGCCCTGCCGTGGGATACCACGCCAGAACAAATAGGTTGCGCCAGAAGTGACGCTTTATCATAGACAGCACAAAAGCCTATCCATTCATTACTGTAGATGAAAAACAGCGGAAAAATGCACAACGCGTCGCGTACACGCTGAATTACAGTGCGAACGTCAAATAAAAAGCCGGGTAAAACCGGTTTGTCGTTTTTTTTAGTGCAAAAACAGGTAGGATAATTCCGAGAAAACGGCACATAAAGCGCACATCAGCTAAGGCTTATAATACAATCCGCGCAAATTGTGGGTTATAAAATGTTCATTAAATTGTGCAGTTGATAGATTTCAGCAATATCTCTTCCCCTTCATCCGGGCCAGATTATTTATTATTTCGCTGCCGTCGCGGGGCTGCAAGCATGGGCGGAATCGGCAGATGACAATGTTGCAACTTGCCAACAAAGTGGCCAAAGGTTCGCAAGGTTCATTGATGAGCCTGATTGCCGCACGTCCCTATCTTGTGGCTCTGTTGCTGCTGATGGCATGCAGCAGCCATGCACGCCCCAACGCGGTCGATCCGCTACAGACACGCACCCATGCCGTTACCACCATAGTGGTCGGTATCATCAGCTATGCGCGTTGGCCGAGCGAGCCCAACCCCATTCGCCTGTGTGTCACTGCCCCCACGCGTTATGCCGCCGGGCTGTTCGACCCGGTGCTGCTCGGTGCGCCGCACCCGATAAAAACCCTCAGTCTGCCGTTTGACAGCCCGGCGCTAAGCAGCAGTTGCGATGTGATCTACCTTGGCGATGTCAGCCACGCACAACGGCAGGACTTTATTCACCGTATCGCCGGCCACTCGATTCTCAGCATCAGCGAAAACGACGTCGAGTGTTCCGCCGGCAGCGCTTTCTGTCTGCAAAACCTGGACAGCGATCGAGTCGGGTTTAAAGTCAATCTGGACGCATTGGCGCGCAGCGGCGTGCGCGTGCATCCGAACGTATTACAACTGGCGCGCAAACAGGAGCCATCGCCATGAACCTGTTGCGCAAAAACCGTTCGGGTCAGTCACGCCCGACGCTAGGCCGGGTATTGCAGCGCATGAACCTGGGATTGGCGCTGATTGCCGTTGGCACCGCCGGGGTATTTCTGACGCTGGTGGCGCTGATTGCGCTGCGCGCCTATGCCGATCATAACCTGCACCTGATCGCCCGTTCGATAAGCTATACCGTCGAGGCCGCAGTGGTGTTCGAGGACCGCACCGCAGTGCGCGATACGCTGATGATGATCGCCTCCAATGAAGAAGTGTCGGAAGCGCGTATCATCGACAGCCACAATAAAGTGCTGGCCAGTTGGCATCACCCCAAAGACGGGCCGTTGCATGGCCTTGAGCAGATGGTCGCCCGCTGGGCGCTGCCAGAAGCCGTGGTGCTGCCGATCGTGCACGGCGGCAAACAGGTCGGCACCGTGTGGCTGAGCGGCCACGGCGGCAGCCTGCTGCGCTTTTTGTTACGCGGCCTGATCGGCATGCTCGCCTGCCTGGCGCTCAGCACCCTGTGCGCCCTGGTGCTGTCGCGGCGCATGCTGCGCGGCATCGTCAGCTCGCTGGACGATATTGCCAATGTGGCGCATGCGGTGCGGCGCGATCGTACCTTTGGCCTGCGCGTACCCTCGGCGCCGATTGCTGAACTACACGAATTGAGCAGTGATTTCAATGGCTTGCTTGATGAGCTGGAAGCCTGGCAGGCGCACCTCAAACAGGAGAACGACTCCCTCACCCATCGCGCCACGCACGACAGCCTGACCGGCTTGCCCAACCGCGCCTTTTTCGAAGGTCGGCTGAGCCGCGCAGTGAGCGACAGCGACGCCACAACAAAACTGGCGGTGCTGTTTATTGACGGCGACCGCTTTAAGGAGGTGAACGACAGTTACGGACATGCGGCAGGCGACGCGGTACTGACCACTATCGCCGGACGCATCCGCGCACAGCTGCGCGATGGCGATCTGGTGGCACGCCTGGGTGGCGATGAATTCGCGGTGCTGTTGGCTCCGGTTCACGGCACCGAGGACGTCACGCGGAT
Organism: Serratia odorifera; assembly: GCF_041448735.1. NCBI lineage: Bacteria > Pseudomonadati > Pseudomonadota > Gammaproteobacteria > Enterobacterales > Yersiniaceae > Serratia > Serratia odorifera. The sequence continues at coordinate 128,982 of NZ_JBGMUT010000004.1, read as the reverse complement.
AGCCGACAATATTATCGACTGCATGACACAGCCGGTAACGCTGCCGAACGAGCAGCAGATGGTGCTCTCGCTCAGCATTGGTATTGCCCTTTATCCTGAGCATGCGGCAACGCCTCAGGGTTTATTGCATGAAGCCGACGATGCGATGTATCAGGCAAAGCATCGTTACAATGGAGGCTGGCGGCTCGCGATCCACAAATAAAGCGCCGCAGCCAAATAATTAAAATCAGGGAAAAATTATGAAACAGCAATTGTCTAAAACACCTTTCGCACTGTTGGCCATGATGTTCATTGCCGTGCTGGCTCTGGCGGGCTGCCAGAGCAAACCACAGGGACTGACGGCGGAGCAGGTGGCACTGCTGCAGGCGCAAGGGTTCAAGTTGACCGATAACGGCTGGGAATTCGGCATGTCGGACAAGGTGCTGTTTGGCAATAATATCGGCAAGCTGAACCCTGCCAGCACCGAAACGGTGCAGAAAATGGGCCGCGCCCTGCTCAGCGTCGATATCGTCAAATTCCGCCTGGACGGCCACACCGATAACTACGGCGAAGACAGCTATAACGATCGGCTATCGCTGCGCCGCGCCAATGCGGTGGCCGATCTGCTGGCCAGCGTCGGCATTCCGCGCGCCAACATCGAAACCCGTGGCCGCGGCAAACGCGATCCGGTGGCTGACAACCGCACCGCCAGCGGCCGCGCCGAAAACCGCCGCGTTTCCATTATCGTCACCCCATAAATCACCGCAAAATGCGCCTGCAAAGGCGCATTTCCCGTTATACTTGGCGATCGTCACCTGATGGCTGGGATCAAACGGCAAAACGGGCTACACTCCCGCCCCAGACATCCTATAAAACTGATATAGCGAGGCTCGAGCACCGTGGCTCAATACGTCTATACCATGCATCGCGTCGGCAAGATTGTCCCGCCGAAGCGTCATATTTTGAAAAACATCTCCCTCAGCTTCTTCCCCGGCGCCAAAATCGGCGTGCTGGGCCTGAACGGTGCGGGTAAATCCACCCTGCTGCGCATTATGGCCGGCATCGATACCGACATCGAAGGGGAAGCGCGCCCGCAGCCTGGCATCAAGATCGGCTATCTGCCGCAGGAACCGCAGCTGAATCTGGAACACACCGTTCGCGAATCGGTGGAAGAAGCGCTGGCAGAAGTAGTAGGCGCGCTGAAACGCCTGGATGAAGTGTATGCGCTGTATGCCGAAGAAGGCGCCGATTTTGACAAGCTGGCCGCGGAACAGGGCCGACTGGAAGAGATCATTCAGGCTCACGACGGCCATAACCTCAACACCCAGCTAGAGCGTGCCGCCGATGCGCTGCGCCTGCCGGAATGGGATGCCAAAATCGCCAACCTCTCCGGTGGTGAACGCCGCCGCGTCGCGCTGTGCCGCCTGCTGCTGGAAAAACCGGACATGCTGCTGCTCGACGAACCGACCAACCACCTGGATGCCGAATCCGTGGCCTGGCTGGAGCGTTTCCTGCATGACTTCGAAGGCACCGTGGTGGCGATTACCCACGACCGTTACTTCCTGGATAACGTCGCCGGCTGGATCCTCGAACTGGACCGCGGCGAAGGCATCCCGTGGGAAGGCAACTATTCGTCCTGGCTGGAGCAGAAGGATGCGCGTCTGGCGCAGGAAGCCTCTGCCGAAGCGGCGCGTCGCAAATCCATCGAAAAAGAGCTGGAGTGGGTGCGTCAAGGTGCCAAAGGTCGTCAGTCCAAAGGCAAGGCCCGTTTGGCTCGCTTTGAAGAACTGAACAGCACCGAATACCAAAAACGCAACGAAACTAACGAACTGTTTATTCCGCCTGGCGCACGCCTCGGCGACAAGGTGGTTGAAGTCAGCAACCTGCGCAAGTCTTATGGCGACCGCGTGCTGATTGACGATCTGTCGTTCTCGGTACCGAAAGGCGCCATCGTCGGCATTATCGGCCCGAACGGCGCGGGTAAATCCACCCTGTTCCGCATGATGTCGGGCCAGGAACAGCCTGATTCGGGCAGTATCGTGCTGGGCGATACCGTCAAGCTGGCCTCCGTCGATCAGTTCCGCGACAGCATGGACAATGGCAAGACGGTATGGGAAGAAGTGTCCGGCGGTCAGGACATCATGCGCATCGGCAACACCGAAATGCCAAGCCGCGCCTACGTCGGCCGCTTCAACTTCAAGGGTGTCGATCAGGGCAAGCGCGTAGGCGAACTGTCCGGCGGTGAACGTGGCCGTCTGCATCTGGCCAAGCTGCTGCAAGTGGGCGGCAACGTATTGCTGCTGGATGAACCGACCAACGACCTGGACATCGAAACCTTGCGCGCGCTGGAAAACGCCCTGTTGGAGTTCCCGGGCTGCGCGATGGTAATCTCGCACGACCGCTGGTTCCTTGACCGCATTGCCACCCACATTCTGGACTACCAGGATGAGGGCAAAGTGGAATTCTTTGAAGGTAACTTCACCGAATACGAAGAATACAAAAAGCGCACGCTGGGCGCCGAGGCGTTGGAACCGCACCGCATCAAGTACAAGAAGATCGCCAAATAAGCCGTCTTCTGCAGCAAAAAGCCCGCAACTTGGAGTGCGGGCTTTTTTATTGGCTTGCGTCGTGGCGTTAAGGCGACAGCGCCTGACCGTAATCGGCAAACGCCGGGTGCTGCATGACGACGTCGATAAAACAGGCCAGCGCCGGTGAGTTCAATTTACGACTCGGATACACCAGATACAGTTCATTGCCTTCCGCCCGCCATTGCGGCAACACCTCCACCAATCCCCGGCTGGCCACCACTTCGCGGCTGAGAAACGCCGGCAGCAAGGTAATACCGGCTCCGGCCAGCGCACATTCCCGCGCATACAGCAAATTATCGGTGGTATGTGCGCTCGGCAACTGCCAGCGGAAATACTCGTCCTCACGTCGCAATATCAACGCCGTCCAGGCGCGATGGGCAATGCAGCGATGCAGCGACAGCTGCTGTGGATGCACGATCGGCGGGAACTGCGCCAGATACGCCGGTGACGCCAGCAGATAGCGTGGCGCATGGCCCAGTCGGCGGCCAATAAGCGAGGAATCCTGCGGCTTGCCGGTACGCAGCGCGACATCAAACCCCTCTTGCACCAGATCGACCATGGCGTCGGATACCGACACTTCCAGCGACACGTCCGGATATTGACGCTGAAAATCGGTCGCCAGCCACGGCAGCAAGGTTGCGCCAAGCCCGGCCGGGGTAGACACGCGCAAACGGCCGCTGGGATTATCCCGCAGCCGCTGCAAGGCCAGATCGGCGCGCTCGGCGGCGCTCAGCATCTCCTGACAATGCACCAGATAGCGTTCGCCGGCGAATGTCAGGTTCAGCTGGCGTGTGGTACGGTTGAGCAGCCGTAGCCCCAGCGTACTTTCCAGTTGGCTGATGCGCTGACTGACGCTGGATTTCGGCAGTCCGGCTCGCTTCGCCGCAGCGGTAAGGCTGCCGCACTCTGCCACCAGTGCAAATAACGCCATATCCTGCAATTGCTTAAACAATATTGTTCACCTGAGACGAACTCTGAGTTAGTTATTGTCCATATTATCATTCATCGGCCACGGGTCTACACTGTGGTTATTCATTCAACAGGAGACTTATCATGTCTGTTAAAGCAATTGCCGTCGATCCCGCCAACCCTGCCGACTTTATCGAAATCAGTACCGAGAAACCGGTTCCGGGTCAGTACGACCTGTTGGTGGCGGTGAAGGCCGCATCGGTTAATCCGGTAGATACCAAGGTGCATGCCGGCCTGCAAAAAAACGGTCTGCAACAGCCGCGCATTCTCGGCTGGGACGCCAGCGGCGTAGTGCTGGAGGTAGGCAGCAGCGTCAGCGGATTCAAACCGGGCGATGAAGTGTGGTACGCCGGTGATATCACCCGCCCCGGCAGCAACGCCAGCCACCAGTTGGTTGATTCACGCATCAGCGCCCACAAGCCGCGCAGCCTGAACTGGGCCGAAGCCGCCGCAATACCGCTCACCGCGCTGACGGCCTGGGAAGCGCTGTTCGAACATTTGCAGATCCAGCACGCGCAAGCCGGTAAAACCTTGCTGATCGTCGGCGGCGCTGGCGGCGTCGGTTCGCTGGCGATCCCGCTGGCCGCGCTGCGCAGCAAGCTCAAGGTGATCGCCACCGCCTCGCGCCCGGAATCCGCCGCCTGGTGCCGTGAACGTGGTGCCGAACTGGTGGTGGATTATCACGATCTGCAAGGTAACCTGGCAAAAGAAGGCATTGAAAGCGTCGACTATATCCTGTGCCTGAACGATACCGACGGCCATTGGCAGGCGCTGAGCGAATTGATTGCGCCATTGGGACACATTTGCACGATCGTCGAAAATGAACGGCCGCTGGATCAAAACGCGCTGAAATTAAAAAGCGCGGCACTGCACTGGGAGTTCATGTTTACCCGCAGCATGTTCACCACGCCGGATATTGCCCGTCAGGGCGAGATCCTGCAACAGGTAGCCCAACTGCTGGATGAAGGCAAACTCAACGGCACGCTGAGCGAAACGCTGCAAGGGCTGACGGTGGCAACGCTGAATGCCGCACACCGTAAACTGCTGGAAGGCCACATGCAGGGCAAGTTGGTGATCGCCTACTGAGTGACGATGGCTGGTGCGGCGGCGTTAGCGCGGCTGCGGCCTGACAAATGCCACGCATAGCGTCTGCCGTTCAGCATGCGGATCGGCCTGGAACGGCAGCTCCTGCTGCCAGTCGATGCGCAGCTGCGGCCAGCTGTCCAGCGCGCCGTTAAAGCGACTCTGCGCGCAGCGCTCGCCCAATCGCCCCATCAACGCCACGCCATGCCGTGCAATCTGCGTGGCGCTGAGATCGGCGTTATAGATGTTCGGTCGCGTAGCAAGCGTCCAGCGCGTCACGATCTGCGGTCGGGAATCGGCATACACCGTCAGCCATTGGGACAGATAATCGCCGCCGACATAACGCAGCTCACTGTGATAGCGTTGTCGCCAGCGTTGCTCAACCTCGAGGCTGAACGCCTTGATACCCACCATCTTCTGCCCGGCGTTGCGCACGTTGGCCAGCATTACCGCCGCATAGCCCAGATAGACCACCAGCGCGGCACAACCCAACCCCAGCATCGCCGCGCGCAATGAACCGCTTGGCGGTTGCCGCACGCAGCCAACCAGCAACGGCGGAGCCAGTATCAGCCAGGGTTGCAGCCATTCGGTCAAACGGCCGCCGACGTTAAACGAAAACCATACAATGATGGCGCAAAGCGGCAGCAGATAAATCCACAGCAGCGCCCGTATTGCCATCTCATCGGGCCAGGACAGAACCGCCCCCGCCCGCCGCAGCATCAGCCACAGGAGCGAAACGGGGTAAAACACCAGCAGCAGCGTCAGCAGGATACCAGGGTTAAGCTGGCGTTTTATCTGTGAATCCACCCACCTGAATGCCACCCAATCGTGCTGCCATAGCCACAGCGCATTCGGCAATACCAACGCCAGACCGATAGCCAACGCCAGGTAAAATGGCGGCTGGCGATAGCAGCGGCGGAGAGGCGCTACCCACAGCGTCGACAGCAGCATCCCGCCAACCAGAACAGCGGTAGAATATTTGGCCATCATCGCCAAACCGGCCACCACGGCCACCGCTGGCCACCAGTTGGCGGAGCGCGTGATCGCCTGGTAATAGCACAGCATTAGCCACGGCCACAGCATCACCAACAGGTAATTATCGTTATAGGGGATGATATCGATATTGATAATGCCAGAGACATTGAGCGTCAGCAGCGCCAGCCAGGCCAGTCGCCGACTGCCGCCAAGACGCAGCGCCAACAACCATACTCCCAGCATGCCAATGGCGATTGCCATAAAATGCACCGCATACCAATACAGCGGCACCGACAGCCACGGCAGCCGAACGACCGGCTGCATCATCGCCCCCACCAGCCACGGGTTTTTGGGTGAACCCCATTCGGCGTTGGTGCCCCAGTTTAACGCCTCGACGGCGTCATAAGGCACGGTGGGATCGAGTAGGTAGGTCAGCAGCGTCCATGCCGTCGCATAGCACAGCAGCCAGAGAATCAATGGGCGATACGTCATAGCATTACGATCTTGAGTTTGACGAAAAGCCCAACTTAATCAGTGCTTAATGAACCCTGGCTAAACAAGAAGACAAATATGCATGCGCCGTGGCGTTTCTGTTAGCCAGACGGCAACTTACGCTAACCCGCTACGCCCGGCGCGCGGCTAATAGGCCAGCAGGCGCTCGGCATCGGCGGCCAGCAGTTGTTGCACCAGCTCGACGCAACGCAGGAAACGTTCTTCGTAATCGCTGGATTCGACGTGCACATAGTCAATATTATTGGCGTGCAGCATCTCTTCGAGCAGATGCTGGAACGCCTTGCGGTCGGTCGGCGCCCCCAGACTGCGCAAGCCGTCGGCTACCCACGGCGTGTTGTTTTCCAACAGGATCACCAAATCGAAACGGTATTCGTCAATCAGCGCCTGAACAAACGGGTGCTCGCGCCCCTCGTATTTTTTGCAAAACGCCTGGGTAGTGACGAAATCGGTATCGATAAACGCCACTTTGTTGGCATATTTCACCGCAAAATCAACGTACTGAGCCTGGCCGAGCGCAATCTTGTCGTAGTCGGAGTATTGCAGCGCCATCTCATCGCCGCCCAGGTGGGAAAACACGTAATCGCGACCATACTCCCAGGCGCTGGTGGTATTGAAAATATTGGCCAACTTGTTGACCAGAGTCGATTTTCCGCTCGACTCGCCGCCGAGTATCGCCACGGTACGCACGAAAAACGGCTTCACCTCGGTCGGAATATATTCCCAATAGCGGAACGGATCCTGGCGAATCTGCCGGCCGCTGATGTTCATAAATGAGCGCTGAGGATCGATCAGAATGGTTTCGGTATCAAGATACTCGCGATAACGCGGTGCGTCCTGCGTTTCGCTGGAATAGATAAAACTCGGCACAATGCCCTGCTGATCCATAAACTGCTTCATACCGTTGCTCCACACGCCCCAGCCGTGCGGATACGGCTCGATGCCCTGTTCGTCAAACGCATGAATGCGGATGTTCTTTTGGTACTTGAAGGTTTGCAGCAGCCAGCGCAGTCGGTCGCTGACCGTCGGTTGCTGCGACATCGAACTGTTTTCGAACAGCTCGCGGTCGCGCGGTTCGTCGTAGCACAGAATGACGTGCAGCTCATCCACCTGGCTGCAGGCGCGCTGGATCAGGTAGATGTGACCGGTATGCAGTGGGTAAAATTTACCAAACACCACCCCCACCGTTTTTACCCGACGTGGGAATTCCAGCCCCAGATAACGGTGCAACGCCTCCAGTTTCTGCGCGCTCGGGCTTTTGATTTTGTCGTTGAGCAATTGGCTTAGATAGCCTTTGGTCATGCTGCTGGCATCAGCCACCTGTTGCAGGGTGCAGCCTTTTTGCTTGATCGCTGCTTTCAGGTAATCAAATTGCGGCATACCGCCTCCCGTTTAATATGCTAAACAAAATAGCATAATTTCGCCGAACCATGGCAGATTAAAACTCGTCCAGCACCGCCAGCGCGTCCGCCAGTTTCTTCACGCCGAATACCTGCATATTCGGCGGCATTTTTTTCGGCACGTTGGCATGTGGCACGATGGCGCGCTTGAAACCGTGCTTGGCCGCCTCGGAAATCCGCTCCTGGCCGCTCGGCACCGGGCGGATCTCACCGGCCAGTCCCACCTCGCCAAACACCACCAGATCCTGCGGCAACGGCCGATCGCGTAAACTGGACACCAGCGACATCAGCAACGCCAAATCGGCGCTGGTTTCCGTTACCTTCACGCCACCGACCACGTTAACGAACACATCCTGATCCGCCATCTGCAACCCGCCGTGGCGGTGCAGCACCGCCAGCAGGATCGCCAGTCGGTTCTGTTCCAGCCCGACCGCCACCCGACGCGGGTTGGACATCATCGAATGATCCACCAGCGCCTGGATCTCCACCAGCAGCGGCCGGGTACCTTCCCACACCACCATCACCGAACTGCCGGAGGTGACTTCGCCACGGCTAAGGAAAATCGCCGACGGGTTGCTAACTTCGCGTAATCCCTGTTCGGTCATGGCAAACACACCAAGTTCGTTCACTGCGCCAAAACGGTTTTTGTGGCTGCGCAGCGTACGGAAGCGCGAATCGGCATCGCCATCGAGCAAAATCGAACAGTCGATGCAGTGTTCCAGCACCTTCGGCCCGGCCAGCGAGCCGTCTTTGGTGACGTGCCCCACCATCACGATGGCCACGCCGCGCGTCTTGGCGAAGCGCGTCAGGTAAGCCGCGGTTTCGCGCACCTGCGCCACGCTGCCCGGCGAAGACTGGATATCCGCCATGTGCATCACCTGGATGGAGTCAATCACCATCAGTCGTGGCTGTTCCTGTTCGGCGATCAGGCAAATCTGTTCGATGCTGGTTTCCGATAGCATATTCAGATTGTCGGTCGGCAAGGCCAGGCGATGCGCGCGCATCGCCACCTGCTGCAACGACTCTTCACCGGTGACATACAACGTTTTCATCTGTTCAGACAGTTTGCACAGCGTTTGCAGCAACAGCGTACTTTTCCCCGCGCCGGGGCTGCCGCCGATCAGAATGGCGCTGCCCGGCACCACGCCGCCGCCCAGTACCCGGTCAAATTCCAGAAAACCGGTCGAAAAACGCGGTAGCTCTTCCAGACTGATGTCGGACAGTCGCTGTACCTTGCTGACGCCGGTTTCACCGGCATAGCCGCTGAAACGCTCGGTGCGTGTCGAAGAAGACGCCGCAGCCAGACGAACTTCCGTAATGGTATTCCAGGCGTGACACGCGCTGCATTGCCCCTGCCAGCGTGGATAATCCGCACCGCACTCATTACATACGAACGCCCGTTTTGCTGCTTTTGCCACGTATTACCTCTTTGAGAATGCTGATTGCTGATGCTGCGCCGGCCCGTCGAGCGGCGCTGCTGCGGTTTAACGCACTTCGCGCTTCAAACTGCCGCTGAGCACGCATAATACGCCCATCAAATCGGCATGGCGAATCGCCACCTGGGCTTTGTCATACACTTTCGGCTTGGCGTGGTAGGCGATGCCCAGACCGGCCGCCTGCATCATTTTCACGTCGTTGGCACCGTCACCGATAGCCACGGTTTGCTGTAGCGGGATCTGCAGTTTTTCCGCCAACCGCAGCAAGGTATCCGCCTTGTGTTGCGCATCCACGATCGGCCCCAGCACTTCGCCGGTAAGCTTGCCGTCACGGATTTCCAGCTCGTTGGCCACCACCGCCGTCAGCTTCAGCTTGTCGCGCAGGTGTTCGGCATAATAGGTGAAGCCGCCAGAAGCAATGGCGACATGCCAGTCTAGCGCCTGCAATTTACGCACCAGACTGGTGAGGCCGGGCATCAACGGCAACGTTTCCAGCACCTGTTTAAGAATATTGGCATCGGCACCCTTCAGCGTGCCAACGCGTTGACGCAGACTGGCGGTGAAGTCCAGTTCACCGCGCATCGCGCGTTCGGTTACCGCCGAGACCTGCTCGCCCACGCCGGCCAGTTTGGCGATTTCATCGATACATTCAATCTCGATCGCCGTGGAGTCCATATCCATCACCAGCAGGCCCGGGGAACGCAGATGCGGTATCTTGCCGAGCGGCGCGACGTCGAGGCCGTTTTCCGCCGCCAGCGTTTTGGCGCGCGGCGTCAGGCTGCCCGCCAGACGTACCACCTGATAGTCCTCTACGCACCAGGCGGTGACAATGACCATTGCCGCGCCCAGCTTGCGCTGAAATTGGGTGATGCGATCCTTGTCCAGCTGTCTGCCATACAGTAGCCAACCGGTGTGGCCCGCCCGATAATCCAGCGGCATCACTTCGTCACCGCTCAGCGAAAGCGGAAGACCCGGCCATTGAGAGATCTCGGCCGGGAGATCGCAATAGGTCAGACTATTCGACATTATTAACTCCTGCAGGGGGCACCAGTAGAAAAACGACGCATCAAGCTATCCTATCGTAGTTGGTTCTGGCAACATAAAGTGTCCCTGATCCCAAGGAAGCCGCATGGCTAAAGCTAAACTTAAATTCCGCCTGCATCGCACGGCTATCATACTGATTTGCCTGGCGCTGCTGGTATTGTTGATGCAGGGTGCGTCCTATTTTAGCCTCAGTCATCAATTGGCGCGTTCAGAACAGGTGGAAGAGCTGGCGCAAACCCTGACCAAGCAGGTCGCCTTCAGCCTGGCACCGCTGCTCGACGACGACAGCGACGTCGACAACCAACGTATCGATGCGATACTGCAACAGCTGACCGATCACAGCCGTATCCTTGACGCCGGCGTCTATCAGTTAGACGGTTCGCTGGTGGCCCATGCCGGCGAAAACATCAGCGTGCGCGATCGGCTGTCGCTCGACGGCAAGCGCGCCGGCAGCTATTTCAACCATCAATTGGTCGCCATGATCCAGAGCAAGGATGGCCCGCTCGGCTTTCTGCGCGTCACGCTGGATACTCACGTGCTGGCCACCGAATCCAAACAGGTCGACAACACCACCAACCTGCTGCGGCTGATGATCCTGCTGGCACTGGCCATCGGCATTATTCTGGCGCGCACCCTGTTGCAAGGGCGACGCAGTCGTTGGCAGCAGTCGCCTTATCTGCTCACCGCCAACAACCCGCTGGAAGAAGGCAGCAGCGTAGAAGACGCGCCGGACGACAAGCCGAATAAAACCGACGGCGGATAACGCGGCGGTTCAGCAGCGATAGAATGCAAAAATGCCGGTCAGGATTAACTGACCGGCATTTTTCATGGCGGCGGTGTCGACCGCCGCTACGCCAACTTACGCTTTGTCGCCCAGCAGCACGGCTTCCAGCGCGATGACGATCATATCGTTAAAGGTAGTCTGGCGTTCCGCCGCGGTGGTCGCTTCGTGACGCAGGATATGGTCAGAAACGGTACAGATGGTCAGCGCCTTGCAACCAAACTCTTCATACAGCTCCGCCGCCACGCCGTAGATGCCGGCAGCTTCCATTTCCACGCCCAGAATGCCGTACTTCTTCATGACCTGGAACATATCGGCATCCGGGGTGTAGAACAGATCGGCCGAGAAGATGTTGCCCACGCGTGCCGGGATGCCCTGCGCCGCCGCCGCGTCTACCGCGTTGCGTACCATATCGAAATCGGCAATTGCCGCGTAGTCGTGATCCTTGAAGCGCATGCGGTTGACCTTGGAGTCGGTACAGGCCCCCATACCGATCACCACGTCACGCAGTTTGACATCGTCACGCACCGCGCCGCACGATCCCACGCGGATGATTTTCTTCACGCCGAATTCCGCGATCAGTTCACGCGCATAGATGGAGCAGGACGGGATCCCCATGCCATGGCCCATTACCGAGATTTTGCGGCCCTTGTAAGTGCCGGTGAAGCCCAGCATGCCACGCACGTTATTGACTTCCACCGCGCCTTCCAGGAAGGTTTCGGCGATATATTTCGCACGCAGTGGATCGCCCGGCATCAGTACTACGTCAGCGAAGTCACCCATCTCAGCGTTAATATGCGGCGTTGCCATAATTATTTTCCTTCAAATCATCGTCATGAATAAAAATGCGCCGGGCAGTCACCCGACGCCAACAGGTATTTAGAACATCGGTTTGCCGTATTCCATCGGCGACAGGCCAAAATAGTTGGCAACGGTCTGGCCGATATCGGCGAAGGTTGCGCGGTGGCCCAGCGAACCTGGCTGGATTTTCGGGCCGTACACCAGCACCGGAATGTGCTCACGGGTGTGGTCGGTACCGCTCCAGGTCGGGTCACAACCGTGATCGGCGGTGAAGATAATCATATCGTCATCTTTCACCAGCTTCAGCAGCTCCGGCAGGCGGCGATCGAACAGCTCCAGCGCGGCGGCATAGCCCGCCACGTCACGGCGGTGACCGTAAGAAGAGTCGAAATCGACAAAGTTGGTAAACACAATGGTGTTGTCGCCGGCTTTTTCCATTTCGCTTACCGTGGCGTCAAACAGCGCATCGATGCCGGTGGCCTTCACCTTTTTGGTGATGCCGACGTTGGCGTAGATATCGGCAATTTTACCGATCGACACCACTTCCCCGCCTTTCTCATCCACCAGCTTTTTCAGCACGGTAGGCGCCGGCGGCTCGACCGCCAGATCGTGACGGTTGCCGGTACGCTGGAAGTTGCCCGGCTTATCGCCGATGAACGGCCGCGCGATCACCCGGCCAATATTGTAGCCGCCTTCGGTCAGTTCTTCGCGGGCGATCTCGCACAGCTGGTACAACCGCTCCAGGCCAAAGGTCTCTTCATGGCAGGCAATCTGGAACACCGAATCCGCCGAAGTATAGAAGATGGGCTTGCCGCTCTTCATGTGCTCTTCACCAAGCTGATCGAGGATCACCGTGCCGGACGAATGGCAGTTGCCAAGGTAACCTGGCAGATTGGCGCGTTCGACCAGTTTATCCAGCAGTTCCTGCGGGAAACTGTTGTGTTCATCACTGAAATAACCCCAGTCGAACAGTACCGGCACGCCGGCAATTTCCCAGTGGCCTGACGGCGTGTCCTTACCGGAAGACAGTTCGCTGGCATAGCCGTAAGCACCGATGATATCGGCGTTTTCATCCAGCCCCTGCGGGAAGCTGCCGGTGGATTCCTGCGCCGCTTTGCCCAGGCCGAGACGGCTCAGGTTTGGCAGGGTCAACGGGCCATTACGGCCGGTATTGGCTTCACCGCGCGCACAGGCGGCGGCAATGTGGCCGAGCGTATCAGAGCCTTTGTCGCCAAAACGTTCAGCATCTTCGCTCGCGCCGATACCGAATGAATCCAAAACCATAATAAACGTACGTTTCATGCTGTTCTCCTGCGTGATACCCATTGTCTTTCGCGCTACGACGTTGTTGGCTGCGCGTTACTCGCCCCATCGCTGGGTCTTGCCCTTACGTGGTCGCGGTGGCCGATTTGTCACCCCGGTCAGTTACCGAACAAGTTCCGTTGCTGCCCGCCCTTGCCCTCTAGCCGCGGTGCGAAATCCGTTGGGTATATCCAGCAACCACTAAGATGAGCGGTTGCCATCAATTCAATATAGAAAGCCGACGTCAGGCCGTAATGCGCTGGTATACCACCGGCGTGGTTTCTGCAGCCGTAGTACCCAGCGTCATCGCGCTGCGCACCGCGTCAGCCGCCTGCTGCCAGCTCTCTTCGTCGTTGGCATGGATCACCGCCAGCGGGCGCTGGGTATCGACGCTGTCGCCCAGACGCGCCATATCGGTCAGGCCAACGCTGTAATCGATGCTGTCGCTTGCCCGGCGACGCCCGCCGCCCAACGTCACTACCGCCATGCCCAACGCACGCGTGTCCATGGCGGTAACGATACCCGGCTGGTCGGCATACACCGGCTTGCTCATCATGGCAACCGGCAGGTAGTGGTCGTAACGCTCGACGAAATCGCTCGGCCCCTGCTGCGCCGCGACCATGCGGCCGAAGATGTCTGCCGCTTTGCCGTTGTCCAGCACCGCGTGCAACTTGGCACGCGCATCGGCGTCGTCGCGCGCCAAACCGCCAGACAGCAGCATTTCCACGCACAGTGCCATCGTCACGTCCAGCAGGCGCGGATTACGGTATTCACCGGTCAGGAAGCGTACCGCCTCACGGACCTCAACCGCATTGCCAGCGCTGGAAGCCAGTACCTGATTCATGTCGGTCAGCAGCGCGGTGGTTTTGCAACCGGCGCCGTTGGCCACGCCAACGATCGCCTGCGCCAAATCCTCTGACAGCGCGTAGGTCGGCATAAAGGCGCCAGAGCCGACCTTGACGTCCATCACCAACGCGTCCAGACCTTCCGCCAGTTTCTTGGCGAGGATTGAGGCGGTAATCAGTGGAATCGAATCCACGGTGGCGGTGATGTCGCGGGTGGCATAGAACCGTTTATCCGCTGGAGCCAGCGAGCTGGTCTGGCCGATAATCGCCACACCGACGTCCTTAATGATTTTGCGAAACGCGTTGTCATCCGGGAAAATATTGAAACCGGGAATGGCTTCCAGTTTATCCAGGGTGCCGCCGGTATGACCGAGGCCGCGACCGGAAATCATCGGCACGTAGCCGCCGCAGGCCGCCACCATCGGACCGAGCATCAGCGACGTGACGTCGCCCACGCCGCCGGTGGAGTGTTTGTCGACGATCGGCCCGTTCAACGACAGGCTGTTCCAGTCCAGCACCGTGCCGGAATCGCGCATCGCCATGGTCAGCGCAACGCGCTCCGCCATGCTCATGTCGTGGAAATAGATGGTCATCGCCAACGCGGCGATTTGCCCTTCAGACACCGCGTTGTCACGAACGCCATTGATGAAGAAACGAATTTCCTCTTCGCTCAACGGTTGTCCATCGCGTTTTTTACGTATTATCTCTTGAGCCAGGAACACAGCATCCCCCTGCGTGAGTGTAGGGTCATCACAACCACCGCAGTCCTGCCACGGTGGAAAATGTCATCAGTAGCTGCCAGCGGAAACCTGGCCGTCATGGCCCAGCGTCGTCAGCAGGCTCGCCAGCAGGCTGGAGGCGCCGAAGCGGAAATGGCGCGCATCAGCCCAGTCTTTGCCCATGATACGCTCGGCAAGTTGCAGATAATGCAGCGCGTCTTGCGCGGTGCGCACCCCGCCGGCCGGTTTGAAACCGACCCGTGCGCCGACGCCCATGTCGCGGATCACCGACATCATCAGCTCGGCACTTTCCAGCGTGGCGTTGACCGGGACTTTGCCGGTCGAGGTTTTAATAAAATCGGCTCCGGCGTTGATGGCAATTTCGCTGGCCTGACGGATCAGCCCGGCGTCTTTCAGCTCGCCGGTTTCAATAATCACCTTCAACAGCACCTTTGCCTGCTCGCAGGCCTGCTTGCACTGCTTGACCAGATCAAACCCGACCTGGGCATTGCCGGCCATCAGCGCACGGTACGGGAACACCACGTCAACCTCATCGGCGCCATAGGCAATGGCCGCGCGGGTTTCCGCCAGCGCAATGTCGATGTCGTCATTGCCATGCGGGAAGTTGGTAACGGTGGCGATGCGAATGTCCGGCGTGCCTTGTTCGCGCAGCGTTTTGCGGGCAATCGGGATAAAGCGCGGATAGATGCATATGGCGGCGGTATGGCCGGCCGGGCTGTTGGCCTGACGACACAGCGCGATCACTTTCTCGTCGGTGTCATCATCGTTCAGCGTGGTTAAATCCATTAAATTCAGCGCACGTTGCGCTGCGGCGGTTAATTCGGTCATAAAACTCTCCAACTGAGTATCTTGCCGTTGGCGAGCGGACTTGGTTCCATGAAGATAGCGCGGGGCAATGATTCCCCTCGCGGCAACTGAGATCCTTCTCACCGCAGATGTAATAGCTATTTGAACACGCTCCCTGGGGGAAAATCGTGTTCGGATTCACATTCTATGAAATAACACTGTAACAGGCCGGAATTATATGTGAAGAACATCACAAAAGAACGCGATATCGTTCACAAATTCGCTAAGGATTCGTGCCGGGATAACGGGCGCCCAACCGGACGCCCGTAACAGAGTTTAGCTTAAAGCGCCAGGAAGAACCCGGCGATGGTGGCGCTCATCAGGTTAGACAGCGTACCGGCCGCCACCGCTTTCAGACCAAAGCGCGCTATATCGTGGCGACGATTCGGCGCCATGCTGCCCAGACCACCCAACAGGATCGCCACCGAGGACAGGTTGGCAAAACCGCACAGCGCAAACGAGATGATCGCTTTGGTATGGGCAGAAAGCACCTGCAAGCCTTCGGCAGCCACCACGTCGTCCGGGCGCAGATAGGCGCCGAAGTTCATGTAAGCCACAAATTCGTTGACGATAATCTTCTGGCCGATAAACGAACCGGCGGTCATCGCCTCATGCCACGGCACGCCGATCAGGAAAGCAATCGGTGAGAAGATCCAGCCAAGAATCAGCTCCAGCGACAGTTGCGGATAGTCGAACCAGCCGCCGATACCGCCAAGGATACCGTTCAGCAAGGCGATCAGCGCAATAAACGCCAGCAGCATGGCACCGACGTTCAACGCCAACTGCATACCGGACGCCGCACCGGACGCTGCCGCGTCAATGACGTTGGCCGGACGGTCGTCTTCAGCGATCAGCTTCATCGCATCGTCTTTATCGTGGGTTTTCTCGGTTTCCGGCACCATCAGCTTGGCGAACAGCAAGCCACCTGGCGCAGCCATAAACGAAGCGGCAATCAGGTATTCCAGCGGTACGCCCATCTGCGCATACCCTGCCAGCACCGAACCGGCCACCGAGGCCAGGCCGCCACACATGACGGTAAACAGTTCAGACTGGGTCATGGTGGCAATATACGGACGCACCACCAGCGGCGCTTCGGTCTGGCCAACAAAGATATTGGCGGTTGCCGACAGCGATTCGGTGCGCGAGGTGCCGAGCAGTTTTTGCAGGCCGCCGCCGAGCACGCGGATCACCAGTTGCATGATGCCCAGATAATACAGCACCGCAATCAGCGAGGAGAAGAACACGATCACCGGCAATACCCGCAGGGCGAAGACAAAGCCGCCGCCGCCGAACACCTCGAACATCTTGTCGGAAACCAGCCCGCCAAAAATAAAGGAAATGCCCTGATTGCCATAGGCGATCACGTTAGCCACGCCGGCCGACATGCCGCCGAGCACCGCGCGCCCCACCGGCACATACAGCACCAGCGCGCCGATGGCTATCTGAAGAACAAATGCCCAGGCAACGGTGCGCAGATTAATCGCGCGACGGTTGCTGGAGAGCAGTACCGCAATCGCGATCAGCGCCGCCATGCCGACCAGGCTCATGATGAGTTGCATGTAAAGTATCCCTGTTGCGAATAAAGTAATGCATCCCTGCCAAAGAGGAACACAGGGTTGCTTATGAATGTTTTCGGGGTGTGATTATACGGAGCGGGACGATACCCGCACCGATTCATATCACAAAAATATACAACCAGACGCAATAGAAAACATCATTACGTGACATTCATCACGGTTTAATCCTTCCGCATAACGTCAACTCGCCAGCCCTGATTGGCTACAGCGCCTGGTCCTTGATGCGCTTGTGTTCATCGGGGACGATCTCCGGTTGCGACTTGATATAGTCCACCACCGCGGCTGTCGCACCGCTGCCGGGAAGCGTCCTGATATTCCGCCCTTCGGTAAAGGCGCTGAATCCATCTCCCCCGGTCGCCAGGAAAGAATTCACCACAATCGGATACCAGGCGTCATCTTTGAGCGGCTGCCCCTGCACCGTTAGCGAGACGATGCGCTGATTGAGCGGCTTGCGGCTATCGTATTCCATCTCGATACCTTTCGAGACCTGCAGAATGCCATTGGTCAGATTTGCCGCATGATTCATTAGCCAACGTAGCTGTTTGCCGTTGATTTCCATATAGCTTAAATCGTCCGGGAAAGGGAACATGGTGATGATATCACCCAACTTGATTTCCCCTTGAGCAAGCTCACTTCTCAAACCGCCGCTGTTGACAAAGGCAAGCTGCGCCCGTGGTTCCGCGGCCAAAAAGGCATCGCCAACCATATTGCCAGCGGCGGAAGACTCTCCATAAGAGCGCGTCAACTCTGCGCTGGCGCTGCCGATTTTCTGCTGGGTGATCTGCTTTAGCTTATCCGTCCATAGCGCGACCTTCGCCGCCGTTGCCGGGTCAGGCTCCACGTCACCATCGTAAATATTGATCAACTTGCCTTGATAGCCAGCGATCTTTTTAGTTTTATCGTCAATATTCAACACCAATTTGCCCAGATCGATACCATAGGCATCGGTGGAAACAATCAAGGTATTATTGACTTTGATCGGTTCCGGCGTGCCAACGTGCGCATGCCCGGTAATAAGAACGTCCAATCCCTGCACCTGCTTTGCCAGTTCAATATCCTTGCTTAACAACCGGGTTACGTCTGCCGAACCAAAACTGGATTGCCGCGCCGGTACGCCTTCATGGATTAATAATACGGTAACGTCCACCTTGTCGCGAATCTGCCCAAGATACTTATTGAGGTATTCCACTTCGTCGCGCATCTCTACGCCAGCGCGCATATTCTTATTTACCGTATCGTAGAAAGCGAATTTGCCATGCAGGCCAATCACGCCAACCTTGATGCCGGCTTTTTCCAAAATAACCCATGGTTTATCCCACACCGGTTTATCACTGTTCTCATAAAACAGATTACCTAATAGCACCGGAAAAGTGGCTTTGCTCAACTGCTCAATCATATTGGGTACGCCATGATCAAACTCATGATTACCGATGGACACGGCATCAAACGACATTTGATTCATTATATCAATGATGGCTTCCCCCTGCGTTAGCGTGCTGATATACGGCCCGGTAAAAAAATCTCCGGCATCAAACAAGAAGACGCCATCATCTTTGGCTTTGGCCTGTTTGACAATGCTGGCGATATTGGCGAACCCCCCGACTTTTTTATCTTTACTGACATAGGGGGCTTTAAAAGGAAGTACATTAGCGTGTAAGTCGTTAGTGTGATAAATAGTGATGTCGGCTGATAATACCGAACCGCTTGCTAAAAACAATCCCATTATTAATACACTAAAAGCTTTAATTCTTCTCATTGCATATCCTCCATGAATTATTAAACTTTAACTCTTAGCCACACTAGTCAATATCACGATCTTTTTCCGTGACCTGTAACTCAGTTTATAACACCATGAATTAATTTTTTAATAATAGCCCCAGGCATTTATATGCAAAAATGCCTAGGGTTATTTTATTACCTATTAACATGCAAATAAAAAATAACATTAGATATTAATTTAACACTAATTATAAAGCAGCTCTAATAGTTGATTTATTTGGGTACATTGGTAATCGTAGACTCTTAAAATTATAATACCCTAACGCTTCTGACTCGCCAATATCCAGTTCAAAATCAAACACTATCTCTTTGCTTGATTTGTTCACCTCACAAATATATGTTTTGGGGTAAACCTTTTCCCCTCGCTGCATTGGCGGATCCCCTAATAGAAGCCCAATATTTTCACCGTATTCATTTAAATGAATTCCACCATAGTTGATAAGGTAGCTATCCTTCAACTCTTGAATATTACATACAAATGAGCAATAACGCTGGCTACCCAGTTCCTTGCCAAAACGCCAGATTATCTTCACGGTCATGTGTTTCGTATTTATTCTATAATGAACACCCTCCGAATAATTATTATCCGACCTTATCTGCTTGCGCTTATCAAAACTCCTATAGTTTCCGTTATTGAATAGGATGATATCAACTTCATCCGGGTCTTTGCTGGTTTCGCTGTTGTTTGTATCTATAAAGTTTATCGAGTGTTGCCCCCAAGGCCAAAACTCCTTATCTAAAAAATCATTATCCGTAATTTCATTACCAAAGCTATCAATAGGCCTCAATAAATATTTTTTTAACTCTGGTTCCCAACCATAATGAGATCCCAATATCCACTGCAACTCCATATCCATCTTGCCATATTTATGCTTACTAATTTCCTTGCTGGCTATAATGGCATTTTGATGCCTGGCTGATATAACAAAGAAATCTTTCTCTTGATGGTAAACGGCCCTATTAATATGCAACCAATCTTTCTTGCCACCTAAAACAGAATCAATATTAGGTTGATACACTCTTTTGGTTGGAAGAACCTCTTTAAAATCGGCATATTTTTTTAACGTGTTAGAATGCTGATAATCAAAGATACCAATGTGATCCTCCATAATGTTGCTAAAATGGTCTTCAATACACACGAGCAGGTCACCGCTTTCCATTTCATACATATCATGATGTAATCCATACCGCATCTTCGTCAGATCGGTGAATTTCACACAGCGTCCTAGGATAGTAATTTCATAAAGGCATTTCTTCCAGAAATTCACTAGGAAATTACCATTTTTCAATCTAATAAAATTAGTGAAGGCCAAATCACGTGGGAAATTACCTGGAAGAAAATAATCATCACCGGATAAATACCAGCGAATAGTGGCGTTATGATCAACGGCCATGATATAAGAATTTATCGGTGACAAAAAGGTGAAACCTTCCGCCATAGCAATAGGTTCAGATTTACCAGGATGGATATTCGGCAATAATTTTATATCCTTTGGTAATTCCGGGGTTCTGATGGTGAACGATTTTACCACAACGGAACCATCGCTATAGGTTAGCGTCAATTCGACGTTATTATCAATGCCAGGATATAATCCCGCCACGGGAATAAAATGATAGTTATGCTGGCTACCATCATTAAACTCGTGTGTTAAATCTTTATCTCCGCTTTGTCCCTCAATCCTTATAACAGCTGAAGTGGCAAACGCGCAACCACTGGAAAACAGAATTACAGCCGTAAGCGGTGAGTTTTTAAAAGGATTATTGACAATAAGCGGATTATCTAACGTATAATCTCCATCACTGTATCTATCCAGAATAGCCCGCCATAACGCATTATGGTCGCTAACCAAGCTCCTCTTGTATTTCTTTATCGCATTCATCTTTATCTCCTCATCTCTCCCACATCAAAACATATTATAAAACCGGCTCAAAGGGACCTGTGAAGCAGCTTCAGCGTGCAGAGCAATACCATCCGCCCTTACAACATACGTTTCTGGATCAACCTCTATTTTTGGATTACTTGCTTGGTATATATCCGCTGTAGCTATCTGACGCGCACCACTGACAGGAAATATTTGGCTTGCCAGATCATAATTACCCATTACTCCCTGTTCAATACTCTCTCTTGAAGCAAATATAATTTTATTTTTATTAAACCCAGGAAGATTACCGAAGCTATGCCTAAACACCGTATTCAGATCATAGTTGTCCGGTCTATTTTGCTCGTTCAGGGTACAGGCTATGCCACTTTTTATTAGCATAAAAGGCGCTACGCCGAAGAATGCTGGTTGCCATAAAACCAAATCAGCAATCTTACCTACCTCGATAGAACCAATAGCAGCAGATAAGCCATAAACTTTCGCTGGGTTAATCGTATATTTTGCCAAATATCTTTTTACCCTGGCATTATCTGCTAAACCGGCCGTATCACGCCCTATTGTTTTCTTGCATTTGTCTGCTAATTGCCAAATATGCCGAATTAACAGGTCACTATCATCTCGTAATGAACTTGAGGTCACAATAGGGATGCATCCTCTATCCAGCAATAGTTCTTGCCCCACTACCGTTTCTGCTCTGGTAATACTTTCGGCGATGGCCAGATGCGTCGAATCAGAAGGTAATAAGTTCTTGCCATGCAAAAGTAAATCAAGCGAACTATCCAATACATTTTTCGAATAAAACAATGCGGATGTGGTTGCAGAAGAAAAACAATTGGTACATGTTAACATGTTAAGATTATCTGGCGCGAACCCACCCTCAGTTCCGCCAATATCATTAATACAAATGTTATTTTTACCTAAACTAGCGATAAAGTCTTCCACAGATCCTCTTTCATTGGTGGGTGTGCCACTGGCAACCACCTGGACATCATACTTATCCGCCGCTGAAAAACTCGCGGAGATAGCATCATTTTGTAATCCCCACTCCGGTGCAAGTTTAATTCCCATGCAGCCCGCTTTAATGGCATCCTCCATGCCGCTAGGATATCCCTTGGCCAACAGTCCAACATTGACAGGAACATCATCGAGTATTTTTAGCATCTTACTAATATTATAGTCACCGCAAGAAACCCCCGTCATGCGGGTTCCGTCCGTGGTGCCCTGACCACCACCAATCAGCGTAGTGATGCCGGCATTAAAGGACTTTAAGATTTTCTCATAGTCACTAAACACCGCATTAGTATCAATGGCCCCTGCTGTGATTATCAGATTTTTACCGTCAATAATATCAGTAGTGGATGAAATTTCTATATCTACGCCTAATTGAATGTTAGGGTCACCAGATTTACCGATTCTTGCTATCTTTCCATCCTTGATACCAATATCAGCCTTATATATTCCGCTCCAGTCAACAATAACAACATTGATTATAACAAGATCATAGTTCTTGTTACTGTGAGTACAGTTTGCCGCACTGCCTAGAAAATTGAATGAAGTCTCATTGCCATAAACGGTGAGATCCTTTTCTATTTCAATCAATAACTCGGTGTCACCCAAACGGACTTTATCGCCTGCCGTAGGGCCATATAATTCTGCATACTCTTTACGGGAAATATTTTCCATATCTATTCTCTCTTATCCATTTTAATTTTTTTTATTTTTAATCACATTGTTAAATTTAATATCACCCGGCTCAAGACGAAGCCCAAGCCCCGATGGTAGGTCTAATCGGCCATGAAACCTGTCTATTCTAAGTGTAGGATGGGCTGCAGCAATATCCAAGAAAGCGCCTAACGTTATTGGCCTATCATGGTCAGAAATAAACCTCAAGCTAATCACATCACAACCTTTATTTAATTGTATATCGCCTTTAGCGTAAATTACTTCGCCTGGTAACATATACCCTCCTCACCTTATTGGCTTATGAATAGTAAAAGAACGTGTACCATCATTAAATGTCGCCTCAACAAAAATCTGTTTCAACGTTTCAGCGACTCCATCCATTACATCCTCAACCTTCAACAACGTCGCACCAAATATCTTTGCGTCAGATAAGCCATGCCCATCTCTAACATACTCCGTAGTTTCATGGACAATGTAGGCAGTTGCCTCTGTGTAATTCAATTTCAACTTTCTCTCTTTTCTATCCTTGGCCAATTTCGCCGCCATAGCTATAAATAATTTATTCTTGTCTTTTTCAGAAAACATACATCCTCCTATAAGGTACGAAATCAATATGCCACGGCATTTAAACCGCCAACCCAAAAGCATCTATGTTATAGTTGGCTTGATCTTTCGCAATCGATTTTAAAACCCGCCGTAGATAAATTTATTACATAGCCTATTGCCATACCAAGCTATAAATATCATATTCAGGAAAAGTAAAACCCACACCAGCCTTTACTGAACTATAACTAGAAAATGTCATTAGTGGTTCGAATTTATAAAGGGAATAAATGAAAAATATTCAAGCCAATGACATAAACATGGCATTAGCGTTGTAATGCAGTTGGACGGCGATATCATCAGTTGACTGGGACACAATTGACACAGCGCCTCAAACATCTCGCTTCTACGCCCTATTACGGTCAGCCATTCGTGGCTATGGCGTGAATGCAGGATCGCCAGCAAATTATACCGTTCCGTCAGTTTTAGCTGGGCATGCTGCTGTCGTTCGAACTGCGGCTGTTCCATGTGCAGATCGTAACCTATTCTACCGATGGCAACCTGCTTATTCAGCTTGCCAGTCAGTAATGCCGCAAAATGTTATATCTAATTATATTGTTGCTATTAATAATCATGGATACTATTAACGCTCTTTTGTTTTACTCCTGGACTTCCTCTACATCCCCCTAGCACCCCAACCGCCCTTTCCCTACAATAAGGGATCTGTTGAGGCATAACGCAAGGAAAGACGGTGTCGAAAGCCAATCCCAATGCCACCATCGTGGACATCGCCCGCCGTGCCAGGGTGACCAATATCACCGTTTCCCGCGCCTTCAATAAGCCCGAGCTGGTCAAGCCGGAAACCCGTGAACGCATTCACGCCATCGCCAAAGAGCTGAACTACGTGCCCAATGCCTTCGCACAGGGGCTGAAGAGCAGCAGCAGCCAGATTATCGGCATCGTCACCAGCAGTATGTATAACCCGTTCTATTCCGGCCTGATCAAGACCGTGTCGCGCATCGCGCGCCAGCAGGGTTACCAGATCATGCTGTTCGACACCGACGGCAGCGAAGAGGCGGAAATGCGCGCCATTCAGGCGCTGTTCGGCTACAAGGCGCGCGGCATCCTGTTATCGGCGGTGCGCGATGACAAGCATTATCGTCCCGCCTATCTGGAACTGGCCGAGGTGTACGGCATCCCTCTGATTCTGCTCGATCGCGATCTCTACGATCAGCAACTGAGCGGGGTGTTCCTCGACAACCGCGAGATCGGCATCCTCGCCGGCCGCTATCTGGCGGAGCAACCGGAGAAAAAACTGCTGATTATCGGCGGCCCCGCCGACTCGGAGATCACGTTGACGCGTACCGCCGGCATCGTTGCGGCGCTGAAAGGGCGTGGCCGCGAACTACATATCATCAACGGCGACTACGATTTCATGTCGCAGGAAAGCGAGGTGCGCACCTATCTGGCCCAGCCGGAGAACAGCCCGGATTACATCATCGGCCTGAACGGCATCATCACGCTGGGCGCCATCGCCATCTGCCACGAAATGGGCCTCTATCAGCAGGTGAAGTTCTTCTCGATCGACGAACCGCCGCGCGCCGGCGCTTACGGCCTGCACATTCCCGGGGTGTATCACGATACGCAGAAACTGGGGGAGATCGCCGCGGAGCTGCTGTTTAGCGCAATCAATAGCCCGCGCGGAGAGCTGCCGGTGCGCAGAGAGTTCTTCACCGGCTCGCTGTTGAATCGCTGACGGGCGTTATTGCCCGTAGTAAGCGTGTTTGCCGTGCTTGCGCAGGAAATGTTTGTCCAGCAGCGCCGGCTGCATCGGGGCGATCGCCGGCACCAGTTGGCGCGTCGCCATCGCCATCGCGGCGACCTCCTCCAGCACCACCGCGTTGTGCACCGCATCCGCCGCGTCCTTGCCCCAGGTGAACGGCCCGTGGGAATAGACCAGCACCCCTGGCACCTGCTGCGGATCGCGCCCGCTCTGTTGGAAAGTTTCGACGATCACCTTGCCGGTTTCCTGCTCGTAATCACCGGCGATCTCCGCCTCGCGCATCGGCCGGGTGCAGGGAATATCGCCGTAAAAATAGTCGGCGTGGGTGGTGCCGAGCGCCGGGATCGGCTGCCCCGCCTGCGCCCAGATGGTGGCGTTGCGGCTGTGGGTATGCACCACGCCACCGATATCGCCGAAGGCGCGGTATAACGCCAGATGGGTCGCAGTATCGGACGAGGGTTTGCAATGCCCTTCCCGCACCTTGCCGTCCAGATCCACCACCACCAGATCCTCCAGCGTCATCGCCTGATAGGCGATGCCCGAAGGCTTGATCACCACCAGCCCGCGTTGGCGATCGATCGCCGAAACGTTGCCCCAGGTAAAGGTCACCAGCCCATATTCCGGCAGGCTGAGATTGGCGGCCAGTACCTGCCGCTTGAGTTCGTTCAGCATGCGATTCCTCCGCTGATCATCTGTTGTTCAATCCAGGCCTTGGCCTGGGCGATGCGCTGCTTATCCTGTCCGTCTTCACGCGCCCACATCTCCAGCAGGTAGGGGCCACGATAGCCGAGCGTATTGAGTACCGAAAAGGCGTGGGCGAAATCCACGCACCCTTCGCCAAACGGCACGTCGCGAAACTGCCCGGCGCTGCCCGGCCCCACCGCAATCGTGTCTTTGAGGTGGATGGCGGTGATACTGCCAATGTCCAATGCCAGCTCGGCGGCGATATCGTTGCCCCAGGCGCTGAGGTTGCCAAGGTCGGGATACACCGTGAACCACGGGCTGTTGACGTGGCGCGCAATGTCGCGCCATTTGCTGATGCTGTTGATAAACGGCGTGTCCATCACTTCCACCGACAGCATCACCTGTGCTCTGCCAGCCTGCGCCACCGCCCACTGCATGCCCTCGATAAAGCGTGTACGGCTGTGACGGTCGGCGGGTTCGTAATAGACGTCGTAACCCGCCAGTTGGATGTTGCGAATGCCGAGATCCACCGCCAGATCCAGCGCCTTGATCAACAGCACCCGCGCCCGTTCACGGGTGGCCACGTCGGCGCTGCCGAACGGATCGCGCCGGTGTGCCGACAGACACAGGCTCGGTACCGTCACCCCGCTGTCGAGACGCGCCTGAATAAACGCCAGTCGCTGACTGCGATCCCAATCCAGACGCTGCTGGCGCGCCGGCTGTTCGTCGATCGACATCTCCACAAAATCAAACCCCAGCTCCGCGGCGATCGCCAGCCGCTGCGGCCAGCTCAGATTGGCGGGCAGCGCTTTTTCATACAATCCCAGACAGGCGACGTTAGTTGTTTGCATCATTGACCTCATTCAAAGCCTGGGCGACCGCCAGATAGCGCGCCTGCTGGGCGCGCAGACGCCGATGGGCGGCGGGCGCGGGATAAAAACAACGCAGCTTGGGCGGCGCGGCGGCGATCGCTTCGGCGAAGCCGGCATACTCCCCGGCGCCTACTGCGGCACACAGCGCGGCGGCACGGCAGCCGCTCTGGCGGCTTGCCACCACGTCGAGCGGCAGATTGCCTGCGTCGGCGTACATCTGCATCCAGACGTCGGACTGCGTCGGCCCACCGGTCATGCGCACCCGCTCAATGCGCGGGTTCAGCCGCACCATGCGCTGCTGATGGATCAGGTGCGAAAACACGATGCCCTGATAGATAGCCTGCACCACGTCTGCCATCTCATGATGGGCGCTCAGGCCGATCAACCCGCCCGGCGTGTTGCCGCCAAGGTTGGAACCGTACAGATAGGGCAGGAACAGCAGCTCGCTGGGCCGTTCGCAGCGCTCGGCCACCCAGGCGTTGAACTGGGCGTAGCGTTGCCGGTCGTCGGCGCAAAACTGGCGCAGGAACCAGGCCAGATTGCCGGCCGAGGTCGGGCTGCCCTCGTGCACAAAATAGCGGCCGTCGATGCAGTAACGCCCCCAGGCATAGGGATAGTCGGCGGGGATCAGTCGCTCGGTCACACAGGTGGCGATCGACCAGGTGCCCGCCACCGCGCTGAGCGTGCGATCGTCGGCCACGCCGGAGCTGAGCGCCGCGCCCACCACGTCGAACAGGCCGCCGTATACCGCCGTGCCCGCCCGCAGGCCGCACTGCGCCGCCGCCCCGGCCGTCACTCGCCCGGCCAGTTGCGCCGAGCCAATCACCGGCGCGGTCTTTTCCGCCGCCTCTTCAATGCCAAAAGCCGCCATCAGCGTCGGATCGTAAGCCCCACTGTGCTGGTTAAACAGGTTGCTGCCGGAGATATTGGTTACCTCGGCCGCCGCCTCGCCGGTCAGGCGAAAGCGCAGATAGTCATGTGCCATCAAAATGCGATCGACGGCGGCGTACTGCGCCGGTTGATGCTGCTTCAGCCAGCGCAGCAGCAGCGCCGGGTGACTGGGCCACAGCGGCTGCAGGCTACGCGGGTAGGTTTGCGCATCTACCCCGGCGCGCTGCAAGGCTGCGACCGTTTCCGCCGCGCGGTTGTCCGAAGAGAGAATGCCGTTGCCGACCGGCTTGCCGTACCGGTCAATGGCATACAGCCCTTTGCCGTGCGCCGAAAAGCCGACGCCGCGCACCTGACCGGCATCCAGCGCCGCTGCATGCAGCGTCTGGCGGATCGCGGCGCAGACGTCATCCCACAGCGCCTCCATATTGCGTTCGCTGAAACCTGGCCGGGCGGCGATCGTCGCACCGTCGCGTTCGGCGATCGCCAGTTCTTCACCGTCAGCCCGGTACAACCCGGCCTTGATCACCGTGCCGCCGACGTCTATGCCAAGAAAAATGCCCATTGCGCCCCCTACTTGCGCCGCACGGAACTGAGATAGATGGCGGCCAGGATGATGCCGCCCTTCACCACGTTCTGGATATACGGCGACACGCTCATCAGATTGAGGCCGTTGTTCAGCACCCCGAGCATCATTGCCCCCACCAACGTGCCGACAATGGCGCCACGCCCGCCGGAGATTGCCGCCCCGCCGAGCACGACCGCTGCAATGGCGTCCAGTTCAAAGCCTTCACCGGCGTTGGGCTGCCCGCTCATCAGGCGTGAGGTCAGCACCAGCCCGGCCAGCGCGGCGGTCAGACCGCTTATCACGTACACCAGCATCTTGTAGCGCGGCACGCGGATGCCGCTCAGGCGCGCCGCCTCTTCGTTGCCGCCCATCGCGTAGATGTAACGGCCGAACGGCAGCTGGTTCAGCATCAGCCAGGCCAGCAGGTACACGCCGAGCATGATCAGAATTGGCACCTGGATACCCAGCACCGTGCCGCGGCCGAAGAAGGCGAAGACGTCGGGCAGGCCGGAGATCGGGTAGCCGCCGGTGTACAGCAGCGCCAGACCGCGGGCGATCCCCATCGATGCCAGAGTGACGATGATCGGCGGCATGCGCAGATAGGCGATGCAAGCGCCGTTGGCCAGACCGAATAGCGCCCCGACCGCCAATGCCGCCACCATCGCCAACGGGATGGGGATCGCCGCCAGCATCAGCCCGGCGGCGACGGAGCCGGCCAGCGCCATCACCGGCCCGACCGAGAGATCGATACCGCCGGTGAGGATGGCGCAGGTCATGCCCACCGCGATGATGGCGTTGATTGACACCTGGCGCGCCACATTGGTCAGGTTGTTGACGCTGAGGAAGCTGTCGTTCAGCACGCTCATCAGCGCAAACAGGATCACGAAGCCGATAAACGGCAACACCGCCGGATGGTGTAGCAGTTTATCCCAGCGCTTGCCGAGGCTGGGGGCAGCGGCGCGGCGCGCCACGGCGGGTTGTTCAATTCCGATCATAATGCACTCCCGGTAGCGTGAAGCATGATGTGGTTGGATTCGATGTCGTCGCCGGTCAGCTCGGCAACGATGTGGCCGCCGCGAAACACCAGTACGCGGTCGCACACGCCGATGATCTCCGGCAGTTCGGAGGAAATCATGATGATGGAGATACCCTGCAGGGTCAGTTGCTGCATCAGCTGGTAGATCTCGGCCTTGGCGCCCACGTCGATACCGCGCGTCGGTTCGTCGAAGATCAGGATGTTGCAGTCGTTGTTGAGCCAGCGGGCGATCACCACTTTCTGCTGGTTACCGCCGCTCAGGGTACTGACGGCGGTATCCGCGCCCGGGGTTTTTACCCCTACCGCGTGGATCAACCGCTGCACCACGTCGCGATCCTTGCTGGCGCTGACGAAGATCTTGCCGCGCCGATGATGCCGGTTGAGGGTGATGTTCTGCGCCACCGAGAACGGCAGCACCAGGCCTTCGGTTTTGCGACTCTCCGGCAGCAGACCGATGCCCTGCGCCAGCGCCTGCGCCGGCGAATTCAGCGCCGCCGGCCGACCGCCGAGACTCACGCATTTGCGGTGGCAGCGACTGGCGCCGATCAGCGCCGACACGGTCTCGGTGCGTCCGGAGCCCACCAGTCCGGCAAAGCCGAGGATCTCGCCCTTATGCAGCCGAAATCGGTCCGTTGGGCCGTGCTTTTCGCGCTGGATCTCCGCCTCCAGCAACAGCGTCGAGGTGTCCACCGGGTGCTGTTTCAGCGGGAAGGCGTTTTCGATCTTGCGCCCGACCATCAGCCGTACCAGCTCTTCCACGTTGGTGTCGCCGGTGGCCAGCGTCTCGATATAGCTGCCGTCGCGCAGCACGGTGATGCGATCGCAAATGGTGAAGATCTCATCCAGGTGGTGCGAGATAAACACCATGCCAACGCCCAGCAGCCGCAGATCGTTCATCACGCTAAACAGATGCTCGGCCTCGCCCGGGGTCAGCGTGGCGGTCGGCTCGTCCAGTACCAGCACGCGCGCCTCCAGCGACAGCGCCTTGGCGATCTCCACGAACTGTTGCTGCGCCACGCTCAACTGCTCCACCGGACAGTCGAGATCGATTTCCACCGTCAAGCGTTTGAAGATAGCTTCGGCCTTGCGCCGCATCGCGCGTCGATCCAACAGGCCCCAACGATTTCTGATCTCCCGGTTGAGAAAGATGTTGTCGATGGCGCTCATGTAGGGAATCAACGAGAATTCCTGAAAAATAATGCCGACACCGGCCTCGATCGCCTGGCGATAGTTGCTAAAGCGGCACTGCTCACCGTCGATAAAAATGTCGCCCTCGTCCGGCTGATAAATGCCGCACATGATTTTCACCAGCGTCGATTTACCGGCGCCGTTTTCGCCCAGTAGGGCGTGCACCTCGCCGCGTTGAATGGCGAGATCGATGCCGTCCAGCGCCTTCACGCCGGGAAAGCTCTTTTTAATCCGCTTCAATTCCAATAAAGCTGTCACCGCAATACCCTCCGCGTCGAACGCCCCGCCGCAGCGGGGCGAACCTGGCCGCTGTTACCAGCTAAAGCCGGCCGCATTGCTGCGGTCGATCAGCTTCACCTTGACCGGTACGGTTTTCGGCACGGTGGCGCCCCAGTAGCGGGCCAGCGCGATGCCGAGCGCGATACGCAGCTGGTCACGCGGGAACTGCGCCGAGGTGGCGATAAACGGTGAATTCGGTTTGAGGATCTCTTTGATGGCTTCCGGCTGGCCGTCAACGCTGACCAGTTTCACCTTGGCGCCGTTGCTTTCAATCGCCGCCAGGGCGCCGAGCGCGCCAACGTCATTAACGCTGAAGATGCCCGCCAGATCCGGCGCCGACTGCAGCATGTTTTCAGTCACCGTCAGCGCGGTATCGCGCTCCTGCTTGCCGTTTTGTTTGGTGACAATCTTGATGTCGGGGTATTTCTTCATCGCCGCTTCGAAGCCGCGCACCCGCTCCAGGATCGGCACCACCGGGATACCGTCAAGGATCGCTACCTTGCCTTTACCACCCAGTGATTTCGCCAGGTACTCGCCCGCCTGGAAGCCGGCGTCGTAGTTTTCCGAACCGACGAACGAGTCCAGAGGTCCGTCAGCCTGCGCGTCAATCGCCACCACCACCGCACCGGCTTTATGGGCGGAAATCACCGCCGACTGCACCCCCACCGAATCGGTCGGGTTGATCAGCAGGATATCCACCTTCTTCTGCAGCATATCCTCCACGTCGCCGATCTGCTTGGCGACGTCGTGACGCGCATCGGCCACGTACACTTTGGCGCCGATATCGGCCGCCGCCTGATCCAGCGCCTGTTTCATGGTGACGAAATAGTCGTTGTTCATTTCCTGGAACGACATACCGATAGTGATCTGCTTGGCCAGCGCCACATGGCTGGCCGCCAACATTCCACCGGCGACGATAAAAGGTAAGGTCTTTTTGAAAAATGAAAACATAGCCAATTCTCCTGTAGGGATAGCGTTTTGTTGTGATTATCAGAGCAACAGCATGTCTTTACTTTTGGCCGACCAGTGCCCCATCCGTTACGAACGAGGCGGTGGTCGTTACTGCAACAGCGGTACGGCGGGAATCTCAGGGAACCAGGATCACCTTGATAGAGTCGGTCGAATCCGCCAGGGCGAAAGCCTGATCCCAGTCGTTCAATGAATAGCTGTGGGTGACCACGCCGCTGGAGGTCACCAGCCCGCGCTCGAACAGATCGATGGCGATTTCATAGCTGTAGGGCGCCAGGTGCGCGCCGCGAATGTCCAGCTCCTTGCGGTCACCGATGATCGACCAGTCGACGGTGGTTTCCTTGCCGAACACGCTGAACTCCACGAAGCGGCCCAGCTTGCGGATCATCTGCAACCCCTGGATCACGCCGATCGGCGCGCCGGTGGCCTCGATATACACGTCGCAGCCGTAGCCGCCGGTCAGCGATTTGACGATGCCGTCGGCGTCTTCTTTCAGCGGGTTGATCACCACGTCGGCACCGAACGCTTTCGCCAGTGCCAGCCGCTCGTCGATGGCGTCGATGACGATCAGTTTCTTCGGCGTTTTCAGGCGCGCCACCTGCACCATGCACAGCCCGAGCGGCCCAGCGCCGGCCAGCACCACCACGTCATCCAGTTGAATGTCGCCGCGCGCCACGGTGTGAATGGCGCAGGCCATCGGTTCAATCAGTACCGCGTCTTCGTGGCTCAGGCTTTCCGGGATCTTGTGCACGATGGCATTCTCGGAAAAGCGCATATACTCCGCCATGCCGCCTTCCGCCACGTCTTTCTGGAAGCCGTAAATATTGTGCGTTTCACACATCCAGTAGCTGCCGGACTTGCAGTAGCGGCATTCCCAGCACGGTACGATCTGCTCGGCGATCACCCGTTCACCGACCTTATATTTGCCTTCAGCGCCCTCGCCCAACGCGGCAATACGCCCATAGAACTCATGCCCCGGCACTACCGGTGGTTTCACCCACGGGTTCTCCCCCCAGAACATCTGCGCGCCGTTTTTGCATTTGCAGTCGCCGGCACAGATGCCACAGCCTTCCACCTTGATCACCAGCTCGCGTGCCTTCGGCAACGGCGTAGGCACCTGTTCGAAACGATAATCCTGTGGGCCGTGGCAAACGACCGCGCGCATTTTTTCCGGCAACTGGCTCATTTATTCCTCCAATATATTTGTTAACAGCTTGAATTCTCTTAATGTTGACGTTGTCATTTTTTTCCAACAAAAAACAGACAAGGTTATAAATAGATATATTTCAATAAATTAATCACTACACATACCGAAAACTCAAAATGACAACGTGAACATAGAGCAACATATAACCAAAGCTGTAAAAATAATTATTTGAGCAAAATCACATATCGTTAACATTAAGCTTAAAAATGCTACAAATACGGATCGCGATCCCATTCTACGGCATCGTCGATCCACGCAGATCCACTGACCTCAGTCGGCGCAGGCAATGGCAAATCCGGCAATTTGCCGGCCGCAACGCGCGCGCATTCGGCCGCCGGGCAGCGTCTAACGAAAATGCAGGGGTTAACAGAAACGGAAACTCAGGTGGGGGGATAGATCGACCTATTCAAGCCACTGGCATAAACAGGGTTTCAGCGTTATGTTGCAGCTGGGCGGCGATTTCATCCGCTGATTCGCAACGCAGCAGACACAGCGCCTCAAACACCTCGGCGGCGCGCTCTGGCCGGTTGGGCTGCCCCTGGTAACCGGCTAACGGCATATCCGGCGCGTCGGTTTCCAGCAACAGCGAGGTCAGCGGCAATTGCGCCATCACCGCCCGGGTCTTTTGCGCCCGCTCATAGCTGATGGTACCGCCGACACCAATAGAGTAGCCCAGGCGGATAAACGCCTGCGCCTGCGACAAACTGCCGGCAAACCCGTGTACCACGCCACAACGCGGCACCTCGGTTCGGCGTAATAGCGCAGCCAGCGGATCGTGGCTGCGGCGCGAATGCAGGATCACCGGCAAATCATAGCGTGCTGCCAGTTTAAGCTGGGCAGTCAGTAGCTGCTGCTGCCGCTCGAACTGCGGCGCTGGCATGTACAGATCGAGGCCGATTTCGCCGACGGCCACCAGCTTGTCCGGTTTGCCAGCCAACAACGCCGCCAGCTGTTCCAACTGTTGGTCGTGGTGCTGCGCGATATACAGCGGATGCAGCCCGAGCGCGGCGTACAGCGGTGAATAATCCTTGGCCAATTGCAGTACGCGCGCAAAACGATCGGCGGTCACCGTCGGCACAATAATACGCTGCACCCCGGCTGCCGCAGCGCGTTGCAGGCTTCCTGCCTCGTTGCCGGCAAACGGCGGGAAGTCGAAGTGGCAATGGGTATCGGTAAAACAGCGGCTCATAGCGTCTCTCCACCGCTGGCCGACTGGCCGTGCGGCAAGACGATCTGCGGCTGAGCGTCCGGTTGGGTACCGCTGGCAGCAACGGGCGTACGCGCCACCTCGCTGACAATCGGCGACGGCATCGCTACGCTGTCCGGCTGAATTAAACGGCGCGACAGCGGCGTTTTCACCGCGATGCCGTCGGCTTTTTCCTGTTCCAGCAGCCAGTGGCCGACCGTAGCCAGGAAGTAACGCCCGCAGCGCCGCCCCAGATGATAATCGCGATTCAACGCCGAAACCTTGCTGCCCAGCGCATTACTGGCCAACGGTTTCGGCGGGAATATTTCGAAGATGCGCAAGTCACCCGGCGGCTTTTCAATAAACTGCTGAATACGATGGTAGCTCTGCTCATGGTGCTGCATCACCCGCACCATCTGTTGCAGGCTGCTTTCACCCAGCCACTGCTCCATGCGCTTCATCCACTGCGGCGTGTAATACATTTGCGATGGCACGGTGCGGATCACCACGATGGTATCGGCGCCGCGCCGATAGGCTTCTTCCACCGGGATGGCATCGCTGATGCCGCCATCCTGATAGCTGATGCCGTCCAGCTCTACGCCCAGACGGTAAAAACCGGGGATCGCGCTGGACGCCTTGATCGCCGGCAACCAGCTGTCACGCTGCGCCGGCAGATAGGTTGGCTCAAAGTTATCGCTGCGGCAGGCACACATCAGAAATTCCCGTCCGTCGATCAGCTGCTTTTCGGCAACGTCCATCGCCAGCGGCAATTGCTGCGAGGTAATGTCCACCAGCCAGTCGAGGTCGATCAGATGCCCACCGCGCACAAAACGCAGCGGGTTAAAGAAATTTGCCGTAGTGGTGTAGCGGGTGATGACCCGACGCGCGTAGCCTAACTGGCCACAGACAAAGGCTGACAGGTTTTGCGCGCCAGCGGAGGTGCCGATCATCAGCTCGAAAGGGTTAAAGCGGGCCCGCTGGAATTCGTCCAGCACGCCGGCGGTGAAAATACCGCGCTGCCCGCCCCCTTCACAGACCAGCGCCATTTTACCGGGCCGGTATGGTTTATACGCCAGTGGCTCTATATTGCCGAGCGTGATGGGTATTCTGTATCCCAACCCGATATCCTCAATGTGGTGTTTTGACTGAGGATACCTCTTCTTGCCCTCTTCCGTAATCTTCTTGCAGTACACCAGACAGGCAGTCATTACTTCCCGCCAGCCATGCACAATCGCTGCCGGAGAACTCGGCCCAGGCCTGCCAGACCTGGCCTTTCAGCTGTTTCCAGCGTCCGAGAATGATGTCGCTGTTCATGACTTGCCTCCCTACTGCAAGAAAAGGGCTTAAGCTTTGTTACAATTTGAGAGCAGGCTAAGGACGTCGGCGACCGGTAAACAGGCTCACCAGGAACAGGATGATACCGACAACAAAGACGATTTTAGCCGCCCAGGCTGCGGTTCCCGCCAGCGTACCAAACCCCAGCGCGGCGGCAATCAGTGCGATGACTAAAAAGATAATGCCCCAACGAAACATAAGCCTCTCCTTACCATAGTGAAAAAACGCATCGCAGCCTGTCGGTTGCCCAAACAGGCAACGTAAAATCAGGCCGCGGGTTATTCTATTTTTGTGGTACTTCCCGGGCAGTGGCCCGGGAATTGATGCTTGCTGTTACGGGTATTGCCGATTACGGTTTGACCACCAGATCGTTCTTGACGCTCTTCACGCCATCAATCGCCTTGGCGATGCTTTCGGCACGATCGGACTGCGCCTGTGATTTCACTTCACCAGATAGCTGAACCACGCCTTCGGTGGTTTCTACTTTCACATTGCGTGAAGGCACGATATCGTCTGCCAGCAATTTGGCTTTCAGTTCGCTGGTGGTTGCAGTATCACCAGCGTACGACTTAACAGACTGTTTATCTTCATCTTTCACGTGCAGCTTGTCGCTGACGGATTTTACGCCTTCTACTTTACCGGCCACTTCAACCGCGTGCTCGGCCTGTGCCTGGCTGCCGACGAAACCGCTCAGCGTCACCACGCCCTGCTCCGTTTTCACGGAAATATCGGTGCTTTTGATGCTGTCATCGTCTACCAGTGCACTTTTAACTTTAGCCGTTGTTGCGCTGTCATCCATGTAGCCGTCGACTTTTTTCATGGAGCTATCGATTTTGGCGCCAGTGCTGTCAGCTGCGCTGGTTGCTTTATTGAGCAGCGTATCTTCAGCCAGAGCACTACCACTAACCAGAACGGAACCCAACACGACAGCCATCAGCGAATGTGCAAACTTGGTCTTTTTCATCGATCTCTTCCTTTTGTTGTGAATCCAAACCTACTGCGGATTCTTCCGCCACGACATGATGTGGCTCACTCATGAATACTTCACGATATCTATTCGATCGGTAGTTCATGCCAAGAGTATTGCAACCGCCGTGCCAATCCTTCAACCGCTATATAAATCAATAAGATAATTAAAAGCGCTCAAAAAACACGCCGATTACTGTCGCTTATAAACGACAATTTTGGCTAACCACGGTGACAGTATCGATAACTTACTGATATTTAACAGTTCAAATTGTCTCTGATTGGCAACACTACCGAATAACACGCTACCGATCGCACAAATACCAGTGATTTTCGCTTTAAGCGAGGCAAATACACCCTGTTAAATATAGACCATTGGCCGAAGTTTGCCGGTAAAGGCGGAAGATTCTGAAGCAGCTAAAGCGCGGGAACTGATGAGGCGGGTTAACTAATAAAGCAAGGTAACGGCCTGGCTATTGCAAGAGCCAGGCCGTGGACGGTATTAATGCTCGCGCGTCTTGCGGAAGGTCACATCCGGGTAACGTTCCTGCGTCAGGTTGAGGTTAACCATGGTAGGTGCGATATACGACAGGTTGTCGCCGCCGTCCAACGCCAGGTTCTGCTCGTTCTTGCGCTTGAATTCTTCGAACTTCTTCACGTCGGCGCATTCAACCCAGCGCGCGGTGGAGACGTTAACCGATTCGTACAGCGCTTCCACGTTGTATTCGGTCTTCAGACGCGCTACCACCACGTCGAACTGCAGTACGCCGACCGCGCCCACGATCAGATCGTTGTTGGCTATCGGGCGGAATACCTGCACTGCGCCTTCCTCAGACAGCTGTACCAGCCCCTTCAGCAACTGTTTCTGCTTCAGCGGATCGCGCAGGCGAATACGACGGAACAGTTCCGGTGCAAAGTTCGGGATACCGGTAAACTTCATGTCTTCACCCTGGGTGAAGGTATCGCCGATTTGAATGGTGCCGTGGTTATGCAGGCCGATGATGTCGCCTGGATAGGCTTCTTCAACGTGCGAACGGTCACCCGCCATAAAGGTCAGCGCGTCGGAAATCACCACGTCTTTACCGGTACGCACCTGGCGCAACTTCATGCCTTTCTCGTAGCGGCCGGAAACCACGCGCATGAACGCCACGCGGTCACGGTGTTTCGGATCCATATTGGCCTGGATTTTAAACACGAAACCGGTGAATTTCTCTTCGGCTGCCACCACCTCACGGGTGTCGGTTTTACGCGGCATCGGCGCTGGCGCCCAGGCCACCAGACCGTCGAGCATATGGTCAACGCCAAAGTTACCCAGCGCCGTACCAAAGAATACCGGCGTCAGTTCACCGGCCAGGAACGCCTCCTGCTCGAACTCGTGCGAAGCGCCCTGTACCAGCTCCAGTTCTTCGCGCAGTTGAGCCGCCAGGTCTTCACCGACCGCAGCGTCCAGATCCGGGTTGTTCAACCCTTTGATCATCCGCACTTCCTGAATGGTGTGGCCTTTACCGGTCTGATAAAGATAGGTTTCGTCTTTATACAGGTGGTAAACCCCTTTAAACAGCTTGCCACAGCCGATAGGCCAGGTGATCGGCGAACAGGCGATCTTCAGCTCGCGTTCGACCTCGTCCATCACTTCCATTGGGTCGCGAATATCACGGTCGAGCTTGTTCATAAAGGTCAGGATCGGCGTATCGCGCAGACGGGTCACTTCCATCAGCTTGCGGGTACGATCCTCAACGCCTTTTGCTGCGTCGATCACCATCAGACAGCAGTCCACCGCGGTCAGGGTACGGTAGGTATCTTCCGAGAAGTCCTCGTGCCCCGGGGTGTCCAGCAGGTTGACCAGGCTATCGCGGTACGGGAACTGCATCACCGAGGTGGTGATCGAAATACCACGCTGCTTTTCCATTTCCATCCAGTCGGATTTGGCGTGCTGGCTGGAGCCGCGCCCCTTGACCGTACCGGCGGTCTGGATAGCCTGTCCGAACAGCAGCACCTTTTCGGTAATGGTGGTTTTACCGGCATCGGGGTGCGAGATGATGGCGAAGGTTCTTCTTTTTGAGACTTCGCGGGCGAATTCACTAGGAGACATGTTTTTCACGTTTCTACGGTTAGTCCGCCCTGCATCATCGGAACGCGCCGATCGCGGCGCCAGGCAAAGCGGTGATAAAAAGATAATAGCCGGTTATTTTCGCTGATTTGGCAACCGGTGACAATCAATGGATGCCGCAGCGCCGGATTAATTGGTCAATGCAGACCGAAGTCTGGAAATGACGTGCCCAATGCCGGCGCTTACCCCAACGGCAGCGCCATCACGATGGCGTCTTCGCGGCCGCCGACGCCAGGATAATAGTTGCGGCGCACGGTGACCTCGTTGAAGCCTAGGCGATCGTAAAGCGCAATTGCACCGGCATTCGAGGCGCGAACCTCCAGCCACAGCGTCAGGATGCCGCGGCTTTCCAACTGCGCGATCAACGCATCCAGCAGCGCACGGCCATAGCCCCGGCGTTGCCATTGCGGAGCAATGGCGATATTGAACAGCGTCGCTTCGTCGAGTACGAGCTGGGTGATGGCAAACCCCGCCATCTGCCCGGCGGTTTCCAGTTTCAGATTGAGATAGCGTTCGCCCTGATTGCTGGCGAGCGTGGCTTCGCTCCAGGGAAAGGCATGACTGGCCTGTTCAATCGTCAATGCGCTGGCCAGATCGGCCGTCGTCAGGGAAGAAATGGTGTTCATAATGACAAATCTGCTGCCAGAGAGCGCGTTTGGCACTCGCGTCTAAAGAAAGCTCGGCCAACGCCGGGCTGGATAACTGCGCACCGGCGAGCACGAGCGGCTCTGTAATGCCCAGCCGCCAACTGTTGCATTCGCTATCGTCCGGCAGCATCGCTGCCTGTTCCGGCGTCAGACAGTAGGCTTGCGCCGGGGTCAGCCCCAGGCTGCGCAACACGTCGCAAAACAGCGGATCGCCGGCTTCTGGCAGGGGGGAAGCCACCACCACCAGTCGAGCTTCCGCCGGCAAATGGACCGCCACTTCGCCTTGCAACACCCCCGGGCGGCGCAATGTCCACTGCGTAATACCCAGTTGTTGTAACAGCCAGTCGCGTTGAGATGCCATACCGATTCCTGTAGGGAGCTACCGTTAATGCGCGTTGCGCGCCATATGCTAACAAACCCGCGCGGCCAACGCACCTGCGGCTTGTAACAAGACGGGTATAAATTATCACCGCAACGCTCTATAATCGCCGGCTTAATCTTGAGGAGCCAAAACCTGATGTCTGCATTAACCCCCGCCAGCGAAGTGATGCTGCGCCACAGTGATGAATTTACCGAACGTCGCGTGCTGTTCGCCGGTGATCTGCAAGATACGCTGCCGGCGCAATTTGAGGCCGTGGACGTACGCGTTCATACCCAGCAATATCATCATTGGCAGTTATTAAACCGTGCGATGGGTGACAACGTGCAATTCGGCCTGACGGTCGACGCAGCCTTCGTTGCCGAATGCGATACGCTGGTTTACTACTGGCCAAAGAGCAAACAGGAAGCGCAATTCCAGCTGTGCAATCTGCTGGCACTGCTGCCGGTCGGCGCAGAGGTGTTTGTCGTCGGTGAAAACCGCAGCGGCGTACGCAGTGCCGAACAGACCGTCGAAGGCCACGTTACACTGGCGAAAATCGACAGCGCGCGCCGCTGCGGTCTGTATCATGGCCGGATCGACGCCCAGACCACCTTCGATCTGAACGACTGGTGGGACAGCTACCCGTTGCACGATCTGGAAGTAAAAACCCTGCCAGGGGTGTTTAGCCGCGACGGGCTGGACGTCGGCAGTTCCCTGCTGTTGTCGACGCTGGACAAACACATGAAGGGCAAAGTGCTCGACGTCGGCTGTGGCGCCGGTGTGATGGCCAGCGTGATGGCCAGAATGTCGCCAAAGGTGAAGCTGACGCTGAGTGACGTTAACGCCGCCGCAATAGAATCCAGCCGCGCAACGCTGGCTGCCAACGGCATCGACGGCGAAGTGATCGTCAGCAACGTCTATTCCGACATTAGCGGCCGTTTTGACATGATCATCTCCAACCCGCCATTCCACGACGGGTTGGCAACCAGCCTGACGGCGGCCGAAACCCTGATCCGCGGCGCGTTAAAGCACCTGCCGATTGGCGGTCACTTACGCATCGTCGCCAACGCCTTCCTGCCGTACCCGGATATTCTGGACGCCACCTTCGGCAGCCATGAGGTCCTGGCGCAGAACGGCCGCTTCAAGGTCTATCAGGCCACCGTTGGCCGCCCACCGCGTGATGCGAAGAAGAAAAAGAAATAACCACGCCCGCCATGGAAAAATGCCGCCCAGTTAGCCCTGCGCGGCATTTTTTTTGCCTGGCCAGAGCGCTGCCAACGGCGGCGCCCGTCACGTTGTATCAGCCGTTAATGTAGGTCATGGCTTCTTCGCCATAGCGCGCCCCCGCAACTGCCTGCAGCGGGAACACCGCCTCGATCGCCGCCAGCTCCTGTTCGCTCAGGGTGATCGAGGTTGCGGCGACGTTTTCTTCCAGATAACGCCGGCGTTTGGTGCCGGGGATCGGCACGATATGTTCGCCCTGCGCCATCACCCAGGCCAATGCCAGCTGTGACGGCGTGACCCCCTTGCTGCGTGCCAGTTCGCCAACCTTGTCCACCAGCGCCAGATTGCGGGCAAAATTGTCCCCTTGAAAACGCGGATTGCTGCGACGGAAGTCATCCTCAGCCAGATCGTCAGGCCGTTGAATCGCGCCGGTCAGAAAACCACGCCCCAGAGGGCTATAGGCCACAAAACCAATCCCCAGACGTTCACAGGCAGCCAGTTGCCCCTGCTCGGCGTCGCGTGTCCACAGTGAATATTCGCTCTGTAATGCGGTAATCGGATGAACGCGGTGGGCGCGTTCCAACGTTTCCACCGACGCCTCGCTCAGGCCAATATGGCGGATTTTTCCCTCGGTAATCAGATCCGCCATCGTACCGATCACTTCTTCGATCGGCACCTGCGGATCGACCCGGTGCTGATAGTAAAGATCGATAGTCTCTACCCCCAGCCGTTGCAGACTGCCTTCTACCGAGCGGCGGATATAGGCCGGCTGGCTGCTGACGCCGCGGGCATGCGGATCGGACGGATCGCGCACGATGCCGAATTTGGTCGCCAGAAACACCTGCTCGCGCTTGCCCTTGATCGCCTTGCCGATCAGTTGCTCATTGGTATGCGGTCCATACATATCGGCGGTATCCAGCAGCGTGACGCCCAGATCCAGCGCACGATGCAGCGTCGCGATAGCTTCTTTTTCATCTTGATCGGTGGAATAGAAATCGCTCATCCCCATGCAGCCCAACCCCTGCGCAGAAACGCTTGGACCCTTGGCGCCTAATTTTCGCTGTTGCATCGTTGTTGCCTCATCAATCGGGTAAATGTCGATACAGAGTGTGGTTGTTGGCGCAGGAAAGATAAATAATGCATATTGCTCAACACTGTTCAAAAAACGCTAACAATCTCGGACGGTCCGATGGATCAGATTCAGGCAATGCGCATCTTCACGCGAATCGTCGAACTGGGTAGCTTCAGCCGCGCGGCCGAGCGCCTGCAACTGCCGCGTGCCACGGTCAGCAACACGCTGAAACGGCTAGAGCAGCGGCTCGGCGTGCGGCTGCTGATCCGCACCACTCGGCAGGTCAACGTCACCCACGAGGGCACCTTGTACTATCAGCGCTGCATTCAACTGCTGGGTGCGCTGGAAGAAGCCGATACGCTGTTTAGCCAGCAGAAGCTGCAGCCGTCGGGCAAAGTACGTATCGATATGCCGCATTCGCTGGCGCGTGAAATCGTCATTCCGGCGCTGGGGGATTTTTATCAGCGCTATCCGCAAATCACCCTGGCGCTCGGTGCTAACGATAGCCACGTCGATTTGCTACGCGAAGGGGTCGACTGCGTGTTACGCGCCTGGGAAACCGAAGACGACAGCCTGATAGCCCGGCAGATCACCGCAATGCCGCAACTGACCTGCGCCTCGCCGGCCTATTTGCAGCACTACGGCGTACCGCAGTCGATCGACGATCTGCATCATCACCATGCGGTGGGCTATTTCTCTCTCGCCACCAACCGCGACTATCCGCTGGAATTCTGCCGCCATGGCAAGCTGGAGCTGCGCGAACTGCCCAGCCGGCTGAGCGTCAGCGGGGCAGATGCCTATATCAGCGGCTGCCGTGCCGGTTTGGGGCTGATACAGGCGGCGCGCTATTCGCTGTCGCCGTGGCTGAAGCGCGGCGATCTGGTAGAGGTTTTGGCACAGACGCCACCGCCACCGATGCCGATTTACATTATGTATCCCCCCGGCCGCTTCCTTGCTCCTCGCGTGCGGGTGCTGATCGATTGGCTGATTACACTGTTCGAAGCGCATCAAAAGCAACGAGATGACGCTTTTTCCAGCAAACGCCCGCAATCACCGAAATAACAGTTGACGTCCCCGCCAAAATCTCTAGAATTCGCCCCCGTGGTGACATTATTACGGTAATGTTTCTGGTACGCGAAGGTGGCGGAATTGGTAGACGCGCTAGCTTCAGGTGTTAGTGTCCTTACGGACGTGAGGGTTCAAGTCCCTCTCTTCGCACCAAATAACCACGCGATTGACATTTATATTGCACAGCATCTGTGCGAAGGTGGCGGAATTGGTAGACGCGCTAGCTTCAGGTGTTAGTGTTCTTACGGACGTGAGGGTTCAAGTCCCTCTCTTCGCACCACGCTGGTGACAATATAAATCAAATCGACGCAACAACATCGGCTGTGCGAAGGTGGCGGAATTGGTAGACGCGCTAGCTTCAGGTGTTAGTGTCCTTACGGACGTGAGGGTTCAAGTCCCTCTCTTCGCACCAATCGATGCTCTCTCCGGCAGTACCTCATCCAACTTTCCCTGTAAGCGCAAGAAACGACACGTTTAAACGTGGTTTGGTGCTATTCAGTCGATATTCAAATGCAGCCCAATTGCCGCCAGACCGCCGGCTAATGCCATGCATGACGGCAACAGCAGATAGTGTCGCCAGCGACTGTTGAACAGCATCACCAGCGTCGCCAGCATGGCAATGACGATCAGACTGCGCAATTGCATCATGTCCAGGTTGACCAAAGCCAGCAATGGCAACAAGGCACAGGGCAACAGTACGCCCCAGGCGCTGGCCAACCGGTCGCCCAGACACCAGCTCACACCCCACAGCCCGCACGCGGTAATCATGGCGGCAATCATGATAACCCCACCCTTCAAGTGATAATGATAACCAATATCATATACCAGTTTTTTTCGCCCTGCACCTATTTAACCGTCAACCGCTTTCCCGGATGACAGAACGGTGAAAAAATGATAGTTTGACATAAGAAAATTCTTAGAATGATTGCGCGTTAATAATCACCCGTTAAAACTATAGTCAACGTCATTCAAGTTACGGCGAAGCGGCAACTGCCAGCCGCTAGCAGGGTTCAATGGCCGGGATAAGCGCGTGCAGCCAGCCAACATGCGACGTGAGATATAACGGATATATTCACGCAAGTAATGTTTATCACTTGCCCAGAATTTTCAATAACCTCACTATTTGATTGGTAAAGAGTAAACTCCGTATGAACGCGCGTTCTTATCAGGAACTGCTGACCAGCAAGCATCGATTATCGTTATTCCTTTTCTTGTTGATGAATGCGGCCTCTTCAATATTTACGTTATTGATGCCTTTCAAAAATACGCCGGTCATTACCTTGCCACTGATGGGGATCCCCTTATTCTGTTTGGCTGCCATGGCATACACGGTATTTTGTCCGCGCCAATACGTGCGGAAACTGCATGTGTTCGCCGCTATCCTCGGCGTACTGTGGGCGGCGCATATTTATTTAAAAAGCCGTTACTGCGTACCGGATAGCCAAAATTTTTTATTAATTAGCCTATTCAGCATGTTTTTTATCAGCGCCATTGCGCTGACCGATAATTTCGTCGCTTTTTGCCTGCATTCGGTGCCTTCCGCCATCACCATTTTGCTGCTGGATGGCATGAATAATACCGTGCGCATCGTGTTTACCTCGGTGCTGCCCATCATCGCTTTTTCAATCCATCATCTGATGTTGAAACGCAGCGAAGCCTTTACCCAGGCGCTGGTCGCCAACCTGTATGACGAACGTGACAAACTCAGCGATCTCAGCATGCTCGATCCGCTCACCGGGCTGTATAACCGTCGCGGGCTGGAAAACAAACTCAACCAGCTGCTGGCACCGACCGCCGGCCGTCATTTCGTGGTACTGCTGGATATCGATCGCTTCAAGGCCTACAACGACAACTATGGCCACACCATGGGCGATCAAGCGCTGGTGCAGGTTGCCGCGGCCATCCGCGACGCGGTGCGTTCACGGGATATCGTGGTGCGCTATGGCGGGGAAGAGTTCCTGGTACTGCTGACCAACGTCAGCGAAGCCTATGCGGCACAACTGGCAGAACGCGTACGTCAGCGGGTGTTGGGCTTGCAGATCCCGCATCGCTTCAACCAGTTGGCCACTACCACCGTCACGCTCAGCGCCGGCATTTCAGCGCTGGACCAACTGGACGTGAAGTCGGCTATTCGTG
The DNA here is from genome assembly GCF_041448735.1 of Serratia odorifera. NCBI lineage: Bacteria > Pseudomonadati > Pseudomonadota > Gammaproteobacteria > Enterobacterales > Yersiniaceae > Serratia > Serratia odorifera. The sequence continues at coordinate 84,642 of NZ_JBGMUT010000004.1, read as the reverse complement.
CCGCGGATGCCGCGCTGTACCAGGCCAAGGGCAACGGTCGCAATACCATTCAACTGGCGGAAAACGCCCAGTCCGCGCCCCTGGCCTGAAGCCTCAGTATCGGCGTTGGCGGATGCCATAGGCCAGCACCACGATAAAGCACAGCAGCGGCAAGACGTAAGAAATGGCGGTGCTGTAGTGGTCAGCGATGGCCCCCATAAAATACGGCATGATGGCACCGCCGACGATCGCCATGATCATGAAGGAACTGGCGCGTTTGGTATGCTTACCCATGTTCTTCACCCCGAGGGCGAAAATGGTCGGGAACATGATCGACATAAAGAAGAATACCGCGATCAACGCCACCACCGACACACCGTCAATGCTCATCATCACCACCCCGCACAGCAGGATATTGATCAACGAATAGCAGGCCAGCAGCGTCGCCGGCTTGACCCGCCCCATCAACCAGGTGCTGAAGAAACGGCCAATCATAAAGCAGATCATCGCGATGGAAAGCAGATAGGACGCGCTCTGGTTGGACACGTCATCCCAGTGTTCGGTGGCATAGTTGATAAAGAACGCCCCGACGCCGACCTGCGCTGCCACATAGAAGAATTGGGTAATCACCCCGCCGACAAAATGCGCATGCTGCCAGAGCCCCTGCGCCACCACGCCATGCGGCAGCGGCTCTTCTTCGCGAATGTCAGGCAGCCGGGTACGGCTGAACAGCAAGGCGATGCCCAGCACCAGTACCGCAATCGCCACGTAGGTCATTTTCACCATGTTTTGATCGCCGCCGCTGGCGCTTTGCGTCGCCGAAAAGAACAACGTGCCGCCGATCATCGGGCCGATAAACTGCCCCAGTCCGTTGAACGACTGTGCCAGGTTCAGCCGACGTTCCGCGCCTTTGGCATCGCCCAGTACCGTGGCATACGGGTTGGCCGCCGTTTCCAGACAGCCAAGGCCACAGGCAATCACAAACAGCGCCAGCAGGAACAGCGCAAAGCTGTTGGCCGAAGCGGCCGGCACAAACAGCAACGCGCCGACGGCATACAGACACAGACCAATCAGAATCCCGGCCTTATAGCCGCGTTTATCCATAAAATAGCCGGCAGGCAACGCCACCAGGAAATAGGCGCCAAAATACGCCGCCTGCAATAATCCCGATTGCGCCTTGGTGACGTGCAGCGTTTCCTGGAAATGTTTATTCAACACGTCCAACAAGCCATAAGACAGGCCCCACATAAAGAACAGACTGGTGACCAAAATAAAGGCCCAGCGCAGATTGGCGCGCGCGTTGGCCCCCACTTGCGCAGGCGCAGCGGTTTTATCAGCAAGCATGATATTATCCTCGTAGAGTACTTTCATACACCGGGCCGCCGCGACAATAGCGCGCGTTCACCCCGGCCGCGCCCTGTAGCAGCCTTGCCGGAGATTCGCTGCGCCACCTTTCGCCGCAACTCGAATGATATTGGCTATTATTGTTTTGCTAATGAAAATATCTGTTCCATTGCCACCCATTTCTCGCCCGGCGGCGTCCAGGGCGTGGCAACCTGGTATTGCCACATCAGCGCTTCCCAGCGCTGCACATCGGGATGATTGCGGCTGTCGGCAGCAAAGCGTTCGGCATCAAATTCCGCGCTGACCTCGACAATCATGAATAGCCGGGTGCCGATGCGGTAAATCTCCATCTCCAGAATGCCCTGGTGGCGCAGGTGTTCGGCAATCTGCGGCCAGATGCGTTGATGATGACGCTGATACTCGGCAATCAGCGCCGGTGAATCGACCAGATCAAGCGCCTGGCAAAAGCGCCGTCGGGAAGTCGCCGCGCCGCTCATGTGATGGCCCGATCGAGATGCAGATAGCCGCCGTCTACCGACAGCCATTGGCCGGTGGTGTGCGAACTGCGACTGGAAATCAGAAACACCACGGTATTGGCGATCTCCTGCGGCGTGGTCATGCGCTGCCCCAGCGGAATGCGCGCGGTGATTTTTTCCAGTTGCTGCTGCGGTTGCTCAAAGGTGTTGATCCAGCGCTGGTACTGCGGGGTAATCACTTCCGCCGGCACCACCGCATTGACCCGTACGCCGTCCGCCCGCAGCGACACCGCCCACTCGCGCGTCAACGCCAGCACCGCCCCCTTGGCGGCGGTATAGCCGCTGGTACCGCCCTGGCCGCTGAGCGCGGTTTTCGAGGCGATATTGATGATGGTGCCGTGGCTGGCCCGGAGCGCCGCCTGGCACAGATGCGCCAGTTGGTAATAATGCATCAGGTTCTTTTCCAGCGATCCGAGAAACGCCTCGCGACCGGCCTCCAACCCAACGCCGTCGTTTACCCCGGCATTGTTCACCAGACCGTCCAGCCGGCCGTACTGTTCCAGCGCCTGCGACACCGCGCGTTGGCACTCCGCCTCGCTGCACAGATCGGCGATCGTCACGCTGCTGCGCGGTTGCAGACGTTTGAGCTGGGCAAGGAACTCATCATCCGGCATGACATTGGTGACAATAACCGGCACCGCGCCCTCTTCCGCCAGCGTCAGCGAAATCGCCGCGCCGATGCCGGAGCCGCCGCCGGTCACCATCACTACTTTATCGTTGAGATATAAATTCATCGTCAGATCCCGTTAAACCATAAACCCGGCAGGCCGTGCCGCCCCAGATCGCCGCCTGCTGCGACGGGCTGAGCGTAGCCACCCCCTGCTCACATAGTTGATAAACCTGCTGATATTCACCGGCCAACAGGCACACCGGCCAGTCGGAACCGAACATCAACCGCTGCGGGCCGAAGGCCTCCAGCGCCGCCTCGAAGAAAGGCAGCAGTTGCCCGGCCTGCCAGTGACCGCCGGGCACTTCGGTGATCAGCCCCGACAGCTTGCACGCCACGTGCGGCAGTGCCGCCAACGGTGCGATCTGCCGGGCCCAATGCGCCGCGCCGCGCGCCACGTCCGGCTTGCCGAGATGATCGAGCACCAGCCAATGATCGTCATGGCGAGCGGCGAACGCCGCCGCCGCTGCCAAATGTCGGTGCGTCACCAGCAGGTCATAGACGCAGCCGTGCCGCTGGAGCAGACCCATGCCACGTTGCACCGCCGGCAGCGCCAGCCAGTCCGCCTGATCCGGCTCATCCTGCACCAGGTGCCGCACGCCGCACAGCAGCGGGTGGCGCGCCGCCAGACGCTCATCCAGCGCCGGCGCGGTGATGTCCAGCCAGCCAACCACGCCACACACCCCGTCGAGCTGTGCCGCCTGTGCCAGCAATCCGGCATTTTCCGCCTCGCTGTGCCGTGCCTGCACCAGCAGCGCGCCGTCCAGCCGATGCTGCTGCAACAGCGGTTGCAGCTGCGCCGGGCCGAAATCCTGCTGGAGCACCGCCATACCGTCGTCAATCCACGGGTAGTGCTGCGGCTGGTAGCGCCAATAATGCTGATGGGCGTCGATGCGCAACATGCCGCCTCCTAACCGCGAAAGCGGTATTGCTCGATCGATTCCGGCCGCATTTCAATCGAATAGCCCGGCGCACGCGGTGGCATATAGGCCGCGCCGCGTATCTCGCACGGGTGCAGGAAATGCTGATGCAGGTGGTCAACGTATTCGATCACCCGCCCTTCATGGCTGCCGGCAATGCACAGGAAATCGATCATCGACAGGTGCTGAACGTATTCGCACAGCCCGACGCCACCGGCGTGCGGGCATACCGGCAGGTTGTACTTGGCCGCCATCAGCATCACCGCCAGTACCTCGTTAACCCCACCGAGCCGGCAGGCATCGATCTGCACCACATCGATCGCGCCACGCATGATGAACTGCTTGAACATGATGCGGTTCTGGCACATTTCACCGGTAGCTACCTTCACCGGATGCACCCCCTCGCGAATGCGCCGATGTCCTTCCACGTCGTCGGGACTGGTGGGCTCTTCGATAAACCACGGTTTGGCAAAGGCCAGATGCTTCACCCACGGGATCGCTTCATCGACCTCCCACACCTGGTTGGCGTCGATCATCAGTTGACGATCCGGGCCGATCACCTCGCGTGCGATGCGCACCCGGCGGATGTCATCCTCCAGATCGCGCCCCACCTTCAGCTTGAGGTAGGAAAAGCCGGCATCGACCGCCTGCTGGCATAGCCGGCGCAGCTTGTCGTCCGGGTAGCCCAGCCAACCGGCCGACGTGGTGTAGCAGGGATAACCGTGTTCCAGCAGTTGTTCACGCCGCTGCGCCTGGCCTTCCGCCCGATTTTTCAGCAGCGTCAGCGCCTCCTGCGGCGTAATGCAATCGGTGATGTAGCGAAAATCAATGCAGCGCACCAGCTCTTCTGGCGTCATGTCTGCCACCAGTTGCCACAGCGGCTTGCCTTCCGCCTTGGCCCACAGATCCCACAGCGCATTGATCACCGCGCCGGTGGCCAGGTGGATCGCCCCCTTGTCCGGTCCAATCCAGCGCAACTGGCTGTCGCTGGTAAACTGACGCCAGAACGCCCCCATATCGGCGGTGATGCTCGCCAACGACTGGCCGACGATCTGGTGCTCCAGCGCACGGATCGCCGCGCAGCAGATTTCGTTGCCACGGCCAATGGTAAACGTCAGACCGTGACCGCTGAGATCGGCGCGATCGGTTTCCAGGATCACATAGGCCGCCGAGTAATCCGGATCCGGGTTCATGGCGTCGGAGCCATCCAGCCCCAGCGAGGTCGGGAAGCGAATATCTTCAACCCGCAGCGCGGTAATGGTGGTCATGGTCAATTCTCCTACGCCTGAACCGTTTGCTGTTGTTGTTCACCCAACCCCTCAATGCCCAGCCGCATCACCTGGCCGGCCTTGAGATAGATTGGCTGTGGTTTTTGCCCCATGCCGACCCCCGGTGGGGTACCGGTGGAAATCACATCACCCGGCTGCAGACTCATAAAGCGGCTCAGATAGCTGATGATGTGCGGAATGGTAAAAATCATGGTGCTGGTATTGCCGTCCTGATAACGCTTGCCGTCCACTTCCAGCCACAGATTGAGCCGGTGCGGATCGGCAATTTCGTCGGCGGTTACCAGCCATGGTCCGGTCGGGCCGAAGGTATCGCAGCCCTTGCCCTTGTCCCAGGTGCCGCCGCGTTCAATCTGGAATTCGCGTTCGGATACGTCGTTAATCACGCAGTAGCCGGCCACGTGCTGCATGGCATCCTGTTCGGCGATGTAGCGCCCGCCCTTGCCGATCACCACCCCCAGCTCCACTTCCCAGTCGGTTTTTTGCGAATCGCGTGGGATTTCCACGTCGTCATTCGGCCCCACCACCGCGCTGGTCCACTTGTTGAAAACCACCGGTTCACCAGGGATGGCCGCACCGGTTTCCGCCGCGTGATCGGCATAATTAAGCCCAATGCAGATAAACTTGCCGATGCCGCCGACGCAGGCGCCGATACGCGGCTGCCCTTCCACCAGCGGCAGGCTGTCGATATCCAGCCGTTGCAGTGCGGCGATGCTGTCCGGCAACAGCGCGGTGCCGCCAACGTCGGCGATATGGCGTGAAAGATCGCGGATTCGCCCCTGAAGGTCCAACACGCCCGGTCGTTCCTGCCCAACCTCTCCATAACGTAACAGTTTCATAATGTCCTCAATCTCAACGATAAAATTGCCGTGCGACCCGCACGCCGTGGCCAATCAGTTGCTCCAGCCGCCGTCGATAATCTGCACGGTGCCGGTGGTGTAGGAACTGGCATCAGAGGCCAGATACAACGCCAGTTGCGCTATTTCGCCGGTCTGACCGATGCGGCCAATCGGCTGGCGCGCGACAAATGCCTGGTAAACCTCTTCTTCACTGCGGCCCTGTTCCCGCGCCTGTTCGGCAATGCGCTGACGCAGCGACGGTGACTCCACGGTGCCCGGACAGATGGCGTTGCAGCGAATGCCCTGGGTAACGTAGTCCGCCGCCACCGAGCGCGTCAGACCAATCACCGCCGCCTTGGTAGCGCTGTAGGCAAAGCGGTTCGGCACGCCTTTGACGCTGGAGGCCACCGAGGACATGTTGATGATCGAACCTTTCTGCTGTGTCAGCATGGCGGGCAAAAAGGCGCGGATCATGCGGAACATCGCGGTTACGTTCAGATCGAGCGCGAACTGCCATTGCCTTTCGCTGCATTCCAGGATCGACCCGCTATGCACCACGCCGGCACAGTTGAACAGCACGTCCAGACAACCGACGGTTTCCGCCGCCGCGGCGATGGCGGCACCATCGGTGACGTCCAGCTGCAACGGCGTAATGCCGCTAATTCCCTGTAACGACGCGATATTGATATCGCTGGCAATCACCTCAGCGCCAGCATCGGCAAACAGCCTGGCGGTGCTGAAACCGATCCCCTGCCCGGCGGCGGTGATCAGCACGCGTTTTCCGGTTAAATCCATTGCGACTCCTTGGCCAAAAGGTCTAATGGTCAGGCCACTAAGGGCGGTTAAAGGTCAGACCTTTCACATGACAAAAGACGTTTTAAGCGTTATGGTTTGAAGTAGATGTGAATAAAAACGATGTAAAACAGCATTTCAATTAACCAAGTTTTTACACCTGATTAACGAATACTCAAGCAGCTTGAGCAGTTTTTGTGCGCTGAATCACTTAACGCTACCGTGCCGAAGGTAAAAAATGCCGATTACCCGACTGGAAAACCCACGTATTTACAGACAGATAGCCGACCAGCTGAAACGCCTGATCGAAAACAACGAATTCCCGCCCGGCAGTCGCCTGCCGTCGGAACGCGATCTGGCCCAGCAGTTACAGGTCAGCCGCGCTTCGGTGCGCGAGGCGTTGATCGCCCTGGAAGTGATTGGTTTGGTAGACGTGAAGGTGGGTAATGGAGTGATCGTCAAGGGACTGTCACCGGCCATTGCCTCACAGGAACCGGTGATGACCCAGGCCGGGCGCAATCAGTGGGCCGACATCGACGACGAGCTGAACATCGAACTGGATTTTAACGCCGAGCTGCCGCCATTTTCGCTGCTGCAAACCCGTTTGCTGATCGAACCCGAAACCGCTGCGCTGGCGGCTCGCCATGCCACCGATGAAGAGTTGGCGGGTATTCGCGCCGCGTATGAACAAAACTGTCGGGATAATCGGGCCGCTTCCGCCACCCATCCCGGCGATCGGCTGTTTCACATTCGCATCGCGCAGGCCAGCGGCAACCCGGCTTATGCGTTTATCATCGCCCATCTGCTTGGCCACCGCTATGGCAGCATGTTTCGCGTGTTGCAGCATCACTATACCCCGGAGGATATGCCACACCGTTCCGAGCAGGAACACCGGGCGATCCTCGCCGCCATTGAGGCGCGCGACGTTCGGGCGGCACGTAAGGCGATGAAAACACACCTGGATGAAGTGATTGCCATCTTTACCCGGACACAATAGGGGAAAATTTACGCTTCCCGCTCTTTTTCCCCATGCAGCGAAGGCGCCGCCACATTACACTGTGGTGGCAATTTACGCCTTCCCGCTGCACTTTTAACATGGATAACGATCGTTGAAGAACATTCTCTCTGTTTCCCTGCTGGCACTGGGTTTGTGCGGCGCGCCGCTGGCTGGCTACGCCGCAACGCCACAGCTGACCTCACAGATCGTCGATCAATATGCCGAGCACATTTTCTACAATAGCGGTGCGACCGGCATGGCGCTGGTGGTGATCGATGGCAATCAGGTGGTTAATCGCAGCTTTGGCGATACCAAACCCGGCAACAATCTGCGCCCACGCCCGGATTCACTGATCCGCATCGCCTCCATCACCAAGCTGATGACCAGCGAAGTGATGGTAAAAATGGCGGCACAAGGCCAGGTAAAACTGACCGACCCGCTGCGTAAATACGCGCCACGCGGTGCCTATGTGCCGAGCTACAATGCGCGCCAGCCAATCACCCTGTTGAATCTGGCGACGCACACCAGCGGCTTACCGCGTGAGCAACCGGGCAAAAAACCGCCGAAAACGCCGGTGTTCGTCTGGCCGACCAAGGCACAACGCTGGCAGTGGCTGGAACATGCCAAAATCACCGTGCCGCCGGGGGTACATGCCGCCTATTCCAATCTGGCGTATGATTTACTGGCCGATGCGCTGTCACGAGCGGCGGGCAAGTCATACAACGCCTTGTTGAAAGAAAAAATCACCGGGCCGTTGGGAATGGTCGATACCACGCTGACACCGAGCGCCGAACAGTGCTCACGTCTGATGGTGGCCGCCGCCGGACCGAGCGCCTGCCGTGATACCACTGCCGCGGCCGGCAGCGGCGGCGTCTATTCCACCCCGCGCGACATGCAGCGCTGGATGCAGCAATTCCTGTCCTCGCAGGCGTTTGGTCCGCGCAAAGCCACCGCAGCCAACGAACAGACCATGTACTTCCAACGCCGCGATCTGGTATCGCTGAAAGGTATGGACGTGCCGGGTCAGGCGGATGCATTGGGATTGGGCTGGGTGTATATGGCACCGAAGGACGGGCTGCCGGGCATTATTCAGAAGACCGGCGGCGGCGGCGGTTTCATCACCTATATGGCCATGTCGCCGCAGCATAATGTCGGCGTTTTCGTGGTAGTTACCCGCTCCGAACTGAGTAAGTTCACCAATATGAGCGATCCGGTCAACCGGCTGGTCAGCGATCTGGTGGCCAACCAAGGGATGTAACGCATCACCCGGCGCGCTATCGCGCCGGGTGACTGTCACGCCAGCGCCGCCATTTCATGCTTTACCGGGTGGAAGTTGCGCTTGAAGTAGATCAGGCCGTGGCCGCTGTCGCTCAGCACGATCTGTTTGATCTCCACCAGATAGACCTGATGGGTGCCGATACTCTGGATCTGCGCGATCTCTCCTTCCAGACTGGCGAGGGTATTGCACAGCAGCGGCTGGCCAAGCGCCCCCTGGCGCCACTCTTCCTGGCGGAAGCGCTCTTCCATACTGACGCCGGTCATGCCGGCAAAGTGGCGCGCCATCAGCTCCTGCTGGTGGTTAAGCACATTGACGCACAGCTTGCCGTTCTCCTGAAATACCGGGTTCATCGCGCTGTTGCGATTGATGCACACCATCAGCGTCGGCGGGCTATCCGTTACCGAGCAGACCGCAGTGGCGGTAATACCGCAGCGCCCCGCAGGGCCATCGGTGGTGACGATGTTCACCGCCGCCGACAGGCTGGCCATCGCATCGCGAAAACGCAGCCGGTGTTCATTTTCCTGAGACATACACACCTCCAAGACCACACTATTTCAACAGGTTGTCTAACTGATTGATATCGCCGTTGTTATGCAGATGTGGCACCGTCCAGCCATGCCGGTCGTAATCGGACAGGCAGCGATCGACCATTTGCATCATCTGATCCATGCTGCCGGAGCTTTGCGCGTGGCGCAGGCATTGCAGGCGGATCTCGTCCTGGCTGCCGGCATAATTGATCTCATACAGTTCGTGACGGCCGCCGAACTCACTGCCGATGGCGTCCCACATCAGTTTGAGGATCTTGATGCGCTCGACGTGATCCATGCCGTTCGAGCCACGCACGTACTGCGCCAGATACTTGTCGATCGCCGGATTGTCCATGTCGCGCACGCTGGACGGCAGATAGATCAGCCCGCTGGTAACGTTCTTCTCGATGATGTGCTTCACTTTGGTGTAGGCCATCGGCGCCATCACGCGATAGGTTTGCAGCGCGGCGGAATCCGGCAGATAGGCGCCATTTTTCCATTCGGTGGCCTCGGCACACATCGCGTCGCTCAGCGACCAGAACAGGTTGCGCCAGGCCACCACTTCGCCCAGATCGGCCTGTACGCCACGGAACTCCAGCACCCCGGTGCAACCGAGGCTTTTTTGCAGCAGTGCGGTGATAAAATCCATCTTCACTGCCAGTCGCACGCAGGCCTGCAGTGGGAACAGGCGCGCAAACCCGCCTTCGGTGCTCCAGCGGCGGCAACGATCGAAGTCGCGGTAGATCAGCACGTTTTCCCACGGGATCAGCACATGATCCATCACCAGGATCGCATCGTTTTCATCAAAGCGGCTGCTGAGCGGATAATCGAACGGCGATCCGGTGGCGCCGGCCACCAGCTCGTATGACGCACGCGAGATCAGTTTGACGCCTTCAGCATCCATCGGCGCGACGAACATCAGCGCGAAGTCCGGGTTATCGCCCATGACCTGCGCCGAACCGAAGCCAATAAAGTTGTAGTGGGTCAACGCCGAGTTGGTTGCGACCACCTTGGCACCGCTGACCACAATGCCGGCGTCGGTTTCTTTTTCCACCTTGATGAACACGTCCTTCACCTCGTTGACCGGCTTATGACGATCGATCGGCGGGTTGACGATGGCGTGGTTGAAGTACAGGCCTGTTTCCTGAATACGCTGGTACCAGTGGCGTGCATTGTCGGCAAACTGACCATAAAATTCAGGATTTGCGCCTAATGCGCTGCCAAAGGCGGCTTTGTAGTCCGGCGTGCGCCCCATCCAGCCGTAGCTTTGGCGCGACCAGTCGGCAATGGCGTCACGCTGTTGGCGCATCTCTTGTGGGCTACGGGCATAGCGGAAGAATTTATGGGTATAGCCGCCGTTGCCGGTGTCGGTGCCCCAACACAGGCGGTCGTGGCTGGCCGGCGCGTGCAGCGCATCATACAGCTGGCCGACGGAGGCCGCCGCGTTGCGAAAGGCAGGGTGCGTGGTAACGTCCTTTACCCGTTCGCCGTAGATGTAAATTTCGCGGCCATCTTGCAGGCTTTTCAGGTATTCGGCACCGGTAAACGGGCGCTTGGCATCGGCACGGAAATCTTCTGGTTTCATTGCGTCTTCCTCGTAATCGGCAGTGTAAGACCGTTGGCTCGGTCATTGTTAAAATAATGTTTTTATTTGGTTGCTTAATTGAAGCTGCCGAACGCGGTTTCGAGAAGAGACTTTTGCGGCAATCGCCGGTACTTTTCGCTGAGGATGGCCGCCAGAGCGGCAAACTGTGACACAGGTACGTTATGGCCGCCGCTCGGGAGGCGACGGCCGGGGTTTAACGCGCACGGTAACTCGAGGGTGAACAACCTTCCAACCGATTGAAAAATCTTGCGAAATAGGCCGGATCCTTGAATCCCAGATCGTAAGCGGTTTCATGCACCGTGCAGGCGCCGAACAGCAGCAGTCGCTTCGCTTCACGCAAGATCCGGTCAAAAATCAGCCGCTTGGGCGAGCGGTTGGCAAATCGACGACACAAATCGTTGAGCCGCGACTCCGTCACCCCCAGCGCCTGTGCATATTCCGGCACCGGCAAGTGTTCGCGGAAGCGCTCATCCACCATTTTGTTGAAGCGCTGGAATATTTTCAGCTCACCCCGCACGCCGGTGGCGGCGGAATCCTCCAGATCGGTATTGCGCAGCAACAGCGTGAACACCGCCTGCGCCAGCAATGCCAGCGTTTGCTCGCGAGCGGCCAGGTTGCCGGCAAATTCGCGACGGATCAGCGCCCAGTAATGGCTGAGCGCCGTTAGTTCTTGCGGCACGCCGGCCAATGACAGGCAAATGCCGGGCATATCCAGCGCCAGGTTGCTGCCGGGATACAGCCGCTCCAGCAATGGCCATATCAATTCCTGGCGCACCGTCAGCACGTGTCCGTCGCTGTCCGGTTCGGTGAAAAAGGCGTGCGGTACCGACGGTGGCGTCAGGATGAAGAGCGGCGCCTGCACTGAATAATGCTGATCGTCCAGTTGCAGTTCGATTTTGCCGGTTTCCAGAAAATGCACCTGAAAAAAGCTGTCGTGCCAATGCACCTGCATATCGCGGCCAAAAAACGCCGCCAGCCCGGCAAAGGTTTCGTAATGCACCTCATCCGCGGCGTAGCGCGCATCGTACTCCTTGCAAATATCGATGTTGGCGATAAAGCCGGTACTTTTCTGCACCTGTCGACTCCTCTGGGTTAGCGATGACTATGGCGTTGCACGCGGGCGTGACGCCTTCATCGGGATCCGCCATACCAACAGCGCGCCGATCACCAGCAGCGCCGCCACGAAATACAGCCCGGCATTGAAGCTGCCGGTAAGATCCTTGAGCCAGCCGATCAACAATGGGCTGACCGCCGATCCGATATTGCCGGTGGCATTGATCACTGCGATCCCTATCGCACGGGCTTCCAGGCTGATCGACCGATCGGGCGTGGTCCAGAAGATCGCCATCGCGGTAAACGACCCCACCGACGCCATGATGATGCCAAACAGCTGGATCAGGCTGTGATCGGTGGCCGACGCCAACAGCCAGCCGGCGGCGGCAAACAGATACGGCAATGCGGTATGGTGCTTGCGCTCCTGCAATCGATCCGATCGTTTGCTCCACCACACCATGCCGGCGATGGTGCAGATCTGCGGGATCGCCGCCAAAATGCCGATGGTGATATTGCTGCTGCTCTGGTTAAAGCTTTGCAGGATCTGCGGCGTCCAGATATTGATCGCACTGAGGGTATTGGTCAGGCAGAAATATGCCAGCGTATACGTCAGTACGATCGGCGTGAAGATTTCACGCCACAGGCTGCGCTGCTGCAACGCCTGGTGGCTGCTTGGTCCTTCCGGTTGCACCAGCGTCAGCCGATCGGCGGCCATCATCGCCTGCAGGCTGGTTTTTTCCTCGTCCGTCAGCCATTTGGCCTTCGCCGGCGTATCGTCGAGGTAGAACCACACCGCCACGCCGAGGATCACCGACGGGATGCCTTCCAGCAGGAACAGCCACTGCCAGCCTTTCAGATCCAGCACACCGTCCAGCGCCAGGATGTAGCCTGAAACCAGCGAACCGATCGCCATGGTCACCGGCATGGCGATCATGAACAACGCGTTGGCGCGGGCGCGATAAAACGCCGGGAACCAGTAAGTGAGGTACACCAGAATGCCCGGCAGGAAACCGGCCTCGGTGATGCCGACGATCATGCGCAGCACGTACAGACTGGTCGGCCCGGTGGCGAACAGCGTGCAGGTGGAGGCAATGCCCCATAGCACCATGATGGTGGCTATCCAGCGGCGCGCGCCAACGATGCTCAGCATCATGTTGCTGGGGATACCGAAAATCACATAGGTCACGTAAAACAGCGTGGCCGCCAAGCCGAACATGGTCGAACTAAGCCCAAGATCCTTGCCCATGGTCAGACCGGCAAAGCCGATGTTGATGCGGTCGAGGAACGAGAAAACAAAGAGTACAAACAAAAACACGATCAGGCGCCGAAACAACTTTTTAATCACCGATTGCTCGGCGGCGGTTAACGCTTTATGTTGCTGCGCCGGGTTGGCCGGCGCGATCGAATCGACGTGGTTCATATCAGTAGACCCCGGAAGGTTGCGTCGGCGAGTTACCCGGCTTGAAACGTTCGGCCAATGCTTCGGCAGCGCGCGCCAGCAAGGTGGTATCGACCCCAACGGCGACAAACAGCGCGCCGGATTCCAAATAGTGCTGCGCCAGATCGGGCTGTGCCATCAGGATGCCCGGTGCTTTGCCGGCGGCGCAAATGCGCGCAATGGCGTCGTCGATGGTGCGCTGCACCTGCGGATGCTGCGGATTGCCGGCAAAGCCCATATCGGCGCTGAGATCCGCCGGGCCGATAAATACCCCGTCCACGCCGTCCACCTGTAGGATTTCATCCAGATTATTCACCGCTTCGCGGGTTTCGATCTGCACCAGCACGCACATCTGCGCGTCGGCGGCCTGCAGGTAGTTCTCTACCCGGTTCCAGCGCGACGCACGCGCCAGTGCGCTGCCGACGCCCCGTATGCCCTGCGGCGGGTAGCGGGTAGCACGCACTGCGTCCCGCGCCTGTTTGGCATTCTGGATCATCGGGATCAGCAGGGTTTGGGCGCCAATGTCCAGCAGTTGCTTGATCACCACCGGATCGTTCCACGGCGGACGCACCACCGGCTGTACCGGATACGGCGCCACCGCCTGCAACTGGCCGAGCACCGTCTGCACGTTGTTAGGCGCGTGTTCGCCGTCGATCAGCAACCAGTCAAATCCGGCACCGGCAAGCAGTTCCGCGCTGTAGCTGCTGCACAGCCCTAGCCACAGACCGATCTGCGGGCGTTTTTGCTGCATCGCCAGCTTGAAGGCATTGGTTAACATGATGTTCTCCTTGTTGACTGCCGGCGTTAGACAAAGCGGCAGCTGATACAACCCATCTGGCCATAATCCACGTGGAAGGTATCGCCGCGCCGCGCCGCTACCGGCCGGGTAAACGACCCGCCGAGGATGATCTGCCCAGCCTCCAGTTCCACGTCATGCGGGAACAGTTTGTTCGCCAGCCAGGCTACGCCGTTGGCCGGGTGGTTGAGCACCGCCGCCGCCACGCCGGACTCCTCGATCACCCCGTTGCGATACAGCAGTGCCGATATCCAGCGCAGATCCAGCGCGTCCGGTCGGATCGGTCGCCCCCCCAACACCACGCCGGCGTTGGCCGCGTTGTCGGAAATGGTGTCGAACACCTTGCGCGGCCGCTGGGTTTGCGGATCGACGTTATGACTGCGCGCATCAATGATCTCCAGCGCCGGGATGACATAGTCGGTGGCGTTGTAGACGTCGAACAGCGTGCAGTTCGGCCCGCGCAGCGGTTTGGCCAGCACGAACGCCAGCTCCACCTCGACGCGCGGCACGATAAAGCGCTCCAGGGGAATGTCACTGCCGTCGTTAAAGAACATATCGTCCAGCAACGCGCCGTAGTCCGGCTCGCTGATTTGCGAACTGACCTGCATGGCACGTGACGTCAGGCCAATCTTGTGCCCCTTCAACTGCCGCCCTTCGGCTATCTTCAGCGCCACCCATTGCCGTTGAATGGCATAGGCGTCCTCGAGCGTCATCTCCGGGTGATCCAGCGACAGCGCGCGGATCTGCTCTCGATTTTGTTCCGCCTGATGCAGGCGTTGTACGGCATGGCTCAAAACGTCTTTATCCAGCATTTACGGCCCCTTGCTCACTCGTTACGAAATAGCGCGTGTACGTTGTTCTGCTTGTAATTCAGCAGCGGATCCAGTTCTTCAATGGTGAAAGACAGCGCCAGATAGCGGCTGGCCATCAGCGCGGCGAAATGCTGTTTGATCAGGGCGAACAGCATCTCGCCCACCTGCTGTCGGCTGTCCTGACTACGGCCGTGGCCGATTTTCAACGTCATGTGTACAAAGGCGTAGTCATGCCGACCGTCGGCCATCTGCCAGGTATCCAGCCAGATGGCGCGGCTGCGCACCCCGGCCAGCGGGAAAATGCCGGTATCGGCCAACGCCTGGTTGACCTTGGCGAACAGCGCGGGTAAATCAGCCTCTGCGCGAATATTGTCGGTACATTCAGCGTAAAAATGTGGCATGCGGCACCTCAGGCGTCGGCGGGCAGAGGGAAAACGGCGTTGACCTGTCCGGTGCCGGAACTGGCGAACAGCGGGGTGATAAACTCCACCTTGCCGTCATAGTTGTCCCAGCCAAGCAGACCCAACAACATCACGGTGTCGTGCATATTGCCTTCGCCATAGCAGTAGTCGGCGTATTCGGGCAGCATTTCGCAAAACTCGCGAAAGCGCCCTTCTTCCCACAGTTTCACCACCCGTTGGTCCATTTGCTGATCGAACTGACGGGTGTAGCTGTTCATACCCTGCTCGGCACGCTGATCGTCGATAAAACGATGCGACAGCGAGCCGCTGGCCAACACCGCTACGGTGCCATCGTATTGTTCAATCGCGCTTTTGATCGCTTCGCCGAGACGGCGGCTGTCGGCAAAGTCATGCACCGTACAGAAGGCGGAGATCGACACCACCTTGAAGTGCCGATCGGCGTTCATATAACGCATCGGCACCAGCGTGCCGTACTCCAGCTTCAGGCTCGGGATATCATGCGCCTTGGCGCGTACCCCGAGCTTGCAGGCTTCGTCGGCGATCAGCTGACCGAGCTGCGGATTGCCGTCGTATTCATAGCGCATGTCGCGAATGAAGTGCGGCAGTTCGTTGCTGGTGTAAACGCCCTGAAAATGCGCGCTGCAATTGATGTGATAGGCGCTGTTCACCAGCCAGTGCGTATCGAACACGATAATGGTGTCGACGCCCATTTCACGGCAGCGGGCGCTGATTTCCCGATGGCCGTCGATCGCCGCCTGGCGGCAACCGTGGTTTTTGCCCGGCAGTTCGGACAGGTACATCGATGGGACGTGTGTAATCTTTGCTGCCAACGCTAACTTACCCATATCTCCTCCTCCCCCCGCATCTTTCGCATCGCCACCTGTCCGCAATCCGACAACCCCGGGGTGTATTTTGTTTTTAATATAAAAACACTCGGTTATACGCCCCAGCGCGGGATCGGGTGATCCCCCATGGAAATACAGACGTTCTTCATTTCGGCAAACACCTCAAAGCTGTACTCGCCGCCTTCGCGCCCGGTGCCAGAAGCTTTCACCCCGCCAAACGGCTGGCGCAGATCGCGCACGTTCTGGGTATTGACGAACACCATGCCGGCTTCGATGCTGCGCGCCAGACGCATCACCTTGCTCACGTCCTGGGTCCAGATATAGGACGCCAGACCGTACTCAACGTCGTTGGCCATGCGCAGCCCGTCCTCTTCGCTCTTGAACGGCAGCAGGCAGGCCACCGGGCCGAAGATCTCCTCCTGCGCCACGCGCATGCGGTTATCGACGTCTGCCAGCACCGTCGGCCGCAGGAAGTTGCCGTGCTCCAGCCCCTGCGGTTTTTCCGCGCCGCCGGCCAGCAGGGTGGCCCCCTCTTCCACGCCCAGACGGATATAGCCGGAGACCTTTTCCCAGTGCTGCTGGCTGATCAATGCGCCCACCTGCGTGTGCGGATCGGTCGGATCGCCAACCCGCAGGCGATTGGCGCGCTCGGCGAAACGCTTGACGAACTGCGGATAAATACTCTCCTGAATGAAAATGCGCGACCCGGCGGTGCAGCGTTCACCATTGATCGAGAAAATGGTGAACAGCGCGGCGTCCAATGCGCGCTCAATGTCGGCATCCTCGAACACCAGCACCGGCGACTTGCCGCCCAGTTCCATCGAATACTTTTTCAGGCCGGCATTTTGCATAATGCGGCGACCGGTGGCGGTACCGCCGGTAAAGGACACCGCGCGCACGTCGGCATGGCGTACCAGCGCATCGCCGGCGCTGGCGCCGTAGCCCTGCACCACGTTCAACACCCCGGCCGGGATACCGGCTTCCAGCGCCAGTTCACCCAGACGATCGGCGCTCAGCGGCGACAGCTCGGACATCTTCAGCACCGCGGTATTGCCCAGCGCCAGGCACGGCGCAGTTTTCCAGGTGGCGGTCATAAAGGGCACGTTCCACGGCGACACCAGCGCGCAGACGCCGACCGGCTGCACCAGCGTATAGTTGAGCATCTTGTCGTCCACCGGGTAGGTGCGACCATTCATCTGCTGACAAATTTCGGCAAAGAATTCAAAGTTGTGCGAAGCTCGTGGGATCAGCACGTTCCTGGTCTGATGGATCGGCAGACCGGTGTCGGCAGTTTCCATTTCGGCAATCTGCGGCACGTTCTGGTCAATCAGCTCGCCCAGGCGCCGCATCAGGCGCGCACGTTCCTTCATCGGCGTATTGGCCCATTTCGGGAACGCCTGTTTGGCGGCGGCCACCGCCAGTTCGATTTCCGCCTGTCCACCGGAAGCAACCTCCGCCAGCACCTCGCCGTTGGCCGGATTGCTGGTGGTGAAGTACTCTTTGCTGGCAACGTTCTTGCCGTTAATCCAATGGTTGATGGTTTTCATCGCAGGCTCTCCTGATAATTTCTTTCACTGATGATGTGGTTGACCAAACGGCCAATGCCTTCTATCTCCACCACCACTTCGTCCCCCGGCTGCACGTCGGCCAGCCCCTTTGGCGTGCCGGTGGCGATCATGTCACCCGGTTGCAGCGTCATAAATGCGCTCAGGTAGCTGATAAGGAAAGGAATGTCGAAAATCATGTCGGCGGTGGTACCGCGCTGGCGCAGCTCGCCGTTGATATAGGTGCTGAGCGGTAAATTGTGCGGATCGTCAATATCGTCCCGATCGACGATATACGGGCCAATCGGCGTCAATCCGTCGCGGCTTTTTACCCGCAGGTTCGGCCGGTAGTAGTTTTCCAGATAGTCGCGAATGGCGTAGTCGTTGCACAGGGTGTAGCCGGCAACATACTCCATCGCCCGTTCACGGCTGACGTTGCGGGCAGTTTTGCCGATCACCGCCACCAGCTCGGCTTCATAGTGCATGTACTCCACCCCGGCCGGGCGCATCGACACCTGACGGTGGCCGATCAGCGTGTTCGGTGCCTTGAGGAACACCAGCGGTTCTTCCGGCGCCTTGAACTCCAGTTCGCTGGCGTGATCGGCGTAGTTCAGCCCCAGCGCGAACACCGTGCCCTGCGACGGCGGCAACCATTCAACCTCGGTCTCTTCCAGCACCTGGCCGTTCGGCAGCGTTACGCGCAGCTGCGGATCAACGGTTACTTCCAGCGTCTGGCCATGGTGGCGAATACGGGCGTGTCTCATGATTGGCTTCCTCCTTGCACCACACGGTTAGTCAGCGGCGGCAGCCCGGCGGCGCGCAGCGTTAGCTGGTCACCCGGCCTGATTTCAACCCGCCGCTGCGGCGTGCCGATCAGCAGCGCATCGCCAGGCTGCAAGGTGATGAACTCGCTGATGGCGGCGAGCAGCTCGGCAGGCGAACGCAGCAAATCGGCGCTAGACCAGCGGTCCTGCTCCACGCCGTTGATTTCGGTAACAATCTGCACATCATCAAGCGCCGCCAGCGGGCCAATATCCCCCAGCGGGCAAAAGCCGTCGCGGCATTTGGCTTTGATCGCCGGGCGATAGAAGCTGTCTTCCGCCAGGCTGACGTCGTTGGCCAGCGCGTAGCCGGCAATGTAATCAGCCGCCTGTTGCACCGGCACCTTACGCGCCACGTCACCGATCACCATCGCCAACGTTGCGCCGCTGTAAACGGCTTCCCCCTGCGGCAACGGGATGGCGCCGCCATTGGCGAGGAAGGTGTTGCGCGGTTTGATAAACCACACCGGCGTTTTCGGCGGGGTTTTATACGGCGGTTCGCGAAACGCCTGATGCCAGGCATCGAGCTGGCTGCGGTGATTGAGCGCAACCGCAAAAACGGTTCCTTTCATGCAGACTCCTTGGTGGTCGGTCGTGATAACGGCCATTCATTAATATATTAACGAATACTTTTATCCGCTGTTCAGGGTTTGTGCAATGCGGGAAATTTGATTTGTGATCGTGATAACAAAAAATTTACATATTTGAAATATTATTGATATTTTTCAGTAAATTGCAGTAATTCGGCATTTTTTTTCACCGAAAATGGTGTTTTTGCTTTCTTCGTCACAATAAACCTGGCTACTATTAAGTTATTAACGAACAGCCGCAGTCCGCGGGTGCAACACTTTTAACAGCAGGCCATCGCTATGCATGAATCCTTGACCATCGCCCTGTTGCAGGCGCGTGAAACTGCCATGGGGTTTTTCCGCCCGATATTGAAACGCCATAACCTTACCGAACAGCAATGGCGCATTATCCGCGTGCTGGCGGACCAGCGATCGATCGAATTTCACGAGTTGGCGGCGCAAACCTGCATTCTGCGCCCCAGCCTGACCGGCATTCTGTCGCGCATGGAACGCGACGGGCTGATCTTCCGGCTAAAGCCGGTCAACGATCAGCGCAAGCTGTACGTTTCGCTGACTCAGCAGGGCCAGACGCTGTACGACGTTGCGCGCTCGCAGGTTGAGCAGGGTTACAACGAGATAGAGGCGGCGTTTTCGCCAGAAAAGATGCAGCAGTTGATGGCGTTGCTCGACGAGCTGATCACCCTCGGTGACAGCCTGCCGGCCAACGTGATCGCCCATCCCGGCAAGCAGCAGTAGATCAGACCGGCAGAACCGTTTCAGGCTGCCCCCTTTCCAGCGTGCCACTCTCGACAACTGGCTCGGCAGTTCAGCCTATAATTGCTCTGTGAAGCCACGGGCGCGCCGGTCGTGCCCCAACAGAACGGGGAAAGTATGTCGGAACATAACGTCAGTTTTATCAAGGGATGCCACGGCAACATCGCGCTGCATGACTGGGGCAACCCGCAGCCACGTTTTCTGGCGCTGCTGGTACACGGTTACGGCGAACATCTGGGGCGTTATCACTACGTGGCACGTACGCTGCACGACATTGGCGCACGGGTGTTCGGCCCTGACCATCTCGGCCACGGGCTGTCACAGGGTGAACGGGTACTGATTGAGGACTTTGACACGCTGGTCGACGATCTGCATCAGATCGCGACACGCTTTCAGCAACGGTTTCCCTCGCTGCCGCTGGTGGTGATTGGCCATTCTATGGGCGGCCTGATCGCCAGCCGCTACGTACAACGCTATGGCGAGAAGGTACAGGCGTTGGTACTCTCCGGGCCGTTGATCGGCCGTAAAACTGCCATTTCCGATCTGTACGATCTGGACACGTTGCCCGACGATCCGCTGGATACGACTACGCTGTCGCGCGATCCGGCGGTGGGCGCGGCCTATAATGCCGATCCCCTGGTGTGGCACGGCCCGTTCAAGCGGGCAACGCTGGGCGCCATGCAAACTATGCTGGCCAGGATTAACGCCGGGCCGAGCTTTGGCAACCTGCCGACGCTGTGGCTGCACGGCGAAAACGACAGGCTGGTACTGCTGGAAGACACTCGCACCGGCATCGACATCCTGCAAGGCAGTCATCTTGAAACGGCGATTTTCCCCGGTGCCCAGCATGAGATCTTCAATGAAATCAATAAAGATCAGGTGCTGAAACGGCTAACGACATTTATTGAGCGTCAGCTGTCAGCATTAGGCGAAAAGTTGTGATGATATTCGCGCTAGAGAGAAGCCTCGCGCGGGCAAAGCGCCGCAGTTAGCCAGATGCAGACAAAAAGCGTTCCAGCGGGCGAAAAGCAACGCAAGAAACGTTATCATGTTGAATAAATAACAATTCCGCAACAAGGAGCCCCCATGTCCAGCAGCCTGATGATCGCCAACCGGCAAACCTGGTTTGGCCACGGCAGTATCCGGCATCTGCTGCCGCTGCTCCAGGCAGATGCCCAGCCCACCCTGTTATTCAGTTGTCGCTCGTTCCTCAACGGCGAAGTGTATGCCGCACTGGCCACCGAACTGGCGCCGCTGCTGGTGGGAACCGAAATCGTCAGTCACGAGGCGTCACCGCAGGACATCGATGGCTGGGTGGCCCGCTGGCGTGGCAAAGCCGCTCGGGTGGTCGCCATCGGTGGTGGCAGCGTGCTGGACGCCGCCAAGGCGTTTTCCGCGCTGGTGCAGCACCCGCTGCCGACGTTGCGTTATATGGAAAAGGTCGGCGATAGCCCGCTCAGCGGCGCGACATTGCCGCTGATTGCCATTCCCACTACCGCCGGCACCGGCAGCGAGGTGACGCAAAACGCCGTGATCACCGATACCCAGTTCAGTAAGGTGAAAGCCTCGCTGCGCCATAACAACTTTGTGCCGCAGGTGGCGATCCTCGATCCGCAACTGCTGGCCGGCGCGCCGGATCGGGTGCTGGCCTACTGCGCCATTGATGCTTTCACCCACCTGTTTGAAGCCTATCTGTCCAAAACAGCCAGCAGCCTGTCGCGCGAAATGTCATTGACCGGCATCGGTCTGTTCCTTGAGGGCTGGCCGGCGTTGAACCGTAGCGATGCGGCGCGTGAAGCCGTCATGCACGCCTCGTATCTGGGTGGATTGACGCTGAGCATGGCGGGACTGGGGGTGATCCACGGTATTGCCGGGGAAATCGGCGCGCTGCGCGACTACCACCATGGTCAGCTGTGTGGCCGACTGCTGCTGCCGTTTCTGTCGTTGCTGGCGGACAGCGCGCAGCCCGAGCAGCGCGCGCGCATGACACAGCTGGCGGCGCGGTTGTTCCCGCAACACGCCCAGCGCCCGGAACAGTACCTGCACCAGCTGATTACCGAGCACGCCATCGCGCCGTTCTGGCAAAACGATCTGCCGTTGAGCGAGGATGAGCTGCTGATTGTCCTCGACAAGTCCAACAGCAAGAATTCGCTGGTTGATTATTCCGCCGCTCAACGCCGCGCGATGATCGAACAGGCATTCCGCATTGAATGATCATATAATCAAGCCACTAGCGGGAGGAAAGACATGAGTTTCATCGATTGGATCCTCGCCGGCATCGCGGTGGGCCTGATTGTCGGCGCACTGATGAAGATGTTCGGCAAGAAAAAGAAAGACCAGTAACTTATCGAGGGAGCTATGCAAATAGCTCCCAAGGGAGCCATTGACGACAACTTCAAGGGACTGGATGATGAACCGTTTAAGCCTATTTCTCACCTCACTAACCCTTCAAAGAATTAGCGTTGCTGTTGCTGTCATGTTTATCGCCATCGCAATAATCTCACCCAAAACGGCAGCGGTACTGATATATTTCTTAATGGGGTTGCTATTATTAAAACTAATATACGCAACGGTAAAAAGAATTTTTGTCATTTTCCCGATGGTAAGGAAGAAAATAATCATCCGTGGCTGGCGTGTGGTGGTGAATACGCGTAAATTTTATGCCATATCCCCCACAACCGAGTTATTCTTTCTATTATCTCTACTGATTGTCCCAATTATTTTCGTCGTTCTGTTTTTCCAGCAGAACCTATCCGTGGCAAAGGCACTTATCTCACTATTGGCCATCACGCTATCATGTGCGGCCTTCTTCGATATTAAAGGCAAGATAAGCTGGCTGATAAAGAAAGCCTGGGCACGCGTCATCGGCAAGCTGCTATTTGCCGGTATCGGTTCCGTTGCCTTTTTTATCGCGCTCGCGGGGATAAAACAATCGCTCTATCAAATGACCCAGGTCGAGGTAAAGCACTTCCCTGAATTCGTTAATCTTGCCGCCACCCTCTATACGCCCGTAGTCTATGGCTATTTCATCGGTTTTTTATTGATGTCGATGGTAGTGGTTGAATGGTTTTTCATCA
Organism: Serratia odorifera; assembly: GCF_041448735.1. Classification (NCBI taxonomy): domain Bacteria; kingdom Pseudomonadati; phylum Pseudomonadota; class Gammaproteobacteria; order Enterobacterales; family Yersiniaceae; genus Serratia; species Serratia odorifera. The sequence goes on along the minus strand of NZ_JBGMUT010000004.1, from coordinate 61,719 downwards.
TGTTACCGATGTCTTTTTCACCAGTTTTAAGCTCTTTTTTTCCCGAAAAATTAGCGCGTTTTTCTTATCGCCTACGCACCGGTAAAAAAGAGCTTCCCGACACGACGCCATTTCACTTCAGAGATCTTCTGTTTCTGTTACGTATCTTCGCACCATTAGCCTTAATCACTACCTTTGGCCATATTGCCAATACCTTATCGACAACCTCCGAAAGCAGACTCAACAAGACTATTATTTCTGCACTGATTGAAATGCATTACCACGATAATGTCGATTGTCAAAATCTGCCCTGGAATGCCAAACTGTTACGATTGGATAAAGACACGGTTTCTGTCGTTCAATCGACAGAAACCGGTGGATTCACATTTTCAAAACAACAGTGTCGATTAAAAACGGTAATGGATAATTCACAGCATAACCGTTAATCACCCCCCGGCTTTGGTGGTGGGTAGTCATAGTCGACGCGCAGCGCGGCGGCATAGTCGCTGTCCCACAGCTGGCTGAACAGCCGATCGACCCGCTGCGTCATGGCGGCGTTGTTCAGCACCAGTTCCAGATTGCGTGAATTATCCAGATAGCCGCCGGTCCAGTTGCTGGTGCCGATCCACGCCCGCTCGCCGTCAATGGTCATGATTTTGCTGTGGATCACCCGCGCATACGGGATAAAACCGCTTTGCGCCTCGGGGATGGTCACCACCTTGATCTGCACATTAGGCAATAGCGCCAGGCTTTTCAGGTAGTCGATATCGGGCTTGTCGGTGTTCCAGTTGGCGACCATCAGTTCGATCTGCACGCCGCGCGCTGCCGTACTGCGCAACGCGTTGTCGATCACCGCGTAGTAGGGCCGGCTGCGTTGCGGGCCATAAGACAACGGCGCATAATCCATCACCTGCACCCGCACCTGCCGCTTGGCCGCCGCCAGCAAGCGCGGCAGTTCGTCTTGCGAATCGATAACCCCGGGCGGATCGTAAGCCCGCGGACTGGCAACCAGATAATTGCCGCTGGGCTGCGGCTCTGACGGCGGCTGATAAGCCAGCGCCGGCACCGGCTTGCCGGCCACCAACCGGGCCTGTGCCTGCCAGTCCTGCTCAAAAATCGCCTGCACCTGGCCCACTACCTTGCCGTCGCTGATGCGCAAGCCGGTTTCCTGAATATGTTGCAGCGCTCGCCAGTCAAAATTCTGGCTGCCGACAAACGCCTGTTCGCCGTCCACCAGCAGGTATTTGGCGTGCAGAATGCCACCGCTCAACTGCTGATACGGGATAATGCGCAACTCAAGGTTAGGGATCGCCTTTAGCTGTTCCAGCGTGGCCGGCGTCGAGTTGCGGATCCCCTTCTGCTCCAGCAGAAAACGGATCTTCACCCCGCGCTCGCCGGCCGCCTTCAACTGCGCCAAGACGCCGTCCAACTGCCCGCCGGGCTGATTGGCAACGTAAAACTGGGCGATGTCGATACGCTGCCTGGCCGCCGCAAACATCTGTTGCCAGACCTCGGCGGTGTCGCGCAGATCGTCGTTATGCAGGCGGGTCTCCACCGGTGCGGTATACACCAGTTCATAGCCGGGGATTTCAAAACGCGCCGCAGCGGCGTGGCTCAACATCAACAGGCAGCTCCCCCATAATGCCGTGTATAGGCGGCCTGATGGCCGCCGTGGTTGACGGCCATTAGGCATAACGTTGCTCCCCGCTGTCAACCCAACGGTCGGCCTGGTCATGTTCCGGGCGGCTGGCCGGCGTACCGGCACGGATCAGCAGCACCTTCAGCAGCTCGTTAATCCGCTCCATACGGCTTTGCAGGTAATTATTGCCCACCAGACACAGCAGCGCGATGGCGATGCCAAGGCCGGTGGCGTACAGCGCGGTGCCCATGCCGGCCGACACCAGACTCGGTTCAGACACCCCGGACGCCGCCAGCGCCTTGAAGGTTTCGATGATGCCCATCACCGTGCCGAGCAGCCCGAGCAGCGGTGCAGCGGTAACGATGGTTTCCAGCAGCCATAGCCCGCGACTCATCGGCGGTTTGCTCAACAGATACTGCGCGTCGATCACATCCCCCAGCGTTTCACGATCGTCGGCCTGATGTTTCTGTTCCAGCACCGGCAGGATCACCGCCAGCGGCAGGCTGTTACGCTGGATTAACGCCTGCGGCAGATCGTCGGCGCGGCGCACCTGCGGCGTCAGCGCCTGTTCCAGCCGACGCGCCTGCCGTTGGGTATAGGCAAAATACAGCGCGCGTTCGATAATAATCACCAGCGCAATCACCAGCGCGGCGTACATCACGTAAAAGATAATGTCGTGCAATAGATTGGCATTCATAACGCCCCCTTCAATCAATTAAAATGTGGCTTCCAGCGACACGCTAAAGGTGCGCTCTTCGCCGACGTTGTAATACGGCGTGCTGGCTTTGACGCCGTCATACGGCGCCGCATTGAACGTGGTGCTACGCACCGAGGTCAGGTATTCCTTGTCAAACAGGTTGCTGACGCCAAAACGCAATGCCGCACTCTTGACGATTTTCTTGTCCACCGGCAGATACACCCCGGCCGCCAGATCGACCACCGTGCGCCCACCGATTTTTTCGTCGTTGGTCAGATCGCCATAGAACGAGCTGACATATTTGCTGCTGACGCTGCCGTAGTACAAACCGTCGTCGTAGCCCAGCGTCAGGTTGAGCAGATTTCTTGGCACGTTGGGCACGTCCTTGCCAGAGGTCGGCAATTCATGGCCGCCGTTGCTGACGATGTTGTTCTGCTGCTTGGCCTGGGTGTAGGTATAGGAGGCGTAATAGTTGAAGTTATGCGGCAACTGACCGCTCCATTCCAACTCCAGCCCCTTGTTCTCCACGTTGCCGATGTTCATCATTTCGTAATCACCGTCGGCATTGGTGGTGGAAATCTGCCGATCGCTATAACGCAGGTAGAACAGCGTGGCGCTCAACAGCATGTCCTCCTGCTGGAAACGCCAGCCCAGCTCGTGGTTCCAACTGAGCTCCGGTTTGGTATTGATCGAATCGCCCACGTTGTACAGCACGTAGTTCGGCGGCGTGCGCATATTGCGCGTCAGGTTGTAGAACAGCTGGTTTTCCTGGTTGAGCCTGTAGCTGGCGCTGAAGTTCGGCAGTAACTCGTGGTAAGTGGCCTTGCGGTTTTCCGGCACGTTGTACAGGCTGCCACGGTTTTCCCCCTTACGCTCCACATACTGGTACGCCAGCCCGCCGACAAAGGTCCATTCCGGCGAGAAGAACCAGGTATCCTGCAGCCAGACTTTCTGCGCCGGCGTCACGGTGTACTGATTGCGCCCCTGTACGGTGTTGCCGTTGGCGTCCTGGACCTGATCGCTGCCGCCCGGTTTACCCCAGATCTGCGCCGGATTGCCGTCGCCGTTGATGCTGATGAACGGCTGCGTTTGCAACTGACGCGCTCGCTCATACCAGTAGCCCACGTCGAGACTGTGCTGTTCGTTGATATCCCACTTCAGCTTGGTGGTAATGCCCGGCCGCCAGGTCTGTGTCCACGACGGGCGATAGTAGGTATTGGAACCGAGATTGCTCAGGTCATACTGTCCGGCGCGGTCCGAGGTGCTGGACAGTACCGAGGCGGTCTGGCCGGTGAAGCTGCCGCCGTTGCCCCAGTAATAGTACGGTTGCAGCGTCAACGACAGGTTGTCGCGCAGTTGCAGCTTCTGGGTAAACGACAGGGTGAAGTTTTCGAACGGGTTGCGGTCGATCTTGTAGTACTTGTTCAACTGTCCTTTGCTGTTGTACTCCGGCGTAGTGGCGTAATCGGTGTAGCGGCCGTCCTGTTCGAACTGCGCTTTGCTCAGGGTGTTGTAGTTGGCGTTTTCCTGCCGGTTGTACTTCATCACCAGGTTACTGCTGTTGCCGTTGCCGTCTTCGTACAGCGAGTTCATTTCAAACTTGTCGGAATATTCACGCCCTTCGCCGCGCCACTTTTTGGCTTCGGTGTGCGAATAGGAGATCCAGTTGCTGAAACCGTTATACTCGCCGGTTTCCAAACGGGCGAAGGTCTTGCTAAGGTTATTGCTGCCGAGCGTCTGTTTGACGAAACCGCCAAAGTCCTTGGCCGGTCGGCGCGTCACCAGCCCGATATTGCCGCCGCTGGAACCGATGTGCGGACCGTCGACCTCGGAGGAGCCCTGGGTGACGAAAATTTCCTGCAGGTTTTCCGCGTCGCCGAGCAGGTTCGGGTAGACCGCGTAGTTGCCGGAGTCGTTAATCGGAATGCCGTCCATCGACAGGCCGATTTGGTCTGACGTCATGCCGCGCATGGTGTAATCAACACCGCTCAGGCCGCTGGCGTCGTTGCTGTTAATGTTCAGTCCCGGCGTGTATTTCAATTTATCGATGGCGTTGCCGGCGGACGGCATTTTATCCAGCGCTTCCTTGGTCACGGTGGATCGCGCCTTGGCACTGTCATCCTGCACCATCATGCCCCCGCCCAGCGGCTGCCCCTGAACGCTGATGGTACCGACGTCGGTACCCTCCTCCGCCATTAGCGCCCCTGGCAACAGCGCCGACATCACCGCCAGGTAAATCCCAGAACGTTTGAACGATTTCATTATTTTCATCCCATAGCGAACAATGGTTATTTCAGGCTTTATGGCGCCCGATAATTAAACGTGGCTGTGAAACGTTTTTTTGCTTGCCCGGCAAAAGCCTCACTGGGGAATGGCTTTACCTGGCTGATGCTCTGCAGACTGCTGGCCGCCGCGCGGTTGAGCAGCATGCTGCCGGCCTTGCTGGCGATACCCGAGGCCACGACCCGACCGCTGCGATCCACCTCCAGCCAGACTTCCACATTGCCCTGCGGCCGCTCCAACGACGCCTGACGCCCGGTCGGGTAGCGCTTGCGCTGTTCCAGTTCGCGGCGCAGCGCAAGCAGGTAGCCATTCTCCAGCGCCTGGGCATTGACCGTCGGCGTTGCCGGACGTGCTGGCGCGGCGGCCGGTTTTGACGGTTGCGGTCTGCTGGACAACGCCTGAGTTGCGCTGGCTGTCGGTGGTGGCGGGTTCACCGCCCTGGTTTTTTCCTTCACCGGTTTCGGTTGCGGCCTGGGTGTAGGTTTCGGCTTCGGTTTGGGTTTGGGCTGCGGTTTGGGCGTCGCCTCAACGATCGGTTCCGGCGCTGGCAGCAGCGGTTCGGCCATCGGCTCCGGCGGCGGTTCTGGCTGCGACGGCGCCTCGGGCATTGGGGGTTCCACCGGCGTTTCCACCAGTGCCAGCGCCATGGTGGTGTCGTCGTAGCGCGGCTGGATCTTCAGCGTGGCCTGCTGGCTGGCGAACAGCAGGCAACCGGCGACGATCAGCGCCGGCAACCAGCTGAAAAGATGACGTGAGCGATAGAGCAGATACATGTCACAGCTTCCGGGTGGCGATAGAGACAGAGAAGAAACCGCCCTGGCGCAGGCTGTCCATCACGGCCACCAGCCGTTCCACCGCAACGCCCTTATCGCTGTTGACGATAATGGTGGTAGGTTGATCGCCCTGCTGCTGTTGCTTTAGCGTGCTAACCAGGGCGTCCAGCGCAACCGGCTGGCCATCGAGCTGCAACTGCTCGTCGGCGCCCAGGGTGATGATGGCCTTTTTCTGCGGCTTCAACTGCTGCGCACTGCCGGCGCTGGGCAATTGGGTCTTCAATCCCAGCGCCGGGATCACGTTCAGGCTGATCAAGACGAAAAACACCAGCAAAAACATCATCACGTCGATCATCGGGATCAGTTCGATGTGCGCTTTATTTTTCTTTGGTTCGTTCCAGTTACGCATGGCATACCCTCCCAAAAGCAAAGCAGCCAATATAGTGAGGGTATGTTTATCTTTTGTTACGTTTATGTGATGTTATTTTCACAATCACGTTATTTTGAGAAGATTTTTTCAATTCAAAGGGCGGTATGAAAGGCGAGCAAAGCGTGGACGCACAGGGAGGAGGAAAATTTCGCGGCAAAAAAAGCGCCAAGGCAACCGCATGACGACCATGTAATGTGAGAATAATGACAGCCTGTAGCCATAAAAAAGACGCCCGCAGGCGTCTAAAGTTAATGACAACGTAGCCTATTGGCCCGAGATAGCAGGGCCAAGCGCACCTAGGGGCGCTCCGGCGGCTCATGCCGCTACGACCCCAACGGCACGCTCGCCCTGATATCTGACTGTATCAGCAGTCTGAGACGCCCGCAGGCGTCTTTTCACCGCGTAATAACCGCTATCAGTTCACTTTAACCGGCATACCGGAACGCGCCTTGATTGCCGCATCCACTTCGCTCTGGTTGATACCCGCATCCATCAGCACTTTGCCGACCGCTGGGGTGATGGTTACCGGCACCGGATCTTTCGACTTCAGCTCTTCTTCATTGGCAGAAAGCGGGTTGTGCACTTCCAGATAACGGGAACCGTCTGGCTCCACCGAGGCTTTCACCGGCTCGTTGATAAACTGTACGCGGGTGCCGACCGGCACGCTGTCGAACAGGTATTTGATATCATCGGCACGCAAACGCACACAGCCGTGGCTCACGCGCAGGCCGATGCCGAAGTTGGCATTGGTACCGTGAATGGCATACAGACGCCCTACGTACAACGCGTACAGACCCATCGGGTTGTCCGGACCGGCCGGGAATACCGCCGGCAGGATTTCGCCGTCTGCGGCATATTCTTCACGCATTTTGGCGGTCGGCGTCCAGGTCGGGCCGTCCTTCTTGCGCTGTACGCTGGTTACCCAGTTCAGCGGCGTGTCCTTGCCCAACTGGCCGATGCCGATTGGCAAAACCACCACGGTGTTGCTGCCCTTCGGGTAGTAGTACAGACGCATTTCGGCACTGTTGATGATGATGCCCTGACGCGGCGCGTCTGGCAGGATCAACTGCTGTGGAATGGTCAGGGTACTGCCCGGCGTTGGCAGGAATGGATCCACCCCCGGGTTGGCTTCCAGCATATTGCTCAGGCCCATCTGGTACTGAGCGGCAAAGCTTTCCAGCGGCAGCTTGCTGTCGGCTGGAACCTGGATTTGAATATTTTGCCCCACCAGGCGGCTATCCTTGGCAGGCAGTGGGTATACAACGGCGAAGGCTGCCTGGCTGAACGCAACCAGTGCCGTAAACAGGGTTAATAACGCGCGAATGCTCATTTTCATCTTCGTGTTGGTGTGTGGGCCGCACTGGCATAGGTATTATCCAGGTCAAAAAGACCGGATGCGCATTATATGTGCACTTCGGCAAAAGTGTGAAACATTCCCGGTTGCAGAACGCACTTTTTTGTAACGCACTAACCACAGAAGATGAATTTTATTGTCAAACGGCGCTTAGCGCGCCGATTTGTCTGCCGACAGCCGACGGATGGGGATCAGGTATTCGCAACGGATAGCGCTGGTCGCCTGGTGGTAAAATCCGCTTTGCGCCGGGTAAAACCGTTCGATATCACGCCCTGGTCGGCGCACCACGTCCAGTTCCGGCATCGCGGTGTCGTAAATCCGCGCAATAAAGTTCTGCAACTCCTCAGCCTGGCCATGGTAAACGAAACTGGCATACTCCCCCGGCTCAATCTGCACCACCTCCCCCACCGTTCGCTCATCCACCAGCGCGGCGGTGTACACCATGCGCTGCCGATCGCGCTGCCGACCATCGACCTCCAGACTGGTCAGGCCGTAGGCCACCGACGGAGGCTGTGCATTGGGCTGTAACAGCGTGCTCCAGGCGGTATGGCGCAGCTCTTTCTTCATGCGCCCCAGTTCGTGCAGCGTCATCGTGCGGCGCTGAGTGCGCCCGACCAACTGCATCGCCGGCAGTTCGACAAAGTCGGCCGCCGGCAACGGCTGGGCGGCGATGCGCAGCGGCGGCTGCATACCGTAGCTCGACCAGTCGGTACAGCGGCGGTAGGCCGCAGGCGGCAGACCAAACTGCTTTTTAAAACCACGAGTAAACGTCTGCTGCGAATCAAACTGATATTTATCGGCGACGATCGCCACGCTGGTGCACATCAGGCGCAACTCGCGCGCGGCGGCGGTCAGCCTTCTACGCCGAGCGTAGGTTCCCAGCACGTGGCCGGTCTGCTGCTTGAACATCCGTTGCAAATGCCACTTCGAATAGCCTGACCTGGCAGCGATATCATCCAGCGTCAGCGGCTGATCCAGATTCTGCTCGATCCAGGCCAGTAATTGGTTAATCACGTCCAACTGATGCATTGCAGCCCCCTTATAGACTCAACAGATTTTGCGCCCGTTGCCGCGCCTGTGTTTCATCGGCCACCACCTCGACCGGGTAACCCCAGAATCGGCTGGCAAAGTCGGCAAACGGCTCGGCAGCGGCACGGCGCTCCGCGTCTGGCTCAATCATCACCATACCTTTGACATATTTTTTCAGCGCATCACGGCGGTCGCGTTTCCACAACGCCACCTGCGTGCGCCGATCGCGATCGTGCTGTTGTTCATCGGTCATCGGTGATTCGCACAACAGTACAAACGGCTGCTGTCTGGCCAGCAATGCGTCAAACTCGGCAAACTCACCGGCAACGTCGCGAGGCTGCCCCGCCGGTTGGCGCATCCACACCCAAGGGAAACTAGCGGTATCTAATGACATTACGTTGACTCCATAGCAGACTGACGGCATGCCGCTTACTTTATCGACGACCGCACTAGACCACATTGCACAATCAGGACATAATATTTTTCATTCACGCCAAAATGAGAACTATTCTCATGAGTTTCGTTGCCACCAAACCGCGTTTTGATATTGATAAGGTGCCACGCGCCATTTTTGCCGTACAGGGCACCAGCATTACCGAGGATTGGGAGGTTGAGCCCCATCGTCACCAGAAAGCACAACTGATCTACACCGCACGCGGCATGATCCGCTGCGAGGCGGAAAGCGGCCTGTGGCTGGTACCACCGCAGTGTGCCTTATGGATGCCCAGCAACACTTTGCATAATGCGCAGGGCACCGGATCAACCGAGTGCTACTGTCTGTTTGTCGATACCTCGACCTTCGTCGGCCTGCCGGAAAACTGCTGTACTCTGGCGATTTCACCGTTGCTGCGCGAGCTCTTGCTGCAGGCCAGCCGTTTTGACCCGTTGTACGACCAACAGGGTAGCGAAGGCCGCCTGATTGCGGTGCTGCTGGATCAGTTGGCGGCCGCGCCGGTAGAAAACCTGCATCTGCCGGTGTCGCACGACGTGCGCATTCGGCAACTGATGGAGCGACTGTTGGCCGACCCGGCGGATAAATCCACCATCGGGCAATGGGCGCAGCGCATCGGCATGAGCGAACGTTCGCTGAGTCGCACGCTACAACAGCAACTGGGGATGAGTTTTGGTCAGTGGCGACGCCAATTGCACGTCATGTTGGCGCTGCAACGCCTGACGCAGGGCGAAAGCGTACAGACCGTGGCGCTGGATCTCGGTTATGAAAGCGCCAGCGGTTTTGTGACGATGTTCAGGAAAGCCGTCGGCAAGCCACCGGCGCGTTATCTGGCGGAAAAAACGGCTGCCGGCCAGCAACTGGACGGCAGCATCGCCATGTGATGAGCCGGCATTCAGGCGGGTGCAGACAACCATTGGATGACTTGGGCACTGAGCGGCAAACAGCGAAAATCGGTCATTACCGCCAAATCCGCGTCGGGCTGATTCAGCCCGGCCAGCATTCTTTTACGAAACTCGCTGGGGGTCACCGAACAGTATTTGTTAAAGCAGGCATTCAAATGCTTATGTTCTTTAAAACCGCAGAGGTGGCTGATTTCGGTAATCGGGATTTGGGTATTTTTTAACAGTGATTTTGCTTTATTGGTACGCAGGATCATCAGATATTCTTTGAAATTGTATCCGCTGACTTTCTTGAACATGCGGGAGAAATGGAAGTAACTCATACCCGCCATGTCCGCCATCTTCGACAAATTCAGCTCGCGGGTTAAGTGCTCCGCAATATAATGCATGCTCTGCTTAACCAGTTGACCGTCGCGTTTGCTGTATCCCTCGGACGGCACGCCCGCGCCGGGCTGCTCGGCATATTCAAGCGCACTCAATAACGTATAGATCGCAGCCAGTTTGGCAAAGGACGAAGCCTGCGCCATCTGCCGCTGGGTAATCAGCAGTACGGCGTCCCGCAATGCCCGATCCTGCGGCCGTTGCTCGGCCCAGGACGCACGGCAGTAATCGATATGCGGCGCCGGGTTAGCGTCATCAAACAGGCGGGGGGAAAACTGGATGGTCAGTAAGCGGCTGTTGGCTGCCGTGGCCTCCAACGCATGTATCTCATCGGGATTGATATATACCATGCCGCCGGCGGCCACCTGATGGCTGCGCTGACAAACATTGAGAGTGAAACTGCCGGTCAACACGCAGATCAGCTCCGGCGCGCTATGCCAATGGGGTTCACAGTAGCGCACCTCGGCAGCAAACAGATTGTATTTTTCGGCATCAAAGGAAATCAGCTCGTACCCTGACCCTTCATGCACGCCCCCCGAACGATGGCTGCCTGCGCTCTGCCCAGCGCGATAGACTACTGCGAATGGAAACATGTGCTCCCCCGGTTCCCGGCAGGGCTGCCCTGCCGGCCAGAAAAGTTAATCGACGCTGCCTTGCAACGCCGCCTCGAGCTCGTCAATACTGATGTCCACGGCCAGAAACTCGGTCAGGCCAATGAACATGCCGCAAAACAGTTCAGGCGCTATCGATGCGAGCCTGTCACCGACAACCCCCTCCGGTTGACCGCTTTTTTGCGCCACCAATGCGGTAACCCGACGAAAGGCTGCCGGTTGCTGCAATAGCTGTTGCAAGGAGTTATCCGGTTTTAACGGTAAATACCACGGTGCCGCCTGCAGGCTCACCACCGCCTGCAAGGCAATGTCACGCGACGATCTGGCTATATGCAGGCCATAATCCCCTGACGACATGACCCAGCGTTGCAGCGTAGGATGATAGCAGGCCAAATCCTGCGCCTGAATGTTCATGCTCACGCTGCGCGTTTCTCCCGGTTCAAGGGCAACCTTGGCAAAGGCCGCTAACGCCCTCGGCTCTCGCGGCAACGCCTGTTGCGGCGCGCTGATATACAGCTGAACGATTTCCTTGCCGGCACGTTGGCCAATATTGGTGATATCCACGCTCACAGTCAGCGTTTCCCCCTCACTCAGCGTTGGCGTGGAAAGGCGCAAGTTGTCATAGGCAAAACGCGTATAGCTCAAGCCAAACCCGAACGGGAACAGCGGCGTCATCTTGCGCTTGTCATAGTAACGATAACCCACATAAATCCCTTCGGCATAAGCATGTTTTAAATCTTCGCCCGGATAATGCAGCCAGGCGGGGGTCTCCTCCAACGTATTAGGTACCGTCACCGTCAGCTTGCCGCATGGGTTGGCATGGCCAAACAGAATATTGGCCACTGCACGCCCCATTCCCTGGCCGGCGAAGAAGGTTTCCAGCACGCCCTTGCAGTGATTCAGCCAGGGCATTACCACCGCGTCGCTGTTCGCCAGCACCACGATCAGATTGGGTTGCACCGCCGCAACGGCGCGAATCAACGCCTCATGGCTGGCGATAATATCAAGATTACTGCGGTCACCGTTTTCGCCGTCCTCGCCGATGGCGGTGCTGGCAAACACCACCGCCACGTCTGACTGGCGCGCCACCGCAACCGCCTGAGCCAGCGCGGCGGCGTTGTCCGCGTCGTCATCGGGTGCGCCAATGGCATAGTCGATGTGAAAATCATTGCCGGCAACGTCCAGGATCTCGTCCAGCGGCCGATCCAGCATATAGGGTACGGTGGTCGCGCAACCGGATCCCTGGATCACCGGTTCATGGGCCGGCTTGCCCAAAATCGCGATGCGCTTCACCTTGTCGAGCGTCAGCGGCAAAATATCCGCCTCGTTTTTCAACAGCACGACAGACTCCTGGGCTATCTGTTGAGCCAGGGCATGGTGCGCAGTAAAATCGGCCTTGAACCCCGGTTTGCGATGCCGCTGCACCTTGTCAATCAATGCCAGCATGCGCAGGCAGGAGCGATCGACCACGGCTTGCGGTACGTCACCGGCATTAATCGCCGCCAGCAGCGAGCGCTTGTCGCGCCGCGTTTCCGGCATCGCCAGATCGTTGCCGGCCAGCAGCGATGCCGGGCGATGCTTAATACCGTACCAATCTGACATCACCACGCCGTCATACTGCCATTCGTCCCGCAATATCTCGGTCAGCAACTGGTGATGTTGGGATGTCTGAATGCCGTTGAGACGGTTATAAGAGGACATCAGCGTCCAGGGATTGGCTTTTTCAATGACACGCTTGAAACCGGCCAGGTAGATTTCCCGCAGCGCACGCTCCCCCACCTGCGAATCCATTTCGGTTCGTCGATATTCCGAATTGTTGCAGGCAAAGTGCTTAAGGCTGGCGCCGACCCCTTCATCCTGCAAGCCGTTGATCAAGCCTGCGGCAATATCAGCGCTCACCAGCGGATCTTCCGCATAGTATTCATAACCGCGGCCGGCTAACGGCGTGCGGCGAATATTGATGCCCGGCCCGAGCAGAATGCCAACCCCCATCTCCTGGCATTCGTGAGCCAGCGCCTGCCCCATGCGGTAAGCCAGATCAACGTCCCAACTGCACCCCAGGCTGCAACCGTTGGGGAAGCAGGTCGCCGGGCGCGAATAGCTGAACAGCGCTTCGGAACCACCGGCGGCCTCCTGATGACTTTCTGCTGCGTTTTGGCCGACAACCGACAGGAAATCGGTAATGCACCAATTTTCCCCGCCATCGATCTGGCTGGCACTGTAACGCACGCCGTAGGTGCCGTCGGTCATCACCAGGCTTTCAATACCCAGTCGCGGCAACGCCGCCGTGCGCCACAACCCTTGGCCAGTCAACAGCGCCACCTTTTCTTCCGTAGTCATGGTAGCAAGCGTGGCGGAAAAATCATTTTTCATAAGAATCACCTTGAGTTACACGAGGTTTTGCTTGGCCAGTTCAATTTTTTTAATAATTTCACGGTAGGTTTTTTCATCTAAGGTATAAAACACCACAAATACCATACCGAGAATAAACATCAGGCCGGGGAAGATGGTCATCATCAGATTGATGCCATTACGCGCAGGTTCACTGATACTTTCTGCACTGTAATTGAAATAGTCGAGCATAATGCCGGCACAGCCGCCGCCGATCGCCATGGCGATTTTGGTAATAAAATTAAAGAATCCGTAAATAGCCCCTTCGGTTCTGACGCCATGTTTCCATTCCGCATATTCAACGGTATCGGCAATCATTGACCACATCGAAACAAACCCCATACCTAGAGTAATACTGAACAGACACACGCCGGCCATAATTAAATAAATGTTTTCACCAGCAAAAATATATTGACCAAACAGGCCGACAACCCCAATGGTCAGCGCCAATAATGTCATGTATTTTTTACCCATCATGGCGATCAACCTGGCTGAAATCACCGTACCCAAAATATAGGCGGCGGACTGAATGGCAAAAAACTCGGAGGTGAACGACTCATCACTAATGATATACTTGATGAAATACACCGCAATCGCCATCCAAACGGTGTAGGCGATATAAAAGAATACGGTAAACAGGGAAAGATTGATCAGCGGCATATTACCGGAAACCGCCTTGATCATTTCTTTTAACGTCGGGGACTGCAATTGTACCTTTACCCGCTCTCGGGTCATGCCAAAGCAGGCAAGGAACAGAAAGGTCGCCAATAGCGCAAAACAGCTGACGGCAAAAACATACCCCATTTTTTGATCGGTAACACGCGAAATCAGCAGATCGGCGCAGGTCGACACCACCAGATAGCCCAAAATGGCAAACACAAAGCGGTACACCGACAGCGATGCGCGCGATCCTTCATGCTGGGTCAGCATATTGGTCATGGCCGAATACGGCGTATTAACCGCAGTATAAGCCAGACAATAAAGGGTGTAAGAGCACAGTGCAAAATAGAACTTATGATCGGTATCCGGTGTGTAAAAGCAAAACAGGGTTAATAAACCTAACGGTACCGCACCAAAAAGCAGATAGGGTCTTAATTTCCCATAGCGCGTTTGCGTTTTATCGATAAAGAACCCAACGGCAATATTGAACAAGGCATCGATAACCCTGGCAATAACAAAAATCAGACTGGCCTGGGTGGCGCTGATACCGTAAATATTGGTGTAAAAATAAAGCAAAAACAGGGAGACGAAGCCAAAAGAAAGATTCGAGGCCATATCGCCAAAACCATAGCCAATTTTTTCTCGCACGCTGACTACGACATAACTATCACTCACCACTGCGGTTGTTTTTTTCATACCCTGGCTCTTTTAATGTTGGTGAACATATGCGGTTTATCGTCATGGCCACCTGATAACATGGCCTGACTCTGGCAGCGGTAATCGCTAATAAAACCGGCCAGGTCAATACGTTGTTTAATTGATTCTCACCGCAACGCCATATAACCATAAAAAGAGTGACTCGACTTCCCGCTTTTTGCGGGATGACTACCGTTTTTTTGCCGTCTCGGGGTTTATGCAAAATATGTGAGGAGCCGCATGTTTTTGCCGTTCTGGCCGCGGCGATAGCGGCAGCATGTGGCGCGATCAAGGGATATTCGAACTATCTCGACAGTGCCAGCCGAGCAGCCAGATTTATGAAAACCGGCGGTTGGATCGGCATCGGGCTCGCCGGGCTGAATACCACTAACGAAGTGTATAACGCCTGCACTAGCGGCCGAAAGCAGCAATGCGGGAAAATTGCCGTGAAGGGCTATGGTAACTTTGCTGCAAGTACGGCTACTGGTATTGTCGGCGGTCGCTTTGGATCTGCGATCGGTATGGGGGCCTGTGCAATAGTATCGGGGTCGGTGAGCGTTGGCATTGGAGCACTTGCATGTGGCGTGGCAGGAGCGGCCATCGGGGGCGCAACGGGCTCGGCAGTCGGTGGTTATGCTGCAGATTATCTGACCGACTTTATTTGGGGGGAATGATGAAACTTGTTGTTATCTTATGCGTTTTTATCGTCCTGCTATTAGCAGTGATTCAGTATGTGCTTTACCGCCGCCATCGAGATGAGTTTAATACCTTTTACCATCATTACGTGGGTAGCGGCCATCTTGTTCCTTCTTATGTTGTCTTGGCTGATAACCTCGGTTTTGTTGGCCTTTCAATGAAAACGCTTTGGTTCCGCTGGATATTGAACAACAGAAAAATAAAAACACAGCGCAATAAGTGGTTGGATAAAAAAACGTATGATTTTGTACAGGAGCACGCTTCAAAAAAGTTGCAATCCTGGATCAGGCTAGACCTTACCCTATTGATATATCAAGGAATATTTTTATTTCTGGCTGGGGCACTCATTTTACTGATAAATCATGAAATAATCAGCTGAGATGAAATACCTCGGGATTGGTTAAGCTAATAACAGGCTGTTTTATTACCGATAACATTCTTCTCGAACGGGACAACGTTAACACCACAATCCAGCTGCGGTCCCTCTTTGTTCTGCATTATCTTTCACGCCTCGCCCCCGCCAGCCAAACGTAACGGCAGGAAAAATCCTGAGTTTTTGCTTAACTTTAATCATAAGGAAATAACCCACAGGAAGATCCCGAACACCGCAGACTGTATTTAACCCGGCCTGTGTCAACGACGAGGAGAGTTATGCAACACGCTCAACTGAACGTCGAAGGCGTTAAAAACAAAAGCAAAGCGGTTGAAGTCAACCGATGGATCACCATCGGCAAACCGGCGCTGGAACTGCAACGGCTGTGGTGCGATCCGCACACCTTGCCACTGATCATGTCCCACTTCGCCAAGGTCGATATCCTCAACGAACGCGAATCCAGCTGGATGGTGGAAGATATGCTGAGCCAAAAATGGTATTGGCAAAATCGCATCACCGAGTTGCAACCCGGCATCGCCATCTATTGGCAATCCTTGCAAGGCGCCGACCTGCCAAACGAAGGTAGCCTGCTGTTCCGCGAAGCTCCCGCCGCGAAAGGCACCGAACTTTCCCTGCGGGTTATTTTTGAGCCCCCCGGCGGTGAAATGGGCAAAAAAATCGCCGACTGGTTAAACGTGGTGCCAAAAGAGATCGTCAGCAAAGCGCTGCACCGCTTTAAGAGCCTGGCCGAAACCGGTGAAATCCCGCGGGTTTCGCCACAGCCGGTCGGCGCTGACCGAGCGAAGAAGGAGGCGTAATGCGAGCACTGTGTTGGAACGGGGTCAATGACCTGCGTGTCGAAACGGTGAACGACCCCACGCTACTCAACCCTAAAGACGCGATTGTCAAAGTTGGGCTGACTACCACCTGCGGTTCGGATTTACACGTGATCGACGGGCTGATCCCCAGCATGAAAGACGGTGATATTCTTGGCCACGAATTTATGGGCGAAATTGTCGACATCGGGCGTGAGGTCAAACGTGTAAAAGTCGGCCAGCGCGTGGTGGTGCCGTCATTCATCGTCTGCGGCTCCTGCTGGTACTGTCAGCACCAGCTGTATTCCTGCTGCGACAATACCCACCCGCAGCCCGAGCTGGGCGAACCGGCGCTGGGCTATCCCACCGCCGGTATCTATGCCTACAGCCACGCCTTTGGCGGCTATGCCGGTTCGCATGCCGAATACGTACGCGTGCCGTTTGCCGATAATGACTGTTTCGTCATCCCGGACGGCGTCAGCGATGAGCAGGCGCTATTTTTGTCCGATGCGGCGCCCACCGGGTATATGGGCGCCGATTTCTGCAATATTCACCCTGGTGATATCGTTGCGGTGTGGGGCTGCGGCGGCGTCGGCCTGATGGCGCAGCAAAGCGCGTTGCTGATGGGCGCCGAAAAGGTGATCGCCATCGATCGCCTCCCGGAGCGGCTGGCGTTTGCGCAAAACGCCTTCGGCGCCATTCCGCTGGATTATACCCAGGTCGATGTGCCGGAAGCGTTACTGGAACTGACCGGCGGCCGCGGCCCTGACAGCTGTATTGACGCCGTCGGCATGGAAGCCAAAGGCGAAGGGCTGACCCAGATCTACGATCGCACCAAACAGCTGCTACACCTGCAAACCGACGTCGGCGCCGCGCTGCGTCAGGCACTGTACTGTTGCCGCAAGGCCGGTACCGTGGCCATTCTTGGCGTTTACGGCGTGATGGACAAGTTTCCGGTCGGGCTGATGATCAATAAAAGCCTGACCATTCGTACCGCCCAGCAGCACGGCCAGCGTTATGTACCGACGCTGCTGGATCTGGTTGCCGCAGGGAAAATGAACCCGGCGTTGATGGCGACGCATCGCTTTTCGCTAGAGGAGGCCCCCCTGGGCTACCAGATGTTCAAGCATAAAACCGACGGCTGTTTGCGCGCCGTGTTCGCCCCCGCACGGTAGGCCTGTACGGTACGCAATGTGCGCTCGGGCAGTATCGGCGGCAAAATAGCTGCCCTTTCCAATAAATAATGATTATTATTCTCAAATATAAAGCCGGGCGCGCCATGACGTGCCCGGCGGCGTCGTACTTTTAATTCAATGTTGAGCTGTTTTCGCCGTTCGGCCTCCGCCGGCGGCCACAACACAATTAACCATATGGAGATGTTATGAACACTGTGATGACAACCGGTCGTCGCTTCGGCGGGCGTGCGGTTTTCCCACTGATGCTACTCACCAGCCTGCTGTTTTCTAGCGCATCGCAAGCACAGACCGACACGGAACTGCTGCGTAAACCGATTGGCAAGGGCGCCTATGAAATGGCCTATAGCCAAAGCGAAAACGCGCTGTATCTGGCTACCTCGCAGAGCCGTAAGCTGGATAAGGGCGGCGTAGTATACCGTCTGGATCCCACCACGCTGGACGTGACCCAGATCATCCATAACGACCTCAAACCGTTTGGTGCCGCGATCAACGGCAAAACCAATACGCTGTATTTCGGCAACACCGTCAACAGCAGCGTTACCGCTATCGACGCCAACAGTGGCAACGTGAAAGGCCGTCTGGTGCTCGATGCACGCAAGCGTTCCGACAGCGTAAAACCGCTGGCGCCGCGTGAACTGGTGGTCGACGCCAATACCGACACCCTGTATATCACCGGTCTGGGTGAATCCAGCGTGGTATGGGTAGTGGATGGCAAGGATCTGACGCTGCGCACCACCATCGCCAACACCGGCAAGTATGGCACCGGCCTGGCGCTGGACGCCGACGCTGGTCGCCTGTACGTGACCAACGCCGACGGCGAGCTGGTGACCATCGACACCAAAACCAACAAGATCCTGACGCGCAACAAACTGGATCAATCCAAAGAGCACTTCTTCCTGAACATCAGCCTGGATCCGGCGAACCATCGTGCGTTCATCACCGACTCCAAACAGCCGCAGGTGCTGGTGGTCGACACCAACAACGGCGCTATCCTGCACAAAATCGAGGCGCCAACCTCACTGGCAGTGCTGTTTAACCCGGCGCGTAACGAGGTCTATGTCACCCACCGCGAAGCTGGCGAAGTCAGCGTGATCGACGGCAAAACCTACCAGGTACTGCGCACCGTCAAAACGCCAACCCACCCGAACAGCCTGGCGCTGTCACCGGACGGCCAGACGCTGTACGTCAGCGTCAAGCAGGCTGCCAGCCGCGAGAAAGAAGCTACAGATCCGGATGACGTGATCCGGATTGCTCTGAAGTAAGCAACATCGGGGGTGCTGCGGCGCCCCTTTTTAATCGACCTTTGCCGTCGCCAGCCGCTCTGTGCTTACGGCGATGAGTTATACTTTATGGTTCTCCCATAAGGAGGGCCAAACATGATGGTCACCCTTGATGTCAATCGCCACGGCCGTGATTTTGCCGTTGGCGATCTGCATGGCTGCCTGTGGCCGTTGCAGTCGTTGCTCAATCATGTGGCATTCGATCGCCAGCATGACCGCCTGATCGCGGTCGGCGATCTGATCGATCGCGGCGAGCACAGTCTGTCGTGCCTGGAGTTACTGACGCAGGACTGGTTTTATGCGGTACGCGGCAATCACGAAGCTCGGGCGCTGGAGTGGTGTGCCGCCAGGCAACGCCAGCAGCCGGCGCTGGATTTGCAACTGATGTGGCAGATTGACGGCGGCGAGTGGTTTTTCCACCTCAGCCCACAGCAGCAACGCTATTGTCAGCAGTTGATGCAACCGATGCCGTGGACAATTGCCTTGCAGACCGGGCGACGACGCTACGCAATTTTGCATGCCGAAGTGCCGCCGGAGATCGATGATATCGACACCTTCTACCGTCGTTTGCAGGCGGGCGACCACGCGGTGAAGCAGGCCTGCATCTGGGGGCGAGAACGTTATATCAACAACCTGCAACGGCCGATCGCCGGCGTCGATTATCTGATCTGCGGCCATACGCCCGGCGACCCGCAGGACGCACTGCATGGCAACAGCCTGGACATCGATTTTTGCGCATTCGCCATCGCCAGCGGCGGGGCGCTGGGGATGCTGGAACTGGGGCGGGAACAGTTGTACATCAACAGCCGCAGCGGCATTCGGCAAACCACGCTGGCGAGCCTTGGCCTGCGCCATTAAGCAAGCCTGGCGGCGCGACACTCTCCCCTTGCCGAATATACCCGCACCGTACGGCGGGGAGATTTACACTATTTTTATTTCCGCGCTGCCAATCATTATGGCGTTTTTACAGACGGCAGGAAAATAGCCGGATAACATTATCTCATCGCCATAATGGCATGATGAGACAAATACCCATGCGTTTATACTTTTGCGTTGCCGGTTATTATTCCCCACTGATTCCCCCTATGACTGATGCGTTAAATAACCGGGGGTTTTATGTACGCTAACATCATTGATTTTCATGCATTATTAACACCAACCCCACCAGCGCCGCAGCAAAAATTCAGTCAGGAAATAAAAGACTATCTGCAACGTTATCCCGACACTGAATTGGTGGATATTTATCTCAACGATCTAAATGGCCAATTTCGCGGCAAACGGATTGCCGTCAGCGCATTATTTTCTTTGCAAAATGGTTGTTATTTCCCACAGTCGATTTACGCCATGGATTTAAACGGTCAGGTG
The DNA here is from genome assembly GCF_041448735.1 of Serratia odorifera. Lineage (NCBI taxonomy): Bacteria > Pseudomonadati > Pseudomonadota > Gammaproteobacteria > Enterobacterales > Yersiniaceae > Serratia > Serratia odorifera. The sequence continues at coordinate 41,718 of NZ_JBGMUT010000004.1, read as the reverse complement.
ATTGAAGACAGCGGCTTGGGCCAGCATGCCGGGGAACCCGACCGGCTGTGTCTGCCGGTGCCCGGCACGCTGCGCCCTTGCGCCCGAGATCCGCAGCATATCGCGCAACTGCAGCTGACAATGCGCGAAACCAACGGCGATCCCTGCCGTATTGAACCGCGGGTGGTGCTGGAGCGTGTATTACACCGCCTGCATCGGTTGGGCTATTACCCGGTGATCGCCGCCGAGCTGGAGTTTTATCTGCATGCGCCGCATCAGCTACCGGGCATGGCGCAACCCAGCCTGACGCAGAATTTTTCGGTTGATGCGCCAGAGTGTCACGGCGCGTTGCTCGATGACATCGCGCATCATGCCAAATTGCAGACGATACCGCTGACCGGCGTGGTGGCCGAGGCCGCAGCCGGGCAATATGAACTCAATCTGCAACACAGCAGTAAAGTGCTGGAGGCCTGTGACCAGATCCTGGCGCTGAAACGCCTGACGCGTCAGCTGGCGGAAAAGCATCACCAGCACGCCTGCTTTATGGCCAAACCCTGCGCGAAGGCCGCCGGCAGCGGCCTGCACTTCCATATCAGCCTGCAGGATGCCCAGGGACACAATTGGTTGGCCAGCCAGCCGGATACGCTCAGTAGCTCCATGCGCCAGGTTATCGGCGGCATGCTGGCACTGATGCCGGCGTCGATGGCGATCCTCGCCCCCAATATCAACGCCTTCCGGCGTTTTCGCCCCGACATGCACGTGCCGCTGTGCGCCTCGTGGGGTTACAACAATCGTACCGTGGCGTTGCGCCTGCCCTGCGCCGACAACGCCAATCAGCGCGTGGAGTATCGCCTGGCCGGCGCCGATGCCAACCCCTACCTGGCCGTTGCCACCATCCTGGCTGGCATGCTGTATGGGCTGGAAAATCCCACGCCGTTACCGCCGGCCGCCACCGGTGACGGCCACGCTACCCCGCAGGCGGCACCGCTGCCGCTCAACCAGCCGCAGGCGCTGGAACTGTTCAGGCAAAACGCCTATTTGCAGGCGCTGTTCGGCCCGGCGTTCGGCTCACTGTGGCACACCTGTAAAAGCGCCGAATTACGCCAGTTTGAACAGCAGATTACCGACACTGAAATGGCCTGGATGTTATAGGCACACCAAGGAAACCACTATGTCTCGTCTGGTTCTGATTTCGAATAAACACTGCGATGCCAACGATATCGTCGCGGCGGCAAATGACTATTCGCTGACCGATTGGGTCGACGAGCACCAAGGGGTATGGCTGGGCTGGAATGGCGATGTGCAAACCTTCGCCGAGGCGGAATATCGGCCGATCGACGACCACCAACGCGACGGTTATCAATTCGTTACCTTTCCTTTTTCCGCCCGCGAGTTTCATTACCACTATCAAGGCTATTATCACGATGGGCTATGGCCGGTGTTTCACCAGCAGCCCGAACTCGCGCACTTTTCGGCCGAAAATTATCAGGCCTATTGTCAGATTAGCCAGCATATCGCGGCCATCGCCTGCGATTACGTCTGTCCGAGCGACCTGATTTGCGTCGATGATTACCAACTGCTGCCATGCGGCGCCGCGCTGAAACAGCAAGGTTTGCTCAACCCCTGCGGCTTCTTTTTTGCGCTGCCGTTTCCTTCCGTCCCGCTGTTGAAAACCATTCCGCAACACCGCGAATTGATGGCGTCGCTGTTTTATTACGATCTGATCGGTTTTCGCAGTCTCGCCGACGTGAATAATTTCCACCACTATCTGGCGACGGAATATGCGGTCGAACGGTTGCCCGACAACCAGCTGCAGGTCGACGGTCATATCTTTACCACTGCCATCTTTCCCGACGCGGTACACGCCAGCCGGGTGTGTTAGCACGCCTGGCGAGCCGCTGGCCATCGCTGGTTACGCCAACTGCTGTTTGAAGTCTGCGGCAGTTAACGTGTTCGCCGGGGCTTGTGCCCCGGCCAGTGCGCTAACCGCTCACCCGACGTTTTCAACCGCTCAATCTGCCGATCAAACCGCTTACTGAAATTCGCCTGCCATCGCTTGTCAGCACAGGCCATGATGAGCTGTTCCGAAACCTGCCCCTTACCACTGGGGTCACCCACGTCGAGATCCGCACACGGGCCGCTGACGGTCCAGAAAATCAATAAGCGGATTAATTAATACATTTTTTGCAGATTGGAATAAGGACACCTCATGAAACCAGAGGGAATACTCAAACATTTACCGTGGATGCTGCTGGGAGTGCTCGGTGCCTCCTGTCTCGGCGTCGTGGCGCTGCGCCGCGGCGAACACATCAGCGCACTGTGGATCATCGTCGCGTCTATCGCGGTGTATCTGGTGGCCTATCGTTATTACAGCCTGTACATCGCCAGTAAGGTGATGAAGCTGGACGCCAGCCGCGCCACGCCGGCGGTGGTCAATAACGATGGCCTGAACTACGTGCCCACCAACAAAAACGTGCTGTTCGGCCACCACTTTGCGGCAATCGCCGGCGCCGGCCCGCTGGTCGGCCCGGTACTGGCGGCGCAGGTCGGCTACCTGCCGGGCACCCTGTGGCTGCTGGGCGGCGTGGTGCTGGCCGGCGCGGTGCAGGACTTTATGGTGCTGTTTATCTCGTCACGCCGCAACGGCGCGTCACTGGGCGAGATCATCAAAAAGGAAATGGGCCCGGTGCCCGGCACCATCGCGTTGTTCGGCTGCTTTATGATCATGATCATCATCCTGGCGGTGCTGGCGCTGATCGTGGTGAAAGCGCTGGCGGAAAGCCCGTGGGGCGTGTTTACCGTCTGTTCGACGGTGCCAATCGCACTGTTTATGGGCGTGTATATGCGCTTCCTGCGCCCTGGCCGGGTGGGTGAAGTCTCGGTGATCGGCATCGTGCTGCTGGTGGCGTCGATCTGGTTTGGCGGCGTGATTGCCCATGACCCTTACTGGGGACCGGCTCTGACCTTTAAAGATACCACCATCACCTATACGCTGATCGGCTATGCCTTTGTATCCGCCCTGCTGCCGGTATGGCTGATCCTGGCACCGCGCGATTATCTGGCGACCTTCCTGAAAATCGGCGTGATCGTCGGGCTGGCAATCGGCATCGTGATCCTCAACCCCGAGCTGAAAATGCCGGCGGTGACGCAGTTTGTCGACGGCACCGGGCCGGTGTGGAAAGGCTCGCTGTTCCCGTTCCTGTTCATCACCATCGCCTGTGGCGCGGTTTCCGGCTTCCACGCGCTGATCGCCTCCGGCACCACGCCGAAGCTGCTGGCCTGTGAGACCGATGCGCGCTACATCGGCTATGGCGCCATGCTGATGGAGTCCTTTGTGGCAATCATGGCGCTGGTCGCGGCGTCGATTATCGAACCTGGCCTGTACTTCGCCATGAATACCCCTCCGGCGGCGTTAGGCATCACCATGCCAAACCTGCACCAGTTGGGTGGCGATAATGCACCGATGATCATGGCACAGCTGAAAGACGTGACCGTTCACGCTGCCGCCACCGTCAGCTCCTGGGGCTTTGTCATCAGCCCGGAACAGATCCTGCAAACCGCAAAAGACATCGGCGAACCGTCGGTACTGAACCGCGCCGGCGGCGCGCCAACGCTGGCAGTCGGTATCGCGCACGTGTTCCACCAGATCATGCCGGCGGCGGATATGGGCTTCTGGTATCACTTCGGCATTCTTTTTGAAGCGCTGTTCATTCTGACCGCACTGGATGCGGGTACCCGTTCCGGCCGCTTTATGCTGCAAGACCTGCTGGGCAATTTTGTGCCGTTCCTGAAGAAAACCGATTCGCTGGTGGCCGGCATTATTGGCACCGCCGGCTGCGTCGGGCTGTGGGGCTATCTGCTGTATCAAGGGGTGGTCGATCCGCTCGGCGGCGTCAAAAGCCTGTGGCCGCTGTTCGGCATCTCCAACCAGATGCTGGCCGCCGTCGCGCTGGTACTCAGTACCGTAGTCCTGATCAAGATGAAGCGCACCCAATACATTTGGGTCACGGTGCTGCCGGCGGTGTGGCTGCTGATCTGCACCACCTATGCGCTCGGCCTGAAACTGTTCAGCGACAATCCGCAGTTGGAAGGCTTCTTCTTCCTCGCCAATGAATATAAGCAGAAGATTGCCGCTGGCGGTGCAGACCTGAGCGCACAGCAGATTGCCAACATGAACCATATCGTGGTGAACAACTACACCAATGCCGGGCTGAGCATCATGTTCCTGCTGGTGGTGTACAGCATCATCTTCTATGGCATCAAAACGGCGCTGGCGGCGCATAAAAACCCGCAGCGCAGCGACCAGGAAACGCCTTACGTAGCGGTTCCGGAGCAGTCATCCGCCAACTCTGAGGGCGAGGTCAAAGTTTCGCCGCAGCATTAAGCGCAATTTGCCTGCATAATAACCTTAACCACGGGCGCTGCATGCGGCGCCCGTTTTCACCTTTCTTTCCCAGGAGAAAAACAATGTTCGGCAATCTTGGTCAGGCAGGAAAATATCTTGGGCAAGCGGCGCGGATGCTGGTCGGCGTGCCGGATTACGATACCTATGTTCAACATATGCAGGACAATCATCCGGACAAACCGGTGATGACATACAAAGAATTCTTCCGTGAACGCCAGCAGGCCCGCTACGGCGGCGACGGCAAAGGCGGCATGCGCTGTTGTTAAAAGGATCCGCAATGAAACCCATCGCAGTCACCATTCTGACCGGCTTTTTGGGCGCCGGCAAAACCACCCTGCTCCGCCATATCCTCAATGAAAACCACGGCCATAAAATTGCCGTTATCGAAAACGAGTTCGGCGAAGTGCCGATCGACAACGCGTTGATTGGCGACCGCGCCAGCCGCATCACCACGCTCAGCAATGGCTGCATCTGCTGTAGCCGCGCCAACGAACTGGCGGATGCGCTGCTCGATCTGCTGGACGGCGTCGACAACGGCGAGCTGGCGTTCGACCGCCTGATCATCGAATGCACCGGCATGGCCGATCCGGGGCCGATAACCCAGACCTTCTTCTCACATGAGATTATTTGCGAGCGCTTTCTGCTGGACGGCATTATTACGCTGGTGGACGCGGTACACGCCGATCGACAGCTCAGTGAGTTCACCATTTCGCAGGCCCAGGTGGGCTACGCCGATCGCATTCTGCTAACCAAAACCGACCTCGCAAGCGACAACGAGCCGCTGATCCAGCGCTTGCAGTCGATGAACGCCCGCGCGCCGATTTATAAGGTAACCCACGGCAATATCGATCTGAACGTGCTGTTCGACATCGAAGGCTTTGTGCTGAACGACCAACTGAACCTCAGCGCGCCGACGCCGCTGTTCCGGCGCATTGCGCAACCGCAAAACAATATCCGCTCGATAGTGCTCCACCACCCGCAGCCGCTGGAACTGATGCAGATTTCCGACGTGATGGAAGGTTTATTGCTAAAATTCGCTGATAACCTGTTACGTTATAAAGGCATATTGTCAATCAAAGACGACCCGCGCCGGTTGCTGTTCCAGGGGGTTCAGCGGCTGTACAACGCCGACTGGGATCGTGAATGGCTGCCCGAAGAGCAGCGGCAGAGCACGCTGGTATTCATCGGCATCGATCTGCCGGAGGAGGAAATTCGGGCGGAGTTCGCGGCTCTGGGCTGACGGCGCGTCGCCAGTCATCATTCAGAGGGTTATCATCCATATGCTGTTCAAACATAAAACCATAAGTCTGTTGCTGGCCGGAACCGGCCTCCTGTCGGCAGGCAGCGCCCTGGCCGCCTCTGATACGCTGGTGTACTGCACCGTGGCATCACCGGAATCGTTCAACCCGCAGCTGTCCAGCTCCGGCCCGACGTTTATCGCCACGTCGCAGGTCTTGTACAACCGCCTGGTGACGCTGCGTGAAAGCGACAAAACGCCCGCCCCTTCGCTGGCGACCGACTGGACCATCAGCCCCGACGGCAAAACCTATACCTTCACCCTGCGCAAGGGGGTGAAGTTCAACAGCAATAAATTCTTTACCCCGACTCGCGATTTCAACGCCGAAGACGTGGTGTTCACGGTGATGCGCCAAAAAGACGCTAATCACCCATATCACCAGGTCTCCGGCGGCAATTATGCCTACTTCAACGATATGGGACTGGACAAGCTGATCACCAAAGTGGAAGCGCTGGACGACAACCACGTGCGCTTTACCCTCAGCCAGCCTAATGCCGCTTTCCTTGCCGACTGGGCGATGGACTTCGCCTCGATCCTGTCGGCTGAGTATGCCGATGCGATGATGAAGAAAGGCACGCCGGAGAACGTCGATAACTGGCCTATCGGCACCGGTCCTTACGCGCTGCAACAGTACAAGCAGGACTCGTTGATCCGCTACATCGCCAACCCGCACTATTGGCAGGGCGAAGTCGCCAGCAAACACCTGATATTTTCCATCACGCCCGATGCGCAGACCCGGCTGTCCAAGCTGAAAACCAATGAATGCCAGATTATTCCGGCACCGCTGCCGGAGCAATTCGAGGCCATCAAGCACGACAAGAACCTGCAACTGCACAATATCGACGGCCTGAACGTCGGCTATCTGGCGTTCAACACGCAGAAAAAACCGTTCGACAACGTGCTGGTGCGCCAGGCGCTGAGCTACGCGGTGGACAAAAAGGCGATTGTCGCCGCGGTGTTCAAAGAGAGCGGCACGCCAGCCAGTTCGCTGTTGCCGCCGGGTATGCTGGGCTACAACGGCAAGCTGCCGGAATACGCCTACGATCCGCAAAAGGCGCGCGAACTGCTCAAGCAGGCCGGGCTGGAAAAGGGCTTTGAAACCGATATCTGGTCAATGCCGGTCGCGCGCCCTTACAACCCGAACTCGCGCCGCATCGCCGAAATGATCCAGAGCGACTGGGCAAAGGTCGGGGTCAAGGCCAAAATCGTTACCTGGGAATGGGGTCAGTATCTGGCAGGGCTACGCAAGGGTGAGCAGCAAAGCGCGCTGTACGGCTGGATGTCTGATAACGGCGATCCGGACAACTTTGCCACTCTGCTGGGCTGTGCCGGCGTGGAAAGCGGCGCTAACGTCGCCCGTTGGTGTGATAAGGATTATGACCGCCTGATCCAGCAGGCAATTAACGTGTCGGCGCCTGCCGAACGCGACAAACTCTACCAGCAGGCACAACAGGTGTTCGCCAAACAGGTGCCCTGGCTACCGCTGGCCACCGGCAAGGTGTTTTACGCCACCCGCAACAACCTCAGTGGCTACGTGGTTGACGTCAACGGCAGCGACTTCGCCAAGGCGAAGCTGAACTAGTCTGGGAATGAGATTGGGATTGCCTGCGCCAGCAGGCAATTCATTTATAGTGGTGGGTAGCTCAAGGAGGGTGGTGATCATTCTTCTGGCAGCATCAGACGGACAGCCGTGTCGTAAGGGTAAGCAGTGCCGTGCCGGAAAATACCGATGTCGGCATCAGCAGAAGAAACAACGTCAGTAACGTGCTGATCTTTATGGAGTGCTCTCCTGCATGGATAGGATCCACACAGGGTGCTACGACATGGTCAGAAAGGCAGCAAAGAAGTCTTTATTGGATTATGAAAATTTTAATCTCATGAAAAGACAAGGGTCGTCTTACTACCGTTGAAAATTGCTTCAAGATACTTTCGCAACAGAGCAATTTTTTCAGGCGTATTACGCACCGTTTCAGAGAACACACCTTCGAGCCTCGAGCAACCGAAATGCTCGTGTGAATCAGGTGTGATAACCACATCTAAACGATCAGAATGCAAAATCACTTTCTCGATCGCTGCCGATGCTTCATAGGCGGACTGTGATGTTTGCAGGCCGATCCCCTCATCAATTGAGTCATTATCTTCATCATCCAACCGAGTAATGATTAGATAACTCTCAGGTGACTGCTCATTATCACCCAGAGCAACAGTGAGCACATCGTCCTCTTCATAACATGCCAGTACCAAGGCTTCGAATTTCATCAGGCTCATTAGCACCTTAGCTAATCCAAAATTAATGAAATTTTCTGATTGGATTCATCAATGGCACAGAACAACTCAAACACGCCCTGAGGGACCGAAAAATCTTGGATTTTCTCTCTGTTACGTAAGGCTTCTACATCAAAATCCGCCAAGTATCCCATACCGCAGATGCTCAATTTCCCCTCTGACTTGAACATCCCAAGTTTGGAGATGTTCTTTGCAAGCGTTGAGCACTGCAAGGACACCTCATACAAGCCTTCAGACACGTCAAAAATAGGGACGATGATCCCCGCTTCGGTCAACTTGTCAGCCTCATCATTAGTTGTCATAAAGGCGAGCAAATCCTTCTCTATACCGTTCTCCTTTATAAAGGACAGCAGAGGCTGTTCAGAGAAAATGACAAAACCGTAAAGCTCCGGAAAAATCCGCATATACTGGTAGGGAAACCTCAAAAGTTTATCTAAACAAAAGCAACCTCTGCGGAACCAACCTTAACGACGTTAAGAGCAGTCAAGCGAGCACCCACGCCATGCTCAACATCTCCCTCCCACCTGAACAGCAATCCAAATTCTTCATGCTCCCCGGGGAATACATAAACTTTCATCAATTCCAAACCTGTAGAGTCTGAATGATAGATATTCTTGATATACGCTTTAATTGCCGTTGTAACGGACTTACTCATCTCATTTTGATGCTCACGTAAAAAATCAACGGAGTCCTCTAACTGCTGATCTACCTCATCAGATTCGAGATATATGATGTCAACCTCGTTAGAACCAAACCCTTCCAGAACGACCTGTGCCACCATTCCTTCATCATCTTCATAAAAGTTCAGTGTATCTTTACTCATCACTTTTCCTACTTTTCACAAGTAAATGATTTTGCAACTTTCTTTGCTTCAGGTGTTTCGTACTTCACACCATGATGCTTCTCAAACTGACTAACAGACCCTGAGTGAGGGAAAGACTCTTCATGCGCTGTCGTCTTCACCAGTTGCATCGTAGATGTATTCGTTTTGGGATCATAATCATCAAGATGGTGCCAAGTATAATCCGTTGGGTGAGATCTTCCCGTAATATTCCAAGAGGCATTCTCAAAACCAGCGATTTGATTTGCTGCTTTGAAGTCTCCATATCGTCCCCCTGTTAGCTTAATTTTGACTATGCTGACGCCATCTGGATATAGGGCGTCACTACCGGAGAAATCAACACCCGGATATCTTGAAAGGCCCAGCGGGTCAATCCATCCCAGCGGGTTAGGCGCATACTGATACAGGTTCAGCCCGCCCTGCAATCCGATCGGATCTTGCGTGGTGAAACGCCCCACTTCCGGCTCATGGGACTGGCTGACGAAGTGCGGCCTTACCGGGCAACCGCTGGCGATCAGCGTGATGCCTGGTCAGGTGGTTATTCAGTTTCATAAAATGGACATGCTTTTGTAATATATCCAAGGAGGACCCAACAAGGATCCTCCTCCATACACTTACATACCTTACTCTAAATCGTCTTCTTCGATTAATCCATTGATAAATTCGTCAAAGGAAGAGGTTAATTTCTTTTGCAATACCTCATGATTCTTGCTCATAGATACTTCCGGGTCAAATGAGTCTGTTGCATAAAAAATAACACTATCATCATCTTTATTTAAGCAAAAAAAGTTCCCTCCCCAGTCATTTCCAAACGGTATTATGTTTGAGGGGATTACATTTTTTCTAATCATTTCATTATAACAACCATCGATCAATGAGTTAGGATTATCACTGGTCATTTTATGATATTTAAATGGTTTAAAAGCGGCTATTTCTAAAGGTTCACAACCATCATCACAAGCCCACCACGCCCTCGAGGGCACTCCACCATTAAAAGATAAGTAATGTGATACAAACGCTTCAGGGAAAGAATAACCTAAAGTTTTCTCTACAGATTTAATATCTGACAAATCAATATTCTTCTCACAATTCTGACAAGGATTTTTCATTTTAACACCCCGACCTTAGCGCCTTAGGAATTTGGCCCTTTAACCAACCTTTCGAATGCGATATAGCAACAGCATCTGCACTGCCATAAGACTGAGAAGGTAAATTAAAGTGCTTTTCAAATTGAGAAACTGAACCCGCATGAGGGAATGTAGCTTCGTGAGCTGATGTTGTTACCAATTGCATGGTTGTTTTACCACTTACAGGATCGAAATCATTTAAATGGTGCCATGTATAACCAGTGGCGTCTACTTTTGATATACCAGCCAGTTTAAATTCCTCCGTGAAATCTCGTCCTCGGGCACCTTGCATTGTTATTTCTACAATATTTAATTGGTTCCCTTTGACAGGGAATAAATCTGGAGATCCAGTAAAGTCAACGCCCCCAAAAGCCCATCCCCAAGGATCTATCCACATAAGAGGGTTAGGAGCGTACTGGTATAAATTCAACCCACCTTTCAGCCCTATCGGATCTTGCGTGGTGAAACGCCCCACTTCCGGCTCATAGTAGCGGAACAAATTATAGTGCAATCCGCTTTCGTTATCCTGGTACTGCCCGGCATAACGCAGCGGTTGATGGTAAACCGGTCCGGTGCGTTTGGCTGCACCGGCCACCGTCTGGCCGGTTAGTTTGCCGAAGGTGTCGTACTGCCCGGACCAACGTAACTGGTCGTCGGCGTCGGTCACTTCCTACGCGCCCGTTGCTCCTGCAGCAGTCGGTACCCTTCCCATAAAAAGCACTTCGTTTCCGGTATTTTACCCTGTAGGTCACCGTTTGCTCGTGCGTCGCCTCAGTGCGTCATACTGCCGCTGCTGATGTTAGAGTTACTGCCTTCCTTACACCTGACGCTCGGCTTCATCCAGGTTTGACGACAGCTCGCCGAACATTTGCTTCTGCAGCTGTTCCGGGCCGTCAAGATAAATCGCAGATACCGAGGCATCGATGTTGCTCGAAGGGTGGTGGGAATCGGTATAGAGTACCGTGCCGGCAAGCACCGATGTCGGCATCAGCAGAGGGAACAACGTCACTAACGTGCTGATCTTTATGGAGTGCTCTCCTGCATGGATAGGATCCACACAGGGTGCTACGACATGGTCAGAAAGACAGCAAAGAAGTCTTTATTGGATTACAAAATTTTTCGATTTTCAGTCCTGAAAATCATCGTTTTCGAGGTAATAAACGACCGCTTGTAACAACTCTTTTTCCCCAACTGCTGGGTTATGGTCGATTTTATTCTCAATAATCGCCCTAAATGTAGGGTATTCGAGCCATGTTTTGTACTCATCCTCCATGTCATCATCTTCGTCAGGCGTCTCCGCAAGATAATAACGTGCAGTCTCGATGTGATCTGATCTATTAGTAAAGTCTTCATCGACAAAGAAGCCACCGGCTTTAGGCAGATCCTTATAAATAGAGAGTAACCCTTTGAAGCCATCAATTGTTTTCATATCATCATCCTATTAACGACAATCTGTACCACCACCCCATTTTTTCCGTCCCCCGGACCCATCAGGGTGATAGATTTTGTGGTAAGACCGGTGGTCATTATAGTCAACCAAGCTTAACCCACCTGGTCTATTTTCATGGTGCCAAGTCATGTCAGGTGGAGAATACTTACTAAACTTTCCTTTGGCATTAGGTTGCACATGCTCAACCAAACCGGGATACTTCGTTTTCATTTCCCTTTTAAAATCAGGGTCTACCTGCAGCCGATTATAAACAGATTAATTATCACGACTAACGCACTCTTTATCAGCATGGTATCTACCCTTGGGCTTGACATATCTTTTGGAAAAACATAATTTATATTAATCACGGAAAACTTACCTTTATTAATCCCAAAAACAGCCATCCACAGCATCGGATTCAGTTCACGCACGCACAAATTCTAACCTCATGAAATACTATCAAATTTGGGCAGGTGAAGCGTACTCCCCGTCTGTAGTAAAATAATAGATATATTCCATCTGTGTTATTAGGTTATTACTTCATGGAATAATGATAAACATCTCGATATTATCAATACCTATAGGAATAAAATAAAAGTATAAGCCAGTCGTTAGTGACTGTCTTATACTAAAAAATAACTATTGAATTCATTATCATATACTACAACCTTAAAATATCACACTTTATTTTATTTCTTGCTATTTTATTTTTGATAATTTTTTCAATAACATTCCAATCACCACCACCAAGCCCAGCGCCAATCATAGGCAGTTGTATACTTAATCTTTTTTCTAGAGCAAAGTCAGCAACAAGTGACAAACATTTCTCAAGATGCTCATAGGAAATATACTGCGTACTGTCTTTGTAATTTCTTTTAATCCCATTTTGGGCAAGCATATTTGCTACGAAAACATTCTCAACCTCGTCTACAACAACGAACTGAACATTACCTAGAGCAAAAGACTTATCGTCATTAACCCAATCCTGGTACATTTTCTTTACCACTGGATAGCGCTTTGATAGAGCAACAACAAATCCCTTCCCCCATTTCCCCATGTTATTTACAATATGAATAATCAAACGAGATGAAGAAATAGGAATGGTTGCATCACCAGTTTGATAACTGATGTAAGAATTCACAACGGAATCGGAAATAGTTTTATCCCATTCATATTCGAACTGCATCTCATCTATAACTTCTGATTCCTGTAAATCAAGCTCGTTTTTTTTACCATCATACAACAGATAACCAACATTTTCGTCCCAATCCTCTAGCGAAGAAGATGAATACATAATACCATTAAAAATGGTAATTTGCCGAGTCGCTACTTCACCATAAAACTCAGTAATAACCGTCCCTTCGCCTTGAGGAAGTTCACATTTACTTCGGTAATAACTCTTATCAATTTCCACAACTTTTCCTGCTCTTAACTATTCGATTAGAGATATCCAGATTACCATTATTAGCAATCCTGAAAGGATTTTTCCTTGGTTCAGAAACATCGAGACCCGTCACATCAATTTCCACGTAATGGGAAATACTGTTAATCTTTCTGGAGTCGCCATAGAGGTTATTTGCCACTTGACCCAATGATAATTTTCCTGTGCCAGCTGCATCTTTTAATGTTCGGCCACCGATCTGTTCAGGTCTAATATCAGTCAGATATTGCCCATCCCCGAAACGAGCATGTATAGGTCCAGAAAAAGCCCTGAGTTCACCACTTTCCAATATCCCTGCCAAGCCATCCCCAGTAGTGTAATGTATTAATGTGTCAGGGGTTAACCCCAACGGATCCACCCACCCATACGGATTCGGCGCGTACTGATACAGGTTCAGCCCGCCCTGCAATCCGATCGGATCATAGGAACGATCCCGACGTCATCGTACTTTTTGGCACGCTACCGCCCGCACCGTTACTGGTTTCCCGGCTATAACCCGTTACTCTTTTAACATCCACGCAACACAACAGCCCCGACGTGCGTTTTTTCGTCTTCACGCAATATAACGGCACCACCGACTCCCGTTAACCTCTTGTTTTCGTTACTGCGTAACGCTGGACCTTCCGGCTCCGGCCACGGCACTCCAGCAGCCCCACCGCCGGGGGGACGGGGCCGGATTGCGGGCGCAGGTGGCATAGAACCCGCAAGCGACGTTCTGCGGCGCTCTGATGCACCAGAGGTTGAGGTGTGTACAAGGCTTGCATGACCGTGCCCTGCCTGGGCGGGCATCAACGCTTTTAGCGGAGGCCTTTGGCCGACTTCGCCTTGGCCGTTGACCTTGGCCAACAACACCGACCTCACCCCGCCACGGACGGCGGCACACCCCAGTGCCCAGGTGAGCACCGGTGCCAACAGCAGCGGGAGTTTACGAGCGGCGCGCCACGCCGGGCCACGATGCACACTGCGGGGGCGCACGACATAATGCGGATTATACGTGGTAAGCCACACATAGCAGTTAAGGCAGGATACCGGTGGCGGGCGGCGCACTGCGTATATGGCTGACGTGATAGACGAGATTATGCAGACCGAAGAACAGCGCCGGGCGTTTGGTCAACGGCTTAAAGAGCTACGTAACCAGCAGCGCAAGACACAGAAGGAAGTCGCCGCCCTGATTGGGTTGCAGCTTTCGCAGTACAACAAGTATGAGGCGGGGATGCACATCCCTGCGGCGGACAAGCTCATTCAACTGGCCGAGTTGTTCACCACCACGATTGATTATCTGTTGCTTGGCTCGTCTAACGAGCAGGCACCGATTAGCAACACGCGGCTAATGAACCGGTTTAAGGCGCTGGCCCAGTGCCAACCGGAAGAACAGGAAACCGTGATCAAGTTGATCGATGCGGTGATTGTGAAGCACCGGGTTGAGTCGGCCATACGGCCTGTTGACCAGAAGAAGAGCTGAGAGAGATAAGCGATCTGTAGCGCGGCGCTGATGTGCTACCAACACACCAACGCCGCTCACCACAACAACTATTCGAGGTAGTTATCATGGCTAAGCGCGATTCTAAGTCAGGCACCACCGTAAATAAAGCACCCAAGACAACACGCTGCTACACCGTGGGCTATTCGCCCAACCGAGGTATCAAGAAGCCCGCGCCACAGCTGCTTATCAAGGGCTATTGGCTGGAAGAACTGGGGTTTTTAACCGGCCAGCCGGCCACGGTAAATATTGAACAGGGAAGATTGATTATTCAGGCGGAGGGAAGCGTATGAACGGGACGCATATTCTTCAGGCAACCACGGGCGGGTTTATTCCTGAGCTGATTATCGATAGCAGGGATATTAACAAGGCGGGGTTTGTGGCGGGGGCTGTATTTAAGATAGAACCATACCAGGATGGATTGATAATAACACTGATCTCTGATGAAGCAGAGATCCAGCGGCTATTACTTGAAGTGGACGCTGATCCTAATATTGGCGTGGACTGGATACGGGATAACGGCGAGCTGTATCTGGCGGGGGACTGGTTGACGCAGTGCGGCCTGACCGGGCAACCGCTGGCGATCAGCGTGATGCCCGGCAAGGTGGCGATTATAAAAATTAATAACACCATCAGATAACAATGAGAGGGAGTAACCTTCAAGTTACTCTCTCTTGTTTACAAGTCGAATATTATAATATCATTCATTCAGATTTAAATGGATGAAGACACTCTCTAAACACTTCTTGCAATGTGTCTTGACTCATTTTGCTAATAGATTCGTCTTGATATTTTTCTATTTTATTCATAATAACACTTTCATTATCTAAATTTCTTTTTCTATAAAATTTCTTTTCATGCTCACCGAAGCAATCAGCTTCAATAAGTTTATCAAAAAAGCTATTTATCGCATAGCTTCCTGCATATTGCAACGATTCGACATCATCACAAGAGAACTTAACATACATGATGAGTTTCTTTAACGCACTGATCTCACCCTGTGAAATAGCTATTACCTTTTCATCTTCATCCACCACACTTACCTCTTGTATTCATCTGGTTTGTAGTTAATTTCCTACGCGTCTCATAATCCATTTTAGATGTTATAGAGTATGGGTTAGTTCCTGAATATAATACATCATTCAGTTTTATTCTACCCGAGTGTATATACTCAAGAGCAGAAGATGATTTTATATTACCCATTTGAACAGAGTCTGCTTTAAATATAATCGCATAATCTCCTCGCCCTACGTGTTTAGGATCATTGATAAGAATATCCCTCATAACATCCTTCGGAGACATTAATATATCTGTAATATAGACCTTACCTTTAGCGTTCGCTTCGAGAACACCTGTCTTCATTATATTTTCGAAGCCAGCTTTATCAGTGTAATGTATAAATACATTATCACCACTCAACCCAAGCGGATCGATCCACGTTAATGGATTTGGTACATACGCATATAAGTTTAATCCCCCCGCCAGCCCTATCGGATCCTGCGTGGTGAAACGCCCCACTTCCGGCTCATAGTAGCGGAACAAATTATAGTGCAATCCGCTTTCGTTATCCTGGTACTGCCCGGCATAACGCAGCGGTTGATGGTAAACCGGTCCGGTGCGTTTGGCTGCACCGGCCACCGTCTGGCCGGTTAGTTTGCCGAAGGTGTCGTACTGCCCGGACCAACGTAACTGGCCGTCGGCGTCGGTCACTTCCAGCGGCGCGCTGTTGAGATCGGTGTGCAACCAGTAAATATCCGCCTGGCGGCCACTGCCGGCCTGTTCGAGCGCCGCCAGCGGCGTCCACGGGCTGGCCGGGTCGTAACTCCAGGTGCGGCGCGTGCCGTCGTCGCGCTGTTCTTGCAACAGCCGGTAGCCCTGCCACAGGAAGCGCGTACTGACCGTCGGTTTGCCTTTCAGCTGTACCTGTTTGCGACTACGGCGACCGAGCGCATCATAGTGGTAGTGCGCGACAAATTCGCCTTCCGGCCCGCGCCCCTGGGCATGAATCAGACGGTTATCGGCGTCGTAGCGGTAATGTTGTTCATACAGCCCGTTGCGGCGGCTGACAAGGTTGCCCCAGGCGTCGTAACGGTAGAATAATTGCTGCCACTGCGGCAGTCGGTTGTTGCTGACCGCCGCCAGCGGCAGATGACTTTCCACCTCGCTATGCGGGCTTTTCTCGCCCAGCAGGTTGTCGGCGGCGTCATACACCAGCCGCAGACCCCGCTTGCCGAGATTTTTCTCGCGATGTTGCAGCAGCCGCCCTTCGGCGTCATAGCCGTAATGGATATCGCCACGCAGGGCATCGCTGACGCCCTCCAGCTCACCACGGCCGGTATAGTGAAACACTCGCCATAGCGCACCGTCTTCCGGCTTGACGATTTGCCCGTGCAGGAAGCCGCTGCTTTGCCAACGGCGACGCCCCAATGCGTCATACTGGCGCTGTTGCTGTAACGCGCCCTGCGTGCGGCCGGTTTCCCGGTGCAGGCGGTCGCGGGTAAATTCGCTCACCAGTTGCTGGTTGTACTTCACCGCGCTGGCGTGGCCAGAGCCGTAATACAGCCATTGCAACCGGTCGCCCTGCGGCAGCGTCAGCGCCTGCAGATTGGCCAGCGCATCCCACTGATATTGCAGTTCGCCGTTAATCCCCTGTTCGGTTAGCAGATTGCCCGCCGCGTCGTATTGCAGCCGCACGCTGTCGGCGGCGATACCCAGCGCTACGCCGGCGGCGGTAGGGGTGCGCGTCAGTGCATTCAGGCGGCCGACAGCGTCATACTGGTATTGCCATTCCGCGCTGTCGTTGCCGCGCCACACCAGTTGACCCGCCTCGTCGAAACGAAAGCGCTCATACCGCTGCGCCAGTTCGCCAGAACGGGTTTGCCCGCTGGTTTCACTGCGCTCATGCAGCAGTCCGGCGGCGTCGTAATGGTAATTGTGATGCAGACCGTCTGGCCGCTGTTCTGCCAGCAAGCGCCCGCTAGCGTCATAGCTGAACTGGTAGTCACCGCCGTTACCGTTTTCCAGCCGCATCAGCCAGCCGCGTGGGCTGTAGTGATACTGACGCGTACGGTTGATGCGATCGGTGATGCTGACCGGCAGACCCAGCGAGTTATAACGCCAGCGGGTTTCGCTGCCGAGCGGATCCCGGTGGCTCGCCAACTGCCCCTGCGCATTCCAGTCAAACTGCTCTTCGCTGCCGTCCGGATGAAGCAGGGTTTGCAGGCGACCGGCGGCGTCCCAACGGTATCGCGTCAGGTTGCCCTCGGCGTCGGTGCGCGCGGTCAGTTGCCCCATCGCATCATAGGCATACGCGGTTACGCTGCCAGAACAGTCGGTGTAACGCGTCAGCAGTCCCTGGCCGTTCCAGGCCAGTTGCACCACGCCGCCCAGCGCATCGGTAATGCGCGACGGCAGGCTCTCCTCATCGTCCGGATAGTGGTACAACGTGGTGTTTTCCAGCACGTCGAGGCTTTTGGTCAGGCGCCCCTGTGTGTCCCAATGCTGACATTCGCGGCTGCCATCCGGATAGGTGATGGAGAACAGGCGACCACTGTTGCGTGAATATTGATAGGTGGTGGTGCGCCCCAACGGATCGGTTTCGCTCAGTAGGCGGCCGTAGCTGTCCCACTCGCTTTGCCGTTGCGCGCCGCCCGGCAGCACCACGCTGCACAGCTCGCCGCGCGCGTAGATAAAGCCGTACTGACGCCCGTCGAAATCGGTGAACTGCGCCACGTTGTCGTCGTCATCCAACTGCCAGACCGCCTGCTTGCCGTCGTCGCGCAGCGCGCTGCGGCGGCCACCGGCAAAATCGTAACTGAAGTCCAGCTGTTCGCCGGCGTTGTTGCGGTAGGCCACCACGCGCGGCAAATGATCAAGCTCCTGCCAGCGGTATTCGTTCAGCAGCCCGGCAGCGTCCTGATGGCTGACCATCAACCCGTCATGCCAGCCAAAGCGCCGTGTGATTTCGCCGGCGCGATTGGTGACGCCAATCAGTTGCCCCTGTTGGTCGTAGTCGTAGCTGACCAACGTCACGTCGCCGTCTGGCGTATGCAACAACACCGCGCTCAGGCGGGCCAGCCCGTTGGCGGTGGTGAGATAGCGGCAGCTCAGGCGTTGCCCGGCGCTGTCCACCAGCTCGCTCAGTTGGCCGCTGTCGTTATAAAACAGTGACGTGGTGTTACCGATGGCATCGGTGAGCATGCTCAGGCGACTCGGCTGTTCGCCGTCCAGACGTGGGTAGTGATAGCTTTGTTCACCGACGTCAAACAGCTGCCAACTGCCGTCCGAGTTGTGCATCAACCAGCATTTTTCGGCTTCGCAATAGGTTTTGTGGCCAAGCGGTACCATCGGGAACGACACGTAATCACCGGACGGCGCGCGCCACACCAGGCCGTCCTGATAGGGTTGCAGACTGCTTTCCCAGAACAGGCTCCAGCCACGGCCGAGCACGCTGTCTGCCGGATTGCCGCTGCGCCAGTAGCGCTGCCAGGCCACCGGCAGGCGTGACGGCAGCACGAAGTCCAGCTCATCGTCACCGTCGAGAAACTTCTGGCCGCTGACCACGTCGACCGGGCGGGCGATGATACCGGCAGCCGCGGTAGCGGTCATCAGCGTGCCGGCACGGCAGGCAACTCGCCCCAGCTTGTTGATGCCCGGCGCTTTGCTGAGCATGCGGCCAATGGCGCCCAGCTTGCTGGCCGCACCGCCAACGCCGCCGACCAGGCCGGCAAACAGCAGCGTCAGGTCAGAGACCTTGTACAACCAGTCAGGCACTTCGGGTTTGATCGGTAAAGTGGTGGCGGTGCCACCGCCAATAGTGACGTTGGGCGAACCTTCCATCACCGTGGCGTCGCAGTTGGTTTTATCGCCAACGCGCGAGGCCGGGAAGTCGTTGATGAATACCTTGTCCGAGCCCTGCGCCATCTGCATGCTAGGGCCGTCATCCGCACAGGTGACCTGGCTGAGGGTAGCAATCGCCGCCGGTTTGCCATTGATGAACACATTGGGGGAACCGGTCAGTATGGTGCCTTTCGGCGTCAGACTGCCGGCCCCGGCATCGGCAATGCCGTCGCGGGCCGCAGTGGCCGCCTCCCCGGCGAGATACCCCACCGCCAGACTGGCGCCAATCAGCAACACGCCAACGCCAACGCAGGACGCGGCCAGCCCGGCGACAAACAGCGCACCGGCAGCCACCGCTCCCGCCGCCGCAATCAAGCCGCCGACGATAGTGCCGCCAATCATACCGGCCAAGGCGTGGGAATGGCCGATGGCGTCACCGACGCGTGCCGCTTCACTCATGACAAATTCCTTTTATGCCCGATCGGGCACGTTGGCAGCCGGCTGATAACTGTCCAATACCTGTTGCAACAGCGCCTCGTCCTGCGGTGCCAGCTTGCGTGGCTGCGCCAGGGTGAACACCAGTACCTGCCCCTGCTCCAGCGCAAACACCGCCTGACGCTGCCAAATGCGTTTACCGTCGCGCAGATAACTGGCGTGCACGCTTTCCCCCGGCAGACGCGAGTTACCCAAAGCCACCGGCTCACGCCCCTTCAGCACCCAGCCCTTCAGGCTGTGGGATAACGTCTCGAGCTGGCGCGTGATGTAGTCCGCCAGCGTTTCGTCCGGCTGCAACGCATCACGGGAAATATTCAACGAGGGGGAAGCATCATCACCGGCCAACAGCACGTTGACGGTACGATCGCTATAACCTTCCGGCAACGTCACACTGCCTTCGGTGAAGGTGCAACGAGAAAAATCAGGCATCACGCAGGGTCCTTTTGCTAAACAGGATGCCAAGAATGACATAAGCCGGCGGTGATGGAAATATCGGTAAGGGATAGTTATGAGTGGGATCGGCAACTGGGCTAGCGAGCGATACGCTGCGCCGCCCCAACGGAGGGGAAAAACCGTCGATTATGCCGCCAGGCAGCGCCTGCCTATCGATACCCCGCGCAGAGGGGATGTGGCAAACAACGCCGCAGGGCGACATCCCGCAATCGGCAGCAATAATGATTATTTTTGCTGTTGAATCATTGCCTTTAGTTCGTCGATGGTCAGCGTTTTGTTCTTTTTACGGTGGATAATGCTATGGCAATTGGCACACACCGGTACCAGATCGGTGGCGGGATCCACCTCTTTTTGACCGCCAAATTCAGAAACGGCCTTGAACCCGTAGCCCAGCGACAAAAATCAGGACGCTGGCTCTCACCGGTGCACAATACGCAGTACCTTTCCATGAAAAAATAAAATATAAATCAATAAATTACAATAAAAAACAAACCCTATTGTTGTGTGGTACGTATCACTGCGGTGATGACAATCTTTATCATCATCATAGGAATACACTCATTTCCATTCGGTATCCAAGTCCTTTGATAAGGCTGGATTTCCGGTTGACAAAACGACTCCCTTTCATCAACAAATAAGGAAATATCATGAGTGATCCAAACAGCGGTTCAGGTTGGGGTGTAAGCCATACTCCGTATGGTGACGTGCGTAACTATAATCCGAATGAATTCGGTGGGAGTACTGGTGAAGGCGGTGGTGGTAATGGCGGTGGCGGCGGAAACAGCGGCAACCAACCCGGTACCGGCTCGTATTCCGGCCGTTTCAGTGTGGGCTCATTCTCTGCCGATGCGCCAGGTATCGGTTCTGACGAGCTAGAGGAAATTTTTAACAACACAGCACGCTGGGAAGGGGTGTCTCACAACATGTATGCCGACAGCGAAGGCAACGTCACTGTCGGGATTGGTACGCTGTTGTCGACCGCTGACGATGCAATCAAACTGGGGTTCCACAATCGACGTGTCACACGTGGCCACGGTGATGAGATAGTTGGCTATGTACGGTCCTCAGAAGGGGAAATCCGTAGCAATTTTCAGCGGGTGAAGGATGTGTATAACGATAAGTCCCTGAGCCATCGTCAAAAGGTTGTAGAATGGTCAGGGAGCGGAATGGTGTTGACGGATAATGAGATCGGTTCATTGGCCACAAAGCACATCAACCGAGACCGTGCGGCGCTCCAGGGGCTTTATGCCGGCTTTGACAGTTTCCCTCGTAGCGCAAAAGTGGCGTTGCACGATATGGCGTACAACATGGGGATCTCGAAATTACGTAACGGCTTCCCACGCTTTAACGATGCGGTAAATCGCCGTGACTGGGCAGCAGCAGCCGCTGAATCTCATCGGGTCGGTATCAGTGATGATCGCAACAATGCCACCCGTGAACAATTGCTACGTGCTCGCTAATCATTAACATAGCCCGCGGCGCCGGGGGCTAAATTATCACAGCGTGGTATTTTCAGTTACTGGTGTGACAGACCAGATTTTACCTTTAGCATCATCTATCCGGTAGGTCGACAGCGTGCCCAGCGTTCCACCAGTTACTGCTGATCCTAATGTGATGAATGACTGCGATTTGCCCTGCGGGTTTTTAAATGTCTGATATTGGCTGACAGCGTAAACGACGTGCTCTTTGTCCGACACCATCCGTCCATCCTTCAGCACCAGAGATGGCGTCCATTCCTGCAGTGTTTTACCCGCACCTTTGGCTTTCAACTCCTTGACGTCGTCATCAGAAACCACCAAAGCGGCACTGGCGGGGAAGTGCGCGACCACTTTCTCAATACCCGGCACGTCAACCTGGGGATCCAACACGAATTGATGCTGTTGTACATAGTGCTGAATATTGCACTGAACCAACGAGTCCTTGGCTTCAACATAATCGCGATCGGGCAAACCACTAATGGACGTGATCTGTTGGTTATTTTTTCGTAAGGCAAGATAGTCACCACACGTGGCCAAAGAATGTTTTTTCCCATCAGCGGTTACTACCTGCAAAGGCTTTCCCTGAATGGAAATGTCCTGCTCGGCGGCCAGCGCCGAAGCAGAAACCAGCAAAGCACAGCCGGCGCCCAATACTTTCATTTTGTTCACGATAACGCTCCCTAACATGACAGGTAAGATAGGACAACATTCAACAAGATAAGCATATCACAGGGGAAAATAAGCCTTATGACTTATCTACGCACAAATGATTTATCAGTAAATTACAAAGACACAATCCATGCGGTACGCCAAAAAATACCAGTGGAAAAGATCGATCGTTTGACCGATCCAAGGTTGGTGACAAAGTTGTCGGTTGGAGCGCGATACCCGAGCCTAGCGCAACCTATATCCCTTCTTGCAGCTTACACCGCTACATCCAACGGCATGCTCTCCCAATACCTGACTTTGTTAACAGTCTGAATATATCGCAATGGATTGATTTTTAAAATTAATATTAATGCACTAACGTTGGGATCGTGATTCCATAAATGACAACAACTTACTGTAAATGCGAGCAGCCTATTGGCACCGAAATAGTGTGCGCTAAGGTAACCGTGCTGCGGCAAAATCCGCGCTCAGGATTGGAACCCTGATCCCCTTTATGACTGAAAATACTTGTCTTTTTTCAGTGCCTGCGTACACACTCAGTTCGGTGGCTCAGGCAGGGCAACCGCAAGGTTGGCCGGTAGCTAAGGGGCCGGAGTTCCAAACCTGTCTGGGCCACCACCCGAGTTTGGAACCTGGGGTGGTGAAGTCGACCTTACCTTTAGGAACTTCTTTAATGAACGACTCTCATCAAGATACATTACCCTCCTCCATCACCCTATTCTGCCGTCTGGTTAGCACCTTCGAGCTGTCCGCGTTATCCGATATCGATCTCGCCGATCTCAACGCGCTGAGCGCCGGCGGCATTGAAGGCCTCTGCCATGGCTTGCTATTTATTAGTGACTCATTGGAGCAGGAAGTTATTTATCCGCCTGAAAGTGTGCAGCAGCTAAGCGCATTTTTAAACGCCAGCGCGCACCTGATTCCAGCATTGGCCATGCTCGGTGATAAGGCGCTGATTCAGTGAGGGGAGATGCATTAATCATGTTGTTTATGATGCAGAGCCTGGGTAACCAGGCTCTAGAACATCATCAGCTAGCTGAGAAAAACCAATAACATTGCATTCGGCAAAGACTTTTCCTCAGGTAAGTTTTCAACGCGATAACCCCCCCGTGGAGATTTGTCACTTTAAAACACGCCATAAATGCCCACCCGTAAACATCATGAGAGCTGTTTCGCTCCTCAATAGGCACAAAATCCAACCTCATGTTATAGGCATGGTTTTCTTTAACACCGTAGTCGCCATGGGTAACGCAGATCCCCTCTGACAGCATTTGTTTACCCCCGCCACAAGCTTTTCCTCCGCTCCGGTGGTGATGTACAGCCGGTCCGGCACTTCTTTTTCTTTTGATGGCGGATAGACGCAGCTGTCACCGTGACGTTTTGCCGTCGCACTGATAGGAATATCCGGCGCGTAGCGCTGATATCCAACGCCCCTTCCGCAAAGGAAGGGGCGCAGACTACGCGGCATCCACCAGCATAAACATGCCATAAGGATGGATTTCGAGGTAATAGCTTTCGCCAACGTCCGGTTGCAGGCGCGTGGCGTTAACCTGCAGCAGAATTTCCTGCCCGTGCCAGTCAACGCTCACCTCATATTGCGGGCCCATATAGGCGACGTGGCGAATGGTGCAGCGCTGGCTGTCTTCGCCATGCTGGCTGAGGGTAATCGCCTCTGGCCTGACGCCGACGCTGCCGGCTCCCCGTGCCGTAAAATGGGCCGGGCGCGGCAGGCGATAACCATAAATTTCTACCGACTCCTGGCTAATATTGGCCGGGAACAGGTTGGCGTCGCCCATAAAGCTGGCCATAAAGCGCGATGCCGGCTGGCGATAAAGCGCCTGCGGGGAGCCGATCTGCATAATCTCGCCTTTGTTCATCACCAGCACGGTATCCGACACCGCGAACGCTTCGCTCTGATCGTGAGTGACATACAACGAGGTGATGTTGAACTGCTTTTGCAGCGCCCGGATCTTCTCGCGCATGCTGCGCCGCAGGTTGGCGTCGAGGTTGCTCAGCGGTTCGTCAAACAGCAATACCTTCGGTTTCAGGATCAGCGCGCGGGCCAGCGCCACTCGCTGCTGCTGGCCACCGGAGATCTGATCCACGTAACGATCCTCAAAGCCGTCCAGATCGACCATCGCCAGCGCTTCTTTCACCCGCGTTTTGATTTCGCTACGGGCGACGCCCAGCATCTTCAGGCCATAGCCGACGTTGTCTCCCAGCGACATATGCGGGAACAGGGCATAAGACTGGAACACCATGCAGATGTCACGCTGCTGGATAGAACGCTCCGTCACGTCTTCGCCGTCGATAATGATTTGCCCGGCGCTGGGTTTTTCCAGCCCGGCCACCAGTCGCAGCACGGTAGTTTTGCCGCAACCGGACGGGCCAAGCAGCGTGACCATTTGCCCTTGCGGGATGGCGAGGTTGATATTGTCGATAACCGTGTTATCGCCAAAGCGCTTGGCGACGTTGCGCAGTTCCACGAAATGTTTTTCAGTCATAATATTACGCCTGTTGTTTGGCTTTTGAACGGGAGGTTCGCGCCTCGCCGATCAGCCAGTCAAAGAGGAAAATAATCGCCAGCATCACCACAATCAGGATCGAGCCATAGGCAATCGCCACGCCGTATTCGCCGTCTTCTACCCGGTTGAGGATATAGGCCGTCGCCACGCGGGTGTCCGGCGTGACCAGGAACACAATGGCGCTAACGGTGGTAATGGCGCGGACAAAGCTGTAGATCAGCGCCGACAAAATGGCCGGGCGCAGCAGTGGCAACAGAATATGCGTGATGGTGCGCAGCGATCCGGCGCGCAGGCTTAACGAGGCTTCGTCGAGCGACTTGTCGATCTGCCCAAGCCCGGCGATCCCGGCGCGGATGCCAACCGGTACGTTACGCATTACCATCGATATAATGACGATCGCCGCCGTGCCGGTGAGGTACACCGGGGCGCTGTTGAACGCCAGGATATAAGACACGCCAGCCACGGTGCCCGGAACGGCGAAGCACAGCATGGTACTGAACTCGATGGTCTTTTTGCCCCTGAACTGCTGGCGAACCACCACCCAGGCGATCAGCAGTCCGAACAGCGCGGTGATTGGCGCAGCAATGCCGGCATACAACAGCGTATCGAGTAGCGAAGGCCATGCGCCGTCGCTCATACCCTGGCCGAACAGCTTGATAAAGTTATCCAGCGTCAGGGTGTAATCCACTCCCCAGTTCACCGTGAAACTGCCATAGAAAATACTGCCGTACAGCAAGGCGTTGAAGACGATCCAGACGCCAAGAATGGCGATCACGCTCCACACCAGCGTTACCGGCAGCGGCTGCACGTCGCCACGGTAGGATTTGCCAGACACGGTGACGTAGGATCGTTTGCCAATCCACATGTACTGCACGCAGAACACCAGCAGTGAGAACAGCAGCAGAAAGGCGCCAAGGGTGCTGGCTGCCTGATAATCCAGCTGCGAGCCGGTGATGTAGAAGTAGATTTGCGTTGCCAGTACGTCATAGTTGCCGCCCAGCACCAGCGGATTACTGAAGTCGGCCAGCGATTGCACCACCACGATCAGGAAGGCGTTGGCCAGAGCCGGTTTCAGCAGTTGTACAAACACGCCGTTAAAGGTCTGCCAGCGACTGGCGCGCAGGGTATACGACGCCTCCTCCAGCGACGGATGAATGGTCTTTATTGCGCCGTCGAGGATCATGAACGCCATCGGCGTAAACGCCAGTACCTGCGCCAACCAGATGCCGGTAAAGCCATACAGCCAGTTGGTGTTGTCAAGGCCGAACCAGCTCACCATCAGCTCGGTAACGTAACCGGAACGCCCCATCATCAGCGTGACGCCGAGCCCGACGACAAACGGCGGGGTGACAATCGGCAGAATGGAAAAAATACGGCCGATAATCGCGCTGCGCTTGGCGATGCGGGTGGTGTAAATCGCCAGCACCAGGCCAAAAAAGGTGCAACCGATGCCAACCGCAATCGACAGCATGATCGAGTTGAGGATCACCTGGACGATATGCGCCTGCGACAGCACGTTGAGAAACGCCAACGGTGCAAACTCGCCGCTTTCACTGGTGAACATCGGGATGAAAATCGCCACGCTGGGCCAAACGATAAAGATGCCGATCAGTGCGATGATGGCGATCAGCGAAGCGATAACAAAGCGGTCGCCGCCCAGCCATTCAAGACGGGTCAGCGCCAGCGTCATGATGGCGGCCAAAACCACCAGCAGTACGATGGCGGCATAGCCGAGGCCACGCTCGACAACGGTGGCGCTGATGACGATAAACGCCATGCACAGCAGCGCCCAGCCGGCGTCAAGGTAATGCCGGGCTCGCCGTTCGCGTTGCGCCGGCTGGAACGGGCGGATCAGCAGCAGGCTCGGCAACAGGTACCATAAGATGCTGACGTTCAGCTGCGACCAGCCATACGAAGCCAGCAGTTCGTCAGCGGTGGACTCCATCAGGCCATAGTCCAGGCTCCAGCTCGGCAGCAGAACAAACGCCGCCCAGCCGAGTAACAGCCAAAGGAAGACCGCATCCCGCTGTGGTGCGGGATGGAGAGTAAGTGTCTGTGACATAAGCGTACCGATTCTGAGTAGGCCCGGCCGCAGCCGGGCAAAAGGTGGCGCGACTAACGCCGGATCGTGGGCTTATTTACCCATCTTCACGTCGTTTACCCATTTGTTGATCAACGCTTTACGCATGTCCGTCGAACCGTATTTATCCATGTCGTAATCGATCAGCTTCAGCCCGTCGAGCTTCAGCGAGTTGGGTGAGGTCGTTGCCGTGGTGTTGGTGAGGATCTGGTAAGACTTGCCTTTTTGCCAGGACAGCTCCTGCGCCTGTTTTGACAGCACCCAGTCGACAAACAGTTTGGCGTTTTCGCTGTTGCGCGCGCCCTTGAGAATGCTTACGCCGCCAATCTCATAGCCGGTGCCTTCGCACGGCGAGATCAGCTCCAGCGGCGCGCCCTGCTCTTTTTCCAGCGAATAGTCATGCAGGAAGCCGATGCCAATTGCCGTTTCACCGCGCGCAGCGTTGCGCGCCGGGGCAATGCCGGACTTGGTGTATTGCGATACGTTGGCATTGAGCTGTTTCAGGTAATCAAACGCCCGCTCTTCGCCCCACAGCTGCACAAAGGTGGCCAACGCGGTATAGGCGGTGCCGGAGCTTTGCGGGTCGGCAATCTGGATTTCGCCCTTATATTCGGCCTTGGTCAGATCCTGCCAGCACTGCGGCACCGGCAGGTTCTTTTCCTTCAGGCGTTGCGTGTTGACGCCAAAGCCGAGAATGCCGACGTACACCGCAGAGGTGTAGTTGCCTTTAACCTTGGCCGGATCGCGGAACTGCTCCATGATCTGGGGCAGCAGCGGTGATTGATACGGTTGCAACAACCCCATTTCCCCGGCCTGGGACTGCGGATCCAGCGTACCGCCGTACCAGACATCCGCCTGCGGGTTTTTCTTTTCGGCGTCGACCTTGGCCAGCGTGCTGCCGGAGCCGTTACGGATAAAGGCGGTTTTCACCTGATACTTTTCGCTGAACGCTTTGGTTTCGACTTCGCACATTTCGTTGGTGGCGCTGCAATAGACCACCAGTCGGCCTTTGGCCTGTGCGCTGCCGGTCAACGCCGCCAGCGCGATACCGGAGGCAATCAGGGTAGAGAGGAGCGTAGTTTTCATTATTCTATCCTTGGTGTGTTAGATAACTGCGAGAAGCGGTAACGCCCGCCATCAGCAATGGCATTAATAACAACCCCATCAATACGGCAGCCACGGACAGCAGACTGAACATGCCCGACCAACCGTAATGTTCGATAACCAGTGACAGTGGCCACCCGGCCAGCGCCGCCCCCAGGTAGGCAAACAGGCCGAGAAAACCGGTAATCGAGCCCGCCGCCTGTTTGTGGCCGCACTCGACGGCAGCCAGACCAATCAGCATCTGCGGGCCGAAGACAAAAAAACCGACGCTGAAGAAGCACATCGTCAGCAACGCATAGTGATGCACCGGCGCCAGCCACAGCGCGGCCACGGAAATAATCAGGCCGAAGGTGAACAGCAATATCATCGGCGCGCGCTGGCCGCTGAACAGCAAATCGGCTCCCCAACCGGCAAACAGCGCTCCGAGCAGGCCGCCAACTTCAAACAGCATCACGGTGGCGTTGGCGCTCAGCAGATTGACGCCATGGGTTTCACTAAGCCAGATGTTGCCCCAGTCGTTGAGCGCAATGCGGATCAGATACACCAGCACATAGGACGCGCCGAGCAGCCAGATCAGCGGGTTCTGTAACATGGTGCTACGCAGCATCTGCCATAGCGCCATCGGCGGGCTGGCCGCCACCTGCCGCAGTTCAAGCGGATCGTTGCGCCACTCGCCGACCGGCGGCAGCCCCTCCTCCTGCGGCGTACCGCTCAGCCGGGTGATCAGCCACAGCCCCAACAGCACGCTGACAATCCCCGGCGTCAACATCGCCGCCTGCCAACCCCACCACTGGGCGGCAAAGGCGCAAATCAGCGGGACGATCGCCCCGCCAATGTTGATCGAGGTATTCCAGCACCCCCACCAGAAGCCGCGCTCATTGCGCGAATACCAATGAGTCAGCAAGCGAGCACAGGGTGGCCACCCCCATCCCTGGAAGAAACCGTTCAGCGTCCAGATGGTCAACAGCATCAGCAGTGAATCGCCAAAGGCAAACAGCAGATTCAGCATCCCGGTCGCCAACAGGCCAATACCCATAAACGCCCGCTGCCCGTGGCTGTCATGCCAGAGCCCGGCGACGAACTTTGACAAGCCGTAACTGAGGTAGAACAGCGAACCGAGCAGCCCGATGTCGCTTTTGCTCAGCCCTAAATCCAGTTGCAGCGCCGGCAGCACGTAATTGACGCTTTTGCGCGTCAGATAAAACGCCGCATAGCCGATCACCATGTACAGCAGCAAGCGCGGTCGCTGCGCCCGATAGCGTTGGGTAACCTGTTCAGCAGACAATGCGTGCATGGCGCTCTCCGTTTAAAACGACTCTATGAAACTGCGGGTAAAAAGGGATGAGACAAAGTCTGGCGCGACTAAGACTTTTTCCTGGTTAACGCGGGGTTTGTTGCAAAACTGTGGGCAAGTTAACAATTACGCGCGTGCCGCGCTGCGACGCCAGCGTCAGCTCGCCGCCGAGGGCATGGACGCGTTCACGCATCCCCTGAATACCGAAACCGGGCATGTTCTGCGTGCTGATGCCAACGCCGTCGTCGTTCACCTCCAGATGCAAAAACGCCTCCTGCTGGCACAGCACGATGTTCACCGCACTGGCGTTGGCGTGCTTGCTGACGTTATTCAGCAGCTCTTGCAGCAGCCGATAAAGGGTAAGCACCAGCGTGTCGTTTTGTGGCGGTGCTGGCAGCCGGTAGTCAAAATGGCAGCGAATGCCGCGTTCGGCGAAGGCAAACTCGCCCACCAGATGGCGCAGCGCATCCTCAAAGGAGAGTTGATCCAGCACCGGCGGGCGCAGTTGGCGCAGCAGTTGGCGGGTGGAATGATGAATGCGCCGTGCCAGTTCGTTGATTTGGCCGGCGGCGTCGATGGATTGCGGGCTGCTGGCGGTGCGCTTAATCAGCTGCGACTGAATCTGAATGGCGGTGATGTTCTGGCCGATCTCGTCATGCAGTTCGCGAGCCAGCTGCTTGCGGGTGTCTTCTTCGGTGTGGATCAGCTGTTCCGTCAGCGCCCGGCGCGCCTGCAACTCCCCTTCCAGCCGGTGGCGATAATGATCCAGATTCAGCGCCAGATGTTGCTGACGGCTGATGGCGATCCCCAGGCCGATACCCAACAGCGACTGGGTGGCCAGGAAGATCTCCAACTCCAGCAGATCGCTGAACCCGACGCCGATTTGCCGGGCAACGGTGATGGTGATACTGCCCAACAGGCCGGAGAGCACCCCGCCCTGCCAGCCGAACTTCCACGCCATGATCACATTGGGTAAAAACACCACGATTAACAACAGGCGTTCCAGCGCCGGCGACAGCGCCATCTGGGTGGCAATGCCGATGATAAAGAACAGGCTGCACCAGATCAGCAGCGACGCGCGCAGCGGCGGGTTACTGGTGTCCAGACCGAGTAAATGGTAGCGGTGCTGTTGGCGTAAAAACTCAAACATCAGGTAGACAAAGGGCGTCAGCAGTACGCCGCCGGTAAACGACGCCAAGGCCAATAGCGTCAGAGAACTGGACAGCCACGGCGCCAGCAGCGCGGTCTGCAACAGGGCATTTGCCGTCACCGCCATCAGCAGCAGCGACAGCCGTTGCCAATACAGCGGGAAACGGTGCCAATAACGCTGCGCCGCAAACGCCGGCAGCAGAGCCAGCGGCGGCGAGAGCAGCATGACGCTGGCGCTCAGCAACTGTTCATGATACAGCCAGATCATCATGCCCAACGGCGGCAGCAGCAGCGCCGGCCAGAAGCGACGCGACAGCAAAATCAGCATCGCCAGATACACGCCCTGCGGCAGAAACAGCGCCGCCTGCTGCCCGTTGTCGGTCAGATAAAAGCTGAGCGTCCACAGCATCAGCCAGCCGGTGCCCCAGGCGAACAGAATGAACAGCGACAGCAGCATATGCCGCAAACGACGCGTCATTAATGCCCCGCCAGCAACTGGTGTTGCAACGCAAAATGCACCAGTTCGATGGTGCTGCTGCACTGCAGTTTGCCAAGCACGTTAGCGCGGTGGACGTGGACCGTTTTGTGGCTAAGTTCGAGCTGATAGGCAATTCCCTTGACGCTTTCGCCCTTGACCAGCAGATAAAACACTTCTCGCTCACGCGGGGTCAGCGCCGCCAGCACGTTGGCATCCTGCTGACCGCCACGCAGCGCCTTGACCGCGTCGGCGCACAGATAATGGCCCCCCAGTCCGACCGAGCGCACCGCCTGCACCAGCTCCTCGGGGCCGCAGCGTTTGGTCAGGTAGCCGCTGGCACCGCTATCGAGGGCGCTTTGCACGAACGCCGGGGTATCGTAAATACTGAGGATAATGGCGCGAAACGCCGGCCGCTGTTGGCGCAGACGCTTGAGCAGGCTCAGGCCGTTTTCATCCGGCATCGCCACGTCCAGCACCACCACGTCGATGTCATCGGTGAGCAGTGCAGGCCAGGCCTGCGCCGCCGAGCCGTATTGACCTGCCACCGTGATATCGTGCTCCAGCCCCAACAGTTGGGCAAACCCAGAACGTACAACCACGTGGTCGTCTACCAGAGCCACTTTAATCATTAGCGGATACCCTTGCCTGAAATCACTCCATGATGCCCACTGCGCGCACGCTGGCAATGGCGAAAGGGTGGTTATGCAATGGATGTAACAAAATCGTCATAAATATTGCCGCGCGCACCCAAACGGCGCTTTTCCAACAACATCATGGTCAGCCTGGCGGCGGTTTTGGCCGTATAATCCCCTGCGTTAATTCGGGCTCAAGGCTTACGGGCGATCGGCGTTGGGAATTGGCAACGATAATTAACGCAGGCGCAGGTCATGGGATACTTAATAACAAATTGCCTTTTATGCCTGTTACCCGATGTATATAAACACCCAGCGTGAAAATTGTGAGCCATCTCTAGGATAAATTTTAAGCATTAGCTATTTTTTAGATTCCCTTTCACACGCAGAGAATCTTGTAATGAACCATAAATCGTTTTATCGGCTCATTGCTGTAGGCGGTCTGTACTCCTGGTACAACCTCGATCCACGCCTCTCTAACGACTTCCCTCGCTAATTCTTCGCGCTGTTCCCTATCTGATTAAAATTAACTGAACGCTGCGTTCGGTGGTTATTTGCTGCGCCTTCGATAAGGGGCAAATAACCGCTGCGCTGCGTGGGAAGCTATTGGAGAATATAAGATGAAGCGTATTCCTGAGCCGTTCCGCATTAAAATGGTCGAAAATATCCGCATGACCACCTACGACGATCGCGTGAAAGCCTTGGCCGAGGCAGGTTACAACCCGTTTCTGCTGAAAAGTGAGGATGTGTATATCGATCTGCTGACCGATTCCGGTACCGGCGCGATGAGCGACCGCCAGTGGTCCGGGATGATGGTCGGTGATGAAGCTTATGCCGGCTCACGCAACTATTATCATTTGTGCGACGCCGTGCAAGAGCTGATTGGCTATCCGTATACCATTCCCACCCATCAGGGGCGCGGTGCGGAGCAGATCCTGTTCCCGAGCCTGATTGCCCGCCGTAACGCGGCGCAGCCGGTGTTTATTTCCAACTTCCATTTTGACACCACCGCGGCCCACGTCGAAATGAACGGTGCCAAGGCCATTAATGTGGTGACGCCAAAAGCCTTTGACACCACCTCCTGGGACGACTGGAAAGGCAACTTTGATATCGACCAGTTGAACGCCACCATCGCCGAATACGGCGCGGAAAACGTGGTGGCCATCGTCACCACCGTGACCTGCAACAGCACCGGCGGCCAGCCCGTTTCCATCGCCAATATGCGCGAGGTGTATCAGATTGCCCAGCGCAACAACATTCCGGTGGTGATCGACTCCGCCCGCTTCTGCGAGAACGCCTGGTTTATCAAGCAGCGCGAACCAGGTTACGCCGATAAATCGGTTAAACAGATCGTCCGCGAGATGTACCAGTATGGCGATATGCTTACCATGTCGGCAAAGAAAGATGCGATGGTCAACATTGGCGGCTTGTGCTGCTTCCGCGCTGACGAACAGCTGTTTAACGAGGTGCGTATCCGCTGCGTGCCGATGGAAGGGTTTGTCACCTACGGTGGCCTGGCGGGACGCGATATGGCAGCGCTGGCTATCGGCCTGGAAGAGGGCACCAACGAAGAGTTCCTCGCCTACCGCATTAACCAGGTGGAATACCTCGGTGAACGCCTGCGTGCCGGCGGCATCCCGATTCAGTATCCGACCGGCGGCCACGCGGTGTTTGTCGACGCAAAATTGCTGCTGCCGCATATTGCGCCGGAAGCGTTCCCTGCGCAGGCGCTGAACAATGAGCTGTATCTGGAGGCGGGGATCCGCAGCGTGGAAATCGGCTCGCTGTTACTTGGCCGCGATCCACAAACCGGCAAGCAAAAGCCGTCGCAGATGGAACTGCTGCGTCTGACCATCCCGCGCCGCGTATACACCAACGATCATATGGACTATATCGCCGATGCGCTGATTGCGGTCAAAGCGCGCGCCTCCAGCCTTAAAGGACTGACCTTCACCTATGAACCACCGGTATTGCGCCACTTTGTGGCACAGCTGAAACCCCTGCCATAAGCCCGGCCATCGCGCTCCACTCAGCGGAGCGCGATGTTACGCTACCCCGCATCGCTGTTGAGGGCCACTGGAGATGCTGGCCTGCGTCCGATCCGCCACCTCAACGCCTACGCAATGCGAGCACCGCTGACCGCGCTAAGGCGGGCGGAACTCCAATCGCGATCACATTTTTCCGATTAACCTATACCCATATCAATATCAGGTGTTATCATTCACCCCGTAAATACCTATCAACTCATACCGAGGCTTTGATGCTGGAGAATGTAATCATCCGATAATCAGCTTACCGACCTTATCAGGCCGGACTGATTATCAATGCGCTGAAATCGAATGCGGACACCGCTGTGTGTTTGCACGTTTTGCACATGATGATTAACAGGTTTTCCAGTATGAACATATCCCGTCAGGAACAACGTACCTTACACGTTCTCGCCAAAGGTGGACGTATTGCGCACGTCCGCGATGCTTCAGGCCGCGTCACCGCCGTTGAATGCTACAGCCGCGAAGGGCTGCTGCTCAGCGACTGCACGCTCGCCGTCTTCAAAAAACTCAAAACCAAAAAACTGATCAAGTCCGTCAAGGGACAACCTTACCGCATCAACGCCATTGGGCTGAGCAACGTTCGCGCCCAGTTGGATAACCGTTAAGGAGAGGATGATGACTATCAGCCCCCGTCTTTCTGCTGCCCATCCCCGGCCAGCCGCCGGCATCCCCGCCAGGGACGCGCTAGCGCTGCCGTATCGCCGGGCCAGCCGCTGCCGAGCCGTGAGTGAACCGGCGCCGTCATACCGGAGGGCCGTGGCAACCCTGGCGGCAGCCGGGCGGAACAAAATGGCTCGCCCTGGCGTGAGCAGCACCCTGATTAAACAACGCAACAAAAGGAATTAACCTATGGATATCCCACGTATTTTTACCATTAGCGAAAGCGAACACCGCATCCATAATCCGTTCACGCCCGAGAAGTACGCCACCCTTGGACGCGTGTTACGCATGGAGCCGGGCTGGCGCATTCTCGATCTCGGCAGCGGCTCGGGCGAAATGCTCTGCACCTGGGCACGCGATTATGGCATCACCGGTGTCGGTATCGACATGAGCCAGTTATTCAGCCAACAGGCAAAAATGCGCGCGCAGCAGCTCGGCGTCAGCGATCGGGTTAACTTTATCCATAACGATGCCGCAGGCTACGTCGCCGAAGAAAAATGCGACGTGGCGGCCTGCGTCGGTGCCAGCTGGATCGCTGGCGGCGTCGCCGGCACGCTGGAACTGCTGAACCGCAGCCTGAAACCAGGCGGGATACTGCTTCTCGGGGAACCCTACTGGCGCCAGTTACCCCCGTCTGAAAACGTGGCCCAACAGTGCGGCGCCACTTCGCTGGCCGATTTTCTTTCGCTGCCAGAGCTGGTCGGCTACTTTGACCAACTTGGTTATGACGTTGTGGAAATGGTACTGGCGGATCAGGAAGGCTGGGACAGGTACGAGGCGGCCAAGTGGCTGACCATGCGCCGCTGGTTGCAGCAACATCCTGACGATCGGGAAGTGGATGAAATCCGGGCACATCTGACCGCCTGGCCAAAACGCCACGTGATGTATACCCGTGAATATGTAGGATGGGGCGTATTTGCACTGATGGCGCGCTAATCGGCAAGCGTGGTGCTCCGTCGCCGCGCTGCCGTTTGAATCAGATTGATTTATATTGACGGAGAAAACCAGTAGCCTCCTGCCGGGGGCTACGTCAACAAAAAACCGGCCGCAGCCGGTTTGAATACCTTGTACGCGACCTCATCAGCGCCCAACGCCGGCGAGGAGCCGCTGTCAGCCAAGCCCCGCTTTGCCGTCAATCTTGCCAGTGGCCTCTTGGATCCGGTTTACCTCGGCGCGATTTTCTACCCAATAGTCGGCCCGCTTGATACCGAGTTTTTCTGGGTGAAACACCGGGTCAACCCCTTCGGCCAACTGCTTTTCGTAGTCCTTCAGACAGCTGAAGGCGGTATTGCGCAGCAGCAAGATGGCAACGATGTTCAGCCAGGCCATCAGCCCCACGCCAATATCCCCCAGACCCCACGCCAGATCGGCGGTCTTCACCGTGCCGTACACCGCAGAAGCCATCAGACCGATCTTCAGTACGAAGGTCAGCCATGGGCGGTGGATCTTGCGGTTGAGGTAGGCGATATTGGTTTCGGCAATGTAGTAGTAGGCAACGATGGTGGTGAAGGCGAAGAAGAACAGCGCAATGGCGACAAAGTAACTGCCGAAGCCAGGCATCATGCTTTCCATCGCGGTTTGCACATAGCCAGGACCGGCGGCAATGCCGGCTATCCCGGTGTACAGTGCGGCACCGTCCGGCCCCTGCACGTTATACAACCCGGTAATCAGCAACATGAAGCCGGTAGCAGAACAGACGAACAGCGTGTCGATATACACCGAGAACGCCTGCACCAGCCCCTGCTTGGCCGGGTGACTGACCGCCGCGGCAGAAGACGCATGCGGGCCGGTACCCTGAGCCGCTTCGTTGGAGTAAACGCCGCGCTTGACCCCCCACATAATCGCCAGCCCGAGGATCGCGCCAAACCCGGCGTCGAGACCAAACGCGCTTTTCCACACCAGCAGGATAACGCCCGGCAGTTGATCGATATTGAGTGCCACAATCACGCAGGCGACGATGATATAACCCAGCGCCATAAACGGCACCACGGTACCGGCAAAGTTGGCAATGCGCTTAACCCCGCCGAAGATGATGAACCCCAGCAGCATCGCCAGCAGCGCGGCCGTCACGTTCGGGCTGATGCCAAACGCAATGTCCAGACTGGCACCGATCGAGTTGGCCTGCACGCCCGGCAGCAGCACCCCACAGGAGAAGATGGTGACGATGGCAAAAATCCAGGCGTACCACTTCATGCCGAGACCTTTCTCGATATAGAACGCCGGACCGCCGCGGTATTCGCCATCAAGCTTTTCTTTATAAACCTGACCCAATGTCGATTCCACAAACGCCGAGCTGGCGCCGAGGAAGGCCACCATCCACATCCAGAACAACGCCCCCGGACCACCGAAGGTGATCGCGGTGGCGACCCCGGCGATGTTGCCAGTCCCGACCCGCCCAGCCAGCGTCATGGACAACGCCTGGAAGGACGACACCCCGGCGTCGTTACCCTTACCCTGAAATATCAGGCTTACCATCTCCTTCAGGTGTCGTAGCTGCAAAAAGCGGCTGCGCAGAGAAAAGTACAGGCCGGTTCCCAAACACAGGTAGATGAGCGCCTGGCTCCAAATCACGCCGTTGACGGCATTGACAAATTCATTCATGCAATCCAACCCCTTCGTTGATGCCCTGATCAGTGCGCAGTGGACCTGCCTGACTCCGGGCTACTGCCTATATGCGCCGTCTAGCGTGAGAGTTAACTTACGTGGATCACTTTAGTTACATATCGCAACTAATTTCACACATATTTAACCTGTCGTAAAGCCCTGACAATCGCAAGTACAACAGCAAGCCTGTGGGGCGCTTAGCAAATTTGAAATTTGGTTGGGGGTTGGTTTACCGCTGGGGTTGGGTTGGGTCGATATGTATTCTGGCAGCGAGCAGCCAATACCAGTCACACGATAGTTTTATCGCCCTCTCTGTGATGGTTCACAACTCAGCACCGGAGCAGTAGAAGCTCCCCCTTCCCTGGTATATCCGTTATGCTGTTGAACGGCTGCCATACTGGCGTTTATTACCTCGGGGTGAGCTGCTGATTTTTACCGACGCGTCAGCACGATCCTGCGCCGGGTATACAACGTTTCCATAGACAGCTGAAACTTATATTCCGCGGCCTGTAACTTTCGTGATTTAAGCATGTTGATGGTGAGACCTTGTATTTGCCCTGACTCCATCCGTTTTTTGATTTCGCTAGCGCTCAGCATGAGCTGCTTCTTCAAAATCGACAGCAGGCTGACCTGAAAAGAACGGGAAACCCTGACGCTTACGCTGACCCGCCGGCGGCTGGTAATGCTGACCAGCCAGCGCTCCTGAACCTGAAAATCAGGCCGCCCCGCCAGCTCGGCGTTGTTTCGCTTCAGCGTCACTTTGTCATAGGCAAAATGTTGAACCGTGGCGGCATCATTGGCCATCAGCCGGCGATAAAGTTCACGGTCAATTTTACTGACCGGCAGGCGCGAAAACAGCGAGATGTTCCAGGTGTGATCGCAGTGTGTGCATTTATAGATACTCCACACATCCAGCCGTTTTTTTTGCGAATTCACCCGAAATGCCCCCGAAGGCGTGAACTCCCGTTTTACGCTGCATGAAGGACAGCGTTTCGCAATGCGCTGATACCCCACGGGCGTAACAGTCCATGTAACTTTCATAACTTACCTTTTTTAACCCATACCAAACCGGATCCGTACTGAGCGGACCATGGATGTTTATGTATGAAAATATTTAAGGGATATTTTTCAGTGGGTTAAAAAAAGATTTCCAACGCTACAATCCTGTCGACGACCAAAGAGATACGCCGAGACTAGCAAAGCGGCAATTATCGGGTATATGAGTTCGATCAATATTCATGATAGTTCCAGCAGAATCTATTGATCTGACACGCTAAACGTCACGCATTCATTCTGTATATTTGGTAGACAATCAAACGACAGAAGGAGCGTTTTATGACACAGCACGAACGGTTTTGTCAGGCCTGCGGGATGCCGATGTCCGCACCTGATGCGCAAGGAGCCAGCGATAAATATTGCGCTTACTGCAGCGATGGCAACGGCAATCTGAAATCCTGGGATGAGGCCGTTTCCGGTCTGGCGGGTTTCCTTGATTCCTGGCAAAAGGTCGGCGAAGTAGAGGCGCGCAAGCGGGCAAAACGCTACCTGACGGCGATGCCCGCCTGGGCGCATAAAGCGGAGAACCCCTAAGCACAACCCTGTTATCTTAAAATGAGGAGGGTGTATGTTTTCTTACGTCATGCTGGGTACTAACGATCTACAGCGAGCCATTAAGTTCTACGATCCATTGATGGAATTACTTGGGCATCCACAGGCAGGGCGTAATGAAGAGGGCGCGTCCTGGGGGACATTCTGCGATAATCATACTACCGGATTGTGCATTGGCAGGCCCTTTAACAGACAGCGTGCCGGAATCGGAAATGGCACGATGGTGGCGCTGAATGCCCGCTCGTTTGAACATATCCAGCAGCTCCATGCGCTCGCGCTTAACCTGGGAGGCACGGATGAAGGCGTACCGGATCACAGACCGCAATACGGACAAGGATTCCATAGTGCTTATGTACGCGATCCTGACGGAAATAAGGTAGCGTTTGTGTATTACGCCGGCAAGGGCTGAACAACAGTACGACTGGAAATGCGTTGTGGCCGCACGTTCCCTTGTTCCTGGTGCAGCCTCCTGATTTGCCATTTTCATGGTCACTACGTCGTATCCATATGATTAATAAACATTTATAAGGCAGACTTCTACAACGACACCAGCAGACGAAATTCCGGGGAGTGGGTAGTTGTATTCAATGATGAATATCTTTTGTTCACTTGAAGCCTTGACGTGGTACTTCCAAACTAGTTTACTGGTACAAGAATTTAATTTTACAGGTATCTGACAATGACATCCTCAATGATGACTCTGCATGGCTGGTGGCGCACTTCCCGTTAACGGGCAGTATCGTCACGTCTGCAATTTGCACACCGATACCCGGCCCGCCATGAGCGGGCTTTTTTTTGCCCAAATTTTTGTCATACGCGGAAAGACTTACCGCATAAACGCGGCCAGCAAGCGCCGCGCAGTCACTGAATTCACTTCACGTGCAGAGTCTAGGCCGGGGCCCCGGTTGTCAGGCACTGCGCAGACATTAAGGAGCAATAATGAGCACCCTACTCAACCCACGCTTCGGCGAATACGGCGGTATGTACGTCCCGCAAATCCTGATACCCGCCCTGCTTCAGCTTGAAGAGGCTTTCGTCAGCGCGCAGCAGGATCCGGTATTTCAGGCCGAATTTACCGACCTGCTGAAAAACTATGCCGGACGTCCCACGGCGCTGACCCTCTGCCGCAACCTCACTCGCGGCACCCGCACCACACTGTACCTCAAGCGTGAAGACTTGCTGCATGGCGGAGCGCATAAAACCAATCAGGTGCTCGGCCAGGCACTGCTGGCAAAACGAATGGGTAAGAGCGAAATCATTGCCGAAACCGGAGCCGGGCAGCACGGCGTGGCATCCGCCCTTGCCAGCGCGCTGCTTGGCCTGAAATGCCGCATTTACATGGGCGCAAAAGATATTGAGCGCCAGTCGCCGAACGTCTTCCGCATGCGGCTGATGGGGGCGGAGGTGATCCCGGTGCATAGCGGTTCCGCGACCCTGAAAGATGCCTCCAACGAGGCGCTTCGCGACTGGTCCGGGAGTTACCAAACGGCGCATTTCATGCTCGGCACCGCTGCTGGCCCTCACCCCTTCCCAACCATCGTACGTGAGTTCCAGCGCATGATTGGGGAGGAAACCCGAGTACAGATTCTGCAAAAAGAGGGCCGTCTGCCAGATGCGGTTATCGCCTGTGTGGGCGGCGGATCCAACGCGATTGGCATGTTTGCCGACTTTATTGACGAACCGCGCGTCGGGCTTATCGGCGTGGAACCCGCAGGTCACGGTATTGAAACCGGCGAACATGGCGCACCGCTGAAGCACGGTCGCACGGGCATCTATTTTGGTATGAAATCGCCGATGATGCAGACCGATGAGGGGCAAATCATAGAGTCTTGCTCTATTTCTGCCGGTCTGGATTTTCCCTCCGTCGGGCCACAGCATGCGCACCTGAACAGCATCGGGCGTGCCGACTATGTCTCGGTAACCGATGATGAAGCGCTGGACGCCTTTAAAACCCTGAGCCGCGAAGAAGGCATTATTCCGGCCCTGGAATCCTCTCACGCGCTGGCACACGCCCTAAGAATGATGCGTGAACATCCCGAAAAAGAGCAGCTGCTGGTGGTTAACCTCTCCGGTCGGGGAGACAAAGATATCTTTACCGTACACGACATTCTGCACGCGCGAGGAGAAATCTGATGGAACGTTATAATGATATGTTTGCCAAACTGAAACCCCATGGAGAAGGCGCTTTTATCCCCTTCGTGATGACGGGCGATCCGGACCCGGCGCAGTCGCTGCGGATTATCGATACTCTGATTGAGGCGGGCGCAGACGCGCTGGAGCTGGGCATGCCGTTTTCGGATCCGCTGGCGGATGGCCCAACAATTCAGAACGCCGCGCTGCGAGCCTTTGCCGCAGATGTCACGCCGACGCTGTGCTTTGAGATGCTGGCCGCCGTTCGACAAAAATACCCCGCTATTCCGATTGGCCTGCTGGTGTATGCCAATCTGGTCTTTAACCGAGGTATTGATACGTTTTATGCCACATGCGCCCGCGTCGGAGTAGATTCAGTGCTGGTGGCGGATGTGCCGTTCGAAGAGTCGGAGCCGTTCCGTCAGGCCGCGATGCGCCACCGTATTGCGCCCATTTTTATTTGCCCCCCGAACGCCGAGGAGCAACTGCTGCGGGAGATAGCCCAGCATGGTCATGGCTATACCTACCTGCTGTCCCGCGCTGGAGTCACGGGTACCGAACAGGGAGCGGCCAAGCCGCTACACCATCTGGTAGAAACGCTGGCGAGGCTGCAGGCCCCACCGGCGATCCAGGGATTTGGTATTTCGACGCCCGATCAGGTGGCGGACGCGATTAAAGCTGGCGCGGCAGGAGCCATTTCCGGCTCTGCAATCGTTAAAATCATTGAGAAGCATGGAGATAATGATGATGCGATGCTCAATGAGCTAAAGGCGTTTGTGATGAGCATGAAAGCGGCAACGCGCCGGGGGTAGTAATCTGCGATGCCAGCAAGTGTGCATATAGCCTGAGAGGCAGGTCTGTTACAAGGACACTTTTCAAAAGTCTGTGTTATCCAATACACCTTGGTATACTCAGCTCTGCCTCTCGTCGCTTACAACATGAAAAACCGGCATTATGGCGGCGCTTGTCAGTACGCGACGACGATATGCTGTATTTTCTGTTTGAAGCCCTAACATCATACTTGGACGCAAGCTACGCCATAACCCGCAAGACATGGATAAATTCACCAGTGCTATCGAAAATCTTTAGAGTCATCAGAAAAGTTTGATCCTACCCACGTAATGTGGACACGGCCCTAAGCGAGGTTTTGGTTTTCAAACTGTTCCGGGCTAAGACCGCCACAG
>NZ_JBGMUT010000003.1:303797-447017 GCF_041448735.1 Serratia odorifera | reverse complement strand
CACAGGACTTCGGCGATATCCGCCATTCCCATAGGGGCACCCGGGTGGCCGGATTTTGCTTTTTGCACGGCGTCCATGCTGAGTGCGCGGATGGCGTTGGCAAGCTCTTTACGAGAGGACATGTTTTACTCCAGGTCGGATTAAAAAAGCAGTCAAGTTTTCTATTTTCTCAGACTCCGTATTAAAACGGCAATCCCTAATGCCAAATGAGAGCGAGTTCACGACTTATTAGCACCAATCGGCTGATTTTCGGAATATCACTATTTCACACCGCGCCAAGCTACACTAGGCTCTTGCAACCCGATTGTTTCAGCTAAAATCACACGTTCCCCTTGTTACTATCACAGGAAGATGGCTTCATGAAAATTCGTACTTCTTTGATTGCATTAAGCATTGCCACCTTGGTAAGCGGCTGTCAAAACCTCGATACCAATACCCTGATGCAGTCTGGCGCACAGGCGTTTCAAGCGGCAACGCTAAGCAATGACGACGTAAAAACGTTAAGTGTAAAATCCTGCGCCGAGATGGACAGCAAGGCACAAATCGCGCCGGCCGACAGCTCCTATGCCAAACGTCTGAATAAAATCGCGGCGGCGCTGGGCGACAATATCGACGGCACGCCGGCCAACTATAAGGTTTACCTGACGAAAGACGTCAATGCCTGGGCAATGGCCAACGGCTGTATCCGCGTTTACAGCGGGCTGATGGACATGATGAACGACAACGAAGTGGAAGGCGTACTG
This sequence comes from Serratia odorifera, assembly GCF_041448735.1. Classification (NCBI taxonomy): domain Bacteria; kingdom Pseudomonadati; phylum Pseudomonadota; class Gammaproteobacteria; order Enterobacterales; family Yersiniaceae; genus Serratia; species Serratia odorifera. The sequence goes on along the minus strand of NZ_JBGMUT010000003.1, from coordinate 446,274 downwards.
GGTCATGAAATGGGCCACGTGGCGCTGGGTCATACCCGCAAGGCGATGCAGGTTGCCTACGGCACCGTTGCTCTGCGCACCGCAGCGGCCTCTACCGGCGGCATTATCGGCTCCCTGTCACAGTCGCAGCTGGCCGATATCGGCGAAAAGCTGGTCAGCGCCCAGTTCTCGCAAAAGCAGGAGAGCGAAGCGGATGACTATTCCTTCGATCTGCTGAAAAAACGCGGCATTGACCCGAACGGCCTGGTGACCAGCTTCGAAAAACTGGCCAAGATGGAAGCCGGCCGTCAAAGCAGCATGTTTGACGACCACCCGTCCTCGGAAGCGCGCGCGCAGCACATCCGCGAGCGCATTGCGGCAGGTAAATAACCCCTGGGGGCGAGGCCTGGCCTCGCCCGGTTTCAATACAGGGTTTTCTGCGGCGGGCCGGCAAAGGTCAGTGGCCCGACGCGTTTCATCTCCACCTCCACCACCGTCGGTCCCGGGTAGTTGATCGCTTCCGCCAGCACGCCGTTGAACTGCGCCGCATCGTCAACCTTCCAGGCCTTGATCCCCATGGCTTGCGCTACCTGCGCGAACGCTGGCGTATGCAGCTCATTGTAATACTGACGGCCAGCAAAGTACTTGTCCTGAATACCGCGCATCACACCATACCCGCCGTCGTTCATGATCAGCAGGGTGATGTTGGCCTGTTCCTGCGCCATGGTGGCCAGTTCTCCCAGTCCCAGAGCCAGACCGCCATCCCCCACCAGGCCGACCACCTTACGCTGCGGGTTGGCGATTGCCGTGCCGATCGCCATCGGCAGCCCCAGACCAATCGCCCCGGCCAGCGAATGGATGTTGCACAGCGGCGCCACGGCGCGGAACAGCCGACTGCCCCACACGCTGCCTGAAACGGTGATATCACGCACCAGCAGACCGTCGTTCGGCAGCGCTGCGGCGATGGCATCGTTCAACTTGACGTATTCGCCGGACTGCTGGCGCAACGCCGTTTCCGCCTGCTGCACCGCTGCGGCGATGTCGGCATCCCATGCGGCATCCACCCGGGCGTGCGGTGCATAACGCGCCGCCAACGCGCTCAGCAAGGCTGCGCAATCGCCGTTGATCTGTTCGTCGGCCAGATAGTTGCGGTTGGCCGCCGCCGGATCGATATCAATCTGCACCAGCGGGCGCGGTAGCGGCAACGTCCAGGTGCGGGTTTCGTTACTGCGCAACCGCGATCCGGCCACCAGTGTCAAATCACAGCGGTTGAGTATTTTTTCTATGCTCGGCGAATTATGGAACGCCCGCAGGCTGCGCGGGTGACTGTCTGGCAGAATGCCGCGCCCGTGGGTACTGGAGATCACCGCAACCCCGGCGTCCGCCAGTTGCTTCACCGCAGGCGCACAGGATAGCGCGCCGCCCCCCAACCACAGCAGCGGACGTTTGGCCGCACGCAGGCGTTGGTAGAGCCGTTCTACCGCGGCGTCGTCCGCTGCTGGCAGCGCGGGCGGCAAACGTGCCGGCGTCAGCACCGCACTCGACACCAGGCTACTTTGGATATCAATCGGGATTTCTACCGCCACCGGACCGCACGGCACGGTCTGCGCCTGCTGGATTGCACGCTGGATCACCGCCACCGCCTGTTCCGGTGAATTGACGCGATAGGCCGCTTTTGAACAGGCGCGCAGGAAGCCCAACTGGTCTTTGGTTTCGTGGATAAACCCGGCGTCGGCGTCAAGATAGGCTTTTTCCACCTGACCGGTAATATGCAGCAGCGGCGTGTTGGCGTTCAGCGCTTCAATCATTGCCCCGACCGCATTGCCGGCGCCCGCACCGGTGCTGGTCAGCGCCACGCCCAGGCCAGAAAACCGTCCATGCGCGTCTGCCATGGTCACCGCCCCCGCTTCGCCGCGCGCCGGCACAAAGCGGATCGCCCCGCGCTGCCCGACGGCGTCGGCAATCGGCAGATTGTGGATCGAGATGATGCCGTAAATCGCCGACACCGCGTAGTGCTCCAGAGTCCGGGCTATCGCCTCGCCTACCGTTATTTTATCGCTCATCATCTGCCTTCTTTTATGAGGGTATGCAAAAGTAATCATCTGTACCAATTGACGCTTAGTCGCTCCAGCGGTTGATCTGGTGGTTTAATGCCAGATACACGCTCTTTTGCTGCATATACGCCTTGATGCCGTGCAGCCCTTTTTCACGCCCCAGGCCGCTGTGTTTAAAGCCGCCGAACGGCGTCGAGATCGAGAACGTCTTATAGGTGTTGATCCACACGGTGCCGGTTTCCAACTGCGACGCCAGCGCCATCGCCCGCGGAAAATCACGGCTCCAGATGCCCGCCGCCAGCCCGTAAACCGAATCGTTGGCCATTTCAATCAGCTGTGCTTCATCGTCGAACGGCATCGCCACCAGCACCGGACCAAAAATTTCTTCCTGACACACCCGGGCCTCGTTATTCAGCCCCTCAATAATTGTTGGCAGGTAGTAGCTGCCGTTCGCCAGTTGCGGATCCGCCGGTATCTCGCCGCCGATCAGCACTCGCCCGCCTTCCTGCTGCGCCAGCGCGACGTAATCGGCCACGCTTTGCCGATGGCGGGCATTAATCAGCGGGCCAAGGTGTACCCCAGGTTGTAACGGGTTGCCGACGCGCAGCCCACTCGCCAGTTCGCACAGCCGCGCCAGCAACGGCTGGTACAGCGAACGGTGCACGAACAGCCGCGAACCGGCGATGCACGCCTGCCCGGCGGAACTGAAAATGCCGTAGCAGATGCCGCGCGCCGCCTGCTCCAGATCCGCGTCTGCCAATACCATGGTCGGCGACTTGCCCCCCAGCTCCAGCGAGGTCGGGATCAGCTTTTCTGCCGCTACGTGCGCCAAATGGCGGCCGGTGCTGGTACCGCCGGTAAACGAAATTTTTTTCACCAAAGGGTGACGCGCCAGCGCTTCGCCAATCACCGAGCCCTTGCCCGGCAACACGCTGAGTAAACCGGCCGGCAATCCGGCCTGTTCAAACAGTTCCGCCAGTTTGAGCGCCATCAGCGGCGTCGCTTCAGCGGGTTTGAGGATCACCGCATTGCCCGCCGCCAGTGCCGGAGCCACTTTCTGCATTTCGCTGGCAATCGGTGAATTCCACGGCGTAATGGCGGCGATCACCCCCAGCGGCTGGTACTGGCTGAGCGTCATCGCGTCGTGGCTGCGCTGGGTGGGCAGTTCACCCTCCAGCACTTCGCAGGCGGCGGCAAAATAACGCGCGGTGGCGGCCGCGCTGGCCACCAGTCCACGGGTTTCTGCCAGCGGTTTGCCGTTGTCGCGGGTTTGCAACTGCGCCAACGGCTCCAACTGCTCGACGATCAGCTCGCTGACGCGCTGCAGGATCGCCGCCCGCTGGTGCGGTAGCTGCTGCCGCCATTCAGGCGCACGCCAGGCGCGTTCCGCTGCCGCAACCGCATCGTTGACGTCGTCGAGGTTGGCCGCATGCAGTTCGGCATTCAGCGAGCCGTCGGCCGGGAATCGCGATTGCATCAGTTCGCCGCGCCCTTCACGCCAGCGCCCGGCCAGGAAGATCTTTAACGTTTCCATGCTATGACTCCTACAGTTCGGCAGCTAGCAGCCGCCGTCGACCAAACGGCGGCAGGCTTGCACCGCGCTTAACGCCGCTAGCGTCGAGGTTTTCGGGTTGCCGGCCAACGGATTGCCGCTCAGCTGCATCTGGAATTCGCCAAAGCGGCCGCTGACCCGTAATTGATGACTGTTGTGGCGGGTATGCGGATCCACTTGCAAACGAACCCGGGTGGCATCCATCCCCACGCCATGCAGGGCGATGGTGGCGGCAACGTTGGCATTGGCCGGGAACAGCCGTGCCGCCTCGCGCGCCGTGCCGTCAAAGAACACCTGCGTTTCGCTGACCGCATCCAGATCAATGAGTTTTTCCGCCAGGCTGCCGCGCCAGCTGGCCGGGCTTTTGCTGGCTTGATAGGTCACGCTCTCCAACCCGCCCTCGCGCGCAGACGCCAGCCCGTCCATACCGGCAATGGCACCAGACAGCACCCACAACCGCCCGTGGTGGCGTTGGCAGGCCTGCTGAATGCGTAATTGCAGCGCCGCGTCCGCCAGCGCGCCGGTTGAAATCACCGCCAGCGTCCAGCCGCGCTGCACCACCGCTTCGCCAAATTCCGCCACCGCCTGCTGGCTGGCGCACTCCAGCACCAGATCCGGCCGGCCGTCACATTGCGCCGGATCGGTCAACGCCGGCACCCGATCGCCATAGGCTTCGGCAATCGCTGCATGATGTGCGTCACGCGCCACGATCCACCCTGGCACGACCCCCTGCGGCAAACGCGCCAGCACTTCTTTTGCCATCGCACCGTAGCCGATCATCATGATCTTTTTCATTGTCGCTCCTGCTTACAGATGTCGGTTGAAGCCGCCGGACACGTCCAGCGCCGCTCCGGTGGTAAAGGAGGCCATCGGCGACGCCAGGAACAGCAACGCCCGCGCCGGCTCTTGCGGTTTACCCAATCGCTTCATCGGGATGCCTCGCCGCTCGGCGATCGCCGCCGTCCACGTCTCCCAGCTCTGCTGCTGGTCGCTACGCTCGGCAAAGCGGCGACGCCATTGACCAGACTCCACCATGCCCAGCAGAATCGAATTAACCCGAATACCTTTGTCGACCAGCTGTTTTGACAATGTCAGCGTCATGTTCAGCAAGGCCGCACGCGCCGCCGAGGTGGCGATCATGTGCTCTTCCGGCTGTAACGCCAGCAGAGAGTTGACGCAGGTGATCGAGGCGATGTCCGAGCGCTCCAGCGCCGGCAGGAACGCCTGCAGCGGATTGATAACGCCGAACAGTTTCAGTTCGGCTTCATGCAGCCAGGCCTCGCGCGGCGTTTGCTCAAAATCGGCAACAAAGCCCTGCCCGGCGTTGTTGATCAGCATGTCCACGCCGCCGAAGCGCTGCGTGACCTCGGCGGCAAATTGCGCCACCTGCGCGGCGTCCAGCACATCGCAACGTGCGGCGACGATCTCCGCCTGCGGAAACGCCTCGCGCAGCTGCGCCAGCGCGGCGTCAAGCTTGTCCTGGTTGCGGCCGCAGAACGCCACCCGCGCGCCTTCCGCCAGCAACAGCCGCAGGGTTTCGAAACCGATGCCCGAGGAGCCGCCGGTCACGACCGCTACCCGTCCCTCTATCTGGAAATTCATGCTTGGATTGCCCTCGTAAATTCCTGCATATAACGGTTAAACACCGACGGCGCGTCAAGGTAGCTGGCGTGTCCGGCATCGGTTATCAACCGCAGTTCGGCATCCTGCCGTTGTGCCAGTTCGCCTACCGCTGCCGGTGGTGTAATCTGGTCAACGTCGCCGCACCACACCTGCAACGGGCCGCGATAACGCATCAAATAAGCGCCGATATCGTCATTGGCCAACATCCAGGCGGCGCTGAGAAAACCGGATGGATTGAGCTGCCGCATAGCGCTCTGCACCCAGGCAATATCCTGCGGGTCGGCGCCTTCACGTAACAACGCCGCCGCCCGTTGTTCGCCGTAACCCTGCGGCCCCAGCGTTGCCATCATCTGCTGGCGCTGCTGATAAACCTGCCGGCGTTTTTCTGCCGTTGCGCTGCCATAACCCTGCGCCGGATCCGCCAGCACCAAGCCGTTCAGGCCATACGGATACTCCGCCGCATAGGCGCTGCCAATCAGCGCGCCCAGCGAATGGCCGATCACCAGGGGCTGCGCCAGTTGCAAATGGTCGATCAGCGCCGCCAACGCGCGGGCGTAAGCGGCGGCATCCGGCTGAGCGTCGGCCAGCGGCGCGCTGCCGCCATAACCCGGCGCATCCCAGGCGATCAACCGATGCCCGGCAGCCAGGCGCGCGTCGGTCAACTGCTTCACCCATGACGCCGAGCCGGAACTGATACCATGCAGCAACACTACCGGTCGGCCCTGCCCGGCTTCGCGCCAGCTCAACAGATGGCCGTTACAGTTCGCCTGTCGGCGTTCCGGCAATGCGTTCATCCGTTGCGCTTCACTTTCGACAAAGGATGGTCCGCCGGATAGGTCGGGATTTCCGGCTTGGCGGTGCCGAGCATCACGCACATCAGCGCCTCTTCTTCGCCATGGTTAAACAGGCCGCGATAAATGCCTGCCGGTACCGAAATCAGATCGCGCTCTTTCAGCACCGTTTCGTAATACGCCTCGCCGTCCTGAATCATCAGCGTGATGCTGCCTTTCAGCATGAAGAACACTTCTTCAACGTCGTCGTGCAAATGCAGCGGCCCTTCGCATTTCGACGGCAGCACCATGGTCGAGAAAGTGAAGTTGCCGGCGGGCACGGTGTTAACGTCGCTGGCGACGCCGGTAGCGCCGGTGCCGATGTAGCGCATCTGCGCACGGCGGTATTTGGCATCGAAATCCGCCTGGAACTTCAGCGCGTTCCAGTCATATTTACGACCTTCAAAACGGGCGATGCGTGATTCCACCCAGTTCGCCATGGTCATATCCTGCGGCTTGATCGCGTTTTTTTGCTCAATCTGTGACATGGTTTCACTCCTTAATTACGTGGCTCACTCAGTATTTCTTCAGTAACGGCAGCAGAATGATGCAGCCGACAAAGGCCATCACCACCAGGAACAACAGGCCGTTATCCATGTTGCTGGTAGCGGCGATCAACGCCCCCATCAGCACCGGCGCCAACGCGCCGGCAAAATTGCCCAATCCATTGAAAATGCCGCCGGCGGTGGCGCTCACCTTACTGCTGGTCGCCTTCGCCAGCAGGGCGAAAATGTTCGGCGCGCCGGCGCCCCACATGAAGGTGCTGAACGCCATGGCGGCAATCACGCTGTAGGTACCATGCAAATGCAGCACCGCCGCCAACCCCAGCCCTGCGCCACCCAGCGAGAAAAAGCAGGCCAGCGCGCGACGATCCAGCTTGTCCGACAGCCACGCCCCCAGCACTTCCCCCAGCAGCATGGCGATAAACGGCAGCGAAGACAGATAGCCGGCGTGTTCCAGATGGATGCCTTTACCCTTGATCAGATAACTCGGCAGCCAGCCGTTCATCCCCCACAGGTAGGTGAGGAAGGCGATATTGAACAGGCAGATCATCCAGAAGTGCGGATTACGCAGCAGTGCGCGACGATGCTGTCGGCGTTCTGCCGGCAGGGTTTGCTGCGTTTTTTCCGCCCGTTGTACCTGCAGATGACGCAGACCGAACAGCACCAGCAGCATCACCGGCAGCGTCAGAAACGCCATAAAGAAGAAGGTGGCCTGCCAGTTGAAGGTGTTGAGAATAAACAACGTGACCGGGAAGCCGAGCGCCGCACCGAGCGGCGTCCCCAGCAGCCACAGCATGGTGGCACGCGCCTGCAAACGCTGGGGAAAAGCCTGGCGAATGATGGCGTAGGCCATCGGCAGCAACGGCCCTTCGGCAATGCCAAGCAGGATGCGCAGCGTCATCATGGTGTGGTAAGAGCGCGTCAGCCCCATCAGCACCATCAGCACGCCCCAGACGATCATCATGCCGACCAGCACCTTGGTCGGGTTCAGCCGATCGCCGATGCCGCTTAACAGCATCGACGAAAATCCGTAGGAAAACAGGAAGGCGCTCATCAGCAAGCCAAGCCGCGTCGGATCAAAACTGATGCCCAACGCCTGCTGGAATGCGCTGTCGGAAAACAGCGCCGCAATGCTGATCTTGTCAAAAAACGCCAGCAATACGCAGGCAAACAGCGCCATCGGCACCGACCAGCGCACCCGCTGCGGCTGATTTTCGACAACGGTTTCCCCCACCCGACCAGCGCGGGTGTCAATATGTTGCGTAGTCATGAAACGCTCCCGGTTTTCCCAGGCCTGCCCGCGGCGCCTTCCTCGTGGCTTAACCGAGGAGGCGCGTTGCCGTCTGGCCGTTACGCGGCAGGCAGCGGGGAATTATTTCAACGCCATCAGAGAAAATTCCGCATCCGCCAATTGCTGCGGATCCAATACCCGACCGCTGGCTAACCAGCGTTTGCCGAGCTTGATGGCGCGCGCGTCGTTGAATGCCACCATTTGCACCAGTTGCCGATCGGCATTCAGGGTAAAAAACAGCTGCGACTGCGGCGTGCGGCGCACCACCTGATGCACCCCGCCGGTTGGCACGCCAAGGATCTGAATATTGGCGTCGTATTGATCCGACCACAGCCAGGCCACGTCGTCGTAAGGCGCGGCGGCGGCATCCAGCATGGCGCAGGCGGTGCTGATCGCCTGGTTTTGTGCATAGGCCCACGACTGCAGACACAGGCCAAGCGTCGGATGGCGCGCCACGTCGCCGGCGGCGAAAATCGCCGGGTGGCTGGTACGCCCCTGCCCGTCCACTACAATGCCGCCCTCAATCTGCAATCCGGCGCTGCGTGCCAGTTCCAGGTTCAGTTCCACACCGATACCGACCACCACCAAATCAAATGGCTGCTGCGCACTGACCGCGCTACCCAGCCACGCCGCGCCGTCGCGCTGTGCCAGCGTTATCTCGCCGCAGTCGCAGTGCAGGGTAACGCCCTGCTGCTGATGCAGTTCCAACAGCGCCTGCGAGACCTCGGCACCGACGCTGCGCATGCACAGGGCCGGCTGGCGCTCGAACACCGTCACTTCCACACCGAGCTTGCGCGCCGAAGCGGCAATCTCCAGCCCGATCCAGCCACCGCCGACAATCGCCAACCGGCGGCTCTGTTGCAGCGCCTGGCGCAGCCGCGCGGCGTCATCCCACGAGCGCAGCGTCATGACCTGTGGCTGTGCGGCCCAGCGGGCATCCGGCAGGCGCGGTCGACCACCGGTGGCGATCAACAGCTGGGTAAAACGCAACCGTCGGCCGTCACTGAGCGTTACCGTCTGTGCCTGCGCATCAATCTGTTCGGCGCGGAGCGGGCGATACCAGTCAATGTTCAGCGCTGCCACCGCCGACTCACTGAACAAACGGCTCAGCGGTGCGTTAGCGTCGAGCAGCGCCGCCTTGGACAGCGGCGGACGTTCATAAAAGTCATAGGGTTCGTCACTCACCACCGACAGCCGGCCGGTGTAACCGCGATCGCGCAGCGTTTTCGCCGCCCAGCCGCCGGCCTGACCGCCGCCGACGATCACCATGCCCGCATCAGGTATCGGGCTCATAACGCATTCACCGGTTTGTGCTGGCGGCGGGTATCATGATCGATCCCCCCTTCTACCGCCCATTCGGTAAACGACACCAGCGAATGCTCCAGTTCGCGCGGCTGCCAGTTTTCCGTCAGAAAATCGTCGTTGGTGTAATACTCGAACGCGCCGCCGGTCGGGCTATTGACATACCAGAAATAGGCAGAAGAAATCGGGTGACGACCGGGGCCGATAAAAGTGCTCCACTGCTGTTTATTCATCGCCAGCCCGCCGCCAATCACTTCGTGAATGTCACGCACGGTGAATGCCACATGGTTGAGGCCACGCGGCCGGTTCGGCAATTTCAGCAGGAACAGGTTATGGTGGCCACCACGCGGTTGTGTGCGCAGAAAGACCGCGCGATCGATGTAGCGGTCAGACACCTGGAAGCCCAGCAAATCGCAGTAGAAACGCTCGGTGGCCGCCAGATCTTCGACAAAGAACACCACGTGGCCGATGTTGATCGGCTGCGCCTGCGCATAGACCGGGCTGGGCTCATCAATGCGCCGCACGTCGCCCCACTGGTTGATCGGCGACACCGGCAGCGACACGTCGCGCTGTTGGCTGACGATAATGCGCAGCGTCATGCCATTGGGATCGCGGCACTCCAGCGCGTCATCCCGTTGGCGAAAGCCCGGCTGCTGCGCCAATCTTGACGCCAGCGCCGCCAGCTGTGCCGAGTCGGCCACGCCCCAGGTCATGCGGCGCAGCGTGGAGCCGGCCTCGAACGCCGGCGGCAGTTCGCTGCTTGCCAGCGGATGTAACGCCACGCGGGCACCGCTCAGCGTGGTGAACTCTGCGCCATTGCCGGCGCTGGCCTGCAGGCCGAAGTCTTGCATGAATTTTGCGCACGCTGACAGATCTTCAACGCCAAATTCCAGTTTTTCGATACCGATTACGCTCATCTTTTCTGCCTCACGTTCTCGCTGAATGCTGTTTTCAGGCACGATCGCCCCCCGGCCCCTGTGCATCAGGAACCTCATCCCTGCCTGAGTAAATAGGTGTTATCCGACGTTGGCCTGTGGCGCGGCGCCGAGGAAACCGGAGATCTTTTCCGCCGCATCGCGAACTTCCATCCGCAGCCGTTCGCGATCCGCCGTCGGGATCTGATCGAACGGCACCATGATGCTCACTACCGCTTCCACCCGCTGTTCACGATTGAAGATCGGATAGACGATCGACGAAATGCCGTGACGGAAAAACGATTCGCCGATCACGTAGCCGCGCGCTTTATCCTGCTGCACCATCTGCCACAGCGCTTCGCGGCTGGTCGGTGCCCCCGGCGCGTTGTCCGGCAAGCTTTCATCCGGGTACAGCAGGTCAAATTCGGCGCGCGAGGTGCTGGTCAGCAACATGCGGCCCAGCGAGGTCTGATGCACCGGCAGGCGAGTACCGACGCTGACCTGGTTGATCTGCGAGCCGGCGGCGCTAACGCGAGCAATGTAGATCACGTCGCGCTCATCGCGGATCGCCAGATGGCTGCTGCACTGGCTGCGATCGCGCAGCTGTTCGATCACTGGCTGTCCGGCCTGCGCCACGTCCAGCGACGCGATATACTCGAAACCGAGCCGCAATACCTTGATGCCCAACGCGAAGGTGTTGGTGCGCGGATTACGCTCGAGGAAGCCCAAATGCTCCAGCGTTTGCACCACGCGGTAGGCGGTAGCCTTGGGCATGTCGACCAGGCGATGTAATTCTGCAAAGGTCATTTCCTTGTGCTGCTCGCCAAATGCCAGCAACAGTTGCAAACCGCGATCCAATCCCGGGATCAGATATTTACACGCTTGTTCGTCTGCCATGCTCGGATCCTTATCTCTCACTTGACGCGATTAGTTGAATACAAAGCCGCCGTTGACCGGCAACAGTTGTCCAGTGACAAAGTTCGCCAGCGGTGACAGCAGGTACAGCACACTGCCGGTGACATCATCGGGATGCTGCGCGCCGGGCAGTGCACGGCCCTGCTCGTACAGCTGGTGACGCTCGGCCGGCACATATTCGGTGGCTTCGACCCGCGTCAACCCCGGCGCAATGGCGTTGACGCAGATCCCCAGCTCACCCAGCTCGCGCGCCATCGAACGGGTCATCGACACGATAGCCCCCTTGCTGGCAACGTAGGCCATCAGGCGCGGCGCCCCCCACAGGGCGGTGTCTGATGCCACGTTGACGATTTTGGCGTGCGGCCGTTGCGCCAACAGCGGCACCGCTGCCTGACTGACCAGCCAGGTACCGCGCACGTTGACTTGCATTACCCGATCCCACAGATCGATATCATATTCCATCATGGTTTTGCCGCCGACTCCGGTCGCCAGCGCGCCGTTGTTCACCAGCCCATCCAGCGCGCCGCCCTTGGCAATGGCGTCGAATGCGTTGCCAATCGATGCCGGATCGGCCAGATCGAACGCCAGCGCTTCTACCTGCGCACCTTGTTCTCGCAGCGTCGCTGCGCCGGCGTGCAGTTCATCTGCCAGGATGTCGCACATCACCACGCTGGCACCGGCCCTGGCAATGGCCTCGGCAAAACTGCGCCCCAGCCCGCGCGCGGCGCCGGTCACCACAATGCGTTTGCCGCTCAGCAGGCCATTCACTGCGCGGCCTCCAGCTCATGGAGCTGCGCCAGCTGCCTTTGCGCTTCTTTTTGCATCATGCGGCGCAGGCGAGAAAGCCCGACGTCGTGCTGATACAGATACTCGCGGCCGCGCGCGTTCGGCGCCATGTTTTCCAGCACGATGCGATCCTGCTCCAACACGTCCCAATGCAGCTGCTCCAGGCGATTGCGGTACATGAAACGCCACAACGAACGCTGCCAGTCCTGCACCTTGCGAATGCGCCAGAAGAACACTCGGCAATGATCCTTGTCTTCCGGCACCACCATGCCGATGATCCAGAAATGCCCACCCGGCCCAAAGCGCTTTTTGTAGGGGATCGACAGACGCATCCAGTACGCGCCACTGTTACCAAATTCCACCCAGTCAAAATTGACGCCAATCTGGCCGTTTTTCTTGAAAATAAAGCCACTGTCGGTAGGTTCCAACGCCATATCGGCCTTGCGATCGCCGTCCGCCATCGAGTGTGAGGACGAATGCAGGTAAGTGCCGTGCATCGGATCCATGACGTTTTCCAGCGCATATTGATAATTGCAGTCCCAGCTGGCAGTACACAGGAAGTTGCTGTACGACTCGTCATCGGCCAGTTCCTGCGGGAATGCCAGTTCGCTGGGCGGTTGGTCGGCGGTGACGCCGAAAAAGAGGAATATCGCACCGTAGGCCTCTTTGGCCGGATAGGAACGCAGGCATTTTTGCCCGACCAGCGGACAGCGATCCACCGCCGGGACATCCTTTACCGTACCGTCGCCGCCAACTTCCACGCCGTGATACCAGCAGGCGATACGATCGCCAAGATTCCACCCCATCGAAAGCCGTGCGCCACGGTGCGGGCAGCGATCTTCCAGGGCATGGATCGCACCTTCGCCGTCGCGCCACAGCACGATTTGCTGCTCCAGACGGGTGATGCCCAGCGGATTATTGCCCACTTCCCAACTCGCCAGCACCGGATACCACATGCCGCGTAACCCCTGGTCAAGATAGCCTTGCACGGTCTGCGCGCAGGATGTTGTGTTTGCTGTCATTGTCTTCTCCCTGTGCTGCTCAGAAACCATTAACCTGAAGGAACTCACGGAACCCCGCTTCACTCCAGGGCTGACCGTTACGATCGAACAACCGACGCTGGTTGAGCGCGCTGACAATCTGATCCAGCTGTTCCGCACCCGCATCGAAGATCTGCTCCAGCGCCGCGACCAGAGCGGTTTCAAAACCGTCCGGTACCCGGGCGCGGGTTTGCCAGATAACGTTCTGATACTGGCCTGGCTGATGGATCTGGCCGTTGCCGCCCTCCCGCGCCGGGATCACCTGTTGGGTGTCCGGCAGCCAGGGATTGAAATCGGTGATGTGCTGCATGGGTTACTCCTCCTCGATAAGGGTGATCTGGATACGATCGTCGATCACCCGGGTGGGAAAGGTGTGCAGATCGCGGCCGCCGGGTTCGCGCAGGCACTTGCCGGTGCGCACATCGAATAACGCCTCGTGCAGCGGACATTCGACCTTGCCGTCATCAACAAACCCCTGACTGAGCAAGGCATAGGCGTGTGGGCAGACGTCTTCCAGCGCGTAAAATTGGCCATCGATCAGATAAACGCCGATCTCTTTGCCGTCTACCGTCGCCGAGTAAGGGAAATCTTCTTTCACCTGTGATACTTCGCACACGTTCTTCCAGCTCATTGCTTCGTTCCTCTATCTGATTGTTTCATATATGAAACTCAGTTTATTATTTAATACAGCCACTATAGGTCTGGCGAAACTTTCGTCAAGCGAGCAACGCGGCAAAAGTTAATGGTTGGTTATTTAAAAGTTGCAAATGCGGTGGGGATCACGAAAAAATGCACCGATATGAAAAAGCTATCAATAACCTGTGTTTCATCGCAAAAATAGGGTTAAAAAAGCGTTGATTTGCGTCGTAACCTGCGAGTAAAACAGCTCTGGCAAGGGTTAACCCACCATCGCAATTAACAATAAACTTACACTTCAAGGCTAAATCCCCTGTTTTGCCCTGCGGCGGCGACAGGCGGGTTTTCTGCTGTCTGAAGTCGCGATCTTTTTGCTACAGGAGCGTGTATGGAACGCAGGGTGCAACAACGTCAACGCTGGTTCGGGGTGCTCGCGCTGCTGTTTTTGATCGTTATCGCCTACGCCGATCGGGTAAATATCGCCGTGATGCTGGTCAATCCCGACTTCCTGCATCACTTTCAGCTCGACGGCAGCCGCGCGCATCAGGGAATGTTGATGACGGCGTTTCTGCTCGGCTACGGGGCTTCCGCCATGTTGTTGACGCCGTTCCTGGAAACCTTGATGGGCTATCGCCGTGCATTGACGTGGAGCATTGTGCTGTGGGCGTTGCTCACCGCCGCCTCGCCGCTGGCCGGTTCACTGCTGCTGCTGTTGGCGGTACGCGCGCTGCTTGGCGCCAGCGAAGGGCCGCTGTTTTCGCTGAAAACCATGTACGTCGGCGATCGCTTCGCCGCCGATGAACGCGGCAAGCCCAACGCGGTCAGTGCGCTGGGGGTATCACTGGGATTGGTGATCGGCTTTCCACTGGTGAGTTTCCTGATGGCGCACTTCGGCTGGGCAATGTCGTTCTATCTGCTGGCGGCGATCAATCTGCTATTGGGACTGACGCTGGTACGGCTGTTTATCCGCCCGCCCCTGCGACCGCAGCCTGCCGTCGCAAGGCCTGCGGCGTTGGCGCGCGTCTGGCAGACCTTCGTGCTGGCCTGGCGCACGCCGATGCTCGGTTGGATCATGCTGATCGAGATCGCCACTCTCAGCTATCTGTGGGGCTCCAGCGCCTGGCTGCCGGCCTATCTGACCGATGAGAAAGGGTTTTCCATCAGACAAATGGGATGGTTGGCATCGCTGCCGTTTGTCGTCAGCATCGCCTCAAAATATCTCGGGGGCGTGCTGCTCGATGCTATCCGCCCCTATCAGGCGCCGTTGATTTTCGCCTTTGGCGGCGCGGCAACCGCGCTGTGCATCTATGGCGTCATGCACAGCCACCAGCTCGGCTGGATGGCGTTTTTCCTGTTGATGGCCAATGCCTGCTGGGGGGCGCAGGGCGCGGCAATCCCCACTCTGCTGCAATACTATGCCCAACCGCAGGCGGTGGGCAGCGCCTATGGTCTGATCAACGGCATCGGCAATCTGTTCTCGGCATTTGTGCCGACGATCATGGGAATGGTGATGGCCAGTCAGGGCAAGGTTTCTTCAGGGTTTACGGTGCTGATCGCGTCGCAATTGCTGACGCTGCTGGCGGGGGGAGTGTTGTTCAGCCGCATGCTGCTGACGCGTGCGACCTCACGGGCCTGATAGCGCGCCCGCCGTGATGGCCGGGCGCCCGTTACCGTCGTCGAGCGGGGCTTAGCGGCCCTTCTTCTTTCGGCCCGGCTGGGTAAAACGCTTGCGCGCAGCCGGATTGCCGCTCGGCTTGTCGGCAGTTCTCTGCCCGTTGCCGCTGCTGGCAGGTTTTTTCACCGCCGGTTTGGCTTTTTTGGCCGGTTTGGCTTCCGAGCTGGAATCTTCAATCAGCTTGAACAGCTCAACCAGTTCATCGTCGGTCAGGTCACGCCATTCGCCCAACGGCAGGCCGGCCAGCCCGACGTTCATAATGCGGGTGCGCTCCAGCTTGGTCACTTCATAACCGAAGTGTTCGCACATGCGGCGGATCTGGCGGTTCAGCCCCTGTACCAACACGATGCGGAAGACAAACGGCGCGACCTTCTTCACCTTGCATTTCTTGGTCACCGTACCCAGCATCGGCACGCCGGCACCCAACCCGTGGATGAACTCATCGGTAACCGGCTTGTTGACGGTTACCAGATATTCCTTTTCGTGATCGTTGCCGGCCCGCAGGATCTTGTTCACCAGATCGCCGTGGTTGGTGAGGAAGATAAGCCCCTGGGAGTCTTTATCCAACCGCCCGATCGGGAAGATACGGGTGCTGTGGTTGACGAAATCGACAATGTTGTCTTTCTCGCCGTCTTCCGTGGTGCTGACCACCCCTACCGGTTTGTTCAGCGCGATAAAGATCAGGTTGTCTTCATTGCGCGGTTCGATCAGTTGGCCGTTAACCTTGACCACGTCGCCCGGGAAGACGCGATCGCCAAGCGCCACGCGCTTGCCGTTGATAAATACGTTGCCTTGCTCGATATAACGATCGGCATCGCGACGCGAGCAGATACCGCTTTCGCTGATATATTTGTTAAGACGTATAGATGGTTTGCCCAGCATGCTTTCTCCATACGGCCCTGACCTGACGGCTCAGGGCCTTGAGCTGATACTGTTTTGGTCGCTTACGGCTGCTTTTTGGCCGCCTGCAGGTACAGCATCTCCAGCCCCAGCGTCGCCGCCGCCAGCGCAGTGATTTCAGACTGATCGTAAGCCGGCGCCACTTCTACCACGTCCATGCCGACAATGTTCAGCGACTGCATGCCACGCACCAGCTTCAGCGCGCGATCGGAGGTCAGGCCGCCGATAACCGGCGTACCGGTGCCCGGAGCAAATGCCGGATCCAGACAGTCGATGTCAAAGGTCAGATATACCGGCATGTCGCCGACGATCTGTTTGATCTGGGTCAGCAGATCGTCCACGCCGCGATCGTTCACCTGCGCCGCATCCAGCACGGTAAAACCGTTGTCGTGATCGAACTCGGTACGAATACCGATCTGCACCGAATGGTGCGGGTCGATCAGACCTTCGTTTGGCGCATGGAAGAACATGGTGCCGTGGTCATATTGGCTGCCGTTGGCGTAAGTGTCAGTGTGCGCATCGAAATGCACCAGCGCCATTTTGCCGAAATGCTTGGCGTGCGCGCGCAGCAGCGGCAGCGTCACGAAGTGGTCACCGCCGAAGGACAGCATGCGTTTGCCGGCCTTCAGCAGTTTTTCTGCGTGCGCCTGCAATTTGTCGCTCATGTCCTGCGCATCGCCAAAATTGAACACGATGTCACCACAATCGACGACGTTCAGCCGATCGCGCAGGTCAAAACTCCACGGCCAGCGGTGACCTTCCCAGGCCAGATTGGTCGATACCTGACGAATCGCCGCCGGGCCATGACGGCCGCCGGCACGGCCGGAGGTTGCCATATCGAAAGGAATGCCGGTGATTACCCACTCTGCATCGCTGTCGTAAGGCATGAAATTCAGCGGAAAGCGTAGGAAACCAAAGGCGTTGGACACTAAAGAATTATCGGGCTGATGGCCTAGAGTACTCATATTAAACCCTCATAGTTCAACGATTTGCCTGTTGTGAAAGCGCACAGGCCGGAGCAAAAAAAAATCCCTCCCGCGTCGTTAGCCCGACGAGAAAGGGATCTATTCAAAAATCTTTTGGCACTGCTGATGGCGCAGATTATCGCCGTATTTGGTTCGCGCTTCAAGAGCGCGCATCATCATCCCGACTGCTCGTCGTCATCCAGTATAGACCCTGCATCCTTCAGGCATGTGAACGTGGCCGCCTTCACGAGCTTTGGAGCTGACATCCATTAAGCTCCCGATGATTAGTTTTGTGATTTCAATCCCTTTATCTGAAGGTGAAAATATATAAGTTAATTTCCGTCATACTATTAATGAAACAAACTCACAGTGCGAAGACATTAAGCACGGAAAGAAAATCACATTTAAAATTTAGTTAAATAACACAAGTTAATAGCACGCATAACAGCTAGATCTAACATATAAAGATAAAATAGAGAAAAATAAACCAGATGTTTAATATCATGCCAACACGTCACAAACAGACAATTAAAAATAAAAAACTTTATATAGCACTAGAGGTTATGACGTTCCTATTAAGTATTCCTCTAGGCTATCTTTGTTCTCAAATTGACTCACTGAATGATATTACCTTAGGAATCATTCTCATCTATATCCCTGTATCTATGATCACAGTGGATTATCTTTATCAACGCTTTGAAAGGAAATAAGCGTTATGAGAGAACTAACAACAAAGGAAATACTCACTATTTCTGCTGGAAATGCAGATTCTGGCTATGAGGGCCAAGGATGTGCTTCACAGGTTGCCAGCGATGCCAAAAGAGGAGCTTTGGCAGGGGGATATGCAGGTGCAATAGTAGGAGGACCAAGAGGATTGCCTGGTGGGCCAGCAGGGATTGCAGCGGGTGCTATTTCAGGTTTCGCATATGGCTCTATTCGTGGTGCTGCTATCGAAGGTATTCGCTCATACTCTCGTAACTGTGGAGATAATAACAATAGCAATGACCCATTAGGTGGAAATTCTAGTCGCAACAGTGTTAATGGTCAGTGTCATTGGTAATGTCGATATGGCCGAGCACTTCCCGGCCTTGATCGGGATATGTGCATAAAAAAACTCTCAAAATTTTTGCACTATTTTTATCTGCTATTTGATTGCTTACCTCTTCCAAGGAATAACCATTACCGGGCCTATCGTTCTCAAAGCAATAAGCTACGCTCTGCTGATTGCTTTAGCGTACTTATTTCTCACCAGCACATGGTGGAAAAAGCATGTGTTAAAATTAAAAAGTGACGACTAGGTTATAGATTAAACCGCCGTCTGTTGAACATCATTTCCCCCAAAACCGATCAAACCAATAGTGACAACCTACAGAGAAAACCCTGTCCGAATCCTCACGGAGAGTTAACAAATTTGTGATAACTGATATGGGGCAAAGAAATATCGAAGGGGATTGCGGGGGGGAAACCATTAAAAAGGCCGGACATCAGGGAGATGCCCGGCCTTTCAGTTCGGCTCTACTTATTCGTCTTCAAGATAGGTATAACCGTACAGCCCGGCCTCGAACTCTTCCAGGAACTGCGCTTGCAGCCCGTCGTCCAGGTCGGTTTCCTTGACCTGATCGCGGAACTTGGCCAGCAGCGCGATGGGATCCAGCTGTACATATTCCAGCATATCCGCCACCGTATCGCCTTCGTCAGACAACTCGGTTTCAATGGTGCCGTCCGGGAAGACATATACGTCAACCGATGCGGTATCACCAAACAGGTTATGCATATTACCCAGGATTTCCTGATAGGCGCCAACCATAAAGAAGCCCAGCACCGGCGGGTTTTCCGGATCGTACGGCGGCATCGGCATGGTGGTCGCTACGCCATCACCGTCGACGTAATGATCGATGGTGCCGTCGGAATCGCAGGTAATATCCAGCAGCACTGCACGGCCTTCCGGCGGCTTGTCCAGCCCTTCCAGCGGCAATACCGGGAACAGCTGATCGATCCCCCAGGCGTCGGGCATCGACTGGAACAGCGAAAAGTTGACGTAAAACTTGTCCGCCATGCGTTCTTGCAGTTCGTCGATGATCGGACGGTGCGCACGGTTGCTCGGATCGAGCTGCTGCTGGATCTTGTTGCAGATGTTCAGGTACAGCTGTTCCGCCCAGGCACGCTTGGTCAGGTCCAGCATGCCATGCGCGTACTGGGTATGCACATCGTGCAGATCCATCTGGCTGTCGTGCAGCCATTCACGCAGCGAACGGCGGTTTTCCGGCTCGTTCATTTCCAGCCAGGTTTCCCACATGCTTTCCAGCGCACGCGGCGCGTCTTCTGCCGGCGGATGAGGTTCGCCGAATTCGTTACGTTCCACGCCGATCACGTTGGACACCAGCACCGTATGGTGGGCGGTGACCGCACGGCCGGATTCGGTGATCACCGTCGGGTGTGGCAAGCCGTGCTCGTTACAGGCGTCGCCGATGCCCCAGATGACGTTGTTGGCGTATTCGTTCAGACCGTAGTTCACCGAACAGTCAGACTGGGAGCGCGTGCCTTCATAATCGACCCCCAGACCGCCGCCCACGTCGAAGCACTGGATGTTGACGCCCAGTTTGTGCAGTTCAACGTAGAAACGCGCTGATTCACGCACGCCGGTAGCGATATCGCGAATGTTGGCCAATTGCGACCCCAGGTGGAAGTGCAGCAATTGCAGGCTGTCGAGGCGACCCGCTTCACGCAGCGTTTCTACCAGTTTCAATACCTGCACCGCCGCCAAACCGAATTTGGACTTTTCGCCACCGCTGGACTGCCATTTACCTGAGCCCTGCGACGCCAGACGCGCACGCACGCCCAGGCGCGGTACTACGTTCAGCCGCTCGGCCTCTTCCAGCACCAGGTTGATTTCCGACATCTTCTCAATCACCAGGTACACTTTGTGCCCCAGCTTTTCACCGATCAGCGCCAGACGAATATATTCACGGTCTTTATAACCGTTACAGACAATCACCGAGCGAGTCATGCCCGCGTGCGCCAGAACCGCCATCAGCTCGGCTTTGGAACCGGCCTCCAGCCCCAGCGGCTCGCCGGAGTTGACCAGCGATTCAATCACCCGGCGGTGTTGGTTAACCTTGATCGGATAAACCAGGAAGTAGCCACCTTCGTAGCCGAACGATTCACGCGCGCGCTTGAACGCCGCGTTAATCGAACGCAGACGGTGCTGCAAAATCTGTGGGAAGCAGAACAGTGCCGGCAGGCGCTGTCCCTCTTTCTGCCGCTCCTTCACCAGTTCGGCAAGATCGACGCGCGCCTGCGGGACGTCCGGATCGGGGCACACGCTGATGTGGCCAAGCTCGTTGACGTCATAATAGTTGTTGCCCCAGTAGGCGACATTATAAGTACGCAGCATCTTGCTGGCATTACGATCATTCATGGCAACCTCCTGCATGGAGCGCAAAGAAATAGATTCGTCCGCAACCGGCGGACGGTGTTTCAACTGATCATCAGACATTACTCGCCTCACTTCCCGTACTGACGATATAGTCAGCCACTATCGCAGCTACATCCCGCGAGAACAACCCGACAAACCGCCTTTGCGGCAGTGAATTACCCTGCCGTTCGCCGGTAGCGATCGGTTTATTACTCATATAATTGTAAGACACCCTGTTCAAACCTCGTGAATCGGGTCAAGAAACATCCCACAGGAAGGCTGTAGGCTACCCTTGTTCAGTTCGTCAGACGACCGTTAGCCGGCCCGAGAATCCTGAGTAGCGCCCAGATGCGTGTAACATCGGGTTGATGGTGTAGAGACAAAACGGAAGATAGCAGAAGAATTGGCGCCAGAACGGCACTGCTGTTGAGAACCAACAACCGGTAGACAACGGATCATTAATCCAACCACCTCCACGCGCGTCGTTCATGATGAACGACCCAGCCTCTATATATAGTGAACGAACGTGACCGTTCGATGAAGCGGCGGCGTCGCAGCGACGCCTACGGTTGGTCAGGCTGTCACCGTCGGCAGACACGGGAACTGACCCTCTGTCCCGCCGCGTACTGTGCACCAAATGAACCGCGCGCGCAGTTTATACCGGTAACCGGGGCAAAATGCAAAATGAAAATTGGCTGACAACTGTTTCAAGCGATGAAAATGGCGTCACCTGGCTTGCGTAAAAGAGCGATGCGGCAAAAAAATACTGGCAATCCGGCTAAAGCATAACCTAAAATAGACGTCCAGATGTTAATCCATCTATACTGGTTAACCGACAAGCTGCTTAACGGCTTTGCCAGAGGGGCGTTGCAGGATGCATCTCGCGCCATCCGCGGAGACCCTTCGCCTTGGTGCCCGGATCTCCAGCGCTGTGCAGTAATTTCCAACCCGTCTTATGCAAGGTAAAGAATACAATGGCTAAACACCTTTTCACGTCAGAATCCGTTTCTGAAGGTCATCCTGATAAAATCGCCGACCAGATCTCTGATGCGGTTCTTGACGCCATCCTGGAACAGGATCCAAAAGCTCGCGTAGCCTGCGAAACATACGTAAAAACCGGCATGGTACTGGTCGGTGGCGAAATTACCACCAGCGCTTGGGTCGATATCGAAGAGATCACCCGCAAGACCGTACGTGAGATCGGCTATGTTCATTCAGACATGGGTTTTGACGCCAACTCCTGCGCCGTACTGAGCGCTATCGGCAAGCAGTCGCCAGACATCAACCAGGGCGTTGACCGTACCGATCCGCTGGAACAGGGTGCCGGCGATCAGGGCCTGATGTTTGGTTACGCCACCAACGAAACCGACGTGTTGATGCCAGCTCCCGTGACTTACGCGCACCGTTTGGTACAGCGTCAGTCCGAAGTGCGTAAAAACGGCACTCTGCCGTGGCTGCGCCCGGATGCCAAAAGCCAGGTCACCTTCCAGTATGATGATGGCAAGATCGTCGGCATCGATGCGGTAGTGCTGTCTACCCAGCACGCCGAAGACATCGCGCTGAAAGACCTGCAAGAAGCGGTGATGGAAGAGATCATCAAGCCGGTACTGCCGGCAGAGTGGCTGAGCGCCGCCACCAAATTCCACATCAACCCAACCGGCCGTTTCGTCATCGGTGGTCCAATGGGCGACTGCGGCCTGACCGGGCGTAAAATCATCGTTGATACCTACGGCGGCATGGCACGCCACGGCGGCGGTGCGTTCTCCGGTAAGGATCCGTCCAAGGTTGACCGTTCAGCCGCCTATGCGGCGCGTTACGTTGCCAAAAACATCGTGGCCGCCGGCCTGGCCGACCGCTGTGAGATCCAGGTTTCCTACGCGATTGGCGTGGCGGAACCGACCTCCATCATGGTGGAAACCTTCGGTACCGAGAAAGTGCCAACCGAGCAGTTGACGCTGCTGGTACGCGAATTCTTCGACCTGCGCCCATACGGCCTGATTCAGATGATGGATCTGTTGCAGCCGATCTATCGCGAAACCGCCGCCTACGGCCACTTTGGTCGTGAACACTTCCCATGGGAAGCGACCGACAAAGCCGCACTGCTGCGCGACGCTGCCGGCCTGAAATAAGTCCCGGCATCAACATAAAAACGGCAAGCCTTGGCTTGCCGTTTTTTTTGAACGGATGGGTGCTCATGGATCTACGCATCGACTGCCGGACAGCGGAGGCAATCCCCCCGCCACCGGGTTGCCTTACCGCCCGGATTCGTAAGCCCAAATGGCCGCAACCTCCGTATTGCCCGATCGGATCCGCAGCTCGCAAAGCGTGCTGCGGGTTATCCATGCCGGTGATATTGCCGTGGCACAAATAACCACCAGTTTTAACAGGCTTCGTTTGTTCGGCATCATGCCTTCTTCTCCTTGCCTGGCAGCGGGTAAGAGGCGAGTTTGACGTTGTCGTGCGTTAAAGTAGGCCTCGGGTTGATGAACATCGACTCGGGGCTTATCTCTTTGTCCCCTTCACGCTGGCTCCAGATACACAGATCCAGAGCACCCGCGCGCACTATATTCACCCTATCCTCCCTTCCCTCGTTCCTCTTCACGCTAAATGTCGTTTTTGCGCAACGGCACGCAACGTATTGCAGCGCGTTGAAAATATAAAAAAAGGCCCAGCAACGCCGGGCCCCTGATGGCAGAGAGTACCGTGGAGACGCGGCTTACGACGTCTGCTTGCGCAGCAGGTACACGAAGTACGGCGCGCCAATAAACGTCGCCAGCAACCCGGCCGGGATCTGATTCGGGAACATCACCATGCGGCCGCACCAATCGGCAAACATCATCAGCAGGCCGCCCAGCATTGCTGCGATCAACATCTGCGGCAATGCACGGCGGAATCCCAGCATGCGCGCCATATGTGGCGCCATCAGGCCGACAAAGCTCAGCGGCCCCACGGTCAGCGTCGCCATGGCGGTTAGCGTCGCCGCCAGCAGCAGAATGCTCAGCCGCACCGGCGTCAGCGCAATGCCGACCGAACGCGCGGTGGCGCTTCCCAGCGGCAGAATGGTCAACCAACGGCGGCACAGCGGCGCCAACAGCACCAGCATCGCCGCAATCACCACCGTACGCACCGCCTGCGGCGCCGTCACCGAATAGGTCGAACCGGAAATCCAGGTCAACAGGCCGCCCATGCGCGGATCGCCACTGGCAAGCAGCAGGTAGATGGTGGTGGTGAACGCGGTGCTGAGCGCGATCCCCGCCAGCAGCATGCGCTCGGTAGAGAAACCACCACGCCCGGCGGCAATCATGATGATCAGCAGCGTGACCGCCGCGCCGAGGCTGCCCGCCGGTAACAGCCAGACAAAGGCATCGCCCGGCACCAGGAACAGCATCATCACCACGCCAAATGCCGCACCGGAACTGATCCCCAGCACTTCCGGGCTGGCCATCGGGTTACCGGTCAGTTTCTGGATCAGCGTGCCCGCCACCGCCAGCATCATGCCGGCCGCCAGCGCCGACAGTACCCGTGGCCAGCGCCAGGGCAGTAAAGCCTCAAACTCCGCGCCGTGGCTCCAGTGCCAGCCAGCGGCATTCTGGCCAAACATCAACGCCACCGCCAACCCGGCCAGCAACAGTACGCTGCCCAGCAGCAACCACAGCAGCAGATGGCGACGCTCGGCCGGAACACGATCGCCGAGATTCATCGGCGGCGGCGTTGCAGCGCTGCGCAGACGTGGCAACAGCCACAGCAGCAACGGCGCACCGATCAGTGCCGTAGCGGCACCGGTAGGAATTTCACGCCACACCTGAGTCAACCATATCATCGCCTGATCGGTCAGCCACAGCAGCAGAGCCCCCAGCAGCGGAGCCAGTAACATACGGTGTGCCAAACGCCGCGCGCCGAGCATCTTCGCCATCAGCGGCGCAAACAGACCGATAAAGCCAATCACCCCCACCGCATTGACCAGCATGGCGCTGAAGATAATCGCCAACGCCAACGCGCAGAAACGCGACAGCGCCAGCCCCAGTCCCAGATTGCGCGCCACGCCGTCATCCAGCCCCAGCAGCGTCAGCGGCCGGATCAGCAACGCCGCCAGCACGGCAACCACCAGCAGCCGCGGCCAAATGAACTGCACCGCACTCCAATCCTGTTGATTGAGCGAACCGGTACTCCACATAAACAGCCCTTGCAGCTGTTCATAATTGAACAGTGCCAGCAGGCTGCTGACCGCGCCGCAATACAGCCCCAGCACCAGACCGGCCAGAATCAGCGTCACCGGCGACATGCGCTTGCCCCAGGCCACGCCGAACACCAATCCACCGACCACGATGGCACCCGCCATCGCCGCCAGTTGCCGGGTCAGTTCGCCGCCCGGCAGCATCCACAGCGTCGCGATGGTCAAGCCCAGCTGAGCGCCCGCAGACACCCCGAGCGTTGCCGGTTCAGCCAGCGGGTTGCGCAGTACCTGTTGGAACAGTACCCCCACCAGCCCCAACCCGGCGCCTGCCAGCAGCGAAACGGCAAAACGTGGTAACAGGCTGTAATGGAAAACCATTTGCCGTACATCGTCGATATCCGGTGCGCTCAGCGCCTGTGGCCACAGCGCCGCCGGCAACTGCTGCATCAGGTTGTAGAGGGTCAGGCCGCCTGCCGCTGCCAACAGCAGCAATATCAACGCCACCGGCATCAGACGGAGTCGAGCGCTCATCGCTTGCCCTCCTGCGCCTGTTCCAGCAGACGACAAAAGCGCATCGCCGACAGCGTCGCGCCATAAAACCACACCGCCGGCACCTTGCGCAGTTGCCGCTGGCGAACAAACGGCAACGCCTGCCATAGCGGCGTCGCACTCACCTGCTCCAACATCGCCTGATTTCCATGATCGAGATAAATCGCCCGCGCGTTTTTCACCGCGGCCAGCCGTTCAATCCCCACCACCGCCGATCCCCAGAAATTGGTTTCGCCCTGCCAGGCGTTGGCGATGCCGAGTTGGTCCATGACCTCCTGGAACAGGCTCTGCTGGCCGATGATCAACGCATGACGGGCATCCACCAGCGAAAACAGCAGCAGCGGCTGCGTGGTATATCCCTGCAACCGCCGGCGCGCATCGCCGATAAAGGTATCGAACTGCATCAGGTGCCGTTGCGCACGCGCCTCCAACCCCAGACGCTGTGCCAACTGCCGCAACGATTGCCGGGCCACCGTCAGCGGTTTGCCACTGCCGTCGTTGAAGTTGAACGCCATACCTGGCGCGATCGGCGCCAATTGCTGTGGCGAGGGGCCATAACCTTGTGACAGCAGCAGCAGCGACGGTTGCAGCTGTTGCAGCAGCTCCAGATTCGGTTCGGTGCGCTGACCGACGTCAATCACCGACGCCGGTAACGCCGGCTCATTGACCCACAGGTTGTAATTGTAAATATCGGCCACCGCCATCGGCGTAACGCCCAGTGCCATCAGCAATTCGGTGGGCAGCCACTCCAGCGCGACAATACGCGACAGGTCCGGCAACGCGGCAGCGCGGCCCGGCAGGCCATACAGCAACGGTGCCGCCGCCATTGCCGCCAGCAGGCGGCGTCGGACAGGATCATGAGGAAAATGACGCATCAGTAGACAAAGCTCACCGGCGCGCCGCCGCTTGGGTGCGGCAGCGTGCCCATTGGAATACCGTAGATTTGTTCCAGCACCGGCCCCTGCATCAGCTCCAGCGGCGCGCCCTGTGCAATGACCTCGCCGCTACGCAACGCCACCAGGCTATCGCAATAACGTGCGGCCATATTGATGTCATGCAATACCGCAATCACCGTCAGGCCACGCTGCCGGCTCAGGCGCTGGATCAACGCCAACACCTCGACCTGATGCGCGATATCCAGCGCGGAGGTCGGCTCATCCAGCAGCAGGCAGCGGCTATCCTGCGCCACCATCATCGCCAGCCAGGCACGTTGCCGCTCGCCGCCGGACAAACTGTCCACCAGCCGCGCAGCAAAGGGCTTTAGCCCCACCAACGCGATGGCGTCTTCGACATGCTGACGATCGGCGGCAGAAAAACGCCCCAGCGCGCCATGCCACGGATAGCGGCCAACCGCTACCAGCTCGCGCACCGTCATCCCTTCCGCGGCCGGCAACTGCTGCGGCAGATAGGCTACCTGACGTGCAAATGCCTTGCTGTCCCACTGCGGCAGCGGCTTTTGGTTAAGCAACGCCTGGCCGCCGGTTGGCTGATGATGACGACCAAGGATTTTCAGCAAGGTGGATTTACCGGAGCCATTGTGACCGATCAGTCCGCAGACCTTCCCCTGGGGGAAGGACAGCGACAGCGGTTGCAGCAGTATGCGCCCGGGAACGGCAAAGCTCGCGTTGTCCAACGTGAAGGTTGCGTCTTGAAGATGTTGTGTATCCTGCATAGGCCCTGTTTTCACCGCAGGGCAACCTAGGCCCCCCTGCGGTTGTCCGGTTAGAAGCGGAAGGTTGCGGTAGCGACCACCTGACGTTCTGCGCCCCAGTAGCAGCCATAGGTGGCAAAGCAGCTGGAGACGTATTCCTTGTCAAACACATTGTTGACGTTGATGGCGATGGAAGAGCCTGGCAGATTGAAGCGCGCCAGATCGTACTTCACCGCCGCGTCAAACACCGTGTAGTCTTTCACTTTAAAGCTGTTGGCTTCATCGCCGTAGCTGGAACCGACGTAGCGCACCCCGGAACCCAGGGTCAGGCCGCTGAGCGCCGTTTCGTAGAAGGTGTAATCCGCCCACAGCGATGCCATGTGCTTGGGAATGGCTGCCGGGGCATTGCCCTGCAGGGTGGTGTCTTTGGTGTATTCGGCATCGGTATAGGTATACGACCCCAACAGGTTGACATTGGCGGTCAGCGCCGCCTTGGCCTCCAGCTCTACGCCACGCGAACGGATTTCGCCGCCCTGCTTGGTAAAGCCGGGATGGTCGGTATCTGCTACCTTGTTGTTGGTTTTGGTCAACTGATAAATCGCCATGCTGGCGGTGATCGGACGATCCGTCGGTGCATACTTCACGCCGGCTTCATACTGCCGACCTTTGGATGCCGAGAACACGTTACCATCAATATCGGCACCGGAGGTCGGCTCGAAGGATTCGCTGTAGCTGATATAAGGCGCAACGCCGTTATCAAATACATAGTTCAGACCGGCACGCCCGGTGAACTGATTGTCCTTTTGTCGGGATACCGAATCGCCGTCCAAACGGTTGGTGCTGTTGGTGTCGCTCCAGTCATACCGGCCGCCCATGGTCAGCACCCAGTTATGCCACTCGGCCTGATCCTGAACATACAGGCCGGTCTGCTCCTGCCGATTGACCTGGCTGGCGCCGCCGTTAATCGTGTAACTCTGGTTACCGTATTGCGGAGCAATGACGTTCAGACTGGACGCGCTGCCATACTGGTAAACCACGTCGTTACGCATGCGCATATAATCTACCCCCAGCAACAGGGTGTGATCGACGGCGCCGGTAGCGAACCTGGCCTGGGCCTGCGTATCCACCGCGAAGCTGGACAGGTGCTCCTTCGAGTTCATCACCCCGCGCGTCAGCTCGGCAGGGTTACTGGCGCTGATACCCGATCCATAGATAGAACGGTAATCGACGTCCATTTTGGAGTAACGCAGGTTTTGCCGCACGGTCCACACGTCGTTAAAGCCGTGTTCAAAGGCATAGCCGAGCATCTGCTGCTTGCGCGAGATGTTGTTGTAACCAGGCTCGCCGTCGTTGAAACTGGTTGGCAGCTTGCCGTTGATGCCGTTTTCAACCGTGCCTTCTTTCGGCAGCCAGCCGTAATAACCCACGCTCGGATCGTCCTGGAAGCTGCTGAGCAGCGTCAGCGAGGTGCGATCGTCCGGTCGCCAGGTAAAGGAAGGCGCGATGGCGTAGCGTTTGCTCTTCTCTCCCACCTGCTGCTGATCTTCGTCACGCGCCAGGCCGGTCAGACGATACGAGTAAACGCCGGCGTCATCCAGCGCGCCGCCAAAGTCAAACCCGGTCTGGAACAGATTGTCGGTGCCCATCTTGAACTGGACTTCGCGCAGTTGCTCGGTGGTCGGGCGTTTGCTGACCAACGCCACCACCCCGCCCGGATTGCTTTTGCCGTACAGCACCGAAGACGGCCCGCGCAGCACTTCGGCACGCTCCAGGAAGTAGGGGTCGATCTGAAAAATCGAATAGTTGTCATCCTGCAGCTTCAAACCGTCCAGATACATATTGGTGCCGACCGAACTGAAGCCGCGAATGTTCACCGAATCATAGGCGGTGGAAGCGCCACGGTTACCGACCATCACGCCTGGCGTATAGGCCAGTGCGCTTTTCACCGTGTCCGGCTGGCGCATGTCCATCTCTTCACGCGTCACCACCGATACCGACTGTGGCGTTTTCACCAGCGGCGTATCGGTTTTGGTGCCGGTGGCGCTGTGCTTGGCGGCGTAGGTGCCTACCGGCCCCCAGGCGCTCTCCTGCGGCGCACTGCTGCTGCCCACCACGGTGAGCGTGTCTTCCTTGCCGTTGCTGGTCGCGCTGTCGGCGGCCAAAGACGGCAGGCTGAAGGAACCTAACGCAGCGGCGATGGCAATTGCCGCACCGCGCACGGGAAATCGGCTGAACACAGCCGGAGATGAAGAAGGACGCTTGGTCGGCATGGTTTTTTCTCTGATGTCGGTGATAACGAATGTAAACGATAATAATTATTATAAGCGTCGCATTTTATGCAGAAGCGTAATTGAACTGCAAGCTGATTTCCGTTAAGGGAAACCAGTAACGATGCGCATTCAGCCCGTTTAACCCGCGCTAAATATCCTGATGCCAAAAACAAAAAAGCCCGCAACTGAACGTTGCGGGCCGAGTAACAAAACAAGCGGATTCTTGTAGGCGATTTTACATTTCTGCGCCTGAATTATTGGCCGAACATATCCTTAATCCAGCCGGCAACGCCGTCAGCACCCTTCTGCTCGTTTTGCGGCTGCTGCTGTTCCTGCTGTTGCTGGATCGCCGCCTGACTGGCCTGACACAACCCGTCCGGGTTATCGGTCCATACCGGCAGAGTGCGACCGCCGCCGCCGCAGATAAAGTTACCGTCGCCGTCAATGTTCATCTGGCTAATGCCCTCCGGCGGTTGCAGCATCAATGGCAACGGCGTCTGGTTCTCCAGATAACGACGATACAGCGTCAGCGCGCCGTTGGCGCCGGTCAGCTTGGCCGGGCCATTGTTGTCGCGCCCCACCCAGGCAATCGCCACCTCTTTGCCGTCCACGCCGGCAAACCAGCTGTCACGCAGGTCGTTGGTGGTACCGGTTTTGGCCGCCAGATGGTAATTCGGGAACTTCACCGACAGCGAGCGCGACGTACCGCGCGCTACGCCCTGCTGCATCGCATACAGCGTCAGATAGGCCGCCTGTGCCGGCACCACGCGTTCCGCCTGCGGGAAGCTCTGGTACAGCACGCTGCCATCTTCGGCGATCACCGAACGCAGAGCCGACAACGGCGCACGGTTACCACCGCTGGCGATGGTCTGGTATTCCTGTGCCACTTCCATCGGCGTCAGGCCAATCGCCCCCAACAGCATCGACGGCACCGGGTTGATTTCCGCCTTCGGAATACCCAGACGTTGCAGCGTGGCGCTGATTTGATCCAGCCCGACCGCCATCCCCAGATTTACCGTCGGTACGTTCAGCGAGTTGGCCAGCGCATCCACCAGCATCACCTTGCCACGGAATCGGCGATCGTAGTTGTTTGGCTGCCATACGCTGCCATTCGGCTGCTTCAACGACAGTGGCGCATCCGCCAGCCAGGTGTTCAAACGGTACTTGTCCGGTTCAGACAACGCGGTCAGATAGGTTGGCGGCTTGGCCAGAGAGCCCACCAGACGGCGCGCCTGGATCGCACGGTTGAAGCCGGCATATTGCGGATCGGAGCCGCCGACCATGGCACGCACTTCGCCGCTGAAGCGATCGACGATCACCATCGCCGCTTCCAGATCCTTGACGTTACGCGCGGCGCGCAGTGCTGGCACGCCGGTTTCCACCGCTTTTTCCGCCGCATCCTGCGATACCGGATCGAGGGTGGTGAAGATCTTCACCCCCGACAGGTCGTTGACCTTGTCACCCAGTTTGGCCTGCAATTCTTGACGCACCAATTGCATAAAGGCCGGTTGCGGGGTAATCACGCCGCCTTTCGGCTGCACGCCCAATGGACGCGCGCTGAGCATATTGTACAGCTCGGCATCGATAACCCCCTGGTTCTGCAACAGTTTCAACACCAGATTACGGCGTTCAAGCGCCAGTTTCGGGTTACGCCACGGGTTATACAGCGACGCGCCCTTCACCATGCCGACCAGCAACGCCTGCTGATCGAGGCTCAGCTCATCGACCGGGCGACCGAAGTAATACAGGCTGGCCAGTGGGAAACCACGAATCTGATCGCTGCCGCTCTGGCCGAGATACACCTCGTTGAGGTACAGCTCCAGAATGCGATCCTTGCTGTATCGGTAATCGACCAGCAACGCCATGTAGGCTTCGTTGAGCTTACGCCACAGCGAGCGTTCGTTGGTCAGGAACAGGTTCTTCACCAACTGTTGTGTCAGGGTACTGCCACCCTGCACCGCACGACCGGCGGTCAGGTTGGCCACCAGCGCACGGCCGATGGAGTACGGGCTGACGCCGCCATGCTCATAGAAGTGGCGGTCTTCGGTAGCGATCAGCGTATCCACCAGCAGATCGGGGAAACCGCTACGCGGTACAAACAGTCGCTGCTCACCGTTAGGCGATTGCAACATGGTGATCAGTCGCGGATCCAGGCGGAAGAAACCGAAGCTGCGCCGGTTTTCCATGTTTTCGATTTTGGCGAGCCGATTGTTTTGGAAATCGAGACGCGCATGGATCTGGCCTTCCTTGCCATCCGGGAAGTCAAACGGACGACGCAGCATTTCGATGCTGTTGGCCTGTACGGTAAATTCTCCCGGACGCGTCATGCGACTCACCTGGCGGTACTGCATCCCTTCCAGCAGATCGACCATTTCCTTTTTGCTGTACGGCATGCCCGGTTCAAGGTTGACCATGCGGCCATAGACCGCCGCCGGCAACTGCCAGACCTTGCCGTCAATGCGGCTACGGATCTGGGAATCAAGGTAGACGCCGTACACCGCCAGCAGCACGGCAATCACCAGAATGATTTTAACAATCAGGCCAAGCCAGCGGCGTTTTTTACGCGGTGGGGCAGCTTTTACCTTACGCGGCATGCGTTGCTCCTGGTCATCATAGTCTTCATCCTCATACTCATCCTGATAGTCATCTGCTTCAAAATCATCATAGTCGTCGTCTCTGCGACGGCGCAGCGGTTTGCGCGATGCGCTGCGTTTCGGTTGCTTGCCTTTGCGCCCAATGGGTTCGCGGTCATCCCCAGCCATTGCCGTTGTTCTCCACGCTGAACGGCCCGTGGCCGTAAATGAATCGCTTAATCTGTTCCTGCACCGGACGCGTGAACAGAAGAAACATCTGAATTCTATACCCTAAACCAGCACCACTGCATCACGGCACGTCGCCAGGCTCAGCCCGGGTCGCCGTCGCGACCAGCACATCCGCCTATTGGTATTTCTTGGTACGCCGCGTCGGAGCGGCGTTGGCCGGGTCGTCAGGCCATAAGTGCTTCGGGTAGCGCCCTTTCATCTCTTTTTGCACTTCGCGGTAGGCCCCTTGCCAAAACGCCGCCAGATCGCCGGTAATTTGCAGCGGTCGGTGCGCCGGAGAGAGTAACTCAAGCACCACCGCGATGCGACCCTCGGCCAGCATCGGACTGCGCTGTTCACCAAACATTTCCTGCAAACGCACCGGCAACAGCGGCGGCTTGTCCGCATCGTAACGGATCGGCAGGCGACTGCCGGTCGGCACAGTGTAATGAGTGGGCAACGCATTATCCAGCCGCTGCTTTTGTTGCCAGTCGAGCAGCCGACCAAGGGCCTCGGCAAGGTTGACCTGCTTGAGCCCGCGTAAATCCCGCACGCCGCCGAGAGATGGCAGCAGCCAGCGCTCCAGCGAGTCCAACAGGGTCTCATCATCCACCGCTGGCCAGTCGGCCTCCGGCAGCCAGCGCTGTGCGCATTGTAAACGAATACGCAGTTGCTCGGCTGCGCTATCCCAACCCAGCACCGCCAGCCCCTGCGTGCGTACCCACTCGATCAGCGCCTGTTGCAGCGCGTCGTCCGCCGGTTTTGCCAACGGTCGGGCTTTCAGCGTCAGGCGGCCAATCTGCTGGCGCTGCCAGGCGCGCAGCGTGCCCTTCTCCTCATCCCACTCGACGGCGGTCTGCTGCCGTATCAGGTGCGGCAACTGTGCGGCCAATGCCTCGATATCTACCGGCAACGCCAACAGGATGCGTGCATCGGGACTGTTGGCTCCCTGTAACAACGCGGGTGCAATCAGCCACGGCGTGCGCGACAGAGCCTCATCCTGATCCATTGCGGCACCCATGCCGTTTGCCAACAGGTAACGGCCATCCTGGCCACGCCGTTGGGCAATGCGGTCGGCGAAGGCCTGCGCCAGCAAACGCGGCGCCAGCGTGACATCCACCTGACCGGCACGCCCCGGCAGCCGTTGGGCAAGCTGGCGCGCGCGCCGTTGCCAATGCGGCTGCGGGCGACTCAGCCAGTAATCGATATCCATGGCTCCCCCGCGCGGCGGCTCCTCCAACAGTGCCGCCAGCAGCGCCGCGGTCGCCAGCCCATCGGCGCCTGATTGCGCGCCGGCATGCAGCATCGCCGCCAGTCGGGGTTCACAGCCCATCATCGCCATTTGCCGCCCGGCGACGGTCAGCTTGCCGCCGTCGTCGGTGGCGCCAAGGGAATGCAGCAGGCGTTGCGCCGCCGCCAGTGCGCTTGCGGGGGGCGCATCGAGCCAGGTCAGTTGCCCGGGATCCACACAGCCCCATTGCAGCAGCTCCAGCCAAAAACCGCACAAATCGCTTTGTCCTATTTCCGCCTCGGCATGCTCGGCGGCGCGCTCGCCCTGCTCCCTGGCAAACAGATGCCAGCAGATGCCCGGCTCCAGGCGTCCGGCGCGGCCGGCTCGCTGGATCATCGACGCCTGGCTGATACGCTGTGTCAGCAACCGTGTCAGACCGCTGCGCGGGTCGTAACGCGCGACGCGCTCCAACCCGCTGTCGACCACCAGCCGTATGCCTTCGATGGTCAGGCTGGTTTCGGCAATATTGGTCGCCAGCACCACCTTGCGTCGCCCGGCAGCCGCCGGCTGGATCGCCCGCTGTTGCTGTGCGAGCGGCAGCGCGCCGTACAGTGGGCAAAGATCGACATCGCTGGCGACGGCACCATTAAGGCGTTCCTGTACCCGGTTGATCTCCGCCACCCCCGGCAGGAACAGCAGCAGCGAGCCGTGCTGCTCAGCCAGCAGGCGCTTGACCGCCGCCGCCACGCCATCTTCCAGCCGCGGGTAGCTGGCCAGAGAATGATAGTGACGCTCTACCGGGAAGCTGCGCCCTGCCGACACCACCACCGGCGCGTCCGGCAACAGCGGTGACAGGCGCGCATTGTCCAGTGTCGCCGACATCACCAGCAGCTTTAGATCGTCGCGTAGCCCCTGTTGCACGTCGAGCAGCAGCGCCAGCGCCAAATCCGCCTGCAGGCTGCGCTCATGAAATTCATCGAGGATCACCAGCGAGACGCCCTGCAATTCGGCATCCTGCTGCAACATGCGGGTCAGCACCCCTTCAGTCACCACCATCAGGCGGGTATCAGGCCCGCTGCGCGTTTCGGCCCGCATGCTGTAGCCCACCGTTGCGCCCGGCTCTTCCCCCAGTTGCTGCGCCAGGCGGTAAGCGACGTTTTTTGCCGCCAGCCGGCGGGGCTCGAGCATGATAATGCGCCCCGGCAATCCCGCTCGCGCCAGGATCTGCAACGGCAGCCAGGTCGATTTGCCGGCACCGGTAGGGGCGTGCAGCAGCACCTGCGGTGCGCTGTGCAATGCAGTGAGCAGTTCATCGAGTATCGCGCTGACGGGCAATGAAGACACAGTCTCTCCGTGGTGGTTAACATTCAAAACCGGGCATTGTACAGTATGTTGCCTTCAATCAATGAGATCGTTATGTCCAGTAGCCGCCGCCTGTTCTTTGCCCTCAGCCTGCCCGACGCCTTGCAGCAACCGGTAATTCGCTGGCGCGCCGAGGCGTTTCAGCCTGAACACGGCCGCCCGGTGGCCGCAGCCAATCTGCATCTGACGCTGGCGTTTCTCGGTGACGTCAGCGCGCAGAAAGAAGCGGCGTTGACGCAACTGGCCGGACGCATCCGTCAGCCGGGGTTCAGCATTACCCTGGACGATCTCGGTCATTGGCCGCGACCCGGCGTAGTATGGCTCGGCTGCAAGCGCGCGCCGCGTGGACTGCTGCAACTGGCCGATATGCTGCGCTCGCAGGCGGCACGCAGCGGCTGCTTCCAAAGCCCGCTGCCATTCCATCCACATATTACGCTACTGCGCGCCGCCACCCGACCGATAGCGCTGCCGCCGTCGACTCCGGGCTGGGTGATGCCAGCCACACAATTTTCCCTGTATCAATCGGTATTCGAACATGGCCGCACGCGCTATCAGCCGCTGGCGCACTGGCCGCTAAAATAAGCAGGAACATCCATGGAATTTACCCCGCCGCTGCAATCCGCCACGCTGATTAAACGTTACAAGCGCTTTCTGGCCGATGTAGTGACGCCGCAAGGCGATACCTTTACCCTGCACTGCGCCAACACCGGCGCCATGACCGGCTGCGCCACGCCCGGCGACACCGTGTGGTACTCCACGTCGACCAATGGCAAACGCAAATATGCCCATAGCTGGGAGCTGACGCACACCCAACAGGGCGACTGGATCTGCGTCAATACTCTGCGTGCCAACGCTCTGGTACGCGAAGCCATTGAACGTAATTTAATCAGTGAATTATCCGGTTACAGTAAAATGACCGGCGAAGTAAAATATGGCGGTGAAAACAGTCGTATCGATTTGTTATTACAGGCAGAAAACCGCGTTAACTGCTATATTGAAGTCAAGTCGGTCACATTATTGCAACAGAAACGTGGTTACTTCCCTGATGCCGTCACGCTCAGAGGGCAGAAGCATTTACGCGAGTTGCAGAGCGTGGCTGCAAGCGGGCAGCGGGCGGTATTGTTTTTTGCCGTGTTACACAGTGGCATCGACCATGTCGCCCCCGCTCATCATATAGATGCGCATTATGCGTCACTGTTGGCTCAGGTTCGGCTGCAGGGTGTAGAAGTGGTTTGTTATGGGGCTAAATTATCACCTGACGGTATATATCTTGAAGATAAGTTACCGTTTTTTATCGATTAGCGATTCCGGGAACAAATATTTCGACAACCGGATATTGCGTCGCCAAATACGCCTTCCTTCACACGATTGTCAAGCAGGCGACAGGAATAATTGCCAACCTACTTCCCATCTGTTATTTATAGCGGCCTGTTTTTCCCCCGCATTGGGGATTCGATAGTGCGTGTGTATGTAGGAGAAGCAACATGCAAGAAGGGCAAAACCGTAAAACCTCGTCCTTGAGCATTCTCGCCATCGCTGGGGTGGAGCCGTACCAAGAGAAGCCGGGCGAAGAGTATATGAACGACGCCCAGCTGTCGCATTTTAAGCGCATTCTTGAAGCGTGGCGCAACCAGCTCAGGGACGAAGTAGACCGTACTGTATCGCATATGCAAGACGAAGCTGCCAACTTCCCGGATCCGGTCGACCGTGCCGCGCAGGAAGAAGAGTTCAGCCTTGAACTGCGTAACCGTGACCGTGAACGCAAACTGATCAAAAAGATCGAAAAAACGCTGAAGAAAGTAGAAGACGAAGATTTTGGCTTCTGCGAATCATGCGGCGTGGAGATCGGCATTCGACGCCTGGAAGCGCGCCCGACCGCCGATTTGTGCATCGACTGTAAGACACTGGCTGAAATCCGCGAAAAGCAGATGGCCGGTTAATACCGTTGTCAACGCTGGCGGCGCGTTTCACCACGCGCCGTTTTAAGCAACAGGGAACCCAACTTCCCAGGCTATGCAAGAACGTCATTATGTGGGGCGCTTCGCCCCCTCACCTTCCGGAGATTTGCATTTCGGCTCGCTGATTGCCGCTCTGGGAAGTTTTCTTCAGGCTCGCGCCCAACGCGGGCAGTGGCTGGTACGCATCGAAGATATCGATCCGCCGCGCGAAGTCGCCGGTGCCGCCGATCGTATCCTGGCCACGCTGGAACACTATGGTCTCCACTGGGACGGCCAGGTCGTCTATCAATCCCAACGTCACGACGCTTACCGCGCTACTCTGGACTGGCTACAACAGCAGGGGCTCAGCTATTACTGCACCTGTACCCGCAGCCGCATCCAGCAGATTGGCGGGCTGTATGACGGCCATTGCCGCGACCTGCAGCTAGGCGCACACGCTGCCGCCATTCGCCTGCGGCAAAGCGCTCCGGTTTACGCGTTTGACGATCGCCTGCAGGGCCGCCTGCAGGCCGACCCGGCGCTGGCGCAGGAGGATTTTATCATCCGTCGGCGCGACGGCCTGTTCGCCTATAATCTGGCGGTGGTGGTCGACGATCACTTCCAGGGCGTCAACGAAATCGTGCGCGGCGCGGATCTGATCGAACCTACCGTGCGGCAGATTGCGCTGTATCATCAGTTGCAGGCGCCGGTACCGCGCTATGTACACCTGCCGTTGGCGCTCGGTGAACACGGCCTGAAACTGTCCAAACAGAATCATGCACCGCCGTTGCCTACCGGCGATCCGCGCCCGCTGCTGGTCGCCGCACTGAAATTTTTGCACCAGCCGCTGCCGGAAAACTGGCAAGATCTTGATCTGCCATTATTATTACGCTTTGCAATCGCCCATTGGCGGTTGGAAAACGTACCGCGTCGACAGGCAATTACCCTGGACGAAAACACAACGGCATTCTCAAAAGAGCCATGGTGAGCTATGATTAGCCGCTATTTTTTATATGCCCAATAGATTTCAAGGTGCAGCCAGGCAGCGATCGGCTGGCAAATCTGCCGCGAACAGAAGCCGCCGTGGCATGCCGCGCCTCTCGCAGGGGGAAAGCCCCGCCGAGACAGGCCAGCGCGTAGTCGATGGCGTTGCAGCTTGAAATATGCAGGGCAGCTCCATTTTTATCAGTCACTATCGAGGTGTACCATTTTTACCCGAGTAGCCAATTTCTGCCGTAAGGTACTAATCCGCGATGACAAGGTGGCCCGCGAAACAACGCCGGCCAACGATAAAAACGTAGTTCGCGAAGAAAGCGTTGTGGCAACCCCATCCCCAGCGCCACAGGCCGACGGCGGCAGAGATCAGCCTGCCCGTCGCCCGGCGCGCAAACGTCCACCCGTGCCCGCCAGCGAGGGAACGCGCCCAATGACCGTGATCCCACGCGAACAGCATTCCATTTCGCGCAAGGACATCAGCGAAAACGCGCTGAAGGTGCTCTACCGCCTGAACAAATCCGGCTATGAAGCCTATCTGGTCGGCGGCGGCGTGCGTGATTTGCTGCTCGGCAAAAAGCCGAAGGATTTTGACATCACCACCAGCGCCACGCCGGAACAGGTACGCAAGCTGTTCCGCAACTGTCGCTTGGTAGGGCGCCGTTTCCGTCTGGCGCACGTGATGTTCGGGCCGGAAATCATCGAAGTCGCCACCTTCCGCGGCCATCATGAGCCCAACCCGGAGCACGACAAGAACTCCTCCCAGCAGGCACAAAACGGCATGCTGCTGCGCGACAACATTTTCGGTTCGATCGAAGAAGATGCCCAACGTCGTGACTTTACCATCAACAGCCTGTATTACGGCGTGGCGGACTTCACCCTGCGTGATTACGTTGGCGGCATGCGCGATCTGCAACAAGGCGTGATTCGCCTGATTGGCGATCCGGAAACCCGCTACCGCGAAGATCCGGTGCGCATGCTACGCGCGGTGCGTTTCGCCGCCAAACTGGATATGACCATCAGCAACGAAACGGCCGAGCCGATTCCGCGCCTGGCATCGCTGCTGCATGAAATCCCACCGGCCCGGCTGTTTGAGGAATCCCTCAAGCTGCTGCAATCCGGCTACGGTTTCTCGACCTATCTGAAGCTGTGCGAATACCAGCTGTTCCAGCCGCTGTTCCCGCTGATCGCCCGCAACTTTACGCCAAACCATGACACGCCAATGGAGCGCATGCTGGTACAGGTGCTGAAAAACACCGATCACCGTTTGCAGAATGATATGCGCGTCAACCCGGCGTTCCTGTTTGCTGCTATGCTTTGGTATCCGTTGCTGGAACATGCGCAAAAGCTGGCACAGGAAAGCGGTCTGGCGTATTACGATGCCTTTGCGCTGGCGATGAATGACGTGCTGGACGAACAGTGTCGTTCACTGGCGATCCCAAAACGGATCACCACGCTGGTACGTGATATCTGGCAGCTGCAGCTGCGCCTATCGCGCCGTCAGGGCAAACGGGCACACAAGCTGATGGAGCATCCCAAGTTCCGTGCCGCCTACGATCTGCTGGCGTTGCGCGCCCAGGTGGAAAACAATCCGGAAATGCTGCGCCTGGCCGAATGGTGGGACGAATTCCAGGATGCCACCCCGGCACGCCAGAAAACCATGTTGAGCACGCTGGGCGAAGATCCGGCACCGCGACGCTCGCGTCAGCGCCGACCGCGCCGCAGAGCGCCACGCAAAGAAGGAGCATAATGATCTGCGTTGTTACTCGTCATACTTCACGCTGCGTCGACATTGGCGCTTCCCGGGCACCTGGTGAACCAGGCGGCCGGGGTTTTGCCTGGTAACGCTGATGACGCAGCCTGAATTCTTCAGAGTTTACATCGCGCTGGGCAGCAACCTGGCGCAGCCGCTGCAACAGGTGAACACGGCCCTGGAGGCGTTGGCGCATATACCTCGCACCCAGTTGATCGCCTGCTCCTCGTTTTACCGTACCAAACCGCTGGGGCCGCAGAACCAGCCGGACTTCCTCAATGCGGTGGTGGCGGTTGACACCCGACTGCCCGCCGAACAGTTGCTCGATCACACTCAGGCGATTGAACGCAATCAGGGACGCGTCCGCAAGGACGAACGCTGGGGGCCGCGCACGCTCGATCTCGACATGCTGCTGTATGGCGATCGGGTCATCAACACCGACCGCCTGACGGTGCCGCATTACGGCCTGAAAGAGCGTGAGTTCATGTTGTATCCGCTAGCGGAAATCGCCCCGGATCTGATTCTGCCCGACGGCGAAGCGCTGGCCGACTGCCTGAAGCGCGTGCCGATGAACGGTATGAGGCTGTGGCATTCCGCCTGACGCCGCAGACACGATGCGTCCTGGCAGCTCACGCTAGAACAGCACCCTGGCGACAAATCCCCCTTCGCGCCGATTGGCGAAACTGACCCGCAAACCATGCAGATCGGCGATGCGCTGCACGATGGAAACCCCCAATCCGCTGCCGGTCTGTTCCTGCCCTGGCGGTCGGTAAAAGCGCTCACCCAGCCGAGCCAGGTGCTGCGTCGTAACGCCAGGCCCCTCGTCCTCAACCCGCAGTTCAGCGGCGTTCAATGTCACCGTAACGGCGCTCCCCGTCGGCGTGTAGCGCACCGCATTGTCCAGCAAGTTTCTCACCAGCAGCGACAGCAGCAGCCCATCGCCTGAACGTGGCGACGGCGCGCCCTGTGGCTGATAGCGCAGCGTTACGCCCGCCTGGTGGGCATGATGTTCCTGCTCTGCCAGCGTCGCCGGCACCAGTTGCCCCCAGTCCACCGGCGCTTGCCCGTCCAGGTTGGGCAGCGCGTCCAACCGCGAGAGGGTCAGCAACTGATCCACCAGCCGCGTAGCGCGATCGATACTGACGGACAGGTTTTCCACCGCCCGTTCACGCATCGCGACATCGTCGCCGGCCAACTGCACCACCTCGGTTTGCACCCGCAGTGCCGCCAGCGGGCTGCGCAGCTCGTGCGCCGCGTCGGAGGTAAAACGCCGTTCGCGCAGCAGCATGGTATTGATCCGTGCAAACAACGCGTTCAGCGCATCCACCAACGGACGCACTTCGGTCGGCACCCGCTGCGCTGCGATCGGCGTGGCATCGTCCGGCGCGCGCTGGCGTAAACCGGCGGCGACCGTGCGCAACGGCCGCAGTTCGCGGCCGACCATCAGCGCCATCAGCAGCATCAAAAGCGGCAGCGTTACCAGCCACGGCGTCAGTTGCCCGGTCACCAGCGACAGCGCCATATCCTGCCGATAATCCAGTTCCTGCCCGACCACAATGCGATGCTGGCTATCGGGGCTGGTCAGCCATACCAGTCGCCACAGGTCGTCATCGTCCTTCAGCCGACCATTGACAAACCCCTGGCGTTTGCCGTCAAACGTCATATCGGCGCCGTTTTCGCCATCGTTGAGCAGCATCTGGCCGTCACTGTCGAAAATGGCAAATGCCAGCGCATCGTCCTCCTGCTCACCGCGTTTGCCGTGGTTGACCAGTTTTTTGGTTGCCGGCAGGCTGCGCGCCGCCTGCTGCGTTGACAGATCGCCCAGATTGGCCGTCGCCAGCCGCTTGGCGAACAGCATTTGCTGGGTGTCGAACAGTTGGTCGATGTTATGGCGCGTGATATTCCACGCCACCGCGCTGGCGATGCACCAGGTCAGTAACGCCAGCAGGCTGAAGATGATTATCAGGCGTAACCGCAGGCTCAGACGCTTCACTCGGCGTCTCCCAGCGTATATCCCACGCCATGCACGGTGCGGATCACGCCATTGCCCAACTTGCGGCGCAGATGATGGATATGCACTTCGACCGCGTTGCTGCTGACTTCGTCATCCCAGTTGTACAATTTTTCCTGAATCAATGGCCGTGCCAGCACCCGCCCCTTGTTGTTAAGCAGCAGTTCGAGCACCGCCAGTTCGCGCGGCGTGAGGATCACCGGCTCACCGTTCAGGCAGACGCTACGCGCGGCGGTATCAAACACCAGTTTGCCGTGCACCAGTTGTGGCGTCAGCTGGCCGTGACGGCGCCGGATCAGCGCCTGCAGCCGCGCGGCCACTTCCGCCAGCGCAAACGGCTTGCACAGATAGTCGTCGGCGCCGTTCTGCAAGCCGCTGACCCGCTGTTCCAGCGCATCGCGCGCGGTCAGGATCAGCACCGGCACGTCGTGCCCGGCCTCGCGCCACTCACGCAGCAGATCGAGCCCATCGATGCCCGGCAGACTGAGGTCAAGGATCACCGCGTCGTAGGGGGCGCTGGTCAACGCCTGCCGACCGATAACGCCGTCGGTGAACCAATCCAGATTGAAGCCCAGTTTGGTCAACCCAACGTTGATGCCGTCGCCAATAATCTTATCGTCTTCAATCAACAGAATTCTCATGTGCGTCCTTTTCTGGTTTTGGTCGATTACATCACAAGGTTCTTAAGAACATCTTAACCACCGCTATCGTCGCTACCCACCCCCGTTGGGTTACAGTAGAATGACTGCACTTTTTTGCAGCCAGCGCCGACACAGAACGCCCGGCGCTATTCAGGAGACCCGTGATGAAACCCACCACCGTGACCCATTTGCGCCAATGGAAACAGGAACAGCGCAAATTTGCGACGCTGACCGCCTACGATGCCAGTTTTGCCAAGCTGTTTGAAGAGCAAGGCATCAAACTGATGCTGGTCGGCGACTCGTTGGGTATGACGCTGCAAGGACATGATTCTACACTGCCGGTTACCGTGGCCGACATCGCCTATCACACCCGCGCGGTGCGCCGCGGCGCGCCGGCATGTCTGCTGTTGGCCGATCTGCCGTTCATGGCTTACGCCACACCAGAGCAAACCTTTGCCAACGCCGCTGAAGTGATGCGCGCCGGCGCCAATATGGTGAAAATCGAAGGCGGCAGCTGGCTGTGCGAGACGGTGAAAATGCTGACGGAGCGCGCGGTGCCGGTGTGCGGCCACCTGGGACTGACGCCGCAGTCGGTTAATCTGTTCGGCGGCTACAAGGTGCAGGGGCGTGACGAACTGGCCGCCAAACAGTTGATGGAAGACGCGAAAAACCTTGAGTTTGCCGGCATTCAGCTGCTGGTGCTGGAATGCGTGCCAACCGAACTGGCGCGCAACATCACTGAAGCGCTGAGCATTCCGGTGATCGGCATCGGCGCGGGCAACGGTACCGACGGCCAGATTCTGGTGATGCACGACGCCTTTGGCATTACCGGCGGGCATACGCCGAAATTTGCCAAGAATTTCCTGACGCAAAGCGGCGACTTACGCAGCGCGGTGCAACACTATATTCAGGAAGTCGAACAGGGTATCTACCCTGCGGCAGAGCACTCTTTCAACTAACACAGCGCCTCGGGAGCCATTATGCTGATTATTCAAACCCTGCCAGTGTTGCGCCAGCACATTCGCCGCTGGCGCCAGGAAGGCAAACGCATCGCGCTGGTGCCAACCATGGGCAACCTGCACGAAGGTCACATGACGCTGGTCGACGAAGCGCGCGCCCGCGGTGACGTGGTGGTGGTTAGCATCTTCGTCAACCCCATGCAGTTCGATCGCCCTGAAGATCTGACGCGTTACCCGCGCACCCTGCAAGAGGACTGCGAAAAGCTCAACCGCCGCAATGTCGATCTGGTGTTCTCTCCGGCACCGGTCGAAGTGTATCCGCAAGGGCTGGAGCAACAGACCTACGTTGACGTGCCGGGCATCTCCACCATGCTGGAGGGCGCCAGCCGTCCGGGTCATTTTCGTGGCGTGTCGACCATCGTCAGCAAACTGTTCAATCTGGTGCAGCCGGATTTGGCCTGCTTCGGCGAAAAGGACTATCAGCAGTTGGCGCTGATCCGCAAGATGGTCGCCGATATGGGCTACGACATCGATATCATCGGCGTGCCAACCGTGCGCGCCAAGGACGGGCTGGCACTCAGTTCGCGTAACGGCTACCTGAGCGCGGAACAGCGCAAGCTGGCGCCACAGCTCAGCAAGATCATGAACGCGCTGGCCGAGCGACTGGGCAATGGTGAACGTCAGGTCGACGATCTGCTGGCGCAGGCCGCCGACCAGCTACGCGCCGCCGGCTTTACGCCGGACGAACTGTTCATTCGCGACGCCGACAGCCTGCAACCGCTGAGCGTCGACAGCCGGCGCGCGGTAGTGCTGATGGCCGCCTGGCTGGGCAAGGCGCGGCTGATTGACAACCAGCAGGTGGATCTGACGCAGTAGTTGTTTTTTTGTACAGTCGTCATCGATTTCCGAGCTGGAAAGTAGACAACCTGCGGGATATCGGTGACGATACCGGTGATCAATATTCAACCCAGCGCCTGCAAAGGCCGATATTCAGTTAGGTAAAGCTATGATACGTACTATGCTGCAAGGCAAGCTGCATCGGGTGAAAGTGACTCAGGCCGACTTGCACTACGAAGGCTCCTGCGCCATCGACCAGGATTTCCTGGAGGCGGCCGGCATTCTGGAATACGAAGCGATCGATATCTACAACGTTGATAACGGACAACGTTTTTCCACCTATGCGATTGCCGCCGAGCGCGGATCGCGCATTATTTCGGTCAACGGCGCGGCAGCGCGTTGCGCCTGCGTTGGCGATAAGCTGATCATTTGTTCTTACGTTCAGATGAGCGACGCCGACGCACGCCAGCACCATCCGAAGGTCGCCTACTTCGAAGGTGATAACCAGCTGCAGCGCAAAGCGAAAGCGGTGCCAGTTCAGGTCGCCTGATGCTCCAACGGGCGCCCGTCGGCGCCCGCTATCCCCTTACTGCACCACCACCGTTCCCGGCTTATTGGCAATGCGGTCCGCCATGGTCTGGATCGAATCGGTACGTAGAATATACAGCCGCTTCAAGGTATACGGATTGTCACCGGGTTTGACCTTGCCCTGCACGGTGGTCACCGCCATACGAAAACCGGCGTCCTGCGCCGCCTGAATGGCTCGCTGGTTATAGCCGCCAAACGGGTAGGACAGATACAGCACGTGCGGATTAAACTGCGACAGCGCGCGGCGTGAGCGTTCAAAATCGAACTCGATATTGTGCAGCGAGCGACTGAGCAATATCGGTTTACGATAGCCGTCGACGCGGTGCAGGAAGTGGGTGTGCGATTGAATGTCGAACACGTCCTGTATTTCCTTCAGTTCGGAAACGCTCATAAACTGCAGCGAGTCCGGATTCCACTTCTGCGGTTGGCGCTTGATGCGTGACGAGATAATAAACGCCGTCGCGCGGAAACCATACTGTTTAAGCACCGGATAGGCATAGCGATAAACCGACTTCAGCCCGTCGTCAAACGTCAGCACCACCGCCTTGCCCGGCAGATTGATGCGATTCTTCAGATAGGCTTCCAACTGGTAGAGCGAAAGGGTGTCATAACCCGCCTGCTTCAGGTAGGTCATCTGGTTGCTGAATGCCACGTCCGAAGTGGTGGTCGAGGTATGGCGGAAGCGTTTGTTCTCGTCGTTTTTCAGCAAATGATGGTAGGTCAGCACCGGGATACCGTTATCGATCTCGCAGTCCAGCTCGCTGACAAATCCCAGGCGTTCG
The DNA here is from genome assembly GCF_041448735.1 of Serratia odorifera. Classification (NCBI taxonomy): domain Bacteria; kingdom Pseudomonadati; phylum Pseudomonadota; class Gammaproteobacteria; order Enterobacterales; family Yersiniaceae; genus Serratia; species Serratia odorifera. The sequence continues at coordinate 401,355 of NZ_JBGMUT010000003.1, read as the reverse complement.
CCGACATTAATCTCATACCAGGTATTGTTCAGCCGGTCTTTCAGCTTGCCGATGATCGGATAGCGCAGGTTCTCTTCCAGAATGCCGAAAATCTCGCTCTTGTTGTCGGCATCGGTATAAATATTGATGGCTTTTTGGGTAATCAGGTTTTGATTGCTCAGCGGCTTGTTCAGCTCGCCCAAATCGTCTTTTACCTTACGCGCCTTGCCAAGACTCGCCACGTCGTCCTTATCGATAAAGCCAATGCCGTGACCAAATTTCAGTTCATAGTATTCCGCGTCGGCCGGAAATACCTGGATCAGTTGCCCTTCCTTCACTTCCCCTGCCGGAATAACCTGTTCGCCTATCAGTGAATAGACTTCGCTGTCACGTTTGACTTCCATATAGGCCGGTTTGACCACGCCGTCTTGCGACAACAGGTTGGCAACTGCCGCCGGTGCCAGCATCGACATGAAAATGCCGGCCAGACCCGCCGCTATCTTGATTTGAAGGCGCATGAGTGTGTTCTGCTTACGAGTGCGTAATAACAAAATGGAGGAAAAATGGAGCCTAAGCTTAGCACGATTCGATCAAGGGGAAGCAAGCAGTTAACGTCGAATCATTGGGGTACATCAATAATGTACCCCGCGCCGGATCGACGCGGGGAAACGGTTATCAGCTACGCAGACCGCGGCCGCGTTCAATCAGATACCACGCCAGCAGGTAGAACACCACGATAAATGCCACCAGCACCGCCATGGTAAACGCCAGCGGCACATCGCTGATGCCAAGGAAACCGTAGCGGAAGCCGCTGATCATGTAGACGATCGGGTTCAGCTTCGACACCGCCTGCCAGAACGGCGGCAACAGCGACAGCGAATAAAACACCCCGCCCAGGTAGGTCAGCGGCGTCAGGACAAACGTCGGGATCAGGCTTATATCGTCAAAGGTATTGGCGAACACCGCATTGAGCAAACCGCCCAGCGAGAACAGGATCGCGGTCAGCAGTAGCGTGACGGCAATCGCCCACCAGGCATGGATCTGCAGCGGTACAAAGAACAGCGAAATCGCCGTTACCAGTATGCCGACGCAAATCCCGCGCGCCACGCCGCCGCCGACATAGCCGGCGATCACTACGTGGGTCGGCACCGGCGCTACCAGCAACTCCTCGATATTACGCTGGAACTTGGCGCTGAAGAACGAAGCGGCCACATTGGCGTAGGAGTTGGTGATAACCGCCATCATGATCAGGCCGGGAACGATAAACTGCATGTAGGTGAAACCATGCATATTGCCGATTTGCGAACCAATCAGATTACCGAAGATAATAAAATACAGCGTCATGGTGATCACCGGTGGTACCAGCGTCTGGATCCAGATACGCGCAAACCGGTTGATTTCTTTGGCCCAAATGCTTTGCAATGCCACCCAATACAAACGTGTCATGCTTTTTCTCCATTACCGTTAACCAGGGTGACAAACAGCTCTTCCAGGCGATTGGCCTTGTTACGCATGCTCAGCACCTGCACGCCCTGCGCGCTCAGCTGGGTAAACAGGCCGTTCAGGCCCTGTTCGCGCATCACCTCCACCTCCAGCGTCGAGGTGTCCACCAGTCGGCTGATATAACCATCCAGCGTCGGCAGCGGGCTTTTCGCCGCCAGATCGAGGATGAAGGTTTCAGATTTCAGCTTCGCCAGCAGGCCTTTCATCGAGGTGTTTTCCACCAGCTCGCCGTTTTGAATGATGCCGATGTTGCGGCACAGCATTTCGGCTTCTTCCAGGTAGTGCGTGGTCAGGATAATGGTGGTGCCCTGCGCGTTGAGTTCTTTTAGAAAACCCCACATCGAACGGCGCAGTTCAATATCCACCCCGGCGGTCGGTTCATCGAGGATCAGCAATTTCGGCTGATGCATCAGCGCACGGGCAATCATCAAACGGCGTTTCATGCCGCCGGACAGCATGCGCGCCCGCTCATTGCGCTTGCCCCACAGATCGAGCTGCGACAGGTATTTTTCCGCCCGCTCCAGCGCTTCACGGCGCGTAACGCCATAGTAGCCGGCCTGATTGACCACAATCTGCATCACGGTTTCAAACGGGTTGAAGTTGAACTCCTGCGGCACCAGCCCCAGTTGGCGCTTCGCGTTGACGATATCCTTGTCGATGTCGTAACCGAACACCCGCACCGTGCCGGTAGACTTGTTCACCAGCGAACTGATAATGCCGATAGTGGTGGATTTACCTGCGCCGTTAGGCCCCAGCAAGGCATAAAAGTCCCCTGCCTCGACGTTGAGATCGATACCGCGCAATGCCTTGACGCCACCGGCGTAAGTCTTGGTCAACTGCGCTAATTCCAGTGCATAATTCATAAATTAGAGAGTACCTTATGACGATGAGTATGCTGCTGTCTTTTGTAATGATTGGCTATATCTTATCATTGGCAGCGCTTTCACTGAGTCGAATCCGTGCGGTTAACATCACTGTTCCGATTTCAAAATTGTGATGCTTGCCCTATATTACCCCAACGCAAACTGTTCATTACAGGTCAATAACCTCCATGAAAGAAATCGAAAGACTCATCGCCAACAATCAGGCTTGGTCCGCCAATATCAACCAGGAAGACCCCGGTTTTTTTGAACGTTTGGCTCAGGCGCAAAAACCGCGCTTTTTATGGATTGGTTGCTCGGACAGCCGAGTCCCCGCCGAACGTCTGACCGGACTGGAGCCGGGTGAACTGTTCGTGCACCGTAACGTAGCCAACCTGGTGATTCACACCGATTTGAACTGCCTGTCGGTAGTGCAGTACGCCGTTGACGTGCTTGAAGTTGAACACATCATCATCTGCGGCCATCTGGGTTGCGGCGGCGTGCAGGCGGCGGTAGAAAACCCGGAACTGGGATTGATTAACAACTGGCTGCTGCATATCCGCGACCTGTGGTACAAGCATAGCTCGCTGCTGGGAGAACTCGAACCGGAAGAGCGTCTGGATGTGCTGTGCGAGATCAACGTGATCGAGCAGGTCTACAACCTCGGCCATTCCACCATCATGCAGTCCGCCTGGAAACGCGGGCAAAAAGTGATGATTCACGGTTGGGTATACGGTATTCAAGATGGCCGACTGCGCGATCTGGAAGTGGTGGCCACCAGCCGCGAAAGCCTGGAAATGGGCTATCGCAAGGCGATCTCAACGCTGCTGCAAGAGAAAGGCCTGAAGGACATTTAAACCCTCAGGGCGCGGTAACACGCGCCCTGAAACGTGGCGATTATTCGTCGAGCAATACCACTTTGCCGACGTACGGCAGATGGCGATAGCGTTGAGCATAATCGATGCCGTAGCCGACCACGAACTCATCGGGAATGGTGAAACCGACGTATTCGACCGGCACGTCCACTTCGCGGCGTTCCGGTTTGTCCAACAGCGTACAGATAGCCAGCGATTTCGGCCCACGCAGCGCCAGAATTTCACGCACCTTGTTCAGCGTGTTGCCGGAATCGATAATATCTTCCACGATCAGCACGTCTTTGCCGCGAATGTCTTCGTCCAGATCCTTGAGGATTTTCACGTCCCGGGTGGTGGACATGCCGCTGCCGTAGCTGGAAGCCGTCATGAAATCGACTTCATGGGAGACTTCGATGGTACGGCACAGATCGGCCATGAACATGAATGAACCACGCAGCAAACCGACCAGCACCATTTCACTGCCGCTGTCGCGGTAATGTTCGGTGATCTGACGGCCAAGTTCGGCGATACGGGTCTTAACTTCCTGCTCGGAAATCATTACTTCTACAGTGTGTTTCATAGTTTTCAGGTCAGTTGCCGGAAGAAAGGCGCAGAGTTTAGCATAGCCTGCCGACGCTGGCGACGCGAGTCCACCGCTACTGCCGGTTGACGGGCCGTGGAAATCGCTCGGCCGTTGTCACGCTGGCGCCGATGGTGGCCACAGCGTGACAGACGGTAGCCCGCTTAATCCGCGACGGTAAAGCCCAGCATCATGCCGGTATCTTCATGCTCCAGCAGATGGCAGTGCGCCATATAGGCCTGCTCGGCGCTGGCGGTATGGTTGAACTGCACCAGCACTTCACTGCGCCCACCTTCGACCCGCACGGTGTCTTTCCAGCCGCAACGGTGCGCCGCTGGCGGTTTGCCATTTTCGCTCAAAATACGAAATTGCGTGCCATGAATATGGAACGGGTGCAGCATCATGTCGCCTTCGCCGGAAATGGTCCACTTTTCGTACTGACCCCGTTTGGCGGCAAACATCGGCTGGTTCATATCAAAGGCTTTACCATTGATCTTGTTGCCCTGGCTGAAATCGAACGCTTTCTCGCCATGATCCATGCCTTTCATTGCACCGTGATCCATGCCCTTCATCGTGCCGTGATCCATGTCCTTCATCGCACCATGATCCATGCCCTTCATCGCACCATGATCCATGCCCGGCATCGCGCCGTGATCCATGCTCATACCGGCCATCGCCTGGTGGCCGTAACGGTCCATCAGCGCCTGCATGCCCAGCATGTCCAGTTTCGGATCCATCATCAATTGCAACCAGCGCTCTTGAATACCGCTTACCGCCGGCAGCGCCGGTAACTTGACCAGGCTGTCCGGCATGCTCTTCACTCCCTGTCCCAGTGACGGCTGAATGCGCAGCACTGGCAATGGCTGGTCGAACGGCGCCAACGTCATGCCCATCTGCTTCACCGGCAGGGTGACGATATCAAAAGGCTTGCCGTCGCTGGCATCGACCAGGACTTCAAAGCGCTCCCCCATCAGCATGGGCAATTCGCTCAGTTTTACCGGCTCGGCCAGAAAACCCCCGTCGCTGGCAATCACGTATAAAGGACGGTTGTCGCTGGTTGCCACGTTGAGCGAGCGCGCGTTGCAACCGTTAAGCAAACGCAAGCGCAGCCAGCCGCGTGGGGCGATATGTTGTGGATACTGCGCGCCATTGGTAAACATGCGATCGCCAAACCAGCCAACCGCCGCACTCATCACGTCCAGTTGATAGTCAATCTGCGCATCTTTACCCAGCCGTTTGTCTTGCAGAATCACCGGCACGTCGTCTTTACCCCAGGTTTTCGGCAACGGCAATTTGCTGCTTTCATCATCTTCCAACAGCACCAGCCCAGCCAATCCCATCATCACCTGATGACCGGTCTTGCCATGGGTATGCGGGTGGAACCAGCAGGTAGCGGCAGGTTGATCGACGGTGAAATTCACCGTGCGGGTGCTGCCCGGTTGGATCAGCGCCTGCGGGCCGCCGTCGACGTTGCCTGGAATTTCCAGACCGTGCCAATGGATGGTGCTGGCGTCCGGCAGACGATTGGTCATGTCTACCGTCACCGATTTACCGCGCTGCAAACGCACCGCCGGCCCCAGCAAAGCACCATTGATGCCCCAGGTTTTGGTGGCGGCGTTCGGTAACCATTTCACTTCGCCGGTTTGCAGTGCCAGCGTCAGCTTTCCCTGTGCGTTTGGCTCCAGCAGCGGCGGTATCGGCAGCGCCGGCAAATCGGCGGCCCAGACGCTTCGACTCCATAGCGGCAGCGCGCTTGCCGCGCCCAGCGCGGCGGTCAATCGGATAAAATCACGGCGTAACATCGGTATGCTCCCTTTCCTTAGTGACACGACTCTACGATGACAGCCTAAACCCTCCCCTTGGAGGAAGGTCAAGCATTAACTGCCACTAATAATATTTGGTGCCCGCGCGGCCAAGTGTGATAACGTCTGTGGACAACAAACAGGTCTACTTTCATGATTAAAAAAACCAGGTTATTGCTGCTGTTGCTGACCATGCTGGGCTTTTCCAACGCCAGCCTGGCGCTGAACGAATCAGAAGCGGAAGATTTGGCCGATCTGACCGCGGTGTTCGTTTTCCTGAAAAACGATTGCGGTTACGGTGATTTGCCCAACGCCCAGATCAAACGCGCCATCGTGTACTTTGCCCAGCAAAATCGCTGGGATCTCAGCAACTATAATAGTTTCAATATGAAGGCGCTGGGGGAAGAGAGCTACCGCGATCTTAGCGGCATTGCCATTCCAACCCCGAAAAAATGCAAGTCACTGGCACGCGACTCGCTCAGCCTTCTGGCTTACGCCAACTAACTGCGGTCGGCTACTGGCCGCCGCCCTCCTGCCCGTCATCCCGATTGATTGAAATTCAGCCGTGCAACCTCAGGCAGAGTTAGCTATGATGTTGCGCCAATTTTTCATGGCTGTTATTACGGAGTTTCCCGACATGACCCAGAAAGATATTTGGCATGAAACGTTACATGCCAGCTTCGGCCAGTACTTCTCGGTAGAGAAGGTGCTGTACCGTGAGAAAACCGATCATCAGGACCTGGTTATCTTCGAAAACCCGGTGCTGGGCCGCGTCATGGCGCTCGACGGTGTGGTTCAGACCACCGAACGCGATGAGTTCATCTATCATGAAATGATGACCCACGTGCCGTTGCTGGCGCATGGACAAGCCAAAAGCGTGCTGATCATCGGTGGCGGTGACGGCGGTATGCTGCGCGAAGTCAGCCGACATCAAGGCGTTGAGCGCATCACCATGGTAGAAATCGATGCCGGAGTGGTGGAGTTCTGCCGCCAGTACCTGCCCAACCACAATGCCGGTTCATATGACGACCCGCGCTTCAAGCTGGTGATTGACGACGGCGTTAACTTTGTTAATCAGACCGATGAAAAGTTCGATGTGATCATCTCTGACTGCACCGATCCGATCGGTCCTGGCGAAAGCCTGTTTACGTCGGCGTTTTACCAGGGTTGCGCACGTTGTCTGAACGACGGCGGCGTCTTTGTGGCACAGAACGGCGTGTGTTTCCTGCAACAGGATGAGGCCGTCAACAGTCACACCCGCCTGAGTGCATATTTCCAGGACGTCAGCTTCTATCAGGCAGCGATCCCGACCTATTACGGCGGTATCATGACCTTTGCCTGGGCGAGCCAGGATCCGGCGCTGCGTCAACACGATCTGGCCACGCTGCAACAGCGCTTTAACCAAAGCGGTTTACACTGCCGTTATTACAACCCGGCTATCCACACCGGCAGCTTTGCCCTGCCGCAATATTTACTCAATGCCCTATCTCCAGAATGACTGGGGTCGCAGGAGGTGAACCAAATTGCACAAGCTAAAACTGCACGGCTTCAATAACCTGACCAAAAGCCTGAGTTTTTGTATTTACGATATCTGTTACGCCAAAACCGCAGACGATCGCGACGGCTATATCGCCTACATTGACGAACAGTACAACGCCAATCGCCTGACCGAGATCCTCAGCGAGACCTGCTCAATCATTGGCGCCAACATTCTGAACATTGCACGTCAGGACTACGAGCCACAAGGCGCCAGCGTCACCATCCTGGTCAGCGAAGAGCCGGTCGATCCGAAAGACGTTGATACCTCGGAACATCCCGGCCCGTTGCCCAATACGGTGGTTGCGCACCTGGACAAGAGCCATATCTGCGTGCACACCTACCCGGAAAGCCATCCGGAAGGCGGGCTGTGTACCTTCCGCGCCGACATCGAAGTGTCGACCTGCGGCGTCATTTCACCACTTAAAGCGCTCAACTATCTGATTCACCAACTGGAATCGGATATCGTCACCATGGATTACCGCGTGCGCGGTTTTACCCGTGATGTCAACGGCGTGAAGCATTACATCGATCATGAGATCAATTCGATCCAGAACTTTATGTCTGAAGATATGAAGTCGCTTTATCACATGATGGATGTGAACGTTTATCAGGAAAATATCTTCCATACCAAGATGCTGCTGAAGGATTTCGATCTGAAGCACTATCTGTTTAACGCCAAGCCGGAAGCGTTGAGCGAGGAAGAACGGCAACGGATTACCGATCTGCTGTGGAAAGAGATGCAGGAGATCTATTACGGGCGGAACATTCCGCATCTGTAATAAAACGGGGCGGCCTTGGCTGCCCCGTTGTTTTGATGTTCGGCGCGGGTCGCCCCGCCGTCAGTCACTCGTTGGCAGCGTGCTAAACCAGGCATAATTGACCGGGTAGCTGGTCAAGCTGGCGTTGTGTCTCCTGCGGCAGAGCGCGGTCGGTGACGATATCGGTCAGGCTGCTGAGCGGCGCAACGCAAAACAGGGAATAGGCGCCATATTTGCTGCTGTCGGCCAACAGCACTCGACGGCGCGCATTGGCCGCCAGATCCTGCTTCAGGCCGGACTTCTCTTCGGTCGGCGTGGTAATTCCCTTTTCCAGACTCCACGAGTTACAGCTGATAAAGGCAATATCCGGATAAATCCCGCGCAACAGCTTACGCCCGTGATCGCCAATACAGGATTGACTGCTGTCATCGATACGCCCACCGATAATCGTGACTTCGATTTGCTTGAACTCCGACAGGAACAGGGCAATGCGCAGATCGGCGGTGATCACCCTCAACGGCAAATGTGTCAAATTACGCGCCAGTTCGAGCATGGTGGTGCCGGCATCCAGCACCACCGCATCACCGGGATTGATCATCGACAAGGCATATTTGGCGATCGCCTGTTTTTCCTGCTGGTGGCGCAGCTGCTTCTCGTTGGTGGTTGGCTGTGCGGGAATAAAACGGTTGAGCGCCACGCCACCGTGACTACGGTTGATAATGCCCTGCTCATCCAGTTTGATCAGATCGCGCCGGATGGTGGCCGGCGACGCATCGATTGCATGCACTAATTGTTCAACCGTGACCAGATTATGGCCCTTTAAATAGTCCAGGATCTGGTCCAGACGATGTTGTGACTTCATAGGCTCTTGATTAAGCAAGCTGACTGGCTAATTGGATCGAGATCGCCATGCTCTCAGACTTGGCTTTTCCTGTCCAGGCAATATCAAACGCCGTGCCATGGTCGGCAGAAGTGCGAATAAACGGCAGCCCGGCGGTAATATTTACGCCATCATAGAAGCCCAGCAGCTTGAGGGGAATGTGCCCCTGATCGTGATACATCGCCACCACCATATCGTACTGCCCTTCATACGCCTGCAGGAAGACGGTATCCGGCGGGCACGGGCCGTATACCTCAATGCCGCGCCGTTTGGCCGCGGCAATCGCCGGGCTGACCAGGGTGATTTCCTCATCACCAAACAGGCCATTTTCGCCGGCGTGCGGGTTAACGCCGGCGACGGCAATACGCGGCTGCCTGAAGCCGACGCGCTTTAGGAAAGTGTCTGCCATGCCGATCACCGTCTCAATGCGTTGGCTACTGAGAGTATCGAGGAACCTGCGCAGCGCGATATGGGTGGTTACGTGGATCACTTTCAGCTTATCGGTATACAGCACCATCGCGTAGTCGCGGCTGTCGGTCAGTTTGGCCAGCAGTTCCGTATGCCCCGGATACATATGGCCGGCCAGGTGCAGCGCTTCCTTGTTCAACGGCGCGGTAGCGATAGCCTGTACCTCGCCGGCCATGGCCATTTCGGCGGCACGTTTCACGCAGCGGTAGGCCAGATCTCCTGCCTGTGCCTGCACTTTCCCCGGCATCAGCGCGGCAGGGTCGGCCAGCGGCTGGTCGATAACGTTAACGATCCCCGGCACAAAGCGGGCCTGTGCAACCTGCTGTATCGGCCGCAGCTCTACCGGTGGGGTAATCCCCAACGCCTGAATGCGCTGTAGCGTCTGCAAACAGCCGACCACCACCGCGTTGGCGCCGGACAGCTCGCCAGAGGCCAATGCCTTGATGATGATTTCCGGGCCAATGCCCGCCGGATCGCCCATGGTGACTGCAATTGTGTTATTCGCCACTGTACATCTCCTCGATAAAATAAAGCGCATCGCGCAAGGTGGATGGGCCACCAAACCCGCCAGCCTTGGTGATCACTGGCAAATCGTCGATTTCACTATTGATAAAGGTGCCGCAAGGTACGCAGGGAGCCACTTCTCCATCGATCCGGTAGCCTTCGGCGCCCAGGGCGCGCGCGACGGCAATCGCAATATCGCCACCGGTCAGGAACAGCCCGCCAATCTGCGTATGGTTGATTATCGCCAGCGCGATCTCCCCCAGCGTCTGACTGATGCGATCGCCCAGCTGCTGCCGGGACAGCTGCGTGCGTTCACACAAACGATCGATCAGTTGCCGTGCATCGGCGTCACGGCAGGTGCGCAACACGCAATGCTGGCGATCCTGCAACAACGCCACCGCCCGCCTGACCGTCTGCTGCACGACCCGCGCGCCGTCCGCCGCCACTAACGCTTCCACGTCGATATCGACAATGCCCAGCGCCAGCTCCCGTTCGGCAAAAACAATCTGTTGCCGGGTGGCGTCGCTCATCGAACCGGCCACCACCAGCACCGGCAAGCGTTGCCGGGCCGTCAGATAACACGCCGATGGCAGCGCATTGGCCAAACCGGCGGCGCCAACCAGCAGCAGCGGCACCTCGAGCCGGCCGATACTTTGCGCCAATAGGGCCAGATCGCCATCCTGCTCGGCATCCACCACCACGATGCACCGCTGCTGCCGTCCCAGCCGCTGCAACGCATCGCTCAGCCCAGCGCTGCGCACCACCGCCAGATCCACTTCGTGCACCGGTATCTCGGTCTGCAAGCCGATCAGGGTTTTGATATGGGATGAGACGATCGGGGTTTTCGGATCGCTGGCAAACTCGGTTTGCGCCAGCGGTACGTTATGCACCCGACATTCACCGTGTAGCGTGGTTCGCCCGGCGGCCGGGATCGCCGCCGCCACGATCGCCAGCCGGGCGCCGCTGGCCTGCATCGCCGCGTCGATTTCGGCCCCTACGTTGCCACGAAAGGTCGAATCAATCTTTTTGTAGATCAACGGCTGCTTGCCACCGGAGCAGTAGGGCCGCAATGCAGCACTTACCCGCTGGTGCGCGTCGGCAGCCGGCAGCGCACGGCTTTCGGTGTTGATCACCAGGACGTCGCCGCCACGCGGCGGTTTTTGCTGCGGGTTCAGCAAAACATCGGTGCGCGCGCCTTTTTTCGCCAACTGTACGCCGGTGTCGTTGGCGCCGGTGAAATCATCAGCAATGACGATCATCTTCATGCGGCATTCTCCTCTACCGCCGTTTTGGCAGCGTTGCGCTTCGCCACCCAGGAACTGAGTATCGGCGTCAGGATCGCGGTGGTAATCACCGAAGCGGCTATCAGCGGCGCCGCGGCCGCGGCAACCTCGGCCAGTGATGGATCGGCCTGCGCGATGGCCAGCGGCGTTGCTACCGCATTGCCGGCAGTGCTTGATGCCGCCGCACCGGCAATGCCCGAGCCTCCGACCAGACGATCGGCACGGATATTGAAGAAGCCACCAACAAAGGTGGTCAATATGCCTAACAGAATGCCGGCCAGGCCCCCCTGCAGCAGCATTTCCAGATTGATACCGGCGCCGAGCGCAAAGGCGAAGAACGGAATCAGAATCGGCCCGCCCCTGGTGAGAAACTCACGCATGTTGCGATCGAGATTGCCAAGCACCATGCCCACCAGCAGCGGCACCAGCACCGCGACCAGCGCCATCAGCGGAATATTGGCCATACCGGCGGCGCCGAGCGCAATCATGGTAAAGAACGGCCCATCGTTGAGAGAAAGAATGGAAATGGCACCGACATCGCGTTCATTACCAAATTCGCCCACCAGCGCCGCATACAGACCGCCGTTGGAGTTGCTCATTGCCGCGATGATCGCCACGCCGGTCAGGCCAAAGATGCCTTCCGCACCAAACAGCCGCTCGACGCCCAGCCCCAGTGCCATGGCAACCAGCAGCTTGGTCAGGGTGATGGTGCCGCCTTGCAGCAACGCCTGCGGCGCGGCTTTAAAGCTTATCCCCGCCCCCATGCACAGCAAGAACGCACCGATCAACGGCGCCGCACCGTTTTTAAACAATGCGGTGGTAAAACCGCCGATATCCAGTGCGGCCGGGGCGAAGGTATTTAACAGCGCACCGAGCACCAGAGGGATGACCATCATCCCGCCAGGGACTTTTTCTATTGACGCTTTTAGTTTCATCTCACCCTCGCTATGATTTATTTTAATCATCATGATTATATTGAATCAAATTTAACAAATTAGAGAGCTTGATCGCAGTTATAAGAGATAAAATGATTATTTTTCGTCATCTGCCACGCATGACGTAACGGATATCGGGTGTGGATGGCAGGTTAGCGTGAACACCTGCCGGAGGCCGCGCCGGCATCAGCCGGACAAGGGGGGCGCCAGCCCTGATCGGCTGGGCTGGCGATCGGGACCGGTGTGGTTAATAGTTCAGCATAAAGTGTCGATAGGCCTTCAACACCTTCAGGAAATCCTCAACGCCGCAGAAAGACAGGCTCTCCTCGTCATAATAATTCATGCCTTCTTCCATTTCGTCACCTTCAAACGACAGTTGATTGGCCCGGATCATTACTTCTTCGCCATCCATTAACAGCGTATATTCGTGACCGTCGAGCTGCCATTGGCGCTCGCTGCCTTTCACCTCTGCCGCCCCGGCTTCGATACGGTCCAGCAGATTCAGGTCGCCCTTGATCTCTTCATTGATCCAATGGCCGATGGCTTCATGCCCCATCGAAAATCTGACCACGACCTGGCCGGTCACATCCCGCAGAAATTCGTAATCCATAGCGCGCCCTCCCAAGGCCTTTTTATCAGTGTAATCATTAATTCGGCCCTTATTAGTGAGCGCGCGCAATATAACGACTTAGCGCTGGAAAGTGAAGCCAGCGTGGCGCGTCAACCGAGGCGTATCGGGCCGTTGGCGGCCATGTGCCGGGCAAAAAAAATGCCAGTCAGCGTAGCTGACTGGCATCATGGCTAACCCAGTACCCTGGCGGTAATTACACCGCCGTTTGGAAAATCACGCCGTCGGCTTTTTCCGTATACTGGCTCAGTTGGTCAAAGTTGAGATAGCGATAGGTATCGGTCGCCGTCTTGTCCACCTGCGCCATATAGGTCTGGTATTCATCCGGCGTCGGCAGTCGGCCCAGTAAGGAAGCCACCGCTGCCAGCTCCGCCGAAGCCAGATAGACATTGGCGCCGGTACCCAGACGGTTCGGGAAGTTACGGGTCGAGGTGGAGACCACCGTCGCGCCGTCGGCTACCCGTGCCTGGTTGCCCATGCACAGTGAACAGCCCGGGATCTCGATACGCGCCCCGCTCTTGCCGAACACGCTGTAATAGCCCTCTTCGGTCAGTTGAGCGGCATCCATCTTGGTTGGCGGCGCCACCCACAGACGGGTCGGCAACTGGCCCTTGTGCTGGTCCAGCAATTTACCCGCCGCGCGGAAGTGACCGATGTTAGTCATGCAAGAACCGATGAACACTTCATCGATTTTGCTGTTAGCCACGTCGGACAGCAGGCGCGCGTCATCCGGATCGTTCGGCGCACACAGGATAGGCTGGGTGATTTCGGCCAGATCGATGTCGATCACCGCCGCGTATTCCGCGTCCGCGTCGCCTTCCAGCAGTTGCGGATCCGCCAGCCATTTTTCCATACCCTGGATGCGTCGCTCCAGCGTACGGCGATCGCCGTAACCCTCGGAGATCATCCACTTCAACAGTACGATGTTGGAGTTCAGGTACTCTTTGATCGGCGCCTGATCCAGCTTGATGGTGCAGCCGGCCGCCGAACGTTCGGCCGAGGCGTCGGCCAGTTCGAATGCCTGTTCTACCTTCAGTTCCGGCAGGCCTTCGATTTCCAGAATGCGGCCGGAGAAGATGTTCTTTTTACCTTTCTTCTCAACGGTCAGCAGACCCTGTTGAATCGCGTAGTAAGGGATGGCATGCACCAGATCGCGCAGGGTGATGCCAGGCTGCATTTTGCCCTTGAAACGCACCAGCACCGATTCAGGCATGTCCAGCGGCATCACGCCGGTGGCGGCGGCAAACGCCACCAGACCGGAACCGGCCGGGAACGAAATGCCAATAGGGAAACGGGTATGCGAATCGCCGCCGGTACCCACGGTGTCCGGTAACAGCATGCGGTTCAGCCATGAGTGGATGATGCCGTCGCCCGGACGCAGCGAAACGCCGCCACGGTTCATGATAAAGTCAGGCAGCGTGTGGTGGGTGGTTACGTCCACCGGCTTCGGATAGGCCGCGGTGTGGCAGAATGACTGCATCACCAGATCGGCCGAGAAGCCCAGACAGGCCAGGTCTTTCAGCTCATCACGGGTCATTGGCCCGGTGGTATCCTGCGAGCCTACCGAGGTCATCTTCGGTTCACAGTATTCGCCCGGACGCACGCCGGCTATGCCGCAGGCGCGGCCCACCATTTTCTGCGCCAGTGAAAAGCCCTTGTTGCTGGCTGCCACCGGCTTGGCAATGCGGAACACTTCGCTGTGCGGCAGACCCAGCGCTTCACGCGCCTTGGTGGTCAGGCCACGGCCGATGATCAACGGGATACGGCCACCGGCGCGGACTTCGTCCAGCAGTACGTCGGTTTTCAATGCGAATTCGGCAATCAGCTCGCCGGTTTCGTGGTTACGCACTTCGCCTTTGTACGGGAAGATGTCGATAACATCGCCCATGTTCAGGTCGGATACCTCGACTTCGATCGGCAGCGCGCCGGCATCTTCCATGGTATTGAAGAAGATCGGTGCAATCTTGCCGCCCAGAACCACCCCGCCGCCGCGCTTGTTCGGCACGTACGGAATGTCGTCGCCCATAAACCACAGCACCGAGTTGGTGGCGGATTTGCGCGAGGAGCCGGTACCGACCACGTCGCCGACGTAAGCCAGCGGGAAGCCTTTCTTGTTCAGTTCTTCGATCTGCTTGATCGGGCCAACGCTGCCCGGCTGATCGGGCACGATGCCGTCACGTTCGTTTTTCAGCATCGCCAGTGCGTGCAGCGGGATATCCGGGCGCGACCAGGCATCCGGTGCCGGCGACAGATCGTCGGTGTTGGTTTCGCCGGTGACCTTGAACACGGTAACGGTGATTTTTTCTGCCAGCTGCGGGCGGGACAGGTACCATTCGGCATCGGCCCATGACTGCATGATCTGCTTGGCGTGCGGGTTGCCTGCTTTGGCTTTTTCTTCCACGTCGTAGAAATTGTCGAACATCAGCAAGGTATGCGACAGCGCTTTGGCTGCGATCGGTGCCAGGCTTTCGTTGTCCAGCGCTTCAATCAGCGGATGAATGTTATAACCGCCCTGCATGGTGCCTAACAGTTCAACGGCTTTTTCTGGGGTAATCAGGGGGGAGGTAGCTTCGCCTTTGGCGACCGCAGCCAAGAAACCTGCTTTGACGTAGGCGGCTTCATCGACGCCCGGTGGTACTCGGTTAATCAGCAGGTCTAACAGGAATTCTTCTTCGCCTTTTGGCGGATTTTTTAATGATTCAACCAGCGCTGCCATTTGTGTTGCATCTAATGGCTTAGGGACGATGCCCTCTGCAGCACGCTCGGCCACGTGCTTACGGTATTCTTCTAGCACGACTTTCTCCTCGCTCTCATTGTCATTTATGGTGCCTGGCGCTCAATATTCAAACCGGGTTTTTAGCGCACGGTGATATTACGAGGCACTGCTGTCGATGTCCTGGACTGTAAGGTACAGTGCCCGGTTCCGCCCAGCCAGCATATCAGGATTTGAATCGGTTGTTAATTCGTTCACATAAAAGCAACATTAAATCTTTGCTGAATCGTTGAGCACAGTGTAATCGGCTGCAAGCCGGCATTGGCGGCGTTGCCAGCACGGCGGTTTAGCCTGCTGAGCACACCACGATAACCATAATATTGCAATGGTTAATCGTCTGGCAGGCGAGGAAAAGCACAGCCGCAGGCATAAAAAAACCGCCGTCAAGGCGGTTCTCCCGTTCCGTTCGCTGTCAGCACAGGAAGCGGATCGATGAATGGCAATAGCCTGACAGCCAAGCAGCCGTCCGTTCGCGGAGCGGCCTTTCACCCTGCCCTGTAAAAAAAAACGGCCCCTGCAAAGGAGCCGTCTATCAACCGTTCAACGCGGAAAAATTACTTTTTCTTGGCTTTCGGGTTTGGCAGGTCAGTGATGCTGCCTTCGAAAATCTCCGCCGCCAGGCCTACAGACTCGTGCAGCGTCGGGTGGGCGTGGATGGTCAGCGCGATGTCTTCCGCGTCACAGCCCATTTCGATGGCCAGACCGATTTCACCCAGCAGCTCGCCGCCGTTGGTGCCGACAATCGCGCCGCCGATGATACGGTGGGTTTCTTTGTCGAAGATCAGTTTGGTCATGCCGTCGGCACAGTCGGATGCGATAGCACGGCCAGACGCAGCCCACGGGAAGGTGGACGTTTCGTAGCTGATGCCCTGCTCTTTCGCTTCTTTCTCGGTCAGACCAACCCAGGCAACTTCCGGCTCGGTGTAAGCAATGGAAGGGATCACTTTCGGATCGAAGTAGTGTTTCTTGCCGGAGATGACTTCCGCGGCAACGTGACCTTCATGCACGCCTTTGTGCGCCAGCATCGGCTGACCGACGATGTCGCCGATAGCGAAGATGTGCGGCACATTGGTGCGCAGCTGCTTGTCAACGCGGATGAACCCACGGTCGTCGACTTCCACACCGGCTTTGCCGGCATCCAGCAGTTTGCCATTCGGCACACGGCCGATAGCCACCAGCACCGCGTCGTAACGCTGTGGTTCCGCCGGCGCTTTCTTGCCTTCCATCGTCACGTAGATGCCGTCTTCTTTGGCTTCTACCGCAGTGACTTTGGTTTCCAGCATCAGGTTGAACTGCTTGCTGATGCGTTTGGTGAACACTTTCACCACGTCTTTATCGGCCGCCGGGATAACCTGATCGAACATTTCAACCACGTCGATCTGCGAACCCAGCGCGTGATATACGGTGCCCATTTCCAGACCGATGATGCCGCCGCCCATAACCAGCAGACGCTCAGGCACGTTTTTCAGCTCCAGCGCATCGGTGGAATCCCACACGCGCGGATCGTCATGAGGAATGAATGGCAGTTGGATCGGACGAGAACCTGCAGCGATGATGGCGTTATCGAAGTTGATGGTGGTAGCACCGTTTTCGCCTTCAACAACCAGGGTGTTAGCGCCGGTGAATTTACCCAGGCCGTTAACCACTTTGACTTTACGACCTTTAGCCATGCCAGCCAGACCGCCGGTCAGCTGATTGATGACTTTTTCTTTCCAGGTGCGGATCTTGTCGATATCGGTTTTCGGCTCACCGAAAACGATGCCGTGTTCAGCCAGCGCTTTGGCTTCTTCGATCACTTTGGCTACGTGCAGCAGCGCTTTGGAAGGGATACACCCCACGTTCAGGCAAACCCCGCCCAGCGTGGAATAACGTTCAACCAGAACGGTTTCAAGACCTAAGTCAGCGCAACGAAAGGCAGCAGAGTATCCTGCCGGGCCCGCCCCAAGTACCACGACCTGAGTTTTAATTTCAGTACTCATCATGACCTCTTAATTTATTGTCCGGCGGGTCAGACGTCATTTATACCCGTCATAGTTGAAGCGGCATCGGTGTTGGCTGCGTTCGCTCGCCGCCTTGATGTCACGCCAATTATTTGGGGCATATTATTAATCGAATTCATAACGCCCTTCATCCACCGGGACGCTTACACCGCGAGCAGTTTACAGAATTGTTAATAAACTGCAAAGCGCGTTCGAGTGACCCGTGTCTCAACAATCTTGTCGAGTCATGCAAAAACCGACAAAACTGCTACTGAATCGATAAGGGCGCAGCATGCTGCGCCCCTTTTTCATTACATCACCAGACGGCGAATATCAGCCAGCATATTGTTGATAATGGTGATGAAGCGCGCACCATCTGCACCGTCAATAACACGGTGGTCGAAGGAGAGCGACATCGGCATCATCAGACGCGGCATGAACTCTTTACCGTTCCAAACCGGCTCCATGGCCGATTTGGATACGCCCAGGATAGCCACTTCAGGCGCATTGACGATTGGCGCAAAGTGGGTAGTCCCGATCCCGCCCAGGCTGGAAATGGTGAAGCAACCGCCCTGCATTTCGCCCGCGGTCAACTTGCCATCGCGCGCTTTTTTGGAGATCGCCATCAGTTCGCGGGACAGTTCGGTGATGCTCTTCTTGTTCACATCCTTGAACACCGGAACCACCAGACCGTTCGGCGTATCAACCGCCACGCCAATGTTGATGTATTTCTTCAGCGTCAGCTTCTGGCCATCTTCCGACAGCGAGCTGTTGAAACGCGGCATCTGCTCCAGAGCGGCAGCAACGGCCTTCATGATGAACACCACCGGGGTGAACTTCACGTCCAGTTTGCGCTTGGCAGCTTCTTCGTTCTGCTGCTTGCGGAACGCTTCCAGATCGGTGATATCGGTCTTGTCGAAGTGGGTCACGTGCGGGATCATCACCCAGTTACGGCTCAGGTTGGCACCAGAAATTTTCTGAATGCGACCCAGTTCCACTTCTTCGATTTCGCCGAACTTGCTGAAGTCCACTTTCGGCCATGGCAGCATGCCTGGCAGACCGCCGCCGGCTGCCGCCGCTGGAGCGGATTCAGCGCGTTTCACCGCGTCTTTCACGTAGCTCTGTACGTCTTCGCGCAGGATACGGCCCTTACGACCGGTTCCTTTGACCTTCGCCAGGTTAACGCCGAACTCGCGCGCCAGACGACGGATAACCGGGGTCGCATGCACGTAAGCGTCGTTCTCGGCAAATTCGCCTTTGCCTTCGGCCTTGGCAGCCGGTGCCGGCGCCTGGCTTTGCTGCTTGGCCGCAGCCGGTGCCGCTTCGGCTTTCTGAGCCGGTGCCGCCGCAGGCGCTGCGCCTTCCACTTCGAATACCATGATCAGCGAGCCGGTTTTCACTTTATCACCGGTACCGATCTTGATCTCTTTGACCGTGCCGGCGAACGGCGCAGGCACTTCCATTGAAGCCTTGTCGCCTTCAACGGTGATCAGCGACTGCTCTGCGGCCACTTTATCGCCCACTTTGACCATCACTTCGGTGACTTCAACTTCGTCGCCGCCGATGTCAGGCACTTCAACGTTTTTCGCCGCGCTGGCCGCTGGCGCTGCCGCCGGAGCCGATGGCGCTTCAGCCGCTGCCGGTGCGGCAGCTTCGCCGCCCGCCACGTCAAACACCATGATCAGCGAGCCAGTTTTCACTTTATCGCCGGTGCCGATCTTGATTTCCTTGACCGTGCCGGCGAATGGCGCAGGGACTTCCATCGAGGCCTTATCGCCTTCAACGGTGATCAGCGATTGTTCCGCTTCAACCTTGTCGCCCACTTTCACCAGAATTTCAGTCACTTCGACTTCGTCCGCACCGATATCCGGTACTTCGACGTCTTTGGCCGCCGCAGCCGCCGGCGCAGATGCCGCCGCCGGTTTTTCTTCTGCCTTGGCCGCCGGTGCAGCTTGCGCTACCCCTTCTGCGTCAAAGATCATGATCAGTTTGCCGGTTTCGGTCTTGTCGCCGACCGCAACCTTGATCTCTTTCACCACGCCGGCCTGCGGCGAGGGAACTTCCATCGAAGCCTTGTCGCCTTCAACGGTGATCAGCGATTGCTCCGCTTCAACCTTGTCGCCGACCTTCACCAGAATCTCGGTGATTTCAACTTCGTCTGCACCGATGTCCGGCACGTTAATTTCAATAGACATTGTTCTTTACCTCTTATGCCAGACGCGGGTTGACTTTATCTGCATCGATATTGAATTTGGTGATCGCATCAGCCACCACTTTCTTATCGATTTCACCGCGTTTGGCCAGTTCACCCAGAGCGGCAACCACCACGTAAGACGCGTCCACTTCGAAGTGGTGACGCAGGTTCTCGCGGCTGTCGGAACGGCCGAAACCGTCGGTGCCCAGAACGCGATAATCGCTGGCCGGGATGAAGTTGCGGATCTGCTCGGCAAACAGCTTCATGTAGTCGGTAGAGGCTACCGCTGGCGCATCGCTCAGCACCTGAGCAACGTAAGGAACACGCGGCTCTTCGGTTGGGTGCAGCATGTTCCAGCGTTCGCAGTCCTGGCCATCGCGCGCCAGTTCGGTGAACGAGGTCACGCTGAACACGTCGGAACCAACGCCGTAATCTTTCGCCAGGATCTGCGCGGCTTCACGTACGTGACGCAGGATCGAGCCGGAGCCCATCAGCTGTACCTTGCCTTTGCTGCCTTCCAGGGTTTCCAGCTTGTAGATACCCTTGCGGATACCCTCTTCTGCGCCCTGCGGCATGGCCGGCATGTGGTAGTTTTCGTTCAGCGTAGTGATGTAGTAGTACACGTTCTCTTGCGCTTCACCGTACATACGCACCAGACCGTCATGCATGATGACCGCCACTTCGTAGGCATAAGCCGGATCGTAAGAGATACAGTTAGGGATGGTCAGCGACTGAATGTGGCTGTGGCCATCTTCGTGCTGCAGACCTTCGCCGTTCAGCGTGGTACGGCCAGAGGTGCCGCCGATCAGGAAGCCACGCGCCTGTTGGTCGCCCGCCGCCCAGCACAGGTCGCCGATACGTTGGAAACCGAACATCGAATAGTAGATGTAGAACGGAATCATCGGCAGATCGTTGGTGCTGTAAGAGGTCGCCGCTGCCAGCCAGGAAGATGCCGCACCCAGTTCGTTGATGCCTTCCTGCAGGATCTGGCCTTTCTCGTCTTCTTTGTAGTAAGCAACCTGCTCACGGTCCTGCGGGGTGTACTGCTGGCCGTTCGGGCTGTAAATACCGATCTGACGGAACAGGCCTTCCATACCGAAGGTACGCGCTTCATCGGCGATGATTGGCACCAGGCGATCCTTGATCGACTTGTTCTTCAGCATCACGTTCAGCGCACGCACGAAGGCGATGGTGGTAGAGATTTCCTTGTTCTGCTCTTCCAGCAGTGAACTGAAATCTTCCAGCGTCGGCAGCTCCAGCTTCTGCGTGAAGTTCGGCAGACGGCTTGGCAGGTAACCGGCCAGTGCCTGACGGCGTTCGTGCAGATACTTGTACTCTTCGGAATCTTTCTCGAAGGTCAGGTACGGCAGTTTTTCGATATCGGCATCGGCAACCGGCACGTTGAAACGATCGCGGAAGTGGTGAACCCCTTCCATGTTCATTTTCTTGACCTGGTGAGCGATGTTTTTGCCTTCCGCAGTATCACCCATGCCGTAACCTTTGATGGTATGGGCCAGGATAACGGTCGGTTTACCTTTGGTGTCCTGTGCTTTCTTCAGGGCAGCAAAGACTTTCTTCGGATCGTGACCACCACGGTTCAGCGCCCAGATCTCATCGTCGGTCATGTCTTTGACCAACGCCGCGGTTTCTGGATAACGGCCGAAGAAGTGCTCGCGAACGTAAGCGCCATCGCGGGATTTGAAGGTCTGGTAATCGCCGTCCAGGGTTTCGTTCATCAGTTGAATCAGCTTGCCGCTGGTATCTTTACGCAGCAGTTCGTCCCAACGCCCGCCCCAGATCACTTTGATCACCTGCCAGCCGGCGCCGCTGAAGATGCCGTCCAGTTCGTTGATGATCTTGCCGTTACCGGTGACCGGGCCGTCCAGACGCTGCAGGTTGCAGTTGATGACGAAGACCAGGTTGTCCAGTTTTTCACGGGTCGCGATGGTGATGGCGCCCTTGGATTCCGGCTCATCCATCTCGCCGTCACCCAGGAAAGCGTAAACGGTTTGTTCTGCGGTATTTTTCAGGCCGCGGTGTTCCAGATACTTCAGGAACTTCGCCTGGTAAATGGCGCTGATTGGCCCCAGGCCCATGGAAACGGTCGGGAACTGCCAGAATTCAGGCATCAACTTAGGATGCGGATAAGATGACAGACCATTGCCGTGTACTTCCTGACGGAAGTTGTTCATTTGTTCTTCGGTCAGGCGGCCTTCAAGGAAGGCACGTGCATAA
Organism: Serratia odorifera; assembly: GCF_041448735.1. Classification (NCBI taxonomy): domain Bacteria; kingdom Pseudomonadati; phylum Pseudomonadota; class Gammaproteobacteria; order Enterobacterales; family Yersiniaceae; genus Serratia; species Serratia odorifera. The sequence goes on along the minus strand of NZ_JBGMUT010000003.1, from coordinate 379,601 downwards.
ATGCCTGGAGAGATGTGGCCCTGGAAATACACCAGATCGCCGCCATCTTTCTCGTTACGTGCACGGAAGAAGTGGTTAAAGCAGACTTCATAGAAGGTCGCGGAAGACTGGAAGGAAGCCATGTGGCCGCCCAGATCCAGGTCTTTCTTGGAAGCACGCAGAACGGTCATAATGGCGTTCCAGCGGATGGCGCTGCGAATGCGGCGTTCCAGATCCAGGTTACCCGGATATTCAGGCTCCTCTTCCACCGCGATGGTGTTGACGTAGTTGTTCGCTGCGGCACCTGCCGCTACGCTCACGCCGCCTTTGCGGGCCTGACCCAATACCTGATCAATCAGAAACTGAGCTCGCTCAACACCCTCTTCACGGATGACCGATTCGATCGCCTGCAGCCAGTCGCGGGTTTCGATCGGATCCACGTCATTGTTTAAACGTTCTGACATGGTGGTATTCCTTATCTGTCTAATGGTTTGTTTGGAGCCTGTCTTCCTGCACTCTGTACCAAAGCGCACGAAGACAGGCTCATCAGTTTGTTGCCGCTTAAGTACTTAACTAAGCACTTCGAGCTTTATGCCCACAGGCTGGTGTTTCCCCTGTAGATAACCGCTCTTAATCCTTGCGTTGCTGGAGTCGCCGTAACGATCTCTCACGCCGGGTATGTTCCCGACTGAGATCCAGCAAAATTTCCTCGATAAACGCCAAGTGGCGGTGCGAGGCTTCGCGGGCCTTTTCCGGCTCACGTGCCACTATCGCCTCAAAAATCCCGGCGCGGTGGCTGCTCACTTTTGCCAACATCTCACGGCGCGAGTAGAGCAATTCAAAGTTCTGTCGGACGTTCTGTTCCAGCATTGGCCCCATGCAGCGTAGCAAATGCAGCAACACCACGTTGTGGGCAGCTTCGGTAACGGCGATCTGATACTGCATCACCGCGTCTGCTTCGGCGTCGAGATCGCCGCTGTCCTGGGCCTGTTGAATCACGATATGGCAATCGCGGATGCGCGCCAGATCTTCTTCCGTGCCGCGCAGCGCCGCATAGTACGCAGCGATGCCCTCAAGAGCATGACGGGTTTCGAGCAGGTCGAATTGTGATTCAGGGTGATCGGCCAACAGTTCAGCCAACGGATCGCTGAAGCTCTGCCAGAGATTAGTTTGTACGAAGGTACCGCCGCCCTGACGACGCAGCAGCAGCCCTTTCGCTTCCAGGCGCTGGATCGCCTCTCTCAGAGAAGGACGGGAAACATCAAACTGTTTCGCCAGTTCACGCTCCGGAGGCAGTTTTTCGCCTGGGCGCAGCGTACCCTCGAGAATCAGGTATTCGAGCTGTTGCTCGATAACGTCTGACAGCTTGGGCTGGCGGATTTTGCTGTAGGCCATGAGTGATTTCTTCTCTGCGAATGGCGCGGAGTCAATTGGTAATACCAATTTCAAAAACGTGACGGTAAAGTAACAAAGTATTCACCTCCTGTCCATATGGGCTCGGGCCGAATTGCCGATACCCGCACATTTTAACACCCCAGCCGATACCCTGCTGCAATCCGCTAACCCCGTGCTGGTAATACCATTTACGGCCTAAGCGTGTGATTTAACTTTTGCGAAACGTTTGGTTAGGCAGACTGCACCGTTAATATCGGGCTTTTATGGCAGGTCGATGAAACTTTGGTGATCGCCTGCCAATGTTCGGTTCTGTGATCCAGATCACGAGCGTGATGGAGAGAGCAATTGGTCAAACCTGAGCTATTTTTGCGAGTAATGTGACTTGATGCTTATTTCATGCACATAACCCCCCTTACGGTCACACAATCCGCATTTTGTTTCCTAAACTGCTGAAATCTTGGTCACTCACAACACAAAGCAGGTGCAAACTTCCGCGCATATCATTATTCTTTTGCAAACGGTAGCGGTGCCGTCGAATTAATAGATCAAATGCCGTAAAGAAAATAATACACACATCGTAATCACTGCCTTACAGCATGTGAGCATTCTGCAACAACAGAGGGTAAATGGATGGATGGTCAACAACAGGGTGACCAGCTGAAACGCGGCCTGAAAAACCGCCATATTCAGCTTATTGCCTTAGGTGGCGCTATCGGTACCGGGTTGTTTCTCGGTATCGCGCAAACAATAAAAATGGCTGGCCCGTCGGTGATTTTGGGCTACGCCATCGGCGGATTCATCGCTTTCCTGATTATGCGCCAACTGGGTGAAATGGTGGTGGAAGAGCCGGTTGCCGGCTCATTCAGCCATTTTGCCTATAAATACTGGGGTAACTTCGCCGGTTTCGCCTCCGGCTGGAACTATTGGGTGCTGTATGTGCTGGTAGCGATGGCGGAACTGACCGCGGTCGGGATCTACGTACAGTATTGGTGGCCGGAAATTCCGACCTGGGTCTCGGCGGCGGTGTTCTTCCTGGCGATTAACGCCATTAACCTGGCCAACGTCAAAGTGTATGGCGAAATGGAATTCTGGTTCGCCATTATCAAGGTGGTGGCGATTATCGGCATGATCGTATTCGGTGCCTACCTGCTGTTCAGCGGCATGGGCGGCCCGGAAGCCACGGTGACCAACCTGTGGGCACAGGGCGGCTTCTTCCCGAACGGCGTGATGGGACTGGTAATGGCCATGGCGGTTATCATGTTTTCCTTCGGCGGTCTGGAGCTGGTGGGCATCACCGCGGCGGAGGCCGACAACCCGCAGGCCAGCATTCCAAAAGCCACCAATCAGGTCATCTACCGTATCCTGATCTTTTATATCGGCTCGTTGACCATTCTGCTTTCTCTCTACCCGTGGGGCAAAGTGGTCGAAGGCGGCAGCCCGTTCGTGCTGATCTTCCACGCGCTGAACAGCAATCTGGTCGCCACCGTGTTGAATATCGTGGTGCTGACCGCCGCGCTGTCGGTCTACAACAGCTGCGTATACTGCAATAGCCGCATGCTGTACGGCCTGGCGAAACAGGGCAACGGACCGAAAAGCCTGCTGAAGGTCGACGGCCGCGGCGTACCGGTGATCGCCATCGGCGTATCTGCGTTGGCCACGGCGTTCTGCGTATTGATCAACTACCTGATCCCGGGGCGCGCCTTCGAACTGCTGATGGCGCTGGTGGTCTCCGCTCTGGTGATCAACTGGGCGATGATCAGCCTGGCGCACCTGAAATTCCGCGCTGCCAAAAATCGCGACGGCGTAGAGCCTAAGTTCAAGGCCTTCTGGTATCCGTTCAGCAACTATCTGTGCCTGCTGTTTATGGCCGGTATCCTGGTGATTATGTACCTGACACCGGGCATTCGCATTTCGGTGCTGCTGATCCCGGTCTGGGTGGCGGTGCTGGCGATTGGCTACGCCATCAAGCAGCGCAGCCAGCGGGCGCTCGGCAGCGCCACGCGCTGATTTCATCTCTGCCGCAGGCCCGCCACGGCGGGCCTGTTTCATATCACGCCTTTTCCCGCCCGCTACGCCTGCTTACGCAGCGCGTCCCAGACTTTCATCACTTCGGCAATCGCTCCCTGGAAGGTCGCTACGTCAACACCATCCCGAGCTGACGTTGAGATGCCCAGCAAAAAGCTGTTGAATACGGTCGCCAGCGCCCGGGCGTCGGTGCTCGCCGTCAGCTCGCCGGCGGCAATGGCACGTTCGACGCAGCGGATAAATCCGCCATACGTTCGCGCACGCGATTCCGCCAGCGGTTTGGCCACGTCGGCATGCGCGGGCGTCGGCGCACTCATGACGCCGAAAGCGACCATACACCCCTTCGGATGCCCCGGCTCGCACTGCATGGTCGTCGACTGACGCAGCGCCAGTTCAACGGCCTCCCGCGGCGCCAGCGCGTCGTCCCAAAGGCACGCCGTGACGCGCGCATAACTCGCCAGATAACACTGCACCGCCTCGTTGAACAGCGCCTCTTTCGACCCGAAAGCCGCATAGAAACTCGGGGCGGAAATACCACCTCCAATGCTCGCCTTTAGCTGGCTGAGCGAGGTTGATTCATAGCCCTGCTCCCAGAACAGGTGCATCGCTTGTTCGATGGCCTGCTGGCGGTCAAAGCTGCGGGGACGTCCCATTTGTGCCATCGCTGACTCCTTATCTTTTACGACATATATACTAATCGATATATAATTTATTGACAACGTAGCGACGATGATGATTACATTTATATCGATCGGTATATATATCGATATGCTTCGGACGCCGGCTCACCAAGCGACGCCGGAACCTTCTCATCGTCGAAAGGATCTTTTGCGTGAATCACTCATCCACTCAGGCGACATCGGCCACCGCCGCCCGCCTGCCCGTCGCCGTCCTGCTGGCTTTGGCCATGACAGGATTTATCTGTATCGTGACCGAAACGCTGCCTGCAGGCCTGCTACCGCAAATCAGTCAGGGACTCGGCGTCAATCCGGCGCTGACCGGGCAAATGGTGACGGCATATGCGCTGGGCTCGCTGCTGGCCGCCATCCCGCTGACGATTGCAACACGCAGATGGCGGCGGCGTAACGTCCTGCTGCTGACTATCATCGGCTTCCTTCTCTTCAACTCAGCCACCGCGCTATCTACCCACTATGCCGTCACGCTGGTCGCCCGCTTCTTTGCCGGCGTCGCCGCAGGGCTGGCCTGGAGCCTGCTGGCCGGCTTCGCCCGGCGGATGGTCGCGCCTTATCAGCAAGGACGCGCCCTGGCCATCGCCATGGTGGGAACCCCAATCGCTCTCTCTCTGGGGGTGCCTCTGGGGACCTTCATGGGATCGACTATCGGCTGGCGCAGCGCATTCTGGATCATGTCGGCCCTGACGCTGCTGCTGATCGTCTGGGTATACGCCAAAGTCCCCGATTACCCCGGCCAGTCCGCCCATCAACACATGCCGCTGCGCCGGGTCTTCACCACGCCCGGCGTACGCCCGGTATTGGCGGTGGTAATCACCTGGATGCTTGCTCACAACATTCTCTATACCTATATCGCTCCGTTTATCGCGCCGGCGGGAATGGCTGACCGAACCGATCTGGTGCTGTTCGCCTTCGGCGCAGCGGCGCTCGCCGGCATCTGGATCACCGGCCGGCTGGTGGAGCGCCACCTGCGCACCACGGTACTGGCCAGTCTCGCCGCCTTCGCGCTCACCGCGTTCGCCTTCGGCGTCGGTGCGCAAGATCCCGCCGTGATTTATCTGGGGGTGATCGTCTGGGGCATCACGTTCGGCGGTGCGGCAACCCTGTTGCAAACCGCGCTGGCCGATGCGGCGGGAGACGGCGCTGACGTAGCGCTCTCCATGAATGTGGTGGCCTGGAACTCGGCGATCGCCGGCGGCGGCGTGATCGGCGGCATGCTGCTTGATACCTGGGAGGCCAGCGTTTTCCCCTGGGCATTGCTGATCCTGCTGGCCGTTGCGTTCGCCATCGCCTGGTCGTCCCGTGAATACGCTTTCAAACCGGGACACCGTCTCGGCAGTTCCCATATCGTGAGCCACTGAATGCCCACGCCATCCTGAAAAAACACGGCTCACGCCGTGTTCTCGTCTAGGGAATACCGGCTTCTGCCGTCCCTTCTCCGGGTCAAGTTTGCTAACAAGCTCACACTTCTTCCGCCATGGCAGGTTTGTCCATCTCAATAACCATGATTTCCTGATGACTCGCCGCCGAGCAAGGCAATAATCGTTGCCATTCAGTCAGATCCTGCCAGCGCGGAGAGAATGTCCATGAACAGCACTGCCCTTTCGGTAAGAGAAAAGATCGGCTATGGCATGGGAGATGCCGGTTGTAACATGATTGGCGGTGCAATCATGTTATTCCTCAATTACTTCTACACTGACATTTTTGGCCTGACGCCGGCCCTGGTCGGCATATTGCTGCTGTCGGTGCGAGTGCTCGACGCGGTCACCGACCCGATCATGGGAGCTATTGCCGACCGTACCCAGAGCCGTTGGGGGCGTTTTCGCCCGTGGCTACTGTGGGTTTCGCTGCCCTATGTGCTGTTCAGCGTGCTGATGTTCACCACGCCGGAATGGAGCTATGACAGTAAAGTGGTATACGCCTTTGCCACCTATTTTCTGATGTCGTTGACCTACACCGCCATCAATATTCCCTACTGTTCGCTGGGCGGCGTAATTACCGCCGATCCGCACGAGCGCGTCTCCTGCCAGTCGTATCGCTTTATCATGGTCGGCATCGCTACGCTGATCCTGTCCATGACGCTACTGCCAATGGCCGAATGGTTCGGCGGCGACAACAAGGCGCGCGGCTATCAAATGGCGATGGGCGTGCTGGCGCTGATAGCGCTGTTCATGTTCCTGTTCTGCTTTGCCACGGTGAAAGAACGCATTCGCCCGGCGGTGCCCACCCATGACGCATTGAAAGCCGATCTGAAAGACGTGTGGAAAAACGATCAATGGGTGCGCATCCTGCTGCTGACCTTCTGTAACGTCTGCCCCGGCTTTATTCGCATGGCGGCCACCATGTATTACGTCACCTACGTCATGCAACAGTCGGCCTCGTTCGCCAGCCTGTTCATCAGCCTGGGGGTGGTCGGTATGATGCTCGGCAGCGCGCTGGCCAAGCCGCTTACCGACCGATTCTGCAAGCTGAAGGTGTTCTTCTGGACCAATATCGCACTGGCGCTGTTTTCATGCGGGTTCTATTTCTTTAATCCACAGCTGACGTGGTTTATCGTCGCGGCTTACTTCCTGCTGAACATCCTGCATCAGATCCCGTCGCCGCTGCACTGGTCGCTGATGGCGGACGTCGACGACTACGGTGAATGGAAGACCGGCAAACGCATTACCGGCATCAGCTTCTCTGGCAACCTGTTCTTCCTGAAGGTGGGTCTGGCGGTAGCCGGCGCCATGGTCGGTTTCCTGATGTCGTTTTCCGGCTACCAGGCCGATGCGGCCAGCCAAAGCGCCAGTGCGCTCAACAGCATCGTATTGCTGTTCACCGTGATCCCCGGCATCGGCTATCTGATCACCGCCGGCGTCGTGCGACTGCTGAAGGTGGACCGTGAACTGATGAAGCAAATCCAGATCGATCTGGAAAAGCGCCGCACCAACTACCAGGAGCTGGCCGACTACCGCGAGCAACAGCTTGAAGCCAAACATCCGTAAGGAACCAGAGATGAAACAGTATCCCAACCCCCTGATTGAACAGCGTGCCGACCCGTATATTGTTCGCCATAGCGACGGCTACTATTACTTTATCGCCTCGGTACCGGAATACGATCGGTTGGAACTGCGCCGCGCCGCCAGCCTGAACGAACTGGCGCAGGCAACGCCAACGGTGGTGTGGCGCAAACCTGCCAGTGGGCCAATGAGCGCGCTGATCTGGGCGCCCGAACTGCATGTTATCGACGGCAAGTGGTACATCTACTTTGCCGCTGCGCACAGTCCGGAGATTGCCGACGGCCTGTTCCAGCATCGCATGTTCGCGCTGGAGTGCCGTGACGCGGATCCACTGAGCGGGGAATGGCAGGAAAAAGGCCGCATTTACAGTCATATCGACAGTTTCTCGCTGGATGCCACCCACTTTACCCATCGCGGCAAACACTACTATTTATGGGCACAGAAAGATCCGGCCATACGTGGCAATTCCAACCTCTACCTGGCCGAAATGGCCAACCCATGGACGTTGCAAGGCGAACCGGTGATGCTCAGCAAGCCCGAGCTGCCGTGGGAAACCGTCGGCTTTTGGGTTAACGAAGGCCCGGCGGCGATAGTGCACGGCCAGCGGCTGTTTATCAGCTATTCCGCCAGCGCCACCGACGAAAACTACTGCATCGGTCTGTTATGGGCCGATATCGACAGCGACATCACCGATCCGGCGCAGTGGCATAAATCACCGCAACCGGTGTTTCGCACCAGCTATGAGCACCGTCAGTTCGGCCCAGGCCACAACAGCTTTACCGTTGATGAGGACGGCAACGACGTGCTGGTATACCACGCGCGCAATTACACGGAAATCGATGGCGATCCGCTGTATGACCCGAACCGGCATACGCGGATCAAACCGTTGACATGGGATCGGCAAGGCATGCCGGTGTTTGGCGTACCACCGGCAGATAATCACTAACAGACTGCGGGGCGCCGTTGCGGCGCTCCGCCACTTAATGCGCGTTACGCAATGCCTTCACCTGTTCGGCGGTGATATCCGCCGGCAGCCCGCCCCAGGTCACACGCAGATAATTCACCAGCTCCGCCACTTGCGCATCGTCCAGTCGCTGGCCAAAACCCGGCATGCTCTGCATGCTTTCGCCATTGGGGAACTGCTGTGCCGGCAAGCCATCCAATACCGAGACGATCAGGTTTTTGCCATCCGCCTGGCGCAGCGTGGCATTACCACGCATTGCCACCGCTACGTGCGGCTTACCCTGTCCGTCGCGGGCGTGGCAGCCAGCGCATTGATCCAGATAGGTGCGCCGACCGGCATCATCACCCTGACCAATTTTGGCTACCACCGCCGGCGGCGGCCGATCACCCATCAGGTAGGTCGCCAGCGCCCGCTGATCCTCCGCCGTCAAATGCTGCGTGCTGAGATCCACCACCATATGCATTTCGCTGAAGGCAGATCCCTGCGGCGCCAAACCGCTGGCAAGGAAGCGGCTGAGATCCGCCGGCGTCCAGCCACGTTGCGCCAGCCCGTTCGGCGTGATGTCCGGCGCGATGAAACGCCCCAGGTCGCCGCCCTGCATGGCGTGGTCCAGCGTCATCTGGCCCAGAGCGCCGCGCGGCGTATGGCACTCGCCGCAGTGGCCGAGCACGTCGGCCAGATAGCGGCCGCGCTGCCAGTCTGCCGATTGCCCCTGCGAGCTGGCCGGCAACGGATCGCTATTGCGGAACAGCAGATTCCAGCCAATCAGCGCCATGCGTTGATTGAGCGGGAACGGCAGGTCGTTGTTCGGCGTAGCCACATCCACCGCCGGACGCGTCATCAGATAGGCGTAGATATCATCCGAATCCTGGCGCGTCATGCCCTTATACGAGGTGTACGGCATCGCTGGATACAGATGTCGGCCGCCCGGCGCAACGCCCTGGGTCAATGCCAGGAAGAAGTCGTCTTTGGTCCAGCGGCCGATACCGTGCTCGACCGACGGCGTCAGGTTGCTGCCATAGAGGGTGCCGAACGGCGTTGCCAGCGGATAGCCTCCGGCCAGCGGCGCGCCGCCGTCGGCGGTATGGCATGCCGCACAGTCTGCCGCCCGCGTCAGATAGCGCCCGCGTTCAAGCTGTTGCGCATTGGCCGTTACGTTTTGTGCGGCCCCGTCGTAGCTGCGGTTTTCCCGCCACCACAGCACCGCTACCACGATAATCACCAGCAACACCACCGACAAAGCGAGACGTTTTTTCATTTTGCCGTCTCCTTCAGCAGTCCTGGCGTGTTCAATACCACCTCGCGTACCGCCTGGTAATAGCGAACATAACCGGTACAGCGACAGATGTGGCTATCCAGCGCCTGTTCAATCGCCGCTTCCAGCGCCTCGCGAGCTATCGGCTCTCGCTGCAGTTTTTCCACAAAAAGGGTCGCAGCGTTAACAAAGCCCGGCGTGCAGTAACCGCACTGGAAACTGTAATGGTCAAGAAACGCCTGTTGAATCGGCGAGAGCGTCACTGCGCCCTGTTCGTCCACTTTCGCATGGCCTTCAACGGTGCGGACTTTTTTACCGTTGAAGAAATGCGCGCCGGTAATGCAGGTACGCACTTCTTCACTGCTACCGCTCGGGTGGTCGACGATCGCCACGCAGGCATGGCAGATGCCCTGACCGCAGCCAAGGCGTGAACCGGTCAGATCGAGATATTCGTGCAGAAAATCGATCATCATCAGCCCTTCCGGCACTTCCAGCGGGCCGTACTGTTTGTCATTGATGGTCAGGGTGATTGGCTGGGTTTTGATGCTCATGGTAATACCTCACGAATATTCTCGGCACGGACAGGTAAATCACGGAAACGATGGCCGGTGGCGTCGGCAATGGCGTTGACCAACGCGGCCACCACCGGGATCATCACCACTTCCGCCATGCCCTTCGGCGGATCGGTTTCCGACAGCGCAGGCAGGATATGGTCGGTCTGTTGCCAAACCGCCACATCGCTGGCGCGCGGCAGGTGATAACGGTTGAAGTTCCAGGTTCCGTTACCCGGCCCGTCTTCGTACAACGGTAAATATTCGTGCAGCGCATGGCCGATACCCATCGCGACACCGCCCTGTAGCTGGCCGGACACCAGTTCCGGCACAATCAGGTTGCCGCACTCCATGATCGAATGATGATTCAGCAATTCTACCTGGCCAGTGGCGATATCTATCGCTACCTCCACCAGCGTGCCGACCGCGCTGTAGTAAGTCACGGCGGCGTTATTGCGCTGGGTCGGCGGGTAATAAACCTGCTCGCGCGCCAGCGTACGGTAGTCGCCGCCGGCCTGACGCAAGGCCAGGCCGTCAATCGGCAGCCGTTGGCGCTGATTACCCAGGTTGAACTCGGCTTCGGCCCACTGCCAGCGGTTGAACACATGTACCACCGCACCGGTGACGCCGCCCAGTTGAAAAGCCTTTTTCGCCAACATCTCCAGCGGCAGTACCTGCATACCGGCGGCGGTCAAACCGCCTTCCACCCAGCGGGCGTCTTCTTTGCGCACCACCAGCGGCGCAGCCTGGCCGCCACCGATGCCGGACTGCCAAATGGCCAGCGCCGCCGGCCACAGGCCATGTTCAAACACCAGCCGCGCCGCTTCGCGCGTACTGTGAGAGAAATAAAACGCCGAGTTACTGGCGCTGGAGGGCGAGCAATAACTTGGCGTCCACTGCGGATTGGCCTGCATCGCGTCCTGTTGCTGCTGCGACATCAGATAGGGATCGCCACTGGTCACCATTGGCAACAGTGACCAGTCGGTCACCGAAAAATGCGCTTCATCGGCCGGTTTTCCCAGCCATTGAGCGCAGAGCACCGACTGGGAGGTAGACATGCCGGTGCCCATTTCAGCGCCGCTATGGTGCAACGTAATGCGACCGTCTTCGCTCAGTTCAACCCGGGCGAAAGAGGTTTCCGCGCCGGTGCCGAAATCCTTCTGCACGCAGCCAAAGCCAACGCCGTAGCGCTTGCCGGGATGCTGCGCGTTAAATTCGACTTTGCGTTCGCGACGCTTGAGCCAGATCGGGTGCTGCGCGGCCTTTTCCAGCACTTCATCCGCGCGGATCGCCCCGGCCGGGATCGCCCCCTGGGTATTCTTCATGCCGGACTTCAACACGTTGCGCAAACGGAACTCGATCGGATCGATCTGCAGTTCGGCAGCCAGTTCGTCCACCATCATTTCGGTTGCCGCCATGCTTTGCAGCGTGCCGTAACCGCGCGCCGAACCGGCATCAATGGCGCGTGACGCCAGGCCAACCGACGACAGATCGCTTTTCGGGAAGTAATAGATCGACTGCGCAGCGGTCGCCCCCACCATCACCACCGACGGCGTGAAGTTGCTGCGGCCCCCGCCGTCAGCGGTCATTTCGCCGTGGAAGGATTGCAGCACGCCGGTTTGCCGGTTCACCGCAATGGTGTAGTGCATATCAAACGCGTGGCGCTTCAATGAGGTCTGGAACTGTTCAAAACGGTCATTGGCCAACCGCACCGGATGACCGTCGCCGTACATCGCCGCCACCGCGCCGTAATACGGGAAGTTACAGTGATCTTTTGAACCATAACCCACGGTGTAGCACGGGTGCAGAATCAACTGCTTCAGCGGCGGATTGTGCTGCGCCAACATGCGCGGCATTTCCGCGGCCACTTCCTGTGGTGACTGGGTCGGTACCACCAGATGCAGCGTTTGCGTCGCGCTGTCGTACCAGCCGTTGGCGTTGTCCGGTTCCAGCGCAGCGGTATCAATCGACTGCGTAGTGTAACGACGCGACATCACCAGCCAATCCGCTGGCGGCGAGCGCAACTCATCGGCGATCAGCCCGGCGTAATGCATGCCCTCCTGATCCAGCTTGCCGCCGTCGCGCCCTTCCGGCCAGACCGGAAGGTGTTTGCGCATCCCGATCGGGAAGATCGGGCTATCCTTGAGGCTGGAGAAGCGGTCGTCGTCGAACGGCTGCGCACCGCCGATGCGCACGTAACGGAACGAGCCCCACGGATCGCGCGCCAACGGGCCGGTTTGCGCACCGTATCGGATAACCTCATCGCGGAACTTCAGCGCGTCTTTGGCGAAACGGAAGCGGGCAAAGTCGTGATAGATCAGAATAGCCACCGCCTGGCCGAGATAGGCCGGCGTTTTACCACGCGGCAACAACATGTCGTCGCCGTAAAATGCCGGCAACGCCAGTCCGTCGCGCGCCAGATCGTCTGCGGTAACCAGCCGATCCGGCTGCAACTCCTCCCCCAGCAGCGACAGGTCGACGCCGTCGAACAATCGGTCGGCCTTGGTGACGCGCAGGACAAAGGCATGCGCCTGCCGTTGTGGCCAGTGCGGCATATCCACTGCGCGAATGTCGCGCGCGAACACCTTGTGGCCCATCACCTTTGCGCGGCCGTCAATACGGAAACGGATACGTTTTTGCTGGGCATCCCATGCGGGCGACTGAAGGATTTTTTGTTCGAACAGCGCGGCATAAGCGCGGCTGTAAAGTGGCGCGAGGTAAACGGCTACCCCCGCTATCACTGCGCTTTTAATAAAGCGACGCCGTGACGGGTTAAAATTGCTCATAAATATCCCTTGGTTCTTTATAGTATTTTTAGTGGTGTTGTTGCGCAAACGTGAATACCGTTGCCTTAGACGACATAAGCATATGCTTATCGCTAGAATCATGTGATGATTAACATCTTGTTTTCAACAAAAATACATATACAAAACACATACGGTTTGTGTGGTAAATATAACTTGCGCAAATGAGAGCGGGCGAAAATGACAATAGGCATTGTGATCGCCGCCGCCGGGCGCGGCACGCGGTTTACTCGCGCTGGTGGCAGCGGTAATAAGCTGAACGCATTACTTGGCAACGTAACGGTATTTGAACAAACGCTGAGCCAGGCGCTGGCTTCCGGTATGCCGGTTCAGGTGGTTACCCGGCCGGACAATCTGCCGGTGCAACGGGTTTGCGCCGCGCATCAGATCGCCGTCACGCTGCTGGCCAGCCCCGGTCTGGGCGATTCGATCGCTGCCGGCGTGGCCGCCACGCCACGCTGGGACGGTTGGCTGATCCATCTGGCGGACATGCCGTTTGTCACACCGCAGATTTTCATCCAGACCGCGGCCGCGCTGCGACAATACGCCATCGCACGCCCCTGTTTCGCTCAACGTCCGGGACATCCGGTGGGTTTTTCTGCCGCGTTGCGCGCGCCGTTGTGTGCGTTGCATGGCGACGACGGCGGGCGTAGCCTGCTGCATGGCCAGCAGGTCCATCTGTTTTCTGTTGATTCGGCGGACATCATGCAGGATATTGATTTTCCGTCTCAGCTCTCCGCCAGCGAGTGAATAGCCGATGCAACACCTCGATATTACCGTCGTCAGCCAGGCGATAAGCTGGCTTAAACAGCAACCTGTGTGGCTGTGTACCGTGTTGAACACCTATGGTTCATCGCCTCGCTCTCCCGGCGCACTGATGGCTGCGACGCGCGACGGCCATTATTGCGGTTCGTTATCCGGTGGCTGCGTGGAGGAGGATTTTCTACGCCGCATCGGCGAGGGTGACTATCAGGCTGCCAGCCAGGTGATCCGTTACGGTGAGGGGGGGTTGACGCCCAACGTCGCGCTCCCCTGTGGCGGCGTGTTGGATGTGTTGATCGAATACCTGCCGGCCGGCGATGCCAGCATGCGCTATCTGGCGCAAATTGCCGCGGCACTGGATGGGCATCATGCACTGGTGAAACGACTGCGCTTGCCCAACGCCTGCAGCACGCTGGAGGTCACCGAGTTCACCAGCGCGACGCAGGTGGTGCGACAGGATCGGGAGATTATCTTGCATATCGCCGCCGCGCCACGCTTGCTGATCGCCGGTCTGTCCAGCGTGGCGCTGTTTTGCGCCGAATTTGCCCGCGCGTTAGGCTTTGAAGTTCTGGTATGCGAAAACCGCCCTGATGCATTGGACAACTTCGCCAACCAGTTACCGGCCGACGTTACGCTGCTACAGCAGTTTCCAGCGCGGTTTATTGAACAAGGCGGCTGCCATGCCAATACTGCCGTGGTCGCACTGACCCACGATCCGCGCATCGACGACCTGACGCTGATGGAAGCCATTCATACCCCGGCGTTTTACATCGGCGCCATGGGATCGCAGCACAACAGCGCCCGTCGCCGACAACGGCTGCAACAGATCGCCGAATTTACGCCACAGGATCTCGAGCGTATCCATGCGCCCATCGGCCTGCCGCTAGGCAGTAAAACCCCGGCGGAAATCGCCCTGGCGGTGATGGCCGACATCGTGCAGCAAAAAAACCGCACCCACGTCTGAGCCCGCTGACAGCGGGCGATTCCCGCGGCCACTTGGTTACCTTCCTAAATTGAAAACGTTTACATGGCTTTCTGCGCTTTTTTATATCTTCCAATCCTCATGGCATACCGATTAACAATTAATCACCTATTGGAATCATCTCAAAATACGCCATTAATGTAAGCGATTACATTAATGTGATCAGGCGCACTTTTAACCAGCCGCAGGATCAATAACATAGCGGCCAAAGCAGTTTCACCAAGTTTCATTCGGAGGCGTTATGAGTAAAACTTCCGCAGGCAAGGGCCGCACCAATGCCCAATTGACCTTTTTTGTCTGTTTTCTGGCAGCATTGGCCGGCTTGCTGTTTGGGCTGGACATCGGCGTGATCGCTGGCGCTCTGCCGTTTATTACCCATGAATTCCAGATCACCTCTCAGCAGCAAGAGTGGGTGGTTAGCTCGATGATGTTCGGCGCGGCGGTCGGTGCCGTGGGCAGCGGCTGGCTGTCCTTCCGTCTGGGTCGTAAATACAGCCTGATGATTGGCGCGGTGCTGTTTGTCGCCGGCTCTCTGTGTTCCGCCTTCGCGCCAAACGTCGACGTGCTGCTGGTTTCGCGCGTGCTGCTCGGTCTGGCGGTAGGCATCGCGTCATTCACCGCGCCATTGTACCTGTCGGAAATTGCCCCGGAGCGCATTCGCGGCAGCATGATTTCAATGTATCAATTGATGATCACCATCGGCATTCTGGCAGCCTACCTGTCGGATACCGCCTTCAGCTACAGCGGTTCATGGCGCTGGATGCTCGGCATCATCACTATCCCCGCCCTGCTGTTGCTGGTGGGCGTGTTCTTTCTGCCACGCAGCCCACGCTGGCTGACGTCGCGCGGCCGCGATGCCGAAGCGCACCAGGTACTGGAAATGCTGCGTGATACCAGCGCGCAAGCCAAAGCCGAGCTGGATGAGATCCGCGAAAGTCTGAAGATCAAGCAAAGTGGCTGGGCGTTGTTCAAAGATAACAAAAACTTCCGCCGCGCGGTCTACCTCGGCATTCTGCTACAGGTGATGCAACAGTTCACCGGCATGAACGTGATCATGTACTACGCGCCGAAGATTTTCGACCTGGCCGGCTTTGCCAGCACCGCACAGCAGATGTGGGGAACGGTGATCGTTGGGCTGGTCAATGTGCTGGCCACCTTTATCGCCATCGGGCTGGTTGACCGCTGGGGGCGCAAACCGACGTTGAAGCTGGGCTTCCTGGTGATGGCTATCGGCATGGGCGTGCTCGGCACCATGATGAGCATCGGTATGGCAACGCCGGCGGCACAGTATTTCGCCGTCCTGATGTTGCTGATGTTTATCGTCGGCTTCGCCATGAGCGCCGGCCCGCTGATCTGGGTGCTGTGCTCGGAAATACAGCCGCTGAAAGGTCGTGACTTCGGTATTACCTGTTCGACCGCCGTCAACTGGATTGCCAATATGATCGTCGGCGCAACCTTCCTGACCATGCTAAACAGCCTGGGCAGCGCGCATACCTTCTGGGTCTACGCTGCGCTTAATCTGATCTTTATCGTCCTGACCATCGTGCTGATCCCGGAAACCAAGAGCATTTCGCTGGAACACATCGAACGCAATCTGATGGCGGGCAAACCGCTGCGTGAGATTGGCTCTCGCTAATCCACGTCAACCGCCGATGCTGTGCCTCTGCCGCCCGTTGCCGGGCGGCTTTTTTATGCGTCTTATTTCACACAGCGCGCGCACTGCGCGCTTTGGATCTTCTGGAAGAAGTCATTGCCCTTGTCATCCACCAGGATGAACGCCGGGAAATCCTCTACTTCAATTTTCCAGATCGCTTCCATCCCCAGTTCAGGGTATTCCACGCATTCCAGACTCTTGATGCTCTGCTGCGCCAGTACCGCCGCCGGACCGCCGATGCTACCGAGATAGAAACCGCCGTGCTTGTGACAGGCGTCGGTCACCTGCTGACTGCGATTGCCCTTCGCCAGCATGATCATGCTGCCGCCGTGCGATTGCAGCAGATCGACATAGGAGTCCATCCGCCCGGCGGTGGTTGGCCCCAGAGAACCGGAGGCGTAGCCATCCGGCGTTTTGGCCGGGCCGGCGTAGTAAATCGGGTGATCCTTGACGTACTGCGGCAAACCTTCGCCGCGATCCAGGCGCTCTTTCAGCTTGGCGTGAGCAATATCACGGCCAACAATAATGGTGCCGCTCAACGACAGGCGAGTCGACACCGGATATTGCGACAGCTGCTTGAGGATTTCGCCCATCGGTCGGTTCAGATCCACTTTAATGGCTTCGCCTTCGCCGGCCTGCCGCAGTTCCTGCGGGATGTATTTGCCTGGGTTATGCTCCAGTTTTTCCAGCCAGATGCCGTCGCGGTTGATTTTGCCCTTGATGTTACGGTCAGCGGAACAGGAAACGCCCATACCGACCGGACATGAGGCGCCGTGGCGCGGCAGTCGCACTACGCGGATGTCGTGTGCAAAGTATTTACCGCCGAACTGCGCCCCCAGACCGAGGTTTTGCGCTTCCTTCAGCAACTCGGCCTCTAGCGCAACGTCGCGGAACGCCTGGCCGTGTTCGTTCCCTTCGGTCGGCAGCCCATCGTAATATTTGGTAGATGCCAGCTTCACCGTTTTCAGCGTGGCTTCCGCCGAGGTGCCGCCGATGACAAACGCCACGTGGTAGGGTGGGCACGCCGCGGTCCCCAGCGTACGCATCTTGTCGACCAGGTAATCCTTCAGTTTGCCCGGCGACAGCAGCGCCTTGGTTTCCTGATACAGGTAGGTTTTATTGGCCGAACCGCCGCCTTTGGCAATGCAGAGGAATTTGTATTCATCGCCGTCCACGCTGTACAGATCGATCTGCGCAGGCAGGTTGCTGCCGGTGTTGACCTCCTGGTACATGTCGAGCGCCGCGTTTTGCGAATAACGCAGGTTGTCCTCGATATAGGTGTTGTACACCCCGCGCGACAGCGCCTCTTCATCACCGCCGCCGGTCCACACCCGCTGGCCTTTTTTGCCGACGATAATCGCCGTGCCGGTATCCTGGCAGGTTGGCAAAATGCCCTTGGCGGCGATTTCCGAGTTACGCAGGAATTGCAACGCAACGTAGCGATCGTTTTCGCTGGCGTCCGGATCGGCGAGAATGTCGGCCACCTGTTGCTGGTGCGCCGGGCGTAACATGAACGACGCGTCGTGGAAGGCATGCTGGGCGAGGAGGGTCAGGGCTTGCGGGGCGACTTTGAGGATTTCCTGCCCTTCGAATTCGGCAACGGTAACGTGGTCGCGGCTCAGCAGATAGTATTCGGTATCGTCTTTCTTCAGCGGGAACGGATCTTGATAATGGAACGGTTTATTCGACATTTATCTCTCACTTGCAACATCAGCTGCGTTAAATTCACACTTTCAGCGCGTAATTCGGGTTCGCTGCGTCAAAAAAACTCACCTTACCTTACGTATTTTCAGCGAGTCGGTTATTGCGCAAAATCGCAAAATAACCCCTTTAACGGTAAGGAATTACTACTGGCCAAGTTTTTTCAACCTCATCCATTGAGAACTGCGGGTACAGACTCATCAAGCACGAATTATTATCCCGCAGTTAACACCTTGATTACAATCTGTGGTTATCGATCGGGTTATCATTATTGATGGGATATTGTCTGGAACGCTCGCCTGGCCTATGCTAGCGGCAATGAACAAAGTAAGAATCCCCATAGCGCTGCAACAGGCGGTAATGCGCTGTCTGCGAGAAAAACTGCAGCTGGCGGCAGAGCATTTTGCCGAAGAATTTGCCGAACCCAAGATCGTTTACCAGCAACGCGGCACCAGCGCGGGCACCGCCTGGCTGCAAGCCTGGGAAATCCGCCTCAACCCGGTGCTACTGCTGGAAAATCAGCACGCCTTTATCGATGAGGTGGTGCCGCATGAACTGGCGCACCTGCTGGTATTCCGGCGTTTTGGCCGCGTGGCACCGCACGGCAGTGAATGGCGCTGGATGATGGAAAGCGTGTTGCGCGTCCCCGCCAGCCGCACCCATGGTTTTGAAACCGCATCGGTACAGAGCAAAACCTTTCCTTATCAATGCGCTTGCCAACGGCATCAGTTGACGGTGCGCCGCCATAACCGGGTGTTGCGCGGTGAAAGCGAATACCGCTGCCGCCGCTGCGGCGATAAACTAAGATTTATCGCTGGCGAAACGCATGAGTTAAACGATTTATAAGTTAAAACAAGCATATTGCGAGATTTGCTCCTGTCGATAACTTCCGTTACCCTGCCTGCTTTGCCAAATTTGAGCTGTTTTGGAATATGCTTCGCAAAATTTTGTTCGCAGTCATTTTTATCTCCGGCGCGGTACAGGCGCACGGTATCAACAACTTTTCACAAGCCAAAGCCGCGGCAGCCAAAATCAATCAGGACGCCCCCGGCAGCTTTTACTGCGGATGTAAAATCAATTGGCACGGCAAAAAAGGCCTCCCCGATCTCAACGCTTGTGGTTACCAGCCGCGTAAAAACGCCCAGCGTGCCGGGCGCATTGAATGGGAGCACGTGGTGCCTGCCTGGCAGTTCGGCCACCAGCTGCAATGCTGGCAGGATGGCGGGCGCAAAAACTGCAATCGCGATCCGGTCTACCGTCAGATAGAAACCGATCTGCATAACCTGCAACCGGCGATTGGCGAGGTCAACGGCGATCGCAACAACTTCATGTACAGCCAATGGCGCGGCGGCGAAGGCCAGTATGGTCAGTGCCCAATGAAGGTCGACTTCAAGCACAAGCAGGCCGAACCGCCGGCGCGTGCACGCGGCGCCATTGCCCGCACCTACTTCTACATGCGCGATCGTTATCATCTGCGCCTGTCACGCCAGCAGACCCAGCTGTTTGAGGTCTGGAACCGTCAATATCCGGTGAGCCAGTGGGAATGTCAGCGCGAGGCACGCATCGCTAAGGTACAGGGCAACCGCAACCCGTATATTCAACAGGCTTGTCAGCGACAAAAGGGCTGACCTACTATACCCTGCATATTTGAAGCTGCATCGGTGCTGGCACTATTGCTGCCCGCCGAATCTTTTATCTATGGGTCAGAAAAATCTATGCGCATACCTCGCATTCATCACCCGGAGCCGCTGCGTTCCGATACGGAAATCGTCCTGAGCGAAGACGCGGCCAACCACGTTGGTCGCGTACTGCGCATGAGTCCAGGCCAATTGCTGCAACTGTTTGACGGCAGCAACCAGGTGTTCGATGCTGAAATCACGCGGGTGGATAAAAAAAGCGTTCAGGTGCAGATCGGTGCCGGACGGCAGGAAGATCGCGAGTCGCCGCTCAATCTGCATTTGGGGCAGGTGATTTCGCGCGGCGAAAAGATGGAATTCACCATTCAGAAATCCATCGAGCTGGGCGTCAATACCATCACCCCGCTGTTCTCGGAACGTTGCGGGGTAAAGCTGGATGGCGAGCGCCTGGCCAAGAAACTGCAACAGTGGCAAAAAATCGCCATTGCCGCCTGCGAACAGTGCGGCCGCAACCGCATTGCGGATATTCGCCCGGCGATGCCGCTGGAGGCCTGGTGCGCCGAGCAGGACGACAGCCTGAAGCTGAATCTGCACCCGCGCGCCAGCCACAGCATCAATACGCTGGCGTTGCCGGTGAATCACGTTCGCCTGTTGATTGGACCGGAAGGCGGCCTATCCGCCGACGAAATTGCGATGACCTCAGCGCATGGATTTACTGATATCCTGCTGGGGCCACGCGTTCTGCGTACAGAAACCACCGCGCTCACCGCGATCACCGCATTGCAGGTGCGTTTTGGCGATCTGGGTTAAGGAGAAGAGAAAGAATGATTAAGCTCGGCATCGTGATGGACCCTATCGCATCCATCAATATCAAGAAAGACACCAGTTTCGCCATGCTGCTGGAAGCCCAGCGCCGCGGTTGGGAACTGCACTACATGGAGATGAACGATCTCTATCTGCACGCCGGCGACGGCCGTGCCCGCACGCGACAGCTGGCGGTCAAGGAAGACAAGGAAAGCTGGTACAGCTTTGGCAGCGAACAGGATCTGGCGTTGCAGGATCTGGACGTGATCCTGATGCGCAAGGATCCGCCGTTTGATACCGAATATATTTATGCCACCTATATTCTTGAGCGCGCGGAAGTCAAAGGCACGCTGGTGGTCAACAAGCCGCAAAGCCTGCGCGACTGCAATGAAAAACTGTTCACCGCCTGGTTCCCGGAACTGACGCCGGATACGCTGGTCAGCCGCAGCGCGGCACATATCCGCAAGTTTCATCAGCAGCATGGCGACATCATTCTCAAGCCGCTGGACGGCATGGGCGGCGCCTCGATTTTCCGCGTCAAGCAGGACGATCCCAACCTGTCGGTGATCATCGAAACGCTGACCGAACACGGCAGCCGCTTCTGCATGGCGCAGAACTTCCTGCCGGCCATCAAGGAAGGGGATAAGCGCATTCTGGTGGTGGACGGCGAACCGGTGCCCTACTGCCTGGCGCGCATCCCGGCGCAAGGGGAAACCCGTGGCAACCTGGCGGCCGGCGGCCGTGGCGAAGCGCG
Organism: Serratia odorifera; assembly: GCF_041448735.1. Taxonomy (NCBI): domain Bacteria; kingdom Pseudomonadati; phylum Pseudomonadota; class Gammaproteobacteria; order Enterobacterales; family Yersiniaceae; genus Serratia; species Serratia odorifera. Next base: position 358,640 of record NZ_JBGMUT010000003.1, on the reverse strand, counting down.
CCCGCTGAGCGAAAGCGACTGGAAAATCGCCCGCGCGGTAGCACCGACGCTGAAAGAAAAGGGGCTGATTTTCGTTGGTCTGGATATCATTGGCGACCGTCTGACGGAAATCAACGTTACCAGCCCGACCTGCGCGCGCGAGATCGAAGCCGCCTTCCCGGTTTCGATTACCGGGATGCTGATGGACGCCATCGAAAAGCGCCTTGCCGCACGTTAATGTGACCATGATACGGGCGATGGATGTCGCCCGCTGTCGTGACTTCACCGCCTTTTAGCCGCATACTGACGGCTGTTAAACTGCCAATGGATCGAATCCTTTTATCGCCATGAATTTACAGCACCACTTTCTTATTGCCATGCCAACCATGCAGGATCCCCGCTTCAAGCGTTCGGTGATTTATATCTGCGAGCACAACGAAGAAGGCGCCATGGGTTTGGTGATCAATAAACCCGTGGAACAGTTCACGGTAGAAAGCGTGCTGAGCAAACTGCAGATTCTGCCTATCGAACGCGATCCGGCCGTCAACCTCGACAAACCGGTGTTTGCCGGCGGCCCACTGGCGGACGATCGCGGGTTTATCCTGCACACCCCCTGTTCCGGTTTTGGCTCAAGCATTCAGATTTCGCCGGAAACCATGATAACCACCTCCAAAGACGTGCTGGAAACCCTCGGTACGCCGGAGCAGCCGCAAGACGTGCTGGTCGCTCTCGGTTATGCCGGCTGGGAAAAGGGCCAGCTCGAGCAGGAAGTGCTGGAAAACGTCTGGCTGACCATCGAGGCCGACAGCGATATCCTGTTCCACACGCCGATAGCCAGCCGCTGGCGCGAGGCGGCCAACCGCCTGGGCATCGACATCCGCAGCATCGCCAATCACGCAGGACACGCCTGATGAGTAACCGCACCATCATCGCCTTTGATTTCGGCACCAAAAGCATCGGCGCGGCCATCGGCCAGGAAATTACCGGTACCGCGCGCGCGCTGGCAGCTTTCAAGGCGCAGGACGGCACGCCGGACTGGCAAAAAATTGAAAAGCTGCTGAAGGAATGGCAGCCGGATCTGGTGGTGGTCGGTCTGCCGCTCAACATGGACGGCAGCGAACAACCGCTGACCGAACGCGCCCGCAAGTTTGCCAACCGCCTGCATGGGCGTTTTGGAGTAAAGATCGACCTGCACGACGAACGCCTGAGCACCGTAGAAGCCCGTTCCCACCTGTTCGATCGCGGCGGCTTTCGCGCGCTGGACAAGGGCAGCGTCGACTCGGCGTCGGCGGTGGTGATACTGGAAAGCTGGTTCGAACAGCATCTGGGATAAGTTGGCGTGGCACGCTCGCGTTAGCGTGGCGTAACGGCAATAGCCGATTCCCCCTGGCCAGCGCCTGTTCAGGATAATATTCCCTGCGCAATACGCTGTCGCAGTCCCTGTTCAAAGGTCTGCATACCGAACTGCGCGCCGGTTTGCAGCACGCTGGCCAACTGATGGATTTTGCCGTCGCGGATCAGGCTGCTGACCGCCGGCGTCGCCGTCAGGATCTCAAAAATCGCCGTGCGCCCTCCGCCCGGTTTGTTCACCAGTTTTTGTGCGATCACCGCCTGCAGGCTGCCGGCCAGCTGTGCGCGCACGTAGGGTTTTTCTTCCGCCGGGAACACGTCCACCAGCCGTTCCACCGCCTGCGGCGCGTTGCGGGTGTGCAGCGTCGCCAGCACCAGATGGCCGGTTTCTGCCGCCGTCAGCGCCTGGCGAATGGTCATCAGGTCACGCAGTTCACCCAGCAGAATCACGTCGGGATCTTCACGCAGCGCGGCGCGCAAGGCCAGCTCGACGCTGTGGGTATCACGCCCCAGTTCACGCTGGTGGATCAGCGAGCGCTGGCTGTGGTGAATAAACTCGATCGGATCCTCCAGCGTCAGAATGTGCCGCCGCTGGTGGCGATTGATCTCGTCGATCATCGCCGCCAGGGTAGTGGATTTGCCGCTGCCGGTGGCACCGGTCACCAGGATCAGACCGTCCTCGCGCCGGGTCAACGCCGGGATAATCGCCGGCACCTGCAAGGCGGCAAGCCGGGGGATATGCTCGGCAATCATGCGCAACGCCAGCGAAATACCGCCGTGATGCACAAAGGCATTGGCACGCAGTCGCCGGCCGTCGCGGCTGGTCAGCGTGCCATCGAGCTGGCCACTGGGTTGCAACGCCTGTTGCCGTTGTGGGCCGAGCAGCTTGGCGCATAGGGTCTGTATCGCTGCCGGCGACAGGATTTCCCCCTGCGGCAACGGTTGCAGTTCGCCATCGATGCGCAACATTGGCAGATGTCCGGTACAAAGGTGCAGATCGGAGGCATTATGCTTTACACTAAGGGCCACTAATTCATCGAAATCCATATCAATCTCCTGGGTCAATCATGAGCACTATCCAACAGAACCTGCAGGATGTCAGGGGGCGTATTGATGCCGCAGCCGTAAACTGCGCGCGTGCTCCAGAAGAGGTGTCGCTGCTTGCAGTCAGTAAAACCAAACCTGTCGCGGCGATCGCAGAAGCCATTGCCGCCGGGCAGCGGGCATTTGGTGAAAATTACGTGCAGGAAGGCGTCGACAAGATCCGTCATTTCGCCGCGCTGCCCGACGGTGCCGGGTTGGAATGGCACTTTATCGGCCCGCTGCAATCCAATAAGAGCCGTTTGGTGGCAGAGCATTTCGACTGGTGCCACACGGTTGACCGGCTGCGTATTGCCCAGCGGCTGAGCGATCAGCGCCCGGCTGAACTGCCGCCGCTGAACGTGCTGATCCAGATTAATATCAGCGATGAACAGAGCAAATCCGGCATTGAACTGGCACAGTTGCCGCTGTTGGCGCAAGCGGTAGCAGCACTGCCACGGCTGACGCTGCGTGGTGTGATGGCAATACCGGCGCCGGAGAGCGACTTTCCGCGCCAGCTGGCGGTATTTCGCCAAATGGCCGCGGCGTTCCAGCAGTTGCAACAGGACTATCCGCAGGTCGACACGCTATCGATGGGCATGACTGACGACATGGTCGCAGCAATCGCCGCCGGTAGCACCCTGGTGCGCATCGGCACCGCGATTTTTGGCGCCCGTGATTATTCGCAGGCCTGACAGAACCAACGAGGGACGCAATGCAACATCGTAAGATTACCTTTATCGGCGCCGGCAACATGGCGCGTGCGATTATCGCCGGGTTGGTGAACGGCGGTTATCCGGCACAATTAATCAGCGTCTGCGCGCCTTCGGCGAAAAACCGCGATGCGCTGGCCGCCGATTACGGCGTGATTAGCAGCGACGACAACCTCTACTGTGCGCAGCAGGCCGAGGTGGTGGTAATGGCGGTAAAGCCGCAGCTGATGGAACAGGTGTGCCAACCGCTGCGCCAGCAGGTCGATTTTAGCGGCAAACTGGTGCTGTCGATTGCCGCCGGCATCCAGGTCAGCCGTTTTTATCAGTTGCTGGGCGACAACCTGAATATGGTGCGCATCATGCCAAATACCCCCTCGCTGGTTGGCAAAGGCATGAGCGGTCTGTACGCCCCCGCGCAGGTTAGCCGGCAAGATTGCGAGTTCACCGGCGAGCTGATGGGTTCGGTCGGCAAGGTGTGCTGGGTGGATGACGAAAACGGCATCAACGGCGTCATCGCCGCCGCCGGTAGCGCGCCGGCCTACTTCTTCCTGTTTATGGAATCGATGCAGCAAGAAGCGGAACGCATGGGCTTTAGCAGCCAGCAGGCGCGCGAGCTGGTGCAACAGGCCGCCAGCGGCGCCGCCGCCCTGGTGGAGGCCAATCCACAGCTTGCGCTGTCGACCCTGCGGGAACAGGTCACCTCAAAAGGCGGCACCACCGCCGAAGCGCTGCGCGTTTTGAATGAACAACGGCTGCCCGACACCGTCGCCAAGGCGATGCAGGCTGCCGTTGCCCGTGCACAAGAAATGGAAAAATCATTTTAATAGGAGAAGGGCCACTACATGTTAACGCTGACTTTTCTGGTCAAGACGGTTATTGATCTTTACGTCATGGTGCTGCTGTTGCGCATTTGGATGCAATGGACGCGCACTGACTTCTACAACCCGTTTTCACAGTTTGTCGTGAAAATCACCCAGCCGATTGTCGGCCCGTTGCGCCGCATCATTCCGTCGCTGGGGCCGATCGACAGCGCGTCGTTGCTGCTGGCTTTCCTGCTGATGACCATCAAGTATCCGCTGCTGTTGCTGATCCAGGGCGGCGCCATCTCCCTCAGTCCGTACAACCTGCTGTTTGGCCTGATTTCACTGGTTAAATCCGCCGGTTATCTGATCTTCTGGGTGATGATTATCCGCGCGCTGATGAGTTGGATCAGCCAGGGGCGCAACGCCATCGACTACGTGATGTATCAGTTGACCGAGCCATTGATGGCGCCGATCCGCCGCGTGATCCCGGCGATGGGCGGCATTGATTTTTCGGCCATGGTGGTGATTCTGATTCTGTATCTGATCAATTATCTGGGTATGGATCTGTTCGGTGAGATCTGGTTCTTGTTGTGAGTGCCGTCAGCGTTGAACAAGACGGGCTGGTGGTCAGGCTGTATATTCAGCCGAAAGCCAGCCGAGACCAGATTATTGGCCTGCATGGCGACGAAATCAAAGTCGCCATCACCGCCCCGCCGGTTGATGGCCAGGCCAATGCGCATCTGCTCAAGTTTATTGCCAAGCAGTTTAAAGTAGCAAAAAGCAACGTGACGATCGAAAAGGGTGAACTGGGGCGGCATAAGCAGCTACGCATTATGCATCCGCACCAGATACCGCCGACCATCGCGGCGTTGTACACAGAGTAATTATTCAAGGTTATGACTATGCAAAAAGTGGTTCTTGCCACCGGCAACCCCGGGAAAGTACGCGAACTTGCCGACCTGCTGGCCGACTTCGGCCTCGATGTGGTGGCGCAGACCGAACTGGGGGTGGATTCGGCCGAAGAAACCGGCCTGACGTTCATTGAAAACGCCATCCTGAAGGCCCGCCACGCGGCAAAAATTACCGGCCTGCCGGCGATTGCCGACGACTCCGGTCTCGCGGTCGACGCGCTGGGCGGCGCGCCGGGCATTTACTCCGCACGCTACGCGGGCGAAGACGCCTCGGACCAGCAGAACCTGGATAAACTGCTGGTGGCATTAAAAGACCTACCGCAGGGCCAACGCGGCGCGCAATTCCATTGCGTGCTGGTGTATCTGCGCCATGCGGAAGACCCGACGCCGCTGGTCTGTCACGGCAGTTGGAGCGGGGAAATTACCTTTGCATCCGCCGGTCAGGGCGGCTTTGGCTACGACCCGATCTTTTACGTACCGGCGCTGTCACGCACCGCCGCCGAACTGTCGCGCGATGAGAAAAGCGCGGTATCACACCGTGGCCAGGCATTGACGCTGCTGCTGGAAGCGATGCGCAATGCCCAATAATGCCGTACAACTGCCACCGCTCAGCCTCTACATCCATATTCCATGGTGCGTGCAAAAATGCCCTTACTGCGACTTTAATTCGCATGCGCTGAAGGGCGAGGTGCCGCATCAGGAATATGTCGATCACCTATTGGCGGATCTGGATGCCGATCTGCCGATGACCAGCGGGCGCAGCATCGGCACCATTTTCATCGGCGGCGGTACGCCGAGCCTGTTGAGCGCCGAAGCGATGCAGTCGTTGCTGGATGGCGTGCGCGCGCGCATTCGGGTGAACGATGACGCCGAGATCACCATGGAGGCCAACCCGGGCACCGTCGAAGCCGATCGCTTCAGCGGCTACCAACGGGCCGGTGTCAACCGCATCTCGATCGGCGTACAAAGCTTTAGCGCCGAGAAGTTAACCCGTCTGGGGCGCATTCACGGCCCGGATGAAGCCAAGCGAGCGGCACATCTGGCAACCGGATTGGGGCTGCGCAGTTTTAATCTGGATTTGATGCACGGCTTGCCGGATCAGTCGCTGGCGGAAGCGCTGGACGATCTGCGCCAGGCGATCGCCCTCAATCCACCGCACCTGTCGTGGTACCAACTGACCATCGAACCGAATACCCTGTTCAGCTCGCGGCCACCGGTCCTGCCGGATGATGACGCGCTGTGGGATATTTTCCAACAGGGCCACGCGCTGCTGAGCGCCGCCGGGTATCAGCAATATGAAACCTCGGCCTACGCCAAGCCGGGCTATCAGTGCCAACACAATCTCAACTATTGGCGCTTCGGCGACTATCTGGGGATTGGCTGCGGCGCGCACGGCAAACTGACCTTCAGCGACGGGCGCATCGTGCGGACGGCCAAAACCAAGCACCCGCGCGGTTTTATGCAGGGCAAATACCTCGACAAGCAGCATGAAGTGGCAACCGAAGATCGGCCGTTCGAGTTCTTTATGAACCGTTTCCGCCTGTTGGAAGCCGCGCCGCGTGCGGAGTTCAGCGCCTATACCGGGCTGGATGAAAGCACCATCCGCCCGCAGCTGGACGCCGCGTTGGCGAAAGGCTATCTGGTCGAAACGGCGCAACACTGGCAAATCACCGAAACAGGCAAACTGTTCCTCAATTCGCTGCTGGAGCTGTTTTTGGCGGACGAGTAGATAGCAAAAAGCGCTGAGAATTCAGCGCTTTTTTATTGGTAGTATCATCAAGCTGCATGGTGAAGCCGACGAGTCACATCCCCCTACCCTGCAAAAGCCCCTCAATCGAAATCGTATAACCGCGATAACGCAGTATCACTGGCATCAACACAACTGCCTTTGGTTGATTGCAGTTTAACCAGCACGGCAAATTGCCGCCAGGCGACTCGTCTTTGCTGTTACTTCAAGGCATTAAGCAGGTCTTTACGCTGGGTTTCCAACGCGGTGACGCGGTTGCAGACGTCGTGGCCAAAGTTCTGGAAATCCTGTTCCTGATTGTTCCACTCGTTCTGAATCGCCTTTTGCAAACCGCCCAGGTTGCCCATAATCGCCTGCAACGGGTTACCGCCGCTGTTGGCCGCCTGTTTGACGCCCATTTCGTTCAGACTGTCTTGCAGCACGCCGCCCATACTTTGCTGCACGATATTGCGGCCATCCTGCTCGACCTGATCGATGGCTTTATGATGGAAAGCCAAGCCGTCGTTGCGGTGCTCGATAATGCGGTTCATCTGCTGCTTCAGCTGCTGGTTGAGCGTGGTCAGGCGATTGCGTACGTTGCTGTCGCTGCCCAGTTCCTTGACGATCACCTTATCCAGCGCCACACGGGCTTTTTCCAGGTGCTGCTGCGCGCCGTTGTCTATCCACGGCAGTTCCTTGCGCAGAGCGCTCTGGTAGCTGAACGCCTTCTGGCGCTGGCTATCATTGAGGGTCAGCGGCTGCCCGTTACGGGTCACGTCGCCATCCGGTGAGATTTGCAGATTGCCGCTGGTGCCTACCACCTGCACATTCTGTTGGCTGATAATCACGTCATCCTGTGGCCTGACGGCACACTGATAGGCAGCATGCGCCTGTGATGCGGTTAGCAACAGCAAGGCCAACCCGGTTTTCTTCAACATAGTATCTCCTGAGACTCCCTTCCAACCGTAACAGCGGGGGATTAAAAAATCGAACGGCTAATTCGTTGAGACAACAGTTCCAGCGCCGCAGTTCCCGCCAGCGAGTTACCGGACGGATCCAGCTCTGGCGACCAGACCACGATCGCCATTTCGTCCGGAACGATGGCGACAATACCGCCGCCGACGCCCGACTTGCCCGGCATGCCGACCCGATAGGCAAACTCACCGGCGCCGTCGTACATACCGCTGGTCATCATCAGCGCATTGATCTGCCGCGCCTGCAACGGCGTGATCACCTCATTGCCCTGCAGATCGCGGCCGTGGTTCGCCAGATAGACGAAGCCGCGCGCCAGTTCCTGGCAGCTCATGCGCAGCGCGCAATAGTGGAAATAGGTTTGCAGTACGGTGAGCACGTCGTTTTCAAAATTGCCAAACGATTTCATCAGGTAGGCGATCGCCGCATTGCGATCGGAGTGTTCGAACTCCGATCGCGCCACGCGGGCGTCGTAGGCCAGGTCATCCTCACCGGCCAATTGTCGCACCACTTCCAGCATCCGCTGTTTGGGCGCGCTGAGCCGGGTTTGCAGCATGTCGCAGACCACCAGCGCACCGGGATTGATAAATGGATTACGCGGCTTGCCCTGCTCCATTTCCAGCTGTAACAGCGAGTTGAACGGCAAACCGGACGGCTCTTTGCCGACCCGTTGCCAAATTTCGCTTTCCTGATAGCGTGTCAACGCCAGCGTCAGGCTGAGCACTTTGGATATCGACTGAATGGAAAACCGTTCGGCGGCGTCGCCGGCCTGGAACATGTTGCCATCAACGGTGCAAACGGCGATCCCCAGGCGATTGGCCGGCACTTCTGCCAGCGCGGGGATGTAATCGGCGACTTTACCGCTGCCGATCAGCGGGCGAACCTGTTGCAGGATCTCTTCCAGCAACGCGTTATCCAATGTTATTTCCACCAGGCCATGCTCCAGACAAAACAAAGGCGCCATTAAGGCACCTTCAAACAATTCTGCTGTATAACGATAACGGGCCAGTCGCAGCTGGCCCCAACGCTGAATCTCGGGCGATTAATCCCACCAGATATCAAACAGATCGCTGACCTTTACCTCGGACAGCTTGCGCGCTTCCAGCCAGTTTTTGACCAGTTCGCGGTGTTGATCGGTGCACTGACCGATCTTCTGCAGGCAGATAAGCCCTTCCCATTGCAGGTAGCCGCTGCCGTCAAACGCCAGGCCGTTCGGCTCGATCACTTCGTCAATGAACGCGTCCAGCGTGCCGTCGATATCCTCAACCGCGGTGCCTTCGGCGAAACGCCAGGCGACGGAAAAGCCCAGTTCCTGAAACTCATCAATGTGCAACTTCTTACGTAAACGACGACTGCGGTTGTTAGCCATTATGCCTTCCTCTCAAACATCAAATCCCAAACGCCGTGTCCCAGACGCTGGCCGCGTAATTCAAATTTAGTCAGTGGACGTGTGTCCGGGCGCGGCACGTAATCGTGACTTTCCGACAGATTACGGTAATTCGCCACGCCGTTCATCACTTCCAACATATGTTCCGCATAGGGTTGCCAATCGGTGGCCATGTGGAATACGCCGCCGACCTTCAGTTTGCGCAGCACCAGTTCAACAAACGGCGTCTGTACGATGCGGCGTTTGTTGTGGCGCGCCTTGTGCCACGGATCCGGGAAGAACAGCTGCACCATATCCAGCGAGCCGTCCGGGATCATGTTTTCCAGCACTTCGACCGCGTCGTGGCACATCACCCGCAGGTTGCTCAATTGCGCCTCGTGGGCATCGGCCAGGCAGGCACCGACGCCTGGCGAATGAACTTCAATCCCTAAAAAGTTCTGCTGCGGGTTGTTGCCCGCCATGGTCACCAGCGAAGCGCCCATACCAAAGCCGATTTCCAGCACCACCGGCGCATCGCGGCCAAACAGCGCGGTCAGATCGACAGGCTGCGCCTGATACTCCACGCCCATCACCGGCCAATAGTTTTCCAGCGCGTGCTGCTGGCCTTTGGTCAACCGCCCCTGGCGGCGCACAAAGCTGCGGATACGGCGCATTGCGCGGCCGTTCTCATCAAATTCCGGAGAGATGACGTCATTAATCATAGTGCTTTCTGTCTGTTTGGCTGCCAATTAGGGAAACGCGCATTATGCAAAGATAGACTGGTTTAGCAAGTGTTCATATTTTAACGTCGGAAAGTTCCGGTTTACACCACCCGGACTCTATGCTGCAATCGCGCATCAAATATCAGCCTGATACGATACCCGATGATGATGCAAGCACAGCAGTTCTCGCACGTGGTGCTTGACTGGTACCAGCGCTACGGCCGTAAAACCCTGCCGTGGCAGCTCGACAAGACGCCTTATCAAGTTTGGCTTTCTGAGGTCATGTTGCAACAGACTCAGGTTGCCACCGTCATTCCTTATTTTCAGCGATTTATGGCACGTTTTCCGAACGTGCGCCAACTGGCCGAAGCACCGCTGGACGAAGTGCTGCATCTGTGGACCGGGCTCGGCTATTACGCCCGCGCCAGGAACCTGCACAAGGCGGCGCAAACCATTGTCGCACAGCACGGCGGCGAGTTCCCGACAACCTTTGAACAAATCGCCGCGCTGCCGGGCATTGGCCGCTCCACCGCCGGCGCCATCCTGTCGCTGTCGCTCGGCCAGCACTATCCGATCCTCGACGGCAACGTCAAGCGGGTGCTGGCACGCTGCTATGCGGTCGAAGGCTGGCCGGGTAAAAAAGAGGTTGAAAATCGTCTGTGGCAAATCAGCAGCGACGTAACGCCGGCTAACGGCGTCGGCCAGTTCAATCAGGCGATGATGGATCTGGGTGCCATGGTGTGCACCCGCTCCAAACCCAAATGTGAACTGTGCCCACTCAACGCCGGCTGTATCGCCTATGCCAATCACAGCTGGGCGAAATACCCTGGCAAAAAACCCAAGCAGACGCTGCCGGAAAAATCGGCCCACTTTTTATTGTTGCAACGTGACCAGAGCGTATGGCTGGAACAGCGACCGGCCGTCGGGCTGTGGGGCGGCCTGTTTTGCTTCCCGCAGTTCAGTGAGCGGCAGGCGTTGGAACTCTGGCTGCAACAACGCGGTCTGAAAGACGATCGGTTGCAGCAGTTAACCGCATTTCGCCATACATTCAGTCACTTCCATTTGGACATCGTGCCAATGTGGCTGCCGGTGCAGCAGGTCGGCGGCGCCATGGATGAAGGCAGCGGTCTCTGGTATAACTTAGCGCAGCCGCCGTCGGTCGGGCTGGCCGCACCGGTCGAACGCCTGCTGCTGCAACTGGCCAAGCAGCCCCCGGCTCAGCCATCTTTATACCCGGATGATTTTTAAAGAAAACTATCAACGGGTTAGCGTTATCAACGAGGAATTAGCATGAGCAGAACCATTTTTTGTACCTACCTGCAACGCGAAGCCGAAGGCCAGGATTTCCAACTGTATCCGGGCGAGATCGGTAAACGCATCTACAACGAAATCTCGAAAGAAGCCTGGGCAGAATGGATGAAAAAGCAAACCATGCTGATCAACGAGAAAAAGCTCAATATGATGAACCCGGACGATCGCAAGCTGCTGGAAGCGGAAATGGTGCGTTTTCTGTTTGAAGGACACGACGTCCACATTGAAGGCTATACACCGCCGAGCGAATAATCTGTTTTGGGGCCGGGCGCTGGCCCCTGCATCACCCAAAAATATTACGGCTTAAGATGAAGAAAATTTTAGCTTTGCTAGTGATAGCACCCTTGCTGATTTCCTGTTCCGGTAAAAAAAGCGACGAGTTCAACGAAGCCTGGGTTAAAGACACCAACGGCTTCGACATTCTGATGGGCCAGTTCGCCCATAACATCGAAAACATCTGGGGTCTGAACGAAGTTCTGATCGCCGGGCCGAAAGATTACGTCAAATATACCGATCAATATCTGACGCGCAGCCACATCAACTTTGATGCGGGCACCATCACCTTTGAAACCATTTCTCCGACCGATCCGGCCGACAGCCTGCGTAAGGCGATCGTTACCACCCTGCTGATGGGTGACGATCCGAGCTCGGTAGATCTGTATTCCGACGCCAATGACATTCAGATCAGCAAAGAGCCGTTCCTGTACGGCCAGGTACTGGACAACAATGGCGAAGCGATCCGCTGGGAATGGCGCGCCTCGCACTTTGCCGATTATCTGGTACAGAACAAGCTGCAAAAACGCACCTCCGGCCTGCATGTGATCTACTCGGTCACCGTGCAACTGGTGCCCAACCACCTGGACAAGCGCGCGCACAAATACCTGCCGATGGTGCGTAAAGCGGCCGAAAAATACGGTGTGGAAGAGTCGTTGATTCTGGCTATCATGCAGACCGAATCGAGCTTTAACCCGTATGCGGTCAGCGGCTCCGATGCGCTGGGTTTGATGCAGGTGATGCAGCACACCGCCGGCAAGGACGTGTTCAAGATGCGCGGCAAGTGGGGCACGCCAAGCCGCAGCTACCTGTTTGATCCGGCGAACAACATCGACACCGGTACCGCTTATCTGGCGATTTTGCAGAATAACTATCTGGGCGGTATTCAGAACCCGACCTCACGGCGTTATGCGGTGATTACGGCCTATAACGGCGGCGCGGGCAGCGTACTGCGGGTATTCTCAAGCGACAGGACCAAAGCGGTCAGCATCATCAACGGCATGCAGCCGGGCGATGTGTACACCACGTTGGCCAGCAAGCACCCGGCCGGCGAGTCTCGCCGCTATCTGGTGAAGGTGAACAACGCGCAGAAGAGTTACCGCCGCCGTTAAGCGCGGCCATCAGCCAGGCCGGGCAGTTGTCCCGGCCTTTTTTATATTAGCCGTCGGCAACCTGATAACTGCTGCGCCCCTGAGATTTGGCCTGATACAGCGCCCGATCGGCACTGGCGATCAACCGCTCCTTATCGACGCCAGGCCGCCACTGGGCAATGCCCTGGCTAACGCTGACCCAGGGCGACACGCCGGATTGCGCATGCGGGATTTGCAACGCCGCCACCTGCGTCTTGATACGTTCGGCCACCGCCATGGCTTCACGCCGGTCGGACTTCGGCAGCAGAATGATAAATTCTTCGCCACCGTAACGCGCAACCAGATCCTGCGAACGGCGCACACAGCGCAGAAAACATTCCGCCAGCCGCACCAGACACTCATCGCCGGCCTGATGCCCATAGTGATCGTTATATTTCTTAAAATAATCAACGTCGATCAGGATCACCGAGAAGTGCTCAACCCCTGAGGATTCACGGGCAAACACCGAATCGAAGTAGGCATTGAAGTATCGGCGATTGGACAGACCGGTCAATGGATCGCGGTGCGCCAGCTTGCTCAGGCGCTCAATCAGACGCTGGTTTTCCCGCTCACGTTCCATCGCCAGCATAAACCACTTTTCCAGCATCCGTTTGGCGGAATAGATCAGTATCAATATCAGCGCGTATGACGCCAGGTTAACCAGCGAGAATGCGCCGCGAATCACAATGTTTTCGCCAATCACCATACTGAGGATCGGCACCGAAAACAGAAACAGCAGCATTGGGGACAGGTAAAACGGGATCAGCGACGAAAACATCAGCGCTACGGTCAGTGGGTAAATCAGGTTGACCGCGTTAAGGTCAATCAGGTGATCGAACACCACGCACCACAATAGCGCCAACAGCGCCACGCAGCCCACCAGCACCCACCAGGCGCCCCGCTTGCTGCGCGGGATGAGCAGCTTCAACATCAGATACGCCAGGGCCGACACCAGCGATACCGCGACGATTGCCGGCGCATTCTGCATGAAATCCGCGCTTGAATCGTAATCGGTTGAACGAAAACGATGAAAAAACAGAAACAGGGATACCAGCAGATTGACCAATAAAAACCAGCCAAAACTGTGAAAGATCGAGTCACGCTTTTCGCTTGCCACCCAGGCAGAATAATTTTTATCTTCCATCACCATGCTCATTGCCAGTACCGCTCCATTCACTGTAGTGGCACCGGCCCTATTTGTCATATCCGCAATTCGGACCGGCATCGCCGGCCCTTGCATCACGCCTGCTTGATCATGTAACCAAATATACGCTTCCAGCCGTGATCTTTCTTTTCAATATAAACCCCTTGCAGCTCCGGCGAGAACCCCGGCAGACGGTTGATGCCCGCTTCCAGCGCCAGGAAGTAGCGCTGAACCGCCCCGCCCCACACTTCGCCCGGCACCACGCACAGTACGCCTGGTGGATAAGGCAGCGCGCCTTCGGCGGCAATGCGCCCCTCGGCCTGGGCGATCGGTACCAGTTCGACATTGTCGCGAATGAATTCCACGTTGGCATCCTGCGGGTTCATCATCACCGGTGGGAAATGATCCTGTCGGAACATCTCTTTTTGCAGTTGCTTAACGTCATAGCTGACGTAAAGATCGTGCATTTCCTGACACAGCTGGCGCAGGGTATAACCACGATAGCGCTGCTCGTTCTTGCGATATACCGTCGGCAATACCTCGCTCAGCGGCGCATCCTGCTCCACGTAACGTTCGAACTGCACCAGCATATCTACCAGATGTGCCATCTTGGCCGGGTTCTCCGCCGGCGTCAGCAGGAACAGGATCGAGTTCAGATCGCATTTTTCCGGCACGATGCCGTTTTCCCGCAGGAAGTTGGCCAGAATGGTGGCCGGCACGCCGAACGCGCTGTACTGTCCGGTAGCCGCATCAATGCCCGGCGTGGTCAGCAGCAGCTTGCAGGGATCGACCAGATATTGATCCTGCGCATAGCCGGCAAAACCGTGCCACGCCTCACCCGGTACAAAGGTAAAGAAGCGCGCATCGCTGGCAATTTCATCGGTGGCAAACGTCTGCCAGTCCTGTCCGGCAACCTGTAACGGAATAAACGGCTGCAGTTGCGAGCAACGCTGTAACAGTTGCTTGCGCGTTTCAATCCCCAGCTTCACGCAGTCCATCCACATGCGACGCCCCGCCTCGCCGGCGTGCATTTTGGCGTTAACGTCCAGCGCGGCAAACAGCGGATAAAACGGGCTGGTCGAGGCGTGCAACATAAAGGCATTGTTGAGATGCTTATGGTTGCAGTGACGCTTCTGCCCTTTGATATGGTCGTCTTTCTTGTGGATCTGCGAGGTCTGCGAAAAACCGGCCTGCTGCTTGTGCACCGACTGGGTAACAAAAATGCCCGGGTCGAGTTCATCCAGCTCCAGCAGCAGCGGCGAGCACTCCTTCAACATCGGAATAAAGCCTTCATAACCCACCCAGGCGGAATCAAACAGGATGTAGTCGCACAGATGGCCGATGGTGTCGATCACCTGGCGAGCGTTATAAATAGTCCCGTCATAGGTACCAAGCTGGATGATTGCCAAGCGGAATGGCCGCGCCTCGCCGGCCTTGTGCGGCGCGACTTCACGGATCTGCGCGCGCAGGTAATCTTCATCGAAACAGTGGGCATCGATGCCGCCAATAAATCCAAACGGATTACGCGCGGTTTCCAGATATACCGGCGTCGCCCCGGCCTGTAACAATGCGCCATGGTGATTGGATTTATGGTTGTTGCGATCGAACAGCACCAGGTCGCCACGCGTCAGCAAGGCATTGGTCACCACCTTGTTCGCCGCCGAGGTGCCGTTGAGCACAAAATAGGTCTTGTCGGCGTTAAACACCCGCGCCGCATGTTTTTGCGCGTCTTTGGCCGAACCTTCGTGGATCAACAGATCGCCGAGCTTCACGTCGGCATTGCACATATCGGAACGGAACAGGGTTTCGCCGTAAAACTCGAAAAACTTGCGCCCGGCCGGGTGCTTGCGAAAGAACTCGCCGCCCTGATGCCCCGGACAGGCAAAGGTCGAATTTTCCATTTCAACGTAGGTTTTCAGCGTTTTGAAAAACGGCGGCAGCAACGCCTGCTCGTAGGCATCCGCCGCCGCTTCCAGCTGCGCCATGTAAAACGCCTTGGTGGCATGGCTCAGGGCGAATACGCCGGTAATAAACGGCAGATAATCCGGCGAAAGGTGATCTTCTCCCTCAACGGCAACGAAGGTCGGGATAGCAAACCCGGTGGCCTGTAAGTGCGTCAGGATACCGGCGTCAACGTCCTTGACGGACACCACCACCGCCGCCACATCGGTATAATCGGTCTGCTCGATGCGCACCACTTCACGCAGGGTTTCGATACTGGCAACCAGGCCGGCGCTGGTTGCTATTTTCAATTCTTTCATAGAGCTAACTCTCAAACGGTTAAGGATGAGGGTGTGCCACAGGCACGCGATGAGATAACGGCGGTTATCCCGGCAAATGACGCCCGGCAGCGCTTGAGACAGGCGTAACCGGCTGATGAACGGGCATCAGGCAACTATCGGCAACTGGGATCGGCAGCGTCCGATAGGCATCAGTAAAATCAGAGCCTTGGCTCTATTTTTAATAATGCCTAACAGCGAGCATCGGCTGGCCTTACCGCATATAAAGATGGCAAGATCGGGAGAATGGCGTTCGGTAAAGCGCACGGCGGCAGGAAGGCATTTGTAAATGTCTGGTGCGCGATGGCGCTAATGCGACAAAACCAGTCATGCCCGTAATCCTCTGCTTGATTAGCGAGATCGCCGTTATGTGATAGGGGGTGGCAAAATTTGCGCAATGATTGCATGTTTTATTGCGTGGTTCAAGTGACAATTCCTGTGACGATAACGACACATTGTTTGCATAACTCACTGTAATTTATTAACTTAAAATAAAACACAGTAAAATCAAAACGGTATAAAAACACGCAATTACTGCATAATTATCAGGGAACAGCCGCCCTGTTCGGTGGCGCATCATGGCTAACTGACTGAAAATAGAGCAACCGAACGGCTTGATGACAGAAAGCCGTTGACGACGAGCGGCCTTTACGGTTTAATGCGCCCCGTTGCCCGGATAGCTCAGTCGGTAGAGCAGGGGATTGAAAATCCCCGTGTCCTTGGTTCGATTCCGAGTCCGGGCACCATATTTAGAAGAACCCGCCTATGGCGGGTTTTTTGCTTTCTGGGGTATGGACTCTCCATCGAACTACGTTCGATTATTCGGCCTGACGGCCTCACCCTGCGGGCCAACGCCAAGCGTTGTTCAACCCGTCGCCAGCGACGGTTGTCCGAGTCCGGGCACCATCTTTAGAAGAACCCGCCTATGGCGGTTTTTTTTGCTTTCTGCGGGCTCATTATTCCTTTTTGCTGTCATGCAATACAAAGGGGCTGGCAGGTTGATAAGGATGTCTGTTACTGCAACAGGGCTTCTATTTTCCGCTGTTTATGGTGCGGCATCCTCCATGCATGTTGCTACCTTTCCTTATCAAGTTCACTGATATATTACTTATCACCCAGGGTTTAATTTTCGCTGTGACAGGCTTGCCTGGTGAAGTGTTGGCCTATCTTATCTGTCATGTCAGGGAACGGTATCGTGAACAAAATGAAATTATTGGTCGCAGGTGGTGCTTTGCTGGTTTCTGCCTCGGTGCTAGCTGTCGAGCAGGATATTTCCATTCAGGGTAAGCCTCTGCAGGTAGTGACTGCTGACGGGAAAAACCATTCTCTGGCTACCTGCGCGGACTACCTTGCTTTGCGAAAAAATAACCAGCAGATCACCTCCCTTAGCGGTTTGTCTGCACGCGATTATGCACAAGCTCAGGATTCGTTGATCCAGTGCAACATCCAAAACTATGCGCAACGGCATCGGTTGGTACTGGACTCTCACGCTGGCGTGCCACCTATTGAGCAAGTGGTCGCGCACTTCCCCGCCAGTGTCGCGTTGGTGGTGTCGGATAAAGATGCCAAGCAATTGAAAGCCAAAGGCGCGGGTAAAACATTGCAGGAATGGACGCCATCTCTGGAGCTAAAAGATGGGCGTATGGTGTCGGATCAAGAGCAGGTCGCTTACGCTGTCAGCCAATACCAGGTATTTAAAAGCTTGCAGGGTAACTCGCTAATATTCATCACATTAGGCTCTGGACTGACCAGTGGGACGCTGAGCACGCTGTCGACCTATCGTCTAGAGAGTGTCAGGGATAACATTTGGACTGTCACACCAGTGACTGAAAACACCACACTGTAATAATTTAGCCCCACTCCGATTCTATTAACGTTTAACAATGAACGATTAACATGACCTAGCCGCCGTTGGCAGGTGGCAGGTGGCAGGTGGCAGGTGGCAGGTGGCAGGTGGCAGGTGGCAGGTGGCAGGTGGCATTGGATAGTTCCTTATCTGATGATTAAAGGAGGTCGTTTTGCCAAGCGGAAATCCAGCATCAACCATCGGCTAGGATATCGCAGGGAACTGAGTGTATTCCTGTGTCGATGATAAATGTTGTCATCCCCGCCGTAATAAATGCCACACAATAATAAAGGCCACCATCATAACTAACCCATTGATTTAATATCACTTGTATTATCAATGTTATTTTTTACGCTTAATGAAACATTATGATCTATACTCAAATCCATTATGTCATAACTCAGTGATTTTATTATTGTTTAAAATAAATTTGGCGTCATATTCAATCATGACCAGAAAATTAACGTTAAAAATTCATACGCAAAACAAGCGGTTTAGCCGCTGTCTTAACAAACGAGAGTGACTGGAAAAGTAAACTCGGCGCCAATAAATACGTCCAACGCTCTGGTCAAGCAGTAAATGAATATAATATGCTGATGCCCATAGCATATTAGAGAAATGCGCACAGAATAAAAACCCACAGGTCATTTATTACCATCGCGAAACAGTCAGCTTGCGCTGCGGTAACGCTTAGAGGGGGTTCTATTGGCTTAATCGATAATTGCTGAGTGATACTATTTTATCCATGCCACAATCCATGTGCCATACGGCACCTTAAAAATCAATAAACCAGGAGTCATCGGTAATGAAAAACAAGAGGTTAATTTTGATTGGTTCATTCTTTATTGCACTTTGCTTACCTTTGGTTCAAGGCTGTAGCACCCCTACCACCAACCCTCAGGTTGTTTCTGCCATGGCAGATAAGCCCTTTAGCGATTGGTTCGATCGATTGCTAAGCCAAATAAAATCCGATCGCCAATACCAACGCATACCGATTGAAACCACTGAAAAATCAGAAGAATTTATTATTCTATTGCACGATACCTATCGCCATAAAGTCACCAAGGCAGAATTCACACAACAAATGAAAAGCCAATACCCTGGACATGATTATGAAATTTCGTTTATCACATCCAGACTGCCCTAAACAATATAAAAAACAGTATCAGGGCTAGGTTAAGTTATAAAAAATCTGCTTAACCACGGCGGCCATCAGGTTTGGTCGTTAATCGTAAGCCCTTGAGAGATATCACACCAAAGGGGCGACGGATTTGGCGTAAGGGCATTATTTTTTATTACAGCATTGTAATTATTACGCAGGGTTCCACTTACCGTTAATTTTACAAGATTGACCTTCTGGGGGGTAAACATGATACCTAACCGCAAACTGTTGAGTTTACTGATCGTATCTCCATTTTCCTGGTATTACCCTACCGCGGTTATGGGTGCTACGCAGCCAATAACCATTCCTTTGGGACATTTAGAGGATCGCCTAACCATCAATGTTGGCGTCAATGGCGGGCCTGCGCAAAAATATATCTTTGATACCGGCTCCGATCAGTTCAACGCGGTTCTCGCGCAACAGGATACCTCGCGCTTGCCGAATGTGCATCAGGCATACGAGTATCTCTATGGTAACGATGGTTGGGGCGGCTACTGGTTACAGCGCAAGCAGATAACCGGCCTGACCTACTACACCGCTGATGCTACGCCGATACCGGTAGTGACTCCCGATAGCAATAATAAAGGCTACGTGATTGGCCAGGTTGAACATTTGTTGCTCGCAAAGCAGCAACAGCCCGATCAAAAACCGTTTAAGATCCTGGATGGCAAACCTTATTATATCGATCTCGCGGCAGAAAAAAAAATAACCACTGGAAAGCCGACCGAAGAACAGTACTACTACGGCACCTTTGGCGTAGGGGATTTTCTGCTTACCGATGAAAAAGGTCATCCCAACGGCGGCAGCCCCTTCAGCACCATCACCAAAACCGGTTTTATCGTCGCCGGTAATGACAATGCCAATGAAAAGGGAACCACGCTTTCACCGGGTTGTGCGCCCTGCGCCATCCTCAATTTGACTCCCAGCCTGCGGGCGCAGTTTGATACCCTGGTCCCTTGGGCACCAACACGCAATGAAGGCGATATAACCCACTTCCCCAATTCTGGCGTCCCAGCGTCATCGCAATATGAAGGTCGCTTCAAATACGCCTTCACGCTCAATATCAACGGCCAGTCGCGTATTGTCGAGCTTCCCGCCGAGGCATTGAGCGGAGCAATTTTATTCGATACCGGTAACCCGACCCATGCAACGATAGACAGCAAAAAATTCGGCGATCTCCTCGAACAACATGGCGTGAAATTTGACCAGCAAGGCGAAAACAACACCTCGGTAGTTTCCCTGACGCTGCAACCGGTGGATGCCAAGGGGAAAAACGCGGGTCAAGCGCTCAGTCTGCAAGGTGGCGAGGGCGATCACCTGGAGATCAAGCAAGACGGCAGCGATAAAGAAACCTGGAACATTACGCTGGGGGTAGATTTTTTTACCCAATATTCAGTGATGTATGATTTACAAAATCAGCTGACGGCATTTACGCCTTTCGTGGTCAATGCGGATAATTTCTCAACCGACGTCAACGGTAGCGGATTGCATCTTAGCCGCGTCACCAAGCAAATGGGGAATCTGATGAGCGCCCCTGATGGCGATCCCTCAGGGGATCCGAATGGAGGAAAAGCTTATCTGGGGCTGGCGGGCGCCATCTCCGGCGCCGGCGACCTAACGCTGATGCCGGATGTGGTGGTCAACATGACCGGCATCAATACCTATACCGGCGTCACCCATGTGAATAAGGGCGCGGTGTTATATCTTGCCGGCCCGGGCAGTCTTGCCCACTCCGCATCGCTGCAAAATAACGGTTGGTTTGACATTTCCCAGCACGGTAATTTCAATCCGCTGTGGGGGGTACCGGACAGCATGAATAATGCCACCATCCGCAGTCTGGGCGGCAATGGCGTGGTAACGCTGAAGGACAGAACGCTGGTGTTGAGCCAGGCCAGGGATAACTTTTCTGGCCGTATTACCGACGTCGACCTCGGCAATCCAGACGGGACGCATTATAAAGGCGGCCTGACTATCGCCGGCGGCCAGCAGACACTCAGTGGAAAAAACGACTACACCGGCCAGACGCAAATTGCCAAAGGTGCCGCATTACAGCTGACCAACAGCGGCGCATTAGCCAGTGATGTCGCGGTTGACGGGGTGTTTATTGCCAACGGTAAGGCGTCCGGTGCCACGGTGGTACATTCGGGTGGACTGGTCAGCGGTACTGGCCATCTCGCTACGCTGACGGCGCATAACCACGGCTCGGTTGCGCCCGGCAATTCCATCGGCACCTTGACCATCGATAATGATTTAACGCTAGAGAATGGCTCCCGTTATCTGGCTGAAGTCGAGGCCGGCGCTAGCGATCTGCTTCAGGTCAATGGCCAGGCAAGGTTGAACAATGGCGGCATTAGCGTGCTGCCGCAAGCGGGGAATAACCTGCTGGCGTCAAGCGCTCCAGCCGGTAATATCCTGGCGCAGCGTTATACCGTGCTCACTGCCGCGCAAGGCGTCACCGGTCAGTTTGGTGCAGCCGATGCCGGGCTGTTTTTAACCCCCGATCTGGCCTATCAGGCCAATAGTGTCTCCCTGGGTTTACAACGCAGCGCTACGCGTTTTGCCGATGTCGCCACCACAGCCAATCAACGTAATCTGGCAACGGCCATTGAACGCCTGCCAGCGGATAACCCGGTGTATCAAAGCTTGCTGCTGGCGCCTTCTGCGGAGCTGGCGCGGCAAGCCTATCGCCAACTGTCGGGACAGATCCACGCCGACATCGCCTCGGCACTGGTAAATAACAGTCGCTATGTTCGCGATACGCTGAACGGGCGTTTACGCCAGACGCAGGGGGCAACGGATAATAGCGACATTAAACAGGACGAGAACGGAGCCTGGGTCAGTTTGTTGGGCAATTGGCAACACGCCAGCGGCAATGACAATGCCACGGGTTTCCACGACTCAACCTTCGGGGTATTGCTCGGTGCGGATAATGAGCTGGCCGATAACTGGCGTCTGGGCTTGGCGACCGGTTACACCCGCACCTCATTGCATGCAGACGGCGCCTCTGCCGACAGTGATAACTACCATTTGGCCGTTTATGCTGGCAAAACCTATGACAACCTGAATCTGCGCGCCGGTACCGCCTATACCTGGCACCGGGTTGAAACCTCTCGGGGCATCGGCTATTACGGCCAGTCTGATAACGCCAAGTCACGCTATAACGCCGGAACCGGCCAAATCTACGCGGAGGCGGCTTACCGTATCAATCCTGGCTGGCTCAATCTGGAACCCTTTGCCAATCTGGCGTGGGTAAATTATCGCAGTGATGATATGGCGGAAAACGGTGGCGCAGCGGCATTGACTGCCGACAGTCAAAGCACCAGCGCAACGTTGTCCACCCTGGGTATGCGCGCGGACAAACGCTGGGAGACCGGTAAAAACAGCACCGTCACCCTGCGTGGCGAACTGGGTTGGCAGCATCAGTACAACGACACGGAACGCCAGGTCGGCCTGCGCTTTGCCGGCACTGATGCCACCTTCAATACCGCCACCGTCGCCGCCTCACGGGATGGCATGGTGATGAAAGCGGGGGCAGAAATCAATGTTACCAAGTCGGTTGCCGTGTCCCTCAACTATACCGGTCTGTTATCTCAGAACTATCAGGATAACGGTGTAAATGCTGGCGTAGTATGGAATTTCTGATTACGCCCTTGTTTCAGTATCAATGAAAGCATGCCAGTCGAGTGGTGCACCAGACCCCGAAAAAACAGCTCCGGGGTCTGGTGATTTAATTACGCATAGCACTGAGCTGCTTGGTTCCCTGCCCCGTTACCCACCTTGCCTGCGCCTCTTGTTACCAACCAACTGATATCCGCCAGCAATGCCGTTCATCGGCTGGTTCAGGTTATTTTTATACGCAGCTTTTGCAGATTGCGGAATACCACGCTGTCACGCCACGAAATTTCCTCGGCAGCCAGTGCAAGGTCATAGCGTATTAGCGAGGAGATCGCACTTTGGATTTCGAGGCGGGCTAATGGCGCTCCCAGGCAATAGTGAACGCCATGAGAAAACGCCACGTGCTGTTTGGCATTACGCGTGATATCCAGTTTATCGGGATCGGTAAAAACGGCAGGATCCCGGTTAGCCGCCGACAGGACAAACAGTACCGTATCCCCACGGCGAATCACACGCCCTCCCATCTCCACATCGTCCAGCGCGGTGCGAACTGCGGCGCGCAGCGCCCCTTCGTAGCGTAGAAATTCCTCCACCGCATTTTCTATCAGTTCCGGGCGTTGGCGGAGTAACTGTAACTGATCAGGATTGCGCAACAGCGCCAATAGGCTATTACCAATAACGCTGGAGGTGGTTTCAAATCCCGCAGCAAACAACAAAATACAATTTGCTGCCAATTCAGTGGCGGTCAGTTGCTGAACGTCATTTGACGTCAAAAGCATGCCTAATAGATCATCTTTAGCCGGCGAACTGCGACGCTTTTCGATATGCTCGGTCATATAGTGCATAAAATCCTGAGCAACGGCGTTGATATATTGACTGCTCTCGGGTGTATACATCGGATCCGCGCCCCGAAAAATATCGTGTGCCCATGATTGCAGCACAAAAGCATCTTGCTGAGGCGTGCCCAGCATGGTGGAAATAACGCTGACGGGCAGAGGTAATGCCAAATCCCGCATGATATCGGGCTCAGGGTGCAGACGCATGTCGGTAATAAGATCATCCACTCGCCGGTCAATATCCGCTCGCAAGCGTTTTATCATTGCCGGTTGAAAAATCGGCGCGAACAGTCGACGCAATTGCTGATGCCTGGGCGGATCAAGCATCAGCATGAAATTATTAAACAGTTGCGATAAAGGCAGAGACTCCTGTCGGCGAGACCAGGTACCGGCCAGTGAGGCTATCGCACCAATATTGTCATCCTGCCCATCGGCGATGGCTTTTCGTGTATCGACGGAAAATCGCCTGTCACGTAACCCGCTGGCGACATCCGCATGTCGAGTCACCCACCAGTTGGAAGAGTCATCGCAGTAAACCGGGGCACGATCCTGGAGCTGGCGAAATATAGCGTGAGGGTTACGGATAGTCTCGGGATGAAAGGGATCAAAGCTAATCCTGCTCGGTGAAATATCGAGTGCCCGCCCTGGTGTCGGTGTATATTTCGCCGAGGTCAATTGCTGTAAGCCAATACTGAGGCGTGAGGTATGGCTTAACCTGGAGAGTATCCCTTCCGCCAGCGGGACGGCATTAGGCGATAGGACGATTGAGAAATGATCCCCCGGAACGGTGCTCACGGTTAATGCCGGGCAAAATTGTTTCCACCCCAAACACGCCTCACCGAAACAGGTATCTACACGCCGCAAGGGGTGAAGCGTTGCCGGAGGGAAACCTTCCTCGGCACGGAATAATGTGACTGGCCCTGAATACGCTACAGGCTGGTATTGCATCATCGCCGAAAAACTTGCCCGATAGACCAGCAGCATATTTTCCAGCGTCGTCCCCTGAATATTGAACTCTTGGTAAAGCCGCTGCCGCAGCGCGTCTTCCCCGTCAGCCCAATCCTGCGGCCCTGGGGGATTATGCGCTTTCCTGCCCAGTTGCCTCAGCATATTGAGCAGTTCATACAGCGCCATCGCTGATTCTGAGGCAACGCCATGGCCATCTGCGATAGGTTCGGCCCTTTTAACCACTGTGGTATCAATCAGATATAAATGAGCAATCTGCTCCCCCTGCTCAGCCAGATGGCGCGCCATTTCATACGCGACCATTCCGCCAAAAGAGTGGCCGATGAAGACATATGGCCCCTGCGGCTGGATGGCTTTTATTTCCTGCAGGTAGCGCTGCGCCATTTCTTCGACAGACCCCAAGGGCGACTCTGCGCCATCGATCCCGACTGCCTGAAAGACAATAAACGGCCTGCCAGGTGCCAGTGCGTCTGCCAGCGGCGACAGATACTGTACCGTTCCGCCTAATCCGCCAATGCAGAACAGGGGGGTGGGTATCGACGGCTGCTGTAATGCTATCGCCTGAGTCAATCGGTTGTGGCCGGGCAACTTTTTGGCCGCAGACGCGCCCGTCTCATCCAGGTCTATCATCTGCAGGATGTCATTGGCAAAGGCGCCAACGGAGGTAGCAGACAGAAATTGCTCCAGCGGGATAACCACCTGTAGCTGGTGTTCGATACCGCTAATCAGCCCCATGGTTGTCAGGGAGTCCAGGCCCATATCAGCAAATCGAGAATCAGCGAAGTGCCCATTACTCTCAGTACCGACTGCCCACTGCGCCAACTGATTTTCCATATATTCGATCAGCAGTAACTGACGGGCGTAGGCAGGCGCCGATCTGACACTCTCCATCAGTGACACGCCGTGGTGCGCAACGCGGTTTGCCGCAGTAGTCGCAGTAGTCGCAGCAGACGCAGCAAGGGGCATTTCCAACTGCTCCCCGCGGGATTGCCACAGGTATTCACCGTCAAGCGTATTGTCCAGATAACGCTGTCGACAACTCTGTCGCGCCAGTTTGCCGCTGGATGTTTTATCGATGGTTCTGGGTTTCAATAGCGCTATCGCGAAAACGGACAGGCCGTGAGCCTGATTAATCGCATGCCTGATGGCCATGGCAATTTCAGCCAAGCTCTGCTGCCGGCGTGATTCTGAAGAAAGCAGACGCAGGTCAACTTCGGCGGCGACGACCACGCGTTCAGTCTGGTTATCATCAATGCTGAAGGCGATAACCGTACCTCTGCGCACGCGTTGATGACAGTGTTCAACGCTGGCTTCGAGATCCTGTGGATAATAATTTTTACCCCGAATGATAAGGGTGTCTTTCATCCTGCCAGTGATATAAAGATGCGAGTCTTTGATAAAGCCGAAGTCGCCGGTACGAAGCCAGTCACGCTGATGATCACTGGCAAGATGCGCCATAAAGGTGGTGATAGTTTCTGCAGGGTTTTGCCAGTATCCCATGGCAACGTGTGGGCCTGCGAGCCACACCTCGCCGATTTCAGCCTCACCAAGCGGTTCACCGGTTTGCGGATTAACGATGGTCAGCTGCATTTCTTCAATAGGAGTACCGCAGGCAACCACGGGTAACGCTCTGGAGTCAGTATGTTCAACTTCAAGCACCCGCTGCTCGGCCAACGCGTCAGCATCGACGAACACCGTTCGCCACAGATGCCCAACAGGCCCACAGCTGACCCCCACTACGGCCTCCGCCAATCCATATCCAGGATAGAGACTCGACGGGGATAATCCTATTTTCTCAAAGCGTTGCAAAAAGCGTTTTACGCTGGCATGTCGCACCGGCTCTGCACCGATAAGACACACTTGCAGGCAACGCAGATCCCAGGATTGATATTCGTCATGACTGATTTTTTGCACACACAAATCCAGTGCAAAGTTTGGTACGGCAGTATCGGTCGCCTGATACTGGTTAATTGCCGATAACCACAGCGCCGGGCGTTTCAGAAAATCCAAAGGCGACATCAATAGCACACCGGCACCGGCAATAACAGGCAGAATAATGCCGGTCATCAACCCCAGGTCATGATACAAAGGCAGCCATGACGCAATGGTGCGCCGCTGGTCCATCTTGGCCGCATTCTGCATCATCCGCGCATTTATCAACATATTTTGGTGGCTGACCACCACCCCCTTGGGCGTCGACGTCGACCCCGAGGTATATTGGATAAGCGCGATATCTTGCGGCTCTAACGTCGGTAACTGCAGCTCGCCAGCATTATGCTCCATCAATAGCTGTTCAAGGGCCATCCATTCAAGCCTGGCAAGATCGGGGGCAAATTCATGCAGATTTTTGGCAACGGCAAGAATTGAGGCACTGGTGAGCACCACCAAGGGTGTGGCATCGGCAGCGATAGTCTGCAAGCGTGACAGCGTGCGCTCGAAACGCGTTGGATCCGGCGGGTAAGCCGGCACCGCAACGGCCCCCGCATAAATGCAGCCATAGAAAGCGGCGGCGAAATGGAGTCCCGGCTCGAACAATAACAGTACCCGCTGCCCCCTGAGATCTCGTGCCAAAAGTGATGCTGCAATGGCGCAAGCCTGGTTATGCAGTTCTAGATAGGTAAGCCGGTCAACGGGTTCAGCATTAATATCAAGAAAGGTGAAAACGTTTTTGTTGGCATAACGGGATGCTCGCTGGCGCAAACAAACGTCCAGCGTTACCCCCTCCGTTGAGTCATTGACATCGTTTAGCGTATTGGTCGTGACGGCTGGCGTATCTGCGACAGCCTCGATGGGGGCAGAGCGTATCGCTGGCGGCGGCATCAATTGCGCAACCAGCTCAATGTAACGCTGTTTGGCGACATCCTGCGCAGTTCCCGCCAAATCAGTCCAGGCCTGCCATTTGGCTAAAGCAACCATATTGAGAAATCCGGGCTTGGCCGTAGCGTTTTCCCCCATCGTCGCCTGCTTGTACAGGGCATAAAGCGCCAGCTTCTCTGCATTCCCCAACCGGGCAGGCAGCGCAAGGGCCTGTTTCGTTGCCTGACTGAACCGATGCTCCAAATCACTCATGATCTACTCCGCTAATGGTCGTCAACGCCAAAAGTAAAGAATAGATACGCTGAGCTTATCTGCCAGTTCCCTTCCCCGAGCTCAGTCTGCCAACGGCGATAATTCTGCCGCAGCAAGAGGCATTACCTTGGCTGCAAACACGGCATCCACGGTGTAAACCCCAGTTTTAAAGCCATACTCTGTGGACAGACTATACGCCCCAATGTCCTGTCAGTTTTACGTGCCTTCATATCCAGGTGAGTTGGTGAAGTCCACTAACCATTATTCGTTGTTTCACTTGACATCCTCTCCTCGCCATTTCTATGTCGATTAGCACAAAATTGGCGCAACAGCAGTCAAGCTATTTGTGTATTAACCGGCACAAAAAGAGAGATCATGACAACCGGCCAGTTTTATGCCAACGAAGCACCCAAAGGCTGCCTAGTGGTATTGGCCGCACTTTGTGGCTCACAAGACAGCATGCCGGTACAGCATATGCTTAATGAAGAACGGGCAGAACCTCCAGCCTGTTTGAAGCCCGTTTGATCCGCGGCCAGCAAGAAGGCGATATTGCAGCCAACCAGAATGTGCATGTCCTTGCCGAATATTTTGCTACCTTGCTGTTTGGGTTAACCATTCAAGTAAGAGACGGTGTGCGAGAGGAACAGGCCAGATTGGTTATCGACCTGGCCATGCAAGTGCTACCGAAATAATCAAAGGCGTACGGGTAATCAACCGTACGCCTGCTTCCCCTGCCAATACGCTATTTTTTGCCACCACTGGTGAGAAAAAATATACTTTTTCGTCTCGATAAGTCCGGCGATGATCGAGACAAAAACTTTCTTCACTGCCCCCGGATCCGATAAAAACAACAAAGCTATTTATTATATTAAAAATAGTTCCCGTTATTAATTATATTCCTGTGAGTCAATGAAAACGCCTTGATATACAAAGAGTAAAAAGTTCCATAAATAGCTCACGCTAAATATTTATTGTTTTTTTCACGCACCGACTATACTCATTTTTCAGTCACACCACTTTGGGTGTTTTCAATGAAAGGTGAACATAATGAAATACTCTGCACTGACGTTGGGTTGTATTCTGGCATTTAGTTCTGCCGCTATGGCAGCAGAAAATAAAACTGTCGAAAAATCGCCAGAACCCAGGCATGGAACATCGGAAACGCCCCCTTCACGGCAATACTATTGTTACCTACAAAAAGATTTCAACGATGGTAGCGACAAGATCAAAAACCCAGCGTGCAAAGCGGCCTTTGTGGCAGCGGGAAATGCCGACTGGGAAAGAGCCAGATTATTTAATAATTGGAATGCCTACTCGCAAAACCTTTCAAATGGTGATGTTGAAAAATTGGTTCCGGATGAAAAACTGTGTTCTGCCGGCATCGCCGATTATGACAGCATAAACTTGCCTCATGCCGATTGGGAAACCACGCCGCTGGATGTTAAAGATGGCCGAGTGACGCTGGATTATAAGGCCAGCCAAATGCACGACCCCAGTAAATTCAGAGTATTTGTAAGCAAACCTGACTTCAATCCAGAAACCAGCAAGCTGAAGTGGAGCGACCTGCTGGAATCTCCAGAGGTTAAATCCGAGGGAACGCCTGACAGCCGCGGAGCAATACCGGGGCATTATACGCTGGATGTTAAATTGCCAGAGGGTTATGCCGCTGATAAGAAGGCTATTATCTATATCATGTGGGAACGTAATGATGACCCTGCGCATGAAACCTTCTTTAGCTGTAGCGATGTAACGCTAAAAAATGCCAGCTAATTGATATCAGCGGTTTGCCGCTGTGACGCTCAGGTTGCATCTGGTTTCAATGATTATGAAACCATGATGCAATCTTTAATGATTATTATTACATCGCTTGTTTATATAACGTGCCAGACTGGAATTAACGCTTCTCAGGTATCTCAGTCATACTTGTTCTTGCGTAATTTCTTAAGGAGTGATGCATATGGCGGATAACAAATGCGTGCCGTTAAAATCCAATGGCCATGGTACTACGGTTAAGTCGAACAACTTCCTGCGAGCGGTCATCAACGGTCAGCCGTTCGAAGCCACCATTGTTGGCGGGCGCTATGATGGGGATGAAACCAACTGGATAAGACGCTCCTGGGGCAGAGGCCCCCTGTCCGCAGGTGATACCACGCATGCGCTGGTCTTTATCTCCTGCTGGGCCGAGCTGTCCAATGGTGAAGAATACGATCTCTCGCAGCCGGACCTACCGGTCAGCGTTGGTTTTACCCATTTATTCCCTGCCGAAGATGGCGATGAAACGGAATTTTTGCTGGCGGTCACCCAAGGGCATCTGATATTGACGCATAACTTCGCTGAGTACCAGGTGACGGGCAGTTTCGCATTTTCGCTTGCCGTTACTCAGCCTGATGGTTCGGTCCGACAGTTTGAGGTCACAGAAGGCGAGCTATACGTTGGGCCAACCTGATAATCGCTAAACAACAAGGTTAATCGTTGAATAAGCGCCTGAAGATCCCTCTTTCTGGCGCTATCTGGAACATAAATAACCAACCGCCTCGTCGTCTGCCGCTAGCAGAAGTAGCGCCATTATCGTCAATCTATCCGTGTTTTCTACACCGCCATCAGCATGGTAGAAAACATGCCAAATACGCACCTGGAAATATAGCCACATCAAAATATCATTGTATCTTTAATAACCACACAGCCAATGAAATCTGACGCCACTTTGACAGACCAGAAGAAGGCTCCTATACATTTAAGCGCCATATGGGGCAACGTCTTAAACCTGCACAATTTGAAAGGTGATAGAAAATGGAAAGTACGCAACGCAGTAAAATAACCATTAGAAATAATGCACGTGAGTATCTTTACCTGGATTATTGGAATAATCATGGCAGTAAATATATAAAAATAAACCCGCAAGAGGATTCAGTTAATGATATTGAAGAAAGATTCAGCTTTAGTATAACGCCTTATGCTCCTACCGAGGGAAACGGGCCTCAGATATTGGGGCTATTGAATGGAGATATTTCCCTATGGGAATCGACTAACGAATTCTCAATTACTTTGGGCAGTGGGTCTTTCCAAAACGACAGTAACATGCCGGAAAGGTATAAAGTTAAATGGGAAATATACAGTGACGATGAGTTGGTGGCCGAAACAGAGTTCTCTAGAGCAGGCTCACAGTATGGAGGAGCAAAAGGTTTATATAAAAAGACTGACCTATCAAAACCCATTTATGTGATAGTCACTCTGACAGACAATTAACCGAATAACCTTGGGTGTGAAATATTCCCGAGGTTAAAAAATAAATTAATCCCTAACGAAAAATACATTATCCAACCCCACCGACCAAAGCCAGCTAATAGCTTACTGCCCTGTGTGTTTTAGCAAAACCTGCAATAGCGAAAGCAAAAGCCATATCAAGCCAATAAATACTACCACCCTGGCGTGACCTGCACTATTGCGCAATAGGAACTTTCCTACGCAGCCACCAGAAAAACCTGATACCGCTCAGCGGAACAGCACGCTAGGCTACTCTCACCATCATTTGGGTTAATCACCCTGTTCGAAACGAAACTTATCGATTGCCGAATCTGTTGGGGTACCCCAGAGAGAGAGCCTCTCATAAAATTACTGATGTTCGGCAAAACCATAGCTTGGACTATTTACCATGAAAACCAAATACGCCTGGCAGCAGGTTATTCTCCATTGGCTGTCTGCCGCGATTATTATCTGGGCAACCATCAGCGGCTTCTACGTGGCATTATTTGACGTATCACCACAACTCAAAGACTGGATGGGATTTTTCAACGTGTCATTGACCACGGTATTTATCCCATTCTTTATTCTGCGGGTGTGGTATCTGTTCAAACTGGGCAAACCCAAACAGGATAAACCAGCGACACTGGCCAGCCGCGCCGCGGATATCGCCCACATGCTGTTGTATATCAATATCTCGCTGGTGCTGATCAGCGGTGTATTAATGATGGAACGGGATATCAATGTCTTCAATCTGTTTGTGTTACCCCAACCGATCGACAACCTGGCGCTGACACAGCTGTTCAACCGCATCCATATTGTCTGTTGCGCTACCCTGGGTGGGCTGGTGCTGCTGCATATTCTGGCGGTGATTAAACACGAACTGTTCGGCAACCGTATCATGCGCAAAATGTGGCTGTAATCCGTCGCACACGCCTTATTAACCCGCAGGCCTGACGTGAAGATATCGCGTCAGGCCTGCAGTCGGTTGAGGGTTAACTCGGTTAGTACAGATTATATTTTATCGGCCAGACGGTCTGGCCTTATTAAACCACTTCAGAAAATTCCTACCCGACCAGCGGAAATGCCCGACTCTTCACCCATAAAGCCTGTCGATATACTTCTTTTCGCACTAAGTCTTTTTAATGCGTTTAAGGAAACCAGGCATGTTAACCCGTGAGCAATGCAGAGAAATCATCGATGCCGACCAGTTGCCGTTTCAGGATCTGCTGCTACTGGATTGTCGTATGAACACCTTGACGCTGCGTGCCAGTGGCAAGGCTCTGGCGTTAAACGAAGCGCAAAAACGCCTGTGGGTATGCCTGATTAAGGGAATTAACTGCAAACGGCAGATCATTAATATCGTCTGGTACGAGAACCACTTGCGCATCAGCGATAACAACTACCATCAGTTGGTATTCCAATTGCGCGCCTCGCTGAAACAGCATCAGTTACCCGCCCAACTGGTACTGACGGTGCCTTATTACGGCCTTAAACTCAACGAACCGCTGCTGAGCCAACTGCACCAGACTATAGCGCCCACTCCTTGCGTGACGCCGACACGGCAGGAGATCCATAACTCCGGTGAAACTGGCGAGCTCAAATCCTCGCTCCTCGCACGCCTGATACAAATCGGGCGTTCTTTTTTTCCCCTTTTTTTACTGACGCTGGGGTAACCATGAAGCCGATACGGTTACGTCAATCATTCTCGCCAACGCAGGGCCTGTGGCTACTGGCAACCCTCTTGTTACTGGCCGTGTTTGGCTACCGCGTCCAGCTGATGTGGCCACAACCGCCCCACATGCCGGCGCTACCCCTGCCAGCCATCGCACCTGACGTACCACGCCTGGACAGCGCTGCATTGGCAAACCTGCATCTGTTCAAGCCCGCGCAGGCGACCGGCCCGTCGGCTTTTCGCGTCGACGCCATCGACGTGACATCGCCTCAGTTGCGCAACGCGCCGCTGAGCTTGCTTGATGCTCGCCTGACGGGGGTGCTCAGCGGCCCGCAGGGCATCGCCGTGGTGGAGTACGCCAAACGCCAGAACAGCTACGTGGCCGGCGATACCCTGGCCGACCAGGCCAAAATCGTCCGCATCTTTAGCGATCGCATCATCATCAGCCGCCAGGGGCAATACGAAGCCCTAGCGCTGCATTAACCTAGCCGCAGCCGCCGCGTGCGACCTGCCCGAACCGAAGACCGATTATGATCATCAAGCGCCCCGTTTCCCGTTTATTCTGCGTCGCCCTGTTGCTGGCCAGTGCACTGTGCCTGCCCACGGCCGGCAGGGCCGAAACAGCTGGCGCTTACTCTGCCAGTTTTAACCATGCCGACATCCATGAGTTCATCAATACCGTCAGCAAGAATCTGCATAAAACGGTGATTATCGATCCGGCGGTGAAGGGCAATATCAGCGTACGCAGTTATGAACAGCTGGATGAGGAGCAATATTACCAGTTCTTTCTTAGCGTCCTGGACGTCTACGGTTTTGCGGTGGTGGATATGCAAAACGGCGTGCTGAAAGTGTTGCCGGCCAAAAATGCCAAGGGCGCGGCGATCCCGCTGGTGGACGGTGAGCATCCGGCGATCGGCGATGAGGTGGTGATGCGCGTGGTGCCGTTACACAACGTCACCGCAAAAGAACTGGCGCCCTTGCTGCAGCAGCTCAATGACGCCGCGGTCGGCAGCGTGGTGCATTACGATCCGTCCAACGTGTTGCTGATCACCGGCCGCGCGGCGGTGGTTAACCAGCTATTGGCCATTGTCGACAATGTCGACCGCGCCGGCGACCACGCGGTGGAAACCATCAAGCTCGATCACGCCTCGGCCAGTGAGGTGGCGCGGATCGTCAACACGCTGCAAAAGGATCAGGGCAAATCCGCCAACGGCCGGCAAAAAGCGAACATTGTCGCCGATGAGCGCACCAATTCGGTGCTGATCAGCGGCGAAGAAAAGTCCCGCCAACGGCTGATCGATACCGTATTGCAGCTGGATGACGAGGGGGAAACCCGCGGCAACACCAAAGTGGTCTATCTGAAATATGCCAAGGCACAGAGCCTGCTGGAAGTGCTGAACGGCGTCAGCAGTTCGCTACAGGAAGGCCAGAGCCAGCCGACCGACGCTGCGGCAATCCCCAATGTGGCGATGCTGAAAAACGTGGTGATCAAGGCCGATCAGCAGACCAACGCACTGATCATCAACGCCGCACCGGATATGTTGCGCGATCTGGAACAGGTGATCGCGCAATTGGATATCCGCCGCGCGCAGGTGCTGGTGGAAGCGATCATTGTCGAAGTGCAGGATGCCGACGGCATGAGCCTCGGCGTGCAATGGTTCAACAAATACGGCGGCGGCACCAACTATCCTGACACCGGCGCTCCGGTGGCAGACATGCAGCCCGGCGGCATCAGTGACACTCTGGGTAAGGTCAGCGGGCTGGCGGCCGGTTTTTATCATGGCAATTGGGCCGGGCTGTTCACCGCGCTGCAAACCACCGGCCGCAACAATATTCTGGCGACCCCCAGTATCGTCACCCTCGACAACATGGAGGCCGAATTCAACGTCGGTCAGGACGTGCCGGTGCTCAGCGGTTCACAGACCACCAGCGGCGACAATGTGTTCAACACCGTCGAACGCAAAAGCGTCGGTATCAAGCTGAAGGTCAAACCGCAGATCAACCAGGGTGATTCGGTACTGCTGGAGATCGAACAGGAAGTCTCCAGCGTCGATGCGCAGGCCGGCAACAACGCCCTC
Organism: Serratia odorifera; assembly: GCF_041448735.1. Classification (NCBI taxonomy): domain Bacteria; kingdom Pseudomonadati; phylum Pseudomonadota; class Gammaproteobacteria; order Enterobacterales; family Yersiniaceae; genus Serratia; species Serratia odorifera. The sequence continues at coordinate 324,394 of NZ_JBGMUT010000003.1, read as the reverse complement.
GGCCCGACGTTCAATACCCGAACCGTGCGCAATGCGGTGCTGGTCGGCAGCCAGGATACGGTGGTGGTCGGCGGCCTGCTCGACACCACCCATAACGATCAGAACAGTAGCGTGCCGCTGCTCAGCCGTATTCCTCTGCTCGGCAATCTGTTTGGCGCCAAATCGCAAAAAACCGCCAAACGCAATCTGATGCTGTTCATCCGCCCGACCATCATTCGCGAGCAGGAAACCTACAACCGGCTCAGCAACGGCAGGCTGGACAAGTTCAACCGTCAGCAGGCCGACGGCGAAACCAGCAAGCAGCTGACCCAGGCGCTTGATGACCAACTGGCACTGCCGCAAAACAGCCATGCGCTGGCAGAGATCCAGCGCGACATCGACGCATTTTATCGTAAGGGATAAGCATGGAAGCAAAACCGCTGCCTTTCGCCTGGGCACAACAACAGGGCGTGCTGTACCGCTATCTGGATCAACAGCATCAACTGGTGTTTCGCACCGGTGCCAGCGTACAGGCGATGCTGGAAGCGCGTCGCGTACTGCCACCGTGCACGCTGCTGCCATTGGACGATACCGCTTTTGAGCAGGCGCTACTGAGCAGCTATCAGCAGGGTTCCAACCAGGCACGGCAAATGATGGAGGAGTTGGGCAACGAGGTCGACTTCTATCAGTTGGTGGACACCTTGCCGCAGGATGAGGATCTGCTCGACAGCGACGACGGCGCGCCGATTATCCGCATGATCAATGCCATGCTGGCTGAAGCCATCAAGGAAGGCGCCTCCGACATTCATATCGAACCGTTTGAACGCCGGCTGACGATCCGCTTTCGCATCGACGGGGTACTGCGCTCGATCCTCACCCCGCAGCGCCAACTGGCGCCGGTGCTGGTGTCACGCATCAAGGTAATGGCCAGGCTGGACATTGCCGAAAAACGCCTGCCGCAGGATGGCCGCATTGCGCTGCGCGTCGGCGGCCGCGCCATTGACGTGCGCGTTTCCACCCTGCCCGCCAGCCATGGCGAACGCGTGGTACTGCGCCTGCTGGATAAAAATACCGTCAAGCTGGATCTCGGCCACCTTGGCCTGAACGCCGCCAAGCGTCAGACGCTGGAGGAATTGATACTCAACCCGCACGGCATCCTGTTGGTCACCGGCCCTACCGGCTCAGGCAAAAGCACCACGCTGTATGCCGCATTGAACCGGCTGAACAGCCAGGAACGCAACATCATGACGGTAGAGGATCCGGTGGAATACGAGCTGGAGGGGGTCGGACAGACCCAGGTTAACCCCAAAGTCGATATGACCTTTGCGCGCGGGTTACGCGCCATTCTGCGCCAGGATCCGGATGTGGTGATGATCGGCGAAATCCGCGATGGCGAAACCGCGCAAATCGCCGTCCAGGCCTCGCTGACCGGCCATCTGGTGCTATCCACGCTGCACACCAACAGCGCCCTCGGCGCGATCGGTCGCCTGCGCGATATGGGCGTCGAACCGTTCCTGTTGGGCAGCTCACTGATTGGCGTGCTGGCCCAACGGTTGGTACGCACCCTGTGTCAGCACTGCCGCCAACCGTTTGAGCCGGACGAGCAACGCCTGCGACAGGCTGGCCTGTCGGCGTTGCCGCCGCGTCCATGGCGATGCTATCAGCCGGTCGGTTGCGACCAGTGCAATTTCAGCGGTTACCGCGGCCGTACCGGTATCCATGAATTGCTGCCGGTGGATGATGCGCTGCGCCAGGCGATCGCCCGCGGCGACAGTGAACCCGAGTTGCTGGATATCGCCCGTCGCCATAGCCAGGGCATTCGCCACGATGGATTGGAAAAAGTGCTTGGCGGCGAAACCACGCTGGAAGAAGTGCTGCGCGTGACCCGAGAGAATTGAAGATGAACCAATACCGTTATCGCGCCCGCGATCCGCAGGGCAAGGTGGTGCGCGGCGAAATCAGCGCCGACTCGGCGGGCAGCGCCCGCCAGCGGCTGCGTGAGCAACAGTTGCAGGTATGGAGCATTGCGCCGGCCACGGCCAGCCGCTGGCCGACGCGCGACCGGTGCGGCGCCATTCGCGGCGGCGATCTGGTGTTGCTCACCCGTCAACTGGCGACGCTGGTTGGCGCGGCGCTGCCGCTGGAGGAAGCGCTGCGGGCCTTGGCGCAACAGTGTGAAAAACCGCCGCAGGCGCGCCTGATCCAGCAGTTGCGCAGCAAGGTGTTGGAGGGCGCCTCGCTGGCGGAGGCGCTGGGTGCGTTTCCCCGCACCTTCAGCCCGCTGTATTGCGCGATGATCGCCGCTGGCGAAGCCTCTGGCCATCTGGCGCCGGTGCTGGCGCGGCTGGCGGATCACAGCGAACAAACCCAACGCCTGAAGAGCAAGCTGATGCAGGCATTGCTCTACCCACTGACGCTAACGCTGGTGGCGCTTGGCGTCATCGCCATTCTGCTGACGGCAGTGGTGCCCAAAGTGGTTGAGCAGTTCACCCATATGCAGCAGGTATTGCCCCTGAGCACCCGTTTATTGATCGCCAGCAGCGATCTGGTGCGCAGCTACGGTCTGTGGCTGCTGCTGGCAGTACTGCTGACCCTGCTGGTGTGGCAGCGTCTGCTGCGCCGCCCGCACTACCGGCTGCGCTGGCACCGCCGACTGCTGGGGCTGCCGGTGGTTGGCCGCATTGCGTTGGGGCTCAACGTTGCACGTTATGCGCGCACCCTGAGCATTCTCAACGCCAGCGCGGTGCCGCTGCTGGAGGCCATGCACATCAGCGCCGCGGTGCTGACCAACGATCACGCCCGCCGCCAATTGCTACAGGCCGCCGATCGGGTGCGAGAAGGCTGCTCGCTGGCCACGGCGCTGGAACAGACCCGCCTGCTCTCGCCAATGATGCGCCATATGATCGCCAGCGGCGAAAGCAGCGGCGAGCTGGACAACATGCTCGGTCGTGCCGCCGATATTCAAGATCAGGCGTTCATCAGCCAAATGACGCTGGCGCTTGGCCTGTTTGAACCGCTGTTGGTGGTCAGCATGGCGGGCGTGGTGCTGTTTATCATTCTGGCGATCCTGCAACCGATTTTGCAACTCAACAGCCTGATGGCCTAGACCCCAGGCTCAATAATACCGGAGACAACGGCATGCAACACACAACGCATCAGCGCGGTTTTACCCTGCTGGAAATCATGGTGGTGATCGTCATTCTCGGCGTACTCGCCAGCCTGACCATTCCCAGTCTGATGGGCAACAAAGATCGGGCCGATCGGCAAAAAGCCGTCAGCGATATCGTGACGCTGGAAAATGCGCTGGATATGTACCGACTGGACAATGGCCGCTACCCCACCACCGAGCAGGGCATCCGCGCACTGGTCAGCAAGCCGTTACTGGCGCCGCTGCCGCGCAACTATCGCTCCGACGGGTATCTGCGCCGTCTGCCGCAGGATCCCTGGGGTATTGACTATCACCTCGTCAGCCCCGGGCAACACGGCACTGTCGATGTGTTCTCATCCGGCCCGGATGGCGAAAGCGGCAACGAGGACGATATCGGCAACTGGGTGTTGGAGGATCACACCCGATGAACAAAAAAAATAGCAGCGGATTCAGCCTGTTGGAAATCATGCTGGTGCTGGTGTTGCTTGGCGGCGTAGCAACGCTGGTCATCGGCGCCTTGCCCGGCCAACCGGCACTACAGCAACACCAACAGCGCCTGTCTGCGCAACTGCAATGGGCCAATGAACGTGCGGTGCAGGAAGGCCAGGTGTACGGACTGGCGGTTGCCGCCCGGGAGTGGCAATTGGTCAAACTGGTGCAGACGTCGGACGGCGGGCAGCCCAGCTATTACTGGCCAGGCCGTTACTGGCAGCCGGTGGATAACGGCAGGTCGGCGCAGCTCCCCCCACTGCCTGAGGGTGCCAGCCTGCAGTTGTTGCTGGAAGGTCATGAGCTGCCGCTCAGTTCCCGGCTGCACGATCAGGGGCTGGAACCGCGCATTCTGTTTATGCCGGGCGGTGAGGTCAGCGGCTTCGAGCTGCGGCTGCTGGCGGAGAACCAGCCGCCGCGCATCATCGCCCCTGAGCCGGGATCCGTTGGGTGAAAGCGCGCGGCATGACCTTGCTGGAGGTAATGGTGGCGCTGGCGATCCTGGCGCTGGCCGGTTTGGCGGTAATGAAAACCAGCGGCGAGCAGATACGTAATCTCGATCGCCTGGAGCAAAAACAGTTTGCCGCCTGGGTCGCCGACAATCAATTGACGCTGCTGCGGTTGCAGCAGGTGTGGCCGGCAGAACGCTGGCACCATGGCGTCAGCGTCATGGCCGGTTTGGAGTGGCACTGGCGCTGGCGCGGAGTGGCAACCTCCGCTGCCGCACTGCGCGCCGTGGAGATCGAAGTGCGGCTGGATGTCGAGGATGCCGCGCCGCTGGCCCTGCTGCGCAGTTACCAGGCGCGGCCATGAGAGCGATGACACAACGCGGTTTTACGCTGCTGGAAATGCTGGTCGCCCTCGCGCTGTTGGCGCTGATCGGTCTGATCGGCTTCCAGATTTTGCAGGGCGTACTGCGCAGTGGTGAACTCAGCCGGCAGCATGTCGGGCGGTTAGCGGAGGCACAGCGCGCATTCAGCCTGTTGGAACAGGATATTGCCCAGGCGCTAACGCCGCCGGTAACCAGCACGCGGCAACTGAATGGCGCATCGCTGGTGCTGCCGGGCGACAATCAGCAACTGCGGCTGCTACGGCGTAATTGGTTTAACCCCGGCGGCTACCTGCCGCGCGCCTCGCTGGAACAGGTGGTATGGCGTGTGCACCAGCAACGCCTGCAGCGCCACAGCTTCGGCTACCCGCCGCAGGACGAGCCCTTGCTCCGCACGCAGTTCCCACAGGTGAGCGCCATGCGCCTGCGCTATTGGCTCAACGGCCGGTGGCTGGATAACTGGTTCGCCGCTTATGCCCTGCCGCAGGCGATTGAGGTGACGTTGGACATGGACGGGTACGGCAGCTTGCAGCGGGTGATTTTCATCACGGAGGAGTCATGAAACAACGCGGTATGGCGTTGCTGATCGTGCTGTTGATGGTGGCAACCATGGCCGCCGTAGCGGTCAACACGCAGGAATACTGGCTGCGCGCCGTCAACCGTGCCGAAAGCCAGCAGTTTCGCCAGCAGGCAAAGTGGACGTTGCTTGGCGCGGAAGAGTGGGTACGTCTGCAATTGCTGGAGGGCTTACCGAGCGACAGCGTGCATCTGGGCCAGCGTTGGGCACAGGCCGGCCAGCGTTTTCAACTGGACGACGTCACCGTCGCCTATCAACTGCGTGACAACCACGCCTGCTTTAATCTGAACGCCGTCAGGCCAGTGCGCGCCCAGCCGACCGAGGCAACGACGCCGGCGCCTGCGCGCGCCCCTCTGCCCCAGCGTCTGTTCCAGCAATTGATGCTCCAGCAAGGGATGAATGAAACGCAAGCCGCGACGCTGACCGCCAGCCTGGCGGCCGCCACTCCGCTGCGGGACAGCAGCCAACTGCGCGCGCTGCCCGGCGTCGACCGCCCACGGTGGCAGCGGTTGCAACCACTGGTGTGCGTTCAGCCCCATCATCGGCTGCGCATCAACGCCAATACCTTGAGCGGCGCGGCCGGTGCCGAGCTACTGACGGCGCTGACGCAGGGGCATCTTTCACCACGTCAGGCACAAGCGCGGCTCGCCGCTCGTCCGGCAACCGGCTGGCCCAGCGTGGCGGCGCTGATTGGCCAGCCGCCGAACGACGCGGCGGTCAACGCCTTTGCCGAGTTGCAAAGCGTCGTCACCTTGAGTAGCGATGATATGGAACTGCGGCTGTGGACCGAACAGGGCCAGCACCGCCATCAGCTACGCAGCCGCCTGGTGCGCTCAGAACAGGGTTTTCGCGTTACCGAACGCCGCTATGGCATCACCGAATAACAGGGGCAGCATGAAAAAACAACCAAACGACCGGCGTGGTCAGGTGATTATGCGTATTGCGAGCGAGCCGGATGCCGCGTGGCACTGGCGCTACCAGCCTGCGCAGGGCGCGGCGCAGGAAGGCAGTTTGTCACCAGACGCCCCGACGCACAATCTGCCGATCACGGATGGCAACCTCATCCTGCTGCTGCCGGCCGGCCGCATCCTGCTGCGCCAGGTCAGCTTCGACGGCAAGCTGCGCCGCAACACGCCGCAACCGCTGCTGTGGCAACTGGAGGACTTTGCGCTGGGTGAAATTGAACAACTGCACGTAACGGTATTACAGCAACAAGACAACCGTTACTGGCTGGCGGCGGTGGACAAAAGCCACCTGAAACGTTGGCTGAGCCAGTTGACCGCCTGGGGATTGCAGCCACGGCGCGCGCTGCCGGACGTGTTGGCATTGCCCTGCTCCAGCGCCACCTTGCTGGGCAACGAATGGCTGGTGCGCAGCGGCGACTACCAGGGTTTTAATGCGGCCGAGAGCGCGTTGCCGCTGCTGCGGTTATTCCCCGATATCCTTTGTCATCATCGGCCGGTGCCCAGTGGCGTCGCCTGGCAACCCGCTGCCGTTGAGCCGCCGTTGGCGCTGTTGGCACAGGGCGTGGTAAACAGCCGTTGCAATATGCTGCACGGCGAGTTCGCCGTTCGCCGCCCTGCCGCCGTCGCCAGTAAGCGGCATCGTCTGCCGCTGGCGCTGGCGTGCTGTTGCCTGCTGTCATTCATTGTCGAGCCGCTGTGGAGCGGTCTACAGGCTCGGCAGCAAACCGAACGCCTGCAACAGCAGGCCGCTGCGCTCTATCAACGCTATTTTCCGACGGCGCTGCCTGCCACCCAGCCGCGTCGACAAGTGGCGCAGCGCATTGCCGACGCGCAGGCCGCACTGCCGCAACCCGGGCTGTTGGCGCTGTTGGCGCACAGCAGCGCGCTGCTCAACGCTCTGCCCCCCGGTGAACTGCAGACGCTCGACTGGGACGGCAAACGCCTGACCTTAACCCTGTCCACGCCGGAACAGCGGCTGCAACCGCTATTGGCCAGGTTTGCTGCCGAGTCGTTCAGCATACTGACCGAGCCCGCCCCGGGGCAAACCACCCGACTGACGCTGACGAGGCCGGAATCATGATGCAAACCTTCACATTGCGCTGGCGGCAATGTAGCCGACGTGAACGCGGGCTGTTGCTGCTGGGCGCCGCGGTACTGCTGATACTGGTTTTTTACCATGGACTGCTGGCACCACTGAACGACTGGCGGCAGCAGCAATGGCACCACCAGCTGCGGGCCCATCAGGATCTGCAGTGGATACAATTGCAGCAGCCACGGTTGCAGGCATTGCAACGGCAGCAGCCACAGCAAGGCGATGAAACGCGCCCGGCGCTGATCCAACGCAGTGCGACCGAAATGCAGATCGCACTGGTTCAGGGCGAAGCGGACCTGCTGACGCTGCCGCCGCAGCCTTTCCCGCCGCTGCTGGCCTGGCTGACGCAGTTAGAGCTGAACCATGCCGTACAGGTCAGCCAATTGACCTTGCAGGCGGAACCCGGCGGGCAACTGAGCGGCACGCTGAGGTTCCTGGGCGATGAATGACCTCGACTGGCCACATTGGCTATTGTTGTCAGCGCTGGCGCTGTGTATCGGCAGCCTGCTCAACGTGGTGGTGTACCGCTTGCCGCGCATGCTGCAATCGGCTCCCGGCGCCTATTCGCTGTGGTGGCCGCGATCGCATTGCCCGCACTGCCAAATCCCGATTGGCTGGCGTGACAATATTCCATTGCTCAGTTGGTTACTGCTGGGCGGTCGCTGCCGTCATTGTCAAACGCCGATTGCGCGCCGTTACCCGCTGACCGAACTGGCGGCGCTATGGCTGGCGCTGGCCGCCGCGTGGTGCATTGAACCCGGCCCGACGCTGCTTGCCGCCTGGGCGCTGGGTTGGCTGCTGCTGGCGCTGGCGCTGATCGACTACGACCACCAACTGCTGCCGGACTGTCTGACACTGCCGCTGCTGTGGCTGGGACTGCTGTTTCAACTGTCCGGCGGCACGGTCATGCTGGCGGACGCGGTGATCGGTGCCATGACCGGCTACCTCAGCCTATGGTTGCTGTATTGGGCTTTTCGTTTGCTGACCGGGCGAGAAACGCTCGGCTATGGCGACTTTAAACTGTTGGCGGCGTTGGGCGCCTGGCTGGGCTGGGCCAGCTTGCCAACGTTGCTGCTGCTGGCGGCGACGGCGGGGATTGTGGTCACGCTGGCAGCTCGGCTGAGCCATCGACGGCCGCTCGATGCGCCATTACCGTTCGGCCCCTTACTGGCGCTGAGCGGTTGGGGGCTGTTCCTGCATAACGCCGCATTGAGCTGAGTTTTACTGTCTGGCGTCCGACTGTGCAGCGGCAATAAAGCGTGCGGTGCTGGTATTCAGGGCGGCGCATTTTTGCTGCAGCGGCGTACCGTCCTGTTGCAACTGTTGATAACGCTGCTGGGCGCGCACCGGCAATTGGCGATACTCCGCCGGCTGGGTATTCCAGCCACGCTGTTGCGCCACCCCGATCGCGCTACGCTGCAGGCTGGCGTCATCCGGAATATCGGTACGCGCACAATGTTGTCGCAGGAACTGGCTACCGGCCAACAGCGCAGACAGCTGATCCAACTGCGCGGTCAGCGACGGTTGCGTCTGCGGCTGCAGGGCGGTCTGTTGACAGCCGGCCAGCAATACCACCGCCGCGGCGGCAAAGGAAAATGAACGAAGCATGCGTTGCATAACGGAGTAACCCACCGAGAATTGGCAAAAGATTCAACTATCTTAGGTCAGCCCCTTAACGCTGACAAGGCACCCTCAATGGATTAAGACTGTTTAAGCCCCCTCTCCCCCCTTACTGATTTTAAGCCCTTTTTGGCCGCGCTGTCGTACAGGCGGCGAAGCGCATTAACGCCTTAATCTCGCCGAGATTAAGGTCTGTTAAGTACGGATTGTGCACGGTTTTACTTAGTCTTGCCCACGGTCGCCGATACACCTGCTGTCAGCCCGAGTCCGGCGGCCATTTGCATTTTTCGACATCATGGAGAGGGAAACATAAAGATGAAACTGAACAAGATCATGTTGGCCATCGCGGCCATGACCGTCAGCGGCGGTGCGTTTGCCCACGGCTACATTGAGAAACCGGAATCACGTGCTTATCTGTGCAAAATGGGCCAGAACAGCGACTGCGGCCAAGCGCAGTATGAGCCGCAAAGCACCGGCGAAGGTCCGGACGGCTTCCCGGCAGCCGGCCCGCGTGACGGTGAGTTGGCCAGTGCCAGCGGCGGTACCAACTGGATCGGCGTCAAACTGAACGAACAGACCGCCGATCGCTGGACCAAGCGCAAAATGCAGTCTGGCCCGAACGAGTTCACCTGGCGCTTCCTGGCAGCCCACCCGATCGCCGATTTCAAATACTACATCACCAAAGAGAACTGGAATCCAAACCAGCCGCTGACCCGCGACTCGCTGGAACTGACGCCGTTCTGCGTCATTCCGGGCGGCCCGGCCTCAACCACCGGCACCTCCACTCACACCTGCGACGTGCCTGAGCGCAGCGGCTACCATGTGATCTACGGCACCTGGGACGTATCCGACACCGCCGCCACCTTCCACCACATGATCGATGCCGAATTCGAACAAGACTATGAAGGCGTGCCGTCGCCGTGGAGCAACACCATCGGCAACATCATGCCAACCATTGATCTGCTGCCAGGCTCTACCGTGAAAAGTCGCGTGTTCGACGCCAACGGCGAACGCCCGGATCTGTCCAGTGAAATCGTCATCAACTCGGCCGCTCAGGGCGAGAAGAGCGTATGGGCACACGCCCTGGCCAGCAAGATCAATCAGGAGCAGGACAATCTGCGCGCCGGCCGCAAAAACAGCAGCGGTGAGGTGGTAGCGACCTACGGCAACAATACCCTTTACACTAAAGCAGATAGCGGCCTGGTGCGGGTTGAGATCCAGGTGACTCCTGCCGAAGAAGGCAGCGTTGGCAACTTCAGCGTAAACGGTTTGCAGGATCAGTACATTATTACCGACCACGCGGCGACCATCAGCTTCGACCTGGCGGTGAATGGCAAACTGGCCTTGGAAGGCAAAATCTTTGACGCCGACAACAATGCCAAAGGCTATTTCAGCGGTGCGCTGGAAGACAGCGCTCAGGGCTTTAACATTCCGCTGAGCGATGTCACCGCCGGCAAATACACCCTGGTGATCACCGGTACCAACGACAAAGGCCAGAGCGTTCAGGACAGCTTCAACTTCTCCCTGCGTGCGGAAAGCAGCGGCGGCGACTATGAGTTCGTCTATCCGGAAGGACTGGGCAACTACAAGGCCGGCACCGTGGTATTGCAACCTCAGACTGACAAAGTGTATGAGTGCAAGCCGTTCCCTTACAGCGGTTGGTGCAACATCAATGCCCCTCACTATGTGCCGGGCGTAGGTTCCAACTGGCAGGACGCCTGGATCGAAAAATAATCGTTCCGCAGCGTTAAACCAGTAAGCCAAATCGCGTGGCCGGGCTCAGAAATGACTCACCGCGCGATTTTTTATTTTTATCCGCGTCATATGTGGATCCTCACGCGTTATTTCATTCATTGGAAATGCCATGTCCGTCACGCCCGCTTCTTCCCAGCGCTCGACGCTGATGGCGCTGATGCTGCGCCTGCATTTTTATCTCGGCCTGTTTATCGGCCCCTTCATTCTACTGGCGGCGCTCAGCGGCACGCTGTATGTGCTGACGCCGCAGTTGGAAAACCGCCTGTACGCCCATTTGCTGTTTACCGATAGCCAGGGCGCCCCGCGATCGCTGGAACAACAGATTTTTGCCGCCCAGCGGGTGGCCGGGGTGCAGACGCCGTTGGTCGCGGTACGCCCGGCGCCGAGCGCGGGACAGAGTACCCGCGTGATGTTCAGCGATGCCACGCTGAAAGCCGGCGAAAACCGCGCGCTGTTCATTGATCCCGTTACGCTGGCGGTGCTGGGCGAAGCCACGGTGTATGGCACCAGCGGCGCGCTGCCGCTACGCATGACCATCGACTATCTGCACAGCGGTACGCTGTTCGGCCCGTTGGGCCGCTACTACAGCGAGCTGGCGGCGTCCTGGCTGTGGGTTGCGGCGCTGGGCGGCGTGGCGCTTTGGGTGCTGCGCAAACCCTCGGCTAAAAAAAATCTGCGCCGACGCCATGCGACGCTGGGCGTGGTGCTGTTGCCGCTGCTGCTGCTGTTCTCCGCCACCGGGCTGACCTGGTCGCAATGGGCAGGAGAGAACATTAGCCAGATCCGGCAATGGCTGCACTGGCAATCACCGGCGTTAAACACCGGGCTGGGCGCGGTAACGGCGCAGAGTGATGAACACGCACACCACGGCACACACGCCGCCCTGAGCACCGCGCCGCGCAACCCGTGGCCGGGGCTGTTCGACGGCGTGCTGCTCCAGGCACGTCTGCACGGCATCGACGCCGCCAGGGTAGAAATCCGCCCACCCGCCGCCGCTGACCGCGCCTGGACGGTCAGCGAGATAGACCGCAGTTGGCCAACCCAGGTCGACGCAGTGGCCATTGACGCCAGCAACTTCAAGATCCTCGATCGGCTGGCGTTCGCACAGTATCCGCTGGTCGGCAAACTGATTCGCTGGGGGATAGATGCCCATATGGGCGTGCTGTTCGGCGTAATCAATCAGTTACTACTGGCGCTGTTCGGTATCGCACTGTGCCTGATGATCGTCTGGGGGTATCTGATGTGGTGGCGTCGTTTAGCGACGCTCGCCATCACGCCACCCGGCACACAGGGGATCGTCGCTTTATGGCGCAGGCTGCCCTGGCGCGTAAAGAGCGGATTACTGCCGTTGGCGGCGTTTGGCGCCTGGCTGATGCCGCTATTGTGCCTGAGCCTGTTGCTGCTGTTGCTGCTGGACAGCGCGCTAAGCCGCCGCAGGTAGCCTGTCATCCATGGACTACAAAAGAGGAGGCGCAGGACTACGTTGCGCGTGCAGCGCACCGATACAAGAAAATTCTTATCACACCAATAATTCCGGGTAATGAAACAGGCACCACTCTTGGCGGCTATCCGCCGCAGCCGGTCTGATAACCGGCTGCGGCAGTTGATATGCCGCGTTCTTTCTTTATCCAGGAGATAAGCATGGCTCACTCTGAGCAACAAAATACGTCCCGTCGCAGCTTGCTGAAACGCACCGCTGGCCTGTCCGCGCTGGCAATGACCGGCATAGCCGGTTTTTCTCTGCCCGCCGTGTCGTTCGCCGCCGCGCTGAGCAAGGAACAACGCGATAACATGACCCCCGATGAGGTGATCGCATCCCTGAAGGCCGGCAATCAGCGTTTTCGCGCCGGCAAAATGCTGCAGCACGACTACCTGGCGCAAAAGCGCGCCAGCCAGAAAGGGCAATATCCTTCGGCGGTGATCCTCAGCTGCATTGATTCACGTGCACCGGCCGAAATCCTGCTGGACGCCGGCATCGGTGAGACCTTTAACAGCCGGGTGGCCGGTAACGTTGAGAACGACGACATCCTCGGCAGCATGGAATTTGCCTGTGCGCTGGCGGGTGCCAAGCTGGTGCTGGTGATGGGCCATACCTCTTGCGGTGCGGTAAAGGGCGCCATCGCCAATGCCGAACTGGGCAACCTGACCGGACTGCTGAACAAGATCAAACCGGCCATTGCCGCCACCCGCTATGACGGGGAACGCAGCGCCAGCAACTACGACTTTGTCGATGCGGTGGCCCGCACCAACGTGCAGATGACGTTGCAGGACATCCGTCGCCGCAGTTCGGTGCTGAACAAACTGGAGCAGGAAGGGAAAATCAAGATCGTCGGCGCCCTCTACCACCTGGTCGGCGGCAAGGTCGAGTTTCTCGCCTGATCCCCCGTCTCGGCTATCTGGAGCCGCAGTGACACACTGCGGCTCTATAGGCAAACCGCCGTGTTAACGGCAACAAAAAGGACAGACCCACTGCGTCTGCCCTGATTTTACATTATCACTAATGGTAGCACCCGCCTCGGGGAAAAAAGCGTTGCCGCAGCCACAGCGGCAACCAAAGGATTATCCTCGGAGGTGAGTAATTCCGTTATTGTTTAATAATATTAGCTTTTTTTAATTTTTCACGCTGTCGGCGCATTCTGCCGGCGGCGTAGGACGCGTCCGATAGCCGCCAGCGGAAAATGACGTTTATCAGACTGCCAAAACCAGACGGCACCACGAGGATCCCATGAAAAGTGCTTTAATTGTCGACGATCATCCGCTGATGCGCATGGCGATAAGATTGATTCTAGAACGCGAGGGCATTGAGGTGCTGGGCGAGGCCGGTGACGGCGCAAGCGCACTGAACCTGGCGCGAACCTTGAACCCGGCGCTGATGGTATTGGATCTCGGCATTCCCAAAATGGATGGGCTGGAAGTGATCACGCGTCTGCGCGCCCTGGGCATGACGACACGTATCCTGGTGATCTCCTCCCAGGTGCAGGAGCATTTCGCCAGCCGCTGCGCGCTGGCAGGGGCGCAGGGTTTTATCGCCAAAAAAGACGCGCTGGAGGGGATGGCGGAAGCGCTGAAAACGCTGCGCGCCGGTCGGGTGTATTTGCCGGCATCCTGCTACGGCACAGGCATTGCCGCCATAGCGCCAGAAAAAAACCGCAGCGAATCGCAGCGGTTGGCTACGCTGTCCGATCGTGAACTGGTGGTATTGCAGTACCTGGCGCGGGGTTGGAGCAACAAGGCGATAGCCGACGAACTGTTATTGAGCAACAAGACCATCAGCACCTATAAGACGCGGCTGCTGGCTAAATTGGATGCACGCAATCTGGTCGATCTGATCGCGCTGGCGGAACGTCACGCGCTGGTTGAATAATCAACGCATGACGCTGCCACGCTCAGCGCGCCGCCAGCCAGGCCTCGATCGCCTGGTTCAGCGTGTCGACGCTCCGCCGTACCGCCTGCCACTGCTGGCGGATCGCCTCCAGCTCCAACGGTTCTTTTTGACACAACCGCTCAAGCCGGATACAGCATTCGGCCACCTGCTGCGCGCCAACGATCTGCACCGCCCCGGAGATGCTGTGAATACGCTTCGCCAACGCCAGCCACGCTTCTGTTGCCAGGCATTGATCTGCCGCCTGCAAGTCCGCCCGATTGCCGTTGAGGGTGGCGCTTAACAGCTCCCCCATCAGCCGATCGTCATGCTGGGTCAAGTTGCGCAGGCCCTGATAGTTTACCAGCGCTTCCAGCGCAACGCCCTGCGCGGCCGCTGCCGTTGCCAGCTGTGGATGCAGGCGCTGCGCCGCGTCGGCCAGTATGCTCTGCAACTGCTGCAACTGCAGCGGCTTGAACAGGCAATCGTCCATGCCGGCCTGCTGGCAGCGCTGGCGTTCCTCCGGCCAGGCATTGGCCGTCAGCCCCATGACGATGGTGGGTTGAGTCTGATGCTGGCGGATCAGCCGCGTCAATGCCAGGCCGTCCATGCCGGGCATGCTGCAGTCGGTGATCACCAGTTCGAATCGTTGCTGCTGCCACAGCATCCAGCCCTGCTCGCCGTCCTGCGCCTCGGTCACCTGATGACCCAGGTGGCCAAGCTGGCGGCGCAACAACAGGCGATTGGCCGGATGATCGTCAACGATCAAGATACGCAGCGCGACGTGACGCACCACGGGTTCCGGCGCTTGCAGCACTGCGCCGATCGGCCGCTCATGGTGTTGATCCACCGGGATGCTGAAGCTGACCCGGGTTCCCTGCGCTGGGCGACTGCTCATCGCGATCTCGCCCCCCATCATGTTCACCAGTTGCGCGCAGATCGCCAGCCCCAGCCCGGATCCTCCGGTCACGCTGCCGTTTTTCGCCTGCACCCAGGGGTCGAAAATATCCTGCTGCTCTGCCTCGCTAATCCCACGCCCGCTATCCTGCACGCTGATGTTGAGCTGCGCGCGGCCGTCAGGCAGCGCGGCGAGATCCAGATCGATATCAATACCGCCTTGTTCGGTGAACTTCACCGCATTGCTGACCAGGTTGGAAATCACCTGGCGGATGCGCAGCGGATCGACAAAGATTTCGTACGGCAGTTGCGTGGGCAGCGAACTGCGCAGCCGCAGCCCTTTCTGCCGCGCCAATCCCTCAAACACCCGCACCACCGGCGGCAGCAGCTCGGTAGTGCGCAGCCATTCCGGCGACAGCTCCAGCCGGCCGGACTCGATGCGCGCCATATCCAGAATGTCACCGATGACCCCCATCAGCGAACGCGCCGATTCCCAGGCCACCCGCACCGGATCTTCGCGGTCGCGGGCCTGGTCAGAGGTTTTTACCGCCAGCTCCAGCAGGCCGATGATGGCGCTGACCGGGGTGCGGATTTCATGGCTCATGGTTGCCAGGAAGGTGCTCTTGGCGCGGTTAGCCTGTTCGGCGTTTTCGCGCGCGTCATGCAGTGCCTTGGCCAGCGCCTGGTGCTCGGTGATGTCCATCCAGGCACAGATCAGCCCGTCGACATGCGCATCCGACCGGGCGTAGGTGACCGCGTAGTGCACCACCGTACGCTGGCGCTCGCCGTCAAAAATATCGACGGTGTCGGTGTGGCTGTGATGTGGGTTGTGCTGGTCGAGCAATCGCTCCGCCGCCGTCTGCCAGACCTGATGCAACGGACTGGCGACGTGCTGCGGGCCGCATAGCCCTGTTTCACGCGCCTCGCCGTGGAAGAAATTACGCCACGCCGGGTTGGACATCACCAGTTCACCGTGGCGATCGACCACATACAACGGGATCGGCACGCTGTTGAGCAGGGTTTCATTGAACATCAGCTGCGACTGCAATCCCTGTTGCGCCTTGTGGCGCGCGGCTACCTCACGCCGCAGGTAAAAGATCCACAGCAGCGAGGTCAGCACCAGCGCACCGCCGCCGCCAGCCAGCAACCAGAACTGGGTACGGTACAGCTGCCAGGTGTTAAGCTGCACGTCCGGCCGGGTTTGCCATTTACTCAGAATGGCAGACATATTGTTAGGGCTGATGCTCTCCAGCGACTTGTTGAGAATGCTCAATAACTCCGGCCGATCGCGCCCAACGGCAAAACGGATCGCCGCCACATCCTTGCCGACGCGCTCCGCCACTTTCAGGCGATCTTTGAAATAGTGGCCGATCATATAGGACGAACCAAACAGGGTGTTCACCGTCGCATCCACTTTGCCTTCGTCCACCCACTGCATCGCCAGGTTGGCGTTGGGCGCGTCAACGATCTCGATACCCGGATAGCGCGCCTGCAAGTCGCGCCGCAGTTCATTCCCCTTTACCAGTGCTACCCGCTCACCGGCCACCAGCGGACGCCCCTGCTCACGGCCGGCCTTGACCACCAGCACAAACGGCGAACTGAAATAGGGGCGGGAAAACAGTAACTTTTGGCTACGTTCCCCGCTGGCGCTAAGGGCGCCGACAAACGCGGCTTCACCGTCGGCGACCTGCTCCATCATCGCGTCCACCGCCCCGGCCGACATCAGTTGAAAGTTCAGCCCGCTGCGCAATTCAATCAAGCGCAACACGTCGGCGGTAACGCCGTAAAAATTGCCGTCGGCATCGATCATGGTAAAGGGCGCATAGAATTCATTGACCGATACCTTGATGGTCGGATTGGCCGCCAGCCATTTTTGCTCTTGAGCGCTGAAGGCGATTTCTTTGCGCACCCGCCACAGATCGGCCCGTTCGCCCCACTGCTGCAGGATCACCTGATGCTGGCTGTCGGGAATGACCGCCAGTACCCGATTGATGCTGTCTAGCAGCATATGCTGATCCTTGCGCAGCAGTAGACGGCTGCCGGTATCACGCTCTGGATAACTGGTTTGTATTTCCAGGTAGGAACTGTAGTTGCGGTCGATCAGGTAAGTGGTGGTGACCAGGCTGCCGATATAAAAATCGCTGTCGCCAAAGGCCACCGACGACAGCGCCTCATCGTCGGAGTCGAAACGCACGATGTGCGCACCGGGGAAGCGTTGCTGCAGCCAGTCATGGTCGTAGTACCAGCGCGAGACCGCCAGTTGCATGCCTTGCTGATAGTGGGAAGGGGTATTATCGCGGCGGTATGCATGCACCAGCACCGGGTTGTCGCCGATCAGTGGGTCAGACATCTCCAGCCCGTTGTCCAGCGGAAACATCTTGCCGGAAGAGTCCACTACCAGATCGACGGCCCCCTTGCGCAGAGCGGCGATGGCAGCGTCACGGCTGGGGTATTCATGCACGTTGACGCGCAGCCCGAGATACTGCGAAATCAACAGCACATAGTCAGCGGTGATGCCCTCGAAACGCCCCTCATCGGTAAAAATGTCCAGCGGCGGGATCGACGGACGCCAAACGGCGACGTTGATGGCATACTTTTTCCCCAACCAGCGCCACACCCGGTCGTCCAAATGAAACGCCGTTGGCGAATAGCTTTCTCGGCTGTTGATCAGCAGAGGTTGCGCCGGCGCATCGGCATACGTCGGCGCCAGGCTCAGCGTCAGCAGCGCTAACAGCAGCGCGCGGAACAGGGCCTGCACGTTAGACGTCCAGGTTATGGCGGCGGGCAAAATCCACCAGCGCCAGCGTCGAATCCACCCCCACTTTCTCAAAGATGCGCCGTTTGTAGGTGCTGACGGTCTTGGTGCTGATGTGCATCTGCTGGGAAATATCAATCACCCTCACCCCACGCGCCAGGTGTTGCAGCACCTGCAGCTCGCGGTTGGACAACCCGGCTATCACCTCGCTATCGGGTGTAAACATTGACGGTGCACCGTGCGCCTGACGCTTGAGCGGGAAATACCCATAACCGCGTTCAATGGCACGCACCGCGTCGGCCAGTTCCTCAAGGTTGTTGCGCTTGCTGACAAAGGCATCCGCACCCGCACCTTGACAGCGGCTGACGTAGTGGTCGTCGTCGCGGCCGGTCAGCACCAGCAGCCCGCCGTCAAAACCGCCGTGGCGCAGCTTCTCCATTAGCTCAATGCCGCTTAAGCCCGGAATGTCCAGATCGACGACTACAATGTCTGGCGTGGGTTGCATGTTGCGAATATGTTGTAAAGCCCGCAGCCCGTCGTCGACTTCGCCCACTATCTGATGCCCGGCGTTTTCCAGCAACATACGTACCGCGAGGCGGGCTACCGGGTGATCGTCAATGATAAAGATGGATGCCATGCTGGTGTTTAACTCCCGTTTCGCCAGGTAATCAAAATAGTATAAACCACACGCGATGGGTATCGTTGCGTTGAAAACAGCGAGATCCTTTTTACCAACTTTCCGCACACCAGCTTTATCAATGCTCAAGTAATAAGAAAAACCGGCACTTGTGCCGGCTTACGAAGTCACATCACGCCATTTTAGTAGAAAAGATAAAGCCATTGGACTGGCAACCGGCAGCGGGCCACCGCATGCTGGCGCCAAGACCTGATTTATTTGTACGAATAGAGTCTTGTCCTTTGGCGTAATTTTGTATGCCGCCAAAAGCTGAATGCGCTGAATACGCAAAGAACGCAGATTATGCTGAAAGTGATAATTATGCCGATCATTTTCTTCCTGGTGATAAAATTAAAAGGTTGTCGAAGATAGTGATGCGACAGGTCTCTTTGGACGTTAATCGCCTTGGCAGCGTAGCAAAAGGTTAAAAATTGTGAATCGGATAATATGAGGGAATTTGTAAGGCATGGATGACAAGCAGAGGAAATGCTATTCCCCTGTGCCGATGAAAGAGCGTATCACCTAACAACCTCCTGCAGATTTAACATTTTTTATACCCTTTGCGCGATGCTGAAAATCGCGCATTTATCACCGTACAATTCCATTGCTGACAAGCCGTTAGCGCTGAATCCTTTCCCTACAGCATCGCTCCGCCATTCCCATTAATAACGCCCATTAATTATGCTGTTATATGCCATCATTCATTCACTAAAGGATAGCGCTAATTTATGGAAAACATGTCAATTCTCCATTCCCTGCCAAGGGTTCAATTATGAAAAGCTGCCATGTAATAACACCGTGCCATTTCACCAGGGTTGCCATACGCCAACTTATCGGCTCACAGCCGGTCACCATCCCCCCGACAGCCGAACTTTTAATCATAGACATCCGATATGACCTATCATTGATAGAATTGGTATTACGGCTGAAAACCCTAAAGACACTGTTTCCCCACCGTCGCTGCATTTTCATTGCCGATCCCATCAGGAGTAAAATGCCCCATCATCTTGGTGATGATTATATCGATAGCAACAGCGCCCTTGAGGAAATCCTGCATAAGATAAACACAGCAATAGGCTCAGGCCGTTTGCGCAGTTGCGCGGAGCATTATGCAACCATCATAAAAAACATTAATATTACCGAGGCGCAAATGCGCGTAATGCGCGAAATCATGCGTGGCATGAGCACCAATCAAATTGCCAAGAAACACACCCTGAGTGTTAAAACCGTTTACAGCCATGCCAGCAATATTAAGGAAAGATTAAATATCTCCACCCGTTATACTTTATTCCACTATTTTACCAACAACAGCTCTGCCATTAGCGTTATCGAAAGTAATTTTTTACGAAACAGCTAACAAAAATAACATTTGGCACCAGGGAATTGCTTTTCAAACACCATTAAAAATATAAAAATAGTGTTAAAATAAAAATTACCGTTAACCGCGTCATTCGCACTTTGCCCAGTTGGGGCTACAACGCTGATTTAGCGCCCCCCACGCTATTATTCCAACTAAAAATCCCTTTCATTGACCCCTGCGGCAAGCGTTATCCGCCTATCGCGGTCTGATTGCCATGAGCCGGTACCAACCCTCCCCGGGTGAAAGGCCGTTTGCCAGAGGCTCATCATCCGGCAGTGCGCCCGGGAAGAGCGTGCCCTCCCCTTAGCGTCAACATTGTTTGGTTAAAACCTTATAAATGCGTTAACGTTAAGCGCTGCAACTAATGCCCCGGCAAATATCGATAGGAATAAATAACTTATGTTTAGCAAAAACTATGACGTTGATCCCAGGCATGTCGATTTTCAAGGCGTGGTAGACGGCCTCTATTACCCTTTCTACCTTGAATGGGCGCGCCATGCGTTTATGGCAGAAGCGCTGGGGCTGGATATCGAGGAGGAATTCAAGCAGGGCCGCGTCCATATGCTGCTGGAGTATTCGCTCAAGTTTAAGAAGAGCCTGAAGGCCGGCGACAGCATGGTGGTCACCTGCAAACCGGTAAAAAGTGAAAAACGCAACCGGGTGAACTTCGAGCAGCAAATTCTGGTGAATAATGTGGTCTACGCCGAAGCGGTATTTGTCGCCACCTGTTTGGTCAATGGCCGCCCGTCGGTGCCGGAAAGTCTGGCGCAGCTGTTTGAATAACCGCACGGCTACGCTAACCGCCCGGCTAGCCAGCGCTAGCAGGGCGTTTTATCCGCTTGCCCAGATGCATCACACCGATAGTGTATTACCGACCATGGTGATTACCCGCTATAAAACTTTTCTCCGCTGCCAAACCTGTGCCATGCTCCTCGCCAGTGCGGCAAGCGCACATGCAAGTGCCTAAACGTTGTTATATGCTTTTGCCCAGCACTGTCACAGATCGTTAACGAGGGCACAGATGGATATCTCCCTGCTTGCAGGACAACGGAGCACTGCCTGGTCGGCAACCATGATCAATCTGGAAGCCCGA